>JBLXCF010000001.1:0-324199 GCA_048265145.1 Aequorivita sp.
TCCGTACTGCAAAAGCTTTACTTTTAAATTTATATTTGGAATCATTAACTTGCGCACATGTGCGGGATAACAGCAATTACGGTTTAAAAACATGCGTATATACACATGTTATGCACAACCATAAAAGACAAGACGCTAAATGAAAGAAAGAATAGACGAATTGATATCTCAAGGTCAAACCTACTCATTTGCTAACAATAGCTATAGAAGTCAGTATGGAGTTTATAGCAAACCATCTGATGAATTTTTAGCTTGGATAGCTACAGTTGAAGATTTTATTATTCAAAATTTTGGAGAAAACAGTTCTGTATTCAGACTTTACAAAAAATTTGATGACAGATTTATTTCGGGATATGAACAAGACGATTTTGAAAGACATCATACAAAACTAATTGCAGCCCTTAAGGCTTGTTACACCGCAACACCCATCAAAACAAATAAGCCTTTAACTCAAGCTGATTTGCTTAAGGTGATTTTTGACAGATTTCATTCCGTAGTTGTTCAGTTACGGAAGAGATACAATTCAAAACCAACATTAGATGTTCAAGACGAATATGATGTTCAAGACCTTTTACATTGTTTGCTAAAACTTCATTTTGATGATATAAGAAAAGAAGAATGGACTCCAAGTTATGCAGGTGGTTCTTCCCGAATGGACTTTTTATTGAAAAATGAACAACTTGTCATAGAAGTTAAAATGACAAGACAGGGCTTAGCAGACAAGGATTTAGGAAAACAGCTTATTGAAGACAAAGCTAAATACAAAGCCCATCCAGACTGTAAAAGACTTATATGTTTTACCTATGACCCAGAAGGACGAATTACAAACCCAAAAGGTATTCAGAACGACTTAAATCAAGAAGATGAAGACTTTATTGTTGAAATAATAATTAAACCCGACAATTAATGGCAGTGCAAAACAGCAGCTACCCAAAAGTGGCGGTTCAGTGGATAAATCAAGCTTTGTGGTTCTATCAAAGTTTGTGCTTGATTAACGATGAATCGCTCCGAAATCGCCACCTTCGGGTAGCTGCCAAACGTTGTGCCTCATTGTAAAAAACCAACCGCACATTCAAACACATTTGGTTTTTTGCCGACACACAAAGCCAAAACAAAAAACCAAAAGAGCTTGAATTTTGCCAACGCTCGACTGAATAAAATTTGTAACTTTGCACATTATTAGATGACAAGATTTTACTACATAATATTTATAATACTAACAGGTTTCTTTCTGACACCTGTGCAGTCCTACGCTTGTGGTACAGAATCTGATAAAACGGAAACTTCCTGTAACAAACAATCTGATTCCGAAGTGGACAATAAAGAAACTTGCAATAATGTAACGGAACATTGCGGTAAACACGGAAAGGATTGTGACGGAAAATGTGGTAATCCAAATTGTCATTGTCCAACGAATGGAATAAACTTTACAATTCCGTTTTTTGCTCAACTTTCACAAGTGAAAGTAATTTTCATCAAACCAAATTTTTATTACCAAGAAACTCATTATTCTTCAGGAATTCTTTCCATTTGGCTACCACCAAAAATTAGCTAAACCCTTGCCTTGACAGCCATAGGACTGTCCAATTGAAAGCAAATAACTTGCTTTCACAATTTATTATTTTCAAAAATCAAAAAATTTTTCAAAAATGAAATCATTAAAATATTTAATGACAGTATTGATAATTCTGTCATTTGGAGTTAGTAACGCTCAAATCAAAAACGCTAAAACCGAAAGCGTAAAAATTTACGGTAATTGTGGAATGTGTGAAACTACCATAGAAAAAGCAGGAAACATTAAAAAAGCAGCCGAAGTAGATTGGAATAAAGACACAAAAATGGCAACCATTACATACGATGCAAAAAAGACCAATCAAGACGAAATCTTGAAACGCATAGCCTTATCAGGTTACGACAATGATAAATTTCTTGCCCCTGATGATGTATATGCAAAATTACCTGAATGTTGCCAGTACGAACGTGTGAACAAAACAGTTACAAAGACGGAAACGTCAAAAACCGATACTTCAAAAATGGAAATGCACAACCATTCGGCAATGACGGAAACACCGCAAAATGCTAATCAGCTGAAAGCAGTATTTGACAATTATTTTTCCATAAAAGATGCGTTAGTAAAATCAGACGGTAATATGGCTTCTGCAAAAGCCAAAGATTTGAACAACGCTATTTACTCTGTAAAAATGGAAGCATTATCAACCGAAGAACACAGCGTTTTTATGCAGGTAATGAAAGACCTCGCTTTTGACGCAGAACATATTGCTGAAACGAAAGACGTAGGACATCAGCGAGACCACTTTACAACGCTTTCCGACAATATCTACAAACTGATTAAAGTTTCAAAACAGGAAACCTCTGTTTATTATCAGCATTGCCCAATGTTTAACGATGGAAAAGGTGCAAATTGGTTGAGTAAAGAAAATACAATCAAAAACCCATATTATGGTTCTTCTATGCTCTCTTGTGGCAAAACAACAGAAACAATTAAATAACAAAAATGGCGTAGACCTGCGGTCTACGCCATTTTCTATATCAATAAAATGAAATTCTTAAAATGGATACTAAAAACAATATTTATAAAAAACTGTTGCCGATAGCCATAATGTTATTAACAACAACTTCACTCTTTGCCCAAAAAGTAGTTCGTTATGATTTGTACGTAAAAGACACACTTGTAAACTATGCAGGAAAAGAAAAAAGAGCGATTGCCGTAAACGGACAAATACCTATGCCTACCCTAACTTTTACAGAAGGTGATACTGCCGAAATTGTAGTACACAACCAATTAAAAGAAAGTACTTCTTTGCATTGGCACGGTGTGTTTTTACCCAATAAAGAAGATGGGGTACCTTGGCTTACGCAAAAACCCATTGAACCCGGAACAACATACACCTATCGTTTTCCTATTATCCAAACCGGAACGCATTGGTATCATTCACATTCTGGCTTGCAAGAGCAGATTGGTATGTACGGCAGTTTTATAATGAAGAAAAAGGATGATGATAAAACCTTTAGAAAAGGAATTGATGATTTACCAACCGTACCCATTATTATAAGCGAATGGACAAATCTAAACCCCAATAACATCAACCGAATGTTGCATAATGCCAATGATTGGGCTGCCATCAAAAAAAATGCAACACAGTCTTATGCAGAAGCTATTAGAGAAGGACATTTCAAAACAAAACTCACCAACGAATGGAAACGGATGTTGGCAATGGATGTAAGCGATGTGTATTATGACAAAATTTTAATCAACGGAAACCATACTACCGATTTAAAAACTGTTGATGGTAAAACATTAAAAGCAGGCGATAAAGTACGGTTGCGAGTTTCAAATGGTGGAGCTTCGTCCTATTTTTGGTTGCGGTATGCAGGCGGTAAAATAACAGTAGTTGCAAATGACGGCAACGATGTAGAACCTGTGGAAGTAGATAGATTAATCATTGCAGTTTCCGAAACTTACGATATTGTAGTAACCATTCCCGAAGAGGGCATTGCCTATGAATTTTTAGCCACAACCGAAGACCGTACACAATCAGCAAGCTATTTCGTAGGCAATGGCATTAAACAACTCATTTCCCCTCTTCCAAAATTGAAATATTTTGAAGGAATGAAGATGATGAACGATATGATGAAGATGAATGGCGATTTGGACGATATGGGAATGAAAATGAGTCTGAACCAAATGGATATGAACGTGGTAATGTATCCCGAAATTACAGGCGATACTAAGCAGAAAGAAGACCATAACCAACACAATATGGATATGGAAAACGACCCAAACCGTTACGATGCAAATGCTTTAGGGGAAATTAAAACCCTGAATTATGCAATGTTGCAATCGCCATACAATACTTCACTTCCCAAAGATGCTCCAGTAAAAGAATTAAAATTTACCCTCACCGGAAATATGAACCGTTATGTGTGGAGTATGGATAATAAAATACTTTCAGAAGTTGATAAAATACCAGTTAAGAAAGGAGAAATTCTACGCATCACTATTTACAATAACTCTATGATGCGACACCCAATGCACTTGCACGGTTTTGATTTTAGGGTAATCAATGGCAAAGGCGAGTATTCACCACTCAAAAATGTGTTGGATATAATGCCAATGGAAACGGATACCATCGAGTTTTTGGCAAACGAAGAAGGAGATTGGTTTTTTCATTGTCATATCTTATATCATATGATGGGCGGGATGAATAGGGTTTTTGCAGTTGATGACTACCAAAATCCATACTTGCCCAACAAAAAACAAGCCTATAATAAATTGCAAAGAGAAAGCAATATGCCACATTTTATGGCTCAAAATGATTTTGCTACCAATGGCAATGATGGTGAAGCAATGGTTCAAAATGCAAGATGGTCTTTAGGTACTGAATGGCGATTAGGCTATAACGATATGCACGGTTACGAAATAGAAACACACCTTGGAAGATACATTGGAAAAATGCAATGGTTTATGCCATTTGTCGGCTTCGATTGGCGGTACAGAAAAATGGGAATGGATGAACAGGAGAAAAATTTATTCGGTCAAATAAATGAAAAAGATACTCGTAGAGCTTTCAGTTTAGGTTTTATGTACACATTGCCAATGTTGGTTAATTTTCAGGCAGAAGTTTATCACGATGGAATTGTACGATTGTCATTGATGCGTGAAGACATTCCTATTTCAAAAAGAATAAGAGCAGGTTTTATGGTAAACACCGACAAAGAATATATGGTTGAATTAAGTTATGTTTTGAACAAAAATATGGGACTAAGAACGCATTACGATAGCGATATGGGACTTGGAATCGGACTGTCTTTGAATTATTAAAGCCCTCACCAAAGCCATACACATTGCCAAGTCGCACCAGCCGGCACGCAAACCAAAACTTGGCAAAGAGTATGGCTTTCCCAACACTGACAGACGAACAGAACGAGAAAAACAACGAAGGCACAACATCACCTATACGCAAGCAGGGGTTTCGTGCTTCGTAGGACAGGAAAGTGTTATATTTGATGTTTAGTTCTTCGTAAGAAGTTTAGTACTTAAAAATCCCTGCCTGCGTATAGCTGAGAAACGTTATAGGGCATTTTAGAACGACCACACAATGGACAGATACAGAGAAACATTTGACACTTGGAACAACGTTGCTTCTATATACCAAGACAAGTTTATGGACTTGGACTTGTATAACGACACTTATGATTATATCTGTACTTCCATTGACAAACCAAAAGCAAAACTATTGGAAATCGGTTGCGGACCCGGAAATATCACTAAATATCTTTTATCCAAAAGACCCGACTTTGATATTTTGGGAATTGACATTGCACCAAATATGATTGAACTTGCAAAATTGAATAATCCGACAGCACACTTTGCGGTTATGGACAGCCGACAAATCAACAATCTTGACACAAAATATGACGGAATTATTTGTGGTTTTTGTTTGCCTTATTTGTCGCATATCGAAAGCAATGAACTGATTTCTAACTCTTACGACTTATTAAACGATAACGGCTTGATATATTTAAGTTTTGTAGAGGGCGACCCAGACAAATCGGATTTTAAAGTTGGTAGCGGTGGAAGAGTTTACTTTAACTTTCATAATTTGGACAACTTAAAAGCCCAGCTCATTAGGACAAAATTTGACGAAATAGAAATTTTTAAAGTGAAGTATAAAACATCAGAAACAGAATTTGACATTCACACAATACTGACAGCGAAGAAGAAAAACGCCCTATAACACGGGTTTTGCGTCAGGCGGGCTGACGTGCAAACTTGGAGCTTTGTGCTTCTAATAAACTTTAGTAATAAATTGAAACTTTGTGCTCCGAAACCCGCCCGAACGCAAAGCCCCGAACCATTGGCGGTAATTTAAAAACAGAATGTAATAATGGAATTTAATTTTAGAAAAATAGAGAAAAAAGATAAAGACAAAGTCTTGGAATTATTCAAAGAAGCAGCTGAAAAAATTAACAAAATGAATATTGACCATTGGCAATATTGGAAAAATCCACCTAAAGAAAAAATAGAATGGGTAGAAGAAGGCATTCTAAATAATGAATTTTTTTTCATCAAGGAGCTAAACGGAAAAAATATAGGTATGGTTAGAATTCTTGATGAAGACTTACTTTATTGGGGAAAACAAAAAGAAAAGGCAAAATACGTCCATTCCTTAGTAATTAAAGAAGATTATAATGGGAAAGGACTCGGAACTAAAATACTTCAAAAGATTGAAACAACTGCTAAAACTGATAATTGTAAGTATTTAAGACTTGATGCAGACTCTAAAAATCCAAAGCTTTGCCAATATTATGAAAAAATAGGATTTGAAAAAATGGGAATCAAAGAATTGCCCTTATCCAATTATAATCTATACGAAAAAAAAATATAAAAACTACCGCCAACAATAGTAACCGTTGCACAACCCCTTAATTTTTTTATACCTGAACCAAGATAAGCGGTTTTAAGCGGCCTTGCTTTTTTGGTCATGCTTGAGTAGGAACCAGATTTGGTCCTCTTAAAAAATGCCATGCTACATTCTGCAGCACTGTTTTTGGCAAAAAACACAGAAAAAGGCTTTCCGCCCCGCTCTTTGCCCCTCGCTGGTGCGCGATTGCATTGCGTTCCTCGCTGGATTGCATTGCGTTCCATCCAGATTGTTCTTCAACTGCTAAAGACTCTTTCAACCCTCCCTATTTATAAATTCACTTACATGCACGAGCAGGCCCACGGCTTAAAGCTTTTTTCCCTATATTTGATTTCTCCCCGCTTAATTTGCTTCTTATTACGGTTTTCCGTACTGCAAAAGCTTTACTTTTAAATTTATATTTGGAATCAATAACTTGCGCACATGTGCGGGATAACAGCAATAACAGTTTAAAAACTTGCGTATATACACATGTTGTGCGTCAGCTTAAAGACACCCCCTCGCAGAAAATACTACCTTGACAAGATAGAATTGATTTATGAAGGGTGGAACTTTTCAGGGACAACTTTCAGCATTTCAATAAAACAATCTTTCCATTGACTTGGGGATAGATTCACGATTTTTAAGTTCAAATTAATTCCAAGTTTTTCGGAAATTTCATTAACCTGACTTTTTCTGAATATTAATTTTAAAGCCGTTCTGACAGGTAAATTAGGTTTTTGTAACAGAAAAGATAGAAAATTTAAATATTTGACTTTCTGATTAAAATCAATATGTAAAGGTTTTCGTTCAATTTTAAGAAAAGCAGACTTAACAGTTGGAGGAGGTATAAAACTATTAGGATTAATTTCGTAAACTATCTTCAAACTATAAAATGTATGATATAGGATAGTGTAAGGATTAAAGATTTTGTCTGCAAATAACTTTTTAGCAGGTTCAAATTGTAGGAAGATTGAACCGCCCTGAAAACTTTCCATATTTTCAAACATCAATATTTTTAAAATTTCTGATGTTATACCAAATGGTATGTTTGAAACAACCTTAAACGAAAAATTTGGAATTTTATAATTTCTGAAATCACATCCAAAAATTTGAATGTTTTGAGTTTGTTTAAATTTGTGTTTTAAATGCGTTATTAACTCAAAATCATTCTCAATCGCAATGACTAATTTAGCCTTTTGTAGTAGTTGTACAGTTAGAAATCCTTTTCCTGCACCAATATCTAAGACCGTATCGTTTTGATTAATTCTTGATTGTTTTATTGCATCTTCAATTAGCACTTTGTCAATTGTAAAGTGCTGACCCGTAAATCTTACAGGCAATTTATTTTTATTCATTATGACTTCTTACAGGTGAATACTTGAATTCAAATCGTAGCGATTATTTTTATTCATTATGACTTCTTACAGGTGAATACTTGAATTCAAATCGTAGCGATGTGAAAGACAGTATTACCTGACAGAGCAACTATGACAAAGAAATGCCTTCATTAAAAATGACGACACACTAAAGCATAGACTGTTTGTCTTGCCAAAAAGATTATGGGAATTTTATTTGGGACTGTCTATCACTTAGATAGTCGTCCAAGGTCTGCTGTAATACATAATGAAAAAATCTAAATAATTGACCGCAAAATTAGTAACTTTGCTTCAATTTACAATAAGAAGATGAAATAAATAAAAGCCGAACGCACAACACGCGGTATAGTTAATTGCCGGTGCAGTGAGTATTCGAGCGGCACAGCCCGTATCAAAAGTAGTTGTAACTTGACAGGAAAGTGCTTCGAAATCGGCAACTAACCATACCGCCAACCGTTAGCGGCAAGCTGTCCGAAACTAACAACTAACATCAAACCAAAAAATTATGAAACAACCTGAAATTTTGAAAGGAGATTTCCAACTGACTTTTTGGACGTGTATTTTGTCACTTTTCTCAGCATCAACGCTATTTGCTCAGTCATTTGAAGAGCTTAACCATCTGGAAGGCAACAAAACAAAAACTTATTATAGCAACGGCTCAAAAGAACAAGCTGAAACAATGGCAAAACGTTGCGACAATGTTATCTCATTTTACAAATCGCTTATCAACTTTGAGCCAACCGTTACTTTATTGGTTTTATCGCCAGACGACTGGAGTAAATACACCAAGTTTCCGGTTTATGGAATGCCTCATTATGATGATGTCAAAACCCTTATTGTCGCATCGGAAGACAACGATTTTTGGAAAAGTTTCATTCCACCGTTAGACCAGCTTCCAAAAGAACTTGCTCAACAAATTTCCAAAACATATTCTGACAAAAACAATTCATTGTCAATGCGTGACTTTTTCGATTTGTTGGCTATTCACGAATTAGGACACGCATTTCACGAACAAGGCGGACTTACTATGCAACGCAAATGGATGGGAGAATTGTTTGCCAACATTCTACTTCATACTTACATAGCAGAAAAAGAACCCGAATTGTTACCTGCTCTTACAGTTTTTCCACAAATGGTTGTATCGTCAACAAATAAAAGTGAATTGAAATTTACCACATTAAATGAACTTGAAAACAATTATGACTTGATTGGTCAAAAATACCCCAAAAACTATGGATGGTATCAATGCCGTTGGCACAAAGCCGCAGGTGAAATCTATGATTCGGGAAAAACAAAGGCGTTTAAAAAACTATGGCTGGCATTGAAGAAACAGAATGAATTGTTAGATGATGCTGCTTTTGAAAAATTATTGTCAAAAAAAGTGCATAAAAGTGCTGCAAACGTTCAACTGAAATGGGACGAATAAAAGCCAGCCGCTAACAAGGTATTGCCAAAAGCGGGGCTGAACGGCTTCGATTGGACATTTGTGCAAGGTTCAACAGTTGTAATTCTATTGAACTTTTGTGCTAAAATTCCCCGCCTTCGGCAATACCCAAAACGTTGTGTGCAATTAAAACACAGCGGTCGGAATAAGCCGAAAAGCGACTAAAAACAGAAGTAGGCATAACGATAAACAATAAAGAAATGGCTTTAAATTGGTATCAATGCAAAAATTGCGGAACTGCAATCAAACAAGACAGAAACCCAAGTAATTCAGGTTGTTCTGCTAAAACTTTTCACTCGTGGACAAAATTGGCTGAAGTTGGCGACACTAACTACAGTTGCAGAAAGTGTGGAACAACTATTCAAGCAAAAAAAAATCCTTCAAATTCAGGGTGTCCAAGCTCAACATTCCATTCTTGGACGAAACTGTAAGTATGAAAAAACGACCAAATCTTTTTGATTATGCAACTTCTGAACTTTCTCAAGACGCTTTTTTGACTTGGTTAATTCAATGGGCAGATAAGGACTATCAGAAAATTGATAGTTCTTTAAATGCCTGTGCCATTTCGTTTGTTCAAGAACTTTTGGGCAAAGACAATTCTTACTCAATTGAAACCGTAGAAGCAGGAAGGCAATGGAACAATATTGATGTTTGGGCTTTAGTGAATAACAAATATTTTCTTGTAATAGAAGACAAAAAAGGAACTAAAGAACATTCAGACCAACTCAACAGATATTCTGAACTTTCAAAAAAACATTACGAAAAATCAGACATTGAGATAAAGCTCGTTTACTTCAAAATGGAAGAACAAGGAAAATATAGCGATATTAAAGAAGCTGGTTTTTCGTTATTCCAAAGAAGTAAAATGTTATCAATCCTCGCAGACTATATTGACTCAACTGAACAATCAAAACAAAACGACATAATTGTTGATTATTACAAGAACCTTGACAAATTGGACAAGAAAATCAAAAGCTACCAGACTAAACCGTTAAGCGAATGGTATTGGTATTCTTGGCAAGGTTTCTACTCTGAACTTCAAAAACACATTGGTGGAAATTGGGAATATGTTGCAAATGCAGCAGGTGGATTTCTCGGCTTTTGGTGGAATTGGAATTACTCTAAAGTTGACGGAAAAGAATTTGAATATTACCTGCAATTAGAGCAAGACAGATTTGTATTCAAATTATATGCGTATAAGGAAAATGAGCGAGGCGAAGTAAGAGATTTTTATCGCAGACACTTGTATAAAAAGGCAAAAGAGTTGAATCTTGGCATTTCTCAATTTGGTCGTTTAGGAGCATATATGGGAGTTGCTAAATTGAACTCTGAATACCGACTAACAAACGAAAATGGACTTTTGGATTTTCAAGCGACAGTTGAGAATTTAAAAGGGCTAATGAAACTAATAAACGAAACCGAAAAAGAAATAACTGCACACAACATTGGTATCCGTTGCACAACCCCTTAATTTTTTTAGACCGGAACCAATATAAGCCGTTTTAAGTGGCCTTGCTTTTTTGGTCAGGCTTGAGTAGGAACCAGATTTGGTGCTCTTAAAAAATGCCTTGCTACACTCTGGAGCACTGTTTTTGGCAAAAAATACAAAACAAGGCTTTCCGCTCCGCTCTTTACCCCTCGCTGGTGCTGGATTGCATTGCGTTCCTCGCTGGATTGCATCGCGTTCCATCCAGATTGTTCTTCAACAGCTAAAGACTCGTTCAACCCTCCCTATTTATAAATTCACTTACATGCACGAGCAGGCCCACGGCTTAAAGCTTTTTTCCCTATATTTGATTTCTCCCCACTTAATTTGCGTCTTATTACGGTTTTCCTTACTGCAAAAGCTTTACTTTTAAATTTATATTTGGAATCATTAACGTGCGCACATGTGCGGGATAACAGCAATAACAGTTTAAAAACATGCGTATATACACATGTTAGCGGTAAGCTTAAAAGACCACGACAATGACAAAGTCACTTAATGACATATTTAAGTTAGAAGACAACAACCAGTTTGACGAGGTTTTTGTCGCATATTCTGACCTTTATAATACGGACAAAAACAATTACGAAGTTTGGAAGCACTTTTATTTTTTCTTGTGGGCGGCAATTGAAGATGCTCCAAGCAGTTTTGATGACAAAATAAACTTGCGACATTTGCTTCAAGGAATGTTTGACGAAGGCAAGAAAGCCTTTTCCGACAATGCTGATTTCAATTTCATTGCTGGTTATACTGTTTCCATATTTCCTTACGAGTATGGTGACTATGAAGACTTGGAAAAAGAAGGGAATGAAATGCTTCTCAAGGCGACAAAACTTCAACCCGACAATCTGATTTATAAAATGGCTTATTTAGGTAGCGTTGCAGATGTTGACCAACAACTATACAGACAAGCAGAAATTGACGCAGCCCCTAAGGTGCTAGAGATATTTAGTGGGACTGGAACTTTGAATAAATATTTTAGACAGGTGTTGTATCGGTTGGACAAAAAAGCCTACCGCTAACACGGGTTTTGCGTCAGGCGGGCTGACGTGCAAACTTGTACCTTTGTGCTTCTAATAAACTTTTGTAATAAATTGAAACTTTGTGCTCCGAAACCCGCCCGAACGCAAAGCCCAAAAACGTTAGCGGTCATTGTAAATCGACATAGTAAAGACAATAAAAATGACAGACAATTTAAAAAAAGTACTTAAAATATTCTCAGACTTTGAAGAAGGTGAACTTGAAGAAATATCAGCTTGCTTCAAGCCAAAATCAATAAAGAAAAATGACATTTTGCTACACGAAGGAAGCATATGTAAAGAATTTTATTTTGTTCATTCAGGCTGTATCAGAACCTTTTTCATTGACAAAAATGGACACGAAAAAACAAGGTATGTAATGCTTGACAATCACATAGGAACTGCATTGACAAGTTTCATTTCTCAAAAACCATCAATTGAATTTATAGAGGCACTTGACGATACAGAATTATTAGCAATTAGTCATTCGAATTTTTTTCGCCTTAATAAGGAAATGATAAGTTGGAAAAATTTTTATCAGCAGATTTTAGAAATGGCCTATTCATTCCAAAACAGAAAAATTGAACAACTAACTACCTTAACTGCCAAACAACGATACGACAAGGTTTTGAAGGAAAATCCCGTTTTAATTCAACATCTTTCAAACAGAGTATTGGCTTCATATCTTGACATTAGGGAAGAAACACTTAGCCGACTAAAATCCAAATAGAACGATTTTGACCTAAATCAAAGTGTGTATAAACTTGATAAATCATCTTTACAAAAAAAATTAAGATGAAAGAATTTGTATTACTGTTCCGTATGGACATCACAAACGCAGAAGCACAACCGACCAAAAAGCAAATGGAAACCTATATGCAACAATGGATGTGTTGGATAAACGAAATTGCAGACAACGACCAACTTGCAGACGGTGGCAACCATTTCTCCCGACAAGGACGAGTGCTGAAACCAAACAATGAAGTTGTTGAAGCACCACACATTGCCGACAACAATTCTATTGCAGGCTACATCATTATTTTAGCGGAGAATCTTGTCGAAGCGACAAAAATTGCAAGGAAGTGCCCAATCTTAAATGGACAAAATACAAGTGTTGAGATACGGGAAACAGCAACACCAGAAAAATAAACACCGAACCGCTAACAGCAGTTTGGCAAAATGGCGGGTGCAGTGCTTCATATGACAGTTTTTCGTAAATTTGAACTGTGTGCTTCGTATCAACGGTAGTGTTAAAAACCGCCACTACGCCAAGCCCCGAACCGTTGTACCACATTAAAAACGAAGCTAAATGAATAGAATATTAGCAATTTTTATAGCTCTACTTGTAATCGTCAGCACTCAATCATATGGACAAAAACCAAGAGCTAGAGATTTAGGGATTCCATTTGTTGGGACAACTGGGGAATTCAATGCAATAACGGATGTGGAAGGTGTGGAAGTTGGATATAGTACAGTTATTTCGGGAGTAGGAAAAAATATTATTGGAAAAGGTCCTATTAGAACAGGAGTTACTGCAATATTTCCAAGAGGAAAAGCTAAAAAATTTAGCCCAGTTTACGCCAATTGGTACAGTTTAAACGGAAATGGGGAAATGACAGGGACAACTTGGGTAACCGAATCTGGTTTTTTAGAAACACCAATAATGATAACCAACACCAACAGTGTTGGTGAAGTAAGACAAGCTGTGCTAAAATGGTTTGTGGACACAGATTGGTACAAGGGAGAAAGTTGGTGGTATACTTATCCAGTGGTTGCCGAAACTTACGATGGTTTTTTAAACGATATTTATGGGTTTCACGTAAAAGAAAAACACGTTTTAGAAGCTATCGAAAACGCTTCAAGTGGAAAAATTGAAGAAGGAAATGTAGGTGGTGGAACAGGAATGGCGTGTTTAGGTTTTAAAGGTGGCACAGGAACATCATCAAGAGTTTTTAAAATAAAAGATTCAACTTACACCGTTGGGGCAATTGTCCAATCAAATTTTGGTGCCAAAAGAAACCTTTCAATAGCTGGTGTACCTGTTGGTATTGAGTTAAAGGACACTTTAAATTATGAATTTAAAGCACCACCAAAATCAAGAAGACAAGAAGGAGATGGCTCAATTATAATTATTGTAGCAACAGATGTTCCATTATTGCCTCATCAATTAAAAAGAGTAGCCCAAAGAATTCCATTAGGTGTTGGTATTGTAGGTGGTAGAGGAAGTAATGGTTCTGGAGATATATTTTTAGCATTTTCTACCGCAAATGAGAATGCATTTAATCGGGATGAAATGACAACCGTAGAAACCATGTCAAATGATTTACTAATGCCAGTTTTTGAGGCAACAGTTCAAGCAGTAGAAGAAGCAATAATAAATGCTATGGTTGCCGCTGAAACAATGGAAGGGATTAATGGCAATAAAGCTTATGCAATTCCACACGACTTGCTGATTGAAACACTAAAAAAATATAATCGAATAAAAGAATAACGTGGTACAAGCCGGTAACCGTTGCACAATCCCTTAATTTTTTTAGACCTGAACCCATATAAGCCGTTTTAAGCGACTTTGCTTTTTTGGTCAGGCTTGAGAATGAACTAAATTTGGTGCCTTTAAAAAATGCCATGCTACATTCTGGAGCACTGTTTTTGGCAAAAAATACAAAAAAAGGCTTTCCGCCCCGCTCTTTGCCCCTCGCTGGTGCGCGATTGCATTGCGTTTCTCGCTGGATTGCATCGCATTCCATCCATATTGTTCTTCAACTGCTAAAGACTCGTTCAACCCTCCCTATTTATAAATTCACTTACATGCACGAGCAGGCCCAAGGCTTAAAGCTTTTTTCCCTATATTTGATTTCTCCCCACTTAATTTGCTTCTTATTACGGTTTTCCGTACTGCAAAAGCTTTACTTTTAAATTTATATTTGGAATCAATAACTTGCGCACATGTGCGGGATAACAGCAATAACAGTTTAAAAACATGCGTATATACACATGTTAGGGCACATGCTAGAAAGACAGCACTTGAAATGAAGAACATAATATTCATAGGAGGTATTCATGGAGTTGGCAAGGGAACACTTTGCAGAAAAGTTTGCAATGACCTTAATCTACGACATTTAAGTGCAAGTGAAGTATTGAAGTGGGAAGAAATCAGCGAGAAGGAAAACAAATTGGTAAAAGATTTTACACTTACTCAAAATCGGTTAATTACCAACCTTCAACAGATTGTTAGAGAAAATGAAAAATATGTTCTTGATGGTCACTATTGTTTATTGAATAAGGACAATATTCCTGAAAAAATTGACTTTGATACATTCAGAACATTAAATCCCTTTGCATTCATTACTGTTGTAAATGACGTTCAAGAAATTAAAAAACGACTAGAGAACCGTGACAATAGAGGATATGATTTTGATTTGCTTTATAAATTCCAGGAACTAGAGCTTGAGTACTCAAAAGAATTGGCAGAACGGCTTAACAAACCACATTTGACCCTTAAATCTGAGGAAACCAATAAGTTCAAAACATTTTTATACGATGAGAATTTTACTCGACACTAACATTATTATACATCGTGAAGCCAGTAGGATTTACAATCAAGATATTGGTTTGCTATTCAATTGGATAGATAAACTTCATTATGAAAAGTGTGTACACCCTTTAACAATCGAAGAAATTGGGTCTTATCAGGATGAGGAAGTTGTAAATACCATGCGTGTTAAAATTGGCAACTATAACCAACTTAAAACAGATTCACCCGAAACAGAGAAGATATCCATTCTTAGAGAGGCTGATAAGTCCCGAAATGACTTTATCGACACAAGCCTTCTAAAGGAGGTTCTAAATAATAGAGTCGACTTTTTAATCACCGAGGATAAGGGCATTCATAGGAAGGCAAAATTCTTAGGCATTGCCGACAAAATTTATAAGATTGACGCTTTCATCGACAAATGCACTTCTGAAAATCCTGATTTAAAAGATTATAAAGTACTTTCCGTCAAGAAAGATTACTTTGGAAATATCAATTTAAAAGATGAATTTTTCCAATCGTTTTTGGAAGATTATGGCGAATTTGAGACTTGGTTTAATAAGAAAGCCGACAATATTTCTTATGTGTGCATTACTGATGGTAATGTAAAAGCTTTCTTGTATCTGAAGATTGAAAATGCAGGAAGCGAGAGTTATGCAGATATTAATCCTGCATTCGACCAAAAAAAGAGATTAAAAATTGGCACATTCAAAGTAACTTCCACAGGATATAAATTAGGTGAACGATTTTTGAAAATCATTTTCGATAATGCGATTGCCAATATGGTTGATGAAATCTATGTCACTATCTTCAATAAGAGAGATGAACAAAGAAGATTAATTGCCCTTTTGGAAGAATGGGGATTCAAGTATTGGGGGGAGAAAGAAACAAAGAATGGAAGTGAAAGAGTCTTTGTGAGAGATTTTACAAAGAAAGTCCTCGAAAATCCAAGAGAGTGTTTTCCATTTATAAAAAGAAGTTCACGAGTTTTTTTAAATCCGATTTGGCCTGATTATCACACAGAACTGTTTCCAGACTCATATTTAAATAATGAATCTCCTTTGGATTATGTCGAAAATGCACCACATAGAAATGCACTAAAGAAGGTTTATATTTCTCGTTCATTCTATAAAGACTTGGTTCGTGGGGATATTATACTATTCTACAGAACAGGTGGGTATCATGAAAGCGTTATATCTACTATTGGAGTTGTAGAGAGTGTAATATCAAATATTGCCAGTGAAGCTGAATTCATAAGATTATGCCGAAAACGAAGCATATTTAAAGATGATGAATTAAGCCATTGGTGGAATTTCAGAAAGAACAACCGACCTTTCATTGTTAACTTTCTTTACATCGATTCCTTCCCCAAACCGAAGGTTAATTTAAAAAGACTCATAGAGATTGGGTTAATAAAATCAATAAATGACGCACCACGTGGATTTGTACAAATTGGAAATGATAAATTTGAAGAATTTTTAAAAGAAGCTAGAGCAAATGAAAATTATATTGTCGATTAAACCAGAGTTTGCAAACAAGATTTTTGAAGGAGATAAAAAATTCGAATTCAGAAGAAGCATCTTTAAAAATAAAAATGTTTCGAAAGTCATTGTTTACGCATCTTCTCCGATAAGTAAAGTTATTGGGGAGTTTGAGATTGGGGAAATTCTCTTCAAAGACCTAAATACACTTTGGGACGAAACTAAAGAGTATTCAGGAATTACAGAAGACTATTTTTACGACTATTTTGTCGGCAAGGAAAATGGATTTGCCCTTGAAGTTAAAAGAGTCAAGAGATATAAAAAGGAACTTTGTATAAAGGAATCCTTTGGAAAAGTACCGCCACAATCTTTTGCATACTATGAAGAAAGCACGATGATCTAACATCACCTATACGCAAGCAGGGGGCTCGTGCTTCGTAGGACAGGAAAGTGGTAAATTTAAAGTTCAGTTCTTCGTAGGAAGTTCAGTGGTGAAAATCCCTGCCTGCGTATAGCTGAGAACCGTTGGGCAGCAATTCAAAACGAACAATATGAAAATCATTACTTTACTTATTGGATTAACCCTAATCTGTTTTCAAGTAAATGCTCAAAAAATTATTGACGTGCACCTGCACGGCGATATTGATCCTGCAAAACAACTCAGCAGCCTGGAAAAAAGCGGTGTGTACTTAGTGGCAGTAAGTACTTCCTGGGCACAGCAGCAAACCTATCAAGGCAATGAAAAATTAAAAGTATTGCACGGTTTGTTCGTACCCTGTCCCAATGGCAAAGTCCCCTACAGCCTGCAACAATGTTTTGAAGACGGCAAAGAATGGCCCGATATAAACTGGGTGGAACAACAAATACAAAAAGAGAAAATTGATTTCTTAGGAGAAGTGCTTACGCAATACTATGGTATTTCCATGTCCGACAGCCTTATGTATCCATATTATGCATTGGCAGAAAAGTATGGATTACCTGTAGGTATTCACACAGGCTCAGCAGGGCCGGGCCATGGCAGCCCGAACTTTAAAGAGGAATTGGGCAATCCTCTTTTGCTGAAAGAAGCATTACAGCAATTTCCGAAGCTAAAGGTTTGGCTGATGCATAGCGGTGGACCCTATGCCAGCGAGTTTATGGAGATGATGAAAACGTATCCGCAACTGTACGCGGATATTTCCGTGTTGAACAATCCGAGAATCATTCCTCCAGAAGAATTTGCAGTAGCAATGAAGGAGTTGATAGATGCAGGTCTTGAGGACCGATTGATGTTTGGGTCGGATAATGCCGATATTAAAGCGACAATAGATGCCATTGAGCGATTGGATTTTCTCAATGAAGCACAAAAGAGGAAAATTTATTACAAGAATGCTGAAAAGTTTTTTGCACAATAAAGATTAAGCACTGCTGTTAACCGCGTGTATAACTTATGGCGGCTGTAGTGCTAAAACCAAACATATTGCATTTATTATCTTTGGGTTTAACCAAAAGGTTGGCGCGCAAAAACCCTCACAAGTCATACACACAAACCGTTAGCGGTTATTGTAGGACGACCCGAAATAACACGATAAATTGAGAAATAAAATATGGCAAAAAGTAAATTAATGGAAATGCACAATGTTGGAATTGTTGTAGAATCACTTGACAATGCAATTGAATTTTTCACAGAAATTGGGTTGACACTTGAAGAAAGAATGATGGTTGAAGGTGAATGGGCAGGACGGGTAACTGGACTTGGCGACCAATCTGTTGAAGTAGCTATGATGGTTACTCCTGACGGACACTCCCGGCTTGAACTTTCACAGTTTCTACGTCCACAAACAATTGTTGACCACAGAACGAATCCGGTGAATTCACTTGGCTATCTAAGAGTAATGTTTAGGGTTGACAACCTTGACGAACTTTTGGGCAGACTTGAAAAACACGGTGCTAAAGTCGTTGATGAAGTTGTTCAGTTTGGTGACGTTTATAGACTCTGCTACATTCGTGGAGTAGAAGGATTGCTTATTGGTTTAGCTGAACAACTTGGTAACAAAACAGCGACAGACATTTTAGAAGACAATGAGTGAGAAAACAACGAACCGCTAACAAGGTATTGCCGCAATGGGGGCTGACGTGCTTCGTAAGACAGAATAGTGCTATATTTAAAGTTCAGTTCCTCGTAGGAAGTTCAGTGGTAAAAATCCCTGCCTGCGTATAGCTGAAAACCGTTGGTGGCAAGCCATTTTGGACAGTATGATCAAAAAAATGAAAATATGAGAATAATTGCATCCCTGATATTCTTTCTATCGCTTTGTACTTATGCGGTCGGACAAAAGATTTCGCATGCTGACAGTGTGGAAATATCAAATAAAATTGAAGACTGGAACAAGGGCTGGAAAATAAAGGACTATGAACTAACGACAAAGTGGTACCACCCGACAGCAGAATTTACAAATGCGTTCGGACACAGTAAGACCGGTAAATCGGACATTGAAGCATTTATGAAGGAGGTCTTTCAACTGCCATTTGTTATGGCGGGTGATAGTAAAGTGGTAAAGCAGAAATTCGTTCCTATAGATGACAAAATTATTTTAGTGATTACATCAATAGAACGAACCGGACAAAGGACTCCGGATGACAAGCAACTTGGTGTTCGCCAAACAACTCACCATCGAGTTTTTAAAAAGGAGGCGGAATGGTTGATTGCTGGACACTTGATATCGGACGCAAGAGACACAGAATCTAATAAGCATTAGAGATGAAATGGCCAGCCACCAACAACGGTTTTGCGTTATGGGGGCTGATGTACCTCGTAGAGGCACTTTATATTTAGAAGGCCACGCGATACAATCGCGCGGGAGCGGGGGGGGATGCAATCACGCGGGAGCGGGGCAATTTACTTGTAGAAGGCCACGCGATGCAATCGAGCGGGAGCGGGGCAGCTTACTTGTAGAGAAGGCCACGCGATGCAATCGCGCGGGAGCGGTGCAGTTTACTCGTGGAAGGCCACGCGATGCAATCGCGCGGGAGCGGTACAATATGATTAAAGTATGGAAAAGTAATAAATGATTGATCATACACAGCTTATTTGTTTTCGAAAAACCTGCTGCAAAATTTTATAATCTGCTAAGCTATTAGTCCATATTCCGCATATTTAAAAATTCATTTTTACAAACGCCTGCGCATTGAAATTTTAATAGTTTCAAAACAAGGAAAAAAGCACAGATAAAAGGAAGCTTTAGCGGATATTTTGGGTTATTTCAAATAGCTATTGAAATTATATAATAGAAACCATAATTTATATTATGTAAAATAGAATATTTAAAGGACTTCCTTCCTCATTATCCAAAAGCTGCAGTATCACTGTGCATTTGAGCTGCTGGCCAGGCTTCTATCGTATTGTACGCCTGCCCAGATATTGTTATTGGTATCTACCCAAACGTCGCGCACCAGTAGTTTCTGGCCGGGCTGTACAAACACGCCGTTGCGAACATAGTCCGTGCCCTCGTAAAGCTCGCTTTTAAACAAGGGCGTAATGATATCCTCATACTGTGGCGGCGTGGTTTGGT
The DNA here is from genome assembly GCA_048265145.1 of Aequorivita sp. Lineage (GTDB taxonomy): Bacteria > Bacteroidota > Bacteroidia > Flavobacteriales > Flavobacteriaceae > Aequorivita. Next base: position 20,318 of record JBLXCF010000001.1, read on the forward strand.
CGCCGGAATAATAAAGATATTTGCTGAAGTGGATTTCGCCATTCTTTACGCCATACCAGACCGTGGCTGTATTGGGCAGGAAATTATTTATTTCGGTATAGGCATTGGCATAGTATTTTGCCGGTTTCCCATAGGTATAGAGATAGCCAATATATCCATCCAGATTGTTTTTTTCATAGGCCAGATTCCAATCGGCCTCTTCTTTGGTCTCCACTTGGGAATAAGGTTTCGGATTTTCTTCCTCTACGGAATTCGGCGTAAACAGCGCCACCAAAAAAATGATGAAAAACACCACCACAGTACCCCCTACCGCAATTCCGCCAATAATATAGAGCAGACTGTTGCTTGATCGGGGCGCGGACTTCTGATAGGTAAACTGCTTTGTAACCGGTGGCACAAAGGTTCCCCGGGGTACGGCGGCCGCATTTCTATCGGCCAGATGGGTGTTTATATCCTTCACCAGTCTTTCAAAACCAGCCTCGTGGCCCATTTTGGTGAAATCCAAAAACTGTTTTCGCGCCAAGCGCATTGGAATTACGCACTCCTCTATTTTAATGGGGTTTACGCTCTTTCCGAGTCCAATGGCATAGCTCATTTCGTCCTTTACATTCTCAGATTCCACCGAAGTCTTGGACAGGATCAGCACTACCGCATCTGCCGCCTTGATCTGCTCCTCTATGGTGTCGTCCCAGTCGTTTCCGGTAATTATGTTCTTATCGAACCAGACATCAAAACCCTGGGTGCGGAAAGCCTGGACCAACGCCGAGACATATTCGGTATCGTTTCTGGAATAACTGATAAAAATTTTCTTTGAAGCCATAGTTCAAATATTTAAAGAAGACAATGCGTGAAATGCGCAACAAGCGCGAGAAAGTTTATCTTGCTACTTGTCCAAAAGTTGATAGGTTTTTTCGAATATGGAACGATCGCAGGCATATTTTTCGCCGTTTACCCCCACCATCAGCCAATCCCCTGCCTTTCCCTTCATTGTTCCCTCCATGGTTTCGACCTCAAAGGGTTGATCAATCTGAACGCATTTAATGGGAATGGGCTTCTTTTGTGCGGTTTTAAACGGAAGATCGGGCAGTTCTTCTTGATTGAATTTAAGCATGTGGTCTATTTTTAAAATGAAATTACAACAAAAAATTCCATCTTGGCAAAATTTCGAAATTTTTATATCTTAAAAAAGACTGTAGTTGAATGGGTTATATTGGCAGTTGAAGTTTCATTGAAAACTGTTAGCCTGTATTAGGTATTGGAATTTTTTTAATGAAATTAGTGGCCAACCGACAGGAATTCGTTAAAAAGCAATGGATATTTGGGAATTTGAATTATCCCTTCACCTCATAAACAAAAGCGCGGTATTTCAAAAGCGCCACGAAAACAAAGCCGCCAATGGCATTTCCAACAAGGGCCAGGACAATGAAGGACAGATAGTCCCACAATGAAATTTGGAGCGAACTTATCAGGCCGGCAAACACTTCCACATTGCCCACAATGCTGTGGTGCAGGCCGGCAAAGGACAATACAGCGGTGATTAAATAAATAATAAAAATCCGGCTTAAGGTGTCCTTGGATGCGGCAACGAGCCACGACAGCAAGCCCATAAGCCAACCCGCCAGAATGCTGCTTATCAATATTACCCAACTGCCGTATTCCGTAACGTGGATGGCAATGGTTTCCACAGTTTTTAGGTCAAAAATATGGAGTCGCGGCCCAATCCATACCAATAAAAAAGAGATGAGATAGCCTCCGATCAAATTGCCGACAATAACCAGGCCCCAAAGCCGAAAAAGGCTACGCCAGGTGCGTTTTTTATTTAGTACCGGAAGCGTTAAAAGAGACGTCTGTTCCGTAAAAAGAATGGATTGGCCAAGGATAATCATTATAAATCCGATGGGATACACCAAGGCGAGCGATTTAAAAACGGTATCTTCCGCCACTTTTCCATCCAAGAAATAGTAAAGGCTGCAGATAAGCAAAAAGCTGAAACCTATTTCCAGCCCGGCGGTCAAGGAACTCAGGAGGATACTAATGGGGTTTTTGTCGTAGGTTTCCTGGCCTTCAACTATTTGTTGTTTTAAAATTTCTCCGTGCGATCTTGCCGTATCGGCCTGCGATGCTTTTGAATGGTTCAGCTCGTTGTCAATCTGCTGTTGTTCTTCGATGTTTTCTTTAAAATTTTCGGGCATAACGGTTGGCTGGAAAATGGAAGCTGATTTTATTTTTACGCAGTAAAGGGAATTATGGTTTGTAATTGCCATTAAAGGCAAATTCCTCCTGCGGCTTTCGCTGCCTCATTTTTTGCCGCTCCTGTTTTTCCAAATCTTCGGGAAGCTGTTCGGGATTGCCTCCAAAATAACCAAATGCAACGGCAGTGGCCACGTGAAAATCATCGGGGAAGTTAAATTCTTTATGTGCTTTTTTAAAATCCAATCCGGCCATTTGGTGAGCCGCTATACCCATACTGTTGGCCTGATGAAGCACATTTCCCATAAAAAGGCCCAAATCGTGGAGGGCGTGAAAATTCTCTTTTTCACTCTTTTCCATAGTTTTTTTGAATGCGTTTATCCATAACAGTTGCGAATTTCCGGCCCAAGATTGGTTAAATTCATCCAAACAACTAAAAATACGATCATACATTTTTGAGCCCTTAAGCCCCCAAACAATCCGCCAAGGTTGTATATTACTGGCGCTTGGCGCCCATCGACCTGCCTCCAGCAAGATGCGGACCTGCTGTTCCGTTAGGGGTGTTGAAGCGAAAACCCGGGGACTCCATCTGTTTTTTAAACTGTCCAAAATAGGGTAATCCAAAGGGGTTGTCTTTTCTATAGTGATGCTGTTTTCCATGTTTTTATTTTAAAAATAACAAGTTTTGCCGGGGCTGGAAAGAATTTAAAAAGTATTTAACGCTCCCCATTATTATTAACATTTCCATATTATATTTTGAAGGAATTTGCACCTATTTTTATGCGAAAATTTAAAAAATGGTTGTTTGGGGAATTTTTATCGCTTTTATCATTCTTTTTTTAGCGCTGGACCTTGGCGTATTTAACCGTAACCCGCACGTAATCAAAACAAAGGAAGCGGCCATTTGGACCTCCATTTGGGTGAGTTTCGCTTTGGGTTTTTCGGGAGTAATTTATTGGCTTTTTAATGAGGGGCTGATTGAAAATCCCACCGGACTTACTCCAAATACTGCAGTTTTAAAATACATTACGGGCTATTTAATTGAGCTTTCCTTAAGCATTGACAACGTTTTTGTAATTGCTGTAATTTTTTCCTCCTTCGCCATTCCCAAAAAATTCCAGCACGAAGTATTGTTCTATGGCATCCTGGGCGCCATTATTTTCAGGGCCTTGATGATCTTCTTCGGCGTGGCGCTAATCAACAAATTTGATTGGATTATTTATGTGTTCGGGGCGTTTCTTTTGATTACCGCTTTCCGAATGTTGATTCACAAAGAGGCTGAATTCAATCCCAAAAAATCCAAAATGTTTCGGCTTTTGAAGAAGTTCTTCCCCGTTAGCCACAAAATGGACGGCGATAAATTTTTCATAAAACGAATGGGCATCCGCGCGGCCACTCCCCTATTTGTGGCCCTCATTATTATTGAGCTGACCGATATTCTTTTCGCGCTGGACAGCATTCCCGCCATCCTTGCCATTACAGCCGATCCGTTTATTGTTTTCAGCTCCAATATTTTGGCCATTTTAGGACTGCGATCCATGTATTTTTTAATCTCCCGAATGTTGACCAAATTTAGGTATATCAATTATAGCTTGGTGGTAATTTTGGCTTTCGTGGGGGTTAAAATGATTATTTCACACAATGTAGAAATTCCCGAATGGTTATCCCTTAGCGTCATTGGCGTTTCCCTTAGTGCCGGGATCGTCGCGTCGCTACTGATCCCTGACCCCAACCCGCAACCGGCGGAGGAAGATTAATTTCACAAAATCGCCTTAAAAGTTTGGTATGGTTTTTTGGCTATCGTATCTTTAAAACAGATAATAAAAACCAACAGATATGAACGTAAATTTTGAGTACCACGAGGTGGCAGCGAGCCCAAGATTGGAAGCATTTGTGTCCGAAAAACTAAACAAACTGGAAAATAAATACGACACCATTGTAGGTGCCGATGTTTATTTCAAAAAGGAAAACTCATCAAATCCCGAATTGGGAAAAATCTGTAGCGTACGGCTGAGCGTTCCGGGCCCTACCATTTTCGCAGAATCGTCCACCGCTTCTTTTGAAGCCTCTGTTGCAAAGGTTATGACCGAACTTCGCGCACAGTTACAAAAGAGAAAGGAAAAACTGAAAGCACATTAATGATGAAAAATATGGGAGTTATTGCACGAAATGAAAACCAATTAACGCTGATTTACAGCAGCAATACGCGCGTGGGCAGGCACACCCTTAGTTATTTGACGGGAATGGAAAGACGCTATTTGGATATTGACATTGCCAAAACGAAGGTTTCCGACACCCAATGGGTGGAAATAGCCGATGCTTTGGGCGTGAAGGTCGGTGATTTGGTGGACAAGCGCGAATTGGACATTGATTTGAAAAGTACAGCCGATTTCGGTTCCAATGATTGGCTAAAAATAATTCAGAACAATGATTGTGTAATTTCCAGACCAATAGCCATTAAGGGCCAGCGTACCAAACAGATTGAAAATCCGCCCGAAATCATGGAGTTTTTTGAAGTGGACTCGGCCGGTTTGGAACAAAGTCCTTCCAACGATACGCCGCCCGATATTGAAAGAACTACTGAAAATGAAAATTTTATAGAAAAGGAAGATTAATTATTCTTCCTTTTTTATTGTTTCCAAGGGCTGAATGGTTGGCTTTATTTCTTTGTAAAGCTTCAACTGCGGTTGGGTAAGAATATCATTCATCTCAGCGGTTTCCTCTTGTTGAAGCTGATACAGCAGATCGAGCTTTTCTCTTCCTGTAAACTCGGATTCAATTGTTTTTCGCTTGATTAAAAATTCCTCAATCTTTTGTTGCATAAGCAACTGTTGCTTAGCGGTCAACGAAAGCTCCGCATTATACTGATTCGAAATTTTAATGGCCTCCTTTTCAGCCTCTGGATCTGATTTTTGAAAAAAAGGATCCTGGGAATAAACGCAAAGCGAAACAAGGAAAACCAGGGCGGTCAATAATTTTTTCATGGTATTCAATTTTAAGGGATTCTTCCTAAAATTAAAAAACTATGGGGCCGACCGCAATGCTTTTAACGCTCTTTAACGCGTTATGTTTTTGAAATTAACGTTGAGGTTTAGGGAGGAAATTTAGGCAGATGCTTTCTGTTGGATTAAATGGATGGCATCATTTACATTGCGCATTTTTTCCATATCCTCATTTTTGAACTCAATGTTGAATACATCCTCAATATCCAAAATAATATCTACCAAATGGGCCGAGTTAATGTTTAGTTCGCGAGTCAAGTCGCTATTTCTGCTTATTTCCGCAGGCGAGACATCATCGGGCAGATAGGTTTTCAAAATAGGCTCAAGAAGCGCATAAATTTCTTCGGAAGTCATTCGTTTTAAATTTTTTTAAAGATAGCACAAGCATTCACATCGCCAAAACCGAAACTTGCCTTGGCGATGGTTTGTAACGATGTTTTAAGTAGTTTCATCGAAATTTTTTCGGGTGCGACCATGGATTCGATTTGCGGATGTAAATTTTCGCAATTCACATTAGGAAAAACAAAACCTTCATAAAGCTGTAGCACAGCAGCTACTATTTCAATGCTGCCGCTTGCCGCCAGCGCGTGGCCCACCATTCCCTTTAGTGAATTGATATAAGGAAAATCCGAACCCCTCCGATGAAGGGCGAGGGCCCAATTTTCAATTTCTTCAGGGTCCTTTAGGGTGGCGGTGAGATGACCATTGATATAATCTATTTCCGTAGGTTTCACATTTGCATGGTTCAACGCGCCGGTTATACTTTTTTGGATGGCGGTGCTGTTGGGCGCGGTCATACTGCCTCCGCCACGCTGTCCACCATTGTTTACGGCCCCACCCAATACTTCCGCATATATTCTCGCGCCGCGTTTTTTGGCGTTTTCAAAGGATTCCAACACATAGGCGCCCGCCCCACTGGAAGGAATAAAGCCGCTGGCCTGAGCGCTCATTGGCCCTGCAACATTTTGTGGCGTTGTGTTATGTTTGTAGGTGGTAACTTTCATAGCGTCAAAACCGCCCCATATATAGGGCCCGCTATCGCTCGCGCTTCCGCAGAGCATATAGGTTGCCTTTCCATTGGCTATATGTTCATAACCCATCAGTAGCGCCTCGGTACCGGTGGCACAGGCAGAGGAATTGGCCGTAACCCAATTTCCGGCGCCAATCAACCCTCCCAGATAAGCACTTAGCCCACTGGTCATAGTCTGTGCCACAGAATTGCTGCCCAATCTGCGCACATTTTTGTCGTCTATTCTATAGATGGCTTCCCTAAACTTTTCTACCCCACTGGTGCCACTGCCAAAAATGATTCCCAAATCCCACAAGGGTTGCGCGTCATTTTCCGCGGGCTGCAGGCGGGCGTCCTTTATTGCATCCATTCCGGCAATGATACCGTATAAAATGCCGGTGCTATTAAAGTTTCGCAGTTGCAAATCTGAAAGATATTGTCGTTTTTTTTCTTCGGAAATTGAAGGCATTCCTCCGAGATGGCAGCTGAAATTAAGATCGCGCAATTCCGGAAAAAACCGAATGCCCGACTTTCCATTTTTAATGGCCTCCGAAAACTCCGGGATTCCTACTCCATTCGGAGAAACCACTCCGAGTCCCGTAATGACGACGCGTGTTTTCATTTAAAAATTAAAAAAATAGTAATGTCCATCCGTTTTCAATATAAAATAAAAAAAATAATCTTCAATAGCTTTAAGCTTTGGGCTTTAGCCATTAGCCTTTGGCCTTTGGCCTTTTCGGAATTAACTTTTTCGCTTCACTTATATCTCTTTCTAATGTTTTTTTCTCCTGGCTCTTCCCTTCCTCCTACTCATTCCTAATCCCAAATTCCAAATCCCAAAACTCAACTGTCAAATCCCTAATCCCTACTCCCTACTCCCTTAACCGCTACCTCCTACTGTCCCCAGTCAACATTCCCGAAATGATTCCTTTCGCGACCAATTCTTTTTTGGCATTCAGCATCTGTACCTTGCACTTTAATTTTTGGAACCTAAAATAGATTTTTTCTGAAATAACGGTTACCGTCTCCTTCGGGTACACTGGCCTATAAAATTCCATTTCGGAACTGCTGAGGGCAAAGGCTTGTTTTTTGGCACCGGTTTCCTTCCGAAGCAGATATATTCCCAAACACACCAATCCAATTTGTGCCGTACATTCCGTAAGGATTACGCCCGGGGTCACCGGATGGTTCTTGAAATGTCCTTGATAAAAAAATTCCTCGGGACCAAAGGTATAGCTGCCCGTAACGCCTTCTTCAGAAATGGAGACTATTTCATCAACGAAGACAAATGGTTTTGAATACGGCAGCATCTGTATAATCTCGGAAGGGTTCAAAATAGGGTTTCTATGGTTAACAATAAAAAATAGATTTTCAACGCAGGCTTTCACCGCCGTCCACTTTTAGTACGGTGCCGTTAATCCATCGCGCTTCCGGCAGGCAGAGCAAATAGACGGCATTGGCCACATCTGCGGGTTGGGTTAGTCTGTTGAACGGATTGCGGTATTTTGCCATTTTTGCGAGCTCTGCACTCTTTGGAATTATCAAAAAGGACGGGGTTTCCGTCGTACCCGCCTGAATGCAATTTGTGGTGATGGCATGTGGCGCAAATTCAACGGCCATGTTCCGCATTAAGGCCTCCAGGAGGGCCTTTGCGGCCGAAACGGCGCCATAGCCGGGCCAGACTTTGCTGTTGCCCTCACTGGTAAAAGCTATGGACCTTGCTTCTTTTGCGAATAGCCCATATTTTAGGAGTGTTTGGCTCCATTCATACCAACTGGTTGCCATGGCGTGGAGCGTAATATCAAGGTCTTGTTTTGAAAGTTCTTCCGCTTCGGATCCGTGCATGGTCTTTAGGCTACCTTTGGCAATGCTATGCAATAATAGGGCAACGCTATTTTTTGGTAATTCGGCTATAATTTTAGTTCGCACTTCCGGTTTCAGTGCATCTTCATTAAATGTTTTTACGATAACGCCAAAGGATTTCATAACGCTTACCTCTTTTTCAAAAGCGCCCAAATTGGCTTTTCGATCGCGGTGCACAATGCAGATATTCATACCGTGCGATGCGAGTTTTTTGGCACTGGCAAGTCCGAGGCCGCTGCTGCCGCCCAAAATCAAGGCCCATTTCTTGTTAAACTCTTTCATAATAATTGGTCCTTGGGTGTGGACTCCTTAAAATTTCAATAGAACCCGTTGGGCCGAAAATCCGGGTCCGAAACTCAGCATTAGGCCCAATTCGCCACTGGGAAGCATTTTGTCCAAAAACCGCTCCAATACATATAAAACTGTTGCACTGCTCATATTTCCGTACAATTTAAGGACTTCTTTGGTATCGTCAATATTTTTGCCCAGATTGCCGAAAAGATCTTCAACCGTTTCCACAATTTTTCTACCGCCCGGATGGAAAATAAGGTGGTCAATGTTTTCAATTTTTAGATTATTCTTTTGAAGAAACGGATGTACTATGGCCGGAAAATGGGCCGCTATTTTTTCCGGAACTCCTTTGTCAAGGATCATTTGCAGTCCTGTGTTTACCAATTTAAATCCCATCATTTCTGTGGCGTCATAAAAGTGGTACATTTCCTCGTCCAAAATTTCCGGGCCCCCATCGCCTGCTTTGGAGGAAAGGAGTACGCAGGCCGCGCCATCGCCAAAAATGGCGGCGCTAACAATGTTCACCATTGAAAAATCCTCGAGCTGGAAGGTTGCGGTGGGCGCTTCCAACGCTATAACGGCCGCGCGTTTTCCCGGATTTGCCTTTAAGAAATTCTTTGCATAAATGATACCCGAGACCCCTGCCGCACAGCCCATTTCGGTAACGGGCAACCGTACTACGTCCTGCCTCATTTGCAGATCGTTTATCAAATAGGCATCTACGGACGGAATCATTATTCCGGTGCAACTCACCGTGATGATAAAATCAATATCGGTTGGCTTCCAATTAACCTGGTGCAACGCTTTTTCAAGACATTGTCGGCCCAGTTTGGTTATCTCCCGAACGTAAATATCATTTCGCTCCGCAAAGCTGGTGTTGGTGAAGACTTCCACTGGATCCATAATGGAATAGCGCTTGTTGACCCCCGCCCCTTCAAAAATTTTTATCACTTTCCGTTGAAACCGGCTGTCTTGGCCGTGCATCCATTGTTTCACGAAGGGAATTACTTCTTCCGTGTTTCTACTGTGCGCCGGCAATTGTTTGGCAACTGTGGTAATTTTTACGTTCATAATGCTCTTTTGAGGATCCATTGATAGCGAAAAGCCCACCGCCAACGGATTTCACTCTTTTGATTTGGGATTCGTGCTGCAATCGCCTTGAGCTCGCATTTTTTAAAACCTCTGGCTATGGAAACCAAGCCGTCAAATTTTGCGGTTTTGGTCCTTAGAAAAAGAAAGCTTACGATTTTAAATAGTTGAAACGCTATGCGACTTCGTTGCAGATCGTTCACTATAACTCCTCTATTTGCTTTTTTCAGTAGGGTTTTTAAAAGGCTCTCAATTTCCTCATTTTTGAAATGATGCATAAACAGCGTACAAACTGCAATATCGCAATTCGGGAGTAATTCCGGCTCTAAAAAAACATCAACTTTTTGAAATTTAATGTTTGGAAAGTCCTTGCTTTGATTTTCAGCATATTCCAATATATTTTTATTGAAGTCAACCCCAATGCATTGCAGTCCAAAATTGTTTTGTTCCGCAAATTTCACGCACTTTCGAAGGAATTCGCCATCGCCACAGCCAATATCCAAAAGGGTTATTGTTTGGACTTTCGCCTTGGAGCGTAGCAATTTTAGAATTCCGTTCAGGGAAATTGAATGGCCGCCCAGAAATTGATTAACGAATTTCAGATCGGTTAAAAGATTTCGCATTTCTTCACCCTGGAAATTTACATTGTCCATGATTTCCGGCTGTGTAGATCGGTATTTGTTGGAAAATCTTGCTTTCACGATGGCGTTCCGTGGGTTTTTTGAATAATTTTTGGCAAAAGGCCCGGCCAGGTTTTGAGTATGGAAAGCCCGATTTTCGATGCCTGCGGATGCAATAGAACCTTTTGGATTATGGCTCCCGTGCGCAGGCGCGAGCCGAATTCCCGTCGCCAGGCCACCGCATAGCTGTTTTCTAAATTGGTTCTATGGAAATCGGTTTTGGAAAAATGTTCTAAAAACAGCGATGAAAAAATTCGTGCACTGTGGATGGCCATTGCCATGCCATTACCGCACAATGGATGGATCAGGCCTGCACTGTCGCCAACCATAAAAATATGGTTTTCTATGGGGTTTTTATTTTGAAAGGAAACCTGGCTTATGGTCAATGGTTTTTTAAATAGCGGTTTGGCTTCTTTAAAAAACGTATTTAGGAAAGGATTTTTTGAAAGTTCCCTGGTCTGGAAATCCTCAATATTTCCATACTTTTTAAAAGATTGAAAAGTGGCGAGATAGCAGGCATTCACGGCATTGGATTCGGTTTTGCTAAGTCCACAGTAACCTCCGTTAAAATTGTGTAAGGCCACGCAATTTTCCGAAAATTCAAATTCAAAATGTCCTTTCACGGCCAACCAAGGCGAAGGGTCCTGAATAAATTTTCTGTTCAGGACTGTGTCCAGATTGGAACGTTTTCCGAAGGCACCAATAACAAAGTTGGCCGAATATTTTCCTTTTCTTTGGGTGCTTACCACAAATTTTCCGGTGGTAAATTCACAATTTTCAGCGGTGTCAAAAATGAAATTGACCTTATTTTCGAGCAGTCCAAAAAAAAGCGCGTCAAAGCAATATCTGCTGATCCCAAAGCCGCCCAACGGCAGTGCCGATTCTATGGAACGGCCCTTTACATCGGACAGGTGAAAGGAAGAAATGGCCTTGGCCCCGGCGCTTTTGGGGTCTATTCCGAGGGAGTTTAAATAGGGTAAAACTTCATTGCTAACATATTCGCCACAGACCTTATGGTTGGGATATTGGTTTTTTTCTATAATGGTGATTTTTAGTCCACTACCCGATAAATGGAGCGCCGAAGTAAGTCCGGCCAGGCCGCCACCTATAATAATTATGTCGCTATGGTTTGGAAGTGTCATTGAAAGTTTAAAGCTAAAAAAAATCCCGACCAAAAAAAGTGGATCGGGATTTTTTACGAGTGTTAATTAATTGGTTATTCTCCGGCTTGCTGTTGTGCTTCCTTCTTCATTTTTTCGTTTGGAAGAATGGCAAGGTTTACACGTCTGTTTTTTGCGCGTCCTTCAGCGGTGGCATTATCGGCTACCGGGGCGGTTTCACCATACCAGTTTGTGGTAAATCTTCCGGCGCTTAACCCCTTGTTCTGAACAAAATAATTGGTTACGGATTGGGCCCTGTTTTTTGAAAGTGTCATATTCATATCGTCGGCACCCACGCTGTCTGTATGGCCCACTACCAAAACATTGGTATCGGGATATTCTTTTAGCACATTGGCCAATTTGTCCAGCGTGGCCTGAGATGCGGCGTTGATATTATATTTTGCGGTATCAAAATAAACGCCACTATTTTCGTCAAAAGTTACCACGATACCATCGTCAACACGCTCTACTTGGGCACCTGGAATTTCCTGTTCAATCTTTTGGGCCTGTTTGTCCATTTTGGCACCAATAAGGACGCCGGCTCCTCCGCCAACTACACCGCCAATAACGGCTCCCAATTCTCCATTGCCGCCCTTACCAACGTTGTTTCCAATTATGGCACCCAATACTGCACCACTTGCAGCACCTATAACAGCACCCTTTTGTTTGTTGTTGGCGTTTCTGGTCGCTTCACAACTTCCCAAACTTAATATTATGGAAAATGCGAAAGCTACTAATGCGGTTTGTTTAAAAAATGTCTTCATAATTAGTCTTGAATTTTAGAAAAGTTCATATTTATTTTAAAGGGTTCGCCCTCCAAACTCACGGTTTGTTCCCAGCGCATGGAGGATTCGCTAAGTTGGGCCAGATGAACCCTGAATCCTGAATTATCTTCAGATTTGCCCTTTGCGTTTGTAGGTTTGATTATAAAATCGTACAGGCCGGAGGCGGGATCAATTTCAACAATGGTGAAAATAAAATTTCGTTCCCCGGTTGGACAATTTGAATTTTCAATGGTATAAGTAGCGGTATTGTTATTGGGGATAAATCGCCAAGTACTTCCTTCAAAACATTCTGCGGAAGTGTCGTTAAAAAGAGTGACGTTGAACTTGCCGGAGGAACCATAATTTACTTTGTCGAGGGTCCAGTAGCCTTTGATAACTTTCTTGGATTCCTGCACCGTTTTAGGAGTACCGCAGGAAAGTGCCGTGGCCGCAATTAGGGCCAAAAAGAGAAACTTTTTCATAAAAATTAATTTGTGTTTAAAAAATTGGTTGTGTGAATGGGTTTACCTTCTGAATAATCTTGAAAGTAGGGATAGCACTAAGAGCACTATAAAAATGTAAAAAATAATTTTCGCGATATCGGCTGCACCTTCTGCGATGCCACCAAATCCAAAAACTGCTGCAATCAATGCAATAACTAGGAAAATAACAATCCAGCGTATCATAATGTTGGGTTTTAATGATTAGTATTTCACTAAAGTAAACAACAATTTTAACACTTAGATTTCCTTTATCTAAAGTTTAACAGCGACTGTTAAATAATTAGTAAGATAGTAATTCCAGTAGCATTTCCTTAAATTTTTGCTTAGGAAGATAGCCGGATTCCAGATTAGCTGCAAAAGGAATTGGGGTTTCCAGGCTCGCAACCCGCTTTACGGGTGCATCTAAAAATTGGAAGCAGTTTTCCATAACCAATGCCGAAATGTCTGACGCTATCCCTCCGAACATACTATCTTCCTGCAGGATAACTACCTTCCCGGTTTTCTTCACCGAATTATAAATGGTTTCGGTGTCCAACGGAATTAGCGTTCGTAAATCAATTAGATCTGCCTGGATTTCGGGATATTGTTCCAGTGTTTCCAGGGCCCAATGGACTCCTGCACCATAAGAAACAATGGTTACGTCCTTACCTTCCTTTAAAAGGGAGGCTTTACCAAACGGCAGGGTGTAATAATCGGTAGGTACGTCCTGCCGGATACTTCTGTATAGAGCTTTGTGTTCAAAGAACAGCACTGGGTTCGGATCTTCAATGCTTGTAGCCAATAGCCCCTTGGCGTCATAGGGAAAGGCAGGGTAAACAACCTTTAGCCCGGGCGTGTGTGTAAACCAGGCTTCATTCGTTTGGCTGTGGAAGGGGCCCGCGCCCACTCCTGCACCGCAGGGCATGCGCACAACCACATCGGCCTTTTCGTTCCAGCGGTAGTGGCTTTTGGCAAGATAATTAATAATCGGGTTGAAGCCAGAGGTCACGAAATCCGCAAATTGCATTTCCACCACTGCCTTAAAACCATTAATGGATAGGCCCATAGCTGCTGACACAATGGCCGATTCGCAGATAGGGGTATTCCGTACCCGTTCCTTTCCGAATTGGTCCACAAAACCTTCGGTGATCTTAAAAACACCTCCGTATTCCGCTACGTCCTGCCCCATTATTACCAAGTTGTCGTGACGCTCCATGGATTGTTTCAAGCCTTGGGAAATGGCATCGATTAACCGAATATTTTCGGTGTTCGGATTTGCCTTAACTTCTTGATATTTAAATTCTTTGTAAACATCATTTAATTCATTGGCTTCAACAAATTCAATCTTGGGTTCTGCATAGGCAATGTCAAGATTTTTGTCTATTTCGTGCTTGAATTCCTCTTTATATTCCTTTATTATTTCTTCGGAAAGTACCCCTTCTTCCAATAAATACGTTTCATAATTCAATAATGGATCCCGAAGGCCCCAATCGTCGATCAAATTGGTGGGAACATATTTAGTGCCGCTCGCCTCCTCATGGCCCCGCATTCGGAAGGTTTTAAATTCCAAAAGCACCGGTCGTGGGTTGGTGCGCATACTTTCAACCAAATCGGTCAGCTTGCTATAAACCTCCAAAATATTATTTCCTTCAATAATGTGGGCTTCCATGCCGTAACCCTTCCCGCGGTCTGCTATATGTTCACAGTTATATTGTTCGTTGGTGGGCGTGGAGAGGCCATAGCCGTTATTTTCAACACAGAACAATACCGGGAGCTGCCATACGGAGGCCACATTCAACGCTTCGTGGATGTCGCCTTCACTGGTTCCGCCTTCGCCGGTAAAAACGGCACACACCTTATTGTTCCTTTTTAATTTGTTTGCAAGGGCAATACCATCGGCCACGCCAAATTGGGGGCCCAGATGGGAAATCATTCCAACTATATGGAATTCTTGGGTGCCAAAATGGAAACTGCGGTCGCGCCCCTTGGTAAAACCGTTTGCCTTTCCCTGCCACTGCGAGAATAAGCGGTGCAGCGGAATGTCGCGCATAGTAAAAACCCCAAGGTTTCGGTGCATGGGCAAAATGTACTCATCTTTGTCCAAAACAGCTGTGATGCCAACAGATATTGCCTCTTGGCCTATGCCGCTGAACCATTTGGAGACTTTCCCCTGCCGAAGGAGAATTAGCATTTTTTCTTCAATCAACCGCGGTTTCAGCATCCCTCTATATAGGTGCAACAAGGTGTCGTCAGTCAATCCGTTTCGGTTATAATCAAAGTAAATATGCGGGGTGGTTTCAGGTTTCATTATAAAAAATTAGCAAGCCCAAAATTAGAAAAAAACCCAATGCCAAGCCGATTATTGGTCTAAATTTTATCGCGTCGAAAGCTTTCATAATTTGGTATATTTGTAAGCTTAAAATTATAATTATGAATAATATTCCCAGCGTAGATTTGGCCGATTTCCTATCGGAAGACCCAAAAAGAAAGCAGCAATTTGTGGATGCCATTGGCACAGCCTATGAAGATATTGGCTTTGTTTCATTGAAAAACCATTTCCTGAGTGATGGACTGGTTGAAGAATTGTACAAAGAAGTGAAAAGTTTTTTTGCGCTTCCACTGGAGGTTAAGAAAAAATATGAAATTGAAGGCCTCGGTGGGCAGCGCGGGTATATATCCTTTGGAAAGGAACACGCCAAGGGAAAAAAGGAAGGTGACCTGAAGGAGTTTTGGCATTTTGGACAAGAGCCCACTGCCGATGCCAATCTGGCCGAGGAATATCCAAAAAATGTGCAAGTGGAAGAATTGCCCGACTTTAACCATACGGGTATGGAAGCTTACCGAATGCTTGAAAAAACTGGCATTTATGTATTAAGGGCATTGGCGCTTTATATTGGGTTGGATGAGTTTTATTTTGACCACTGGGCCACGAACGGCAACAGCATACTTCGCCCAATCCACTACCCTCCCATCACAGAAGAACCCAAAGGCGCCGTGCGTGCGGGAGCCCACGGGGATATCAATTTGATAACCCTGTTAATGGGAGCCTCAGCCGGCGGACTTCAAGTGTTGCGAAAAGACGGCGAATGGATTGACGCCATTCCCAACGAGGACGAGTTGGTTATAAATGTAGGCGATATGCTGGAAAGGCACACCAATAATAAATTACGCTCCACTATTCACCGCGTTGTAAATCCACCGCGAGAGGAATGGGACCAGCCCCGCTACTCCATCCCATTTTTTATGCACCCACGCAGCGATATGAAATTGAATTGCCTGGAGGAATGTATTGACGAAGAACACCCAAAAGCCTACGATGATATTACCGCGGGCGAATTTCTGCACCAACGTTTGGTAGAGATTGGATTGATAAAAAAGTAAACAGTCGCAGTGGCAGTTTGCAGTTGAACCTGAAACCTCAAAACTGAAATATTGAATTCTTTAGAAGACCAATTAAAAAACCTATTTCCGGACCACGAGCCAAAAGAAGCGCCTGAAATAAACGATGACCCTACAGTGTGGCTGCAGGACGAACCCTTGCTTTGCAAATATGAAAAGCGCAAAGGCAAACCCATCACAATTATTGAGGGCTATAACGGCGCTGATAGCGACTTTAAAATTCTGGCGAAAGAATTAAAGCAGCTTTTGAGTGTTGGCGGCAGTTTTAAGAACGATCAAATTATAATCCAAGGCGATTACAGAGAAAAAATAATGCAGTTCCTAAAAGAAAAGGGGTTTAAGGTGAAACGCGTTGGCGGTTAGTTTATGGCTAATGGCCAAAATAACAATCGCAGAATTACCTCACCTCCTGAACATGTAAGCCTTCAAAATCAAAAAACACTTACTTATTTTGAAAACACAAATTATACATCCCAGCGAATTGATCCTTACTCCGGAAGGGAAAATCTATCATTTAAACCTAGCGCCGTCACAATTGGCCGAAACTATCATAACCGTTGGGGATCCCGGGCGTGTGGCCATGGTGTCGAAATATTTCGATAACATTGAAACTACGGCCGAACATCGTGAGTTCAAGACCCATACCGGAACCTATAAAGGCAAACGCCTCAGTGTAATTTCCACAGGCATCGGCCCTGATAATATTGATATTGTTTTCAATGAATTGGATGCGCTGGTCAATATCGATTTCGAAAAAAGACAAGCAAAGAAAAAGCTTACTTCGCTAAATATTATACGTATCGGAACCTCCGGCGGCCTTACTCCGGACGTTAAAGTTGATGGGTTTTTGGTGAGCGCTATGGGAATTGGTCTCGATACCGTGATGCACTATTACGCCAAAACGGATAAAATCTTTAACCGCGAATTTGCCCAAGCCTTTATAGACCATACCCAGTGGAACCCGGACAATTCTGTGCCCTATGCCGTTGCGGCGGACAAAATGTTATTGGAAAAATTGGTTTCAGACCAAACCATGCAGGGCATTACCATTACAAATGTTGGCTTCTATGGACCGCAGGGAAGGGTCTTGAGAGCACCCTTGTGGGACAGTGATCTCAATGAAAAACTGACTTCGTTTCGTTTTAAAAGGAAAAAAATTACCAACCTTGAAATGGAAACGGCAACTATGTATGGCCTGGCAAAGTTGCTTGGCCATCGCGCCCTTTCAATGAACGCCATTGTCGCCAACCGTGCCTCTGGGACCTTCAGCAAGGACAGTGCAAAAACCATAGACGCGTTGATAAAATATACTCTGGATAAACTCGTGGCATGAAGCATTTTTTAATAGGCGGCGTACCCGAGCACT
Source organism: Aequorivita sp. (assembly GCA_048265145.1). Taxonomy (GTDB): domain Bacteria; phylum Bacteroidota; class Bacteroidia; order Flavobacteriales; family Flavobacteriaceae; genus Aequorivita. The sequence goes on from JBLXCF010000001.1 coordinate 37,613, forward strand.
TCAATCTTCCCTGGTATCTCGCCCTGCGCGATAAGGATTTTCAAAAGGAGAACATAAACTTGCGATGGAAGGATTTTCCCGGTGGAACCGGCCAAATGGCGGCAGCCTTGCGGGAGGGTGAAATTGATATGGCCGTGATCCTCACGGAAGGAATTATTCGCGATATCATTAACGGAAACCCCAGCAAGATAGTTCAAGTATTTGTGAAATCGCCACTTTTATGGGGAATTCATGTAGCTGCCAATTCCAATTACGAAACCGTTTCGGATTTAAAGGGCACCGAAGCGGCCATCAGTCGTTTTGGCTCCGGATCGCATTTAATGGCTTTCGTTAACGCCGAAAATCTGTCTTGGGATTTAAAGAAAGACCTCCATTTTAAGATTATAAAAGATCTGGAAGGCGCTCTTGAAAATTTGCCAAAAGGAGAAGGTGATTATTTTATGTGGGAAAAGTTTATGACCAAACCCTATGTAGATAATGGCACCTTTCGGCTGGTCGGCGAATCCCCTACCCCTTGGCCCAGTTTTGTGATTGCCATCCGAAACGAGGTGTTGGAAAATGAGGCCGACAGGATTAAAAATATTTTAAAGGTAATTAACGCCGTTACCAAAAATTTCAAAAGTTTGGACGGCATTGATGAAATGATTGCCCATCGTTACGGCCAAAAAATAGAAGACGTGCGGGAATGGCTGTCGTTAACCGAGTGGAGCGACCGCCAATTAACACGCAAGGAGCTTGCATTGGTTCAAGAAAAACTCGAGGAACTGCATTTAATCAAAACTAAAGTTCAGGAAGACAACATTTTACATAATTTCCAAAAAAAATCTTAATATTTACGCAACCCCCGAGTGAAGCCTGCATCTTAGTATCATAAAACCATCAGTTATGACTACTTTTTTAATCGTTTTGGGGGCGTTGTTGGTCACTAACTTTTTGTTGCTTCAATTTAGTTGCAACGACGCCACTGAACCAGAAACTCCAGAAGAAGAATAGAAAATTTCTCCCCGTTTCTATTCTTTGATTATTTAATTTTATTTCTAATTGTTTATTTAGGCTTTCCTTTTTAAGGTTGCTGAGAATTTCTTCCAAAAATGTTGCTGAGCGAAGCCGAAGCACTACCAATTAATAGGAACTTTTCCCTTTTCCTTTAAAAATTCATTTGCCTTACTGAAGTGTTTGTTGCCAAACCAATAGCCTCTATTTGCGGCCAATGGCGATGGATGACCACTGATTAAAACCAGATGTTTTGCGCTATCAACCTTGGCCCCTTTCTTTTTTGCGGGTCCGCCCCAAAGCATAAAAACTAGACCTTCCCTTTCCGTTGAAAGTTTTTCGATTACGGCATCCGTAAATTTTTCCCATCCCTTATTTTGATGGCTTCCCGCTTGGTGCGCTCGAACCGTCAACGTGGCATTTAAAAGCAAAACCCCTTGATCTGCCCATCTTTGCAAATTACCATTATTGGGTATTGGGGCGCCAATATCGGTGCGAATTTCCTCAAAAATATTTTTAAGCGAAGGCGGCATAGCTACTTCTTTGCCTACAGAAAAACATAAACCGTGTGCCTGTCCCGGTCCATGATACGGGTCCTGCCCTATTATCACAACTTTCACTTCATCAAAAGGGGTGTGTTTGAAGGCCGAAAAAATCTGCTTTCCCGGCGGAAAACACTTGGCGGACGCGTACTCATTCTTTACAAATTCAACTAAATTCTTGAAATAGGGTTTTTCAAATTCATCTTTTAAAATGGCCTTCCAACCCGGCTCCATTGTTACCTCCATTATTGTTACTTTTGTAGGATTGCTGAAAAAGTAAAATTAATGGAAATAAAACGGAAAGCCCGTATTGACAGTAAAACTTTAGAGGATTTAGAATTTACTGCCGTGCTTCGGCAAGTTGCTGAATTTTGTGTTACAGAGCCCGGCCGCGAAAAGGTTTTGGCTATAATCCCTTTTCAGGATTTTGATGAAATTGAGCCCGAATTACAGCGCGTCAAGGAATTTACCGCCTCCTTTGATGGCGAAAACCGCATCCCAAACCACGGGTTCGATCCAATTTTTAGAGAGCTGCGTTTGCTTGAAATTGAAAACAGCAGTTTGGAAATTTCGGGTTTCCGAAAAATTCTTTCCATTTCTGAAACCACGCGGCTTCTTTTGAAGTTCTTCAAAAAATTTGAAGAATTTTATATTCACTTGAATTCCTTTTCGGAAGAAGTAAATTACACTTCCATCATTTCCGAAGAAATCAACAAACGCGTTGACAAATACGGCGAAATAAAGGACGAAGCTTCCACGGAACTTGGCGCCATTCGCAGGAGATTGAACGTGGTAAAGGGAAAGATTAATTCCTCTTTCACAAAAGCACTTTCACAATACGCACAGAGTGATTATTTGGATGAAATTCGCGAGTCGGTGGTAGAGAACCGTCGTGTGCTTGCCGTAAAAGCGATGCACCGCAAAAAGGTGAAAGGCGCCGTGTTGGGCAGTTCAAAAACAGGGAGCATTGTTTATATTGAACCGCAGGAAACGCTGGAATACGCCAACGAGCTCAGCAATCTTTTATACGAGGAAGACGAGGAAATAAAGCGCATTTTAAAGGCAATGACGGAATTTGTACGGCCGCATGCCGCGCTTTTGGCAAGCTATCAGGAATACTTGATTGCGCTGGACGTGCTCTATGCCAAGGCGAAATACGCGCTGAAAATAAACGGCGTGTTGCCGATTATCGTTTCGGAAAAAAAGATTTCATTAGTAAAGGCATATCATCCGCTATTGCTGGTTTCAAACAATAAAAGAAAAGAAAAAACATTTCCGCAGAGTATTGAATTGGTTCCCGAAAAACGCATCATTGTAATTTCCGGACCCAACGCCGGCGGGAAAAGTATCACACTAAAAACCGTTGGGCTTTTACAAGTAATGCTGCAAAGCGGGCTATTGATTTCTGCGGATGCGCAAAGCGAAATGTGCTTTTTCAAACGAGTTTTGACCGACATCGGCGATAACCAATCCATCGAAAACCACCTGAGCACCTATAGTTACCGATTAAAAAAGATGAACCAATTCCTGAAAAAGTGCGATAAAAAAACACTTTTTCTGATTGATGAATTTGGCACGGGCAGCGATCCGGAACTCGGCGGGGCTTTGGCCGAAACGTTTTTGGAGGTTTTTTACGAGCGCGAAGCTTTCGGGATTATTACAACGCATTATACCAATTTAAAACTTTTGGCAAATGAACTGCCACACGCCATCAATGCCAATATGCAGTTCGATAATAAATCGCTGGAACCGTTGTATCAGCTGCATTTAGGTGAGGCCGGAAGCAGTTATACGTTTGAGGTTGCGCAGAAAAACGGCATTCCCTATAGTTTGATAAATAAAGCGAAAAAGAAGATTGAACGCGGTAAAGTGCGCTTTGACAAGACCATAGCCAATCTTCAAAAAGAGCGGAGCAATCTTCGGAAAATTTCGGAATCTTTAAAAACCGAAGAACAAAAGGCACGGATTGAAAGCAAACAATTGGAAGAAGTGAATGCCCGTGTACAGGAAAAACTGGAAAGCTATCAGGAATTGTTTGATGCCAATCAAAAATTGATAAGTCTTGGAAAAAAAGTAGATGGCCTGGCTGAAAAATATTTTAACAATAAACAGAAAAAACAGTTGGTTGACGAGTTGATGAAACTTGTGATGATTGAAAACAGCAAACGCAAAAAGCTGGCGCCCAAAGTGAAGAAAGCCGTAAAAGCCAAGGAAAAGAAGGTAATACAGGAAGTTGAAAAAAAGGTGGAAGTAATCCGCGAGCGCAAAAAAGAAGAAAAGGAAAAAGCCAAGCAACTGCCACCACCCAAACCAAAAGTAGCGCTAAAAATTGGCGACAGAGTACGAATGATTGATGGCCGTGCCATCGGCACGATTGATACCATTGAAAAAAATAAGGCAATCGTTAATTACGGCATGTTTACGACCAATGTGAATTTGGAGGAACTGGAAAAAGTATAGTCCCCTCTGCCTACGGCATCTTCCCGAAGGGGAGAAAGTTGGAACATAAAATTTAATTTGCGCCCCTGCCAGCTAAAAATGAAAGACCATCACAAAATAATCCTCTTCGACGGCGTTTGCAATCTCTGCAACGGTGCGGTTGTTTTTATTATCAAGCGGGACAAAAAGAATGTTTTTAAGTTTGCGGCGCTGCAAAGTGAAATTGGGCAAGAACTGACATCAAAATTCAATATAGATACCTCTCAAGTAGATTCCATCATTCTTATTGATGGCGATACCCATTACGAAAAATCCTCGGCGGCGCTCCGCATTGCCAAACATTTGTCGGGCGCTTATCCCCTACTTTTTGGGTTTATGATTCTTCCGAAATTTATCCGAGATTCGGTTTACGATTACATTGCGCGCAACCGCTATAGATGGTTTGGGAAGAGGGAAAGCTGTATGATACCGACTGCAAAGCTCAAGGATAAATTCTTATAATTCCGTTTTCTATATCATAATTTTTTCAGCTAAACAAATATCATAACGCATTTAGTCCATTTTTTTTAATTAATGGTCTGCCCCGCATTAATGCCGCCCGGCGATTCAGCAGCCGGCGCGCTCCAAGAGAAGTCGTGGTATTGACGGCCCGTGCCGGTTAGTTGAAGGGATAAACCCGAAGGATCCGATCCGGATTCAGTCACTCCAATATCTACGGAGGTCATACCTGCTGCCGTACCGTTTGTAGCAGTAAAAGAACCTCCGTAACTCAAAAAGTAAAGAACGGTACCAGAATCAATTAAAGCAAATCCATCTGGGTTTCCGTTTTGGATTGGAGAAATATTAAAACTAAGTGTTCCAATCCCATTGGATTGATTAGGTATTATACCGTTTAAATTAATTGTTGTTCCGTAAGTGTTACCGTTCGCTCCATTATAAAGTTCAATGGAATAACTGCTCAAATCCAAACCTGCAGGGCCTGCTATTTCAATAAACTCACCAGTGTCGGTTCCACTATTATCGTAATGAAATTCATTAATCCAGGCCACTGGGCTGGCCAAAGTAGTAGAAGTAATATCTTCCCAACTATCGCCGTCCCAAATTTGTAGAACGCCCCTATTGTTGGGTAAATCCACCACATACACCATCAGACCAAAATCAGCATAGCCGGGGTTAATGGCGTCGCGGGCGGCAATACTGGGCACCCGTGGCGGCATGAGCCCTTTATACGTGCCGCCTCCATCGGAAGTGCTTGCAATTTCAATCATGGCCTTGGAAGAGGGCGTGGTGGTACCGATGCCCACTTGGGCCCAAACGGGGGTAGCCGCAAGAACTACCGCGAAAAATAAAAAAGCTGTTTTCATAACTATGGTTTTTAAGCATAGCTAAGAAGATGAAATTCAGAAGTATAGATTGGGTCTATTTTTCTGGGGAGTTAACCGAAGATAGAAAATAAATTCCATGGCGCCAAAATTTATTTTTTGCAGGCACAGATTTTTCCAATCAGGAATCCAAATCGAAGGTCTCCGATGGGTTTTGCTTGCGCCGATGGTGCAACATTCCTTCGTTGTCCGCAATAATGGTACACACCGTGGCATCACCGGTAACGTTCACAACCGTGCGGAACATGTCCAAAATTCGGTCCACCGGAAAAATAATGGCAATCCACGCGGGGTTCAACCCCACCGATTCCAAAACAATGATAAGCATAACCAAACCTGCGCTGGGCACTGCAGCCGAGCCAATAGACGCAAGTGTGGCGGTCAACACTATGGTCAATTGCTGGCCCAAGGTTAAGTCGATCATATGCAACTGCGCCAAAAATACCACCGCCACGGCTTGGTATAGACAGGTTCCATCCATATTTACCGTTGCGCCGATGGGTAGGACAAAGCTGGTTATCTTTTTGTCCACCCCTAAGTTCTGCTCCACACATTCCATAGTTACCGGTAGGGTCGCCGCACTGCTGGAAGTGGAAAAAGCCAAGGTCTGTGCCGGGGCCATGGATTTAAAAAAACCCTTATAGGATACCTTTTTTACAAAAAGTTTCATCAGCGTAGGATAAACAATGAAAATCATTAGGGCAAGACCTATCACCACGGTCAGGGAGTACCAGCTCAAGCCTTTAAAAATTTCATAAACCTTCCCAATGTCGTCCCCGGCCATCTTGCTTACAACCCCTGCCAACAGTGCAAACACAAAAAACGGCGCGGCCTGCATCACCAAATCCACCATTTTTAAAAAAACTTCCATGGCACTGTCCATAAAGTCGGTGACAGGTTTTGATTTTTCATTTGGAATCAACAACAGACAAACACCGAAAAATATACCGAAGAAAATAATCTGCAGCATAAGCCCATTATCGGTAAGGGATAGGAAAAAGTTCTCGGGCACAATATCCACTAATGGCTGCAAGGGCGTTGTTTCTTTGGCCTGGGCAGCAGTTTCCATTTTTTCGGTAACCGAGGCATCCTTCAATTCCCCCTTGGAAAGATCGGTGATTTTTTGGGCGCGTTCAAAAAACGCCGGATCCTTTAAGTAGTTTAAGCCGTCCTTAACAGGATGCCCTTCTGAAGCGCTCCAAATTTCATAGCTAATGCGGTTGTCAATACGGCTTTGCTCGTCTATAAGCTTTCCGGGTTTGATGGCGTTTACCAAAACCAGCCCCAGACTGACCGCAAAAAGTGTGGTCAATAGGTAGGCCAATAGCGTTTTCCCTCCCATTCTGCCCAGGCTGGAAGGATCGCCAATATTGGCAACACCGCTAATGATGGAAACCAACACTAACGGAACGGCAATTAATTTCAACAGATTGATAAAAATTTTCCCGAAAGGAGCAATCCAATCTATGGTAAATCCACTCCACCCCAACTGGCTGCTGAGCAAGGCCCAGATAATCCCTAAAATAAGTCCGATTATTATTTTCCAGTGGAGTGCGAGTTTTTTCATTGTTAGATGTTAGATGTTAGACTTGAGATTTTAGATTTTATATTTTCGAAATTTTACTTAACAGCCAAAAATCGGCGATGACCAACGCTGCCATTGCCTCCACAATAGGAACGGCTCGCGGTACAACACAAGGGTCGTGGCGGCCTTTGCCTTCTGCCGTGGCTTTGTTTCCTTTGTTATCAATGGTTTCCTGTTTTTGCATAATGGTTGCAACGGGTTTAAAGGCTACCTTAAAATAGATGTCTTCCCCATTGCTGATACCGCCCTGAATTCCCCCGCTGTGGTTGGTTTTGGTGCTGCTATCGGTTTCAAAAATATCGTTGTGTTCACTTCCCTTCATTTTGGTTCCGGCAAAACCGCTTCCATATTCAAACCCCTTTACGGCGTTTATGGAAAGCATCGCCTTGCCAAGCTCGGCGTGCAATTTGTCGAAAACCGGCTCCCCCAAACCGACGGGCACATTTTGGATAACGCAGCTAACGGTTCCGCCAATGGTATCGCCTTCTTTTCGAATGGATTTTATGTAATCTTCCATCTTGGAAGCCATTTCGGCATCGGGACATCGAACTGGATTTTTTTCGATTTCTGAAAAATCCACTTCGAAATAAGATTTTGTAAGTTCCATTTCGCCTACAGAGGAAACGTATGCCGTAATCTTGATGTTTTTCAACAACTGTTTTGCGATTGCTCCGGCCACTACCCTGCAAGCAGTTTCGCGTGCCGAGGAGCGGCCACCCCCGCGATAGTCCCGGATTCCGTATTTTTTATCATAAGTAAAATCAGCATGCGAAGGACGGTAAATGTCTTTGATATGGCTGTAATCCTTGCTTTTTTGATCGGTGTTTTGAATGGTGAAGCCTATGGGCGTACCGGTTGTTTTTCCTTCAAAAATTCCAGAAAGAAAGTGTACCGCGTCTTCTTCCTTTCGCTGGGTTACGATGGCCGATTGGCCGGGTTTCCGGCGCTGCATTTCGTTCCGTATTGCTTCAAAATCAATTGAAAGTCCTGCGGGACAGCCATCTATGATTCCACCAATTGCCGGCCCGTGCGATTCGCCAAAGGTGGTGAGTGTAAAAATGTTTCCGATGGAATTGCCCGCCATAGATGTGTTTTGAACAAATGTAAACTTTCGGGTTTAATTATTCAAGATTCAACGTTTAAAATTGACCTTAGGAGGTGGAAGGCCGAACTTTTTGAAGTACGACTTTTGGAACCACGACAGTTGGAGCCACGACTTTTGGAAAAGCCACTTTTTGAAATGGTCGTGATTCGTGCAGCGGAGCGGTCGTGATTCCAACCGTTAAAAATTTGGTCGTGGTTCGTGCAGCGAAGCGGTCGTGTTTCAAACCGTCAAAATCACAGCAGCGCGTTTTTAAGAATAGTCACCGGATGCTGCGCTGCCCGCCCCGTTCCATCCATAATTTGATGGCGGCAACTCGTGCCATTGGCTGCAATAATTACGTCTTCGGAAGCTTTTCGCACGGCGGGAAACAGTTTTAGTTCCCCTATTTTCATACTCACCTCGTAATGTTCCTTTTCGTATCCAAAACTGCCGGCCATCCCGCAGCAGCCCGAAGGAATAATGGTAGGGTGGTAATTTTTGGGAAGATTTAATATGTCAAAAGTTACTTTTTGGTTGCTGAGGGATTTTTGGTGGCAGTGCGAGTGAATTTTAATCTGCTTTGCTTCAGAAATGAACTGTGCCGAGGAAATAGTTCCGTTTTGAATTTCGGCAGCTAAAAATTCCTCCATCAAAAATGTGTTTTTAGAAATGGTTTCGGCCGATGCTTTATCATCTGCCAAACGCAGGTATTCATCCCGAAAAGACAGGATAGCCGAGGGTTCAATACCAATAAGCAGAACGTTTTCAGAAATCTTTTCCTTTAAAAATGAAATATTCTTGTTCGCCTCCAATTTCGCTTCTTCCAAAAAACCTTTGGATAGCAGGGCGCGGCCACTATCCAGCGTATCGATCACTTCCACTTTATACCCCAAACCGGTCAAAAGTATAAACGCATCTACCGCAATTTCAGCATCCAAATAATTGCTAAATTCATCTACAAACAATACCAATTGTCTTTTATTTGAAATTGTTTTTAATCCCTCATTTTCAAAGGTTTGGAGATACTTACTAAAACTTTTATTTGAAATTTTTGGAAAAGACCTTTTTTGATGGACGCCGCTTATATTTTTGATAATTTTTGAAGTGAAACCATTCGCAAAAAACCAATTGGTCAGCTTCGGAAATTTTGAAGCCATCTTATTCAGTTTCGTACTTTTTCCGAAGAGTTTATTCGAAAAACTTAGCCCATTAGCTTTGTTGTACTGATATAAAAATTCTGCCTTGGCCGTGCTGATATCCACATTGCTGGGGCATTCGCTCGAACAGGCCTTACAACTTAGGCACAGATCAAAAACCTCTTTTAATTCCTTGGAATCGAATTTATTGACCGCTTCATTATTCGTTAAAACTTCGCGTAGGGCGTTTGCGCGGGCACGGGTGGTGTCCTTTTCATTTTTGGTGGCGTGATAACTGGGGCACATGGCTCCAGCCGAGTCTGAAGTCTTGCGACAATCCCCGCTACCGTTGCAGTTCTCGGCCAAGCGCAGGATACCCTGGAAATCACCAAAATCCATTAAAGTTTCAATCTTTGGCTCGTCCCGACCCGGTTCGTACCGAAGCGATTGGTCCATTTTAAAGGCATCCACAATTTTTCCCGGATTGAAAATATTTTCTGGGTCAAAAGCCGATTTTATTCTTCTAAAAAGCTCATAGTTCTTTGGCCCGACCATTAACGGTATAAATTCAGCCCGCACGATGCCATCGCCGTGTTCGCCGCTAAAGGAGCCTTTGTATTTTTTGCAGAGGAGGGCCACTTCCGTAGTTATTTTTCTGAAATACTCCACCCCTTGCTTTTCCTTCAAATTCAAAATGGGCCGCAGGTGGAGCTCCCCCGCTCCGGCGTGGGCATAATAAACAGCCTGTTGCCCATACGATTTCATCAAGGCCGAAAATTCTGAGATGTAGTTGGGCAGATCCTCCAAGGCCACAGCAGTGTCTTCTATGCAGGCAACTGCCTTTTGATCGCCCACCATATTTCCGAGCAGCCCAAGACCGGCCTTTCGCAGTTCGAGGGCCATTTCAATTTCCTCGCCGCGCAATATGGGGTTGTGGTAACTGTAGTTGGAATGGACGAGGGATTGCTGCAATTTTACAATCTGCGACTGCAAATCTTCTTCAGATTCACTTTTCAATTCCAAAAGCAGAATTGCCTTTGGGTTGTCCTTGACAAAAAAACGATAGGGCTCGTAGGTCTTGCTTTTTTTGGTGCAGTCAAGAATTACGTCGTCCATCATTTCGCAGGTGTATAGATTGTGCTGCATTGCGATCACCACATCGCTTAAGCAAGTCTCAAGCGTGCTGTAATGTGGGGCAACCATAGCGGTGAAGGATGGCGGCAGCGGGTCTAATTGTAGCGTTATTTCAGTGGAAAAGGCCAGTGTGCCCTCACTGCCGCAGAGCAAGTTGCAGAGATTAATATCCTCTTCAAAATTGCCGAAAAGATTTGATCGCAACAGACTGTCGACCGCGTAGCCCGTATTTCTACGATGGATTGACGGTTTTGGAAACTCCCGAAGAATTTCCTCTTGGGCCGTTTGGGAACTCAATTCGGTGTAAAGCGTTGCGTAAATGTGTCCTTCCAGCGAATTTTGATAGCTTTTTTTTAGAAATTTTTCTTTGGAAATGGCTTCAAAAACCACCTCTTCCCCATTGGAGAGAATGGTTTTCAATTTTAAAACCTTGTCGCGCGTAACGCCATATTTAATGGAAGTGGTTCCACTGCTGTTGTTGCCTACCATTCCGCCGATCATGCACCGATTGCTGGTGGAAGTATTGGGCCCAAAAAATAATCCGAATTGTTTAAGGTAGCCGTTCAAATCATCGCGGATTACTCCCGGTTGAACAGTGACTGTCCTATTTTGCGGATCGATGGCGAGAATTTTGTTTAAATATTTGGAAACATCCACCACAATTCCCTCCCCCACGCATTGACCGGCCAGGGAAGTGCCGGCCGTTCTTGGAATCAGCGGCACATTGTTGTTTTCGGCAAAGGAAACAAGTTGTTTGATGCCTCTAACATTTTTTGGGAATGCAACGGCCAGCGGTGTTTTTCTATACACCGACGCATCGGTGGAATACAACATTTTGTGTAGGGAATCTGTATGGAATTCCCCATTGAAAAGTTGTCGGAAATTTTCGAGTTTGTCTTTCATGCTTGCTTTCGTAAATGTAGCAATTCCTTAACAAAAAATTGTAGATTTCACTATGTGGATTGGCAAGACCTTAACGCTATAAACCCAATTATACTCCTACTTTTACACCGATTAATACCACAAACAAAATTATGAAATGCCTATCAAAAAAGTATAAATCCAGCGAAGATGTCCGGCTTTTCGTCGGGGGTGGCATTGCATCTTCCTTCTAAAAATTTTTAATGATATGAAAAGATCGATTTTATTGCTTCTTGTATTGGCGGCATTGGGGTTGGAGGCCAATGCCCAGGAAATCGCGAAAAATGCTATTGGAATCCGCCTAAGCGAAAGTAACGGCTTTGGCCCGGAAGTGAACTACCAGCGCGCCCTTGGCGATGCAAACCGATTGGAATTGGGTTTAGGCTGGCACAGCGAGCGATACTGGGACGATGTGAAATTTACCGCGATTTATCAATGGGTTTGGAACATTGATGGCGGTTTCAACTGGTATGCGGGCCCGGGGCTTGGTGCCGGAATCGAGAGTTGGGACCGATATTATGATGACGACTATCCCTACTATCGCAGCAAGGATTCTGAGGCCTTCGCTTTTTTAACGGGTGATGTCGGAATTGAGTACAGCTTTGATTTTCCACTACTTATCTCCTTCGACTTTAGGCCGCAAGTGAACCTAAATTATCGCGACGATGTTAATTTTGATGTGGGGATTAGCGCCCGATATCAATTTTAAGATTGAAATTTATAATATTTAAAACAAAAATGCTCCCTTAAAACTGGAGCATTTTTGTTTTATTTCTTGTTGAAGCATTTCATTTTATTCGCGTGCCGCCCATTTTTGCGATAGCCTCTTCGTAAAGTTTTTCATAACGAGGCACGATTTTTTTGGTATCATAAATCATGGCTGCTTCAATGGCCTGTTTTTTAAATTTGTTCAAGATTTCATCGGAAGATAGTATGTGTATTGCATTTTCGGCCATTTCCGCTACATTGCCAACATCGCTTAAATAACCGCTCTCCCCTTGAATGTTGACCTCCGGCAAACCTCCGGTATTGCTTGAAATAACCGGAACTCCACAAGCCATTGCCTCGAGAGCTGCCAGACCAAAACTTTCCTTTTCCGAAGGCAGAATAAATAGGTCTGTAAAACACAGAATTTTATCTACTTCATTGCTGTTGCCTACAAAAAGTACTTTTTCGGCAATTCCCTTTTGTTCGCAAAGAGATTCGCAGGCTTCCCGTTCGGGGCCTTCGCCCACGATAATCAATTTTGCCGGAATTTTTTGTTGAATTCTGTCAAAAACCTCAATAACGTCCAAAACCCTTTTCACCTTCCGAAGGTTGCTGACGTGTGTAACGATCCGCTCGTTACGTCGCGCCATCATATCGCGCTCACAGTCTGTAAAGGGGTTTATTTTTTTCGGAATGTCAATAAAATTGGGAACTACGTGGATTTCCTTTTTAATATTGAAGAGCTGCAGCGTATCCTCTTTCAAGCTTTGGGAAACAGAGGTAACCACATCGCTATTATTGATGCTGAAAGTTACGGCCGTTTTGTAAAAAGGATGGCTTCCCACCAAAGTAATATCTGTGCCGTGAAGGGTAGTCACCATTGGGATAAAAATATGTTCAGCTTCCAGCATTTTTTTTGCCATATAGCCAGCATAGGCGTGGGGGATGGCATAATGTACGTGAAGGACCTCAATTCTGTGCAGCTTGACCATATCCACCAATTTGCTGGAAAGCGCCAATTCATAGGGTTGATAGTGAAACAGCGGATATTCCGGCACCGAAACTTCGTGAAAATGGATATTCTTGGAAAGCAATTCCAGCCGGACGGGCTGTTTGTAGGTAATAAAATGAATTTCGTGTCCCCTTTCCGCAAGGGCCAGTCCCAATTCGGTGGCCACTACCCCACTTCCTCCGAAGGTTGGATAACATACAATAGCTATTTTCATTCTTTAGGGTTTTGGCTCTATGGCCAATTATTTCAATGTTTTATGAATCAGTAATCGATGGCTTCATAAATAACTTCCTGAATTTTACTGCGCAGGTCGCTCTTTATCAATTTTCGATTCTCGGGATCGGGAAAAGTCCGGTTTGATAAAAACACGTACACTATTTCGGCCTCTGGGTCTGCCCACGCAAAGGTACCCGTAAACCCGCTATGGCCAAAACTGGTCATGGAAACACAGCCACAAGTGGGACCCACGCTGCCCAATTGTGGCTTATCGAACCCTACCCCGCGGCGCACATTTTTATCGCAATAATAACAGGTATTAAAGTCGTCCATAATATCAGCATTAAAATAGCGCTTTCCGCCGTAAAATCCTTTCCACAAATACATTTGCATTATTTTGGCGACATCATTGGCATTGCTGAACAGCCCTGCGTGACCACTAACACCGCCCAACATGGCTGCCCCTTGGTCGTTTACATAGCCCTGAACTTTCTGTTTTCGGAAAACATCATCCTGTTCGGTTGGCGGAATATTTTCCTTGGAAAATTTTGCCAATGGATTATAGGTAGTATAATTGGCGCCCAAAGATTGATATAAGTTTTCCTGCACGACAAGTTCCATGGGTTTGTGGAATTTTTGTTCCAAATATTGTTTTAAGATGTAATAGGGCAGATCGCTGTATTTATATTCTATCTTTGAATTTAACTCACTTTCTCGAATATCCTTATAAATCGTGTCTATATAATCACGCCGCATGTATAGGTTTTCCGCTACCTGTACATTAAAATCCTTGCCTGGTATCTCCGAGTAATACGCTGAAGAAACCCCTGTTTTGGCTTCATTATAGGTGTGTCTATAAAAAGGGATCCAAGCCTTGAAACGCGCGTAGTGTGAAAGCATTTGCTTTAGGGTTATGTTGGCCTTGTTGGAATTTTTGTAGGAGGGCAACATTTCTGAAAGCTTTGTGTTCAGACCAAGTTCCTTTTGGTCTGCCAGCTCCATTATGATGGGCAGGGTTGCCAGGATTTTGGTTAGGGAAGCCAGATCGTACATCGTGGAATCGTTGATTGCTCGTTTTTGGTCATATTCCTGAAATCCGAAATTTTTCTGATAAACAATTTTTCCCTTTCGTGCCACCAAAATTTGTGCCCCCGGATACATCTGCTCTTGGATTCCCAAGTTTGCAAGGGAGTCTATTTTTCGTAGTTTATAGCTGTTCATTCCCACGCTTTCCGGGGTTCCGTATTGTAGCCTTCTCAAGCTTTTGGTCTTCAAGGAAGTATGCAACGGAAAATCCTCGCCCAAGGAAACTGGCAGGCTGCCCTTGGCCTCTCGGGCTCCAAAAATAAGTTGCGCCGATACTTGTTGTGAAATCTTGCTGTTCTGATAGGACATGATAATTCCCTCAAAATTGGCGGTAGATTTTAGGTCCAAAAGTGCATAGGGACGTGCAAAAACATCAAGGATTACGGTATTGGTCCTTGCAATTTCATAGAGCCAAACCAATTCGTTTTCGGTGAATTCAAATTTTTTCCATGGGTTGTCGTTGCTTTTGTGGAAACCTATGATAACATAGTTGTATTCCTTTAATTTCAATATATATTCATCCAAACTGTTTGCCTTTACCCAATCCACCTCGCCATATTTTTTAAGTTCGCCTAAAAATGCTGCCCCAGAATCATCGCCGAAATTGATATAGGCAATTTTTTTGGTTTGAAGATCCTTAATGGGAAGAATGGCGCGGTCATTTTTCAAAACCGTTAGCGCGTGGTCGAAAGCCTCTTCGTAGAGGGCATCGTCAATAACCGTGTTCAGGTCATCAACCAAATAGGCTACATTAACAGGTTTGTATTCCCCAAGGCCCGCTTTATATTTGGCATAAAGAATTTTCTTTACGGAATAGGCCAACCGTTTTTCGGTTACGGTGCCATCGTTATAGGCGTTTACCAAATAGGCAATGGCCTTTGGCACATCTTCGGAAATCAGCAGCACATCGTTTCCCGCGAGGAAAGCCGCCAATTCAATTTCGCCGGCCTTTTTAAAATCTGAAGCGCCCTTCATATTAAGGGCATCGGTAAAAATAAGTCCGTTGAAATCCATTTCATTTTTTAAAAGATCGGTTACCACCTTTGGTGAAAGTGACGATGGAAAATTAAATTGCGGTTCTAGGGCCGGCACGTTCAAATGGGCAACCATGATGCTGCTTATCCCCTGTTTGATCAATTTTTTATATGGGTAAAGTTCCAAGGTATCTAATCGATTCCTTGAGAAATCCAGTGTTGGAAGGGTTTTATGGCTGTCTTTTTCGGTATCGCCATGACCCGGAAAATGTTTGGCGCTACCCAAGATTCCGGCGCTCTGCATTCCTTTCATAAACGCGATGGCCTTCTCGGTAACATTTTCCTTATCCTCGCCAAAGGATCGGTTGCCAATGATTGGATTTTTTGGGTTGGTGTTAATATCCACTACGGGGGCGAAATTTATGTGGACTCCCAAACGTTTGGACTGCTCGCCAATTCTTCGGCCAATTTTTTCTATAATTTTATCGTCCTCAATGGCCCCCAGGGTCATATTCCACGGAAAGGCATAGGTTGAATCCAGCCGCATGGCCAGGCCCCATTCGGCATCCATTCCTATTAGTAACGGAACTTTTGCCAACGATTGGAATTCATTGTTCAGCTTCGCTTGGCGCACTGGACCACCTTTGGAAAAAATGACCCCTCCCAAATGATATTGGGAAATCAGGTTTTTAAGTTTTTCTATTTTTTCCGGGGGATCGCTACTAAAAATATCGGCCATAAAAAGCTGGCCGATTTTTTCCTCCAGCGACATTCCGTTATAGATACTATCTACCCAATGTTTTTGTTTTTTAAACTCTTTTCTAACGATTAATGGATTGTTTTCCTGTGCCGAAATTTGAAAATGTACGGCAATGAAAAGGCAGGCTAGCAAAACTTTCTTCATAATGTAAAATTGGGATTAGGATAAAAAACGATTGTGCCAACTATGCATGGCGGGAACTTCCCAATTTTCAAGATATTCTGCTTTGGTGTTTACTAGGTTGTTGAAGACGATGGTGTTTTTGGAAACAGACTTTTCCTTGGCCATTTTTCTGAAATCAGCCAACGGTTTATAGGCAATGAAATCTCCCGAATAGAACGTAACGTTCATTTTATCGAGCAGGTCCACATTAAATTTGTCCTGAAGATCCTGAATGAAATGCACCGATGCATCAATACTGCAGCCCGAGGCCGAAGCATTTGCTTGGTTTAGGCCAATTACAATAAACCGATTGTATTTTATTTCGAGGCCCGCTTCCAGCTCGGCACCGTGGGCGGTCCATTTTGTAAGGAAGTCCTTAGAAAGCTGGTCTATTTCCGCAACCTCTTCGTCACTCAATTTTCTATTTGCCTGATATATCCAAACTCTGGAATCATCGGGTAGGTTTTTAAAGTCTGTCAACATTTTAATTCTATCTTCTTTTTTCAATACAACAAATTCATTTTTTTTCGCAATGATTCTAAAAAACCAATTTTGGCTTTTATAAATCCTCGGCGTTGGCAATCATTTCTGCCACATCCATTACTTGGACGTTGTCTTCCTGATTTTTTGCCTTTACGCCATCGGTCATCATTACCATACAAAAGGGACAACCCGTGGCAATAATTTTTGCATTCACTTCCAGAGCCTGTTCGGTTCTGGCCACGTTTACATCCTTGTTGCCGGGCTCGGGTTCCTTAAACATTTGGGCTCCGCCGGCGCCACAGCACATACCGTGTTTTTTGTTGCGCTTCATTTCAATCAACTCTACTTCCAATTTTTCGAGCAAATTTCTTGGCGCTTCATATTCGTTATTGGCGCGGCCCAAATAGCAAGGATCGTGAAAGGTGATTTTTTTTCCTTTAAATTTTCCACCTTCCACTTTCAACCGGCCTTCTTCCAACAATTTCTTTAGGAATTGTGTGTGATGGAGTATTTCATACGTTCCGCCCAATTCCGGATATTCATTTCCAATAGTATTGAAGCAGTGCGGACAGGCAGTAACGATTTTTTTGATGCCATAGCCATTCAAAACTTCAATATTGGCCATGGCCTGCATTTGGAAAAGAAATTCATTTCCCGCCCGTTTGGCCGGATCGCCCGTACAGCTTTCCTCGGTGCCCAAAACGGCAAAGTCAATTTTTGCTTTGTGCAATAACTTTACAAAGGCTTTGGTAATTTTTTTGGCTCGGTCGTCAAAGCTGCCCGCGCAGCCCACCCAAAATAGTACCTCGGGTTGTTTGCCTTGGGCCAAATATTCGGCCATTGTTGGAACTTTTATTGGTTCACTCATTTTTTATTGGTTTCTGGTTCCGAATTTCGTTTTTTAAAATTTTGATTTATGGGTATAAAACAACTTTCTTCTTGAATGTTATTTTAATCCTCAAACACTTCAATGGTGATTTCTTTTTCCACCAAATCAGTGAATCTACCTTTGTATCGCGTGGCCCGCACCAAATGGTTGTCCACCCAGTGATAATTTCCACCGCGCGGCTTGCCCATTAACAAACTATGGTATAGGAATCCATGTTTTTTCAGCCAAGTTTCGGTCACTTCCCGATGGGCTTCTGTTCGGGAGGTGAAAAAGCAAATAATATGGCCTTGGCCATACCATTTGTTCAAGGTTTTTAAGGCATCTGGAAACGGTTGGCACGTGGCCATTCGCTCGGGTTCTTCATTGGGAATGTCGTCGGTAATGGTGCCATCAATATCGATGAGATAGTTTTTTATTCCCGCCGGAAGCATGGGACTAACGCGTTCGCCCTTCTCAACTTTATCGTGCAGCATGTTTTCTACTTCTTCTTTCTTCATCGACAAACATTTTTACCCAGCAATTTCGTGGAACGGAAAAAGATGGGTCTTTGTTTAATTTTCATTATTCCAGTTCAATCGGTCCATTTGGTTGTAGGGCCAAGGGGCACCGTTGTTTTCAATATTCGTCATCGCAACGTTCAGTTCTGTGGGCGCGGCGGATTGTTCCATCACCAAATATTGGCGCATGTCCATAATAATGCTCAGCGGGTCTATACTTACCGGACAGGCTTCCACACAGGCATTGCAGGTGGTACATGCCCATAGTTCCTCGCGGGTAATGTAGTCGTCCAGCAATTGTTTGCCATCGGGTTTGAATTCACCGTTTTTGGAAATATTTTTTCCCACTTCTTCCAAACGGTCGCGCGTATCCATCATTATTTTCCGGGGCGAAAGCTTTTTGCCCGTATTGTTTGCCGGACATTCGCTGGTGCAACGGCCGCACTCGGTGCAGGTGTAGGCATTCAGCAATTGAATTCTGCTTAAATCCATCACATCGCTGGCGCCAAATTTGGCGGGAGCCTCGGTAGCGCCTTCAACCGGCGTGGCAAATGGATCCACATTCGGGTCCATCATCATTTTCACCTCCTGGGTTACTGCGGCAGAATTTTTAAATTTTCCTTTGGGAACCACCTTTCCATAATAAACATTTGGAAAGGCCAATATAATATGAAGGTGTTTTGAGAAGTATAAATAATTCAGAAACACCAAAATTCCCAAAATATGGAGCCACCAAGAGGACCGTTCAATGATGTGCTGGGTGGCTGCCGGGGTTTCGCTGAAGAGGGAAGCTATATGTTTTGAAATGACATTGCCGTTGTCCATTTCCTGAAAATGGATGTCAGTTGCGTTCATTAAAAGAAAGAGGGCCATCAGCACCATTTCAAAATAGAGAATGAAGTTTCCGTCGTTCTTGGGCCAGCCCTTCATTTCGGGTTTCCAGAAGCGCTGGAGCCTAAGCACGTTTCTCCTTGCCCAAAAAACCACTACCGACACGAAAACCAGCAGTGCCAATATTTCAAAAGAACCTATTAAAAATCCGTAAAAACTTCCCAAAGAAGAAAAGATTCGGTGCGTCCCAAAAAGGCCGTCTATGATAATTTCAAGGACTTCAATGTTTATTATAATAAATCCCAGATAGACAATAATGTGCAGCAAGCCAGCCACCGGCCGGACCACCATTTTGGACTGACCGAGGGCGATTCGAAACACGTTTGCCCAACGCTGTCCCGGATTATCATTGGCATCCACTTGTTGCCCCAGCTTTATATTTCGGATAAGTTTTCGAATGTTCAGGGTGAAATACCCGACCCCCAAAGCAAGGGCGATCAAAAAGAGAATGTTAGGAATATACGCCATGGTTTATTCGTCTGGATTGGCTGGTGGTTCGTACTCTTTGTTCTTTTTTCCGAAAATGGAAATGTGCACGTAGCGCTTGGGGTTCAATTTTACGTCCTGAAGTAATTGTTCCAGTTGGCGCGAGGCTCCTTCTAAATTTTGATATAGTTGGTCGTCTTTTAATAGTTTTCCTATGGAGCCATCTCCATTTTCAACGCCCGAAACTATTTTGTCCATTTTATCCACAACGTTTTGAAGATCTGTAACCAATTTTCCGGTTTCCAACTGTGCAAGGGAATCTGTTAACTTTGAAAGATTGCTGGCGGTTTTGTCCAGGTTGGTGAAGGTATTGTCCAGTTTTCCGGTATTATTGGAAAGAATGTAATTCAGGTTTTCAGAAACCCCGGAAAATGAATTAAGCGTGTTGTTTAGATTTTCAATGGCCTCTTTCAAGTTTTTTCGGGTTCTTTCGTCCACGATGGCATTTACATTCAGCAAAAGCGTGTCAACGGTTGCCAAGGTGTTGTTCACTTTTTTTTCTAAGGGCCCCAATGCCTTGGTAACGGCTGTTAACATACCGTCTTCCACATCGCCGCGAAGGGTGTCGCCACTTTTGGCGATATTATTTGCGTCATATTCGGGAAAAATACCCAGATTTTTTCCTCCAATGAGCCCGGAACTATAAATCCTGACGATACTGTTTTTGGAAAAATCGAAATCGCGCTCCACGGTAAATTTTACCACCAATCCTCCTTTGCTATTGGCAAAGGAAATGTTCTGGACTTTACCAACGGTGAGTCCGTTGATAGTTACGGGAGCCGCTTGGGCAAGACCTTCCACATTGTCATATTTAACGTAAAATTCTCGGTTTTTATCGAGGAGATTGGTTCCCTTTAAAAAACTATAGCCAAATATCAACAGCAAGATAGCGCCGATGGCGAGGATTCCGGTTTTAACTTCTTTGGATAGTCTCAAGTGTGAAATTTTAGATGGTGAACAAATTTAAGCGATAAATATAAAGAAAGCACGCTAATTGCCTTTTGATTTTAACACTTCTTGCACATTCACTTTTTTCCCATTCTTGAATGCAACGATATAGGCTGAAGGAAAGCCTTTTTGTTGCACAAAGGTTCTTATTACTTGTATTTTGTTGTAGTCTGAAGTTTCCCCATAATAGAATTTAAACAATCCGTCTTCCTTTACTCGCTCTACCTCCTTGAGGCCCTTGAAGTTGGACGCTTTTGGATCGAGCTTTTTATTGGTGGCCGCGAGTTGAATCTTGAAAACGATGCCATCATAGACGTCTTCCTTTGTGGTTTCAATGGCTTTTTCAACCTCCAATTGCTTTACCTCCGGATCCTTAACCAGTTGGGTACCTACCGAAAGACTATTGATATAGGTCTTGATTGCATTTCCAATTTCGCGGGCCATTTCGCTTTGCCCCTTGGCGGAGTTAAGATAGGCGCCCTCCTTTTTGTTGGTAAGAAAACCTGTTTCTATCAAAACACTGGGCATATAGGTATTGTGAAGCACCCAAAAACCTGCCTGCTTCACACTGCGGTCGTTTTGTTTCAAATTGTTCACAATATTGTTCTGGACCAAACTGGCCAAAAGAATGCTCTGGTCCAGATATTCCTCCTGCATCAGTACCATTCCTATCAATGATTCTGGCGCATTCGGATCAAAACCGCCATATTTTTCCTCATAGTTTTCCTCTAGATAGATCACTTCGTTTTCCTTTTTGGCAACCTCAAAATTAGCTTGGCTTTTGTGCAGTCCCAGAACAAACGTCTCGGTACCGAAGGCGTTACTGCTGTGGGCGTTGCAGTGTACGGAAACAAAAAGGTCCGCATCTGCCCTATTGGCAATGGCAGCCCGTTCGCGAAGCTCTATAAATACATCTGTTTTTCTGGTATAGATTACCTTAACGTTGGGAAGTTTTTCCAGTTCCGCCCCTACTTTAAGTACGATATTGAGTGCAATCTCAGATTCCTTATAGCCATTTCCCTTGTTTCCGTGGTCGTGGCCGCCGTGGCCCGCATCCAAGACCACCACAAAAGGTTTTATGGGCAGCGAGGTGGCAGCTTCTGAAATTGGTGACAAGAAAATACATAAAGTTAATACGAGCGAAGAAAAAAATTTCGTTTCCATAAAGGTGTTAACGATTGCTGAAAGGTGATATTTTAAAAAAATGAATTAAAAAAACGTACCCCAAAAAATATGTTTATTTTTGACCGTTTCAAATACTGAGCCAAATCTACAAAATTATAGCATCAGCGCATTGCAGACCAACAGGCATTACTTAACAATTTTCTTAACAATACTGCTTCTTGGCAGTGTACCGCTGTTGGCTCAGGACATCCCGCCCAAATCGGAAACAAATCTGCCAAAAACCACCATGGAGGATACCGTTTCCGTTAACCTAAAACCCATCGTTGCGGAAATTAACGAAAAAGTGAAGGATACCGTTAAACCCGATTCCATCATACCCGAAAAGGAAACGCTGACCGATGTGGTGGATTACTACGGTGAAGATTATGTGCTGCTGAACCGAAAGGAAAATAAGGTATATATGTACAACAAGGCCTACATTATTTATGAAGATATGCGTATTGACGCGGGCCTGATAATTTTGGATTACAACAAAAACGAAGTGTATGCCAAGGGAATTGACAGCGCCGGCTTTTACAGCCAGCGCCCAGTATTTGTGCAGGCCAGCAACCGGGTAGAGCCCGATTCCATTCGCTATAACTTCAACACTGAAAAAGCGTTGGTCTATAACAGCCGGACCGAACAGAACGGGTTTAGGGTAATTTCAGAGGTTACCAAAAAAGTGAATGATTCCGTGGTGTACCTACGGAATGTAAAGTTTACGACCTCTAAGAATATTGAAGATCCGGAATATTATTTCTACACCCGAAAGGCCAAGTTCGTGCCAAAAAAGAAAATTGTAACCGGCCTCACAAATATGTATATCGCCGATGTTCCAACACCGCTGGGGTTGCCCTTCGCCTATTTTCCTTTGACGGAGGACCGCACTTCCGGCTTTATAATTCCCTCTTTCGGCGAAAACAACAGTCGTGGTTTCTTTTTTCAGAACGGTGGCTATTATTTCGCCATCAATGACTATTTGGATTTTAGTTTGCTGGGCGACTACTATACTAACGGCAGTTATGCCCTGCGAGGCGAATCAACCTATGTGTTGAAATATAAATATCGCGGAAATTTCAGTGCGCGCTATGAATATTTGGTGCAGGAGGAACGCGGGTTTCCGAATTTCCAGGAAAGTGCCATTTACAACATTCGCTGGACCCATAGCCAGGACGCAAAAAGCAATCCCAGTTCCCGCTTTTCGGCATCGGTCAACTTGGGGAGCAGTAAATATTTCAACCAATCCATCAACCAGACCAACAATGCCAGTGCCCTGGTCAACACCCTGAGTTCGTCCATTTCCTATTCAAAGACCTTTGAAGGGGAACCACAGGTGAATCTTACCGTTGCTGCCACCCATTCCCAAAATACACAAACGGAGCAGATTTCCATGTCGTTGCCAAACTTGAATGCCAGTGTTTCCAGGATTTATCCCTTCGCGCCGCGCGATGGAACAAAAAAGGGGATAATACAAAATATAAATTTTCAATACGACCTAACCGCTGAGAACAGAATCCAAACCGTGGATTCGCTTTTCTTTAAACCAGAAATGTTCAATCGGGCACAAATTGGAGCGCAGCACAATATTCCGATTACCACCAATTTCAAGATTTTAAAATATTTAAGCGCATCTGCGGGAACCAATTATCGGGAAACCTGGGTACTGAAATCTACCCGGAAACGGTATGACGAGAACGCAAACGATGGCAACGGCGCCATTGTGCAGGATACCGTTTCGGGTTTTGAAAGCTATCGCACCTACAACTTTTCTACCAGTTTGGGAACCACCCTTTACGGATTGTTCAATTTTGGAACCGATAAAAAGATACAGGCTATTCGTCACGTAGTTCGGCCTTCCATAAGCTATAACATTAACCCCGCTTTTGATCGATACTATGAAGAATTTCGCGTACCGAACACTGCGGACCCGACTTTGGAGGATGAAATAATTCAATATTCTCGCTTCGAAAACACGCTGTATGGCCCGCCGAGCAAGGTGTATTCCAGCAATGTGGGCATTTCGTTGAGCAATACTTTTGAGGCGAAGGTACGCGATCGGGATACCACCGCTTTGGAACCGAAAAAGATAACGCTATTGAACAACCTTAATTTTTCAACCGCATACAACCTGGCCGGCGATTCCCTGAAATGGAGCCCATTGCAATTTTCAGGAAGCATTCCAATTATCCCAAAACTGGACTTTAACTTCAGTGGTGCCCTGGATCCCTATGCGCTCGACAACAACAACAGAAGAATAGATGTCTTCAATATCAATAACGGAGGAAGTTTGTTCCGTTTGACCAATGCCAACATCAGTATAAACTATTCCTTTTCCAGTAAGGATTTTGAATCCAAGACCAAGGATACCAACCGAATGGAGAATGAAACCTTTCGCAATGGCGGACGCCCGGACGATCTTTTTGGCGAGACCTCGGACATTTATGATGGCCAAATTTATAGAGATGATGACCAAGACGATGTAGACAAGACCAATGTGGAATGGTATAATTTTTCCATTCCATGGGACATCCGCTTTGCCTATACCATTACTTACGGAAATGCGCAACGACAAAACGAAATTTCAAGCCAGTCCTTTATGATGAGTACCAATTTAGAGCTGGCGCCCCGCTGGACCGTAGGTGTTTCCTCTGGTTATGATTTTAAGAACAAAGGGGTAACCCTAACCCAGTTCCGGTTCCAGCGCGATCTGGAAAGCTGGCAAATGAGTTTCAATTGGACCCCGATTGGCAGCATTAATACCGCCTGGTATTTCTTTATCGGCATTAAGGCTTCGGTGCTAAGCGATATTAAATATGACAAGCGAAGGGAGAGCGATAAGCGCCTATAGCCACTTCTTTATAGCTACAAAACAATATATTATGAAAACAATTATCACTACTACCAACGCCCCTGCCCCCATTGGCCCATACAACCAAGCGGTGCTTAAGGGAGCTATGCTTTATACTTCGGGGCAAATAGCCATTGATCCAAAAACAGGAAATCTTGTTACCGGCGACATACAAACGGAAACCAAAATGGTTATGGAAAACCTAAAGGCCATCCTTGCCGAAGCGGGAATGACTTTTGAAAATGTCCTGAAAACAACAATTTTCATCAGCGATATGCACAATTTTGGAAAAATCAATGAAGTGTACGGCGCTTACTTTAATGAAGCCACCGCCCCTGCCCGGGAAACGGTAGAAGTTGCCAATCTTCCAAAGTTTGTGAATGTGGAAATTTCTGTAATTGCTTCGCTATAATAAAACCTTTTTTTAACGAAAGTAGGCTTTTTTTGAAGTCCACCAATTTCGATTTATTACCAGCTGCCGCCACCCCCGCCGCCGAAACCACCGCCCGAGGAACCGCCCCCTCCCGAACTGCTTGGCGAGCTAACCATTGTAGATTGTGCCGAAGTAATTGAATCTGAAAAGGAATTGGCAAAATGGTGCATTGTAAATACTCCCGTTGAAGAGGTGTACCAGCTGGGTGGCTGCAAGTTCAAGTTTTCAAATTTCTTGGCCCATTGTGAAAACATTCCAAAGGCGAGCGCATAGCCCATAGTAGTTTCAAAATAAGTGGGGCTGTCCTGCAACAGCATTTTCAGTTTGTTTTCTTCGGCAATCTTAATAAAATTTTTGAACCCCTTTAATTCTGACAGCGCACTATTGCCTTTGGCATTCTTTTTTACCAGATAGCTGCTCATGAAAAGCAAAAAAACAGCCACCAAGATAAGGGCGATTGCCGCCAACAGTCCCCAAGTGAAAAGAAAAACAAAAAACAGAACAAAAGCGATAACCAAGATGCCAACAATGGATTTGTTCTGTATCTTTTTAGCCTGTTCGTCATAATATATTTGTGCCTTTTTTTTCAGTTTTGTCTTTGCGCTGGCCATGGTTGTATAAAAAGAATCCTTAAGGCTGCTAACAAGAATTTCCTTTTTGCCCGTGCCATAATAATTGCCAAAAAGACCGTTAAATAGTTCCTCTTCGTAAT
Source organism: Aequorivita sp. (assembly GCA_048265145.1). Lineage (GTDB taxonomy): Bacteria > Bacteroidota > Bacteroidia > Flavobacteriales > Flavobacteriaceae > Aequorivita. Next base: position 63,098 of record JBLXCF010000001.1, read on the forward strand.
TGGGCGAATCAACAGGCAATGGACGAAGCCTTATTATTTTGGTGTCTTCCGTACCAAACCAACCTTTCTTCGGAAGTTGCTCCATCGCGATAATCCCGCGGGAACCCCAATAGGGCAGCAGCGAAATTAAGTCGGGCGTATCTGCGGAATCGTCCATTAAAAATCCGGCCATTGCAGGATCCATGCCGCTTGGCGGAAAATAACTGGTGGTTGCCACTACCCTATCATCCTTGCCATAGTTGTTCCAGACCCAATAAAAACCGAAAATCATGGCGCCGAGCAGTAACGTCCATCCGTAGTGGGTCCAAAATGGCCACCACGGCTTTATTTCCTTAACACTGCCCGGCGGCAAGTTGAGCAACACCGTAACGCTTTGTCCCGGATTGGAAAGAAAATTGGGGCCGCTTTTGGCTTCGTAAATGCCGTTGTTATAGGCAATGCTAAAATCCTTGCTCGGCTCGGTAGCTCCATAATCGCCCGCGTAAACAAATAGTTGGTCCGCATTGCCCTGAAGGTTTTTTGGGAGATGGATATTAAAATCAAACTGCCGAAACACAGCATTCCAGCCTGCCGGTTTTACGTTCCAATAAAATTGAATTTGATTTTTCTTAAAAATAAAAGCATCGTAAACCCGATATTTTATTTGGTAATGCTGGGGTCCAATGACGGTTCGATCCTTATCGCCAATTTTGATTTGTAAATTCTTGCTAAGCTGCTGCACAAAGTCAAAATCCGATTGAAACTTATGGTTGGGAACGTCCACATTTCTAATTTTTATCCGCCTTTTCTCCGAATCGCTTTCCGTTTGTAGGTCGTATTTTAAAAGGATATCGCGGTAAATTCCGTGTTTGTATTCCGTGAAATTTAAATGGTAATCTTCCACTACATCAAAATATCCGTCACTATTTATAAAAATTGAAACTTCGCTATGAAGTACATCAAATCCTTGGGAAAAGGAATTCGCCCAAAAAAAGAACATTCCCAAAAATAGCCAAACGCCCTTTTTTGTTTTAAAGGGATTCCCTTTTTTAATTTTGGTGTAGGTAAAAACCATGCGGTCTAAGATTTAAATTCGCTTTCAGTTTATCTGAATTTTTCTGGTTTCACATTTAAGAATCAATTAAAATTCACTTTCACGGTTTCTCGTTCGGTTGCGTCAGCTTCAAAATAATCAAAATGTTTATAGCCGATCATTCCGGCCACCAACACGCCAGGCAGACTTTCGCCATACGTATTGTTCTCCCGAACAGTGCCGTTATAATAGCGACGGCTGCGTTCCAGGTTTTCTTCAATTTCGTTTAACTTTTCCTGTAATTCCAAAAAATTCGTATTCGCCTTTAAATCTGGATAGGCCTCCCCCAGCGCAAAAATGCCTCGGAGACTCTGCTGCAATTGGGTTTCGGCCTTTATTTGGGCGTTGATATCCTCCTTGGGAACGGCAATTGCGGCATTTCGGGCTTGAATAACTTGCTCGAGTGTCGATTTTTCGTGGGCAGCGTAGCCCTTAACGGTTTCAACAAGATTGGGAATCAGGTCGTAGCGGCGTTTCAGGGCAACATCAATATTGCTCCAAGCATCCTTGACCATATTTTTGTTCCTTACGAAGCGGTTAAAAATAAAAATCAGTCCAAAGGCAAGCAAGGCCACGAGAATAAGAATAATAATGGGAAGACTCATAATTGAAGTGGTTTAGGGTTGTTAAAAACTACAGATCAAAGCGATCTAATTTTGAACAGTTTTGAGGAGGGCAACTGTTTTTTCGAACCCCTAAGATACCATCTTTTTATCAAAACATTCGGGTCATTACTATTTTGGGGGATAAAAATTTTTAGATACATTTAAATTCATAATGGCCTACCCCAACTTCCCACATAGCCAAAAAATTTCCCTCCTTCCCAAGGACGGCAACGCCATTTACTATGGCAAAATCTTCCCCGGAACCACGGCGGACCGATTTTATGATATCTTTAGTACAACCATTCCGTGGAAAAACGACGAAGTGGTGCTTTTCGGAAAAAAAATAGTTACCAAACGGCGGGTGGCTTGGTATGGCGACGACGAATATGAATACACCTATTCCAAAACCACCAAAAAAGCAACGGTTTGGACGCCCGATCTGCTGCAGATCAAACAAGCTGTGGAGGCGCACTGTGGCGAAACGTTCAACAGTTGTCTGTTAAATCTTTATCCATCCGGGGCCGAAGGAATGGGCTGGCACACCGACGCCGAAAAGGAATTAAAGCCCAATGGCGCAATTGCCTCAGTAAGTTTGAGAGCGGAACGCAATTTTTTATTCAAACACAAGCAATCCAAACAAAAAGTTTCCCTTTTGTTGGAACACGGTAGTCTTTTGCTTATGAAAGGTACAACACAACTGCATTGGTGGCACAGTTTGCCGAAAACGAAAAGAGTTGCGCTCCCAAGAATCAATTTAACTTTTAGGACCATTTTGAAGAAATAGGATGCTATTCAAAATTGAATTTCCCCTCAAAGATTATTCTCCGCTCTCCTCTTCCTGTTTTGTGGCCTTGGGTTTAAAGTCAACCGGGTAACTGTCATCATCCGGAGTTACTGGCAACTCTGAAGAGGATTCTTGTTTTTTGTTCAAAAGTTTGCGCATCAATTCGCGAAAGGTATTGAAATCTACGGAATAGGATATTCCCGCACCTTGTTCAAATATCTGATCTTCTCCGATAAATTGAAGGGCTGCCTGCCGGTTGAAAAATTTCATGCGCAAGCTACCATCGTCGTTGATGAGCCATTGCACCTCAATATCGCCCGCTACGGATGTTTCATTGGCACCTCCCACCGGCACACCTACTTTTCCGTTAACCAAGATGCGTTCGGTAATTTTTGTGGAAATGGTTAGATCTACATAATCAGCCGTTTCCTGATCGGGCGTATCGTCCCCCACTGTGTACCCTACGCCAAGGCTGAATTTTCCATCTTGATCTGCAAAAAGGTCGTTCACCAAATTGGAAACCCTATCTGCCAAAGTTCCGGCAAAGGCGTTGGAACCGCCATAATTATCGTTCACGAAATTTCCGGTCGCCAAAAGGAATATGGATTGGTTTTGCCGCTGTTCTTCGGTTTTAAGTTTGTATTCCAACTCACTTTTTAGAGTGGAACTAACGTTCGGAAAATCGATATCAAATTTCAAGGCGGGCTGCGCCAATTCGCCATTTAAGCCTACTATAACTTCCACCGGAATTTTTCGGTTTATGGTTGGGTTATCCAACAAAATGGAGGGGTTTGCCTGGGTTTTATAAACTGCGCTCAGGTTTAGGTTTGCCTTCTCTGGCGCCCCATCCCAAGTTATATTTCCACCCGGAACAACGCCAATGGTTCTTTGGATGATGCCGCCGTACCTAAAATCAAATTCTCCTTCATAAATCTGAAAATCGCCATACATTTTAAATTTTCCGTTGGTATTTATCTCAATAAGAAGAATTCCAGCCCCACGACCTTTCAGAGTGGAATTGTTTTGTTGGTCCACCACCACTTCGACCTCTGCGTTTTTGTTGATATCCAATTCAAAATTCAAGGTAAGCCCTTTGTTTTCCACAGATTCGATAATTTCTCCATTAATCCGCGCCTCCTTTTCCTTGGGCGAAAGAAAATGGACGAAAGAGTCGTCGCTAATGGATTCGGTATCACTAATGGGAATTTTAAAGGAAGTTCCGCGCTGTGTCGTGGCTTCCACGTCTATTACCAATTCATCAATGGGTCCTTGTACTGCGGCCCTTCCGCTAATGAAAGCGGTGCCGTAATACAGGGCATCTTCTTCGGGCGGTGTGTCCAGGACCAATAGGCGTTCGGGGGCGTCAATATGAAGATCCAATGCCCAATTGCTGAAATTGCTATGGGTAGCTCCGCCGTACAAAATTCCCTGGGTTTCATATTTGGTATCGGTAATGTTTGTTCGGGCTATTTCAAATTTATTTTTGGTAACAATCAGTTGGGCATTGTTTTCAAGGTTGAAATCGGTGTTCAGAAAGGGAATTTTCAAACCGCTGTTCTCCAAAGTAAACCGACCTAAGATATCGGGCGATTTATAACTGCCGGAAACCTTCGCGTTCCCCGAAATCAGCCCGCGAATGTCCGTTATAATATCGCCGCCAAACGGACTAAAAGCCTGCATGTTAAATTGGTTCAGGTCTATATTGAGCTGAATTTGCGGATTTCGCGGCGAAACATCAATTTCACCAATGGCGCTAATGGATTTAACGTCATTGTTGATAAGGGTGGTATTGATGCGATATTTGGTGAGGTCCTCATTGCCGTCAATCTTTAAATTTAAATCGCCAAAAGGGATTTCATTTATGTTGACTCCATCAATGGTCACGGTGCTGTTCGGATAATACGCGCCGTTTTTCTGAAGAAAGTCAAACTTCCCGTTCATGGTACCCTTCAATCTCAAACTGTCCAGTTCGGGGGTAATGTCGCCAATATTCACATCCTTAAAACGCACTTTCAGGTCCTTATAGGTGGAATCGCGCAGTACGCCGGCCATTTGGATCAGTTGTTCCTCATGGCTGAGCACGAGGGAATCCAATCTGATTTCCTTGAAATTGTCGTCAAAAACAACCTTGTTCAGGCGATTGTTGTTTTCATTTAAATACCAAACCTTGCCCTTATAGGTAATGTCTGATTTTTTTACGCCTATAACCGATTTGCCGGCCGGGTTAATGGTGTGGTAAAGCGAAAGATTGAAAAGGTCTTCCTTTTTTGCGCCGCCCGCAAATTCCGAACGTACATACATGGTATCGTTCAAGGTCTTGTTGATTACGTTAAGATTGGTAATATTATAGATGCCGGTATACACCGAATCGGCAGCTATATAAGTATTATAAAGCGGGTTATCGTTATCTACTTGAATGTTAAGTTTGCTGATGTAATTGTCAAAAAGCAATATTTCCGGGGACCGAAAGTCAAGCTTAAATTTGGACTCGTCGGAAGAAACCGAGCCTCTGACCCGCGTGTTGTCGCCCAACTTCAATTGGGGGACGAAAACATCCACTATCTTGTTATAAATTTCAAATTCATAATCAATATATTGGTTGGTTGTTACCTCCTGAGGGATGTAATTGGCATAGATGCTGGCAATGCCATTTTGGAAGAGGTTGGGAATATCCTCAATAAGAAATTCCCCCGTAATTCTGCCGTTTATAATGTCTGGCGAATTTATTTCAATGGTTCTCACTTTACCCTCAAATGAAGAAGTTATCGTGAAATCATCAAAATAATAGTATTCGCGCTCGTTCTGATAAAAGGTCTGATTGAAATTGATAGTCCCAACTACATCATTGATGTTTTTTCCGTCCATATCCACCACTACCTTTCCCGTAAAAACGGAAATACTATCCCTTTTTAAAAGGTTAAGCTGGTTCAGTTCCGCAAATTCAACATCGGCCTCAAAATCGAGATGGTTGGTTTCATTGGAAGCGTCTATCAATCCTTTAAAGTTCAGTTTTAAATTGGGATCGTCCACAGAAAGCTCGCCGTTGAACAGTGGGTTTTTTAAATTTCCGGAAACTTCAATGTTTTTGTAATTATACTCTTCAAAGAAAAAAGAAGAAATCGTTCCAGAAACTTCCGTGTTTACCGTGGTTTTGCTAAAGCCACGCCCATCAAAATTTAGATTGCCGGTCATCTTGCCCAAAGAGGTGGATTTTGCAATCTTACCAAGATTAAAATTTCGCAACACCACATTTCCTTTATAATAGGCATTGTCGAAATTATTGATGTTCCCCATTTTTAAATCCACTTCGGCCTGCCCAATGGCACTTTCCAGAGCACTATCAGTGTTTAGTTCGCTCCCTATAATGGACGTCGTTCCCAGAAGGTGGAAATGGCCCAGCTCCTTTAATTCCACTGGTACCACATCGCCCAAAATCCTGGGCATAAACCGTCTTAAATCGAAATAATTTGTGGCAATGGTGTGGTTTGTGGCCGTAATGCCGTAATCGCGTTGCGGGTCCAAAATATTTTGAAAGGCATAATCGCCTTCAATTTTTGTATCGCCGGTTTGAAGATTCAAATCCGAAGCTGTAAAATTATTTAAGGTCCCTTTCATTTCCGTATCCAGAAAAATAAGCTGGTCGGGGCCGAATTCGTTATAGAGGGCATTTAAATCATTGGTGGAAATTTTGGAATCGTTAAGGTCTGCGGTAATGAATACATTGTTTGCAAAATCCGTCATCCCGTTTTTGGAATAGTCCAAATCAATAGTGCCCATCACTTTGGATTCGGCAGTTTCAAGGGTCAGCTCTTTTAGGGTAATGTTCGTGGAGGTGTATGAAAAATCTGTCTGCAGATCCTTTATGGCTATTCCCAGATCCGAAACGAGGGACAGCGATTTAATGTTCGCTTTTATATCCGAATCCAATATGTCGAAATTATCCGCCACCAGATTAACGGCGTTGAGCACGAACAATTCGGGCTCTTCCAGGTTTTCATCCGTAATCTTTATCCGGCTTTCAGATAAGGTAACATCATTACTGAATAGCGAAAACGGCGAAGTACTGGGTTTGCCGGTGTCAAATTTTTTCGCAAAAATGGAGAGGTTATCGGTTTCTTCGCCTTTATAGGTTTTTACGTAAAGTTTAGCTTTTTGCAAGGCAATCTTTCCAAAGCCCAATTTGCCGCGGATCAAATTTTGGAAACTAATAATATTGGTCTGCACCTCCTTGCTGTAAATCAACGTATCTTGATGGTGATCTGCAATAAACACCTCGCGAATATCCACTTCGCCCTTCCAGTTTAGCCCCAAACGTTTAATGTTAATATCGGTTCCGTAAGTTTCGTTGAGGTTGGTGGTAACCTTTTTGGCCACCCAAGTCTGCACCGAGGGAATGGAAAATACAATCACAATGAGAACGAGCAGCAATACTATGATTACAAAGGTGCGAACTATTATTTTCCGAAGTTTTTTGATACGCTTTTAAAGTTTTAATTTTACGACCAATAAATATACCCCTTTTGCCTTGACGCCAAAAAATTGTTATATCCTAGGTATTGAATCCTCTTGCGACGACACCGCTGCGGCCGTAATCAACAACGGCGAAATATTGAGCAATGTTGTTGCCACACAGGCAATTCACGAACAATACGGCGGCGTTGTTCCCGAGCTCGCCTCACGCGCGCACCAGCAAAACATTGTACCGGTGGTCCACCAAGCCTTGGAAAAGGCAAATATCGATAAAAATCAGTTATCTGCCATTGCTTTTACGCGCGGTCCCGGACTTATGGGTTCCTTGCTCGTAGGCACCTCATTTTCAAAATCTTTGGCCTTGGGTCTGGGCATTCCGTTAATAGATGTTAACCATATGCAGGCACACATTTTGGCCCATTTTATAAAAGCTGAAGGACAAACAGCGCCGAGTTTTCCGTTTTTGGCAATGACCATTAGCGGCGGCCATACGCAGATTGTAATAGTGAACGATTATTTTGACATGGAAATTATTGGCCAAACCATTGACGATGCCGTGGGCGAGGCTTTTGACAAAAGCGCAAAAATCCTTGGACTTCCCTATCCCGGCGGGCCTTTGGTAGATAAATATGCGCAACAGGGAAACCCGAGAGTCTTCAAATTTCCAAAACCGAAAGTGGGCCCTCTGGATTTCAGCTTTAGCGGACTGAAAACTTCGGTACTCTACTTTGTGGAAAAGGAAACTCAAAAAAACCCCGATTTCATTGCGGAAAACATCCATGATATTTGCGCCGGCCTCCAATTTACTATTGTGGATTACTTAATGGACAAACTTAAAAATGCGGTGAAAAAAACCGGAATAAAACAGGTGGCAATTGGCGGTGGTGTTTCGGCAAACAGTGGCATTCGGCGGGCATTGAAAGAGGCGGAAGGCAAGTATGGCTGGAAAACATACATCCCAAAATTTGAATTTTGTACGGACAATGCCGCAATGATTGCCATGGTAGGCGAACTGAAATATAAAAATGGAAATTTCGCGCAGCACAATGTCGTGGCCGCCGCGCGAATGAAGTTTTGATTTTTTCAATGTCCGCATTCATATATTTGAATTTGTAATCTGCTTAGTAAAACGATGTTATTCCAAGGTTTTCAGTTTCTTTGTCAATTTTAAATAAGATGCAACTCTTCTTCCATCCAACAATTTCAGAAACAACAGGGCAAATAGCTTTCGACAAAGAGGAAAGCCGCCATATCGTGAAGGTTTTGCGAATGAATGTTGGCGATTCTTTTAAAATAACCAACGGCACCGGTTCCTTTTTCAATGCTGAAATTGAAATCGCAAATCCAAAAAGTTGTGCCGTAAAAATTCTTTCCGAAATTAAACAGCCGCCCCTGCCCTATCAGCTTCATTTGGCCGTAGCGCCCACCAAACTCAACGAACGCTATGAATGGTTTCTGGAAAAGGTAACGGAAATTGGCATTTCAGAAATTACCCCGATAATCTGTGAGCATAGTGAACGAAAAACCATAAAAGCGGAACGTTACGAAAAAATACTGCAAAGCGCCATGAAACAATCGTTAAAGGCGCATTTGCCCATTTTGAATGAAGCTATATCGTTTAAGGATTTCGTAAAAAGCGAAAACCCTTCAAAAGTATTAAAATGTATTGCCCATTGTGAGGAAACAGCAAAAAAATCCTTGAAATCGGTTTTGCTTCCCAACCAGAAAAGTATAATTCTCATCGGGCCCGAAGGCGACTTTTCTTCCGAAGAAATTGATTTTGCAAAGAAAAGCGGATACATTCCGGTTAGTTTAGGCGAAACCCGATTGCGCACCGAAACGGCGGCTATTGTTGCGTGCCACAGCGTTGCTTTTATAAACCAATTGTAAAGTTACACATGTTTCCCATCCTATTTTGTACTTTTGAAAATATGCGAATGTTCTATTTTTCCATTTTCCTATTGGTAACTTTCGGCACTATTTCGGCACAAGAAATTGCACTTTTGCAATACGGCGGAGGCGGCGATTGGTATGCAAACCCCACCTCGCTGCCCAATTTGGCAACCTTTTGCAACCAAAACATACATACGGCACTCAAGGAAAAGGTTCCAAGCGTAACGCCCGGCAGCACAGATATTTTTGATTATCCTTTTGTACACATGACGGGGCACGGCAATGTTTTTTTTACTGCCGAGGAGGCTGAAAATCTACGGAAATATCTAAACAGTGGCGGGTTTCTGCATATTGACGACAATTACGGAATTGACCAATACATCCGAAAGGAAATAGTAAAAATTTTTCCAGATTCCGAATTGAAAGAATTGCCGGCCAATTTTCCGATGTTCAACTATGTCTACAAATTTCCGCAGGGAATACCAAAAATACACGAACACGACGGCGGTAGGCCGCAAGCCTTCGGGATTTTTGTGGCCGGCAGATTGGTGCTGCTCTACACTTTTGAAACAGATTTGGGCGATGGCTGGGAAAACCCCGAAGTTCACAACGATCCGCCAGAGGTGCGAACAAAAGCGCTGCAGATGGGTGCCAATATGATAAAATATGTCTTTGAAAATTAGGGCAATTTTTTAGCCGAAAATCCTGGATTACGGACAGCCCTCCCGCGGACCCTTAACAAAACTTTGATTTTTCCTAATCGGGAATCAACTATATTTACGCTGTGAAAGCCAACGCAAAAGCCATAACCATCGGATTGTTGAGAGCGCTCGCAGTTGTTGCGGGAATCTTGATTTTGCTCTGGTTTCTGTACGCCATCCAAGCCCTGATCCTTTACATTGGCCTTGCCTTGGTCCTATCGTTGATCGGCAGACCCGTTGTTTTGTTCTTAAGGCGCCGACTGCGCCTCGGCAATACCGCTGCCTCGGTAGTCACCCTGCTCCTAATTATGGGAACTTTCGGCTTATTGCTGAGTATATTTGTGCCCATAATAATTGAGCAGGGCAAACATATTTCACAAATAGATTTTGAACAGGTAAAAAGCGACCTCAACGAGCTGAACGTTCAAGCTAGTGATTATCTGGGCGTAGACCATTTTCAATTGGTGGAAGCTGTTAAACGCACCACCTATGTCCAAAATCTTGATGTGGAAATAATACCCAGTTTCATCGATATTTTTTTCGGCAATATTGGCAGTACCATAGTGGGCCTTTTCTCAGTTTTGTTTATATCCTTTTTTCTTTTGAAAGATGAATATATGATAGCTCGCACCGTGCTTGCCTTTGCCAAAAGCGGAAACGAGGGAAAATTCAAGAGAATTTTGATAAAAGTTAAGGAATTGCTATCCAGATATTTCATTGGGTTGTTGTTCCAAATATTCATTTTGGCGCTTTTTTATTCCGTCCTGTTGCTGTTCTTGGATATAAAAGATGCCGTGGCGGTGGCACTAATATGTGCGTTTTTGAACATTGTTCCCTATTTGGGCCCGGTAATCGGTTGGATTTTGATGTTGTTGGTCATTGTGTCCAACAACTTGGGAGCTGATTTTTCCAGCGGACTATTGCCGCCCCTCCTTTGGGCTTCCGGTTTTTATGCCCTTGCCCAACTTTTTGATAATTTAATTTCACAGCCCGTTATTTTTGGCCACAGCGTGCGTTCGCATCCGCTTGAAATTTTTATGGTTATTCTTATTGGGGGCTTTGTATTCGGGATTCCCGGTATGATCCTGGCCGTGCCAACCTACACCACCCTAAAGGTTATTTCAAAGGAATTTCTTTCAGAGTATAAAATAGTGCAGCGCTTAACCCACAATATGTAAAAGTGTTGAATGAAACACTGTTACATAAAGAGGTTCAGCAATTCATTTCAGAATTCGATGGGGACATAACCGAGTTGGCATTCTCCGGAAGCCCGTTTGAAAATGTTACAATTCAGGAATTGATACAGCAGATCAACGGAAGAAAAAGAATTCAAAAAAAATTACCGCTTTGGTTTGCAACGCGGAATATTCTTTATCCTCCAACTTTAAATCTCGAGCAGACATCTTCCGAAGTTTCCGCCAAATATAAGGCTTCATTGCTTCACGGCTCGCGGATTGCAGATATTACCGGTGGTTTTGGAATTGATAGTTATTATTTTTCCGAGCGGTTTGCGTCCGTCCACCATTTTGAAGTAAACCCCAAACTTTCCGCTATAGCCGCCCACAATTTTGGGATATTCGGGAAACGTACCATTGAATGTTATAATGAAGATGGACTGCAGGCAATTCTATCAAACAAAAACAAATACGATGTTATATTTGCAGATCCCTCCCGGCGGCACGCCAGCAAGGGAAAGGTTTATTTTCTTTCGGAATGTGAGCCGAACATTCCCGAAAACGCAACCGCCATTTTAAACCAATGTGAAACATTTCTTATAAAAACATCGCCAATGTTGGATATTTCCGTTGGATTAAATGAATTGCCTGAGGTTGCAGAAATTCATATTGTTGCTGTTGATAATGAGGTTAAGGAACTTCTTTGGCTACTGAAAAAAAACGTTGGTAAAAAACCTATAGTCAAAACCATAAATTTTTCAAAAACAACGGTAGATTTTTTTGAATTTGACAGAAATGAAACGGCCGAAGCAGATTTTGGCCAATCCCAAAAATATCTATACGAGCCTAATGCGGCCATATTAAAGAGTGGCGCCTTTGATTTGCTTTCGAAAAAATTCAAAATAAAAAAACTTCACAAAAACACCCATCTCTATACAAGCGAAACCAAAATTGATTTTCCCGGAAGAAGATTTCTAATCGAAAAGGCGGTTCCTTATTCAAAATCCGAAATGCGCGCGGCCCTTACCTTCACAAAAGCAAATGTTACTGTCCGAAATTTTCCGGAATCGGTTGAAAACCTTCGCAAAAAATGGAAAATTGCCGATGGAGGCGAAGTATATTTGTTTTTTGAAACAAACATAGAGGATAAAAGAGAAATGCTGATTTGTTCCAAGATATAAGAAAAATTACCCGAGAGCATTTGCCTGATTTCAAATTCTTTAAAATATCACATTAAAAAAGCGTATTTTTTGTTTGCGTTATTACAATTGAAAACTTACATTTGCAACCGCATTTTAGGATGACACGTTCATAAAAAACTGGAGAGGTGCCGGAGTGGTAACGGAGCAGATTGCTAATCTGTCGACGGGTAACCGTCGCCAGGGTTCGAGTCCCTGTCTCTCCGCATTATAGAGTCTAAAAAACTCCAAAATTACAGTGAACAATAGATAATTGCTGTTCACGGGGTGTAGCGTAGCCCGGTTATCGCGCCTGCTTTGGGAGCAGGAGGCCGCAGGTTCGAATCCTGCCACCCCGACAAAAACCGGACCCACAGTTCGGTTTTTTTGTTTGTACTTTGGTCGCGTAGCTCAGTTGGATAGCACATCCCGATTTCCAATCGGGACGGTCTGCGGAGCTTGAAAAGATTATTTGGTCGCGTAGCTCAGTTGGATAGAGCATCCCGATTTCCAATCGGGACGGTCGGCGGAGCTTGAAAAAGATAATTAGCTTGAAAAGATTATTTGGTCGCGTAGCTCAGTTGGATAGAGCATCTGCCTTCTAAGCAGACGGTCAGGGGTTCGAATCCCTTCGCGATCACTGAAAATCCCCATTTATTGGGGATTTTTTGTATGAAGTATTCAGTATATATATTATTCTCTGCCCAGCTGGTTAGATATTATATTGGCCATACGGGTGAGCCAATTGCGGAACGGCTTAAAAAACATCTTTCTGACCATTCGGGTTATACTTCTAAAGCCAAGGATTGGACAGTAGTGTGGATTGAAAAATATGAAAGAAAGCAGGATGCCTATGCACGCGAACTGGAAATCAAAAGCAAAAAATCCAAAAAATATATTCAAAACCTGATCAGCTCGGCTGGATAGCGTATCCCGATTTCCAATCGGGACGGTCAGGGGTTCATACTGAATTTATTTCGCACCAATGTTTATTCGGGATACTCAACGCGGAGATGATAAATATTATTGAGTTTTTTCTTCAACACTTTTTTGATCATTTCAATTTCCTTAAAAGTAATGTTGGCGTTCAAAAACTGGCCCTGCGCCATTTGGTTGTTGATTATTTTCTCGACAAACTCATCGATAATGGAAGAAGAAGGTTCTTTCAAACTTTTGCTCGCAGCCTCCACGCTATCGGCCATCATCAAAATGGCGGTTTCCTTTGAGAAAGGGATGGGCCCCGGGTAAATAAAATCTTCTTTGTTTGCCGTACCCTGCTGCTCGCGTTCTTTTTTGTAGAAATAATACACCAAGCTGGTTCCGTGATGGGTGCGGATAAAATCAATAACTCGATCCGGCAGGTTGTTTTTTCGGGCAATTTCAATCCCTTTAATAACGTGGTCAATAATAATCTGGGCGCTTTCCTTTGGGTCCAACTCGTTGTGTGAGTTAACTGAATTTGCCTGATTTTCGGTAAACATCGTGGGGTTCAGCATTTTCCCAATATCGTGATATAGCGCTCCTACCCTAACGAGCATGCTATTCGCGCCAATTTCATTGGCCGAGGCTTCCGCCAGATTTGCCACGTTCAGTGAATGGTGAAAGGTTCCCGGAGCCTTATTTGAAAGTTCTTTCAACAATTTTGAATTGGTATCGCTCAGTTCAAGCAAGGAAACATCAGAAACTAATCCGAATATTTTTTCATAAAAATAAATCAACGGATGTGCAAATAGCGTGGCCAAGCCGCAAAGAATAAAATAGCCGAAATTTTCCCACTGAAGCGTTTGAATGTTCCCTTCCTGGATTACGAAAAAAGCAAAATAACCCAAAATGTAGATAAGTGTAATTTGGCCAACGGAAATGAAAAGGTTCGCTCTTTTGTACAGTTCCGAAACGGTTAGAATAGTAACAATGCCCGCAATAAATTGAAGGAACATATATTCAAAACTGTTCGGTACAATAAAGCCTAAAAGCAGGATGGTCAACACGTGCACGAAGAGGCCAACGCGCGGATCGAAAAACGCTTTCAATATCAGCGGCAAAATACAGATGGGCACTACATATACATAGTTTGCATGGACCTTCAACACCAGGGTTGTAAGAAAGACCATCAAGAAAATATTGAAAAAAATAAAGGTGACTTTCGTATTGTTGGCATAAATGTATGGCCGGTAGTTCTTTAGGAAGAGAAAAAGCATTAAAAAAACCAATGAAACCAAAAGCGAGTATCCAACCAAAAGCCAGAGATAATTGTTTTTGCTCCAAATTTGACTCTGGAATTCTGCTTTCAGCGACTGCAGGATTTGGAATTTATCTCCTTCAACAACTTCGCCTTTTGCAATTATCCTTCCCCCTTTCTCAATAATTCCCCGGTTGGGGTTTAACGCCTTAATTTCGGCATCAATGGAGGCTTCCGTCAGTTTTCTGTTCAACTTTACATTGGGCGTTAAAACTTCGTTCAGTATATTATAAATCAGGGCCTGGGTATCGCCAATGTTGTTTTTTTCTACCAATTCCCTAACTTTCTTGTTCAAATTTTCCTTTTGTAGCAATTGCGAATAGCTCTGCTCTTCAATTTCGTTTCCCTTTTTTAAATAGATCAGCCGGTTGGGATCATAGGCGTGGATCTCATCGGTTAACCCGTTCTTGTAAATTCCGGAAAGAAATCCCTCCACGATTTTCCGAACACTTGATTTCGGTGTTTGGTATAGGCTGTCAACATACCTGACATCCAAGATGTTGTTGAAATTTTCAACCACGCGCGATTCAGTATCGCTGTCATAATCAAAATATGGGATCGCGTTTGCACGAATTGCCTCCCGCTCCTTTTTTAGGGTGTCCTCATTTTTCTTTATGGTAAAGCTGAAGGGCGCATACAGATTTTCATATTGCCACGGTTTACCTTTTTGGAAATTATATTTGAACTGGCCTCCTTTCGGCAATAGATAAATAATTAACAGCGTGGAAATTATAAAAAGAAAAACCTTATAAATAAGGGATTGGTTTTTGGCAAATAGTGCAAGGAGGTTTTTCATAAAACACGAACTTAAAGTAAAGGTATAAAGAACGATTGAGTTATCCCAAAACCCACTGCAGCAAAGATTGATTTTTAGGATTGAAATACGTAATTTCGCAGTCCTTATTTTAATCCGAAAAAGTAGCAACATGAGCAACAAAGTAGTCATAGTTTCCGCAGCCAGAACTCCCATTGGCAGTTTTATGGGAAGTCTTTCCTCCCTAACCGCCACCCAATTGGGTTCCGCGGCCATAAAAGGCGCATTGCAAAAAGTGAATTTGGACCCCTCCCTAGTGCAGGAAGTTTTTATGGGAAACGTGGTGCAGGCCGGCGTGGGCCAAGCTCCTGCCAGACAGGCTGCTTTAGGAGCGGGCCTCCCGAATACCGTGCCGGCAACCACCGTTAACAAGGTTTGTGCTTCAGGTATGAAAGCCGTAATGCAGGCGGCACAAACCATCGCGCTTGGCGACGCAGAAATTGTGGTTGCCGGTGGGATGGAAAGTATGAGCAACATTCCTCATTACGTACATATGCGCCACGGAACAAAATTTGGTCCTGCCACCATGGAGGACGGAATGCAAAAAGATGGCTTGGTGGATGCCTACGACCATAATGCAATGGGAACCTGTGCTGATCGCTGCGCCCAAGAATATAATTTCTCCCGGGAAGATCAGGACGCTTTTGCCATCCAATCCTACGAACGTTCCACCAAGGCTTGGGCAGCTGGTAAATTCAAGGATGAAGTAATTCCTGTGGAAGTGCCGCAGCGCCGTGGAGAATCCGTCATGGTTTCTGAAGATGAAGAATACAAAAACGTAAAAATGGACAAAATTGCATCCTTGCGTCCTGCATTTACGAAAGAAGGAACCGTAACCGCTGCAAATGCTTCCACTATAAATGACGGTGCAGGTGCCATGGTTCTGATGAGCGAAAACAAAGCTAAAGAATTGGGGCTTACCCCTTTGGCCTATATTAAAGGATATGCCGATGCAGCCCATGAGCCTCAATGGTTCACCACTGCGCCCGCCAAAGCGCTTCCAAAGGCCTTGGCCAAAGCTGGAATCACTCTGGAGGACGTAGATTATTTTGAATTCAATGAGGCCTTTTCTGTGGTGGGATTGGCAAATATGAAAATTTTGGGCCTAAACGATAGCAATGTCAATGTAAATGGAGGCGCAGTATCCTTGGGGCATCCACTGGGCTGCAGTGGTGTTCGCATTTTGATAACACTTCTGAATGTTTTAAAACAAAACGACGCCCAAATTGGGGCCGCGGCTATTTGTAACGGTGGCGGTGGCGCTTCCGCTATGGTTGTTGAAAGAATCTAAAAACCGTACTTATTCACGCAATCCTTAATGGAATACGGTATCTGTAATTTAAGCATAGTCCCCATTCGCGCGGAACCTTCGGATATGAGCGAAATGGTTTCACAAATGTTATATGGTGATCATTTCAAAATATTGGAAAGCCGCAAAAAATGGAGCCGTATCCGGTTGGCTTTCGATAATTATGAAGGCTGGGTAGACAATAAACAATTTGCCACCATTACCGAAGCGAATTATGCTGAATTTGAAACGCGCCCCTCAATGCTTTCGGCAGACGTGGTGGATATCATCACGGGGCCGGACAACCAATTATTTTCACTTTGTTTGGGCAGTAACATTGCCTTGTGCAGTTTTTTGGCCCACCACTTTGAAGGCAAATATATTGCTGGAGTGCTTCCAAAAGAGAGATTGGTGGAAACGGCCTTGCTGTATTTAAATTCCCCTTATTTATGGGGCGGCAAAACGCCCTTCGGCATAGATTGTAGCGGTTTTACCCAAATGGTCTATAAACTGAATGGCTACAAATTGCTGCGCGATGCTAGCCAACAGGCTACCCAAGGAGAGGCCTTGAGCTTTATTGAGGAAAGTGAACCGGGCGATCTGGCTTTTTTTGATAACGATGAAGGAAAAATTACCCACGTGGGCATAATTATGAAGGACAATTACATTATTCATGCCCACGGAAAAGTACGGATTGACCGATTGGACCACAGTGGCATTTTTAATTATGATGTTCGCAGCCACACGCATAAATTGAGGGTCATAAAACGAATAGTATAAAAAAAAGGCTCTTGAAAATTCAGGAGCCTTTTGTTTTTGTTGGATAATAAACTACCCTCTATTTTCGAGCGATTCCAGTTTCGCTTTCATTTCCTTGTATTTGGCGTCATTGGCAAGCTGGCCATAAATATTCATTAACGTCCGAACTACCTCTTGGCTATCTGGCTTTAACTGTAGGGCCTTTTCCAAATATGGCAATGTTTCAATATAGATGTTCTTGCGCTGTTCCTTGAGTTCATCATACTTTTGGTTGTCTGCCTTGGAGTTTCCCAAGCTGTTCATTTGTTCCACCAAAGCATCCTCTGCGGAAAGTTTCAAAACAGAAATATTGATCAATGCCGCCTCATAATCTGGTTTTAATTCCAGTGCCTTTTCATAATATTTAATGGCTTTGTCCTTATTGCCAAGTTCGGCGCTTCCCACACCGAGATTGAAATATACTTCGGGATTTTCCGGGTCAGTAGCCACTATTTGATTCATCAAATCATTGTAGCGGGCAAAGTCTCCCATTTTATAGCTCATGTCTGCATCGGCACGCATCAAATAGATATCATCTGGATTTTCAGCGCGCGCGGTTTTCATCAGTTCCGTGGCTTTGGCGGTGTTTCCATTTTCAATATAAATTAAAGTCATATTCCGGAGCACTTCGCCTTTCCTGGATTTGGTCACCCTTTTTTCGGGCTTGATGTATTGTCCAGATTTTATGGCCAGATTCCTTATATTCTCATTTTCAAAAGCCTCTACCTCTCCTGTTTCTTTATTGGTTGCAACAAATTCCTCAGTTTCGCCGGTATAGCCGGAATCCAAGACCATTTGGTAGTATTTAAGCGCATTTTCATAATCCTGGGCATTAACGGAATTGCTGGCAGCATAATATAAATCTGACGGGTCCTTGCTGACCGTGTAGCTGGTGTACAATTTTTCTGCAGCCATTTTATATTGTTCGGCGTTCTGATCCTTAACGGCGCTGTTGATCAAGTTTGAACGCAAATTTTGAAGCGGAACGGATAATTGTGATTCGATGGTAGCGTCCAGCTCCATCGCTTTTGAAAAGGCCTCGGCGGCAGCTTTCAATTTGTTGTAATCTGTACTGCCAGACCCCATAAGTGCTTCACCTTTGGCTGCATAATATTGGGCTTTTACGCCATTATCCACAGATCCCAGCAACGGTTCTGCTTCGCTCAAATAATTTAATGCTTCAGCGTATTCGCTGGATTTTATTGCCTTTTCTGCTTTTTTAATTTCCTTTTTCTGTCCGAAGGAGATAGTGGAAACCAAAGCAAGGGCTGGTATTATAATTTTTGTTTTCATTTGTTAAAGTTTATTCGTTATTTTCGGTTTGAGTTTCGTTATTATCAATTGTGGTGCCATCAATATTTTCCGCACTATTTTCCACCTGTTCTGCGTCCTCGTCTTTCATCGCTTTGGCAACCGCGGCAATGGCGTCATCCTCCCGAACCTTGATCAGCCTTACGCCCTGGGTGGCCCGGCCCATGACGCGAAGATCGGCTACGGCCATTCTGATGGCAATTCCAGATTTGTTAATGATCATTAAATCGTCTTCATCGGTTACGTTTTTGATGGCCACCAATTTACCGGTTTTTTCGGTAATATTGATCGTTTTAACGCCTTTACCGCCGCGGTTGGTGATTCGGTAATCCTCAATGGAAGAACGTTTTCCATAGCCGTTTTCAGAAACCACCAATATTTCGGAGTTGTCGTCATCTACGGCTATCATTCCGACTACTTCATCATTTTCGTTGCCGAGGGTAATGCCACGGACCCCGGAGGCGCTTCTGCCCATCGGCCTGGTTTTTTTCTCTTCAAAACGAATTGCCTTGCCAGATTTTACCGCGAGCATTACATGGCTGTTCCCGGTGGTGAGTTTTGCTTCCAAGAGTTCATCATCTTCCCGTATGGTAATGGCATTGATTCCATTGGTACGCGGTCTGGAATATTGCTCCAACGGAGTTTTTTTAACCTGGCCTTTTTTGGTGGCCATAATCACGTAATGACTGTTGATATATTCCTCATCCTTTAGATCCTGTGTGCAGATAAAGGCTTTCACTTTATCGTCCGGTTCTATGTTTATGAGGTTTTGTATGGCTCTGCCCTTGGAAGTCCTAGTTCCTTCGGGTATTTCAAAAACGCGCATCCAGAAACATTTCCCTTTTTGGGTGAAGAACAACATATATTGGTGGTTCGTTCCTACGAATAGATGTTCCAGAAAATCCTCGTTTCGCGTGGCCGAGGCCTTTTGGCCCACTCCACCTCTGTTTTGAATTTTATATTCCGAAAGAGAGGTGCGCTTAATATAACCGGCGTGTGAAATGGTCAAAACTACTTGTTCATCCGCTATCAAATCTGTAATGCTAACATCCCCACCTGCATACTCAATGGTGGAACGTCGCTGATCGCCATATTTATCGCGAACCTCGATAAGTTCTTCTTTAATTATTTGCATTCTGCGATCCTTACTGCCCAGAATTTCCTTATAATCACTAATGGTTTTCATCAGTTCCTCATATTCGCTGCGGAGCTTATCCTGTTCCAGCCCGGTCAATTGGCGAAGGCGCATTTCCACAATGGCCTTTGCCTGAATTTCGGTTAGCTTGAAGGTTTCCATCAATCGTTCCCTTGCCTGGTCTGCATTGGAGGAAGCGCGAATCAATCTAATGACTTCATCTATATTGTCTGAGGCTATGATCAAGCCCTCTAGAATATGGGCACGTTCTTCTGCCTTGCGGAGCAAATATTCGGTACGGCGTACTACCACCTCGTGGCGATGCTCCACAAAATAGTGGATCAATTCCTTTAGGTTCAGCAACTGGGGCCTTCCATTTACCAAGGCAATATTGTTGACACTGAAACTGGATTGTAGCGCGGTGTATTTGTATAGGGTGTTCAAAACAATATTCGGTATGGCGTCGCGCTTAAGAATATAAACGATGCGCATTCCGTTTCTATCGCTCTCATCGCGGATGTTGGAGATGCCTTCAATTTTCTTCTCGTTTACCATATCGGCGGTTTTTTTGATCATTTCCGCCTTGTTGACCTGATAGGGTATTTCTGAAACTACAATACATTCGCGCCCTTGAACCTCCTCAAAACTCGCCTTCGCCCGAAGGACGACCCTTCCGCGCCCTGTATGAAAGGCTTCGCGGACACCTTCGTATCCATAAATAATGCCTCCGGTGGGAAAATCGGGAGCTTTAATGTACTGCATCAGCCCGTCTACGTCTATGTCATTATCGTCAATAAAGGCTACAATTCCATTGACGACTTCCGTGAGGTTATGTGGAGGCATGTTTGTAGCCATTCCCACCGCAATTCCCGAAGCTCCGTTTATTAAAAGCCCCGGCACGCGGGTTGGCAATACGGTAGGTTCTTTTAGGGTGTCGTCAAAATTCAACTGGTGGTCTACCGTTTCCTTATCGATATCGGCAAGCATTTCTTCGGATATCTTTTGCATTCGCGCCTCTGTGTAACGCATTGCCGCAGGACTGTCGCCATCTATCGATCCAAAGTTACCCTGTCCATCAATGAGCATATATCGCAGGCTCCATTCTTGGGCCATCCGCACCATGGCGTCATAAACAGAAATATCGCCGTGTGGATGGTATTTTCCGAGAACCTCCCCCACGATCCTGGCGGATTTTTTATGTGCGCCCGTGGCCCGAACCCCAAGTTCATGCATGCCGAACAAAACCCGTCTGTGGACCGGTTTCATTCCATCGCGAACATCTGGCAGCGCACGTGACACTATGACCGACATCGAATAATCGATGTAGGCAGATTTCATTTCATCTTCAATGTTAATAGGGATTATTTTATCACCTTCAGCCATAAAAAACAAGATTAATTATCGATGTTAAACTAATGGAGCAAGATACGGTTTTTCGTAGGGATAACAGGTGTTTTTGACATTCGTTATTCACGAATTTATTAACAAAATCGCGGGATGAAATCGTTGATAAATATATTGGAAGTCCCTTTGAATTCCACCATATATTTTGTCCTTTTACGAAAATGATACCAAATGGGAACAGTTTTTGTCTTATTTTGGTTAATTTAGTACCAAACAGAAGAGAGGATTTTAAATATGGATGACAATTTTTCCCCAAGAGTTAAAGATGTAATAGCCTACAGCAAAGAAGAGGCACTGCGCCTTGGCCACGATTTTATAGGAACGGAGCATTTAATGCTCGGACTTTTGAGAGATGGCAGTGGCAAGGCAGTTACCATTCTGAATGCACTGGCCATTGACTTGAACCATTTAAGAAGAAAAGTAGAAATACTTAGCCCCGCCAATCCAAGCATCGTATCAAATACAAACGACAAAAAGAACCTCCACCTAACACGCCAGGCGGAGCGGGCACTGAAAACAACGTTTTTGGAGGCAAAACTTTTTCAAAGCAATTCTATCAATACCGCACATTTACTGCTCTGCATTTTGCGCAATGAGAACGATCCCACTACCAAGCTTTTAAACAAAATGAAGGTGGATTATGACGTGGTTAAGGACCAATTTAAACTTATGATCACCAAAGACGACAACTATATAGACAATGCGCCAAGCGCGGAATCCTTCCCCAATGAAGACGATACTTCCGCGGACGATGCCGGGAAGGAAAACCTTTTTGCGGGAACCTCGGCCAAGAGCAACAAAAAATCCAAGACGCCGGTTTTGGATAACTTCGGAAGAGATCTAACCGCCCTGGCAGAGGAAGGCCGATTGGACCCAGTGGTGGGACGCGAGGCGGAAATTCAGCGCGTTTCGCAAATTTTGAGCCGCCGCAAAAAGAACAATCCATTGCTCATCGGTGAGCCCGGTGTTGGAAAATCGGCAATTGCCGAAGGTTTGGCGCTTCGCATTATTCAAAGAAAAGTCTCGAGGATTCTTTATGATAAAAGAGTGGTTACCTTAGATCTGGCGAGCCTGGTTGCAGGAACCAAATATCGCGGACAGTTCGAGGAACGTATGAAGGCCGTTATGAACGAATTGGAAAAAAACAACGATATCATTTTATTTATAGATGAAATCCACACCATTGTTGGGGCTGGAGGGGCAACAGGCTCTCTGGATGCATCAAACATGTTCAAGCCTGCATTGGCAAGGGGAGAAATTCAGTGCATAGGCGCCACAACGTTAGATGAATACCGACAATACATAGAAAAAGATGGTGCTTTGGAGCGGCGTTTCCAAAAGGTTTTGGTGGAGCCCACTTCCGTTTCGGAAACCATTGAAATCCTAACGAACATTAAGGATAAATATGAAAGCCACCACAATGTTATCTATACAGACGAGGCAATCAAAGCCTGCGTAACCCTTACCAATAGATATATGACCGAACGTTTTCTTCCCGACAAGGCTATTGACGC
Source organism: Aequorivita sp. (assembly GCA_048265145.1). Taxonomy (GTDB): domain Bacteria; phylum Bacteroidota; class Bacteroidia; order Flavobacteriales; family Flavobacteriaceae; genus Aequorivita. Next base: position 85,479 of record JBLXCF010000001.1, read on the forward strand.
CATGGACGAAGCAGGCTCAAGGGTTCATATTACGAATATCCACGTTCCCGATAAAATTCTTCAAATTGAAAAACAATTGGAAGAAGTTAGGGAATTGAAGAATACGGTGGTAAAAAAACAAAAATATGAAGAGGCCGCCAAATTGAGGGACGACGAGAAAAACCTTGAAAAGGAACTCGCCGTGCAGCAAGAACAATGGGAGGCAGATTCCAAACTGCACAAAGAAACCGTCGGCGAGGAAAATGTGGCCGAAGTGGTATCCATGATGACCGGAATACCAGTAAACAGAATTGCACAAACGGAAAGCACCAAACTTGCCGCCCTACCCGACCGAATTAAAGGCAAGGTAATCGGTCAGGACGAAGCCGTTGCCAAGGTGGTGAAGGCAATTCAGCGAAACCGTGCAGGTTTAAAAGACCCGAACAAACCCATTGGGTCCTTCATTTTCTTGGGACAAACAGGGGTGGGTAAAACACAGCTTGCAAAAGTGCTGGCCCGCGAACTGTTTGATTCCGAAAATGCGCTGGTCCGAATAGACATGAGCGAGTATATGGAGAAATTCGCAATTTCGAGGTTGGTGGGCGCTCCTCCGGGATATGTAGGCTATGAAGAAGGTGGGCAACTAACTGAAAAAATAAGAAGAAAACCCTATGCAGTAGTCCTTTTGGATGAGATTGAAAAGGCCCACCCAGATGTTTTCAATATGTTGCTACAAGTGCTGGATGATGGTTACCTAACTGATAGTCTGGGAAGAAAGATTGATTTCAGAAATACAATCATTATTATGACCTCCAACATTGGGGCACGGCAGATCAAGGATTTCGGACAAGGCGTTGGTTTTGGTACGGCGGCAAAGAAAAGCCAGGAAGAGGCCCACACCAAAAGTGTTATCGAAAACGCACTAAAAAAAACCTTCGCTCCCGAATTTTTGAACCGGATAGACGATGTAATGGTTTTCAACCCCCTTGAAAGAGAGGATATCCACAAAATTATTGATATTGAACTGGATAAGCTCTTTGCCAGAATCGCCGAGTTGGGGTATGATCTTAAACTGACGGAAAAAGCGAAAGACTACATCGCGGACAAAGGCTTTGATAAACAATACGGCGCCCGGCCCCTAAACCGTGCTATTCAAAAATATATTGAGGACGCTTTGGCGGAGGAAATTATCAACAGCAATTTGCAAGAAGGCGACACCATTACCATGGATTTGGATGATAACGCCAACGAATTGACAATCAAAATCAAGAAACAGAAAAAAACTACTGAATCCTGATTTTTGGAAGTCATTACAAATTACAATCCCCAAAATAAAAATTTGGGGATTTTTTATTTATAAAACATTAAAAAATCCTTAGCTTAGAGATATAAAAATCCATTTCAATGATAGATGTCTTAGATTTTGAATTTGGAGAAATTCGCGTTTTTTCCAACTTTGTGGTGGTGGTCATGAAAGAAGGTATTACCGTTCAGCCCGAACACAATAAGCAACTGGTTTTGATTGCCGAAAAATATTATAAAGGAAAGAATTTTGGGTACATTACCTATCGAATAAACAGTTATGCCGTAAATCCTATGGTATATTTGTTGACCTCAAAAATCGATAACTTGGTCGCTTTCGCAGTGGTATCTACCGATGGCTTAAAATTGAGCAACATTGAAATTGAAAAGCGTTTTTTAACCAAGCCTTTTGAACATTTCAGCAATCTAGACGATGCCAAAAATTGGGTCATTGAAATTATTGGGCAATCCTGATACCTTTTGAATTCTATTTAATAGCCTTCCAGGCTCTAATGGCACCTCTGCGGTCACGAGCCACCAAAAAATAAAGGCCTTTTTGATAATTTTCTGATGGTATCGCGATGGTTTCCTTAGCCATATTTTTTACTACCGCAATTTTCTTTCCCGAAATATCAAAAATCGAAACTTCCTGCACATTTTGGCTGTTGGCCAAGTTCCAAACGTTACCGCCCATTTCTTGAATTAGAACCACATTTTCCAAAGAATTTGCATTCGCTTGGAGAACCAACGGAATACAATCCTGTATCGAGTCCAGATTGGAATAAAAAACTTCCGAATTTTTAAATGCACAGCTCAACTGCCCAACTTGGTTGATATCGGGATGGCCGCCGGGAGCATTTATTATTGAAAGCGAGCCCACCCCCTCTATCCAAACGGCATTTTGGGTGCTGGTGGTATTTCCCGGTGCAGGTGAAAAATAGTAATGGCTGTATTCCGTTGCGTCCACCAACGGCCTTTCCACTATGGAGTCCAGCACAAAGGGGCCGCCGTTCTGCGGAAACGGGCTAATGGGGTTATTCATATTGAAAACATCTCCCTCCATCAATGAAAAATCATATAGTAAATATTCTTCGTTGAAACCCGGAGTGGCAATGTATAGAAATACTTTTTTTTCGGAAATATCCTCCCGCAATAAGAACTGGCGGGAAATATAATGGTATCCATCCAAAATCTTATAGGATTTTCCCCCAACAATGGTGTCGCCGTCCGTAAAATAGACATCCGTTTGGCATCCAAAATAACAGGTTGTAAAATGCCATTCGTTGCGCTGATCCAATACCGGTCTGTATTGTTGCGCAATACAATCAGTGCTGACAAAGAATACCAAAAACAGGAGCATTATTTTCATGCTATTATTCATTTTTTAAGCCCTTTATCCGAACAGTATTTCGGAATCTACATCAAAGGATTGTAAAAACGCAACACTAGCGTGGATATCATCGGCCAACAGCCTATCGTTTTCAATAAATGATACTACGGAGCGATAGGGCTTTAAAAATGTTTCGACAAAAGACGACGATTTTTTGGGTTCCCGGAACCGCAACGCTTGGGACGCATTCATAAGTTCAATGGCCAAAATAGTTTCAACGTTCTCTACCACTCGCAGACATTTTGTTGCGCCATTGGCACCCATGCTTACATGATCCTCCTGACCATTGGATGAAACAATGGAATCCACAGAGGCCGGAGTGGCCAACTGTTTGTTTTGGCTCACAATGCTTGCGGCGGTATATTGCGGAATCATAAACCCGCTGTTCAGCCCGGGATTACTGACCAAGAATGCCGGTAAATCCCGAAGCCCGGAAACCAATTGATAGGTGCGTCTTTCTGAAATATTTCCTAGTTCGGCAAGGGCAATGGACAAATAATCCAGTGAAAGTGCCAAGGGCTGCCCGTGGAAATTTCCGCCCGAGATAATTACATCTTCCTTTACGAAAATATTAGGGTTATCGGTTACTGAATTAATTTCAGTTTTAAAGGTTTTGTGCACAAAATGTAGGGTGTCCTTAGTAGCTCCATGAACCTGCGGAATGCAGCGGAAAGAATAGGGATCCTGAACATTCTTCTTTTCGGAAAGCCCCAGCTGGCTGCCTTCCAAAAATTCCAAAATCTGCTCGGCGGTTTTAACTTGTCCGCGATGTGGACGCACCAAATGTACCAATGCATTAAACGGACTCAGGTTGCAATCAAAAGCATCCACGGAGATGGCGCCTATCAAATCTGCCAAGTAGGAAAGTTTATAGCTTTTCAATAAACAATACACCCCGTAAGCACTCATAAACTGGGTACCGTTGAGGAGCGCCAGTCCTTCCTTTGCTTGAAGTTCAAGAGGTGCCCAGTTAAACTTCTGCAGCATTTTTTCTGAGGAAATCCGCTCTCCTCCATAAAATACATCGCCCTTGCCCAACAACGGTAACGAAAGGTGCGCGAGCGGCGCCAGATCTCCCGAAGCGCCCAGACTGCCCTGGGTATAAATAACGGGTAGAACGTCGTTATTGTAAAAATCGATCAATCTTTCAATAGTTTTCATCTGAACGCCGCTGTACCCATAGCTTAAAGACTGGATTTTAAGCAGCAACATAAGTTTGATAATTGGTTTGGGAACGAAATCCCCAGTGCCGCAAGCGTGGGACATAACCAGATTTTCCTGCAATTTGGAAAGATTTTCAGCGGAAATCTTAACATTGCATAAAGAACCAAAACCAGTATTAATGCCATAAACGGGAGTTTGGTTGTCCTTTATTTTATGGACCAGATAGTCGTGCGATTTTTTGATGTTTAGCCGTGCCTCTTCGGAAAGTTCCAGTTTTTTATGCTTGTCTATTATTTCCTTTAGGACCGCCAAGTCGAGGATGTCAGAGCTGATATAATGAGTTTCTTGCATTGTGAAGATATTCTGTTGGCAAAGAGCAAAAGTACTATTTTTAAATTGTTGTGCCACTTTTCCAGCTTTCAAAAACTGTTCAAAAACAACTTGTTCAAACTGTTTTAAAAATAACTATGTTCGAAGGGAACTAATTTTAAGTTCAATATGTAATTTTGCCCTTAATTAGTAGTTTAACCATTCAAAAAAAAAAAATCAGGGAACCGATTGTGAGGATATTGTAAAATCCATTCCCTTCCCCTTCCTTGTTCTTGTTTAATGTAGTAAAATTTTTAAATGAAAAAATTAAGTCTATTCGTTTTCATCATTGCAGTACTTTCCTGCAAACAAGAAGAGAAACCCCAGTATTCCCTGTTTTCGGGAACCATTGAAAACAATCCGGCAGAAAATGTCGTGGTTCGCGGAATTGAATTTGAAGCGAAGCTTCCCATCGACGCCAAAGGTACGTTTGCAGACACCCTCCGCATAACCAACAATGGTTTTTTTGAATTGTATGTGGGTCGCGAACGGACAGAAATTTATCTGGAAAAAGGAAAAAATCTGTCGGTGAATTTGAATGCCGATGCCTTTGATGAAAGTTTAAAATATTCGGGCGATTTGGCCAAAGAAAACAATTTTCTCGCCTCCAAGTATTTGTTGAACGAGCGCAATTTGGATTACAGAGAACTGTTTTCATTGGAAGAGGAAGCTTTTAAAAAACAATTGGATGCCAATCAAAAAATGATGGACAGTCTTTACCAGGCAACTAAAATTGAAAATGAAAATTTTAAAAACAAGCTTGCAGATGAAGACCGTTATTCACGGGCCATTATGCTTGAAAATTATAAGGATGCCCATCAATATTATTCCGGAATGGATCATTTTGAAGTAGGCAGCGCCTTTTATGATGAATTAAAAAACCTGAATTATGCCGACACGCTGGCGTTTAGAAATTCCGTTGCCTATCAAAATTTGTTGGAGGCCCATTATAACCGATTGGTAAACGATACCTCCTTTGAAAGTGGCGATAACAGCCAAAATATACATTACCTCAAAAAAGTAAATGAGGCGCTGCCCGACGGCTACGCCAAGGACCAATTGATGAGTTCCTACCTGCAATTTGGACTTAAGCCCGACGAAACCTTGGATGAGGCATATTCCATTTACAAAAACAGCAGTCCCAATCCGGAAAACCTGGCCAAGATAACCGAACATTACAACAGGTTGAAAGCCATCACCCCCGGAAACCCCTCTCCCACTTTCAACTATGAAAACCACAAAGGTGGCACCACAGATTTAGCCTCTTTAAAAGGGAAATATGTATATATAGATGTCTGGGCTACCTGGTGTGGGCCCTGTCTGCGAGAAATTCCAGCCCTTCAGAAAGTTGAGGAGGAATACCGCGGAAAAAACATCCAGTTTGTAAGTATCTCCATAGACGAGCCGAAGGATTACGACAAATGGAAAACCATGGTTTCGCAAAAGACCTTGGGGGGAATCCAATTGATTGCGGACAACAATTGGAAATCAAAATTTGTGGAAGACTATGCTATTTTCGGAATCCCCCGGTTTATTCTGATTGATGCGGAAGGTAAAATCGTTTCGGCGGATGCCCCAAGACCTTCGGACCCGATGCTACGAAAAACCTTGGATGGGTTGCTATAATAAATTAGATTTTGAAAATACTTGCCACGAATGTATCAAAAAATGCATTCGTGGTTTTTTTTACTTATTGACGAAAATCCGGTTCCAGCAAATCTAAATAGGCCTGTCCCAAATTTTCGATGATATCCCCGGCCATAATGGCTTCTTCACCCTTTTGTACGGCCGTAATATCCCCGGCACAACCGTGCAGATAAACTCCAAGAAGTGCTGATGTTTGGGGAGCATAGCCTTGGCACAACAGTCCAGTAATTATACCGCTCAATGCGTCGCCACTGCCAGCAGTGCCCATTCCGGGATTGCCTGTGTTGTTTATATAGAGTTTATCCTCCAGAAAAATGATGGTATACGCTCCTTTCAAAACTACAATTACTTGGAACTCTTTAGAGAAGTGCTTTACTTTTTCCAACTTTTCATAATCGTTTTTCCAAGGGCCAATTAATCGTTTCAATTCTCCGGGATGGGGCGTTAGAATCGCATTTTTGGGAATAATCTTCAACAGTTCCCTATTTTCTGAAATATTGTTTAATGCGTCGGCATCCACTACAAATGGGATTTCCTGATTGACGAACAAATTTTTTATAGCCTTTACCGTGTCCGGATTTTTTCCAATGCCCATTCCTATACCGATGGCGGATGGTTGGATGTTGAATTGAATATCACTTATATAATTTTCACAAGTGTCAGTAACCACCATTGCTTCGGGAATGGCAGTTTGCAAGATGGAATAGCCGCATTTTGGCACGTAGGCTGTTACCATTCCCGCCCCTATCCTGAAAGCCGCCTTGGTTGCAAGCACTGCGGCACCCATCTTTCCATAGCTTCCGGCAATTAGGAGTGCATGGCCATACGTTCCCTTGTGCCCAAATCTTTCCCGGGATCTATACATATTTTGGGCATCCTTTTTTGTGATTAGCTGGGCTAAGGGCGGAGCTTGGTTTAAAAATTGACTATCCAACCCAATGTCCAAACTGGTGAACTCCCTTACATAAGGTCCGGTGTTGGGCAAAAGAAAACTCAGTTTTGGGGCATGGAACGTCAGGGTTCGGTCTGCCCGAAAAATGGCGTCAAAATCATCTGGGGGCGAATTGGCAAACAATCCGCTGGGCAAATCTATAGACAATTTGAATCCTTCACATGCATTTAAATGTTGAATTAATTTTTTGATCCATCCGGAGGGACTGCGGTTTAATCCAATTCCGAAAATGGCATCAACAATAATGGCCGTGGGTTCTATAGTGGGAAAATCCGATTCACTCTTAATAAAAATGGGCGGGTTTTCGGCCACTGCCAGCAGCCGGTCATAATTAATCAAAAATTCCTCCGATTTATTTTCGCTGTAGTTTACCACATAAACGCAAACATGAAAACCGCGCTGCAGCAGCAATCGGCCCACTACAAGTCCATCGCCACCGTTGTTCCCCACGCCACAAAAAATATGGATTTGAACCTTGGTGCCGCTCCATTCTTGTAGCATCCAATTAAAGATTTGTTCGCCCGCACGCTCCATCAGTTCAGAAGCCGTTATGTTCTGGGCTATTAGGGTTTGTTTATCTGCTTGGTACAACTGTTCGGCGGAAAATATTTTCATAGGTATTTTTTTAAGCTATAACGCTAATTTTTATTTAAAAGAAGCCGTCTTGACCCAAAGATACCAACTTCAGCGCCATTGTTGAAAAGAAGGTTTATAACTATTTCCCCAATTTTGGAGAAAACCTTTAAGAATTTCTAATTTTAGAAAAAACCTATCCATGGAAACCCGAGACAGCGTGCTGCTACGGTTGCGCCCCGAAATCCCTTCCGCCAAAATAACCCCCGGAATGTCTGCCGATGAATGTTTTCAAAACAAAACACTTCGGCCTGTAGCCAAACTACAAAATGATCTGCTGCTGGCGGTGTTCAAAAATTATGTTGCAAAACATAAAAATGTATTTTATGACCTAACCATTGAAAAACGGTTGGATTATATCGAAAATGCCGTCCACAAGGATATGAAATTCCGGAATTCGTTGAAAGGGCTCATAATTGGCCAGTTTACTTTGGAGGAGTTTGGCATTTACATCCAAAACTCCTCGGCCCTCAATAAAAGAATGATGGATATTGTAAAGGAACGGCTAAAAAGCAACGTTCAGTTGCTGGAGTATGAGTATGCTTAAGGATTTCATTTATTCCAGGATTTTCAATAGCGATTCCCCATTAAGATCGGTGGTCAGGATTTCACTCATATAATCAAAAAATGGGCGGAGCAATAGAAAGTGCTGCAATATATTTTCAGAAAAACCAGCCTCAAAAACCTCGGCATCGGAAAAGGGATGCCTCACAATAAAACGCTGCAGCCTGATTAAATCAATATTCTTATCTGCCTTGTCGAATCCTTTGGGAGCGGTTTTTACGGCACATTCCTGATTAAAATTCCCGAACGCTTTCTGAAAATCCTTGGCTGCCAAAATATTCCGGATAGGGGCACTGTCCAATTCAAATTCTCTTCGGATTCTTAAGAGATCCGCCGGATTCGGATCAAAAAAGCCTCCTGCAACAAAGCTATTGCCCGGTTCCAACCGCAAATAATACCCTCCTCTGCGGTGGGCCCCTGCCCTACTGAAACTTGCACTTCTATGGGTGTTATACGGCGTTTTGTTGTTGGTAAACCGAATGTCGCGATTGATTCTGAAAATTTTTACCTTGGCAATTTCATCAGAAATATTCAAGCCGTTTTCAATGGCCGTATAGAGGTTTTTAAATGCATTTTCGTTTGCCAGATATTCGGTTTTATGTTCTTGCATCCAATCGCGGTTGTTGTTTTTCTTCAATTTTGAAAGAAATTCAAAAGCAGATTTTGGAACGGTCGCAGCCATATTTTTTATTTGAAAGATACACTTATAAGAATAAAAATAACTGAAAATAGAATAGCGTTCAACATAAATTACAATAGCTTGGGTCTTTCAATTTTTAAAAGCTGTATTCCCGAAATTCAATATTTTTTCTAAATTTACAATAACAACCTTAAAACCAAATAAATATGAGCACAGCTACCAAACCAAACACAGCATTCTGGATTATTGCGGTATTCGCGCTATTATGGAATTTAATAGGCGTTTATTTTTGGGTCTTTGAATATTTTTTGATGACCGATGAACTAAAGGCGGCATTGACCGCCGAACAGCGAAACCTGATGGAGCGCATGCCGGAATGGGGAATGTATGTGTATGGTCTGGCGGTAATTACGGGCCTGCTGGGCAGTATTTTGTTATTGGTCCGAAAAAAGGCGGCAACGGTTATTTTTGGTCTTTCGCTATTGGCAATCCTTGTTATGCAGGGATATTGGATTTTTGCACTGGATGTGGTTGGCGTTATGGGCCCGCAAGCGTTAATTATGCCACTCATCGTAATTGCCATTGCCATCTTTGAATATTTCTATAGCAAGGGAGCCGCTAGAAATGGCTGGCTTTTATAATAACTTTGCGCCGTGCAGAAAATGAAAATACCCTTAAGTAGGTATTTTTTAAAACCGCTCCTTCCCTTAGTTTTGTTGAAATTTTATATAGTAAACACATTCAACTAACTAAATGATTAAAGCCACCCATAAAGTGGCTTTTTTTGTTCCAAAATCCTTGGAAATAAACTTCTAAATAGGCTCTATCAATCCGTGCTGGACAGCAAATTTATAGAGTGCTATGGTATTGCCCTCTATATTGAGTTTTCGAAAAATATTCCGCCGATGGGTTTGCACGGTGAAGGAAGAAAGAAAAAGTTTTTCCGCAATTTCATTGGAACTAAAGCCTCTGCAGACCATTTGGATTACTTCTGCCTCACGTTTGGTTAAATTATATTTATTTAAAAATTCATCCAGATAGGTAAAATCATTGGGGGATTCCTCTGTTTTATCCATAAAGGTCGGAAAAACGGTCGCTCCTTGCAGTATTTCCCGAATGGTTTCAGGTATCCTATCCAAATGATCCGACTTTAAAAGATATCCGCTGGCGCCCGCCGCCTCGCACTGGGTAGCCAGTTGTTTAGAGAAATAGGACGTCAAAACCAAAACGCGCAACGAAAGGTTCAGTTCCTTAATTTGCTCCAATACCTGCAGCCCGTCCTTGTTTGGCATATTTAAATCCAATAATAGGATATCGGCGTTGGGCAAGTCCGCAGATTGCATCAGCGCAAGACCATCAGTAAAGGTTGCCAGGATTTTGTATTCGGACTGTTTGTTTAAAATATCGCAAATGCCCTTAATAATTAACGGATGGTCATCGGCAATAATGACTTTAATGATTTTTGAAGCAGAAGAAAAACCTTCGTCCATACTACTATTTATAGGTTATCAGAATTGGCCCTGGCAATTCCCTTATTTGCTTTTTTTTCAATGGGCAATTCGGCAATAATGAATGTGCCGCTGTTTAAATTTCCATTTATTTCAAGGGTACCATTAAGGTAGGCAACGTTTTTACGCAAAAGGGTCAGGCCCATCCCTTCTTTGGTCCGCGCCAAATCCAGACCTTTTCCATTGTCCTCAATATAAATGGTGACCGACGTTTCAAGTTCCACGATCTGCAAAAGTACGTTTGTGGCCTGTGCGTGCTTGATAATGTTGTTAATAGCTTCTTGCACAATGCGGTATACGGTTAGGGAAAATTCCTCACTCCATTGGTTTGTGTCGTCCAAACCCTCCACTATTTCCTCGATTTTTATGGTTTCTGAGGTATTGACCGATTTTACCAAATCGTGAATAGCCGTTTTTAAACCATATTTTTCCAGAGCCACGGGCATTAGGGTGTGGCTTATGTTACGAACACTATCACTGATTTCCACCAAAAGGGATTGGGTAGTTTTCAATTTTTCTTGCGCTTCTGCCTCTTCTTTAAAAACATCAGGGCGCAATTGTTTTAAATTTAAAATTGCTATGGAAAGCATGGATCCCGCCTCGTCGTGCAATTTGTGCGCAATTTTTTTGCGTTCCTGCTGCTCCGCTTTCTTTAGTGATCTGGAAAGGGCCAAGCGGTGCTTTTGGTCCAGATTCACGAGCTGTGCCTGATGGCGCTCTTTTAACTGTCTTCTTCGGAGCCATAGGAAAAGCAAAACAAGGACAAGAATGAAAACAACTGCGCTTCCAATAAATACAATTCGCTGTCGGGCCAGTGCTTCTTTTTTCTTTTGAAGTTCCATTTCCATGGTTTGCTTTTCCATTTCATAGGCCGCTTCAATTTTTAAGGAATTTACCTTCTCGTTTTCAGTGAAAAGTGTTTTTTCCAATTCCAATTCCTGGGATTGGTGGAAGAACGCCTTTTCGAAATTTCCAAGCTGGCTATACAATTCTTTTAAATAGCCGTTCAATTCCTTCAAATTTCTATCCTCGCTGTTTTTTCCCCGATATATGGGTTCCGCGGCCAAAAGATAAGCCTCGGCCTCTTTCCATTTTTTTTGCGCCATGGCCGATTTACCCAGCACGGATAACGAACTGGCGGCCATAAGGTCTGCGCCAATTTTTTTTCTTAATTCATAGGCTTGCTGCAATTGCTTGTCTGCTTCGCCATATTTTTTTTGGATCACCAAAAAATTCCCATAATTATGCCGAGCGAAAGCAATGCCGCCTAAATCTGAAGTTTTTTCAAAATAGGAAATTCCCTGCTGATAGAGGGTGTCCATTCCATCAAATTCTTGCTTTTCGCTATAAACGGTAGCCATATTCACCACGCTGAGCCCCATCGTTTTGTAGTCGTTGGATTTTTTTCCAAGGGCGAAACTTTTGCGATAATAGGTTAGCGCTTTGTCAAATTCCCCACCATTTCGGAATGCGATGCCCAAATTATTATACGCCTTTTGAAGCCCTAACGTGTCCTTTGTCCGTTCGCACAGGCGGATTACCTTAAAGTGCATATTTATGGCCTCATCAAAACGCGAAAGGCGCGACAGGGCGTTTGCATAATTGATATAGATATTGGATAACAAGGCGTTGTCCTTACTGCCTCGGGCATATTTTAACGCCAGTTCAATTTGTTCTAGACTTTTGTAATGGTCTCCCCGCTTTGCGTACAGAATACTTTTTCGGTTGTGCAGCTCTGCCTGCCGTTCTGCATCCTCGGGTTTTAAGGCAGCTTCTTCCGCTATGGCTTGTACCAAATGTTTTTCGGCTTGGATCAAATCGCCAAGATTAATAAACTCCCTCCCCAAATTGCCCACGGCAGTGGCATGGCCCTTTTTATATCCAATGCGCTGTGCCAACGAAATGGCCACGGAATCAAAATGGGCGGCCTTGTGGGGATCACGGTTTTGAAAAAAGTGGTTTCCGAATGCAATATAACTGTCCACCTGCCCTTTTTTGTGATCCGTTTTTTTGAAATAATCTAAGGCCTCTTCCAAATCGCGCAGGGCCATTTCCTTTTCGGCCCGCGGATACAACAGGGCGCGCTCCAGCTTTAGGGCCGCTTTTTTGTGTGAAATTTTCTCTGATGCTATTTTTTGGGAAAGCGAATCCAAAGGTGTCTGCCCAAAACACAGACCCATTGAAAAAAGAAGCGCCAAAGGAAGTTGGAATTTGGAAAAAAAAGTGAGAAAAATAGCCTCGAAAAATCTTTTGGTTTGGGGATTGGCCACAGATCGGTCGTTAATTTTGAATATTGAATTGAGGTTTTAAATTTTTTGTTGTTAAAGATACACAAAACCTTTAAAGGGAAAAATCCAGTATTTTTTGATGTCCCAGACTGCCCATTTCAAAGTATAAATAACTCTCCAATTGTAATTTTTTTATTTTTGAATTACTTCTTCAAAACATTTATTCTCCTGTTTTTCAATATGATAAGGGTGATTATATAAATAAGAACTATCGCAAAGGGGATAACGATAAAGCGATGTGTTGGGAACAAATACCATAGCAAAAGTACGGCTGCTGTTCGCGATAGAGTGTGAAAAATTCCGACCCAATGTTTAATAATCCATGAAAATGGCAGCCACATCAATCCGGTTAAAATTCCAACGGACATTGGCAAGGAAGTATAGTCTGCCAAAAAAAACGGGATGGCAATGGAATAGACCAAAATGGCCTGTCCCGCCGTGAAAAGAAAAAGCACATCAAATTCATTTTTGGGTTTTGTTTTGTCCAAAAAATTTTCACCAGTATATTTTGAGAGAAAAAGTCCGAGATAGACGATGCTTCCCGTTCCGATAAAAATTGACCATACCGCAACAAAATCTGAAAAAAAGATACCTGCCAACCCAATCATGCTCCAGACAATCAATCCGGCCAACGGGGTGGCCAAGAATTTCTGCCTGCTAAATTCCAGCCGTTGCTGGTCCAAACTTTTGTGTTCCATATATTTTCCGTTTAAGTAAATAAAATTGAAATGAATTTTTTGGTGCTTATTTCAATCATCAGCTATTGCGAATTTTTTTATACAATACCCAATGCCATTTGGGGCAAAAAAGCAAAAATATCAAGATTTCATTTTTAATTGGAGTTTTCAACTCTCGCTTCACTTTCGTCCTTTCACCTTGCCCGAAAAGCGAGGCAGGGTGGGCCTTGCTTTGGTGGTGTTTATAAAATATACGCCTGTCAATAAAACCCCAGCCGCAAGTATGGATTGCAGGGTGATTTGTTCATCCAAAACATACCAGCCCAAAATCAAGGCTATAATAGGGTTAACATAGGTTGAAGTGGCTACCTTATCCGGCGAGACGGTTTTCAGCAAATAATTAAAAGAGGTAAAGGCCACAATACTCCCGAACAAAACCAAAAGCACCATACTCACTTGAACGGGTTGTCCCCAACGGCTTGGGGCCACCCACGGCTCGCCAAAAGCCAAACTGCCAAGGGCCAATGTAAGCCCCGCGGTAAACATTTGATATCCTGTGTTAACGAAAAAGTTCTTTGGCAAATCTGCCCTTCCAACAAAAAGGCTGCCGTATGCCCAACTCAACATGCAAGCAAAAATCATTAGCATACCCAATATCGTTCCTTCTTGGGCAATGAGCTGTTTTTGTGCCACCAATAAAAAAATGCCCACAATTCCCAAACCCACACCTACTAAAGACATAGTTTTAATGCGCTTTCCCTGCAGACCTCGCATAAGAAGCAAAACCACCAAAGGTTGGGCAGAAATTTCCAAGGCTGCAAAACCGCTATCGACATATTTGAGCGCCCAAACAATAATGCCATTGCCGAAAGAAAGGAAAAGGACGCCAACAATAAACGTATTCACAAATTGTTTTCGGGTAATGGCAAGCGATTTCCCCATTAGCTTGGCAATGATAAATATTAAAAGTCCTGCTGTGGTAAACCGGATGGAGGCCAAAAAGAACGGGGCCAGTTCTGCTACGGCCACTTTGTTGAGCATATAGGTGCTTCCCCAGATTACGTAAATGGAGAAAAAGGCAAGGACGATAAGTACAGGGTTTTTAGCTTCGGGTTTCAAAATGGGGAGTTTTTTTTTAGAATTTGGGAAAAAGCGATAGGCCAATAAACGAATCAAAAAGTAACAACACCTAATTTCCTCTTTTGTTCTTTCCGAAGTTTTTATCGCCTCTTGTCTTTGGTTTTTTGTATTTCTGCTTGATTTTCCGTTTATAGGATCCTCCCTGGTTTTGCTTTTTGTTCTTTTCCTTTTTTTCGTGAAAAGCGGGGCCGACTGCCTCTACCTTGTTTGGATTGTTTATTTCCACAATCGGCGGTTTTTCCTCATCGGTTTGTTGTTTCGAAACAGATACTTCCTTTGGAAAAGGAATTTCTGCAATGGTCTGGTCCATCAATTTTTCAATGGCATTTTTGGCAGCCCTTTCCTTTTCGGTATAAAACAACAATGAGGTTCCTTTTTGGGCCGCCCGACCGGTACGGCCAATACGGTGCATATAATTTTCGGGGAAGTTTGGAACGTCCACATTCACTACGTGGCTAATCTGGTCAAGGTCCAGGCCGCGGGCCATCACGTCCGTAGTCACCAATATACGGGTTCTTTCTGCATTGAAATTTTCAATGGAACGCAGCCTGTAGTTTTGGGTTTTATTGCTGTGGATGACGGCCACTTCGCTTCCGAAGTAATCATCAAGAATTTCAAACAGCAGATCGGCCGTTTTTTTGTTCGGCACAAAAACGAGCACCTTTATAAATTCCTTTTCAAGTTGAAGCAGATGTTTCAGCAAATTGGCCTTGGTGTAAAAATTGGGAACTGCATAGGCATATTGGGAAATATTGTCCAAAGGCGTGCCGCTAACAGCTACAGAAACCGTGGTGGGTGCAATAAAATAGGTTTGTATAAACGCATTCACCTCGTCCGTCATTGTGGCCGAAAACATCAAGTTTTGCCGGCGGTTTGGCAGCAAGTCCAGAATATTGGTGAGTTGAAAACGAAAACCCAAATCCAGCATAACGTCCACTTCATCAATCACCACCTTTTTAATGGCCTTTAGTTGCAGCGACCGGCTTAACACCAGATCATATAGGCGGCCAGGGGTGGCCACAACCACATCCGCACCTTCAGCCACAGCTTCTTTTTGGCGGTTGATGTTCGTGCCGCCAAACACGCCAAAGGTGCGCACCGACATATATTTCGACAGTTTTTCAACCTCTTCAACGACCTGCAGCACCAGTTCGCGAGTGGGTACCAATATCAGCACCCGCGGATTTGGTTCTTTTGAAAACGGTAAATCCTGCAGGATTGGCAACAAATAGGCAAAGGTTTTCCCTGTCCCGGTTTGCGCAATTCCAACCATATCAGACCCAGACATGATTACCGAGTAGGATTGCGCCTGGATTGGGGTAGGCTTTTCCAAACCAAGATCGGCCAAGGCGCGTTTAAGGTTTTTGGAAAGGGTAAGTTCATTAAATGATTCCATGGCCACAAATTTGGTGCAAATATAAGGTATTGTGAATTGGGCAGCGCCCCAACCATAAACTTGAAAACATTAATCTTCCGGCGGGTGCCCGTGGATTTCCTCAAAGACGGTATCAAAATTTTCGCGCAGGTAGGTGCGCAATTTCAACCGGTAATCTTCTTTCAGCCAAGCAATAAAATTGTGCGTGCTTTTGCTGATGCACTGCGAATACTTTTCAATGCGGTGGTCAATATCATCGCCCAGCATTTTGGCCAGCCCCAACGCGTCATAAACATCTTTGCTGTTTTCAATGCAAATGTAGGCGTGCTGGGCGATGGATCGTTCAAGCACCACTTTGCTGGATTCCCCTTTAAAAATAGCTTCTTGATAGCTATCCTTAATGTCAAAATATACCTCTTTGCTGTTGGCAAATTCGGCGCGCAACTCGTTGGGCATTTCATACCTGAAATGGCTCTCTAGTTCTTCGTCGCTCAGGAGGCGATCCATATAATAGTCGGGCGAACGGAAAATGGCCTGCCAATCCAAAGGCGCGTCCCAGGCGCCAAACCGCTGGTAATTATTTCCCAGATCGATTACCGCAAATTTCGATTTGTTGTTCAAGATGCGGGACCCCCGGCCAATCATCTGAAAATATAGGGTGAGCGAGCGCGTGGCCCGGTTGAGGATGATAGTATCTATGGTAGGTTCATCAAACCCGGTAGTTAAAATACTTACTGAGGTTAAAATGGCATCGGGCGTTTCGCGAAACCACTTTAAAATGTGTTTGCGTTGTTTTTTGGTGGCCGTATTGTCCAGGTGCATTATGGGCAGACCTTCGGCTTTCAAATGGTAGTACACTTGTATGGAGGTATTGATACCGTTATTGAAAATCAGCGTTTTTTTGCCTTTGGCGTGGTTTAAATAGGCCTGCAGCAACTGGTCCAACATTCCCACTGCGGAATACAGATCGTCTGACGATTTTACGGTGTAGTCGCCGTTTGATCCAATTTCAAGTGAAGTCAGGCCCATGTTGTATTGAAAGACTTCCACTTCGGCCAAAAATTCATTTTCAATCAACGACCGAATGCTCTCGCCCACGATCAATTCCTGATAATTATCCTTCATAGGAAGGCCACGGTTGGAGCTGAGCGGCGTTGCCGTAACCCCCAATATAAACGATTTTTCAAAAAATTTAAAAAGCTTCGTAAAGGAATTGTAATGGGCTTCATCAATAATTACAAGGCCAATGTCCGAAATATCGAGTTTGTCGTCATTCAAACGGTTGTTCAGAGTTTCCACCATAGCCACGAAACAACTGTATTTGGCTTGGTCAGAAAGGTTGGCGGTACTGTTCACCACTTTGTTTACCACCCCAAAACTGGTAAGCATTTCGGAGGTTTGCTTGCAGAGCTCCAAGCGGTGGGTCATTACCAGCACCTTTTTATTATGGTGTTTTAAATATTGACGTACAATTTCAGAAAAAATAACGGTTTTTCCTCCTCCCGTGGGCAACTGGTAGAGTAAATGATAATCTTCAGGCGCGGTCTCAAATTTTTCAAAAATTTTGTTGATTGCGCCCTTTTGGTAGCTATACAGTTCTTTGTCTGTTTTCTTTTCTTGGATAGCCTCAGTAGTATCGATCATTTACTTGCCCTTTTTTTTGAAGTTTTGCAAAATTACATCCTTTTATAGGTTTTTGAAGAATGTTTCGAGAAATTATTACAAGGAAGTTCAACCAACAAAAACCTTTTATACCCTGGCCTAATAAAAATTGTGAATTCCTTTTAAAATACTGAGCCGGAATATTAAATAAATATTAAAGTCCATATTGGATTATTTGGAAATTGAATTATGCCGTATCTTCACAAAAACTAAAAAAAGGAAATCATTATGAATAAGAAAGGAAAAGGATTATTGGCGCTTTTAGGCATAGCCGCCGGTGCATTTGCGTTTTGGAAATACAAAAACATGACACCTGAAGAAAAACAAAGATTGAAGGATAAGGCCACCGAAACCGGTAGAAAAATAAAGGAAAAGGCCGGCGAAGTGGAAGACACCATCACAGAGAAATACGAACAGCTCAAAAATTCCGCAAAAAGGGAGGTCAACGATATTTAAAATTTAGTATTTGGATAGAAAAAATTCCCGCTGCTTGGCGGGATTTTTTTTATTGTAAATGAAATTTTTATCTTCGGAAGCTCTAAACGAAACCAATATGTTGAAATATGTACTCGCTACTTTTTTTTTAGTAGGCAGCATTACCCCTTCCCTTTCCCAAATTAGACCCATAGAAATTATTGAAGAAACCAAGGCCAACCGGCTTTTTCTGTACGCGCTCAATAAAAACGAGCAGGATCTGGATGTTTCCATTTCGGTTGAGGGTACTAATTTCAGACAGAGCAAAGGCGTTCCAAGAGCGGTTCGGGTGCCGGCCGCATCCAAAGTCATGCTTACCAATTTAATTGTGGACCGGGGCAAAAAAGCCAACTACACCTACGAGCTAACAGTGAACGACAGCCTTTCTCGCCGCGCCTTGCGCAAAGAGGCGGAGCCCATAAAAATTGAACCAAAAAAGAAGGTAATAGTTTATATTCCCGATAACTGCACCGTCTGTGACAGCCTTGTTAGCCGTTTGGATAAAAGCAGCTATATATATTCCGCCTATCGCTTCTCAGAAAAGCCGGAACTAAAAAACCAATTGGCGCCCGCATTTGCAAATGCAACGGTCTCCATTGACTCCCTGCAGTCCCCAATAATCAGCTTGGGCGGGGTCCTTCACGTGAATATTGAAAACTATGAGCAATTAACCGAAGCATTGAACCAATAAACCTGCGGACGGGTCTGCATTACTTACCATACATCAATGCCAGAATAGGAAACGCAGGCTACCTTTGCACCATAACTTAAAAAATTCAGAATTATGGACAGCACAAAAACAACTTGGAAAATTGATACTACGCACTCAGAAATCAATTTTAAGGTGAAGCATATGATGATTTCCACCGTTACGGGCCATTTTGAAAAATTCAATGGTGAAGTTAAAACGGAGAATGATGATTTTCAAAAGGGAACCTTTTCGTTTTCGGCAGAAATCGATTCGGTGAACACCAATAATAAAGACAGGGACGAACACCTGAAAAGCGATGAGTTTTTTGGCGCCGCCACTTTTCCGGAGCTTACGTTTAAATCCAAATCCTTTGACGGATCGAAAATGATTGGCGATTTGACCATAAAAGGCGTAACAAAGGAAATTTCGTTGGAAGCCGAATACAACGGAACCGCCGTGGACCCGTATGGACAGACCAAAGCAGGATTTGAATTTGAGGGCCAAATTAACCGAAAGGATTTTGGATTGACCTGGAATGCCGTTACCGAAGCCGGTAATGTTGTAGTAAGCGACAAAGTAAAAATGATCGCTTCGCTACAATTCATTAAACAATAGTTCTTTTTAAATTTTATCTTTTTCTATATAAAAAAGAGGGCTCCGTTTTAAAAAACGAAGCCCTCTTTTTTGAGCATTTCGGAGAAAGGGTTCCTATCATACATCAATGGATTACACCAATTTAGAGCCTACTTTTACACTCCCATATAAAATAAATACAGATGAAAACACGAAAAATAGAACAGATTTTTTCCCCACCCGCTCCCCATATGGTTGGCGACGGGTTTAGGGTGCACCAATATATTCCCAGTGGAATCGGGAAAGGTTTTGAAAGAATGGATCCGTTTATCATGATGGACTATAACAGTAAATTCTACTTTCCGCCAACCGATAAGCCCCGCGGCGTTGGTGTACATCCGCACCGCGGTTTTGAAACGGTTACCATTGCCTACAAAGGTAGCGTAGCGCATCACGACAGCGCCGGAAATCGCGGTGTTATTGGCGAAGGCGACGTTCAATGGATGACGGCCGCCTCTGGAATTCTACATAAGGAATATCACGAGGAACAGTTCAGCAAAAGTGGTGGCGATTTCCAAATGGTCCAACTTTGGGTGAACCTTCCGGCCAAACATAAAATGGACCCACCGAAATATCAGGGAATTACCCACGCCGATATAAAAAAAGTTGAACTTCCGGAACGAGCGGGTGTGGTAGAAGTTATAGCGGGCGAATTCAATGGAACAAAGGGCCCGGCCTTCACGTTTACACCGGTGCATTTGTTGAACGCAAAATTGATAAAAAATGGAAAAGCAACCTTTGGTTTTCCAAAACATTTCAATACTGCATTGTTGGTAATTGAAGGATCCATTAAGGTGAATACTTCCGAAATCATCAAAACCGATAGTTTCGCACTGTTTGACAATGAAGGTGAAGCTTTTGTATTGGAAGCCTTGGATGAAGCCGTGGTGCTGGTTTTGAGTGGCGAACCAATCCACGAACCCATTGCCGCCCACGGTCCCTTTGTTATGAACACCCAGAGCGAGCTGGTTCAGGCAATCAGTGATTTCAATATGGGAAAATTTGGATACTTGGAATAAGGAATTTTCATTAATTTTAAAGGATGCAAACCGCTTGCGCAAACCGTTGCGCTTTGTGTTCGCATCCTTTTAATCACCATCGCAACGTTATGTCAAATTTAAAAACAATCGTTCCCGAAAGGGCCGCCTCCATTGGAAATTTTAGGGTTGGCAGACTGCTCCCCTTTCGCGAAAAAAGAATGGTGGGGCCTTTCGTTTTTATTGACCATATGGGGCCCGTGCATTTAAGCGAATCGGAAAATCTGGACGTACCGCCGCATCCGCATATTGGACTGTCTACATTGACCTATCTTTTTGAAGGAAGCATTAGCCACCGCGATAGTTTAGGCTCACACGTTGAGATTACGCCCGGAGCCGTCAACTGGATGACTGCGGGAAAAGGCGTGGTCCATTCCGAGCGGACGCCCGATTATTTAAGAACTTCAAAAAAATCATTGCACGGACTTCAAATTTGGGTGGCACTTCCGAAAGCGCTTGAATTTATGGAGCCCTCATTCCACCATATTGAAAGGGAAAAAATTCCGCATTTTGAGAAGGATGGCGTTTCCATTAAAGTAATTGCGGGTGCGGTTTTCGGGAGAAAATCCCCTGTGCCCGTGCACAGCGACCTATATTTTTTGGAGGTAAGAAGCGGCAAGAAACGAAAGGTGAATCTTGGTGAGTATCTTTTCGGCGAAAGCGGACTCTATATTTTGGAAGGAACCGTTTCCAGCGAAGGCCATACCTTTGAACCCAAACAAATATTGGTGGCAAAGGACAGCAAGCTCTGTGAATTTGAAATTGGAGAAAATTCCACAATTTATATATTTGGAGGCACTCCATTTCCGGAGGAAC
This sequence comes from Aequorivita sp., assembly GCA_048265145.1. Taxonomy (GTDB): domain Bacteria; phylum Bacteroidota; class Bacteroidia; order Flavobacteriales; family Flavobacteriaceae; genus Aequorivita. The sequence continues at coordinate 106,420 of JBLXCF010000001.1, forward strand.
GACACATCCATTGGAACTTCGTGGCTTCAGAAAAAGAAACCATCGAGAAAGCGCGAAAGGATTGGAAAGCCCAGCGTTTTCCGAAGGTGCCCGGAGAAACAGGTTATGCTACGATGCCCGATTAATTTTTTTTGAAATTTTTTTTGGCAAGTTCCTTCCGGACCCTACTCAAACTCTCGGGCGTAATTCCCAAATAGGATGCAATCATCCACTGGGGTACCCGTAGCAGCAGGTCGGGATACATGCCAATGAAACTTAAATAGCGCTTTTCTGCCGTAGCGCCAAGCAAAAGATTTATACGTTTCTGCAATTGCCGGATGTGATTGTGCAACAATTTGTCATTATATCTACGAAAAGCCGAACTGACTTCCGCGGCGTGGCACATGAAATCTTCACCAATAAAAACAATTTCGGATGTTTCGATGGCTTCAATATAACTTTCCGAAACATCGTTGAAATAAACACTGCTCCTGTCCATTATAAACCAATTTTCTGGTGCAAACTGTATTACATGTTCCTTGCCGCTTTCATCCAGCATAAAGGACCTAAGTAGGCCTTTTTCAACAAAAAAGGAGTGATGGCAAGGGTCGCCGGGTTTTAGCAATAGAGAACCTTTTTCAACTTTTAAATGCTTTAGATCTTTGGAAATTTGAATTGCCTCCTCTTGGGTCAACCCAGCAGTTTTGGTTAAATAGACAAGAAATCCAATCAATGCCTGTCCCGAAGTATTATAGTTGGAATCCATACTTTTTGGAAGGTTCTTTTAACTCAAAAATACAATTTAATACAAGGATCGAAAAATCTAAAAAAGGAATGAAAATACTTTTTTTGGATTTAGGTTTATGCCTTTTCGTGCGCGTCCAAATCTTTTTGAAGATCAAGTTTTCGAAGTTTTGGAAAAAACATTCCAGTACCAACTACGGTAATTAGCGTCATCGTTCCTCCAAAAATTACAGCATTTACGGTACCCATCAATTTGGCAGTTAGTCCGCTTTCAAAAGCACCCAATTCGTTGGAGGAACCCACAAACATGGAATTTACGGAAGCAACCCTTCCGCGCATGGCATCGGGGGTTCGCAATTGTAAAATAGTGGAACGGATAACCATTGAAATTCCATCGGTAGCACCGCTAAGGAAAAGGGCCACAACCGAGAGCCAAAACCAAGTGGATACTCCAAAAACGATAATACAAATTCCAAAACCGAAAATGGCGGCCAAAAGTTTCATGCCCGCATTTTTGTTAAGCGGAAAATGGGCCGAAGTAAACATGATCAGCAAAGCTCCCACGGCTGGAGCAGCACGAAGAATGCCAAATCCCTCTGGCCCTACTTTTAGGATATCCTGTGCATAAATGGGCAGTAGTGCTACTGCCCCGCCGAAAAGTACCGCGAACATATCCAAAGTCAAGGCTCCAAGGATAACCCGTGTGTTTCGGACAAATTTAATGCCTTCCTTTAAACTCTTCATAACGGGTTCCCCAATATTGGGATTCAATATGGGTTTTTTCGGAATTTGTAGCAAAAGCAACAGGGCCATTAGCGAAAAAGCGAAAACAAAGCACATAGACCAATGCACCCCAATCCAATGGATAAAAAATCCGCCCGCGGCAGGACCCACTACCGATCCCATTTGCCATACGGAACTGCTCCACGTGGCAGCGTTTGGATAAATCTTCTTCGGCACCAATAGTGAAAAAAGGGAAAAGATGGTTGGTCCCAAAAAGGCGCGCACAATTCCGCCCAGGAAGACCAAAAAATAAACCACATACAAAATGGTGTTGGTTGAAAGTCCATCCACCACACGGGGCCAGGTTATTAAAAAAAGGCCAAGACTGACCGCAGAAAATCCGAAAATACATTTAAAAAGAAGGCCACGTTTTTCGCGCTGATCCACTACATGACCCGCAAATAAGGCCATCGCTACGGCCGGGACTACCTCCATAAGCCCAATGATTCCCAAGGATAATGGATTTTTTGTGATACTATAAACCTCCCATTCAATGACTACAAATTGCATGCTCCACGCAAAGACCATTGCGAAACGGACTAATAAAAAAATATTGAATTCCCGGAATCGTAATGCGGCGTAGGGATCGTTTTTCCTCATTGGAGCGAAGGAGACTGATTTTAATTTAAAGTGAATCTTCCAAACTTAAGTTTTTGGAACCCCAAAAGTACTATACCAAACTGAAAATGGCAATGGCATATAAATAAAACCTCACAAAGCGAAGGAGCCCAAAAAGCAAAAAGTTTCGAAATTTATAGTGGATCGTTCCAGCGGCCATACTGGTAATGGAATATGGAATTGGCAATAAGGCCCCCACCACAATCAAAAAGCCACCCCATTTTCTGATTTGTTTTAAATGCTTCTTCATTTTGCCTTCCATATAGGCGTAGACCCTGGGTATGGTAAAAATCCATTTCCCAATGAAATAGGAAATAATACCACCGATATAGGACATCGTAGCCAGGAGTGTTAAATAAAGTACGGGTTCGGGCATTTTATCGCTCCAGGCAATAAATATTTCCGGCGGCACCAAACCCAAGAGCGATTCGGAGACCAAAAAAACCAACAAGATATTGATGGGTGCAAAAGTTTCAGTTATATAGGTGAACAGATTGCTGAAATCCACCACATACAGATCGAGGAAAATTAAAGCAACCACCACCACGATTGTTGGAATGATGGCTTTTTTTAAACTTTGTCCCACAAAGGAATAAAAGCCCGTGTATTTATAATACAAATGGGCTCTTTTTAATTTATTTGTTTCAGTTTTTCGGACCGTATTCATACTTTCTTTTGCCACTTATGTGTTTCTGGTTGCAAATATAATGGGAACCGCCCTACCCCACAACCTTTTTAAGCGTGCTTTCCGGTTAATGGTTTGTTAAACAACTTATAGGAAATGAAAAACCCCCAGCCCATTCGTTAATGTTTCGTTAAATCATTACTTTGTATTACATAGTACTGTAACATATTTCATTTCCCTGCGTCTTTTAAGCATAAACCACTAAAAAACAGAAATTATGAGAACTTTGGACAGCAATCTTTTAACCTCAAAAATGAAAACCACGAAAGCGTATTCCTGGAATTTAAAAAGAAGGTACCGCTAAGAATTAAATCTTAATACATAAAAAATAAAATCATGAGAACTTTGGACACCAATGAAAGACAGCACCGACCCCAGACTTCCAAATCCTATGCCTGGAATTTAAAAAGGCGCTTTAAGTAGACTTAACTGGCAAAAAATCAAAACAGAAACCATGAAAACTTTGAGAAACATTCAAAAGAGAATCAAATTCGGATCCCAGAAGCAGCAAACGCTGCGAGGCCTTACTGGCAGCCAGCATTTTACGGAAGATCCCATAATTAGAAAAACATGCAGATACGCCTATTGAAACATAGAAAACGAATAAGCCAATAAAGCTGGATTGAAGAAATTTAATCCGGCTTTTTATTTTGAATTCCCCGAAGCGTTTTCATTCTTTTCCGGCATGGGACCGCGAAGGTGTATAATAAGTCCGTTTAAAAAATTACGCAGAAACTGATCGCCACATTCCATATATTTTTCGTGGTTTTCATTTCTGAAAATGGCGCCCAACTCGCTTTTTGTTACAGCAAAATCTACCAAGGCACAGATTTTTACTATATCCTCATCGCGGAGCTTATGGGCAACGCGGAGTTTTTTCATAATATCATTATTGGTTAAGGCCATACTGAATATTTAATGATGAAAAGGTGCAATCGAACATGATTTTATGACGCTCCTGTAGGAACCATATAAACCGGAATGGTGGTGCGTTCCAACACACTGGAAGCCACCGTTCCCAAAAACAGTTTTTCCAAGGTTCCGTGCCGGTGGGCGCCCATAACAATTACATCTGCCTGCCATTGTTGGGCATATTCCAGAATGGAATTTGCAGTATCCCCTTCGGACAGATGGGTGGAAATATTGCGGCCGCCCAAGTGGACCGCAGTTTTGTCTAAATAATCCTGTGCTACTTTAACAAATTCTTCCTGAATTTTAAAATCCACCGGAAAAGCATAACCTTCATAACCCATAAAAGGTTCGTACTGCATTCCGTAATAGCTCACCTCCCCCAATACGTGGAGCAAACAGATTTCGGCATCCATCAATCTTGCCAATTCGTTACCCATGGTCACTACCTTTTCTGATTTTGGGTTATAATCTAAGGTTATCAGTACTTTTTTCATAAACCGGATATTTTAGGTTCAAAATGAATTATAGGTGTCTTTTAAAAATTTTCCTTCGGGGACCGTCGGATAAATTTCTTCATAACATTTAATGTCTGTTTCCACTTGCTTAAAGATAAAACTTCTATTCAAATCTGAAAGGGTTTTGCACCCCGCGGCTGCAAATAATTCCAAAAACTCCTTCACGGTTTCCTGCTGGTAGTTTTTCACGCGTTTCCATTTTTCTTCCACCACCAAACCACGCATCAGACTGGGATTGTTGGTGGTTACTCCCGTTGGACATTTATTGGTGTCGCATCGCAGCGCTTGAATACAGCCGAGGGCCAGCATCATTCCCCGGGCGGAATTGCAAATATCGGCACCAATGCAGAGCGCTTTAAAAATATCAAAAGCAGTAAATATTTTCGTGGCTGTAAGAATTTTTATATCCTTTTTCAATCCATATCCATTCAAGGTATCCACTACGAAAACCAGAGCTTTTTCCCAGGGCATCCCCACATAATTTGAAAAATCTATTGGCGCGGCCCCTGTTCCGCCCTCAGAGCCGTCCACGGTTATAAAATCTGGTTTAATGCCCGTGGAGACCATCTTTTCACATATTTCAATAAATTCCTGCTTGCTTCCAATGCACAATTTGAAACCAATAGGTTTTCCGTTGCTCAATTCGCGCATGTGCCTTACGAATTTCAAAAGTCCTTCGGCATCACTATACGCGCTATGGCCGGGTGGCGACAATACCGTGGTATGTGGTTTTACACCTCTTATTTTTGCAATCTCTTCATTGTTCTTTACCGCCGGTAGCACACCGCCATGGCCCGGTTTTGCGCCTTGCGAAATCTTGATCTCTATCATTTTTACCGTGGGAAGCGCCGCTTTTTCCTTGAATTTTTCCGGCGAAAAACGGCCCTCCTCAGTGCGACAACCAAAATAGCCGGTACCTACTTCATAGACCAGATCGCCGCCTTTTAAGTGATAGTCCGAAATCCCCCCTTCGCCGGTATCGTGGAAAAAATTTCCGGCCTTCGCACCCAAATTTAAGGCCATCACGGCATTTTTGCTTAAAGCTCCATAACTCATAGCAGAAATATTAAAAATACTCGCACTGTAAGGTTGCCTACAATCTGGTCCACCCACCACGACGCGCGGTGGTTGTTCCAAAAGTTTGGAGGGATATATGCTGTGCTTCATCCACTTATAATTCTCTGCCTCAACATTCAATTCAGTTCCGAAGGGATGTGTTTCGTTCACCAATTTGGATCTTTGGTAAACGTAAACACGGTGGTTACGGTCTATTGGTTTTCCATCGGTGTCATTCTCCACAAAATATTGGTGGAGTTCAGGACCAATCATTTCCAAAAGAAAACGCATATGGCCCAAAACTGGAAAATTGCGCAGGATGGAATGTTTCTTTTGAAAAAGATCATACATACCGATAGCGAATATGAGGGCGCCAAAAATTGAAAATCCATACGCGGGCCAAAGGGCGGTACAGGTTATCACGGCAACTAACCCCAAAATTATAAAGGTAAACTGGATTGCTTCTCTCACGTTGTAGTCTTTTTAAATTTTGGTTTATTTTGCAGTATGGAAAAAGGCCTTTATCTCATCCATCAAATTGGCCTTTTGATTTTTGTCGCCTTCCACGGCAAGTAGAATTTCCTTCACCTTAGATTTTCCAAAGCCCCACGCTTCCTCCAATGTAATATTTGGAGGCAATGAAAGTTCGCCTGGATTGGTAACCGCGTCAATAATAAAAGGTTTGGGAGAGGCGATTGCCATAGCTATGGCCGTTTCTATTTCTGAAGCGTGGGTAACCCGATATCCATCGCCACCACAGAGCTTTGCATATTCCGCGAAATTTGGGTTTTGGAGCCCCAGTGCCTCATCTGCCATCGCATAGCCCGCTTCTTCCATTTCAATTTTCACAAACCCGAGCTGGCTGTTGTTGTAAACTAAAATTTTTAAAGGCCACTTATACCGAACGGCGGTTATAAAATCATTCATACACATTCCGAAAGCCCCATCCCAACAATTGCCCAAACTTGACGCCCTGGGTTTACGGACTGGATGCCCATAGCTGCCGGAAATCCAACAGACATGGAACCATGGTTGAACGAGCCGAGCAACCTTCGCTTGCCGTGCAAGGTTAAATGATGGGCTACCCAAATAGCGCTTTCGCCCACATCTACCGTAAAACAAGCATCATCGGCAGCTTTTCGGTTAAGAGCATTCATCAATAATTGCGGATGTAATGGCTCTTCATCATTTTTAAGGCTACTGTTTTCTTCTTTCAGTTTTTTCCATTGTTCAAATTTTTCAACAAGGTGGTCCAAAAATTTAGAATTCTTTTTTGGAATAATTTTAGGCTCCAATTTTCGGAGGGTTGCCAAACAATCGCCCTGCACTCCAATGTCAACCTTTACCCGGTTCCCTATGTTCTCCATTCGTTTGTCAATTTGAATTATCAAACTTTCATCAGGAAGGAAGTTGCTATACGGAAAATCCGTGCCCAACATCAGCAATACGTTGGCTTTCATCACAGCATTATAGCCAGAGGGATTACCAATCAATCCCGTTAGCCCCACAACATTTTTGTCATTGTTATGGATCACGTCCGAGGAACGGAGCGTATGCACAATTGGGGCTTTCAATTTTTCGGAAAGGGCCAATACCTCTTCCCTGCACTCCTGACATCCCGCACCGGCAAAAATGGTTATTTTATCTGCCGCGTTCAGGGCTTCTGCCATTTTGTTAACGTCCTCCTCTGAAGGAACGAGGATTGCATTTCCCCTAAAAACAGGATGTTTATAATGTGTACCGCTGGCTTCTTCAACGGCAATATCAACCGGAATTTCAACACGTACCACGGCACGCTGTTCCAATGCAATTTGAATTGCCTTGAGCACTACGCGGGGGGCTTCTTCCGCAGAGCGAATTACCGCTTGATAGGCACAAACATCTTCAAAAATTCTGGTAAGGCCAACTTCCTGAAAGTAGTTGGTGCCCAAATTTTTACGGGCCACTTGCCCACTAATGGCCAAAACGGGCACTCGTTCCTTTTTTGCATTGTAAAGACCGTTGATTAAATGGAGCGTTCCAGGGCCTACAGTGCCCGCGCAAACGGCGAGGTTTTTTGTCATTTGGGCCTCTGCACAAGCGGCAAATGCCCCATTCTCCTCGTGTCGGACAGTAATCCATTTTATTTGGTCATCATCGCGAAGTGCATCGGTAAAGGTGTTCAAGGCGTCGCCGGTTACCCCCCATATTTGGGTTACTCCAACTTCCTTCAGAATTTGGAGTATTTGTTCGGAAACATTCATTTTGTGGAATTTTCCCTAAAGTTAAAAAGCCTTAAAACAAATGTGAAGTATCCGTGGATTTAATTCGAATATTTTAAGGGAAGTTTAACGGTACGGCTAATTTTTAGGTCCAAAAAATTAATCCTTTACCAAAATGGTTGTTGCCTTATTGCCCGTTAGAAGATTCCATTCATAAGTAGCCAACAAATTTCCGACCTCATCATAAATGTTCAATTGCGCGGTATTGGGACCGGAACTTCCTTGGTTTAGCGCTTCAAAATCTATTTTGTTGAAGCCCGATTGCAGCGGCACATCAAACCCCCTAAAACTTCCCTCCAACCTCGCCTGCGGAATCACAATGTCTCCATTCACGTAAACCCGGATCATATCTCCGTCCACAAATTCATGGTCGCGATACATAAATGTTGCGTTTTTTGCCGTGGTTTTAAAATCACCTAAATATTGGTCCCTTCCAAATTCCGGTTTTGCCTCTTTGTCCTTTGAAAAATATTTGGGTACCTTATTGGTGCCGGTGTATTCCATTAGTCCGTCGCCATGTTGCATATCGAGCTGTTTTTGCTCTTCCTTTCCCAAGTTGGAATTATTGGTTTGTTGCGGATCTTTAGTGTTGGAGAGCGTTGGGGCTTTTATGGCGGGAATCTCAAAGCCTGATGAACTGTTCAGATTGGTGTCTGAAGCGTCAAAACGAACAGAATTATTGGACAGCTCTATTTGCGAGATGGCTCTTCCTCCAAGGATTAAAAAAATGATGGCAAAAACATACTTTTTCATTTCGAAGATTTTTGATGCTCCCAAAGGCAAGAATTGCACCAAAAATACTATCAAAAGAATATAATTTGGTGTTAAGAAGAAGTATTATTTTCCTATTTCTTTCTTTTTCCACGCCATATAAAGAATAACAAGATTGCACACAGCGGCAGCACAATATAGATTATAATATCTGCCGGATTGGTGAGGTCTATAGGCTTTTCACTGGGTTTCGGAACTTCGGTTGGTTTTTGGGCCAGTGTTGAAAGCGTGAATAAAAATAGCGCCACAAACCCCCACCTTGATTTGGTTTTCATATTGTATTTTTTTTCAAAGTAGACAAAAAATAACAGAATATCAAATTTTAACAACTACTGTTAACTTTTTGGAAATTACCCCAAATTGTCTTACTATGCCGTGTTATTAAAAAAATGCACATTATATATGAGACAACTTAAGATCACCAAGCAGGTAACCAACCGCGAAACCAAATCTTTAAATAGTTATTTACAGGATGTAAGCAAGATAGACCTTATTTCTGCGGAAGAAGAGGTAGAGTTGGCACAGCGCATCCGAGAAGGAGATCAGGCTGCATTGAACAAGTTGAGCCGGGCCAATTTGCGGTTTGTTATTTCCGTGGCAAAACAGTACCAGAACCAAGGTCTGAGCCTACCGGATTTAATTAACGAAGGGAATGTCGGGCTTGTAAAAGCTGCAAAACGCTTTGATGAGACCCGCGGTTTTAAGTTTATATCCTATGCGGTTTGGTGGATACGTCAAGCCATCCTGCAGGCCATCGCCGAACAATCGCGCGTGGTGCGGCTTCCGTTGAACAAGATTGGCGACATAAACAAAATTAAAAAAGCCTCCATCCATCTGGAGCAAAAATTTCAACGGGTGCCCACGGCGGCAGAAATTGCTAAGGAATTGGATTTCAGCGAATCAAAAGTGAAAAGCTCCCTTACCAATTCAACGCGCAGCTTGTCCATGGACGCGCCCTTTCAGGAAGGTGAAAATGACAACAACCTGTATGATGTGTTAAGTTCGGGAGAGAGTCCAAACCCAGATAAAAATTTGTTGCACGAATCCCTTCGCATTGAAATAAACCGGGCGCTGGACACGCTTGCACCGCGAGAGGCAGACGTTGTAAAATTAAACTTTGGACTATGCGGACAGCCACCGATGACCCTTCAGGAAATTGGCGATACTTTCGATTTGAGCCGTGAACGTGTACGTCAAATCCGCGAAAAGGCAATTCGCCGGTTGCGGCAAACCTCCAAAAGCCACATTTTAAAGAAATATCTCGGATAGTTTTTGTCAAAACCAAAGAAGAGTCTATAATATTTTATGAATTTCTTGGCAACGAGTTTTATTTCTGCGGTTATCTTTATGATACAAACCAGCCAGCCAAATGACCACAGAAATAATTCTCGTTTTTTCTATTCTATTTTTTACCATTCTGCTTTTTGCCTTTGAGGTATTTACGGTCGATAAAATAGCAATGTTTTTAATTGCCTCTTTGGCGCTGACAGGGCTGGTAGAACCGGAACAGGCCATTGCCGGTTTTTCCAATTCCGCAACCATTACGGTACTTTCCCTAATGATTATTGCGTTGGCGCTTGAGGACAATGGAGTGATTGCTTCGCTCGCGCGGTTGCTAAAAAATTTGCACGTATTGCCGCTATTCCTGCTTCTTCCGGTTTTTATGTTCATTACCGGTGGCATTTCGGCATTTATCAATACCACGGCCGTGGTTATTGTTTTTATAAAAATAATTTCGGAATTGTCCAAACGATTTCGGCTGCCGCAAGCAAAATTGCTCCTGCCCATTTCCTTTGCCGGGATTTTGGGCGGAAGTTGCACGTTGATGGGAACCTCCACCAACCTGATAGTAAATTCCGTAGCAAAGGATCTTGGCGCCGAACGATTTGGTTTTTTTGAATTTTCATTTTTTGGGTTGGTCTTTTTATTAGTAGGAATTATAGTAGTAACCATCGCCTCCAGATGGCTTCCGAAGGATTCCAAGGAAAATCTACACGACCTTTACCATCTGGAAAATTATGTAACAACAGTGGTGATAGATAAGGATTCAAAATTGATCGGTAAAAAAATTGAGGATACTTTTCTCTATACCAATCCGGAAATTTCAATATTAAAACTAACCCGCCGCAAACAGATAACCAACGCTCCCGGCCGGTACATTACGCTCAAGGCCAAGGATAAACTCCTACTAATGTGTGATCTTGAAAATTTGGCCAAACTGAATGAGGACGACGGTTTGAGCGTCCACAAAACCCAGGAAAAACATAAAAATGGGACAAAATTGGAAAACGGCGAGGAGGTGGAAATGGCCTCAAGGCAGAATGACCTGGGGTTTGTGGAGTTACTTATTTTGCCCGGTTCCCAACTTATTGGGAAAACCTTGAAGCAACTTAGAAAACAAACCTTTCAGAATGCGCTTCCCATTGCCATCAAGAAAAGGAAGAATATTCGGAATACGCAAGAGCGATTGGTACGAAAAGATATAGAACAGATTTCCCTGAAACCCGGCGACAGATTATTGGTTGAAATTCCCAAAAATGATATTTACCAATTGGATGCCATGGAAAACGTTGCCGTACTTCAGGCACATAAAACCAAACCGCCGATTGACAAAAGGAAAAGAACACTTTCCTTCGCAATTCTTCTACTGGTGATTGGGCTGGCCGCCAGTGGCATTTTACCTATACTGTTAAGCGCGATAACGGGGGTGAGCCTACTTTTGCTAACGCGCTGTTTGGAACTAAACGACGTGTACCACCGCATTAATTGGCAGGTAATTTTTCTGCTTGCCGGAATGATTCCCTTGGGTATCGCCATGAACAACACGGGCGCGGACAAATGGATTTCTGACCAGCTATTGGCTATTTTGAGCGGACAATCCAATATAGCTGTTATTGGGTTAATCTTTTTGATAACCATGCTGATGAGCAGTGTGGTGAGCAACAATGCCACTGCCATTATTATGACCCCAATCGCCATTGCGGTGGCGGTGGGCCTAAATCTTTCCATGAAACCGTTTATCCTTTCCGTTTTGTTTGGGGCCAATTTTAGTTTTTTTACGCCCATGGGGTACCAAACCAATACGTTAATCTACGGAATGGGTTTTTATAAATTCAAACATTTTTTTATAATTGGTGGCATTCTTTCCATTGTCCTTTGGATTTTAGGTACATTTATGCTTTCCACTTTACTTTAAAACTATACTATGTCAGAAGATTTTTCAATACATGATTCAATATCAAACCTGTGGGAAAAGCTTGATGGATGGATGGACGCCATCATATTAAAATTGCCAAACTTTGCGGTTGCCATCTTGGTAATGATCGTCTTTTATATACTTGCAAGACTCATTAAAAGATTCGCGCGAAGGATTCTTTTCAAAAAACTTGGGGATGAGTCCATAAAGCAGATTCTATCAAAATTGATCTACAACATTGTACTGTTAATAGGTTTTTTTGTGGCCTTAGGGGTACTGCAACTCGATAAGGTTTTAACATCAATCCTTGCCGGAGCCGGGGTTATGGGTCTGGCCATTGGTTTTGCCCTGCAAGGAACGTTGAGCAACACGATTTCGGGTTTTATGCTTTCCTTTCAACCAAAGGTCCGAATTGGCGATTTTATTGAGGCCCAAGGAAAAAGCGGTTATGTGGAGGAAATTGACCTTCGGGCAGTTTCCATTCGCCAAACCGATAATGATTTTGTAATTATACCAAACAAGATATTTATTGATAGCCCTTTCACCAATTACTCTTGGACCGAGAGAGCCCGTGTTTCGGTAAGTTGCGGCGTTGGGTATGAAAGTGATCTGCAACAGGTGGAGGATCTCGTGCTGAAAATTATTACAGACAATTTTGAACAGCAGGAGAATGAAGGGGTAGAATTTTTCTTTACTGAATTTGGTGATAGCTCCATTAATTTTATCACCCGTTTCTGGATTGCAAGCACCAAACCCAAACCAAAACTGGAAGCCCAGCACCAAGCCATAAAACTAATCAAAAAACATTTTGACGATGCGGGCATAAATATTCCGTTCCCAATCCGAACGTTGGATTTCGGAAAGAACAAACTTCAAATCGCTCCAACAAAGGAGGAATAAATTTAGTTTTAACACCATTTTAAATTTGAACTACTATGAAAAAATTACTCAGAATTCTGCTCGCCGGCTGGGGCGCCAAAAAAATTGGTGGCGGCAAATGTGGCTGTATCGGAACCATTGTGGTTTTCATAATTCTCTATTGGCTTTTGGGTTATGTCTTTGAGGTTTTTTAAAAGTTTCTTTTAACAAAACAATAGCATGCCTTAACTAATTTTTTGGTGGAAGGTGCATTTATATTTGCATTACAAACCTTTAAAAACTTAGTTATTATGAAAAAAGCTATTGCACTAACCATGCTGGCAACAGCACTTTTTGCTACCTCCTGCGTATCAAAAAAGAAGTATGTTGAATTGGAAAACCAATACAACGACACCCGTTCTACCTTGGCAAAAACCCAACTTGAAAAAGAGGAAATTGAAGCCAAATATGCCAAAATCGAGGAGCGCGTGGCAAGTTACAATTCCAAAATTCAATCCTTGACCGATAGCAACAACAGCCGCCTACAGCAAATTGAGGGCGTTGTAGTTTCCCAGAACGATAAGGAGAAAATGAAGAAGGCCCTTGCCAATGTAGATCCACAGGAACTGGCGCAGGCCAAGACCCTTAAGGATTCCATGAATCTAATTGTTTCTTATAACCTTAAGAAAAATCTCGACAGCAGTTTAGCCGGTGAAGGCGAAGAGGATGACATTGCCATAGATATTGATGAAACCGTAGTAATGATCACCATTTCGGATAAATTGTTGTTCAAATCCGGAAGCGCGCGCGTAAACCCCAAGGCTGACCCATTATTGGAGCGATTGGCCACTGTCATAAATAGCGAGCCTGCACTGGAAGTTATGGTGGAAGGCCACACGGACAGCCAAACCGTGAAGCCGGGAGCATACATTAAAGATAACTGGGAACTAAGTGTGGACCGTTCTACCGCCGTTATTCGCAAATTGCAGGATGATTATGGGGTAGATCCCGCTAAATTGATTGCCGCCGGAAGAAGCAGCTTTCATCCCCTAACCGAAAACGAAACCAAGGAAGGCCGCGCTACCAACAGAAGAACGAGAATCGTTATCCTGCCGAATCTTGACAAATTTTTGGCCCTGCTTTCTGCCAATTAAAAAAGAGAGTAACTTTAATTTTGAAAAAGCGACATACTTTCCGTAGGTCGCTTTTTTTTGTACTAAAGCTAATTAAAAGTAATATTTAATAGAAATTACAAGAATTGTTTGACTTGTAGGAAATGTAAAAAAAATGTCTATCTTTAATTCAAACAACCGCCAAACCCAGCATGGAAAAAAAACTACTTTCCGACTTTTGTGAGCTCTATCTATACAATACCTATTCGTTGGTCCGCGTTTTTGAAAATCAACATATTGACATTAAAAAAAACGAATGGATTCGGGAAAATTATAAGCAGCATTTCGGCAAAAAACCATTTATTGTCATTGCCGATAGGCGCTACCCACACACTATAGACCTCGATATTTACAGAAATGGCAAAATGAAAAACAAAATTGGTATGGCAATTGTTTCAACGCTTGAAGCCGAACGCGAAAGAGCCATTGTGGAACAAAAACTGTTTCCCTATAGTTTTGCATTTTTTGAAAATATGGAAAACGCCAAGGCCTGGGCGGAATCTTTTTCCTTTAAATAGCCTAATTTTTTGGCGGCATGGATGGCCGGACCTCAATCTTGCTGGGCAAGGTTCTCGGATTCATTTTCAGTAAATCCACCACCAGAGCACCAATATCCTCTTTCTGTATTTTCCAGGCATCTTTTTCATTCGGGCTGTTTCCATTAAAATGTGTGGCCACCGAACCCGGCATAATAGTAGAAACCTTTACGCCGTAATCGCGCAGGTCCAACATTACAGCTTGGGTAAAACCCGTTAGTCCGAATTTGCTGGCGTTATATGCGCTGCCTCCCTTAAAAAAATTTGTTCCAGCCAAACTCGATATGGTTATGAAATAACCTCGGTTCCTTTTCAGTTGGTCCATACTGGCTTTTAGCGAATAAAAAGGACCCGAAAGGTTGGTGTCCAACGTTTCTTTCCACTGTTCAATACTGAGCTCCTCCACAGAACCAAAATGTCCCAAGCCAGCGTTGGCAATTACAATATCCAAGCCTCCAAAGTGTGCTACGGTTTGTTTTACCGCTGCGTTTTGGCTTTCAAAATCGCGCACATCTGCTTCCAGCCCTATGGCCTGTGCCCTATCATTTCCCTGAGCGTTCAGCTGTTTTGCCGCGGCTTGGGCCGTAGCCTTGGATCTTCCGGTTATGGCAACGTTAATGCCTTCCTTGAGCAGTGCTTCTGCAATTCCATAACCTATTCCTTTGGTACCGCCTGTAATTAGGGCGGATTTTTTTCCTAAATCGTTCATTTTTTTATGCTTTTTCCAAAGGTATCAATTACTCCAGGGAATGTTATTAAAATCTGCTTAAATTTGAAGCATGAAGTTATTGCCCCCTTTCTTGACCGCAGTTTTGTTTTTTGGATTTTCCTCCGAAAAAACCTTGCAGGCACCCTTGGTAGATATTGAATCGCTTTCCACCGAGTTCAATTATGAAATTCGGTATGCAACGCCCAACAATTTTATTGGTGAAGCCTTATACGATTGCTCAAAATGTTTGCTACAGCCCGAAGTCGCCGAAGCACTTCTAAATGCCAACCAATATTTTTGCGAAATGGGCTACAGAATCAAAATTTTCGACTGCTACCGCCCATTGGATGTCCAGAAAAAAATGTGGGCAAAAGTACCGCGCCCCACCTACGTGGGCAATCCTTATGGCAATGGCTCCGTCCATAACAAAGGGGCGGCGGTGGACCTTACCCTGGAAACCTTGGAAGGCTGTTATGTTGAAATGGGGAGCGACTATGATTATTTTGGGAGGGAAGCCCACATTGACAATCATAATTTCCCAAAAGAAATATTGGCAAACCGAAAGTTGCTCTTTGAAGGAATGCGCAAATTCGGTTTTAATACCATTCGCACGGAGTGGTGGCATTTTAGCTATAAAAAAAATTGGAGCTACAAAACCTTGAACGTACCCCTGCCCTGCGATTAATTTTCAATCTTGCTTCCTTTTAAAAACTGAATTCATTTCACAAATCGGAGGTCCGCAGGAAATTCCTGCGTGTTTATTTGGGCTTCTCCAAAAACTCGGGATTGTTTTTAAATTTTATCGGAATGGCATCTTCGGTGCCGTAGATTTTCAATTCCTTTATGTCTGCTGGAAGATTAAAGCCCTGGCTGAAAAGCGCTTCTTTCACCTCCCGAATCACCGATCCACGAAGTACCTGGGAAGCGCGCCTATAATCTACCGTATCCACCCAGAAATACACTTTTAGATTCACGGTACTTGCCGCCAGTTCGTCCTCAATAACGAAATTTTCATGGTCATCATCGCTCACTATTTCCGTATTGCCGTCCAAAATATCTTGAATTACTTTTTTTGCGGCAACTATATCGTCTTCATAGCCAATACCAACTGTAAAATCTACTCGATAAAAACCATCTGCGGTGTAGTTTTCTACCGGTTTTGTAAGCACGTCGCTATTGGGAATATAAATGTCGCGACCGTCAAATGTTTTTATGTGTGAATAGCGGAAATTCAATTCCTTTACCCTTCCGAAAATGCTGTCAATTTTTATGGTGTCGTTAATATTAAAGGGTCTATTGAAGGCCAGAATTATTCCTGCAAGGAAATTTTTTCCAATGTCCTGAAAGGCAAATCCCAAGATGATTGCGCCACCCCCAACAGCCGTTAACAGTCCCGTGGCTATACCGTCTAATCCCGCAATCTGAAGGGCCAACATGATGGCCATAATGATCAGTACAATTTTAACGGCCTGAGCCAAAAATCTTGACATTAATGGATCTTCGGATTTTTGCTGGAACCTTCTTTTGTAAAAATTGGTGAGCAACTGAGCCAGCAACACGCCAAGGATTATTACCAAAAGCGCCAAGGCTACCCGGGGCAGTATTTTTAAGAATTCCTGATAATAGCGTTCCAGGGAATTTTGAATGGTCTCCGCCGGCGTTTGAAACAGTGAAAGCATTATTTTTTATTTTAAATATAACAATTATTTCCAGAAAACATTTTCGCTAAAAAACTATTAAAAAATAGGGGAACACGTTGCAAGATGTATCTTTGCAAAAAAAATAAATTTTGGAACTTTCTATCAAAACCTTTCGTTTCATTAGCTCTCTGGAGGCTATTTCGTTTTTGGTCCTTTTAGGAATTGCGATGCCACTGAAATATATTTGGCACATGCCCCAAATGGTCCAAATTGTTGGGATGGCCCACGGCGTTTTGTTCGTTCTTTATGTTGGCGGAGCCTTTTATATGTTCAAAAAATTGAAGTGGTCCTTTTTGGATTTATTCATAGTGGTTATGTGTTCGGTGCTACCCTTCGGTCCTTTTTATGTTGAACGAAAATATTTATAATGAATCGGGAGACCGTTCAAGAATATAGCTGTCTTTTTCAAAACTATTTGGTTAGTGAGGGAATGGCCTTGGAGTGGGCTATCTTCCTTAATGTGCTGCTGAACTGTGTGGTCGTTTTAACGGCTGTGTTGATTTTGGATGTTGTTTTCCGCAAGCTTATTATAGAAACCTTTAAAGCCTTTAGCGACAAAACGAAAACCACTTACGACGACTATTTGGTTAAAAGCAATTTTCCGCGCTTCATTGCCCATACCCTGCCCTTGTGGTTGGTTTGGTATGTAATTCCTATAATTTTTGTGGAATCGCCTTTTATGACCAATCTGCTGCAGATTGCAGCCCAGGTCTATCTGATTATTCTCTGTGTGCTGATTTTCAGGAGTATCCTTCGCACCACGCGCAACTATCTGAACGAAAACGAGCGCTATCGCGACAAACCGATGGAAAGCTACGTTCAGGTAATGATGATCTTTGCCTGGGGCGTTGGAATTTTTTGGATCATCCAACTGCTTACGGGCTTCTCCATTGTTAGCTTGACCACATTGGGCGCTGCCTCTGCTGTAATTTTGCTGATTTTTAAAGATACCATTCTCGGCTTTGTGGCCAGTATTCAAGTTTCCGTAAATGACATTGTGAGAATCGGCGATTGGATTACCTTCAGCAAATTTGGCGCAGATGGGCTGGTTACCGAAATAAACCTCGCCACCGTGCGGGTACAGAACTGGGACAACACCTATACAACCATTCCCACCTATAGCCTTATTGCAGATTCCTTCCAAAATTGGCGCGGGATGCAGGAAAGCGATGGACGGCGCATCAAACGATCCATATTTATTAAACAATCCTCCATAAAATTCCTTTCGCCCGAAGAGGTGGAAAGGCTGAAAAATATTCAACTCATTAAACCCTATCTGGAACATCGCCAAAAAGACGTGGACAAATTCAATACAAGAAACCAGATAAATAAGGAACTATTGATCAATGGCAGAAACCAGACCAACCTCGGGGTTTTTCGGTATTATGCCGATGCTTTCCTTAATGAGAATTCAGCCATCAATAAAGACCTGTTTTTGATGGTGCGCCATTTGGCCCCAACCGATAAGGGAATTCCCATTGAAATATTTTGTTTCAGCAAGGACAAGCGCTGGGTGAACTATGAACACATCCAAGCCGATATTTTTGATCATCTTTTGGCTGCCATCCCGTATTTCGATTTGGAAATTTTTGAACTTCCAACTGGAAACGACCTCAAATCGATTTCCTAAGCTATTTCGCCAGGCGGTCCTTTACAAATTCCAATTCGGTTTTGCCGTGGGGCGATGGATTTCCGTCCTTATCCAAACTTACCATAATTATTTTGTCGATGCTGATAATAACTTCCCGGGTCATTTTGTTGCGGACCTCACAACCCAACGTGAGTGATGTGCGGCCAAAGTTGCTTACCTCCAGCCCTATTTCAATGATGTCTCCCTTTTTTGCGGAGCTTCTGAAATTTATTTCACTCATAAATTTTGTTACTGTCCGCGGATTTTCAAGTTGAATGATGGCATACAGCGCTGCTTCTTCATCTATCCATTCCAACAATCTACCGCCAAACAGCGTTCCATTGGGGTTAAGGTCTTCGGGTTTGATCCATTTTCGGGTGTGGAAGTTCATGGGCTCTCTATTTTTTTTTTTTGAAACCAGCAATACCAGCTTAAGGCGTTCGAAAATTAAAGTTTTGAACGTAAAAAGGCAATTGTTTGCAACAAAGATAACTTGAAAATGGAGCTACAAAAAATTAAATAACCCCCAATTTAATGGATTTTATTTATTGATAAACACGGTTTTTCTGTTCACAAATTCACGAATTCCGTGTTCGCTGAGCTCTCGACCATAGCCACTCTGTTTGATTCCGCCAAAGGGCAATCGGGGATCGCTTTTTACCAGTTCATTAATAAATACCGCGCCTTCGTCCAGCCGGAACACTAGTTTTTCCGCGGCTTCAATGTTTTTTGTGAATATGGAAACCCCAAGTCCAAATTGCGAGTTGTTGGAAAGTTCAATAGCCTCGTCCACGTTTTTAAAGGTGGTAACCGAGAGGACGGGCCCGAAGGTCTCTTCCTTAAAAACGGGCATTTTATCAGTAACATCAACGAGCACTGTTGGTTCAAAATAGGCCCCCTGCCGTTTGCCCCCTATCAAGATTTTTGCTCCAGCGGCCACCGATGCATTCACTTGTTTTTCCAAAGCCACGGCCAAGTCCTCGCGGGCCAAAGTGCCCACATAGGTATTGCCCTCCATGGGATCGCCACTTTTCAGTTCGCGTACCTTTAGCATCAATCTTTCAAGAAATTCTTCGGAAATTGCCTCCTCCAAAAGAAGCCGTTTTCCAGCAATACAACTTTGCCCCGTATTTTGGAAACGCGCCTGCACACAGGTTTCTACGGTCTTTTCAAGATCGCAATCCTTCATCACGACTAAAGCGTTATTGCCGCCCAGTTCCAATACCGTCTTTTTAATATTCTTACCTGCAATAGCGGCAACCGAAGAACCTGCAGGGCCGCTACCCGTGAGCGTTACTGCCTTTATTTTTTCGTTTTCTATAATTTCTTCTATAGCTTCACTTCCCACTAACAACGTAGTAAAACAATTTTCAGGAAAACCCGCCCTCATAAACACTTTTTCAATATTCAGCGCACTTCCAAAAACATTGGAGGCGTGTTTTAGAATTCCGATATTGCCGGCCATCAAGGCGGGTGCAGCAAACCGGAACACCTGCCAGAACGGATAATTCCAAGGCATGATGGCGAGCACTACTCCAATCGGTTCAAAGCTCACGTAACTTTTGTGGGCATCGGTTTTTATTATTTCGTTTTGAAGTTGCTTTTCAGCTTGTTCAGCGTAATATTCACATACCCACGCGCATTTTTCAACTTCGGCAATGGCTTGCGAAATTGGTTTCCCCATTTCCAAGGTTATCATTTCGGCATATTCGGCTTTGTTTTCTTTCAATTCCAATGCCGCGGCCAACATTAATTTTTTGCGTTCGGAAAACGAAGTTTCGCGCCAACTGTAAAAGCGGTTGTGGGCCTTGTCAATAAGTTTCGAAACGTCGGCCTTGGTATGGTTTTTATATGAATTCAGTTCCTGGGAGTTATAGGGATTGATGGAAGTGGTAGTAGCCATGGTTTTTTCCTTTAAAAGTATCGAAACCCTTGTGAAAAATTCAATCGATTAAGACGAATTTAACGGGGCGTTTGTTGAAAAGAAACCACAAAAACCGTGGCTATCTTGTGTGTATTGTAATACATTTGCGAAACTAAAAATTTTATTCAATTTTCAAAATAAATAGCCGCCCACGCGGAAAGGATTATGAAAAATACAGCTCTTACACACTTGCACGAAAAATTGGGCGCCAAAATGGTGCCGTTTGCGGGATTCAATATGCCGGTTTCCTATGAAGGCGTTAATGCAGAACACGAGACCGTTCGCAAGGCCGTTGGAGTTTTTGACGTTTCGCACATGGGCGAGTTTTTGATTACCGGCCCGAATGCGCTGGATTTGATCCAAAAAATTTGCAGCAATGATATCTCAAAAATAGCCGACGGCCAGGCCCAATACAACTGTATGCCCAATGAAACCGGTGGAATAGTTGACGATCTTATCGTTTATAAATTTGAAGATGGAAAATATTTATTGGTGGTGAACGCCAGCAACATTGAAAAGGACTGGGAATGGATTTCAAAACACAACACGGCCGGCGCGGAAATGCGCAATCTTTCAGACGACTATTCGCTGTTGGCAATTCAGGGTCCAAAAGCTGTGGAAGCTATGCAATCACTAACCTCGGCAGATTTAAGCGCCATAAAATTTTATCATTTTAAGGTAGCAGATTTCGGGGGAATTGATTCCGTCATTATCAGTGCCACCGGTTATACCGGCAGTGGCGGTTTCGAAATCTATTGCAAGAACAGCGAGGTGGAACAAATTTGGAACAAAGTTATGGAGGCCGGAAAGGATTTCGGCATAAAACCTATCGGATTGGCGGCCCGGGATACCCTTCGGCTGGAAATGGGATTCTGTCTTTACGGCAATGATATAAACGATACCACCTCGCCCTTGGAAGCTGGCTTGGGATGGATAACAAAATTCAACAAGGAATTTATCAATTCCGAAAATCTGAAAAAGGAAAAAGAAGAAGGCGTAAAAAGAAAACTTATCGGCTTTGAGCTTTCCGAACGCGGAATTCCACGCCACGATTACGAAATAGTGGACCGGGACGGCAAAAATATAGGAATCGTGACCAGCGGAACGATGGCCCCTTCGCTGAACAAAGGCATTGGATTGGGCTACGTTACCACCGAGAACAGTGCTCCGGGCACGGAGATTTTTATACAAATCAGGAATAAGCCCGTTGCCGCAACCGTTGTAAAAACCCCGTTTTACAAAGGGTAATGTTGGACTATCAGGCCATTTTGGAAGAAATTCACACCGCTCTTGAACACACCGAAAATCAGGGCCACGTGGCAAGCTATATTCCCGAATTGGCGAACGTTCCAAAAAACAAACTGGGAATCCACCTTCAATTGATTACCGGCGAAAATTATTCTGTGGGCAACGCCGCGGAAAAATTTTCAATTCAAAGTATTTCCAAGGTACTTTCGTTGGCCAAAGCGTTCCAACTTTTGGGAAATGATTTGTGGCAGCGGGTGGACGTTGAGCCGTCGGGCAACCCCTTTAACCATCTTTCGCTGCTGGAACTGGAGAATGGAATTCCGCGAAACCCGCTGATCAACTCCGGAGCGATTGTGATTGCGGATGTGCTGCTATCGCATCTGCAAAACCCAAAGGATGATTTTTTAAAATTTGTGCGCGAGCTGGCCAATGACGACACCATTTCCTTCAATGAAAAAATTGCAGATTCTGAGCGCCTAACGGGTTTTAATAATTATGCCGCAGCCAATTTATTGAAGGCCTATGGAAATCTGGAAAACAAAGTGGAAGACGTGTTGGACTTTTATTTTCATCAATGTTCCATAATGATGGACTGTAGGCAATTGACCAATGCTTTTTTCGTTTTTGCCAATCAGGGGAAATGCTTGAAAAAGGTGCAACACTTAACTTCCAGCCAGGTAAAACGGATAAATGCCATTATGCTTACTTGTGGATTTTATGACGAAGCGGGCGAATTTGCCTTTGAAGTTGGCTTGCCCGGCAAAAGCGGTGTTGGCGGCGGAATTGTTGCGCTTCTCCCCCACTTTTTTACCATTGCAACCTGGGCACCGGCATTAAACCCGAAGGGCAATTCCTATTTGGGAATGCAAGCGTTGGAACAATTCACCACAAAAACAAAACTATCCATTTTCTGAAGGAAAGCGAATTAAAGGATGCAAAGGAAAGGCGAAAAGCAACGGATTTTGATTTTGGGAGGCAGCGGCTTTATTGGCAATGCCCTCTATAAAGAACTTCTTCCCTATTTTGAGGTTCACTGCACCTTCTGCAGGCAACACGGAACTTTTTCGGAAAATCACATGTTCCATAAATTTTGTGTTGAAGAAGATTCCTTGTTTTTATTGCTCAGCAAAATTCAGCCTACCGTAGTCATTTCCGCGATAAACGGCGATTTTAAATCCCAAATTTTGGCCCATCGTGAACTCGTGGACTATACGTTGCTAAACCCAACCTCCTCCATGATCTATGTTTCCTCGGCCGAAGTTTTTGACGGAAAGTTTACACATCCCTCTTTTGAAAGGGATACCACGATTTCACAGACCGAAAACGGAAAATTGAAAATTGCCATCGAAAAATTGGTATTGGAAAACAACCCCACACAAACAACCATTATTAGACTGCCGACGGTGTTGGGAATCAATTCCCCTGAAATTTTGCATTTGCGCCAGTGCATCCGGCACCACGCCACTTTTGAGGTGTATTCCAACTTGGTCATTACCGCAACAACCATAAACAAACTCTGCCAGCAGGTGCACTATATAATCAACCAATCGCTGCGCGGGATCTATCATTTGGCCAGCAACGACATGGTTCACCACGAAGATCTTTTTCGGGAAATCACTTCAAAAATTGGGGAGAAAATGCCTATATTTAAAAGTGTATTCAGCAGCAATGAAGACCGATATAATGCGCTTCTTCCAAAACATAACAAATTGCCGAAACAACATCAAATTACGATAGCTGAAGTTATCGAGGAGTGCAGCCTGAATGAAGAAATATTGTCCATTAAATAAAAAGTAACCGGCTGCAAAACCAATTTAAAAAAATCAAAACTATGAAAGCACTAACAGAAAAACAGATTACCGCGAAACTAAAGGATTTTGAGGGCTGGGAGTACCACGACGGCACCCTGCACACCATTTTTGAATTCGAGGATTTTAAGGAAGCCTTTTCGGCCATGACGCGCATTGCTTTTGAAGCTGAAAAACTGCAGCACCACCCTGAATGGAGCAATGTTTACAACAGCTTGGAAATATATCTTTCCACCCACGATGCCGACGGGGTTACCGAAAAAGATTTTGAACTTGCCAAGATTATTGATGATCTTATAGGGTAAATTGTTCCATATAACAATAACATATTCCTAAAAAGTTTTCAAAACTAAAACCGAAAAATCCATTATTAATTTCATTAAATATAGTTTGAGATTGAACTGTCGGCATTGCGCTTTAATTTGAAATTTATTTTGGGTTTTGGTTTTTGGATTTTTTTATATTTGAACCTTTTTTAGGAATAACGAACAAAAAACAATAACAGACACTAATTTATGGGAAGAGCTTTTGAGTTTAGGAAGGCAAGAAAAATGAAGCGATGGTCCGCGATGTCCAAAGCTTTTACGCGTATTGGAAAGGATATTGTTATGGCCGTTAAGGAAGGCGGTCCAGATCCGGATGCCAACTCCAGATTACGCGCCGTAATTCAAAACGCAAAGGCCGTTAACATGCCCAAGGAGAACGTTGAGCGTGCCATAAAACGCGCGAGCGACAAAAATTTGGGAGATTATAAGGAAGTTCTTTTTGAGGGATATGCCCCTCACGGAATTGCCATTTTAATAGAAACGGCCACAGACAATAATACCCGCACCGTTGCCAACATTCGCAGTTATTTCAATAAATGTGACGGCAGTTTGGGAACTTCGGGTTCGGTTTCATTCATGTTTGACCACAGCTGTAATTTCAGAATAAATCCGGAAGGTTTGGACATAGAGGAACTGGAGTTGGAACTGATAGATCACGGAGTTGAGGAAATTTTTGAGGATGAGGATGGCATTATTATCTATGCTCCCTTTGAAAGTTTTGGGGCCATCCAATCCTATTTGGAAAATAACAAAATTGAAATCCTATCTTCGGGTTTTGAACGAATTCCCCAAGTTACCAAAAAGCTCTCCGAGGAACAGGCAGCAGATGTGGAAAAGCTATTGGAGAAAATTGAAGAGGATGACGACGTTCAGAATGTGTACCACACGATGGAAGAATCTGCCGGTGATTAACTGAGCCCGTTCCGACAGCAGATGTTTTTTATGGGTTGAAGCAGTAATTACTTCAAATTTAAAAAAGAACCGTTCAAGAGTATTCGGGTTTTTTTCCAACAATTCCCCTATAAAACGATCGAAGTTTGAGGGTGTCTTCCGCAATATTTCCGCTGGTATAAAAAGGGCCGTGTATAATTACCTTCTTCGTAAGATAGTCGAACGCCACCGGAATGATTGGTACTTGTGCCGCTAGAGCAATATAATAATATCCTGTTTTCCAGACTGCTACTTTCTTTCGCGTACCTTCAGGAGACATGGCCAAACGAAATTCGGTTTTGGTCCTAAAAATTTCGGCAATGGCTTCAACCTGATTCTGTCCAGAACTTCTATCCAAGGGCGCGCCACCCATCCATCGGAAATACCAACCAAAAGGCCACCGGAACAATTCCTTTTTAGCGATGTAGTTTATTTGGGTTTTCAAAACGCTTCGGGCAAAAGCCCCAATGTAAAAGTCGTGCCAACTGGTATGTGGCACCACGATAACCACGGCTTTCTGAATGGAAGGATCAAAAGAGCCCTCAATTTTCCAGCCCATTATTTTTTCAAAAATAAATTTGGTGAAGCCCATTTCAATCTTCTTGATTACATCTTTAGATATAATGCCTTCAATTTTTCTGGGGTGATGATCTGGTCCCAATTGCTTCCAAGGGCATTCTCCCATAAAGGAACCATCCCTAAGGCGACGGTAACCATGGTTTCCAATTGTTCGGGTGACAGATTGCTGCATATTCCCTGGGGTATTTCAATATTGTGTTTTGAAACCATTTGCCTGAACAAGGCGACATCTTTTGGATAAAACTCGTCTAAATGTTGGAATACAATACAATTCCCCACCCCATGCTTTGTGCCCAGAACATAGCCCAGTCCATAGCTCATGGCGTGCGCCACCCCCACTTGGGAATAGGCAATGCTCATTCCTCCGTGCCAGGATGCCATCATTAATTTTGCGCGCATTTCCGCCTCCGAAAGCGTATTTGTCAAGAATATTTCCTTACAGAGATCATAGGCCTTTTCACCATAACTTTGGCTAAATGCGTTCAAAAAGGTGCCGTTAAGCGATTCCACACAATGAATAAAACAATCCATTCCAGTAAAGAACCATTGGTTTTTGGAAACGCCCCGTGTAAGTTCAGGATCAAGGATTACTTGATCAAAGGGGGTAAAGTCGCTATTTATTCCCAATTTCCTGATGGGGCCCGTCAATACTGTGGTGCGCGAAACCTCGGCTCCGGTACCCGATATGGTGGGAATTCCCACATGATAGACGGCTTTGTGCTTTACGAGGTCCCACCCTTGATAATCCGAAGCGCTTCCTTGGTTGATCAACATTATGGACACGGCCTTTGCCAAATCCATCACGGTGCCTCCGCCAATTCCGATAATTCCGGAGGGAACATAGGTATATTCTTCTTTAATATCGCGAACCAGTTCGTCCACTTGGGAGGTTTTGGGTTCTTCTTCCGCAGATATGAAAATGATCTTGTCATTAAAATGAAGGTTAATACGGTCAATAAATTCGGAATTGTTCTCAAAAATATCATCGATCAAAAAAATAAACGGGGCATTTTTCTTTTTTTGCGGCGCCAAAATGGAAGCAAGTTGGTCAAAACTTCCTTCCCCAAAAACCACTTTGGGCACCATTGGGAAATTCCGGAACTTGTTGTTTACGGCCTCGGGCTTGCTTTCCTTCAGCATTTTATTGGCCCTAACCAGATCTTCGGGCGTATCTATTTCAACGCCAGTGGTATTGGAAATAGCCATTTTAATATTCTTGCCATATTCCAAATAGCGGATGCATTCAATTTTTTCAACGGCCTCCAACGATCGCATCGGAAGTCGATAAAAATCCATAATAGCCTGTTTTCTAAAGGCATAGATTCCTTTGTGCTTGTAGTATTGAATGGCTACGTTTTTGTCGCGCGGATACGGTATGGGCGAACGCGAGAAATAGAGGGCGAACTGGTCTTTGTCAACAATTACCTTAACAGTATTTGGATCGTTGATTTCCTTCCAATCGTGAATTTCGGTCATTAAGGAAGCCAAATCAATTCTGTGCGCATCCGGTTCGTTAAAAACGGCAAGAACTTTTTCCAGTCCTTCCCTACTTGTAAAGGGCTCATCGCCCTGCACATTTACCACGATATCCACCTCCATATTTTCCACGGCCTCCGCAATCCGATCGCTTCCGCAGTCGTGTTCCTTTTGGCTCATTATTGCCTTTCCGCCATAGAGTTCAATTTCCTTAAAAATTATATCGCTATCGGTCACCACATACACTTCGTCAAATAGATTGGTGGCTTTGGCAGCTTCATAAGTTCTGACAATCACGGGCTTTCCGCCCAAATCCTGCATTAATTTTCCTGGAAATCGAGAAGCGCCGTAACGCGCGGGGATCATAGCTATTACTTTCAAGACGTAACTTTTTATGTGAATTCAAAAATAAGAAGATTAACTTCTTGGCAATCGTTTTTTCCGAAGCTTTTTATAAAACCAAAACAGCAGAAGAAACAAGAGAAAAACCAAAAAAATGGCAAGTATGGGGACAAAAATGGAAACCACGGCCATAAGTATTGATGTTCCGGTTTCCACAGTGCTAATCAACGGGTTTGCTGCCCCACCGGTAGTCGTGCTGGAACTAAACCTAGCCACAGCGGAATTGCCTTTTATGGCGGCTGCCGTGCCTCCGCCGGCAATGATGGCCAATGCCCAAGTTACTATCGGGTCCAAATTGGTTATAGTTGCTACCATAACTGCAGTTCCGGCCAAGGTTGCAAGCGGTAAAGCTATGGCATCCAAAAGGTTATCCAACCATGGAATATAATATCCAAAAATTTCGAGTAATGTAGCGACACCCAGCGTTATGATTGCAGGCAGGCTTCCCAGCCACTGCCAACTGTCCTGCAAGGGCACCCACTGAAAATAACTGGCCAAACTCAAGGCCAACAAGGGAAGAAACACCCGAAACCCGACAGCCGCGGCCAGACCAACGCCTAAACAAATACTGAGTAATAAATCAAAAATTGCCATGGTCTCACTATATTTTACGGTGAAGGAATAAAATTGTTACTAACGAACCCATTTCTAAAAATACAAATTTTCGGTTCTGTGAAAATCGTGTTTTTTAACTTTGAATTCCCGTCAATCCCTAAAAAACTCGTCCTTAAAACCAATTAAATACAATTTTTCCCGGGCACGGGTCACCGCGGTATAAAGCCAGCGCAAATATCCTCGGTCCAATCCGTTGGGAAGGTAAGGCTGTTCCACAAATACCGTGTTCCATTGACCTCCCTGCGATTTATGGCAGGTAATGGCATAACTGAATTTAACTTGTAGGGCATTGAAATATTTATTTTTCTTAACCGCCATAAACTTTCTGTATTTTGATTTTTCGGTGGCGTAATCCTTCATTATTTCTTGATACAAAATGTTCGCCTCCTCAAAGGTAAGTGATGGGTTTTCGGAAGTTAGCGTGTCTAATAACAGTACGGTTTCAAAAGGTTTCATATTTGGATAATCCACCATTCGGATTTTTACTTCTGCAAAACGGAACCCGTACAAATCCTTAAAGGCGAAAATTTCCAAGACTTCTACAATGTCGCCATTGGCAACAAACCCGGCTTCACTGGCGTTGTCCACCCAAAAGTAGTTGTTTTTAACCACCATTAGGTAATCGCCGGCAGCTAGTTCAGCTTCCTGAAAGAGAATGCGCTCGCGAATGTTTTGGTTATATAGATTAGCCCTTTTGTTGGACCTTACTATGATTACCGTATCTTCATTTCCCAAGGCTGAATAACTATCATTGATCGCGTCCATGATTTCCTGACCATCCATGGGGCGGATGATGTCTGGAAATCTGATTTCTGAAAATTTAAAGTCGCCATAACCACCTTTATTTAAACATTCCCTGATTCTTGTGGCGTTCAACAAAATGCCGCTGTCCTTTTGTTGCCGCACTACTTCATCCAATTCAATTTTTATAACTTCGCGATTGTATTGGTTTTCCAAAACCTCTTGGTCCAAGGCGGGACTAATATCCAAGTGTACCGGCGGCAATTGGGCAGCATCTCCAATCAGCAAAAGCTTGCAGTTGTGGCCGCTATAAACATATTGCATTAAATCATCGAGCAAGGAACCATTTTCAAACAATCTGGCGTCCACATTCCGGTCGGGAATCATGGAGGCCTCATCCACTATAAAAACAGTATCCCTATGTTTGTTTTGCTGAAGGGTAAAAGAAACGGAGCCTTTTTCGCTCTTGGGGAAATATATTTTTTTATGGATGGTAAAGGCTTGATTTTTGGAATAATTGCTAATTACCTTTGCAGCTCTACCCGTGGGGGCCAGCAGTACGGACCGCATTTTGGCCCTGGAGAGGTTTTTTACCAAAGCACCAATTAGGGTGGTCTTTCCCGTTCCCGCATATCCTTTCAGCAAAAAAGTTCCATTTTTGCTGCTGCCCAGAACAAATTGGGCCAACAATTGTAGCGCGATATCCTGTTTGTGGGTTGTATTGTGTGGAAAATCATTTCTCAAAAAACGGTAAAATTCTGAAATCTGCATCGTTTCAAACTGTAAATAGGGGTTTAAAGATAGCCATCATTTTTTCGGAATATACTTTTGTGAACAAAAAAAAATTGTAGATTTGCGATAGACCTTTTAGTAAAATCAACACTTAAATAAAAATCAATAATGAAATTAGTAATTCAGATCGTTCTTTGGATCGTCATCATCTTTTTGGGCTGGAAATTATGGAACTCTGTTATGGGCCCGGTGGAATTCAACAAAATTAAGGAAGCACGCTACATTAAGGTAATTCAGAATTTAAAAGATATTCAAGCCGCGGAACTTGCCCACAAAGAAATAACCGGAACCTTTACCGGCGACTGGGACAGCCTGATCAGTTTTATTGACACCGCAAAATTTGCCATTACCCAAAGACGCGACACCAGTTTTGCAGACGTGGCCAAGAACAAGGCTTTCGGAATATCTGAAGGCTATTTCATTGAAAAATCGCTTATTGATACTTTAGGATTCACCCCGGTAAAAGACTCTCTTTTCGGTTCCAGCGACCGATATAAAACGATGATGAACGTTCCAGTGGAGGGGGTAAATGCGAAATTTGACCTGAAGGCAGGAAAAATTGTTAAAAACGACGCCACCTATTCCGTTTTTGAGGCCAAGATTGGCAAAAAGGTGATATTGGGCGATCTGGACAAGGATCTACTAATTCAGGAAATGCAAGTACAATCGGTTGATGGCGTTAACGGCCCCGATATTAAAGTGGGTTCTTTGGAAGAAGTTAATACCACAGGAAACTGGCCAAAAATTTACGACTCTGCAAAAATCGAATAACATACCAAATACCGAAAATAAAAGACTGTCCGTTCAAGTTTCATTGAACGGGCTTTCTTTTTTGATAACGGACCCTGATGGGATCGGGCCTGCTTTTTTTATTGAAAAAACCTTGGACCATAGTACCACTCCGGATGAATTATTAATTGAAATAGAAACCATACTTTCTGAAAATGAAATTCTCAATGATACCTTTTCAAATATTTCGGTAGTCTATTCCACCGCTGTGTATAGTCTGGTCCCCGCTCCATTGTTTGATGAAACCAAGGCCAGTGAATACCTGAAGTTTAACGCCAAAATCCTGGCCAATGACTATATGGCCCACGATCTTTTGGAACCACAGAACTTGGTAGTGGTGTATGTTCCATTAATGAACATCAATAATTTTTTCTTCGAAAAATATGGCAGTTTCAACTATTACCACTCCATCAGCATCCTATTGCAAACAATTTTGGGAATGGAAGTGTACAGTCTTCCAAAAATGTATCTACATTTTCAGAAAAATACGTTCGATTGTGTGGTAACAAAGAACGGCACGCTGCAGCTTTGCAACACCTACAGCTATAAAACGCCCGAGGACTTCATTTACTACGCCCTTTTCTGTATGGAACAATTACGGCTGGATCCGGAAACCCTTCCGGTAGTTATTTGTGGCGAAATAGACAAAGAGGACGAAAATTTCAAAATTGCCTATACCTACATCCGACATTTGGATTTTGCAGGCGAGAAACTTTCAAAATCACTTCAAATCAAGGATTGTAAAACACACAATCACATCGTTTTAAAGAATATGCAATAATGCGAATAATTTCAGGAACCCATAAAGGCAGAAAGTTAACAGCCCCAAAAAACCTTCCCGTTCGGCCCACCACAGATTTTGCCAAAGAAGCATTATTCAACATACTAAGGGTCCGCTATTATTTTGATGAAATAAAGGTTCTGGACCTTTTTTCAGGTACGGGCAACGTAAGTTTCGAGTTCGCCTCCCGCGGTGTTCCAAATATAACTTCGGTGGATTCGCACCACGGCTGCATTCAATTTATCCATAAAATCTCGGGCGAATTTGAATTCCCGATAACCCCGATAAAAAGCGATGTCTTTAAATTTTTGGAACAGACCGCGGAACATTACAACATTATTTTCGCTGATCCTCCCTATGATTTTGACAGCTCACAATTAAAACGTATTTTAAACTTGGTATATGAAAAACAGCTCCTTAAAGAGGAGGGCCTATTCGTGATGGAACATTCAAAATTGACAGACCTTTCCGCAGAAGACCACTTTTTGGAGGCGCGAAAATATGGAGGAAACGTTTTCAGCTTTTTCCAATAATTTTTTTTGAAAACCATGCAACACAAACTTACCTTCGGCACGGCACAAATTGACGACAACATCATTGAGGTTGTTATTGACGAGGGGCAGGTTTTTGATGAAAATATGCTGCACGAACTATTTCAGGTTTTCAATTTATATTTCAACGATAAAAAATTCGGGTATATCTCCAATAGAAAAAACTCCTATTCCATAGACCTTTCCCCCGGGATTTATACTTCTATCCACGAAAACATGGCGGCCCTTGGAGTTGTGTGCTACTCCTCCATTGGCGAACAAAACGCCCTTTTCGAAAAACGATTCTACCGGGAGCTGCCTTTTGAAGTTTTTAGGGAAAGAGAAGAAGCAGTACAGTGGATGAAAAAACAGTTAGCATAAAAAAATGCAGGCCTATAAGCCGGATTCTGTGCTTTTCTCAAGAAAAGCCCCTATCATTTATCTAGGCGCCCCGTTGCCGAAGACGCTCCATCTGCCTACCCTCCTGCATCGGGCGGGTACCCTCAGGCGCAGGTTTACGTGGCATTTCACCGCATAGAGTTTACCTGATTTCACTACAGCATTACCTGTACATCCTTTCTGTTGCACTGGTCCTATCCCGAAAAAAATTCGGAACGGCGGCCGTTAGCCGCTATGCCTCCCTGTGGTGTCCGGACTTTCCTCTCCCGAATCCCGATAGATCGGTATCGGCAGCGATAGGGCGGCCTGCTTTGCAAAAGTACTTTAATGTTAATAAATATGGGAAAATTGAAACACCTATTTTTTAAAAACCCGCTCCACATCTTTATATTTGCCCTAAGCATAAATTTTACAGCTTACAGCTTAAAGCCTACACCCACTGAACCATGGAACACTTCATAGTATCTGCCAGAAAATACCGTCCCGCCGTTTTTAAGGACGTTGTTGGCCAGCAGGCAATTACAAATACTTTGGAGAACGCCATCGAAAACAATCACCTGGCGCAAGCCTTACTTTTCACCGGTCCACGGGGGGTTGGCAAAACAACCTGTGCAAGGATCCTCGCCAAAAAAATCAATTCTGACGGCACGGAAAAGGAAGGGGAAGATTTTGCCTTCAATATTTTTGAATTGGATGCCGCTTCCAACAATTCAGTGGATGACATCCGGAATTTGATCGACCAAGTACGAATTCCGCCACAGGTAGGCAAATACAAGGTGTATATTATTGACGAGGTACATATGCTTTCATCGGCCGCCTTCAATGCCTTTTTGAAAACTTTGGAAGAACCGCCCAAGCACGCCATTTTCATCTTGGCTACCACGGAAAAACACAAAATTATACCCACCATCCTTTCCCGCTGCCAAATTTTTGATTTTCGCCGAATTGGTGTGCGCGACATCAAGGAACATCTTGCCGAAGTAGCGAAAGCCGAAAATATTGTGGCCGAAGACGACGCCCTCCATATTATAGCCCAAAAGGCCGATGGAGCCTTGCGCGATGCTCTGTCCATTTTTGACCGCGTAGTAAGCTTTGCCGGCAAAAACCTATCGCGGGAGGCCGTTACCGAAAATCTGAATGTACTCGACTACACGTGGTACTTCCAGATAACCGATTTGCTGTTGGAAAATAACATTCCCCAGGCTCTGATAACTTACAATGACATTCTGGCAAAAGGGTTTGATGGCCATCATTTCATTATGGGGCTTGCCTCCCATTTCAGGGATTTGCTGGTGTGCAAAAACCAAGAAACCATCAATCTATTGGAAGTTGGTGACCAAGTGAAAACCATGTATTTTGCGCAGTCACAAAAAACAGAGATTTCCTTTTTGATTGAAGCTATAGATTTGGCCAATACCTGCGACCTTAAGTATAAAAACAGTCAGAACCAACGATTATTGGTTGAACTTTGTTTGATGCAATTGGCTTCCCTCACCTTTCAGGGTGAAAAAAAAAACTACAATAGCCACCAACGTTTCGTAATTCCGCCCTCCCATTTTAGGTCCGAAAAATTCCCATCAACAACCGCCGGGGCAAAAGTACAGACCACAACCGCTGATGAGGGTTTGGGCACGGCTTCAAAAAAAACGGAAACAGAAAGCGGCAACCAATATCCCTTGGTCAGCGAACCCTCCACCCACTTCCCTTCCCGTGAAAACCGTTCTCAGGAAAATTCAGACTCAATAAAAACCGGGGCGCCTTACGAAAACGTATTGGAAAGACCCCAAATTTTGGCAGAACGCAACGCGAAGAAGGTGTCGGCCCTTTCAATGAAAAGTATCCAAAAGAAACAGGAAATTAAAAAGGAACTCGTAGCCAACCAACCAGACGCAGAAAACCTTCCGGTGAATGATTTTTCCGAGGGTGATATGCAGGCTGTTTGGGCTGAATATACGGCCGAAATTGAAAAGGATGGAAAATACAATCTGTTGTCGCACTTAACAATGGGCCAGCCGAAACTGGACGGAACGCTTATTAAATTGGAATTCCCCAACCAAACAATCAAAACCGAAGTTGAACAGGCCAAATATGAACTGTTGGGTTTTCTTCGCGAAAAACTTCAAAATTACCAAATAGACCTATCCATAAGCGTTGACGAAACAGCCGAAAAACGCTATGCTTATTCAGCCCGTGAAAAATTTGAAAAAATGAGGGAAAAGAATCCAATGATCGAAAAACTCCGACGGGAATTTGATTTGGACATTTAAAAAAAAATTACAAACGTCAAGCAGCTATTCCATAAATAGAAAATCCTAAATTATAAAAACCATGTTAGGCCTAAAACTTCCCACAGATCCGCGTTGGGTAAATATCGTTGAAAAAAACATTGAAGACATTCTAACCGATCACGCCTGGTGTGAACAGAAAGCGGCATCTACAGCAATTTCGCTAATGGTCGGTTTTCCTGAATATACTGATTTGGTACAGGAAATGATCGCCTTGGTGAAAGAGGAAATAAGCCATTTTAAAATGGTACACGACAAAATATTGGAACGCGGCTGGGTTTTGGGCCGAGATCGAAAGGACGATTATGTCCTGCAAATACTGCAGTTTTTCCCGAAAGGCGGCAACCGTACTTCTCAGTTGGTGCACAGATTGTTATACGCCGCCCTGATCGAGGCCCGAAGCTGTGAGCGTTTCCGGCTGCTGAGCCAAGAATTGGCAGATGCTGAACTTGCCGAATTTTACCGAAAATTAATGGTTAGCGAGGCAAACCACTACACCATGTTCCTAGGTTTTGCCCGCCAATATGGCGAACGAAAGGAAGTGGACCAAAAATGGAACGATCTGCTTGAATTTGAGGCCTTGGTAATGAAAGATTTAGGCAAGCACCAATCAATTCATGGATAATTTTTTAACCTCTCGGAATGAAACTTAAACGAAGAAGAAAGCTCGTTAAATATGCAGACATTTTGGATAAACCCATTCGGTTCAATCCCTTTGTCTTTAGTAGGATGTTCCTTCTTTGGGCCGTTCTGGGGCTTATTGGCGGAATAATTTCCGGCGCCTATTGGGTGGTGCTTATGTATTTAACCGAATTTCTGGAGGTCTATCAAGGATGGCTGGTCATTCCGGTAATGGCTATTTGCGGTTTATTGGCGGGCCTAATTATCTTTTTCATTGGCGATCCGGGAGAAATGCAACTCATCGTGAACAACATTCGCTTCAACAAAGGTAAACTGGACCCAAAAAACAATCCCTCCATGATTCTTTCGTCCTTGCTCTGCGTGGCATCTGGCGGAAGTTTGGGCCCCGAAGCCCCTTTGGTACAGGTTACCGGGTCCACCGGCAGTTGGATGGGCAAGCTTTTTAGGCTTAAGGGAGAAGAACTCCGTTCCTTGAGCATTGCCGGCATGGCCTCCGGTTTTACCGCCTTGTTTGGCGCTCCCTTGGGAGGAAGCCTTTTTGCTTTGGAAATTCTGCACCACAAACACGCCGTGGAATATTACCAAGCCATCATTCCTGCATTGGTGGCCAGCGGATTCAGCTATGTGGTCTTCGCCCTGATCGTCCACCTTGGACTCGGCCCAACTTGGGATTTGCCTGCCTACGAAATGACCACCGTTTTTGATTTCGCTTGGGCCTTTTTTTTCGCGGTAATAGCAACTATCGTGGGATGGGGATTTATTTTCTGTACCAAATTTTTTAAAACCCTGTTCGGAAAATTAAAATCGCCTATATACGTTAAAACGCTTATCGGAGGTCTATTGCTCGGAACAATCGCTTTTTATATTCCGCTTACCCGCTATTTCAGCCATTTTGAAATAAACCAATTGTTAACGAGTGAACTCACCATTGAATTTCTGATCGCCGTGCTGGTCTTTAAAATTATTGCCATTGCCATCACCGTTACATCCGGATGGCGCGGGGGGTTCATCATTCCGTTGTTTTTTTGTGGTACGGCACTCGGGCTGTTAATCCACAGTATCTTTCCAAATATCAGCCTGTCGCTCACAATTGTTAGTTGTATGGCGGCCATCAATGCCTGTGTAACGCGAACGCCTATGAGCACTACCATTCTGTTGGCCACGCTAACGGGCTTCACCTATTTTATTCCTATTCTATTCGCCAGTTTGACGGGTTATTTTCTGGCGCCGCGAATTCCATTTATTGGTGCGCAAATGGAAGAAAAGGAACGAAAAAAGCATAAAAATTAACTCAATGGTTTCTACCCTAAACATTTTCCAACCCTTATTTAAAGATTATTCTTTATTATGAAATCTATACTGACCGTTTGCCTGCTGGTTCTCTCTAATTCGTTTATGACCTTGGCTTGGTATGGCCATCTCAAATTCACCGAATGGAAATGGTTCAGCAAGTTGGGTTTAATTAGCATCATTCTTATTAGTTGGGGAATTGCTCTATTTGAATATATTTTTCAGGTGCCCGCCAACCGGATTGGGTATAGTGGCAACGGCGGCCCTTTCTCACTATTGCAATTAAAGGTATTGCAGGAAGTGATCACGCTGGTTGTTTTTATTGGGTTTACCTTACTGGTTTTTAAGACGGAAACATTGCGCACAAACCATATCATTTCTTTTGTTTTTTTAGTGCTGGCCGTTTATTTTATGTTTAAGAAATAATAATATACTTTGCATCCTTGGTTCACGAAAATATTTTACAAGCAAGAAATATTCATAGGTACACTTCCATTTTTCCTTCTTCGCAGGACTTGGTTTCTAATTCTATTTTAATTGAAAAATTCTAATTAGATAAATTGCAACACATTGATATTGTGTATATTTAATCACGATTTTTGGCGAAGGATTTCCCGCCTTTCGTAAATTCTTATGAAAACATATACAGTAAAAAGTGGCGATTCCCTAGGTTCCATAGCCTTCAAACAGTTGGGCGCAACCGCAAAATGGCGCGACATAGCTGAGCTCAATAATATTGTGAACGTCAATAAAATTGAAGTGGGCCAAGTGTTGCAGCTTCCTGTGGAAAGCCCGCCACTGGCAAGTACCGAACGGGCGGACGTAGTTATCATTGAAGAAGATCCACGGGTGTATTATCAATATCAAACCGATACCACCCGGAAATATTTGGGCAAAAAATTCAAAAAAGGAATTTTCAGGCCGGGAAGTCAAATTACCGAAACATTTATAATTGAAAATCAAGACCTTTTGGAAGGCCTTAAAATTAGTCGTTCAGAAATAAATGCACTTTTGGCAACTTCGGAAAATGAAGGCAATCTGGACGCCGTAAATACCTGGGACAATTGTTTTATGAGTTTCGGCATGTTTCAATGGACGCTCGGGGCGGGGAACGATCCGGGCGAACTGCCGGCCTTGATCAAGTTGATAAAGGAAAAATATCCAGAAGCTTTCCAACAATACTGTGGGCAGTTTGGTGTTGACATTTCCGAAGATACCAATGCCACCTATGGCTATTTAATGCACCGCAACAATAAAGTGGATACCCCGGCGGAAAAACAATTTTTTAGAAGCAATATAGTAGCCTATCGGTTTGTGGCGGCAGGAATGGATAAAAGGATCTGCGCTGTCCAGATTTTGCACGCCATTAACCGTTTTGATCTTTTCTATTTTAAAAAATCAGACAAACTGGGCGGGCATGCACTTTTTGATCTTTTTTCCTCGGAATATGCGGCAGCCCTTTTTCTGGATAATCACGTAAATCGGCCCGGGTATTTGCTCCCTTGTGTAGCCAAGGCAATTCAAAACAGTTCCATTTCAATAGAGCAACTTAAAAAAGGGGGTGAGAAAGAGGAACGAAAAGTATTGAATGAATACCTCCACATCCGAGAAAGCTATGGCAACAGTCCGATGACCGATGCAAAAAACCGTGCGGCAGTCACCAAAAGATATCTGGATTCGGGGAAAATCAGTGCTTCAAAGGGAAGTTTTATATCCAACAGACAGCTTCGATAATTTTATTTTACCTCCATTTCCGCTGCCAGTTTTTCATTATATAAGCTGCGGACAATTCCGTCGGTCAATCCAATTTTTGGCACAAAAACATTCTTGGCCCTACTCCATTTCATAGCCGAAAGATAGATTTTAGTAGCGTGGACCACCACATCCGCACGGTCGGGATTCATATCCAATTCCGTAATACGCTGTTCAAATGTTAGGGATTTTATGAGTTCATAATAGGAAGAGAGGTAATTATAGCTCAAGGGCTTGCCCAGTTTTTTACCGCTTTTCTTGAAAATGGTATTGATGTTTCCGCCGCTCCCTATGAGGGAAACCTTTTTAAATTCCTGGGTCTGCTCTTTTATCCAAAATTCCATGCCATCCCACACTTCCGGATTTACAAGGCCTTCCAAAAGACGAACGGTTCCAATCTTAAAACTTTTGGAGATAATGCAAGTTCCATTGGCATAAATTGTAAGCTCAGTGCTGCCGCCACCCACGTCCACATACAGGAAAACCTTGTCGTCCTGAATGAGGCTTTTTAAATCGGTAGAGGCGATGATCGCGGCTTCATCATTTCCATCTATAATATTTATGGGCATTCCTGTTTTCGCCAAAATTTGTTCGGCAAGATGCCGCCCGTTTGTGGCCTCGCGCATGGCAGAGGTGGCGCAGGCGCGGTACCTGTTTATATTGTGGGTCTTCATTAAAAGCTGAAAGGCCTGCATGGTATCCATCATTCTATGTGCGCTGTTGTCTGAAATCTTTCCGCTTAAAAACACTTCTGCACCCAAACGGATGGGAACCCGCACCAACGACGTTTTTTTGAATATAGGATCTTTGTCCTTTTGCTCAATTATCGTAACCACAAGCAGGCGAATGGCGTTACTACCAATATCTATGGCACCGTATTTTTCTATTTGCAACAAATCAGTTAACTTCTAGTTTATTTAAATAATAATCATACATTTTGAACTGTGAACGCACGGGCGGCGCATCGTTCTTTAAATAGGCGTTGTCGTTTTTTATGCTAATTACGCGCGCCTTCACATTATCGCTCCATCCAATATCAAAATTTTCAAGAATTTCCTGCTTGATTGCCGGATCATATATGGGACATGAAATTTCCACCCGGTTGTCCAAGTTTCTTCCCATAAAATCTGCCGATGAAATATATACTTTTGTGTTGCCTCCGTTCTCAAAAATGAAGAGCCGCGGATGTTCCAGAAATTTCCCAACAATGCTGATGGCCTCTATGTTTTCGCTCATCCCTTCCACCCCAGGAATGAGACAGCAAATGCCCCGGACAATCATTTTAATCTTCACTCCTGCCCGGCTCGCTTCATATAGTTTGTCGATCATTTTATAATCGGACAGACTGTTGAGCTTCAGTCTTATGCCACTGGGCAAGCCGGCCTTTTTGTTTTTAATTTCGGCATCTATTAAATGGTAAATCGCCTTGCGGGTGTAATGTGGCGACACGATTAAATGGTTATATTTCCGTACTTGATAGTTTACCTCAAAGAAATCGAACACCTTGTTTATTTCCTTGCATATTCTTTGGTCTGCAGTGAAAAGGGTGTAATCTGTGTAGAGCCGGGCGGTGGTTTCATTAAAATTCCCCGTACTTATAATACCGTATTTTATCAGTTTATCGTTTTCCAATCGTTCCACCAAGCACACTTTGCAGTGCACTTTAAGGCCTTTAACGCCAAAGACAAGTTTAATGTCCTCGCTTTGTAGCAGTTCGGCATATTCAATATTGGCCTCCTCATCAAAACGGGCCTGCAATTCAATTTGTACGGTTACGTCCTTTCCGTTCTTTTTGGCGTTGATGAGCGAACTGGCAATGTGCGAGACTTCGGCCAATCTATAGATGGTTATTTTAATGCTTTTCACCTTCGGGTCAAGGGCGGCTTCCCTTAAAAACTTCACTACATACATAAAGGTCTGATAGGGCGCGTGCAGCAGGTAATCCTTTTCTATAATTTTATCGAACAAACTTCCTTGCAGGCTTAAACCAGGAATAGGCAACGGCTCTGTGGGAGCATATTGGAGGTCCGGCCTTCCAAGGCGGGGAAAATTCATATAGTCGCGCCTATTATGATAGCGCCCTCCGGGAATAATGCTGTCGGTCTTGTCTATCCCCATTTTTTTCAACAGAAACTGCAGGGTGCGCTTGTCTATGCTTTTATCGTAAACAAAACGAACGGGATCGCCCACGCTTCTGTTTTTTACACTTTTAGAGATTTTATCTATAAAGCTACGGCTCAAATCACTGTCAATGTCCAGTTCGGCATCGCGCGTAATCTTGATCATATGTGCCGAAATGGATTCATAATTGAAAATGCTGAAAATATTGTGAAGGCAATGGCGGATCAGGTCATCGAGAATAATAACATACTGTTTTTCGCCCTCTTGGGGCAATACCACAAAGCGATCAATGGTTCTTGGAATTTCAATGAGGGCGTAATTGTGCTTTTTTTCAAAAGTCACGTCGTCCATACCCATAACCATCGTTACGGCAAGGTAGGCCGCACTGTCCCTTAAACTTGGAAATTCTTCTAGCTCGCCTATCATAATGGTCATCATGGCAGGGCTCACCTGCCGCACAAAATATTCTGAAATGAACTTGCTCTGTGAAGGTGTTATTTCCGTTTCATCAATAATGAAGATGTTTTCCTTTCTAAGCTCCTGTTGAATATCACTAAGGATGTTCAGGCTATGGGCTTGCTGATCAATGACAGTTTGGGTAATTTCTTCCAACAGGTCCCGTGCGGAAATGCCGCCCAAAAAGCTTCGTCCGGTTTTTCCGGCCTCCAAAATTCGCTTTATGGTTGCATACCTAACCTTAAAAAACTCATCGAGGTTGTTCGAAAAAATCCCCAAAAACCGGAGCCTTTCCAACAAGGGGATTTTTTTGTCGTTGGCCTCCTGCAGCACGCGCGCATTGAACAATAGCCAACTTAATTCCCTATTGTTGTATTTATTGCGAACGTGGGTATGTGTTACAATTTTCTCTGTCATTATTTAAGATCCCGGGGGAAAATGGTTTTAACTGTTCGTCCTGTAGTGATAGTGTCCCATTTTTTTTCATCAAACTGCAGCATTACAAAACCACAGGTCGGAACGTTGTCAATATAGCGGTTTCCGAGCATATTTGCAACGGAGGTAAAAGCGTGGTTATGGCCAACCATCATAACCGATTCCAAATTTTCGGGGAGCGATTTTATCGTCCGCATAAGCTGTTGTCCGCTAAAATCATATAGGGCGTGATCGGTCTGGAAATTTTCATCGCTTATATTCAGGGCCTTTTTGAAGAAATGGGCTGTGGCCAAGGCGCGGGTAGCATCGCTGCTAAATATTTTTTGGGGCGGATCGATTTCCTCCGAAACCTTTTTGGAAACAAGAGCACCGTCCCGTTTCCCCCTGTCTTTCAACGGGCGTTTGTGGTCGTCAACATCGTTTTTCCAAGATGATTTTGCGTGTCGGACTAAGTATAGGGTTTTCATAAAATTGTTTCGGGTTTCAGGTTTTGGTTTTCAGGTTGCAGGTTTCAGGTTGCAGGTTTCAGGTTGCAGGTTTCAGGTCGCAGGTTTCAAGTTGCGGGTTTTAGGTTGTAGGTTTTAAGTTCAAGATTTAATATTTTATGGAAATCAACAATCGACAATCCCCAATCATAAATCCTTATGGTGCCAAACGTTCCATAATCCAGTCATCGTCCTTTAGGGTATAACGAATTCTGTCGTGTAGCCTATTGGGTCTGCCTTGCCAAAATTCAATGGAAATAGGTTTCACCAAAAAACCGCCCCAATCCTCAGGTTTGGGAACTTCTTGATTTTCGTATTTTTTTTCGAGCTCAGCTAAGTTCCTTTCCAATACCTCTCGCGAGGCTACAACTTCACTTTGGTGCGAAACCGCCGCGCCCAACTGGCTTCCCTTGGGTCTTGAATGAAAATAATTGGTTGAATCTGCTTCCGATGTTTTTTCAGCATTTCCCTTAATAATAACCTGCCGCTCCATATTCGGCCAAAAGAAGGAAAGTGAAACATGGGAATCACGGGCTATGGATTTCCCCTTTTCACTATTGTAATTTGTGTAAAAATAGAACCCGTATTCATCATATTTTTTTAACAGCACTACCCTACCCTTTGGAAAACCGTCGGGGCCAATGGTGCAGAGGGTCATGGCGTTGACCTCATCAACGCCTCCGCTGTCCTTCACCTCAAAAAACCAGGTGCGGAACTGCTGCATTGGGTTTGCATCAACAGATGTTTCGGAAAGTTCGCCCTTTTCGTAGGATTTTCGGTAGGCGTGAAGTTTTTCGGCCATGGTTTAAGTTTTAACGCAAGTTAAGCGTTTTGGGGATGGTAAAAAACAGTGGTTTATTAAATCTGTATTAAAAATTAGAAGTGCTGGGTGGTGGTTGGGGGGAGCTGGGTGATTTTGATTCTTCTATATTTTTAGCGCCATGACCCATTTAAAAAGAAAAGGTCTTTCCATCCTGGGCCAATTCAACATTTCCGAAAACCTCTTGCGCTTCCTTTCTAAAAAGTTCCAAATTGCCGTACCTGCCGGAATAGTGCCCTAAAATTAACGTGCCAACATTTGCCTTTCGCGCAATGACGCCTGCTTCCTTGGCCGTGCTGTGCTTGGTCTTTTCACACAGATGGTGGTGCTCTTCCAAAAAAGTAGATTCGTGATACAACACCGTAGCGCCTTCAATTTGCGGTACTATTTCAGGAAAATAGGCCGTGTCGCTGCAATAGGCATAGGTTTTTGGCGGTGGCGGATCAAAAGTTATTTCTTCATTGGGTATCAGTTTTCCCATCCGGTTCTCAACATCAAAACCCTGTTTTATTTTATTGTAATAACTTAAATCGATATTCAATTTTCGGGCTTTTTCAACATCCAATTTTCGGTCGTCCGGTTTTTCCTTGAAAAGAAACCCATTGGTATAAACTCTATGGTCCAGCGGAATGGTTTCTACGGAAACTTTTTCATCCTCAAAAATAATTTGGGGCGTCGGTTCTTCCAATTCATGAAAATATAGCGGAAAATTGGTATAGGCTTTTCCAAGTTTTAAAAGAAGAAGAATGGCCTGCTTTATACCTTTAGGCCCATAAATATGAAGTTCGGCCTCCCTCCCCAGCAACAGAAAGGTAGAAATAAGCCCCACCAGACCATAAAAATGGTCGCCGTGTAGATGGGAAATGAAGATGTGCCGAATCCGCGAAAATTTAACCCTATATTTCCGAAGCTGCATTTGGGTGCCCTCGCCACAATCAATCAAAAACAAATGCCCTTTTATTTCCAAAACCTGTGAAGTTGGGTGTTGTGAAACTGTTGGCGTTGCGGAATGACAGCCGAGAATTGTAATATTCATTTTAAATTATAAGTTTTCAGTCGCAGTCGCAGTTTACAGTAGTTTTCAATATGTAAAAAATAAACTGTGACTGATTACTGCGACTGCAAACTATTTTAAAACCCCAGGTCTCTTTCAATTTCCTCCATTTCAACAATATCTGCAGCTTCCTGTAGGGTGGGCACCACAATCATTTCAAAAGGAACTTCGTCAATATTAATTGCGTCGTTCACGATTACGAACGACTGTTTGGTTTTGCGGTGAAGATTGGATGTTTTTAAGAATTGTAACAGTTCTGGCAACTCCAACGAATTGTATTTCAAAAGATTCAAAACAACATTTTGGCCTTTGTACTTTGAAGGCACTTGACTTTCAATGAATGATGCAAAGTCAATGATATCGTCCTTTTCATCTTCAAGGACCACAAAATTGGGGTGGTTATCAATCTTCATGATGTTTAATTTTTGAAGCCAATAAATAGATAACGGCCATCCTAACGGCAACGCCATTCTGTACTTGTTCCAAAATTATGGATTGTTTGCTGTCCGCTACGTCGCTTGTAATTTCCACTCCGCGATTTATAGGTCCGGGATGCATTACCACAATTTCTTTGTTCAACGAATCGAGCAGGTTTTTGTTAAGGCCAAATTGTTGGGTATATTCGCGGGTTGTAGGAAAATAGCTTATGTCCATCCGCTCGTTCTGCACCCGAAGCATATTGGCCACATCACACCATTCCAGAGCGTTTCGAAGATTGGTTTCAACCTCCACATTAAGTTTTTCTATATATTTGGGAATTAACGTCTTGGGCCCGCAGACCTTAACGGTAGCTCCAAGTTTTTGGAGTGCGAAAATATTTGATAATGCCACACGGGAATGGAGAATATCCCCAACAATTACCACATTTTTTCCGGCAACATCGCCCAGCTTTTCACGAATGGAATAGCTGTCCAACAAGGCTTGTGTGGGGTGCTCGTGGGCACCGTCGCCAGCGTTGATTATGCTTGCCTTCACGTGTTTTGAAAGAAAAACACCAGCGCCGGGATTGGGGTGCCGCATCACCACCATGTCTACTTTCATGGACAGAATATTGTTCACGGTGTCTATCAATGTTTCCCCTTTGGTAACCGAAGAACTTGAGGAGGCAAAATTGATAACATCTGCAGAAAGCCTCTTTTCGGCCAGTTCAAAGGAAAGCTTGGTTCGGGTACTGTTTTCAAAAAAAAGATTGGCGATGGTTATATCGCGCAGCGATGGGACTTTTTTAATGGGCCTATTGATTACTTCCTTAAAATGATCTGCCGTTTCGAAGATGAGTTGGATATCGGCCTCGGTAATATATTTAATGCCCAGTAAGTGGTTTACACTTAGTTCGCTCATTTTTCTTTTATCAGTTATCAGTTGTCAGTTGTCTCTTCTTAATTCCTATATTAATTTTTTACGAGGTACACAGCGTCTTCTCCATCATTTTCCTTCCAGCACACTTTTACTTTTTCCCCATTTATGGCATCTACCTGCCTTCCGCGATAATCGGGCTGTATAGGTAAATGGCGGCTAAAACGGCGATCAATTAAGGTCAGTAACTCTATTTCCAAA
This sequence comes from Aequorivita sp., assembly GCA_048265145.1. GTDB lineage: Bacteria > Bacteroidota > Bacteroidia > Flavobacteriales > Flavobacteriaceae > Aequorivita. The sequence goes on from JBLXCF010000001.1 coordinate 150,782, forward strand.
GGTCTCCCAAACGATTGCACGGCGGTCAATGCCGAACGGATGCTCCTTCCGGTGAAAAGCACATCGTCTATAAAAACCACCTTTTTGGCCTCAACAATAAAATCTATTTTTGTTTTGTTGGCCTCCAGCGGTTTTTCGCCCCGACGGAAATCGTCGCGGAAGAAGGTAATGTCCAAATATCCAAGCTTGATGTTCTTGATTTTGTATTCCGTCTCCAGCAATGTTTTTAACCTTTCGGCCAAAAAAACGCCGCGAGGCTGAATTCCGATAAGTACTGTTTTTGAAAAATCGTCGTGTTTTTCGATCAATTGACAGGCCAAACGGTTAAGCGCAATGTTAATTTCGGTTGCGTTCAATAACACTTTCTGGCTCATAGGTAGTTCTGACTTGTATTCAGAGTGCAAAAGTACGTTTTTTTTTGCGTTAGGGATAGGAGCGGCATCCTTTTTTGCCCATTGGATTTTATTTGTTGTTGGACGGAATTTTGCTTGGGCAAAAAAGATATAGCGGATAGCCCGGTCCCGATTGCGAGGCACGAAGCAATTCGGGGAACGCCCAAAAACAAAAAGCCTTCCATCTGATAGTTATCAGAATGGAAAGCCTTTCATTCTTTATGGAATGGTTCGGTTATTTTTTACCGTCCATTCTGTCCTTAAGCTCCTGTAGCTTAGCGTTGGCATCACCAAGGGTTGGTTTTGCCTCCTCAGCCTCCTGAGCCTGTTTTCTGGCAGCGGCCTTAACGATCTTCGCTTCTTCTTCCTTGTGAATGGACATGTGTGAGGCAACCACTTTCTTGAATTCCTTGTTGAATTCGATAATTTGGAATTCTGCCTCATCGCCCTTTTTCAGCATAGAGCCGTCTTCCTTTTCAAGGTGGCGGCTTGGAACGAAGGCTACGATATCGTCATTGAATTTTACGGTTGCACCTTTGTCAACCACTTCATCAATTGTAGCGGTGTGCTTGGTTCCAACGGCAAATTCGTTTTCGTATTTATCCCAAGGGTTCTCCTCGGTTTGTTTGTGGCCCAAACTCAATTTACGGCCTTCAACGTCCAATTCCAATACAACCACTTCAAGCTCGTCGCCAATATTGGTGAATTCACTTGGGTGCTTGATTTTCTTGGTCCAAGAAAGATCGCTGATGTAGATAAGACCATCGATACCTTCTTCCAATTCAACAAAAACACCAAAGTTGGTGAAGTTGCGAACAATACCTTTGTGGCGTGAACCTACAGGGTATTTGCTGGTAATATCAGTCCATGGGTCTGGAGTCATTTGCTTGATACCCAAGCTCATTTTGCGCTCTTCCTTGTCCATAGTAAGGATTACGGCTTCCACCTCATCACCAACATTTACGAAATCCTGTGCGCTGCGTAGGTGCGTGCTCCAAGACATTTCGCTCACGTGGATAAGACCCTCAACACCTTCGGCAACCTCGATAAACGCACCGTAGTCTGCAATAACAACTACTTTGCCTTTCACTTTGTCGCCCACTTTCAATTCTTCTCCAAGAGCCTCCCATGGGTGTGGGTTCAATTGTTTTAGACCTAATTGGATACGTGTTTTATCTTCATCAAAATCAAGGATAACCACGTTCAATTTCTGGTCAAGCTCCACAATTTCGTTCGGGTGGTTGATGCGCGACCACGAAAGATCGGTAATGTGGATAAGTCCATCAACACCGCCAAGATCAACGAACACGCCATAAGAAGTGATGTTTTTAACAACACCTTCTAGTACCTGCCCTTTTTCAAGTTGGCCGATGATTTCCTTTTTCTGCTCTTCAATATCTGCTTCAATAAGCGCTTTGTGCGAAACAACAACGTTTTTGAATTCGTGGTTGATCTTCACCACTTTGAATTCCATTGTCTTGCCAACGTAAACATCGTAATCACGAATTGGCTTCACATCTATTTGCGAACCTGGCAAGAAAGCCTCGATACCGAAAACATCCACGATCATACCACCTTTTGTACGGCATTTTACGTAACCGTTCACGATGGTACCTTGGTCGTGGGCAGCATTTACGCGGTCCCAAGCCTTAATGGTTCTTGCCTTACGGTGGCTAAGGATCAATTGACCGGTACTGTCCTCACGAACGTCGATCAATACTTCTACCTTGTCACCAACTTTTAAATCTGGATTGTAACGGAATTCGTTCAACGAAACAACACCTTCACTCTTTGCGTTGATGTCGATGATTGCATCACGATCGGTGATGTAAACCACTTTTCCTTCAACAACTTCGTCATCAAGGGTGTCGACGAAATTTTCCTTTACCAATTTTTCGAATTCCTCCAGCTTGCCATCATCGATTGGGTCAATGCCCTCTTCGTAGTTGTGCCAGTTGAAATCTGCAAGAAATTTTTCGGGATTACTTTCCTTAAGTGAAACTTCTCTTTGAGGTTTGGTAGCTACCTCGTTTTGTGCGGTAGTTTCTTCTACCTGCACTTCTTCTTTGTTTGCTTTATCAGCCATTTGTTTGTAAAATTGATCGTTCAGATTTCCGCCCTCGCGGAATTGAAAAACCAATGCTTTGTATTCTGCGCTGTTACAAGATTTTAGTGCGACTATCCCACAGAAGGGTTTGTTTTTGTTTTTGTTTCAATTCCTCTTATTCTTGCCTCGTCGCTAAGAGGGGCGCAAAAATAAGGTTTTTCTTTTGGAAATCAAAAGGTTTGTAGGCTGAAACTTGATATTATTTGAAGAAATAATTTTAAGAAACAGAAAAATCAAAATTTTTAAAACAACCGCCCCTGCCCATCCTCATCGGTAATGGATTCATCATTTTCGTTCTCCTCTTCGGAAGCATGCTTTTCCTCTTTTAAATCCTCTTCATCCACAACATCCATTTCTTCCGGTTCCACGGGCGCTGGAGGTTCGTACAACAAAGGCTCCATTGTGTTAATTTCCAAAACCTTTTCTTTTGTCAATTGGTTGCCCATTGCAGTTATTCCTTTCACGGCAATAAATTCCTCCAGATTCAGCTCCATATTCTCCTCGCGCTCTTGCCCTCTTTTTTTGGCGAAGACCACTTCGGCCATCGGACGGTAATCGGTAAATATTTTTTCCAAATACGAATTTGGGTGATCGGTAATTATAGTTTCCTCTTTATCGGGATTATCAATTAAAAAGCGCTTCACATAAAAAAGTTCCTTTTCGCCTTCCCAGTAAATGGCGCTCAACGGTTTTTTGGGGTCCCATTTTTCGAGGACGATCATATCGTCATCAAACCGGAGCTGGATATCCGGGATTACGGTTTTTACTACCCCGCTTTGTTTTACGATCAACAGCCTGTCCTCTTTTTTGAATTCGCCCAAAAGCTCCCCGCGCTCGTCCACGTTCAATCGCTGTACCGAATCGTCAAACCAGATTTTACGTGGCTTTAGCGTGGAAAGACCTTTTTCCTTCAATTCCACTTTTTTGATGGGATATTTTGAAACGATATTTCCTTTGGAATTTCTTCCTTTTACCAATTGATCGGCAAAGTCCATATCGAACTTCAATTTTTTGATGCTTCCTGTCTGCCGAAGGTACACGCTAACCACTTCGGCCTCGCCATTCGGATTCGCTGTAAAATAAAGCACCTTTGAGCCTTTGGTTCCATTTGTCAAATCGTATTCCTTGTCGCGCGTGGTTCCGGTTACCGCGAACCGCTTCACATAATTGGCGCCGCGCGTCCCATCTTTATAAATCATATTGTAAATGGTGCGCTTGTCCTTCTTTTTGAAAACGGCCACGTGGATAATCCCCTTGCCGACAAAGGTTTTTTGGTCCACTTTGGTCACCATCATTTTTCCGTCTTCAGTGAAAACGATAATGTCGTCAATATCGCTGCAATCGGTAACGTATTCGTCGCGTTTTAGGCTCGTGCCCACAAAACCTTCCTCGCGGTTTACGTAGAGTTTTGTGTTTCTGATAACCACTTTGGTGGCCTCGATATCATCAAAGGTGCGGATTTCGGTTTTTCGCTCCTTTCCGGCGCCGTAATCCTTTTTCAATCTTTTGAAATAATCTATGGCGTATTCAATCAAATGCGCCAAGTGGTACTTTACTTGGCCGATGCTATCTTCCAATGCATCAATCTTTTGCTGTGCTTTGTCAATATCAAATTTTGAAATACGTTTGATGCGGATTTCCGTCAAGCGAACAATATCCTCTTCGGTCACGGCACGCTTCAAATGTTGGATGTGCGGCTGCAACCCTCTGTCGATAGCCGAGATAACGCCTTCCCAAGTTTCCTCTTCCTCAATATCGCGGTAGATTCGGTTTTCGATGAAAATTCTTTCGAGTGAAGCAAAATGCCACTGCTCTTCCAGTTCCTCCAATTGGATTTCGAGTTCCTGTTTCAGCAACTCAACAGTACGGTCGGTACTGCGGCGAAGCATTTCGGAAACACCAATAAAAAGCGGTTTGTTGTCCTCAATCACACAGCCCAATGGCGAAACGGAAGTTTCGCAACCCGTGAAAGCATACAGCGCATCAATGGTCTTGTCGGGCGAAATGCCGCTGGGCAAATGGATTTGGATTTCCACCTCGGCGGCGGTATTGTCCTCTATTTTTTTGATTTTTATTTTCCCTTTATCGTTCGCTTTCAAAATGGTATCAATTAGCGAAGAAGTATTTGTGCCAAAGGGAATTTCAGTAATTACAAGCGTGTTTTTGTCGAGTTGGTTGATGCGTGCGCGACTGCGGATTTTACCGCCACGCAGACCATCGTTATAATCGGCAACATCAATCAATCCGCCCGTTGGGAAATCGGGATAGATTTGGAATTTCTTTCCCTGCAAATGTTTTATGGAAGCATCAATGAGTTCCAAAAAGTTATGCGGAAGGATTTTTGTGGATAGTCCAACCGCAATCCCCTCCGCCCCTTGATTTAAAAGCAATGGAAATTTTACGGGAAGATTGATGGGTTCCTTTTTGCGCCCGTCATACGAAGCCTGCCACGTGGTAACTTTCGGGTTGTAAACAACGTCCAAAGCGAATTTTGAAAGCCGCGCCTCAATATATCGTGGAGCCGCTGCGCCATCACCTGTCAAGATATTTCCCCAGTTTCCTTGGGTGTCGATTAGTAAATCTTTTTGGCCAATCTGCACCATCGCATCGCCAATGCTGGCGTCGCCGTGCGGATGGTACTGCATCGTGTGCCCAACGATATTCGCAACTTTGTTGTAACGACCGTCGTCTAGATCTTTCATAGACTGCATTATCCGGCGTTGCACAGGCTTAAAACCGTCCTCAATGGCGGGTACGGCACGTTCCAGGATTACGTAGCTGGCATAATCCAAAAACCAGTCGCGGTACATTCCCGTGACTTTTGTGATGGTTTCCTCGGAAGTGGATTGCTCCTTAGGATTTAGTTCGTCTTCGTTATTGTTGAGTTGGTCACTCATTTGTTTAAAATTATTTTATAAACCTAATTTGTAAATTCAGGTTAAAATATAGCTCTTCATTGTCGGCATAAATTTCTCCAAATCCGTGTCGAGAAGAACTAGCTGTGTCGAGTTTTGTATTATTTAACAAATAATCTTCAAATTCATTTTTTTATAAATCTTAAATTAAAATTTTAAATTTTGATAAAAAACAATCTAATTCAAATTCTGTATCAAAGTGAAATTGGCTTTCAATTTTATCTTGAAAAAAAAACATCATATCTATTATATTTTCAAAAACTCTAAATGAATATCCTTCATAATTATAAACAAATAATACTTTACTTAAATGATCTTTTGAAACCATAATGGTTTCTATAGTCCTTGAAGGTCTTAAATATTCTGTACCAATAATTTGGATTGTATTCATTTGATGAAAATATTTTGATGATGATATTCTAAGAAATCTATGTTTGGCAAAAATCTTTCGGGCTTTATGATATTCTGATTATTGAATTTGAGGAAAAAATCATTCACAGATTTTTCATTTGAATAATCATTAAAATATTTTGAGACAATTACCTTAAAATCAGGCGTAACTGTTAAAAACCCTCTGTCAAATGCTTTATCGTGTAATGAATTTAAACATAACCCATTATGAGGGTTTGTTCTATTTTCTTTATCCTTTGACCAAGGTTTTATATGACTTGCAACTAGAAAATCTGATATTGAAAGACCAGTGATACAACATTTTAAATTATAAGAAGATAATATTGTGCTTCGGAAAAAGTTTTGATTTACTCTTGCTTTTATAGTTTTCTCTACATCTCTTCCTTCTGGAAAATTATCATAACTAACTTCTTCAATTTCTTTATTTTGAAATTTAGCAATCAATTCTTCACTTTCATAAGCTAATTTCTCCCAATTTCCGTTGAATTCATTCCAAACATCTTCTTCAAGTCTACTTCCGTTAACCAAACCAGTAATGCCTCTTTTTTTCAATTCAGGGTCAAGTCTCCCAAAATTTCCAATTTTCATATTTAAAGCCGATGGAGATCTTCCGATAATATTGGCGTATTTTATTACAATTGGATTAGATTTACTACTGTTTTTAAATGGTATTTTACAATACACATTAAAAGCTACTATAGTTTCTTCTCTTGTCCAATTACCTTTTACCATTATTATATTCTTTGACTTAAAAATTATGAAGGATTAGTCTGAACTTGTATTAATCACTCCTCAACCCTATCCAACTCCACCTTCAAATTATCAATAATAAACTCCTGCCTGTCCGGCGTGTTTTTTCCCATATAAAACGAAAGCAATTCCTCAATACTCATCGATTTATCCAGCATCACAGGATCCAAACGAATGTCATTCCCTATAAAATGCACAAACTCATCCGGCGAAATTTCTCCCAAACCTTTAAAGCGGGTGATTTCCGGTTTTGGTTTTAGTTTTTCTATGGCGTTTATTCTTTCTTCTTCGGAATAGCAATAAATGGTTTCCTTTTTGTTCCGCACCCGGAATAGCGGCGTTTGCAAAATATACAAATGTCCTTCCTTTATCAATTCCGGGAAAAACTGCAGGAAAAAAGTAATCAGCAACAACCGGATGTGCATCCCGTCAACATCGGCATCGGTAGCGATCACGATATTGTTGTACCGCAAATCCTCCATTGAATCCTCGATATTCAACGCGGCTTGCAGCAGGTTGAATTCCTCGTTTTCGTAAACGATTTTTTTCGTCATCCCGTACGTATTCAACGGTTTTCCGCGAAGCGAAAAAACCGCCTGCGTATTTACGTCCCTGCTTTTGGTAATACTTCCGCTGGCGGAATCACCCTCGGTAATAAACAGCGTAGATTCCAGATTGCGTTCATTTTTGATGTCCTGCAAATGCACCCGGCAGTCACGCAGTTTCTTATTGTGCAGGTTGGCTTTTTTGGCGCGGTCTCGGGCCAATTTGCGGATGCCGCTAAGTTCCTTTCGTTCGCGCTCGGCCTGTACTATTTTGCGTTGAATGGCGTCGGCAGCCTCAGGATTTTTATGCAGGTAATTGTCGAGCTGGGTTTTTACGAAATCATTGATAAAAGTTCTTACCGTAGGCAAATCGCCGCCCATATCGGTTGAGCCGAGCTTTGTTTTGGTCTGGCTTTCAAAAACCGGCTCCATCACTTTAATGCTGATTGCCGAAACAATGCTCTTCCGTACATCGCTGGCATCGTAATTTTTATTGTAGAATTCGCGGATGGTCTTTACCAAAGCCTCCCGAAAAGCCGCCAAATGCGTGCCGCCCTGCGTAGTGTTCTGCCCGTTTACGAAACTGTGGTATTCCTCGCTGTACTGCGTCTTGCTGTGCGTCATCGCAATCTCGATGTCGTCGCCCTTCAGATGAATTATCGGGTACGCGCTGTCCTCTTCGGAAATGGTTTCGCTCAAAAGATCCTTCAAGCCATTTTCGGAATGGAACTTCTCACCGTTGAAATCTATCGTCAGTCCCGGATTGAGATACACATAGTTTTTCAGCATTTTCTCCACATATTCATTTCTGAATTTGAAGTTTTTAAAAATGCTTTCATCGGGAATAAAAACCACTTTGGTCCCTTTTCGTTTGGTGGTTTCCTCAACCGCCAAATCATTCGTAAGTTCTCCAAGTGAAAATTCCGCAGCCTTCAGTTGGTTGTCGCGAACCGATTCCACTTTAAAAAACGCCGAAAGCGCATTCACGGCTTTAGTACCAACCCCATTCAAACCAACGGATTTCTTAAACGCCCGGCTATCATATTTTCCACCGGTATTCATTTTTGAAACCACATCAATCACCTTTCCCAGCGGAATGCCACGCCCATAATCGCGCACTTTTACTTCTTTGTCCTTTATACGCACTTCGATAGTTTTTCCGGCGCCCATCACAAATTCGTCGATACAGTTATCTATAACCTCTTTAAGAAGAATATAAATACCATCATCGGGCGAGGAACCGTCGCCCAGTTTCCCAATGTACATACCGGGGCGCATCCGGATGTGTTCCTTCCAGTCGAGCGAGCGTATATTGTCTTCGGTATATTGTGTTTCGGACATAAAGTTGGGGTGTAGGGTTGCTAATATAAATATACGCGAGCACTTGTGAAACCGATACTTCGGAAAGTAATTAACAAAAAAAATCAGGCTTTTGTTAAGAACAAACACCGCGGGGCAAATTTGCCAAAATGAAATTTTATAAATTGAAAAACTTATATTTTAACTTTGAATTTTTTATGTTGAAAATGAAAGCCATTTTTTCGATTTTTTGCTTGCTGGGCATTTTGTTCATCCTCACTTCCTGTACGTACCTGCAACCGAATAAGGAAGAAGTACTTTCGCTGGAAAGCGATTTCAAAAAAGTTAGGATTGACGGAAAATACCAGCTCTCCATTCCTAATTATATGCGGAAAACCGATCAGTTGAACGATGAAGCATCGCTGCAGTACAACAATCCCTATAAGGAAACCTATACGATCGTGATTGACGAAAACAAGGAGCAATTTTTAACAGCAATCAAGGAAAGCCAATGGGCCGACAGCTTGGGCACCCCTATTGAAATTTACCGAAAACTACAAATGTCGCTGTTAGGGCAAGGAATTGCTATGACTTCCGTGGAAAATTTGGAAGTGGAAAAAATTGGCCCGCTGAACGCAAAACGCACCCAATTTGAGGGCAAGATTGAAGGGGTGGACGAAAAAATAAAATACCTGATTACCTTTATAGAGGGGCGCGGGGATCTGTATATGATAATGAGCTGGACGTTGAATGATTTTTCAAAAAAATACCTCCGCACCTATCATCAAATTGCCGATTCGTTCCAGGAAATATAGCATTTATGCCATTCCCATTGCAGTCTTCTAAGTGGTGCTTTCCGAAGGCGGAAAAAATATTAAACTTTTGTAAAGAATGTGGTCCGGCATTGCCTTGTTAAATTCTTTTTTTAATTTCATCACAAATAAATAAAGGCGATGGAATTTATAGATTACTACAAAATTCTAGGGGTAAACAAGAATGCTACAGCGGCCGAAATTAAAAAGGCGTACAGAAAATTGGCCCGCAAGCTCCACCCAGATTTAAACCCAAACGATAAGGACGCCCAACGAAAATTCCAGCAATTGAACGAAGCCAACGAAGTACTCAGCGATCCCGAAAAACGCAAAAAGTACGACCAATACGGAAAGGATTGGCAGCACGCCGATACGTACGAGGAAGCCAGAAAGCAACAAGGCTCGCGAGGCTTTGGCGGCGGCTTTGGGGGACAGCGAACCTATTCTTCCGACGCCCAGGGTTTTGACGAAAGCGAATTTTCAGATTTTTTTGAATCGATGTTCGGCGGTGGCGGTTTTGGTCGCAGTACGGGAAACAGACGGCAAACTTCCCAGTTTAAAGGCCAAGATTTGAACGCCACCCTAAGGCTGAACCTGACAGATATTCTAAAAAGCCAAAAGCAAACCATTAATTTAGGCGAAAAGAAAATTCGGCTTACCATTCCCGCAGGCGTAGAGGACGGACAGACTATAAAAATCAAAGGCTACGGCGGCGAAGGGATGAACGGCGGGCCCAAGGGCGATCTCTTCATTACCTTCGAAATCTTTAACAACACTCGCTTCAAACGTTTGGAAAGCGACCTGTATGCCACAGAGGAAATTCCACTCTACACCGCCATTTTGGGAGGTGAAATAACCATTGAAACCTTAACGGGAAAAGTAAAACTGACTGTGAAACCCGGAACCCAGAACGACACCAAAGTGAAGTTAAAGGGCAAAGGCTTGCCAAAATATAAAAAAGAAGACCAACACGGAGATCTTTATATTACCTATAAAATCAGCATCCCACAAAACTTGTCAGTCAAGGAAAAGGATTTATTCACGGAACTTTCAAAATTGAGATAATGGAACACGAAAAATACATACTGGTTAGTCACTACTGCCAACACGCCCACATTGAGGATTCATTCGTGCAGCGATTGCAGGAATACGGTTTGGTGCAATTTGAAAAACGGGAAGACGATTTTTTCATCGATGAAAAAGATATAACCGAAATTGAACGAATGTTCCGGCTGCACCACGATTTGGGAATTAATTTTGAAGGTCTGGACGCCATAAAACAAATGCTGTCCCGCCTCCGAAAAATGGAAAAGGAAATGTCCCTGTTACAAAAGAAATTAAGGCTTTACGAATAAATTGCCCGAACGGAATTTATTAGATAGAATTTTCGTTTCCCGAATCAAACATTGAAGCGGAAGTGCATCACATCGCCGTCTTTCACGATATATTCCTTGCCTTCCACGCCCATTTTTCCAGCCTCCTTCACTTTGGCCTCACTGCCGTAGGCCACGTAATCGTCATATTTTATGACTTCGGCACGGATGAAACCTTTCTCAAAATCTGAATGGATAACCCCTGCCGCCTGTGGAGCGGTTGCCCCCACGGGGATAGTCCATGCGCGTACCTCTTTGACACCCGCGGTAAAATAGGTCTGCAATTTTAAAAGCTTGTAGGCGCTGCGGATCAATTTTGCGGAGCCAGCCTCGTCCAATCCCAAATCTTCCAAAAAAAGTTGGCGCTCCTCAAAGGTTTCAAGTTCGGTGATATCAGCCTCCGTGCCCACGGCCAGCACTAAAACCTCGGCGTTTTCATTGGCAACGGCGGCCTTAACTTTTTCAACATACGCATTGCCGGTAGCAGCGGAGGCCTCATCCACGTTGCAGACGTACAGTACCGGTTTATCCGTGATAAATTGCGTGTTTACAATAAAATCTTCCCGTTCGCTTTCCGTTAAATCAATCGCGCGAACTGAAATCCCGGCTTCGAGTCCTGCCTTTACTTTTAAGAGCGCTGCCTCTTCCTTTTGCGCATCCTTATTGCCGGTGCGGGCGGCGCGCTTCACCTTCTCCAGTTTTTTGTCCACAGTTTCCAAATCTTTTAATTGAAGTTCGATATCTATGGTTTCCTTATCGCGAATGGGATCTACGCTGCCGTCAACGTGAACAATATTTTCATTGTCAAAACACCGAAGCACGTGTAGGATGGCGTCCGTTTCGCGGATATTGCTCAAAAATTGGTTGCCCAATCCTTCGCCTTTGCTGGCCCCTTTCACCAATCCTGCTATATCAACAATTTCAACCGTTGCAGGAAGCACACGCTCGGGTTTCACCAATTCCTCCAGTTTTAGCAAACGTTGGTCGGGCACGTTCACCACGCCCACGTTGGGTTCAATGGTACAAAATGGAAAATTGGCGCTCTGGGCCTTTGCATTGCTCAAACAATTGAAAAGAGTGGATTTCCCCACGTTCGGCAAACCTACGATACCTGCTTTCATTTAGCTGCTTTTTTAAATCCCTTTTTAAAGGGTTTCTGTTTTTGAGGGTGCAAATATACAAGTTCAAAGCAGATTTTTTAGTATTCATTTTAAAATGCAGGGCGGAAAAAATTAGGTTTAATTTCACTATTAATTCACAGGAATTTAACGACTATGGCCCTAAGTTTACAAATCAAACCTTAATAACCAATAATTATGAAACGTATTTTAATGAGTATTGCCATTGTATCCTTTACCCTAACCGCTGCCCAAGCGCAGGTTAACAAGACCGTAAAGGAAGAATCTACCGTGAAACGCGTTGTTACCAAAGAAGGTAGCGACGTTAAAATAAAGGAAATCAAAAATACCGATACCGAAAGCGGTGCAGTAGTGGTTGAAGGCAACAACAAGACCAATCAGGAATTCAGCGAAACTACCCGGAAGGATTCCGACAATAAAGTGGTGGTGGACGACGTAGTAAAAAACGAAGCGAACGAGGCAAAAAAAATCGCCATTCGCGAACGTCAGGAAGCCCAGTTGCAAAAGGCCATTGCAGAACAAAGAGCAGCAGCTGCTGCCGAAGCCGAGCGCGAGCGCCAGGCAAAATTGCAACAACAACAAGCTGAATTGGAAGCTCGAAGGGCAGCGCTGATGAAAAGACCCGATGGGATGTCCAAACTTAAAAAGGACTGATCCACTTTATATATTCTAGGAACCGTTCCAAATTGGGGCGGTTTTTTTTATGGAATATATTGCCAATCCCTAAAAACTTGAATTTGAAGTTTATGAAATGATTATCAAGTATTTAAATGTTTTTAACACGCCGACCCGCTATCTTTGGTTCCATCACTAAACAAAAACTGAATAATTATGAAAAAAGCAATTTTAATAGTAGCGCTTGCCGCAAGCACGGTTGCGTTCGCACAAGAAAATAAAAATGAAAAGACAGAAACCGTGGTAACCAAAACGGCCGTCAAATCTACCAAAGGAACAGATGTATCCACAAAAGCGGTGACGCAGACGGAAAAGCAGGTTTTAGCACTTAATGACAATGAGGCCGGCGAGATAAACCAAAGCGTGGTAATGAAACCGACCGTGGTGGATACGGATGTAAACTATGGTTTCGGTGGTGGACGTTTTAAATTTGTTTCCCAAAAGGATAATGAAGGTTATAGAATGATGACCATAAAGGACAACGCAACCAATGAAGAATATGCGGTTATTAAACCAACTTCACAGAACGGTTACTATATAATGTCGCAGGATGGAAAGTCGTCTTTTGGATATTTTAATGCCGAAGGCAACTTTGTGGTAGAGCGCTATGATCCAAAATTGGATGCCCTTGTTTCAGATGTTTATAAACTGGAAATGAAAAACGACATGAAAAAGGATAAAATGTAATTTTATAAATCCTATCCCCACAATAGAAAACCGCCTCCCAAATTTAAATTTTGGAGGCGGTTTTCATTTGAAAGTATTTTTTTTTAAATTATTCCTTGTGCATAAATGCCTGTTTTGCCAGTAACTCTTCTTCCGTTTCCACGTGGTCCTCATCCGGCACGCAACAATCCACGGGACAAACGGCGGCGCATTGGGGCTCATCGTGGAAACCCTTGCACTCGGTACATTTGTCGGGCACTATATAATAAATTTCATCACTAATGGGTTGCTGCACTTCGTTGGCATCAACCTGCTTTCCATTGGGGAGCACCACGTTACCCTCCAAATCGGTGCCGTCTGCATAACGCCAGTCATCGGCCCCTTCATAAATGGCCGTGTTGGGGCACTCCGGCTCGCAGGCACCGCAGTTAATACATTCGTCTGTTATAATGATTGCCATAGCTTTTACTTTTTTCTAACTTTGCGCAAAGTTAATGCCTATTGGGGGCAACACCAAAATAGTATGCAACTAAAACAAAGAATTAACGCTTTTGTAAACCTCGGACAATGGCTGCGCGATACCGCATCGGAAACCCATAGTGATTTTAAGGCTTCGGAAAAATTAACACCCATTTTAAGAAAAGCCGAAGCCGAAAATGGTTGGTTTACGCAGGACAGCATACGTTTTGCCTTCAAAAGCTGGGGCGATGCCCTTTCCGAGGAAAACTTGCATCGCTGGGCCTCACGCTATAAAATTGGAAGCACACCCTCAAAAACGGTGGCCATCATTTTGGCGGGCAATATTCCCTTGGTGGGTTTTCACGATTTCCTTTCGGTGCTGCTTACGGGAAATAAAGTGTTGGCAAAACTTTCGTCGAACGATCGGGTGTTACTTCCTTACCTGGCTGAAATCCTCATTTCCTTTGAAGGGGAATTCAATGGTTACATTTCATTTTCCGAAGAAAAACTTACGGATTTTGACGCGGTTATCGCCACGGGCAGCAATAATACCGCACGTTATTTTGAATACTATTTTGGAAAATATCCACACATTATCCGCAAAAACAGAAATTCGGTAGCGGTATTGACAGGGAATGAAAGTGAAGAGGAATTGGTGAAACTGGCCGATGATATTTTCAGATATTTTGGGCTGGGTTGTCGCAATGTTTCAAAATTGTACGTTCCGAAGAATTATGATTTCCAACGCTTTTTCAAGGCTATGTTTTCTTGGAAAGACATTATCCACAACCACAAATACATCAATAATTACGATTACAACAAAGCGGTCTATTTAATGGATGGGCTACCTCTTTTGGACAATGAATTTATGCTCCTAAAAAACGATTCCGGCTTCTCCTCGCCTATTTCCGTTGTTTTTTATGAACAGTACGAAACCATTGAATCGCTTTCCCAATCACTAAAAACCCAAGCAGAAAATATTCAGTGCATTGTTTCGAAAGCCGGAATTGCTGACGAAATTGCATTTGGAAAAGCCCAACATCCCGAATTATGGGAATATGCCGATGGCATCGATACGATTAGGTTTCTGTTAAAACTTCCGTGAAAAATTTTATAGATGCGCCCCCATTTTTGTGGCATAATTTTCATCTTTGTATTATAAATTTTCGCCGTAATGAAAAAACACAATTTTAGTGCGGGACCCTGCATTTTGCCCCAATCCGTACTTGAAAAAGCGGCCGATGCCGTCTTAAATTTTAATAATTCAAACCTTTCCCTTATTGAAATTTCGCACCGAAGCAAAGATTTTGTGGCGGTAATGGAAACGGCGCGCAATCTGGCGCTGGAACATTTGGGACTTCAAAACAAAGGCTACCAAGCACTGTTCCTGCAAGGCGGAGCGAGCCTTCAATTTTTAATGGTTGCCTATAATCTCTTGGAGAAAAAAGCGGCCTATCTAAACACGGGAACGTGGAGCAACAACGCGATCAAAGAGGCCAAATTTCTCGGGGAAGTGGTGGAAGTTGCTACCTCCAAAAGTGAGGGTTTCAACTTTATTCCAAAAAATTATAGCATCCCACGTGATGCCGATTATTTTCACTGCACCAGTAACAACACCATTTTTGGAACACAGTTACAAGATTTTCCCGACACGCAAATTCCGATGGTGTGCGACATGAGCAGCGATATATTTTCCCGCCAATTGGATTTTTCCAAATTCAGTCTTATCTATGCCGGGGCACAAAAAAATATGGGGCCTGCCGGAACTACCTTGGTTGTGGTGAAGGAAGACATTCTTGGCAAAGTTTCGCGCGCAATTCCTTCCATGTTGAATTATAAAACTCACATTGAAAAAGCCAGTATGTTCAACACCCCTGCCGTTTTTTCTGTTTATGTTTCTATGTTGACCCTACAATGGTTAAAGGATTTGGGCGGCATTTCGGCAATTGAAAAAGTAAATAGCCAAAAGGCAGAACTGTTGTACAACGAAATAGACCGCAACCAATTGTTTGAAGGTTTTGTTGCTCGAAAAGAAGATCGTTCCAAAATGAACGCTACTTTCAATTTAAAAAACAACGAAATGAAATCAACCTTCGAGGCGCATCTGAACGAAGCCGGAATTAATGGCTTAAATGGCCATAGAAGCGTGGGCGGCTATCGTGCTTCTATGTACAATGCCTTACCTTTGGAAAGTGTTCAGGTTTTGGTGGATGTAATGCAGACAGTAGAAAAAGGAGCGTAACCACAATTTTAAACAAATAACCCAGTAACTCAATTTCATGAAAATTTTAGCAAACGACGGAATCTCTAAAAGCGGAATCGATGCTTTGGAAAAAGCGGGCTTTGAAGTGATGAATATACACGTGGCGCAGGAACAGCTTCAAAATTATATAAACCAGCATAAGATTGAAGTGCTGTTGGTCCGAAGTGCCACCAAAGTGCGAAAGGATATCATTGAAAATTGTCCTTCCCTGAAAATAATTGGCCGGGGGGGTGTGGGCATGGACAATATTGATGTTGATTATGCGGGCCAAAACGGCATAGCGGTCATCAACACACCCACGGCTTCCTCTGCTTCCGTAGCGGAATTGGTATTTGGCCATTTGTTCGGGGGCGTTCGGTTTCTGCACGATTCCAACCGCAATATGCCCTTGGAAGGCGACAGTAGATTTCAGGAATTAAAGAAAAATTATGGCGCCGGACGTGAACTTCGGGGAAAAACGCTCGGAATTATCGGCTTTGGAAAAATTGGCCGCCAGGTTGCAAAAATTGCCCTGGGCTGTGGGATGAAGGTTATTGCCAGCGACCACACCGTTGGCGAAGCGGACATTACCCTGGAATTTTACGACGGCCAGAAAATAACCCTTAAAATTAAAACCGAACCTGTTGAACAATTGATAAAACACAGTGATTTTATTTCCCTGCACGTGCCATCGCAAAACGGCTACTTAATTGGAAGGGAAGAAATTTCAAAAATGAAGGATGGCGTTGGCATTATTAATACCGCTCGGGGTGGGGTTTTGGACGAAAATGCACTTTTGGAAGGCCTTGAAAGCGGAAAAATTTCTTTTGCAGGATTGGATGTTTATGAAAATGAACCCTCCCCCTCCATTAAAGTTCTGATGCACGATGGCATTTCCTTGACCCCTCATATAGGCGCGGCCACCAACGAGGCGCAGGACAGAATCGGCACCGAATTGGCAGAACAAATTATTGCTATTTTGGCCAAAACATAGTATTTTTAACTACCCTATTTTTAATTGATTAACACTTTAAGAAAATGGCTTCAATTTTAGATTTACTGAGCAGCGATTTGGGCAAACAGCTCGTTCAAGGCGCAAGCGCGCAAACCGGACAGCCCGAAGATAAAACAGCCAATGTGTTGAGTATGGCGCTTCCCGTTATTTTAGGGGCAATGCAGCGCAACGCCGCCACCCCACAAGGCGCCCAAAGTCTGAACCGGGCGTTGGACGACAGCCGCCACGATGGCTCCATCCTGGACCAGTTAAGCGGCCTTCTGGGTAGTCAAGGTGCGGACAGCGCCTTGGTGCAGGATGGCGCCGGCATTTTAGAGCATGTGCTTGGCGGAAACCGGCAAAGAGTGGAACAAAACATCAGTAAAACAAGCGGTGTGGACGCCAATGCTGTTGCCCAAATTATTAAAATAGCCGCCCCCATAGTAATGGGTATTTTGGGAAATCAGAAAAGAAAAGACCAAGTAGGCGAAACCGGCCTCGGCGATTTGTTGGGATCTGTTTTGGGTAAGAACACCAAACACGATCGTTCCCTGCTTGAGTCAATTTTGGATGCCGATGGCGATGGCAGTGTAATCGACGATGTTGCGGGAATGGTTCTGGGTGGAAACAAGAAAAAAGGTGGCCTCGGAGATCTGTTGGGCGGCTTCTTTCGAAAATAGGTTTTTCTAAAATAGTAAAAAAACTCACCGTGCTGCCAGAACAGTGCGGTGTGTATTTTTTTAAATGATAGTTAAACATGTGCTGCTTCCATCGCCATTGCTTACCTTTGCTAAAATTTGAATTTCAATGTTTGCCTAAAAAAATGATGGCTACTCTACCCGTCCATTTTCTTTTGCATTTCTAAATATTTTTAAATGATGAAGTATCTGATAACCATCGTGGCCATTTCCGCCTTGCTGTATAGTTGCGGCAGCGGAAGATTCGAGAACACTTCCACTAAAGAGGTTGCTGCCAACGACACCATCCGCATCGCGAATGACAGTCTTCAATATGAAATAATAATTATTGAACCTGGGTTTGAATCCTGGCTCGCATCCCAACCGCCAAGGGGCTTTTACGGACAGTCGCTGTTGGAGACCAAAAACCGATCCTTTGTGCAACAATACAACAATCGCGTCCTTCAGCCCCAGCAATATTCCCGAAATCTGTATTCGGAACAAATAAATTATGACCCCTTGGTTGATTACGGCTATGAGGTAAATTATCTGCTCTACAATTACTTTGTTTACTTCCAGGAAAAATATAACCAAAAATTCATAGGCAGTCGAAATTGAAAAAGCTAAAGGAACGTTGGCAGATTGAATCCAATTCACAACTTTATGTAATCCTTCTCGTCTTTGCCATTACGGGGAGTTCTTCTGCAAAATTGGCAGCGCCCCTCACAGATTTTTTTGAAATAAAAAAGGAAATGGGATGGTATATTTATTGGCCATTCCGAATTTTAATAATACTTCCCATTTACCAAGTGTTGTTGGTTTTTTTTGGATGGGTATTCGGGCAGTTCCGGTTTTTCTGGAATTTTGAGAAGAAAATGCTCCGGGGCATGGGCCTTGGATTCCTATTTAAAAAATGAAGTTTTTCGAACAGAAAATAATCGCATACTAATTGGTTCAAGCACTTCGCTGGCACTGCTCTTCCCCCATTGCCTCAAATCCGCCCACGATTATGACGGCCATCCACACAACGCCTGTACGGATTTTTCCATTTGTGATTTTCACCTTTAAAGGATAAAAAAATATGGACCATTTTCATGAATGGCAGAAGCATCAGCCTACTTTAGAGATAGCGCTCCAAAATGAAAAAACCCCAACTAAGGGGTTTTTCTTTTTATTCATTAACCTGAACTTCAATGGTCTGAGGCGCGGTTTGTTTTTTCCAAACAAAGGTGTAGCACCACATAAGCGTAAAGGAAGGAACAAAATCTGTGAATGGCAATATTTCCTCCAGAAATACCAATACTGCGGCAAATTTGCCTTCTGTTCCCTTATACATTTCCGTCATCCTTTTTGCGGCCAAGGGCGCCCAAAGCATATCCAAAAACGGCCCCACAACCGGGATGGCCAAGGTAGCCATTCCTACCAAATCATATAAAATACCACGGCGCAACAGCGCATATTTTTCATTTTTCATAACAATCAGTTTCTTATTTCGTTTTAAGGAACAAAAAACATTCCAAAATAATAGGTGCACCTTTCGTGTGCCGTTTATATTGGATTTTAGGACAGATCGTTGCTTATCAATTTCAGAAATTCATTGCGCGTCTGTATTGCCTCAAATTGGCCCCGAAAACCTGAGGTAGTGGTAACACTGTTCTGCTTTTGGACACCGCGCATCATCATACACATATGCGATGCTTCAATAACCACCGCAACACCTTTTGGTTTTAGGGTATCATTTATGCATTCCAAAATATCGTGCGTCAGCCGTTCCTGAACTTGAAGTCTTCGGGCAAAAACATCCACAATACGAGGAATTTTGCTCAATCCAACAATATAACCATCGGGAATATAGGCAATATGCGCCTTGCCGAAAAAAGGCAGGATGTGGTGCTCACAGAGGGAATAGAGTTCAATATCCTTAATGATTACCATATCGTGATAGGCTTCGGCGAACATGGCACTTTTTAAAATTGCCGCCGGATCCTGGCAACTGCCGGAAGTTAGAAATTGCATGGCCTTTGCAGCGCGCTCCGGGGTCTTGAGCAGGCCCTCACGCGATACGTCCTCGCCAATTCCATTTAAAATTTTGTTGTAATTATCAACCAATGTATCGGTAACGGGCTGATCATATTCTTCGAAAAATCGATAGGATGCCATAGTGTTCTGTTCAATATTTTAGCTTCAAAGATAAACACAATATTCATAGTTGAAACAATCTATTGCATCAGATTGCATTATAGCACTATAAATAGTACTTTCACGAGCAAAATTTTTAATATGATTGAAGCCCGAAATATCCACAAGTTTTATGATAACCTTCATGTGCTGAAAGGGGTTGATCTTTATATAAAAAAGGGTGAAATTGTTAGCATTGTTGGTGCATCCGGCGCAGGAAAGACCACACTTCTTCAAATCTTGGGCACCTTGGATTCCTTTCAGAGGGACCAAAGCCAATTGGAAATTAACGGCGTGGACATTGGCAGCCTATCGGGAAAAAAACTTGCCAAATTCAGAAATGAAAATCTTGGTTTTATTTTTCAGTTCCATCAATTGTTGCCGGAATTCACAGCCCTTGAAAATGTTTGTATTCCCGCATTCATAAAGGGAACGCCAAAAAACGAAGCTACCCTTAAAGCCAAGGAACTTCTTTCGTTTTTAGGCCTTTCGCATCGAGAAGGCCACAAACCGAACGAGCTTTCGGGTGGAGAACAGCAACGGGTGGCCGTGGCCCGAGCTTTGGTCAACAATCCGGCCATCATACTTGCCGACGAACCGAGTGGCAACCTCGATACCGAAAGTGCCGAAAATCTGCACCACCTCTTTTTTAAATTGCGCGACCAGTTTGGGCAAACCTTTGTAATTGTTACCCATAACGAGGAACTCGCCAATATGGCCGACAGAAAACTGGTGATGCAGGATGGCATGATCAATGGCCATTAATGCAGATAACGATTCCAAAACAATAAGTGGGCAGTGGGTGAACTTTTTGGTTCTCCGGCAAAAAAAGGGGCTACGCTTTGGAAAAATTTTAAAAATGAGAAAAAGCGAACTTAAAGAATTTCTAGACCAAAAGGTCGCGCAATACAACCAACCAAAATTTATAGAGACCGATCCGATCCAAATTCCACACTTGTTTTCGCAAAAGGAAGACATTGAAATTGCGGGATTCTTGGTCGCCATCATTGCTTGGGGAAACCGGAAGAGCATTATTAACAACGGCTTCAAGTTGATGAACTTAATGGAAAATTCGCCCTTTGATTTTGTGATGGGCCTTTCGGAAAGACATGAACCTTTTCTGTCCAATTTTGTGCACCGGACCTTTAACGGCGAAGATTTGGGGTACTTTTTAAAGTCCCTTCAAAATATTTATAAAAATCACGAAGGACTGGAGGCGGTTTTTGCGAAGAGCGCGAGCCCGGAAACATTGCAGCCCGCCATTCACCATTTCAAAAAAGTGTTTTTTGAACTGCCCCACAATTCCCGCACCCAAAAACACATTAGCGATCCTTTTAAAAATTCCGCAGCCAAAAGAATCAATATGTTCCTTCGCTGGATGGTCCGCCGCGACCCGGCCGGTGTTGATTTTGGAATTTGGCCCAGCCTCTCCCCTTCCCAACTTTCCTGCCCTTTGGATGTCCACAGCGGCAATGTGGCCCGGAAACTGAAACTTTTAAACCGTAGGCAAAACGACGGCAAGGCCTTAGCGGAATTGGATTTTTCATTGCGCCAAATGGACCGGAACGATCCGGTGAAATATGATTTTGCACTTTTTGGTTTAGGGGCGTTTGAACAGTTTTGATACAAACTTTAACCCTTTTAACATATTTTTTAACCCAGCAGCAACTCAGGCCAAATTGTTGTACATTTACAATAAATCCAAAACATTCGAAACAATTTCGGAAATTTTGAAAACTGACACAAAAACTTGATTGCACCTAAATTTCCCGTTGACGAAGCACAGCGCCTCGCGGCCGTTCGGTCCTACAATTTGATTGACACCCTTCCCGAAAAAGACTTCGACAACATTACTGCTTTGACCGCCAGTATTTGCGAAGTTCCGATTTCTTTGGTTACCCTGTTGGACGCCGACAGGAATTTTCTGAAATCGCATTACGGATTAAACTTCAATGAATCGCCCCGGGATATTTCTTTTTGTGGCCACGCCATTTTGGAAGATTCAAATATTTTTATTGTGGAAGACGCCAGAATGGATCCGCGGTTTAGCGATAATCCCTTGGTAACCCAGATGAATGCCATTTTTTATGCGGGCGTGCGTTTGGTAAACCCAGACGGGTATGTGCTGGGGACCCTTTGTGTTTTCGATACAAAACCTCGAAAACTTTCCAAAACTCAGATCAAGGCCCTTAGCGCCTTGAGCTATCAGGTAGTGAATCTTTTTGAGGCCCGCAAGCGCAACAGGACCTTATTGGCCGTCCAACAGGAACTGAGAGAGAAAAATGAGGAACTCAAGAATTTTGCCGGCATTGTTTCCCACGATATGAAAATGCCTTTGGCCAATATGATTATCACTTCAGATATCCTTCGCAGTAAATATGGGGAGCATTTGGATGCCCAGGGCCGCGAATATCTGGAGTACATCAAGCAATCCTCCTTTACCCTGAGTGAGTATATCACCGGACTTTTGGAGCATTACGAAAGTGACAAAACCGCCCAACTGATCGGGGAAGCTTTTGATAGCCAGGATTTGTTCGAGGAAATTATTGAGCTGTTGAACATAAACCTGGATTGCGAGATAAACCTGCCGGAAAACAATATTGAAATGCTTGCCAACAAAGCCGCTCTTGAACAGATAATCCTTAATTTGGTGGGCAATAGTTTGAAATATAACGACAAGGAAAAAATAATCATTACTATTTCCTGTACCGAAAAAAATGGCTATTATCACTTCTCCATTTCCGATAACGGAATAGGCATTCCCAAAAACAAACTGAACCAAATTTTTGATCTGTTCATGACTACCGGAAATTTGGATCGCTATGGAAAAAAAGGTAATGGAATAGGGCTTTCCACAGTAAAAAAACTGGTGAACAAATTGGGTGGCGAAATTCAGGTATCCTCAAAATTGGGCCACGGAACCACTATCGCGTTCAGCATCCTTAAAAGTACGCCTCCGGCCAAAACGGAGACCTCTTTTTAAAAATAGGTTTTCGACGCAAGAAATAACGCCAGTTCCATTGCGTTTTTTATCTTTGGGCAATATTTAGCGGAATGCAGTTTAAAAATCCAGAAATTCTCTACGCCCTTTTCTTACTGCTCATTCCTATTTTAATTCATCTTTTTCAGCTGCGCAGGTTTCAAAAGGTAGCCTTTACAAACGTCGCCTTTCTTAAGAAGGTAACTATTCAGACCCGGAAAAGTTCACAGCTCAAAAAATGGCTCACCCTGCTGATGCGGTTGCTTGCAATGGGCAGTATCATAATAGCATTTGCCCAGCCTTTCACCGCTTCCAAAACGGCACTGAACACAAAAAAGGAAACAGTTCTTTACATAGACAATTCCTTCAGCATGCAGGCCAAAGGAAGCCAAGGTCCCTTGTTGGAACGCGCCTTGCAGGATTTATTTGAACAAACCTCCGGAACCGAAAAGTTGAGTTGGTTCACCAATAATTCGGAGCGTAAAAATGTTTCAAGACAGGATTTTAAAAATGAAATTCTCAATACACCCTACTCGGAAAACCAATATACTCCATCGCAGGTACTGCTAAAGGCTAACCAATTTTTTTCAAAAGAAAACAACACGCTCAAAAGATTGGTTTACATTTCAGATTTTCAGCAGCGCGAAGCTTTTCCAAAAATACCTGAAGACCTGACGGTGGATGCCGTTAAACTAAGCCCCGTAAAGGCTTCAAACATTGCCATTGACAGTGCGTTTATATCCTCTAAAAATACGGTTGCAACACAGTTGAACGTAACTGTTTCCCAATTTGGAAATGAAATTCCAGAAACTCCCCTTTCCCTATACCACGACGGAAAACTAATTGCGAAAACAGCTGCAGGTTTTTCAGAAAATGCTGTGGCAACCCTGAATTTTGATATTGATATTTCCGAAGGTTTTATTGGGAAATTGGAGCTGAACGAACCCAACTTGCCTTTTGACAACACCTTGTTTTTCAGTATTAACAAACCCGCAAAAATAAAAGTGATGGCCATCAATGAAGCCGATGGTGATTTTTTGAGAAGAATTTTTGAAAAGGATGAATTCCAATTTTTGCAGCAAACCGCCCAAACGCTAAATTACAATGAAACTCCGACCCAGAACCTTGTAATTTTAAACGAGTTAACAGACATTCCGGTTTCCCTTGTCGCGGCCCTAAAATCATTTACCTCGGAAGGGGGTACCGTAGTTGTGATTCCAGCCACCGAAGTTAATATTGAAAGCTATAACATTTTGTTGTCCGCCCTCGGATTGGGAACATTTTCGGAGGAATTGAAACAGGAAAAAAGAATCTCACAAATCTATTTTTCCCATCCCCTCTTTAAGAATGTTTTTGAAAAGGAGGTTGCCAACTTTCAGTATCCACAGGTGCAGTCCTTTTATAAAATGGTCACCAATGCATCGCCGGCCATAGGATTTGAGGACAAACAGCCCTTTTTAGTTCAGCAAGGCACTGCCTTTTTGTTTACGGCACCTATAAATAATGGGAATTCAAATTTTCAAAATTCGCCATTGATTGTACCCACTTTCTACAATATGGCCCTTCAGAGCCTGCCTTTGCCGCAATTGTACTATACCATCGGAAGTGAAAACACCATAGCCGTTCCCGTTAACTTGGACCCGGACGAAATTTTAACCATTTCAGACAGTACGGACCAGTTTATTCCGTTGCAACAAACAAAAGCCAATTTCGTTTTGATGACCACCACAGACCAACCCGCCAGGGCAGGCAATTACCGTGTGATGAACGAATCGGAATTTTTAGAGCATATTGGTTACAATTATTCGCGCCAAGAGAGCGAATTGAGGTATCAAAATCCAGAGGCGTGGGGCGGCGCAACCGTATATAAATCGGTTAACGACCTTTTTGACGCCATTGCGGAAGCAAACTCCATCAACAGTTTTTGGAAATGGTTTGCTATTTTTGCAGTGCTCTTTTTGGTATTTGAAATGCTCATTCTGAAATTTTATAAATAGAAATTGCCGCAGCGCCTTTGGCCACCATAAAGTTTGAACCTTGAAACTTGATTTTTTAAGATGAAATTACTTCTGAAATCCGCTACTATAGTTGATGTTTCCAGTAAACATCACCTCAAAAAAAGAGATGTTTTGATCGATAACGGTAAAATTTCAAAAATTGCCACCGCTATTTCCGCAGAAAAAACAAAAGTAATTTCCCTGAAAAACCTTCATATTTCGCAGGGCTGGTTTGACAGTAGTGTTTCCTTTGGCGAACCCGGTTTTGAAGAGCGAGAAACCATTGAAAACGGACTGAAGACCGCTGCCCTTAGCGGGTTTACAAGTGTTGCCGTGAACGCCAATAATCTTCCGGTAACGGACAGCAAGGCCCACATTAAATTTTTGAAAAGCAAGGCGGAGGGGAACGCGGTTACCCTTTACCCTATCGGGGCCCTTACGGTTGGCAGCAAAGGGACCGATTTGGCAGAACTTTTTGATATGAAGAGCGAAGGGGCCATTTCCTTCTATGATTATAAAACACCCATCGCCAATGCCAATCTTTTGAAAATTGCATTGCAGTACACCCAAAATTTCAATGGATTAATCCACTCCTTTCCCTTTGAAAAATCTGTGGCAAAAAATGGAATGGTGAACGAGGAACTAACCGGAACCAAGTTAGGACTAAAGGGAATTCCCGCGCTATCAGAAGAACTGCAAATAATTAGGGATCTCTATATCCTAGAATATACTGGGGGCAAACTTCACATTCCTACCGTTTCCACTAAAAAATCTGTTGCGCTGATTAAGGATGCCAAGAAAAAGGGCTTGGAAGTTAGCTGTAGCGTTGCCATATTCAACCTTGTTTTGACGGATGCGGTCTTGGAGGATTTCAACACAAACTATAAACTTTTGCCCCCCCTCCGCACAACCGAGGATTCCAAGGCGCTTCTGAAAGGGTTGAAAGATGGCACGATTGACGGCGTAACCAGCGACCACAACCCCGTGGATGTGGAACATAAAAAAACGGAGTTTGACCATGCAATGTTTGGAAGCATTGGCCTGGAGGGCTGTTTCGGGGCGCTGAACGGGGTGCTGGGCCTTGAACCGGCCGTGAGGGCACTGACCGCCCTGAAGCGAACATTCCAAATTCCATCAGCACCGATTGAAGAAGGAAACGTAGCTGATTTTACACTTTTTGACCCGGAGGAAACCATGGTGTTTTCCGAAGACCTTATATTTTCAACTTCCAAAAATGCTGCATTGATGGGCATAAAACTCAAAGGGAAGGCCTTAGGAATTTTTTCGAACAACCAATTGGTGCTCAATAACAAATGAATAATCCAATACCCGGAAGGACCACAGCGCTGATAGCTTATGCCCCTTTTGTGGGGTTTTTGATTGCTTTCTTCATAAACCGTGATGAAAACCACCCCTTTGCCACTTGGCACATAAAAAACATGTTCGGGTTAACGATATTCTTTATTGTAGCGCTGGTAGTACAGGCAAAAATTAATGTTTCGGTAGGCGATTTTATCTGGTTCGCAGTTTGCATACTTTGGCTGTATTGTTGGGCTATGGCCTATTTCAACAAACAAAAAGGCATTCCCTTTTTAAGCGAAAAATTTCAGGAATGGTTCCTGTTTTTGAATTAAACAATTGGTTATCTTTAACCTAAATACTAACCAACAAAACCAGTACTATATGGAAACAACAGCAGATAATGGAAAAACCGTGGCGATTATTGCTTACATCACGCTCATCGGATGGATCATTGCCCTAATTATGAACAACGGCAACAAAACGGCCCTTGGCTCATTTCACGTGCGCCAGTCGCTCGGCATTATGTGTGTTGGGGTATTGCTGAGCATACTTATTAGTTTTATTGGAATTGATCTGCTTACCTGGATTGTTCAATTGGCCATCTTTGTTTTTTGGCTTTTGGGACTCATCAGCGCGGTGCAGGGCGAAATGAAACCGGTGCCTGTATTGGGAGAACAGTTTCAAGAGTGGTTTAAAGGAATTTAGATTTTTCTTCCTTTAGGCCCGAACCTTTTAGGCTGAAATATTTTCAGTTTAAAAGGTCTTGTTTATTTTTGCAGGCTATGGAAAAACAGACTTTAATATTAGAGCACAATTACAGACCGGCCAAAAGTACTTTGAATAATCCGCCGGCAATTATAATGCTTCACGGATACGGCAGCGATGAAAACGATCTTTTTTCGTTCGCCAATGAGTTGCCGGAACAATACGCAATATTTGCCCTAAAGGCCCCCATTCCTTTACAGCCCTATGGAAATGCTTGGTATTCTATTTATTTTGATAATGCGCAGGGAAAATTCAGCGATGATGCACAAGCTATTTTCGCGCGCGAAATGGTTTCAAGATGTATTGATCAAATAATCATCAAATATAAAGTGGATAGCACCAAAATTACCTTGCTCGGATTCAGCCAAGGTACCATTTTAAGTTTTGCAGTGGCGTTAAGTTATCCAGAAAAAGTGAAAAACGTAATCGGCCTAAGCGGTTATATTAATGAGGATATATTGAAGGAAGGCTATTCGCAACAGGACTTCAACAATTTAAAAATTTACACTTCCCACGGCAGCTTGGACCAAGTGATTCCGGTAGCCTGGGCCCGAAAGAGCGCGCCTTTTCTTAAAAATTTGAACATTGAGGTTACTTATTCAGAATTTCCTGTGGGTCATGGCGTGGCTCCCCAAAATTTTTTGGAGGTCAAGCGGTGGTTAGAAAAACAGTAATTTATTGCGGATAAAGGAGGGAAGCGATGGCGCTTAGCTCCAATTCCTTTTTTTCGTTAAAAGAATATTCAAGGATCATTTCTCCCCAATAGGTGCCGTCGGTAAAGTCTGCCAATATCCATTTGTGGTTCAAAAACTTCAGTTTGTTGATTTTCATTTCTCCCTTTAGGCCCTCAAACGGAACCAAGGGATTGTTGCCGGATTTTAGGTTGAAATCATAAATCCGGTCGGCTACCATTGCTTCCACCGCATCGGCTTCAAGGCCTATTTTTTCAAGATACGTCACCGCATTTTCGTTTCCCTGCAAGGTGAAATAATCCAAATCATGCACCAATTGTTTAAGACTGTCCACAGTGGAATTTTTTCCGTCCACTTTGGACTCCAGTTTTTCGATCTTCAATTCCTGGGCCTCAAAAATGCTCTTTTCATTCATATATTGAAAAACGAGAAACAATAGGGCAAACAAAAACAGGTAAATGAATATTTTATTCCTCATAATTAAACGGTTATAGTCAATGTATCATACGCCAAATGGACATCCTTTGGCAGTTTTTTCTCTACAGTTTGATGAAAGCCCATTATATGGCTAATGTGGGTAAAATAGGTCTTTTGGGGCTTTACCTCCCGCACAAAATCAAGCGCTTCGCCAAGGTTGAAATGGGAATAATGGGGCTCCTCCCGAAGCGCATTGACCACCAAAATTTTTGTGCCCCTAACCTTTTCAATTTCTTCCGAAGCTATCGTCTTTACATCGGTCAAGTAGGTAAACCCATCAATCCTAAACCCCAATACCGGCAAGGCATCGTGAAAAGCTTCAATGGGAACGACTCTTTTTCCACCAATTTCAAAAGGAGTATTCTTGTCTATCACAATTTCTTCTATACTGGGGGCGCCGGGATATTTGTTCACTGTTTCAAAAATATAGCCAAACCGTTCATGCAACGATTTAAAGACCCGCGGATGGGCATAAAAAGGGAGGTTGCCCTGCTTAAAATTGAACGGGCGAATATCGTCCAGACCCGCGGTATGGTCGCTATGTTCGTGAGTAAGAAGAATTCCATTCAATTTCGATACATTTTCGCGAAGCATTTGTTGTCGGAAATCCGGGCCACAATCTATTACATAGGCAAAAGTTCCCCAACGCAACAAAACCGAAACCCGAAGGCGCTTGTCCTTGGGGTCCTGGCTAAGGCAAACGGGGTGGTTACTCCCTATTACGGGAATTCCCTGAGAAGTTCCCGTTCCCAAAAATGTAGCGGTAAATTTCGTGTCCATTCCGGCAAAAATACTGGTAATTTTTTTGTTTGCCTATGGTAATCGCTACCTTTGTTACTCAAAAAAAATTGAATTTCGCTATGCCGGCAACCATTATAGGTGATAAGGAATTTGAAAATATTCCATCCATAAAAAGTAAGGCTTTACGAATAAATCTGAACGAAAATATTTATGGCACTTTTGCTGAAATAGGAGCAGGTCAGGAAACGGTGCGCAATTTTTTCAGGGCCGGCGGCGCCTCGGGGACCATCGCCAAAACGATGTCTGCCTATGATAAGGATTTTAGCGACGCGATATATGGTGTAGAGGAAGACGGCAGATACGTTACGGAATCTCGGCTCCAAAAAATGCTCTCGCACGAGTTTCAATTGATTGAGGAACGCATAAACCGCGAGAAGCACCCCAACAGACTTTTCTTTTCTTATGCAAATACCGTAGCCACGATTGATTTTGCCAAAAAATATAAAGGCCACGGCTGGGTTGGAATTCGTTATCAAATCGATCCAAGGGAACCCTATAATGAAATTACACTGCACATTCGTTTTCACGAAAATGACGCGCAACTACAGCAGATTACCTTGGGAATTTTGGGGGTGAATTTAATTTATGGCGCCTATTACAAATACGACCAACCGAACAAATTGCTACGCTATCTGTACGACCATATTGACAAGGACAAAATTGAAATAGACACCATCAATTTTTCCGGGCCCAGATTTAAGGAAGTCGATAACAGGCTTATGAGCTTGCAGCTTATTAAAAATGGAATGACAGATGCCGTGATGTTCGATCCGGAGGGACACAACATTCTGCCTGCACGGATTCTCTACAAGAAAAACATCTTGGCCCTGCGCGGTAGTTTTCGCCCCGTAACTAAGGTGAATATAGATATGTTTGAGCGTTCCTATGAAATGTTTCTTCAGGAAAACAGGGTTGAAAAGGACAGGACTGAGGTTATTTTTGAAATTACCCTATCCAACCTGCGGGCAGAGGGCGAAATTGATGAGGAAGACTTTATGGACCGGGCCAAGCTGCTTTGCTCCCTGGGATATACGGTAATGATTTCTAACTTTCAGGAATATTATAAACTGGTGGAATATTTTTCCAGATACACTAAAATGCGAATGGGCCTGGCTATGGGGGTGAACAATCTGGTGGATATTTTTGACGAAAAATATTACCGGCATTTGAGCGGTGGAATCCTGGAAGCCTTTGGAAAACTGTTTTTTAAGGATTTAAAGGTGTATCTCTATCCGATGAAAGATCCGCAGACCGGCGAGTACACCAATAGCGAAAACCTAAAGGTGCATCCGCGGATGAAAGAACTTTACAAATTTTTCAAATACAATGGTAAAGTGGTGGACATAACAAACTACAACCCCGAAAATATGGATATTTTTTCGCGGGAAGTACTTGCCATGATCGAGGCGGGAAAAAACGGGTGGGAAGATATGCTACCTCCAGGTGTTGCCGAAATAATTAAGGAAAAGCAACTCTTCAATTACCGGCCCGCAGCTGAAAAGGTAAACAACTAATCGAGAATTTGTGCAGCGTGATCCTTGGTCTTTACCTTGTCGATGACTTTTGAAATTGTTCCGTTTTCATCTATTATGAAAGTAATTCGGTGAATGCCTTCAAATTCCCTACCCATAAATTTTTTTGGTCCCCAAACCCCGAAGGCCTGTATTACCTTTTTATCCTCATCCGCCAAAAGCGGAAAGGGAAATTGGTATTTTTCGATGAATTTTTTTTGGCGTTTTTCACTATCGGCGCTAACGCCCAATAGTTCGTATCCCTCCTTTTTTAGAATTTCATAATTATCGCGCAAATTACAGGCTTCGGCGGTGCACCCTGGAGTATCGGCTTTCGGATAAAAAAAGACGATCCATTTTTTTCCTTTAAATTGTGAGGATGAAACAGGATTGCCGTCTTGGTCCTTCCCCGTAAAGTCTGGAGCCTTATCTCCTACCTTCAATGTTTTCATTATCTTTAATTTTTGCTAAAATTACTTAGAATGACTAAACAAGAAAAGGTTACTTTCGTTATTAATACGTTAAATACGCTTTATCCACAAGTACCCATTCCCTTGGACCACAAAGACCCCTACACGCTGTTGATAGCGGTCCTGCTTTCGGCCCAGAGTACCGATGTTCGCGTCAACCAAATTACGCCTTTATTGTTCGAGATAGCCGACAATCCCTATGATATGGTTAAAATGACGGTAGAGGAGATACGCGAAATTATTAAACCCGTTGGCCTTTCGCCTATGAAAAGCAAAGGAATACACGGACTTTCAAAAATTTTGATAGAAAAACATCAAGGCAAGGTGCCTGCAAATTTTGAAGCGTTGGAATCCTTGCCGGCTGTGGGGCATAAAACCGCAAGCGTGGTAATGAGCCAGGCTTTCAATGTGCCGGCTTTTCCGGTGGATACACACATCCATAGATTAATGTACCGCTGGGGTTTTACAAACGGTAAAAATGTGGTACAAACCGAACGGGATGCAAAAAGACTGTTTCCGAAAGATCTGTGGAATTCTCTTCACCTTCAAATTATTTGGTACGGACGCCATTATTCCCCTGCACGTGGCTGGAATTTGGAAAAGGATATAATTACTAAAACAATTGGAAGGAAAACGGTTCTGAACGAATACTTCAAAAGCAAGAACAAAAATTCCCAAAAAACCCGACCTTAAGAATGGGCAAAAAAAAACCCCGAAAAGCTAATTCCGGGGTTTCTCCAAAGTTTAGTTTAGAAGTGCTTCAAACTTCATTTTATGGTAATCTATAACACTTAAAGCCATTGAATAATCCAGAAGAAATTTTATGGTTTCTTCTTTTGGAACAAGTTTTTTATTCACGTCGTCCACCCGTGATGTTTCAGAGTAAAATTTTTGCATAGGGTATTATTTTGAGGGTTTACTTTCAAATAACGTCCCGAATTTTACTTTATTGTATCAATTTGTCAATATAATATTATGTTTATCAATTACTTTGCGAAGGTTGATCAACGCGTAGCGCATGCGCCCCAGGGCAGTATTGATACTTACGCCTGTTTGCTCGCTTATTTCCTTAAAACTCATGTCTTTATAGATCCGCATGATCAATACCTCCTTTTGGTCTTCGGGAAGCTCGTGGATGAGCCTGCGAACGTCATCTTCAACCTGTCCTTTGATTATTTGCTTCTCTATATTCAAAGCATTGTCGCTTAAAACAGAAAAAATGTTGAAATCGTCGTTGTTCTCGAACTTCGGCATGCGATTGTTTTTGCGGAAGTGATCAATCACCAAATTATGTGAAATCCGCATTACCCAGGGCAGAAATTTTCCTTCTTCGTTATAGGCGCCTCTTTTTAAAGTTTTAATTACTTTAATAAAGGTATCCTGAAAAATATCCTCGGCAACATCCCTATCGAATACTTTAGAATAAATAAAACTGTAAACTCTTTGCTTGTGGCGAGTGATCAACTCACTCAGGGCAGATTCGTTTCCGTTCATATAGGCGTTTATCAAAAACGCGTCAGAATGCGTGCTTTGCTTCATATCAATACTTCTTTAAAAAATAAACAACGTTAGATCTGGTTGCTTGGTTGGAATGTTTATTTGTTAAAAGTAATGATCAGCAATAGGCAATAAATTTTATATATGACGTTAAACGCCGTAAATATAATAACAATGAATTCACAAATGCAAAAAAAAGGTTAAATTTTTCTATAAAAAATAATACCTCGGCCTTCCGTGTTTTGCTGAAATCGATATAGTATCTTTGCGAAAAGCTATAAAAAAGTAACCCGAACAATTGAGTACCGAAACTACAGATACCAAAAAAAATATCCTAATTCAGGGCGCCAAGCTCCACAATCTCAAGAATATATCTGTCGCCATACCCCGTAACAGATTGGTGGTAATTACCGGCCTGTCCGGCAGCGGAAAATCTAGCCTGGCATTTGACACGCTATATGCGGAAGGACAGCGGCGCTATGTGGAAAGCCTTTCCAGCTATGCGCGCCAATTTTTGGGAAGGTTGGACAAGCCGAAGGTTGATTCCATTAAAGGCATTGCTCCCGCCATCGCCATTGAGCAAAAGGTAAACGCTACAAATCCGCGTTCCACCGTTGGAACCTCTACTGAAATTTACGATTATCTTAAATTGCTTTACACCCGAATCGGAAAAACAATTTCGCCAATTTCCGGTAAGGAGGTCAAAAAGGATACCACCACAGATGTAATAAATTTCATAAAAAGTTTTCCAGTTGGCGAAAAATTGCTCCTCCTCGCCCCTATCCATTTGGAACCGGGACGGACCATGGAAAACAAGATCAAGGCACTGGCCCAGCAAGGATATTCCCGGATCAAGATAGAACGGGAAGTCTTGCGAATTGATGAATTGGAAGGAAAAATACTTCCCAAAAATATAGCTTTGGTTATTGACCGTATTATTACAAAAGAAGAGGAAGATTTCCATAACCGCCTTGCCGATGCTGTTGAAATAGCGTTTTTTGAAGGAAAAGGCGAGCTATTTATCGAGGAACTTTCCTCAAATAAAATTACGGAATTCAACAACCGTTTTGAGGCCGATGGGTTGGTCTTTATGGAACCGAATGTGCACCTTTTCAGCTTTAACAACCCGTACGGCGCGTGCCCTACCTGTGAGGGCTATGGCGATGTGATTGGTATAGATGAAGATTTGGTCATTCCAAATACCGCCCTCTCGGTGTTTGAAAACGCAATCTTTCCGTGGCGCGGCGAAAGTATGGGCTGGTATCGGGACCAACTTGTTAACAATGCCTATAAATTCGACTTTCCTATCCATAAACCGTGGTTTCAACTTTCAGAGGAGCAAAAGCAACTAGTTTGGGAGGGCAACAAATATTTTGAGGGACTGAATTCCTTTTTTTCCTTTTTGGAATCGAAAAGCTACAAGATCCAAAACCGGGTAATGCTCTCGCGCTACCGTGGAAAAACAAAATGCGCCACCTGTAAGGGAAAACGCCTGCGGCCCGAAGCCGGTTACGTTAAAATAAATGGCACCCCAATCCAGGAATTGGTCGAGCTTCCTTTGGATAAAACGGCTGAATTTTTCAAAAAACTGAAACTTTCCGAATTTGAGGAAAAGGTAGCCAAGCGTCTGTTACTGGAGATAAACAACAGACTTCGTTTTTTGCAGGATGTGGGTTTGGGTTACTTAACATTGAACAGAAAATCGAACACCCTCTCCGGCGGCGAATCGCAACGAATCAATCTTGCCACTTCTCTGGGAAGTAGCCTTGTGGGCTCTATGTATATTTTGGACGAGCCCAGTATTGGCCTTCACCCAAAAGACACAGAACGGTTAATCGAAGTTTTAAGATCGCTTCGTGACTTGGGAAACACCGTAATTGTGGTGGAACACGACGAAGATATAATGAAAGCGGCCGATGAAATTATAGACATTGGTCCGGAGGCCGGAACTTTTGGCGGCGAAGTAGTTGCCCAAGGCACCTATGCTGAAATATTACAATCCAGCTCTCTGACCGCTAAGTATTTGAATGGCGAAATGGAAATTGAAGTTCCAAAGAAACGGCGTACTTCCAAAAATAAAATTACGATCAGTGGAGCACGGCAAAATAATTTAAAAAATATAGACGTAGCATTTCCATTGAACGTTTTTACGGCCGTTACGGGCGTTTCCGGTAGCGGAAAAAGTACGTTGGTAAAGAAAATTCTTTACCCTGCCCTGATGCGTGAAATTGGCGGTTATGGCGAAAAACCAGGGCAATTTTCAGAAATAAAGGGAGATTTCAATACCATAAAAAGTATTGAATTTATCGACCAAAACCCCATTGGCCGCTCCAGCCGAAGCAATCCGGTAACCTATATAAAGGCCTATGATGATATTCGGAATTTGTTTGCCTCGCAAAAACTGTCGGACATTCGTGGTTACAAGGCTAAACATTTCAGCTTTAATGTGGATGGCGGCCGTTGTGAAACCTGCAAAGGCGAAGGCGAAGTAACCATCGAGATGCAGTTCATGGCCGATGTACATTTGGTTTGCGATACCTGCAACGGCAAACGTTTCAAAAAAGAAGTGCTGGAAGTAACATTTCAAAATAAAAACATAGACGATATCCTCACGATGACGGTGGATGACGCCGTCGCCTTTTTCACCGAACATAAGGAGGAAAAAATAGCCTCCAAGCTACAACCTTTACAGGATGTGGGCTTGGGATATGTTCAATTGGGGCAAAGCTCCTCCACCCTATCCGGCGGGGAGGCACAGCGCATTAAACTTGCTTCTTTTTTGGTGAAGGGAACTTCAAAGGAAAAAACTGTTTTTATATTTGACGAACCCACCACCGGTCTTCATTTTCACGATATCAAAAAATTACTGGCCTCCTTTTATGCGCTTTTGGACCGCGGACACACGGTAATCGTGGTCGAGCACAATTTAGATTTAATCAAGTGTGCGGACTATATTATCGACCTTGGCCCGGAAGGGGGTGAAAATGGGGGCCATCTTGTGGCAACGGGAACTCCGAAAGAGGTAATAGAAAACCGAAAATCCGTTACGGCCCTTTATTTAAAAGAGAAATTTTGACAATCCCATAAACATTCTTGGCACACTAATTGAGACCATAAAAGTAGAAATAAGACTTTTAGTTTTTTTGGTTGGTTAGTTTTTAAAATCCGTTAAAGTGGTACAAACTTTAGCGGATTTTTTTTTCTCCCCATTTTAAGGCTATTCATCATTTTTAAAATGGCTACTGAAAATCAATGGTTTAAAAAATTGGCACGGTCGTTGGTTAATCAAAAGCGTACTCCGCTAACCAAGAAACATCAAGCCAGTACAAACCTTTTAAATTGAAACTTATGAAAAACCTAATTTTTATTTTCAGCATCCTACTGCTTGGAGTTTCTGCAAAAGCAGCTCCAAATAGCGGGGAAAATTTCCATCGAAGGGGATATGACGGAAGCGCCTATATTTTTGTGGAAGGCGATGTAGAATTTTCCGTTTTCCCAGATGGCCAATTCGATTTTGTATACGTTGGGCCCCAAAAAGGATCAAGCGTTTCTATTAATACCCCAAACGTAAACATAAGTTTCAATTCAGGATATGATTATGACGCTTATGTGCAATATGACGACTACGGCGCGGTAATACAGGTTGAAAATGTTCCCATTTATTATGACTATTACGGGCGGATCATCCAGGCCGGAAATGTGGAAATCCAGTACACCGACCGCCGCATTGTGAGGGTTGGAGGATTGCATGTATTTTATAACAATTATGGCTCCTTTTCGCATTGCACCGGCGTTATTAACGTTTTTAATCCTTACTATGTGTATCGTCCATGGCACGTATATTATGCCCCTCCGATCTATTCCCATTGTATAGTATATGATATGCCTTATCGCAGATATTACAGACCGGTTCGCTATAGCTACCACGAGCATATTGTATATTATAAAAATCGAAATAGGGTTGCCTATCACAACGGCAGAAGGGATTTTTATCGTCCAGGCACACGGGTCTATGATAAAAATGGAAGATCTTCCATCAATAAAGAGTACAATCCGAACAGAAAAAACACCATGATCGCTACCAACAATGGTAGAAACGCCATCAATACGAGGAGCAATAGTACGATCCGAGGCCAACAGAATCGAACCACTATGGCAACGGAAAAAAGGAACTCTGGCAACACCCGCGTTGATAGCAATAACAATTTTAGGGGCGAAACCGTGAACAGAAGTAGCAGTTCCAATAGCAAAGGTGCCGTTGTTGGGGATCGCAGCCGTTTGAATACTAATAAAAATTCCGGGAAGATTTCCCGAAATAATGAAACTGTGGCTACAAAATCCCGTTCAACCGGGGAAAGTGGCCGATATGTTCGAGACCAAAAAGAAAGCCGAACTTCCAATAATGGAACTATTGCTACCAATCGAACTGCCCAACAGCAGACACAAAGGGCGGTCCCCAATCGCAACAGTACACTAAACAGAACAAAAACCCAGACTTCCAAACGGGAAACCGCAAGTAGAAGCAACAATAGTATAAAAAAATCCAGCACTCCTTCCCGGTCCAATTCCAATGGAAATGTATCAAGGGGCAGCTCCTCAAGGGAAGTTGGCAAAAGGAGCCGCGGATAGAAGATAGTTTTTTGGTTGGTTGGTTAAACCTCCGTGATTCCCCTTTTGGCGGAAGATCGGGGGTTTACTTTTTTATTTTTGAAATTTGAATTCAGAATCCCGAATTAGGGAAGCCATTTGTTTGGTCAGTTCCCTTCTACTATATTTTTCAATTCCTTCAGAAGCAATACCCAAGTTTCCATTTTTGAAAGCGGAATACAGCCGAAGGATTTCAGTTTTCAGCGCATCATCATCCCAATAACCAAAGAATTTTCCAGATTTGGTTTCCGAAATAATATGTTCAATATCGCTCTCCTTGGGCCCCAAAGCAAGTATGGGACGTTTGGCCGCCAAATATTCAAAAAGCTTTCCGGGAATAATGGCACGGGTTTCCGGGCTGTTTATCTCTACCAACAATAAAACCTGACTTTGATGTTGCATTTTTAAAGCTTCGGAATGGGAAACATATCCTAAAAACTCACAGTTTTCCGAAAGCTGAAAAATTTCAAGACTTTTTTTTACTTCTTCGCTTACGGCTCCGGCAAATTTCAACTGTAAATCGTTTTTGAAGGAAGTATCCTCCGTGCAGATTTCAGCTAGCACTTTCCACAAAATCTCTGGATTGCGTTCGCTTAAAAGTGAGCCTATGTGCGAAATGGAAAACCGGGAATCGAGATTTGCTTCAAATTTTTTGGAGATATCAAAACCATTGGTCACTACCCAGATAGGTGTTTCGGAGAGGGTTTCGAATTCCTTTTTGGTCCTCGGGCTTGTAACCGTAATTAAATCGGCTTCTTTCAACACTAAGGCTTCCAATTGTTTGTGCTTGCGTTGGGAGGCTTTGTTCAGCCTAAGCAATTTGTGGTAATGAATCGTCGTCCACGGATCCCGAAAATCTGCAATCCATTTCACTTTGGTATTTTTTTTAAGTTGCAGTCCAATAAGATGAAGGCTGTGCGGAGGACCCGTTGTTATTACGGCATCCACTGCATTTTCAGCAATGTACTTTGAAAGAAATGCAACCGACGGCTTTACCCAGCCCACGCGCGCATCCGGTATAAAAAAATTGCCCCGAATGTAGAGCATAAGCTTTTCCAATGCCGAAATATTCTTTTTTGAAATGATGCCGCTGCTCATCTGCTTGGTTTTCTTTTTTGAAAAGAGTTTCGCAAAACGATACGGTTCATTGATTGGCTGTTTTAATACTTCAATATCCGAAGGGATTTCTGAAGCAAAATTTTCATCAATCAAAGAATAGTTAGGGTTTTCGGGTGCATAAACAATGGGTTCCACCCCAAACTCCCGAAAATATTTTACAAATTTCAACCATCGCTGTACGCCCGGGCCGCCCGCGGGAGGCCAATAATAGGTGATGATTAGGGCGCGTTTCATTGAAGGGTAAGGAGTTATTGGTTATGGGTTATTGAGTTATTGAGTTATTGAGTTATTGAGTTATTGAGTTATTGAGTTATTGAGTTATTGAAAAATAACTTTTTAACTCAATAACTTAGTAACATTCATAAAAAAAATTAGCTTAATTCTATTTCCTTTTTCTTCCGAAAGGCAACATACAGTCCGCTCAATAAAATCAAAAGAAATACAATACTGCTCACCAATGAAATGGTGCTACCGGTGTGGATTACTTTTGGCTCAAACTTGAATTCAATTTTATGGTTTCCGGAAGGGATAACCATGGCACGGAGCAAATAATTGGCCCGAAAGTATTCCGCTGGCTTTCCATTAATATAGGCGTTCCAGCCTTTTGGGTAATACATTTCCGAAAAAATGGCCAACTGTGGCGATTTTGTGGAGGTTTCATAAACCAGATGGTTCGGCTGATAAGTAAACAGTTCAATGGTCGCCGTACTGTCCCTGACTATGCGCTCGCTGGGAATTTTTGAAAGGAACTCCTTGTTTATAACGGCGGTTTTCTTCGTGTCCAGACTGTCCAAGAGTCTTATTTCGGCATCGGCATTTTCGGCGGGTTGCACATTTTCCACAAACCAGGCTGCGCCATTTGCATAGGGATTACGCTGGGCGAATGGGCCTCCATTTTCATTTTGGGTGATAATATAGCGCACATTGAGCATATTGAGGATCCCGATATTGCCTTTCGCAATATAAAACTCAAATAAATCCTGCATTCTTCCCGGTTTGGCGGCGTGATAGCCACCCAACGCATTATGGTAATAACTTGCGCGACCGCTGTTAAACGCATTGGTGGTAGCGTCATACACCCGAAAGTGACCCTCGTCCTTTAATATTTGCTCGTCGGCCCCATTCTTTTGGAAAGGTTCGTCCACCAATTTTGCCTGCACGAAATCCTCTTCGTTCACATATCTTCTGTCAACCCCAACCAAATCCACCAATACCAAAAGAGACAAGGATGCAATGGCAAAACCTTTTTTCACTTTTCCTATTATAAAAAACCATAAAATTGCAGCAGTCAGCAGCACAAAAATCAACGAACGGATAGCATCGGATGTAAACAGCGACATTCTGTCCTCTCGGATCGCTTCCAAAAACGGAAGGCCCATTTCATCCCTAAAATAGCTGTCATAGGGGCTCGCAAAATTGAATAGGCTAGCTTTAAAAAGAATAAAGACCAAAGTGATTCCCCCCACAATTCCTGTGGACCAAAGAAGCGCCCTTTTCTTTTCTTCTTCCTTTTCAAATTGATTAAAAAACTGATGCAATCCAACAATTGCCAGGATTGGCAGAATAAGTTCAATAATAACCTGGATAGAGGAAACCGCCCGGAATTTGTTATACATCGGGACATAATCGATGAAAAATTCGGTCAACCCACTGAAATTTTTTCCCCACGACAACAGCAGGGTCAAAACAAAGGCGGAAACTGCCCACCATTTCAATCGGCCACGAATCAAGAACAAAGCCAAAACGGACAGAAAAATGACAATGGCGCCAATATAGGCCGGTGCGCCCACAAACGTCTGGTCGCCCCAATACATTGGTATTTGGTTTAAAACTTGGTTTACTTCCTGCGAAGTTGCGCCCATGCGCATCAAACTTTCAACGGTTTTTGAATCTTTAGGGAATGCTTCTGTAGAACTTCCACCCATAAACCGGGGAATAAAAAGATTGAAACTTTCCAGTTTTCCGTAGCTGTATTCAGTGATATAATCATAATCCAGTCCCGATTTGTTGTCCTTCGGTGTGCCATCGGCATTGATTGTCAATTCGGTTTTTCCACGGGTGGAAGTGTCGGCGTATTCCTTGGTTGCCAAAATATTTGTGGCATTCAGGCCTATGGAAATTATTACTGCAACCATCATTATTCCTATGGCTTTGAAATAATGGGACAACATTTTTTTCTTAAAAGCATCAATCAAATAAACAATGCCAATGATTACTACTAAAAGCATCAGATAATACGTCATTTGGAAGTGGTTGGCCACCAATTCCAGCCCCATTGAAACGGTTAGCAGCAAAAAGCCCCAGAGATATTTTCCGCGGAAGGTGAGGAAAATTCCACTTAAAACAAAGGGCATGTAAGCTATGGCGTGTGCCTTGGCGTTATGGCCCACCCCTAAAATTATTATTAAATAGGTTGAAAATCCAAAAGCCAAAGCACCTAAAAACGCCAATTTATAATCGACTTTCAGAACTAAAAACAGGATATACATTCCAATGAAATAAAGGAAAAGATAATCCGCCGGACGGGGCAGAAAACGAATGGCGAGATCCAGCTGTTTTATATAATTGTTCGGGTATTTGGCCCCTAATTGATACGTTGGCATTCCGCCGAAAGCCCCATCGGTCCAATAGGTTTCTTCGCCTGTAGCCTCTCTGAAATCATTTTGCTGTTTCGCCATTCCAGAGTATTGCACAATATCACTTTGGAATATTTTTTTCCCCTGCAAAACAGGATTGAAATAGGCTACGGAAGCCACGATAAATAAAACCAAAACTAGTAAATGGGGAAGAATTTTCTTAAGATTGGGCTGCATAATCGGGCCTTGGGTTTTGAAGAGGGAAAATTAGGGATTTTTTTTGGAACACGAACCACGAGGTTTTGAAACCCGAACCTCGACGATTTGATACACGAACCACGACGTTTTGAAACACGACTAAAAAAATGGGTGTCCGTCGTGAATCCAAATGTCGTGGTTCAAAATATCATCAATCTACCTCCTCAAACTCCACATATTCGCCAACTTTTTTGCTGGACCGGGAATTTGGGGATGGATTTTTATCTATGGTAACGCTTCCCTCCCTTTCGCGTTGGGAGCGGCTGTTTGGATTGTTCCAGCCCGGCGCGCCGGTCTGACCGAAGAACTGCTCGAACTGCTGGCCTGCCTTTTTTGAAATATACCGCATTAAATAAGGGGTGGCAAGCCTGATTAAAAACTTGAGCCCAAAATATACCAGAAGAACGATTAATACCGTTTTTACGAATGTCATCATAATCAATAAATTCTCCCCAAAAATAAGGATTGATGGAGAAAAAGGCGAATGTGCACTATTAAATTAATGGTAAAATCTTATATCTTTGAACTAAACCCAACTTTTCATGAGCATCAAACATCCCTACATAATTTTACTGAGCTTTATAACGGTTTTTCAGGTCACGGCCCAATATACCGAAATGATAAACACAAACCGTCCCGGGGGGTCGCAGGGCGCTTTTTCAGTAGGGACCAATGTGCTTCAGTTTGAAACGGGTTTTAGCTACGGAAAGGAAAAACACGACCTGCTTAAAACCGAAACCAGTGCCTTCGCCATTGACTATTCCCTTCGTTATGGGTTTTGGAAAGAACGCTTGGAGGTGAGTTTAATGGGCGAATTCCAGGCAAATAACGTAACCGACAACCGCTCCACCTCGGCCCGTGAGTTTAAGGTCTCCAATTTTAAAAGTAATACCCTTGGCGCAAAGTATTTAATTTATGATCCGTACCGAAAACGCGATCTTAAAGGCCCAAACCTTTACAGTTGGAAGGCCAACAACAAAACCCAGTGGGCAGATCTGATTCCGGCAATCTCCATATATGCAGGCGCCAATTTTGACTTTTCAAGTGTTGATACGCCAAATCCATTCATCCCCGAAACCGAGACCACCATCAGTCCAAAATTTGTGCTCGCCACCCAAAACAATTTCATTGGTGGATGGGTTTTTGTAACCAATATCATTGTGGACCGCGTAACAACAGATTACCCCACCTATGGCTATATAGTTACCCTAACGCACGCGACCAATCGCTATTTTTCAGTTTTTCTTGAAAATCAAGGTTTAAAAAGCGATTTTTATTCCGACCAGCTCTTGCGTGGAGGAGCCGCGGCGCTGATCAACGAAAACTTGCAGGTGGACCTTTCGCTTACCTATAGTTTTAAGGATACGCCTTCCAAATTTTACGGCCGTGCCGGGGTTGCCTATCGTTTTGATATGCACGATAAGGATGAGTATTTGGAAGACAAAATCAACAAAGAGCTTAAGGAAAAGGAAAAGAAGGATAAAAAAGAATTGCGCGAAGAAGAATTGGTTCCTGAAACCGATGGCGAATAAATCCAACCCATGATTACCGTAAAACATATTTCCACCAAAAAGGAACTCAAACAATTTGTTACGTTTCCTTTTAAACTTTATAAGGACAGCAAATATTGGGTTCCATCGCTGATTAAGGATGAAATGGAAACCTTGGACCGCGAAAAAAATCCCGTTTTTAAAAATGCCAATGCCTGGTATTATTTGGCGTTCAAAGGAAATGAAATAGTCGGCAGGATTGCTGTTATATTGAACCATTTGGAAGTAAACGACTTAGGGAAGAAAAAAATCCGTTTCGGATGGCTGGATATGGTTGACGATGTGGAAGTAACCAAGGCCCTATTGGAAAAAGTTTTTGAAAAGGGCCGCGAGCACAACTTGGAATATGCTGAAGGTCCCGTGGGCTTCAGCAATATGGAAAAGGCCGGCATACTCACGATGGGTTTTGAGGAAATGAACACTATGATTACGTGGTACCATTTTCCATACTATGCCGAACATCTTGAAAAATT
This sequence comes from Aequorivita sp., assembly GCA_048265145.1. Classification (GTDB taxonomy): domain Bacteria; phylum Bacteroidota; class Bacteroidia; order Flavobacteriales; family Flavobacteriaceae; genus Aequorivita. The sequence continues at coordinate 193,531 of JBLXCF010000001.1, forward strand.
GGGTTTTGAGAAACAGGCCACTTGGGTGGAGTACAAAATGAACATCCCGCCTGCAATTCTTGACAAAGTCGCCAAATTTTCAAAAATTGTACGGGAGCGCTACGGACTTTCCGTAATTCGCTTTAAAAACAAAAAGGAAATTTTGCCCTATGTGGACAGTATGTTCGACTTGCTGAACAAAACCTACAACACGCTCCAAACGTTCGTGCCCATCCAGCAGTACCAAATTGATTATTACAAGGAAAAATATTTCAATTTCATTCACCCGGATTATATCACCTGCATTAAAGACAAAGATGGAAAATTGATTGCCTTTTCCATCGTAATGCCCTCTTTTTCCAAAGCATTGAAAAAAGCCAATGGCAAGTTGTTTCCGTTTGGCTGGAACCATATTTTGAAAGCGCAGAAAAAGAACGACACCGCCGCGTTTTATTTAATAGGAATTGACCCCGAATACCAAGGCAAGGGCGTTACCGCGATAATTTTTGAGGAAATGCAACATCTGTTTAATGCCAAGGGAATACGGACCGTTGAAACCAACCCCGAATTAAAGGAAAATACCGCCGTGCAATTGCTTTGGAAGGATTATAATCCTGTGCAGCATAAGGAGCGGAGTACTTTTAGGAAGGAAATCTAATTCCAGTTGTCCAAACGAATGCTGAAACATCGTGCTACCGTTTCCCTAAATCTACCATTTCATCAATAGATAATATGGATCGTCCCATTTTCCAAGCTTACGCTATCGCGGTCCAAATCGTATAATTTTCCCGAAAAAGTCCCTACAAGTTGGGTAGCCGAATTCTTGGTAAAGTGGGAATTCAAATAAGTACCCTGCATCCCGCGAGTATAATGCTCTCCATCTTGGGAATAGATGAACCTATGCTCAAGGGAATCTGGGTAATCGGTCATGGAAAAGCTGATGACTCTATTGGGTTTGTTGTCTATCCTGGCCCAAAATTCTCTGCTAACAAACAGATCATTCTCATAAACCGATACCTGAATAGTATTAAAAACATGTTTTTTTCCATCCACTGTTACCGTTATATTTGACGCATTCCCAGAGGAAACATCCTCATCTTTATCACAAGAATTTAGGATAAAAATGAAGCAAATAAATATCAGGAGTTGAATGAAGCTTTTCATCGATCAAGAAAAAATCAGAAATCAAATCTTCTCCCCCATCGCCTCGGCAACAGCTGCAGACAGTCGTTTGTAAGTTCCATTCTCCAAGCGCTCGCGGATAGATGAAAATGCCTCCAAAGTCTCTTCAATATCCTGCATGGTGTGTGAAGCCGTTGGAATCATTCTTAAAAGGATCAATCCTTTCGGTATTACCGGATAAACTACAATCGAGCAGAAAATACCGTGGTTTTCACGAAGGTCTTTTACCAAAGCCATCGCTTCGGGAATACTTCCTTTTAAATACACTGGCGTTACACAGCTTTGGGTAGTTCCCAGATCAAAGCCTCTTTTGCGAAGCCCGCCCTGTAGCGCGTTTACGTTTTCCCAAAGTTTTGCTTTCAGTTCGGGCATGGTGCGGAGCATATCCAAACGCTTCAAGGCACCTTCCACCAAAACCATCTGCAACGATTTTGCGAACATCTGCGAACGCAGGTTGTATTTTAGGTAATTCATTATTTCCTCATCACCCGCAATAAATGCTCCAGTGCTCGCCATGGATTTTGCAAACGTTGCAAAATAAACATCTATTCCATCTTGCACTCCCTGCTCCTCTCCTGCTCCGGCACCCGTTTTACCAAGTGTTCCGAAACCATGGGCATCATCCACGAAAAACCGGAAATTGTATTTTTCCTTAAGTGCAATAATTTCTTTCAATTTTCCTTGCTCGCCGCGCATTCCGAAAACACCTTCAGAAATAAGAAGAATTCCGCCGCCGGTTTTTTCCGCTACTTTGGTGGCGCGCTGCAGGTTTTTCTCGATACTTTCCATATCGTTGTGCTTGTAGGTGAAGCGTTGTCCCAAGTGAAGACGAACGCCGTCAATGATGCAAGCGTGCGCATCAACATCATAAACAATTACATCGTCTTTTGAAACTAGTGCGTCTATGGTTGAAACCATTCCTTGGTATCCGAAATTTAGCAAATAGGCCGCTTCTTTATGTACAAATGCCGCAAGTTCTCTTTGAAGTTGTTCGTGAAGATCGGTATGGCCGCTCATCATTCGAGCACCCATTGGGTAAGCGGAGCCCCATTTTTTGGCGGCTTCGGCATCTACCTTTCTAACCTCCGGGTGGTTGGCAAGCCCTAAGTAATCGTTGATGCTCCAAGTGATTACTTCCTTTCCCTTAAATTTCATTCGGTTGGAAATGGGGCCTTCCAGTTTTGGAAAAACAAAATAGCCCTCGGCTTGTTCGGCCCATTTTCCAATTGGGCCTTTTTCTTTATAGATTTTATCGAATAAATCTTTCATTAAATCTTTGATTAGAAATAGGGAACAAAATTAATTAAATTATTTGTGAGATATTGGTTTTTAGGCTTGAGATTTTGGACTCGGAATTTTAGTTTGGGGATTTTTCATATATGGCGATTAAAGCCATAAAAAACAAAAACCGATTGAAAAAATTCAATCGGCTTTTGTACTGATTTATCGAAATTCCAATAAAACTATTTTACGTATTCAATTTGATGGATCTGGGCTGATTCAGAATCAAAGAAACCTTGTTGGTTCATCCATTCGTCATTATATATTTTGCTCATATAGCGCGATCCATGGTCTGGAAAAATAACCACGACTATACTGTTTTTATCAAATTCACCTTCCTCTTCCAGCTGTTTTAAGCCCTGCATGGCAGCACCGCTGGTGTAGCCAACGAAAAGACCTTCGGTTTTGGCCAGTTCCCGAGCAGTATGGGCGCTCGTCTCGTCGGTCACTTTTTCAAACTTATCTATTATATTGAAATCGGTCGCGGTTGGAATTAGGTTTTTTCCCAAACCTTCAATACGGTAGGGATAAATTTCATTTGCATCAAATTCCTTGGTTTGATGGTATTTTTGAAGCACGGAACCATAGGCATCTATTCCGATTATTCTTATATTGGGGTTTTGCTTTTTCAAAAACCGGGCGGTTCCCGAAATGGTCCCCCCCGTTCCGCTACAGGCAACCAAATGGGTGATTTTTCCGGCGGTCTGCTCCCAAATTTCTGGACCGGTGGTCTGAAAATGCGCATCAATGTTCAACTCGTTAAAATACTGATTGATGTAAACGGAGCCTTTAATTTCATTGTGCAGCCTTTTGGCAACTTCGTAATAGGAACGCGGATCGTCCGCACTAACGTGTGCGGGGCACACATACACCTTGGCGCCCATGGTTTTGAGCATATCTATTTTATCTGCAGAGGATTTTGAGCTTACTGCCAAGATACATTCGTATCCCTTAATGATGCTGACCATCGCGATACTGAACCCTGTGTTGCCGCTGGTGGTTTCAATTATGGTATCCCCGGGTTTCAGGATGCCCTTTCTTTCGGCTTCTTCAATAATGTATAGTGCTATGCGGTCTTTCGTGGAGTGTCCCGGGTTGAACGCTTCAACTTTTGCGAAATAATTACCCTTCATGTGTTGGGTAATTTTGTTAAGCTTTATTAATGGTGTGTTGCCAATTAATTCCAACACATTATTATAGGCTTTAATTTCTTCTTTCATAAAGAGGGAGTTCGTTATAAAAAACACTCAGCCAAGGACTGAATTTTTAAGCCTGACAAAGGTACGGAATTATTTTTATTACTCCTTAATTCCTTCCAAATCCAACAAAAACGCATAATCCATAGCAACTTCCTTTAACGCTTCAAATCGTCCGGAAGCCCCACCGTGGCCGGCATCCATATTGGTTTGCAACAACAAAATTTTATTGTCGGTTTTTAAATCTCTAAGTTTTGCTACCCATTTTGCGGGTTCCCAATATTGCACCTGACTGTCGTGAAGCCCAGTAGTTACGAGCATATTCGGATAGGCTTTGGCCTCAACATTGTCATAGGGCGAATAGCTTTTCATATAAGTATAGTATTCCACTTCGTTGGGATTTCCCCATTCGTCATATTCGCCTGTTGTTAAGGGAATGGAATCGTCCAACATGGTAGTAACCACATCTACAAAGGGTACCGAGGCAATAATTCCATTGTATAAACCGGGGGCCATATTGGCAATAGCGCCCATCAAAAGTCCCCCGGCCGAACCCCCCGAAGCATACAGATGTTCCTTGGAAGTGTAGCCTTCAGCAATCATAAATTTGGAGGCATCGATAAAATCGGTAAAGGTGTTTTTCTTCTTTAATAATTTTCCGTCCTCGTACCACTGCCTTCCCATATATTCCCCGCCACGCACGTGGGCAATGGCATACACAAACCCGCGGTCCAGCAAACTCAGTCGGACAGACGAAAAATATGGATCGATTGTGGCGCCATAGGATCCATATCCATACATTAGGGTAGGGTTCTTTCCATCCTTCTTTAGGCCCTTTCTGTAAATTATGGATATGGGAATCTTCGTGCCATCCTCTGCAGTGGCCCACAAACGTTCTGTTTTATAATTGTCTTTATCAAACGTGCCGCCTAAAACCTCTGTTTCCTTCAAAATGGTCTTTTCTTTGGTTTCCATATTGAAATCGATGACCGACGCGGGGGTATTCAAGGAATTGTAGCCATAACGCAGTATTTTTGTGTCGAATTCAGGGTTTTGGGTAGTAAAGGCCGTATAGGTTTCATTATCAAAAGGTAGATAATAGTCCTCTTGGCCCTTCCATTTCTTAATCCGAAGTTTGGTCAATCCGTTGTTTCGTTCACTGATCACCAAATAATCCTTAAAAATATCAATATCCTCCAGCAGTACGTCCGACCGGTGCGCAATCATATCCACCCAATTTTCCTTTGCAGTTTTTTCTTCGGAAGTTTTCATCAATTTAAAATTGAGCGCTTGGTCCTTGTTCGTCAGAACATACCAGTTGTTGCCGTAATGCGAAATACTGTATTCCAACCCCCTTTCCCGAGGCTGGAATATTTTAAATTCGCCTAAGGGGTTGGCAGCATCCAAGATCCGATATTCAGAGGTCAGGGTACTGTAACTGCCGATTACAATAAATTTTTTCGACTTTGTTTTGTACACATAAGTCCCAAAGGTTTCATCTTCTTCATTAAAAACCAGTTCGTCCGTTATTGGATCCGTACCTAAAATATGCCTGTAGATCCTATCGGCGCGAAGGGTTTTCTCGTCCTTTCTCGTGTAAAAAAGCGTTTTGTTGTCGCTGCCCCAAGTGGCGCTTCCAGTTGTTAGGGGTATGCGTTCGGGATAGATTTCACCGGTTTTTAGGTTTTTTATGAATATATCATACTTTCTCCGGCTCAGGGTATCCACCCCAAAGGACACCAAATTATTGTCCTCGGAAACATTAAGACCCGTAAGGTTGTAATAGGAATGGCCTTTTGCCATTTCGTTCACATCAAATAGAATTTCTTCCTTGGCACTTAGCGAGCCCTTCTTTCGCGTGTAGATTGGGTAGTCCTTGCCGGTTTCATAGCGGGTAATATAAAAATAACCGTTCAGTTGGTAGGGAACGGACTGGTCATCCTCCTTGATGCGCGATTTCATTTCCTCGAACAGCTTGTTTTTTAACGCTTTGGTGTGCTCGGTCATCGCCTCGTAATAGTTGTTTTCTTGTTTCAGATAATCAATTACCTGTTCATTCTCTGGATCGTTGAGCCAATAATAAGCATCGTTTCGAACATCGCCGTGGGCCTTTAGTTCCTTGACAATTTTTTTGGCTTTTGGAGGGGAAATTTTCATAGTTCCTGTTGAAGTTTGCTGAGCAAAAATTGAATTGGCAAAAGTAAGGCTTGCAATTGAAACAACTATTAATTTTTTCATCATTGGAAGATTGTCGGTTAGTTTTCGAAATTAGTAAATTTGTAGCAAATTAAATTAAACAAATATGTTTGGAGACTTAATGGGAATGATGGGCAAACTAAAGGAAACCCAAGAAAAAGTGGAAGCCACTAAAAAGCGGTTGGACACCGTGTTTATAGACGAGAAGAGCAATGACGGCCTTTTAAAAGTTACTCTATCGGCAAACCGAAAAATAAAAACCATCGAGATTGCAGATAGTTTATTGGAAGACAAAGAACAGTTGGAAGATTATTTGATCCTCACTTTAAACAAGGCCATCGAAAAAGCAACAAACGTAAACGAAGCCGAAATAGCCGCCGTGGCCAAGGAAGGAATGCCCAACATCCCGGGACTTGATATGTTTAAATAGGGCTTTTAGGGTTAAGAGTTAAGAGTTCAGGGTTAAGAGTAAGAGTTCAGGGTAGAGTTTCACGTTTAATTCAATCCTCCCTAATCCCCAATCCCCAATCCCTAATCCCTAATCCCCAATCCCCAATCCCTAAAAAAAAATGGATCTACTGAACAATTGGCGCATCATAATATTACTTTGCCTCACTTTGGGCTTGGCCCCTTTCTTTCCCGAGCCGCACATCTGGGGAAAATTAAAATGGATTGCTGGCGGCGCCCAGGGAATGAAGACGGAAGATTGGTTTGATGTGTTGCTCCACGGCTTCCCCTTCGTTCTGCTTCTTAGATTGCTGATAGTGAAAACACTACGCACCAAAAAATTATAAACCTCTGAAAACGGAATTATTTCCCCTTTTGGCGGTGAATAACTACGCATTGCGAAAGCCCATCGAATTCGCTATTTTTGCAAAAAACAAAGCCCAATACAATGCAGACAAAACCAAAGACCAACGGCGAAATTTCTTTTGACGATTTTAAGAAAGAAGTACTAAACGATTATAAAATAGCCGTAACCAGCCGTGAGTGCAGTCTATTGGGCCGTCGCGAAGTTCTAACCGGAAAAGCGAAATTCGGAATTTTCGGCGACGGAAAGGAAGTGCCACAACTGGCCTGGGCAAAAGCGTTTAAAAATGGCGATTGGCGCAGTGGGTACTATCGCGACCAAACTTTTATGATGGCCATAGGACAGCTCAGCATCCAGCAATTTTTTGCCGGTCTGTATGCACATACCGATATCAAAGCCGACCCCATGAGTGCCGGAAGGCAGATGGGCGGCCACTTTGCGACCCATAGTTTGAACAAGGACGGAAGTTGGAAAAACCTTACCCAGCAAAAAAACAGCAGTTCCGATATCTCGCCCACCGCAGGACAAATGCCCCGATTGTTGGGCCTAGCGCAAGCCTCAAAGATTTTCAGGAACGTAAAGGGCATTGAAAATAAAACCAATTTCTCGATAAACGGGAATGAGGTTGCATGGGGCACTATAGGAAACGCGAGCACCAGCGAAGGTCTTTTTTGGGAAACCATAAACGCCGCCGGAGTGCTGCAAGTGCCCATGGTGATGAGCGTTTGGGACGATGAATATGGAATTTCCGTCCACGCCAAATACCAAACAACCAAAGAGAACATTTCTGAAATATTAAAAGGGTTCCAACGAAATGAGGATGAAAACGGGTTTGAGATCATCCGCGTAAAAGGCTGGGACTATCCGGAATTGATCGATGTTTACAACCGCGCCTCCCAAATTGCCCGCGACGAACACGTTCCCGTTCTCATACACGTTCAGCAGTTGACCCAGCCACAGGGCCACAGCACCAGCGGTTCGCACGAGCGCTACAAAAGCAAGGAACGTTTGGAATGGGAAGCGGCGCACGATTGCAACGCAAAAATGCGCGAATGGATGATTGCAAGCGATATCGCCACCGAGGAAGGGCTGGCCGAAATTGAAAACGACATTAAAAAACAGGTTCGCGACGGAAAAAAAGCAGCCTGGGAAGCCTTTTTGGCCCCTCAGAAAAAAGAACAGGCAGAAGCAGTGGTTTTGTTGGGAAATCTTGCCGAAAACAGCCCCAACAAAAATTTCATCGAAAAAATTAAGAATGACCTTGCCTCCGATAAAGAACCCCTTCGCCGAAATATTCTCGCCGCCGGAAGAAAGGCCCTGCGTTATGTGGTGAATGAAAATTCTTCGGAAAAGAAACAATTGCAGGATTGGATCGCAAATTATTTCGAAATAATCCAGCCCAAATACAGCGCCCACCTTTACAGTGAGGCAAATGAAAACGCAAAAACCATAAAAGAAGTGCTTCCCTCCTACGCCAATGATGCCGAGGAAGTGGATGGCCGGGTAATTATCCGGGATAATTTTGATTCCATTTTCAGCAAGCACCCCGAGGTTTTGATTTTTGGGGAAGATTCCGGCGAAATTGGGGACGTAAACCAAGGCCTTGAAGGCATGCAGGAAAAATACGGCAAACTCCGCGTTGCCGATGCGGGAATCCGGGAAGCGACTATTTTAGGCCAAGGAATTGGAATGGCCATGCGCGGCCTGCGCCCCATTGCCGAAATCCAATATCTCGACTATGTGCTATACTGCCTTCAAATAATGAGCGACGATCTGGCAACGGTCCGCTACCGAACCAACGGCACCCAAAAAGCCCCGTTGATCGTGCGCACGCGCGGGCATAGATTGGAAGGTATATGGCACAGCGGCTCACAAATGGGCGGCTTGATCCATTTATTGCGCGGAATGTATGTTCTCGTACCAAGAAATATGACCAAAGCCGCAGGTTTCTACAACACCTTGCTTGAAACCGATGAGCCCGCGTTGGTAATTGAATGTTTGAACGGCTACCGTTTGAAGGAAAAAATGCCGAATAATTTAGGAACATTCAAAACGCCGATCGGGGTGGTGGAAACCATAAAGGAAGGAACCGACATTACCCTTGTTTCCTATGGAAGTACTTTGCGAATCGTGGAGGAAGCCGCAAAAGAACTGCAACAGGCGGGTATTGATGCCGAAGTGATTGACGTGCAATCCTTGCTTCCCTTGGATTTAAATCACGATATTTTGAAAAGTGTTTCAAAAACAAACCGACTTTTGGTTGTAGACGAGGACGTTCCCGGTGGGGCTTCAGCCTATATCTTGAACCATATTGTAGAGACACAGGGCGCCTACAAATTTTTGGACAGCAAGCCCCAGACCCTATCGGCCAAGGAACACAGACCGCCCTACGGAACCGACGGCGATTATTTCAGCAAACCTTCGGTGGAAGATGTTTTTGAAACGGTGTATGGAATTATGCACGAGGCCAATCCTTCGCAGTTTCCAAAGCTTAGATAGTTTTTGCTTGAATATCAACTTAAAACAAGCAACTTATGAAAACCCAATTTTTAATTTTAGGAACAGTGGCTCTTTTGGTATTCAATTCCTGCAAGGATACCAATGTGAAAGGGGAAACTGAAATGAGCGAAGCCGCAGATACTACCGCCACGGTTACGCCAGAAAGCAACGAGCCTTTGGATCGCAATTATGCATTTTGTCGAATTATTTAATTCCTTTACCTATTATTTCAATTTTATACAATAAATAGTTGCATCTCTTAAAACAATTGCTTTAAATTAGCAATTCAAATAAATAAAAACCAAGTTTATGTTTTCTTTCAGCCTAAATAATAATAATAATAACGAGCTGCCGTAACAGAAACTTGTCGCGATAAATGGCCCGTCAGGTTTTTTACTTGGCGGGTTTTTTTTTATTTAGGCTTTAGGCTTTAGGCTTTAAGCTGTAAGCTGTTAGCTTTTAGCTTTTAGCTTTTAGCTTTTAGCTTTTAGCTTTTAGCGGTAAGAAAAACACCAATAAACAATAAACAATAAACTATTAACCAAAAAACTAACTTTTATGTGTGGAATTGTATGTGCATTCAAACTTAAGGAGCCAGCGGAATCGCTTCGGCCCCAATTATTATCAATGGCCAAATGTATCCGCCACCGTGGGCCGGACTGGAGCGGAATTTTCAGTAATGAAAAGACCATCATGGCGCACGAAAGGCTTGCAATTGTGGATCCCACTTCGGGCAAACAGCCGCTTTTCAGCAGTGACGGCAATTTGGTGCTTGCCGCCAATGGCGAAATCTACAACCATTTGGAGCTTCGGCAGCAATTTAAAAACTATTCATTCCAAACCAAAAGCGACTGCGAGGTCATCCTTCCTTTATACCAGAAAAAAGGCGCCCATTTTTTGGATGAAATGAACGGCATTTTCGGCTTTGCGCTCTACGATATTGAAAACGACAATTATTTTGTGGCGCGGGACCATATGGGGATTATTCCCTTGTATATGGGCTGGGATCAAAACGGAACTTTTTATGTGGCTTCCGAATTAAAGGCTTTGGAGGGCGTGTGCACCAAAATTGAGCTTTTCCCACCCGGACATTATCTGGACAGTCGAGAAGGCGAATTGAAACGCTGGTATGCCCGCGATTGGATGGACTATGAAAACGTGAAAAATAACGAAACCAACATTGCCGAGCTCCGCAACGCATTGGAAGCTGCCGTGCACCGACAATTAATGAGCGATGTGCCCTATGGCGTACTTCTTTCCGGAGGGTTGGATTCTTCAATAACTTCCGCAATCGCAAAAAAATATGCCGAAAAACGTATTGAAAGCAATGATACCGAAGGCGCTTGGTGGCCACAGTTGCACAGTTTTGCAATTGGTCTCGAGGGCAGTCCCGATCTTGCTGCGGCACAAAAAGTGGCTGACCATTTAAAAACAGTTCACCATGAAATAAAATTCACCATACAGGAAGGCATTGACGCCATCCGCGACGTAATCTATCATTTGGAAACCTACGATATCACAACCATCCGCGCCAGTACACCTATGTATTTAATGGCGCGCGCCATTAAAGCGATGGGTATAAAAATGGTTTTAAGCGGCGAAGGCAGCGATGAGATCTTTGGCGGGTACCTCTATTTTCACAAAGCGCCGAATGCGGAGGAATTCCATAAGGAAAATGTTCGGAAACTGGACAAATTGCATATGTACGATTGTCTTCGAGCCAATAAAAGCCTTGCCAGTTGGGGCATTGAGGGCCGCGTTCCCTTTTTGGATAAGGAATTTATGGATGTGGCGATGCGCATCAATCCGCAGGATAAAATGATAAACGGAGCACGCATGGAAAAATGGGTATTGCGAAAAGCGTTTGAGGATATGCTGCCCGAAAGCGTGGCCTGGCGCCAAAAGGAACAGTTTAGCGATGGCGTAGGCTACAGTTGGATCGACACCCTAAAGGAGTTGGTAAACGAAAAAGTCAGCGATGAACAGTTGGCAAACGCACGCTATAAATTCCCTATCCAGACTCCTACCAGTAAGGAGGAATTTTATTACCGAAGCATTTTTGCCGAACATTTCCCCAGCGATACAGCGGCCTTGAGCGTGCCATCGGTCCCTTCTGTGGCGTGCAGCAGCCCGATTGCGCTGGAATGGGACGCAAGTTTTAGGAATATGAACGACCCAAGTGGCAGGGCTGTACGAACCGTACACACCAAGGCTTATGCCCAATAAACGAAAGCGGATTCACTTATAGACTGCTATTTTTTTAATGAATTTCTATGGGAAAAAAAACGCGGATATTTTTAATGATCGTTGCGGCCATTATTACTTTAGTAGGGTTGATAACCGGACGATATTTATTCCTTTTCTTAATGTTGCCCCTTGGTTTCCTATTTCGGAAAAAAGAGGAGGAAAAATAAAAGGGGCTGCGCAAAAAATAGTTTTATTTTCGGTCTATCTGTGTCCTGCGGGGAGGAAAGTGATATTTGAAATTGTTGGAATGATTATCCTGAAAATAAAATCGCAACAAGAAACCGGCTTAAACCAACTCTTTTTGTACAGCCCCTAATTTTAAAGGATGCTAAAGTTATTCAACAATAAACTTGCCCTGCATTAAAGCATAATGGCCTGGGAAGGTACACATAAAAGTGTAGGTTCCCGGAGCCGGAGCGTCGAATTCAATAGTGTCGCTTTCACCGCCGCCCAACATTTTGGTGTGGGCAATGAATTTATCCTTCATATCCGCGGGAATATAGTCTGTATCCGTAGCGGTGGCGGAGGCTTGGCCCACCGTGGCCATATCGGCATCTTGGGTAAGCAAGGCCCAGTTGTGGCCCATTACGCTTTTCTCCATTTTGCCTACGTGTTTTAGGGTAAGTTTTACTTTTTGACCCGCTTTTACGCGAATTTCATTTTTGTCGAATTTCATTTGGTCATTGCCTGTAATGGTAACCTCGGCTACTTGGCTATCCACAGATTCGGTAGCCGCTGGCGCAGCCTCTTCGGTCGGGGCCCCTATTTGCAACTCCGTTTTTTCTTCCTTTTTGTTATCGCCACAGCTTATTGCCAACGCGGCTACAAATGCAATCATTAATTTTTTCATGATATGTAATTTAGATTAATTATAAACACTACAAAATTAGGTTCAATTTTCAGTATAACCAAACCTAATGACGTTCATTTTTAGAAAACCTAAAGCTTAAAATTTGTGTAGGAAATTTTTAAAATGAAAAAGTAGAAATCAAAAGGAATAATTGTAGCCTGCACCGGCACCAAACACTGTTTTTGCTACATTGGAAGCATCTATCCCCGCCATAATGGAAAATGTTCCGAGGCTTTTATTTTTATAGGAAACAGCGCCGTAATTATACCAGTATTTCCATTCGGGATAGAAGGGTTTTCGGTAAGTTCCCATATATTTCATTAGCGTGCTTTTAAGCTTCCAATGAAAATTTCCGAATTCGCCAAAAATGCCCACATGATGCACCTTTGTTCGATTGTTTATATAGGGGGTATTTTCACCTGTAATTTTAAGATCTTTGTCAAAGAGTATTACCGGTGCACCAATGATGTTTTTTTCATAGGTCCATCCGCTTCGGTAAATGTTGTTTCCAAAATAACCATCAAAGCCACTTCCTGCAGAGATTCCACTTTGGTCCGACGTATCAATAAATTCATAGAGCACGGAGGAAATTATTTTGCGGTTATTTGGCCTAAAATATGCGCCCCAAACACCATCGGGAAAGTTGGCCAATCGCGTTCCTGAACCGTCCTCAAAGGGATGGTCATGATAAATCGCGAATGAACCCCAGCGATTGGTAAACTCATAGTTCAAAAAATAGCTGCCCAAGTGGTTGCCCACTTTGTTTATGGTTTCACCCTCAAAGCCGATTTCCGCATCATTATGTGCAAAGAACACATTGACAAAATCCTTGAAACTATCCTTCAAAGGCCCGAAAACGGGTGATGTCCCTCCCCATTGCGCATAATGTTGGAGTTTGGCTGTAAGTTTATGGTTTTCATTGAAACGTGTGATTAGTGCCAAATGCTTATAGTGAAGATGGGTGCCGTCCACAAACCGATTGTCATTAAGCTCATAATGTGCAACAGCCCAATCCAATGCAAAGGTTTTCGAGATTTTTATGGGATTGTTCGCCTCCAAAAGAATTCCGGGCAGGGGTCTGGCATTACCCGACCATAGAAAATTTTGGTTGGTTGCGGACAAGGCATCCAAAACCTCCCGTTGCTTTTTGGCGCCCACGGTAGCCAATAGCCATTTATTTTCAAATTGAAGATACAGGTCCCCTCTTTGAACCGGTTCGGAAACCCCATCGCGAGCAAAGCCTTCCGCGCCGGCATGGAGCTTAAATTTTGCAAAAACAAGACTGCCTTTCAAATTCGCCGTTGCGGAAATATTGCTCAATTCGCCTATTGCATAATTCGTATTGGTGTGGAACCAAAAAGGATTTTCATCGGCATTGGAAAGGATAGCCACTCCCCCAACCTGACCAGAAATATCAAATTCCTGCGAATGGGAACTGATAGAAAAAAAGAAGGATAGCACGGCGCATTTAAAAAGCCTCATCTGAACTTTCTATTTTTTCAGGATTTTTTTCCACAGCGACTGCTCCTGCCGGCCGTATGCGTAACCGTATTTATTTCCGTAGCCGAAATTATTCAGCGCCACATTGTTCAGCACCATGGCCACGTTGGACAAACGGCCGTCCTCGATGGCATCTTTCGGAAAATCCAACAACCGCTTGTCGGTATAACCGGCCCGAACCACATACAATGTAATATCGGACAGGTGGTTGATCAAAATGGTATCGGTCACCAACATGGCAGGGGCGGTATCCAAAATGATGTAATCATACTTTTTTCGCAATTCTGAAACCAAAGTGGTGGTCCGTTTCTGCATCAACAATTCTGCGGGGTTGGGCGGGATAGCCCCCGATACTATAATACTGAGGTTCGGGCTGAAATCGCTCGGTGCCACCACGTCTTCAATCTGCAGCTCCTCATAAATAATAAATTCCGTCAAGCCCTTATTGGTTTTGAGATGTTCCGGCAAATAGCGCTGCAGTTGCGGATTGCGGATATCGGCACCCACCAAAACCACCTTTTTGCCCGTGAGCGCGAGAGTAAGCGCCAAATTAAAGGCCACAAAGGTTTTACCCTCACCTTTAATGGTAGAGGTTACCACTATTGATTTGCCTTCCTCCCTTTTCTCCAACTTGTTGATAAACAAATACTGCAAATTGGTCCTGAAAATGCGATAGGCCTCGGCCATTATACTTTGGTCATTGTGCCTAATCACATCCGACTCGCCCTTCTGAACACGGGGAATTTCACCAATGATGGGGATGGTTTTCAACTGCCTTTCCAAATCCTTCCGCCCCTTTACTTTCGTATCCAACAAATTAAAACCATAGATTCCTCCAAACGGCACCAAAAGGCCGGCTAACAGCGCTCCCAAATAGATCAAGGACTTTTTAGGGGAAACAGGTTCCTGCGGCCCGTAGGCACTATCTACAATTTTGGCTTTATCAGCAGTAGCTGCCAGGGCAATGGAGGCCTCTTCCCGCTGTTGCAATAAAAACAAATAGAGCTGTTCCTTGATGGTTTGCTGGCGTTCAATGCCCCTAAATATCTTCTCCTTGGCCGGAACCTGCGAAATCTTGGAACTGATTCTATTTTCCTGAAGGTTCAAATCCTTCATCGCAATCCGCAACGCATTTTTAGAGTTTTCTAGGCTGCTCATAATATTTCGGCGCATTTGGGCAATCTGTTCGTTCACACTTTCCACCACCGGGTTCTTGGGGGTAGAGGTTTGCAGCAGTTTGTTCCTGTACAGAATCAACTCGTTGTAATTGCTAACGGCACTGCCCACGCTTTCATTGGTAATACCAATATTGGCTGGCAATAGTTCATTTTTATCGGTATTTTTCATATACTCGATCATGGTATTGCTCAACTCCATTTGGGTGGACACATCCAATAGCCTCTTGTTGAATTCACTGGCATTTTCCAAGGTTATCTGTGCTTCGGCTTGAATATCCGTCAATTTGTTGGAGCTCTTAAAATCCTCTTTATCGGTTTCCACGGAATCCAGTTCACGGGTAATGATCCGTAGGCGCGATTCGATAAAAGCGGAAGTCTTTTTTGCAATTTCATTGCGGTCCTGAACGGCATCAAGATTATACTGGCGCACCAATTCATTCAAAAAATCCTCTCCCTTTTCCTTTTTTTGAGTTTGGATGGAGAGTTCAACTACATTGCTTTTGGCGTCGGTATTAAGAATATTTACCCGCTCCTGAAATTGTAGGGCCACTTTTTCAACCGTGTGGTAGCCCACCAAGATGGTTTTGTTGAAATAGGATTCAAAGCGTTCCGGGTCAGACACATTGGGCAGCACGGTAATTATGCCGAAAGGAAGCAAAATCTGTTCGCCAAAGGAGAAGTTTTGTGATATGGAAATACTCTCGCTCTCCAAATGGAACTCACTTCCGGAAAGAATTTTGATGTACAGCACCGGAATGGGATCGGGAAAGCTTTCATCAAAACTTTGGAACTTTACGTCAAAAGGTCTATACCCATAGAGTTCCGTTGTTTTGATATTCCCAATAATTTCATATTTAACGTTTAGCTGAAGTTGCTTAACGGTTTCAGAAATAAGCCTTTTGGAATTGAAGATCGCCAATTCATTGTCAATCTGGTTGGTCTTAAACCGCGATAGAAAACTGCCGAATTGCGAAAAGGCCGCCATTTCCAACGGGCTTTGGCTTTTTTCATCCTTGATGATTATCGTTGCCTTGCTCTGGTACAATTGTGGGGTATAGCGCAAATAGAGAAAGGCAATTACCAAGGCGATAACCACCCCAATAACGAAAAAATACCAATACCTTAAATATTGTTCCAGTATTTCCCTAACGGAAAGTTCATCGGTTTCTTGATTTTTTAGGCTATCGTTCATGTCAAATTTCCGGTTCAATTTAAAAAAGGCGTTTTAACTACTGGGATATAAAAAAAGATGGACGCACTCCCTTAATTTCTACTATCTAAAAATAATGGCCATTGCAGAAAGTAGTAAGGAGGCAACACTCACGTAAATCGCGGCATTTCTATTGAAACTGCTACTTTGCACTTGTGCCCTATTTGGTTCCACGTACACAACGTCATTTTGTTGGAGATAGTAAAATTCACTATTCAATACCGCGGCATCCCTCAGATCGAGGTAGTTATAGCTTTTGCTTTTGCCATTATCGCGGATCACCAGAACGTTGTCCCTTCTTCCATAAATGGTCATATCGCCCGCAAGCCCGAGGGCAGCCGGCAGACTCAGGCGCTCCCCTTCAAAGTTATAGGTGCCCGGTTGGTTCACTTCACCCAAGAGGCTGACCTTAAAATTCAGGATGCGGATGGTAACAATTGGGTCCTTTACATATTCAGAGATGCGGCGGGTCAACATTTCGCTGAGCTCCGTTCGCGTTAGTCCCGCTACTTTTAGGGTTCCCAAGACCGGAAAGGAAATGGTTCCATCCTGGGCGGTTAAATAGGCCTGTTGTTGGTTATTGGGGTTATAGCTCAACCCGGAAGAAGTTTCCAGAGCCGGACGCGTTTCGCTAACGAGGTTGAACGGCCGCACCGCATTCAGATCGTAGGCCGAAACCACAATGCTCAACAGATCATCTGGTTGAATTTTGTTGCTCTTTTGAATGGTATCTAGCAATCGTTGTCCCTCAGCCAAATCCTGAAAATAAACGATTTTTTTTGAAGACACACAGGAAACGCCGATGGTGGCGAGAAGGGTAAATAGTACGGACCTAATTAAAAATTGCCTCATAATTTTTTTGCAAATATAAACTTTTCTGTTGCCCTCCCTATAGGAAAAATGCATTTAAACGAAGGAATGGTAGTTTTAATCTAAAAAATGGAGGTGAATTTGTAAATTTTAATGAAGATTTCACTGAAAGTTTATAAACTTGTTTTGCATAGCCCTGATTCGCTCCCACTAAAGGGTGGGCCTTCCCTTTGTTGAAAAGAGCAATTTTTGGCTATTCTTCGGAAAGTTAGTTTTGGTGATGGATATCCAAGACTTGATATTCAGAGTTTTGGCTTATAAATTCCGGCACCAAATCCTTTATTTTCTGAACTACCTTTATTTTGTTGGATTGGGCGGTAGCATTCACAATGGCCTGAATTTTCAAATTTACCCAATGGAAATCCTCGGCCGGAACTTTGGAAACCATAATCTTGGAATGAAAGGTTGGCAAGGTTTGGGCCGTATCGCTCAGCAGTTCCTCATAGAGTTTTTCCCCGGGTCTAAGTCCGGTAATTTCTATATCAATATCCTGATACGGTTTTAACCCGGAAAGTCTGATCATCCGCTCGGCCATATCCAAAATCCTGACGGGCTTGCCCATATCAAAAATAAAAATCTCGCCCCCATGGCCCATAGTTCCGGCTTGCAAGACCAATTGACACGCTTCCGGTATGGTCATAAAATACCTAATTATATCCTTGTGGGTAACGGTTACGGGCCCTCCCGCAGCTATCTGGTTTCTAAAATGGGGAATTACAGACCCGTTGGAACCCAATACATTTCCAAAACGGGTGGTGATGAATCGGGTCTGGGTGCTAATTTTTTCCTGTAGTGACTGCACATACATTTCTGCCACTCTCTTGGATGCCCCCATTACATTGGTTGGGTTTACTGCCTTATCGGTTGAAATCATTACAAATTTCTCCACGCCGTGCTGTACCGAAAGGTTTGCGAGATTCACCGTGCCGGAAATATTCACGGCCACGGCTTCATAAGGGTTTTTTTCTATGAGGGGTACGTGTTTATAGGCCGCGGCGTGATAAACCAAATTGAATTTATAGGAGGCAAAGATCATCTCCAACCGCTCCATATTTCTAACATCGGCGAGAACGGAAATGAAGTTAAGGTCGGGAAAATCCTTTTTCAAACTTAGCTCCATTTCATAGAGCGCAGATTCGGCATTGTCCAAAATAACAATCTGAAAGGGATTGAAGAGTGCCAATTGCTTCACAATTTCACTACCAATAGAGCCGGCGCCCCCGGTTACCAAAATGGTTTTGTTCTCCAAATCATTCTTGATAATTTCGGTATCAATTTCAATAGGATAACGATCGAGCAGGTCCTCTATCTCAATGGTTTTTATTTGTGTTCGAAGATCCTCCGTTTTGTTCCATTTCTCTACGGAAGGCATATTGTAAACCTTTAGGTTATTGGCAAGCGCGGCCTCCACTATTTTGTTCGTTTCGGCTACAGACAAGGAATCGCGCACCATTAAAATACCATCAACCCGAAGCTTTTCCACCAAGAGGGAAAACTCGGCAGCATCTTTTTGGACAACCGAAAGAAAAACAGGCTTGCCCAAAACTTTCAGGCTTTTGTTGGAGGGATCCTCGGTTATAAACCCCACCAAATGAAAAGACTCATCACATTCGGTGGCAAGGGCGCGGCCCAAATTGATCGTTTGGTTGTCCATCCCAATAATAAGGACGCGTTTTTTTAAACTTCCGCTGTTCATTCGGCGGAGGTATTGGTAGGACTCCTTTACTACTATCCTAAAAAAGAGAAGCAAGGTGAAGGAGAGAAACAAATAAAGAATGGCTGCAGTGGTGAGAAATATTTTGGACCCAGAAAAAATAAAATAGGCAGTATTGAAAATAATTAATGTAGCCACTGTTGAAAAGGAAGCGGCTGCCACCCGAAACACATCGGTAAAAGTCGAATGGCGGACAATGCCCGCATAGGTCCTAAAAATGTAAAAGAAACTAACGTGAAGGCCGATAACAAATGATAATCGTGCCCACACGGGCCAAACGTTATGGAATTTTAGCGGTGTCCCTTCCAGAATCAAATACATAATTCCGTAGGAAACCATACAAATAAAAATATCCATTAAAAGCACCGCCCATCGGGGCAAATAGCGCTGGTTTAAATAACCTATAGCCTTGGCTCGCATTAGCAACTGGTCAATTAGTGTGTATTTATAGGTTGACATTTGTAGGATTTGGGGGCTACAAATATAGTCTATTTATCGATAAAGCGTATTAAAATATCGTTAATCTTCACTTTTTCTTCGATATTTAAGTTCGAACCCGACGGCAGGCACAAACCGATTTTAAATAAATCTTCCGCAACGCTGCTGCCGTAATAGGGTGCATCTTTAAAGATGGGTTGCAAGTGCATCGGTTTCCATAACGGTCTGCTCTCCATATTATTTTCAGCCATGGCCAGTCGCAGTTCTTCATTGGAAAACCCGCTGTTCGTTTTATCCACGAGAATGCAGGAGAGCCAATGGTTTGAATAGAAATCAGAATTGGGTTCCGAAAAAACCTTCACGCCCGCTGCCCTTTCAAAAATGTCCTTATAAAATTGGTTCATTTTTCTTCGCAAGCTCACGTGTTTGTCCAAAACTTGCATTTGTCCCCGACCAATGCCGGCCGAAATATTGCTCAGGCGGTAATTATAGCCAAGTTGCGAATGTTGGTAATGCGGGGCGTTGTCGCGTGCCTGCGTGGCAAGGAACACTGCCTTTTCTTTATGCCTTGGATTTCGGGAAACCAAAGCGCCTCCGCCCGAGGTAGTTATTATTTTGTTGCCATTGAAGGAAAGGATTGAAATATCGCCAAAGGTGCCACATTTTTGACCTTTATAACTACTGCCCAAGGCTTCCGCGCTATCTTCTATTATGGGGATTTCATAATATTCTGAAATCTTCTTTATTTCTTCAACTTTATAGGGCATGCCGTAAAGATGTACGGCGATTATTGCTTTAGGTTTTTTACCCTTTGCAATACGGTCTTTTATGGCTTCCTCCAAATGGTTCGGACAGATATTCCAAGTCTCGGGCTCACTATCGACAAAAATGGGGTTCGCCCCTTGATATACTATGGGATTTGCCGAGGCCGAAAAGGTCATGCTTTGGCAGATTACCTCATCCCCACTTTCCACGCCCAACAAAATCAAGGCCAGATGGATGGCGGCGGTACCGGAACTTAAGGCGGCAACATAGCTGCCATTGCCCAAATACTGCTCCAGATCCTTTTCAAAACCTTCCACATTTGGGCCCAGGGGCGCTACCCAATTGGTTTCAAACGCCTCCCTTACAAAAGCCTGTTCCGCGCCGCCCATATGCGGGGAGGAAAGATATATTTTTGGGTCCATTGGTTTTCTTTTTGGAACTAAAATTCAAAATTTATTTTACGAGCAAGTCGGATGGCACTTCTCCTATTTTGATGAGAAATACTTAAGAGCGCGCAAAGTTAATAAATAATTTAGCGACATTAAGTAATCGGGATTGGACAAATGTAAGCCCCAAATGGTATTTCAATTTCTGTTTGGGCCACACCAATTTTTTGAGTTTTTGAATAGCCTTATGAGTAGGCTTTGAGTAGCCTTTAAGTAGCCTTGAAGTAGCTTAAACCTACCTCAACCCCAAGGGATACAGCTTGAACGTAGGAGAAGACCCTCCGAAAGTAGCTATCTTCCTTTTGAACCATACATAAAAACTGCTGCCGAAAATTAAATGGGGATTGAGTAAAAAGTTACTTAAAAAAGAGCCACATAATCCTCAAGTCTTCCGCAAACGATCTATTGTAATAATAGTCCAGGTTCATTCGCACCTTGTCGGGAAAAATAACCTCATCATTGTATTTTAGGGGATCCGTCTGTTCTTTCAAAAGGGCTTCCTCATTATAATATTTTAAAGCCGCCTTACTGATTAAGCCTGGTTTCAGCTCCAATATTCTTCTATCCTCCCCCTCCAGTTTATCGTAATATCCGGGAATATCGGGACGTGGGCCCACGAAGCTCATTTGCCCCAATAGGATATTTAGCAGTTGTGGGAGTTCGTCGAGTTTCGATTTTCTTAAAAACATTCCAAATTTTGAAATATGACCTGTTTTATCGTTTATGGTTCTGATTTTAAATATGTTAAAAGGTTTTCCGTATTGGCCTATTCTTTTTTGGAGGAATAATCCGAATGATAAAGTATCTACGCTTGCTAATATGAGGCATAGCAATATGAGCCAACCAAACAAAGCCAAAAGGAATAGCGCTAAAAAGGTGTCAAAAAGATATTTTATGGACAAAGTCAGTTTATTTGTTTAGAAATATTTACTTGAATATAGTAGGTATCATCACCTTTTTTAAAATAAGCGGCTTCTTCAATTTTATTTGTGGTTAACCCTCTCAATAAATCAATCAATTCCCTTCCCGAATAGGTTTTATTCAAATCAATTTCCTGCACGCTTTTTAAATCCTTTTTTGAGTGATTCGTACCAACATGCATTTGTGGTGTCGATTTTGGCTTCAAATTTTTTATACTTTCAAAAGCCTCAGTAAAAACTTCTTCTTCTACCGTCATCACTCGATTGTATAATGTGTGTGCCGTGTCTGAAGGTTTAACCTCAATTTTTTTCTGATGGATAATATTTCCTTCGTCCAGTTGTTCGGTCATAAAATGCAGGGTAGCGCCATAAGGTGTTCCATCAATTATTGCCCAGCTTGGCGTATGCCATCCCTTGTTATAGGGTAAATATGCCGGATGAAGATTTAAAAACCCTATTTTGGGAAGTTCCAAAAATTCAGTTGGAATTATATACGGAAAATGAATTCCGAAGATATAATCCAAATTTAAGGTTTGAAGTTTTTCAAAGCTATTTTTAAAGGAATTTCCTCGGAAAATAAAATCATCGGTTAAACCCGATAATTCGATTAGCTCTTTGCAGTGTGAACTTTTGGTGCTGTCTGAAATAAATAGAGCCGAAGGTTTATAGCCTTTTGAAATTATAAATTTTAAAATGGAAACACTAATTTTTCTATCGCCGGCAAATGCATATCTCATAGTTTTTTCAATAAAATTTTATTCACAAATATTATTGGGAATTCGGGGGAATTTTGCAATCGTTCAAAAACGAATTCTGATTCCAAATCCGAAACTGTTTTTTCCAATTCTTCAAATTGATTGAACCAATCTTCCAAATGAAATATATACTGTTGAACTGCTTCTTTTTCCTCCTCATTGCATTCGTATAAATAAATCTCTAAAATTTCATAAACATTAAAGTTTGCAGACTTAATACGAAGTGCCTGAAAATATTTCTTTTCTGGAAGATATAAATTATATGCAGCTTGGGAGCGACCAATGGCAGCTTGAAGTTTATGTATTGTCGATATCATTTCCTTTAAAATATAATGTGGTTGCTTGGCCTTCCTGCGAAATACCTTCTTTTGCGAATACTTTTTTTACCGTCAAAAACAATATTTTTAAGTCCAGAACCAAACCAATATGGTTAACATACCAAACGTCATATTCAAATTTCTTTTGCCAACTAATTGCGTTACGTCCCTTTACTTGTGCCCATCCGGTAATTCCCGGCTTCACGTTATGCCGTTTTCGTTGTGTTTCACTATATAAAGGTAAATATTCCG
Source organism: Aequorivita sp. (assembly GCA_048265145.1). GTDB lineage: Bacteria > Bacteroidota > Bacteroidia > Flavobacteriales > Flavobacteriaceae > Aequorivita. The sequence continues at coordinate 216,137 of JBLXCF010000001.1, forward strand.
GCAATAAAGGTCTCGGCCCCACAAAGCTCATATCGCCTTTTAGCACGTTTAACAATTGGGGCAGCTCGTCCAGGGAAGTTTTTCTTACAAATCTTCCTATGGGGGTGAGGCGTTCGGCATCTGGAAGCAATCTACCGCTACTGTCCCTCCGGTCGGTCATTGTTTTAAATTTGATGATGGTAAAAATCTTTTCTCCTTTTCCGGGGCGGCGTTGGTAGAAAAAAGGTTTGCCGCTGTTGGCTATTGTTAGACCTAACCAAACCACGAAAAAAATAGGACTAAGCAATATTAGGCCCAGCAAGCTGCAGACAAAATCCAAAAAAGGTTTAATTGAGTTTCGATATAACACGCTTTCTTTTTCTTTAAAATTAAATTGTGACTAAAAATGAGCAACTTTTTTCTATTTCCAACTTTTTTGTTTGAGTAACATTTGATATTCTTCTAACAGCGCATCCCAAACCTGCTGTTGTTCATAGCGGTTCGTTATTTGAGCCCTAGCATTGCCCTGCAAGTGCTGATATAAATTTCTATCTTCCATCAATAATCGCATAGCCTTCGCCACGGCTTCCGAATTTTTAGGGGGAATAATCAATCCATTTACCCTATGGATTATAATTTCATTGCAGCCATTGATATCAGTTACTATAGACGGTAATCCCATGGCACCCGCCTGCATCACCACGTTTGGAAATCCTTCCCGATAACTCGGAAAAACCAAGGCATCTGCAGCGGCAAAATAGGGACGCACATCGGCTTGATATCCCACGGAAATAATATTGGGATTGCATTCTATAGCTTGGAGGGTTTCAGGTTTTAAGGGGTCCAACTCGGCTTCCATCGGCCCAACCAACAGTAATTTAGAATTTTGAATTCTGAATTCTGAATTCAATGTATTAAAAGCAGTAACCAATTCATTGATTCCCTTGTCCCCAACGAGCCGGCCCACAAAGACGAAGACAAAACTGTTATCTGCTATTTTAAGGTCTTGGCGAAGGATACTTCTGGTTGATCCAAAATTTTTGGGATTAAAATATTCGGTAGCTATACCGTTACTGCTACCCTGTGCTATTATTTTAAGCCTTCCGGATTGCGCCAAATTTTCATTAATAATAAAATCGTAAAGACCTTTGGAATTGGGATACACTTGGGTTGCAAATCTATAGGTCCGCTTTTCCACAAAATCCAGCAATTTTCTTTTCATTCCTTTGGCCTCCATTAGCGGCAACCCTGCAACAGTATGCAAGCGGTTTGGAACACGGGCAAGCCAAGCGGCCATCATTCCAACAATTCCTGCCTTTGGAGTATGGGTATGAACAATTGATGGCTTTTCTTTTTTAAGGAAGCGATACAGTTTAAAAACTGCTGCAATATCTTTTATAGGAGTGATTTTTCGCGTAAGCCCTAAAGGAAATACTCGCACGTTTTCTTTCTCGCCATAGTTCTTCAAGCGTTCCTTTTCAGCAGAAATTGCAATTACTTCAAAGTAATTTGACATATAGGCCAATTGCCCCTCGAGAAGCTTTTCAAGTGAAATGGGAACTGTGGTAATGCGGATAAGTTTTGGTTTGGACATTAATATGGGGAATTTTGAAGATGCCTATTTGGGTTATACCCTAAAAGTTGACATCAATTGTTTTGATTATGAATTTGGGAGAGATTTTCACAGGAATTGGAACGGGGTTAAGTGGATTAGTATGAGCCTAATTACTTTCATTTATCTTGTCAATTAATTCCTCCCACTTTTGATAAACAATTTTTTCTGAGTAATTTTCTTTAACATAATCATAACCATTGTTTCCAAGTTTTATTCTTTCATTTTCAGACAGAGAAATAAGTGATTGAATTTTAGAACTAAGGTCCTTTTCGTCTTTCAATCGGAACAAATATCCACATCGTCCTTTAGTAATAAGCTCTTCACAACTTGGAATATTTGAAACTATAATGGGTAATTTATTTGCCATAGCCTCCAGAACCGCATTTGGTGTTCCCTCCCATAATGATGACAAAACCAATGCGTCTGATTTTTCTATAATTGGTTGAGGGTTTTGGATAAATCCCATTAATTCAATATTGTGTTCTAAACCTAATTCTTTTATCATTGATCCGGGCCACGTCAATTCAAAGATCTTTCCTATAACTATGAGTTTTATTTCTATGTTTTTTTCTTTTAAAATCTTAATGGCCTTGAATAATGTTTTATAATCTTTTACTGGTCTAAAATGAGCTATACTCAATAATGTAAATATCTTGTTCTCAAGACGAGGAAATTTCCTTTCGCCAATTGATACAGCATTGGGAATAAATATGGCCTTTTTAGGCAACGCAAGTTTATTAGATACAAATTCTTTTAATGCATGTTGCGAATTAAAAACTGTAAAATTGTCTGTTGTATAAGAAAATTTATACAATACATAATAGAATTTTGAAATATTACTGGTTCTTACAGAAGTTATAAGTGGTATCCGAAATCGCTTTTTTACCAAACGTGCAGCAAGGTTGGCACCATACATGTAAGAAATAATTAAATCGGGTTTGCTGCTATTTATAAACCGGAATAAACGTTTAACCCCACTAAAAGTGTTGTATTTGATTAAATGAACGGGTATGTCAAAATGAATCAATATGTTTTCAAAATCATTTTTTGGGATTGCGTGAATGATTTCCACTGTATATCCCTCATTTTTTAAATAAATAGCCAATTTGACCAATTGGTTTTCCGCCCCTCCTTTTGCAAGTGAAATGGAAAAAAAGCAAATTTTATTTTTATATTTCATATTTACTCTCTCTTTAATCTAAAAGTTGATAAAAATAAAAGGGTAAAAAGGAAAGGGATAATCATAGTCTTTTGTCTAATTGCAAGGCCGAGATTATACAATAAATACGCTGCAGGAATTGTAATAAAGAAAATGGCAAAGAACATGGTCCAATAAATATCTTGAAATGAGAATTGGATTTTTTTCCGCCATTCCTTAAATATCTTTATAAAAAAATATAACCACAATACATTTTCAAAAGAAACTATCAAGCTTAAAATATTAAAAGCGTCATAAAATAAGGGTCGGAACAAATAGCTTAACCACTTTACCAATATATTTTTATCCCCCATATATATTGACGATCCACCCTCAATTTTTTGTCCAGCCAAATCCTCGAATTGTGAAACAATACTTTCAGTATCAATAAATCCTACTCGAGCCATCAAAAATGGAAACATTACATATAAAAATCCCCCAAGTACTATAAACACTAAAATTTTCGTAGCGATTTTAATATTTTTATTCAAAAGAACCTGTGTTGTACCAAATGCTATAAGTATAAAAAATAAGATATGTAATCTAACAAAACCGACGAGAAGCAGTGGGAAAATAAAGAAAGTCCATCTTTTTTTAAAATAGTACGAATACAAAAGAAGGCTTATGCCAAAAAAAATTAATGAATCCTTCCCAATGGCAACACTCCAAAAATGAACATTCGGAAGTAATAATAGATAAAACCAAGCGCTCCACTCTTTATCGGAAATATTTATCAGTATTTTAAGTAAAAAATAAAATCCTAAAAGTCCAAAAAAGGAATAAATAAAATAGGCGCCAAAATAGGTGAGCCCAATATACTTGACCAAAGGATATAAGGTGAAATATATAAAAGTTGTACCCTGTCCAAAAGTATCAGACCAACTATTAAAATTAAACATAACACGCCTATAATAACCAATGGAGTCTGCTACATTTTCGAGTGAATAGAAATAATAAACGAACGTAAAAAACAAATGTGTAATCCCTACGAGTAGAAAAAGGCGCACGAACTTTGGACCAGCAAATTGAAAATTTCTAGCCAATGCCACTATCCCAAGGATATACATCAATATCACGCATATATCCAAAATGGTAACTCTGGTCAATATTTCGCGGGAAATTTCCATTAATCCTTTAACAAGTTTTCCACCATTATCGCTTGTGGGTTAAATATGCCCGCTACAAAGCTCAAATCCTTTTTCCAATAACCGGGACAGGCATCATACAGTTTCATGTTAAATCCATAACAAACCTCCACTACCTTAGGTTTCATTTGACGGTCATATACAAAGTCGAAAGCTAGACACTGACCGCCAATTTCTTGTGTGAGCCTAAACGCTTTTGATATTATTTCTACATCTATTTTTGATACATCAAAATCAACTTTCCCGCTTCCGGAAGCCCTAAAATCATTATTTCTGTTGAATCGCCTTATACCAAAAGCAATATCACCAATAATAATAATGCGCGTATCAAAATCATTGTTGGGCATAAATTCCTGAAAATAGACATATCCTTTTTCAGCATTGGCCAAAGTGCGTTCCCTTTTATTTTTTTTGAAAAACCCTATGGTTTTCCGCGCCAATTTTATGGGGTCCTTTATCTGTTTTGCAATACGCAGCTTTTGATCAAGATTGCCGAGGGCAGTGGCCGTGGAAACAATACCTTCGGAAAACAGTTTTTGTATATAGGCCTCGCCTTCCGTTTTGGAATTGATCAATTTTACGTTTGTGGAACCCGCACCTCTTTTAAGTTTGGCAACCAAAGGCAATTCGGAAGTGTTTAAAAATTTTAAGGCCTCTTCCTTTTCATAAAAAACCATGCTTTTAACAAATGGCGCGCCAATGCTCTCAAACAAATATTTCTGCGCCAATTTATCGTCAAAATGCCAACGGGTATTAAAATTGGGAAAGGTTTTTATGCCCATATAATCCGCAGCGTTCATTACGTATGGAAAGACCATCAAGTCTTTGGATGAGGCGTGATTTATATGCCACATCAAATGGCTTACTTTCTCCTTTTTTAAATGGTCCAGAATATCATTTTGAAAGCAATCCACCAAAATATAATCAATTGCATTTTGGCGACAGTATTCGATCCATCTATCTGCGAAACCGCCTTTGCTATTGTGTATGGCTATTTTCATTAATATTGTTTTAAAAGAATTGCAGGATTACCTCCAAATATGGATTTTGGGGGAACCGTGCCCTTCACAATGCTTCCCGCCGTTATAATGGCCCCAGAACCGATTTTCGATCCACCTAATATGATGCAGTTAGCTGCGACCCAAACGTTGTCTTCTATTATTATCGGTTTGCCACAATCTGTCGTATTAATTCTGTTTTGAGGGTTCTCCATACTTAACTCATGACCATTTCCATCAATTATATTTGTATTAGCAGCTATTAAACAATTTTTACCAATCTGAATTTTATTATAAGCGTGAATGCAAGTTCCGTGAATACGAGTATTTTCCCCAATTTCGATGCGGGCATAGGGTCTATCGGCATATAATTTACATTTTGAAAACATATTTATATGATATCCATAATTTGAAGAATTTATAATGCAACCATTTCCAATGCTGATTTTTGCATCATTATGCCTTAAAATTTGAGGCATTAATTTAAAAACAACATTTTGTCCCAATTGTAAATTTTCAAAAGTATAGACCCAATAGGTAACACATTTGTAAAATACTTGGTTCAATAATCCTCTAATTCTCTTCATAATATTTCCATTTAAACCAAAGATGTCCACCGATTAAAAAGCGAGCAATTAACAAATTGATAGCTGCCCCAATAATATTAAAAAAATATATCAACGGAAAAGCCAAAACAAATCCAATAAGGGATGAAAAAAGGGTATTTTTCATCACAAGTCTATCCTTCCTTCTGATGATAAAATAATTCAATCCAAAAATATCGTAGGCTGTATAACCAACAAGACTCAGGGAAAGCAAAATTAAAATCAATAAAGCATTTTCATATTGCATATCCAAATACCAAAAAACGATCGGGTGTCCTATAATTGGCAGTGCTGCCAATAACAGCCCCAAAATCAACATCAAATTTCTGTATTTTGGAAAGGCGTCCTTTCTCCTGTTAAGAAATGGAAAGAACACCCTGGAAATAACATTTAATATTACGACGCACAGGTCTATTATTTTTTTCAAGGCGTCATAAATACCCACTAATTGGGGGGTGGTAAATATTCCGAGCAAAAAGGTGTTGGTATTATTATATAGGTTTGGCAAAAACTGGTTTACAAAAATGGGAAAATTGTCCTTTAGCGTATTGCGTACCATTTTAAAACGGAGCCACCGAAACTTAAGTTTATACTTTTTTACAAGTATATATTGGCCCACTAAACCGGCCCCCACAAAACCCGCACTTTGCAATAGCGGATATATCCAATAATCCTCCTTCTCCTTAATAAAAATAAAAACACAAATAGTAAAAAAAAGTTTGATGGCTATGTTCAGAATGGAAATATACTTCATTTTCTCTATCCCCTGAAAAAACCACTCTGGGAAGAGGGCGTATCCTAAAAGCAAGGGCAGTGTGAAGAAGAAAACGGTTCGTTCCGCATAAAAAGGAGGGTAAAAAATGATTAGGGCTGCAAGCACGATTAGGGAAAAGCACAGAAAAATTCCTTTTACGATTAAAACCTTGCTGTATATTATATTAAGTTTTTCGGGACTATTTCGAAAAACGGCCACATCCCGAGTTGCGGTAATCTTAAAACTATAATCCGTTATAGATTGAAAATAGGCCACCAATGATGCAGCCAAAATAACCACCCCATAGTTGGAATAGCCCAAAACCCGCAATAGATAGGGCAGCGTAATTAATGGAAGTATCATACCCACCATCTGCAATGCCGATAAGGACACAAAGTTTTCTATCAAAACTTTGGCTTCTTTATTCTTAAGAAGGTTAAAAAAATTCTTCACACCAATAACTATGGTACCGAGGTATCGGTTTTTTCAAGCCCGCAAAGATAACCAACAGCTATCGATTAACTGCCATATAAAATCGATAAAATGTTAATGAAAAAAAAAGGTTCCTTTAATGATACCCATCTGGTATGGAAAAGAAAAGTTGGTATCTTTTTTAAGGCTTCGCTTGGTTGCAGATAAAATGGTTAGCTGAAAAGAATATAGTTGTTTAAAACCTCTCTAAAATTCAATCACCGTAAAATACATCTTCCCGCCAGACCAATCCGCAGTTCCCGAGTTTCTAATTTGCAGGCGGATGGTTCGGTTATCCCCAAGTTTGGACCAAACTACACTAATATCGTCAGAAACACTATAGTCCAAGGTAACGATCACCGTGGCCCGGGTGCCCGTAAGCCTAATATCTGTGGGAATGGTAACGGTCGCAATTGCCGTGGAATTGGCATTGACCTGAACACTCAAATAATTTTCCACAAAACTGGCCATTCCCTTGTGGACGCTCCCCTTCTGCCCCAATTTAAACGAATCATTTACATCCAATCGAGCCGAGGGGCTGGCGGTGCCGATACCTACGGAAGGCCCACCATTTACGGCGCCCAGAATAAGGGTGTTTTGTTGATTGGCTATAGCGTCGTTTCCAATGGCCACCGCATTATTCGCAATCGCTTGGGCGCCATTTCCAATGGCCAGGGATTTGTTGGCGTTGCTAAGGCTTCCATTGCCTATGGCTATTGTTTCATTGGCTGTGGATTTCGCGCCCTCGCCTATGGCCACAGCCTTGTTGCCCGATGCCTCCGAACTGTGGCCCGCGGCAAAGGAATGGCTTCCGCTCGCCTTGGCGTTATAGCCCAAGGCCATTGCCTCCGTTTGGCTCACCTGGCTGGAATGGCCAAGGGCGGTACTTTTGGAGCCTGAAACGGAGCTAAAACTGCCCACGGCCATGGCCTCGGTCTGCGAAACATTGCTGCCGTAGCCCAAGGCCATGCCTTTGTTACCCGTAGATACACTTTGAACCCCTACGGCCATGGCATCGGTCTGCGCCGCCTTGCTGGAGGCACCTATGGACAGGCTGCTACTGCCTGAAGCCTGGCTGTTGGGGCCTAAGGCCGTGGCCTCGGTCTGGCTTGCAGTACTTTGATACCCCAAGGCCATGGAATTGGTGCCGGATGCCGTAGCACCGCGACCCCAAGCCACGCTTCCGCGGGGGTGCAGATTTCCCATAGCTATATTATTGGTGCGGAAATTCATTTCCGCATAATTAAGGGTGCCCAAAAAATGATTGCTGTTGGTATTGTTGTTGCCAGATATATTCCAATCAGTGGTACCACCACCTCCGCCTCCCGTTCCCCCGGTCAGGGCCGACCATTGGGAGCCATCAAAAAAATAGAACCCCTCGGGCATGTTGGGGGTATAACCGGTTTTATAGACCAATAGACTTTTTGCTGGATTTGAAATGGTTGCCTTATCGGTCAAGGAGCCAAGATTTACCCTTGGAATTAGCAGCCCCTTGTTTGTGGCGGAAATATCAAGAATACTGGAAGCATCCGGACTAACGGTGTTGATCCCTACTTGGGAAAATATTGAAATGGAAATAAAAAATAGGCAAAGAAAGGAAAGAACTTTCATGGGGTTATTTTAGGATTTTTACTTTGGTAGCAAGAGGCATTTGAACTAATCCAAACCCTTGTAGTTACTACGTTGCGCAAAAATGACCCTAAAAAATCAATGCACCATGAATTTTCGTTGAACGTGATTAATACTCGACCAAATGTTAAATTAAGCCGATCCGAAACAGGAATTGACCTTCCATAGCGCAGTTCCTAAAAAACCAACTCCATAGTAACTCCAAATTTCTGTTCCACCGAATAGCCTCTGATTTCTAATTTTTTATAATTTTTATTTGCTCCGTGGATTCCTGTTTTTGAAGGTGAAGTATATAAATCCCTCTTTCAAAAAAGCTCACATCGATTGTTTGATGTGTCGCCGGCTTAAGGTTTTTATAGACCAAAATGCCGTTCACCGTATAAATATAAAATCCTTCCAATGGCGATTCACTGTTTAGGGTAAGCAGCCCGGAGGTTGGATTGGGATATATTTTTAATCCATTCGGTTTTTGGGTTTGGATCCCTATGGTGGCACAGGTTTCCAAAGGATCATACGGATCGCTGCCACAGGCAATTTCCTCGTCATTGGAGTAACCATCACCATCAATGTCATCATCCACACAATCGGGAAGGGTATCCTCATCCAAATCTGGTGAAAGACTGGTTTCATCCAAGGGGTCTGACCCGCAGGCAATTTCATCCACATCGCGCTGCCCATCGTTATCGTCGTCATCATCGGCATTATTCCCTATCCCATCGCCATCGGTATCCGTATCTTCATTCGGATCAAATGGAAAAGCATCCAATACATCCGGAACGCCATCATTGTCATCATCCAGATCCCCATCATCACATAAACCATCGGCATCAAAATCGGGTCCGTCGTTCGCAATATTGCCACCAGAGCCGTTGTTGCCGGTTTGGCTACAATCGTCGCAGCCGTCGCCATCCACATCCCGACAAACATAGGGATCCGCCGGATCCAAATCCTCTGTGTTGGAAACCCCATCGCCATCATCATCTACAAAATTTGGCAAATAGGCGAATATGGGCCTGTTGATTATCTTCACAAAAATATTCCCGTTCTCTTCAAATAAATAGGTGGGGTGATCATCTACCTGATTGGAAGGATCAAAAGTCCACATACGTTCCCACTGGTTTCCATCCCAATGTGAAACAAAGGCGGCGTTGCTAAAACCAACATATATTTTTGCGGCAATGTAAATATCATCCGCAGCTATTGCCTGCACGTGGGTCACCGTTACGTCATTACTACTCTCGCCGGGCAATAGCACGTTGCCCACGGCCACATTGGTGCCGGAAGCAAAATTATAGAGTTGGCTCCTACCGGTAACATATTTATGGTCGGCATCCACTACATCAACAAATGCCTTGTTCGTGGTTCCAAATTGTTCTATAATGTTCCATTCCTGCTCATTATAGACGGCATATCCCCCGGTGGAGATAGCGTAGATTTCCGTGGGATTTACATAATATAGTTGGGGGCTGGAATAGGCGATAAACGGTAATTGTAGATCAATCCATTGGGTGCCATCAAATTTATAGACGAAGGAGGTCTGGATGTTCAGGTTTTGCACTGCCACATAGATTTCATTTTCGTTCCTATACAGAATATCCGAAACCACCATAGCCCCATTGGGAAGGGCCGGATGAAAATCCTGCCATTCCACGCCGTTAAAGCGCTTCAACTTGGCCACGCCGGGAACGTTGTAGGAAGCGACTAATATATTGTTGGGCGCCACATATTCCAGCACATTCACCACATCGGAATAGTTATTGGGCCCATACACGCTGGGCACCATGGTCTCATAGCCGCCGGGATAGAATCGGGCAATGCCCCGGTCATAAACCTGATAAAAATTGTAGTTGTACAATTGCATATCCCTATCCGGAAACGAAGGAATGTATTCCTCAAAAGTCTGGGAATTACCGATGCAGGCCGAAAGGAATAAGCCTGCAAAAATAAAATAGCGCATTATTTTTTTTGTGCAAATGTATTCTTATTTACAAAAAGCACAAGCAATTAACCTAAAAAACAAAATTGTATAAATCCCTAATTAACAAATCCCGAATCCCGAATCCCGAATCCCAAAATCTCCCAAGCCCACAAACCTACAAACTCACAGATTTAGCTCCAAAATGTTAAATCAAAACCAACAAAAAATTGCTACTAATGCTTACTTCAACTTCGCCCAATGCATACTTTATAATGCACTAATCCATAGGTCCTAATGCACTAATGCATAGGTCATAGTGCGCTAATGGGTAGTTCAGAGGGGTCTAATGTATGGCGAATGTATGGTTTAAGCTACATTCATGGTAACTAAAGGCTAGGTTAAAGCTACTTCTATCCTACTTTGCAAATAGCATCCTTTTTTATACGTATTTGTATGGATTTATCTTAATTTTATATAAATTGTTGAATGATTCTAAAACATATACTATGAAAAAGATTTTTACTTTACTTACCATTGCATTTTCCGTCCCATTTGTTTGGGCGCAATCCGGCTCACAAGAATTTACGGCTTCAGGCGATTTCACTGTTCCTCCCGGGGTAACATCCATAACTATTGAAGTAATCGGCGGCGGCGGTGGCGGCGGGACAAACGGATCAGGCGGTGGCGGCGGTGGGGGTTATGCCATGGGTACTTTTACCGTGGTTCCTGCTGATATAATACCAGTTACTATTGGCGCCGGTGGCGAAAGTGGTACAGCTGGAGAAACAACTAGTGTGGGAGCATTTATAGAAGCAACTGGCGGTGAGCCGGGAACATGGGTTGCAAATCCTGATCTTGGTGGCGGCGGTGCCGGTGGTGTTGGCGCCGGGGGTAGTGTAAACTACATGGGTGGTACAGGAGGTGGTGGCTATTGGACCTATTTTGGCGGTGGCGGTGGCGGTGCCGCTGGGTCTGATGGCGATGGTGCCAATGGTGGCGATACTATTCCCTGGTCAGGAAATTGCCAAACGCCCGGAGGAAGTGGCGGTGACAGTGGCGGAATTCCCGGTGGCAATGGCGGTAAGGGCGCTGGATTTGTTGATTCTTCTTGCAATGTTACCGACCCAGCTGCCAATGGCAGTGCCTATGGCGGTGGCGGTGGCGGCGGAAATGGAATTGGCAGCGAACCTGGCTCGGGCCATAGCGGCTATGCTTTAATTTCATGGGGAACTGATCCCTGTACCACTCCTACTGACCAAACAGCAATAGATATTCAATTGACTTCCGCTATTTTGGATTGGACCGAAAACGGTACGGCAACTACTTGGAATTTAGAATGGGGCATCGCTGGTTTTACCCAAGGAACAGGAACTACAATAGTAGTGGAGGAAAAACCATATCTTTTGGAAGGTTTAAGTCCAGATACAGCCTATGATTATTACGTGCAATCCGATTGCGGGGGAACCGGAAGCAGTACCTGGGCTGGGCCGTATACGTTTCAGACCGATGTATTGGGAACGGCAGATTATGCAATTGATGGATTTACATTTCATCCAAATCCTATAAAAGAAGTATTGCAGCTGGCTGCATACAAAGAAATTCAAAATGTGGTTATTTACAATGTAATGGGCCAAGAAGTATTGAAACAGGACATTGGGTCAACAAAGGCACAAGTAAATGTATCTAACTTATCGGCCGGACATTACTTTATGAAGGTAGTATCGGAAGTACAAATGGGAATTTATAAAGTTATTAAGGAATGAGGCTTAGCTGGTGAATAAATAAATATGTGAATTTCTATGTCGTAAGTCATTAATCCTAATGCTTAAAGCCTAATGCTTATAGCTTATAGCTTATAGCTTATAGCTTATAGCTTATAGCCAATTTATACAATCATCCCCGCCGCAACGGTTTCATGAGTGGCATCGTCAATCAAAACAAAACTGCCGGTTATCCGGTTGTCGCGGTATTCGTCCACCATCAACGGCCGGGTGGTGCGGATGCTGATGCGCGCAATGTCGTTCATTTTTAATTCCTTGTCCTCTTCCTCCCGCGCGTAGGTGTTGATATCAATTTTATAAACAACATCCTTGATCATCGCCTTTTGCTCGTTTGAAGTGTGCACAATGGTATATTTTGCCCGGGGCCGCGCAGGGGCATTATTGAACCAGCAGAGCATGGCGTCAAATTCCTGCAAGGGTTTGGGTTGGTTATTTTCTTTGACGATCATATCTCCCCTGCTGATATCGATGTCATCCTCCAGGGTAATGGCAACGGACATGGGCGCAAACACTTCATCCAAGGTGCCGTCCATAGTGTCTATGGTTTTTATTCTTGAAGAAAAGCCGGAGGGCAGTACCACCACTTCATCGCCGGGACGAAAGATGCCACTGGCCACGCGGCCAGCATAGCCACGATAGTCAATAAACCCTTCGCGTTGCGGGCGCAAAACGGTTTGCACGGGAAAGCGGGCGTCAATTTTGTTGATGTCGCTACTGATATGCATGGTTTCCAAAGTGTATAACAAAGGGGCGCCTTGGTACCAATCCATATTGGTGGATCGATTCACCACATTATCGCCATTCAGCGCACTTATAGGTAGAAACTGAATATCCTTCACATATAGTTTTGATGAAAATTCCTCAAATTGATGGACGATATTTTCATAAACTGCCTGCGAATAATCCACCAAGTCCATCTTGTTGATGCACACTACTATGTGCGGGATCTGCAACAGCGAAGCAATAAAGGCGTGGCGTTTGGTCTGTTCAATCACCCCGTGGCGCGCGTCTATCAATATCAACGCCGCATTGGCGGTGGAGGCGCCGGTAACCATGTTGCGTGTGTATTGGATGTGGCCCGGCGTATCTGCAATAATGAATTTCCGCTTCGGCGTGGTAAAATATCGGTATGCCACATCAATGGTTATTCCTTGCTCGCGCTCATCGCGAAGACCATCGGTAAATAAGGCCAAATCCACGCCTTCGTGCCCTTTTTTGCGGCTGGTATTTTCAACTGCCTTTAATTGGTCCTCAAAAATGGCCTTGCTATCGTAAAGCAATCTTCCTATCAAAGTGCTTTTGCCGTCATCCACACTCCCTGCGGTGGTGAATCTTAGTAGTTGGTTTTTATCTATTTCCATATCGTGACGCAGATTTACGGATTACGCGGATTTCGCGGATTTTCCGATTCATTTATTTTTGTCTTTCGTATTTATAAATCTTTTCCAAGTTAAACTTGCTTGTCCAAAATTAATCAACAATCCCACCGGGGCATTGATTGATTTTAAATAATTTATGGTTTGGGCTTCTCCTGCTTTGTGAAGAAAAGAAGCCGATTTAATTTCAACTACAATTTTGTCAAAACATATAAAATCAGCAATAAAATATTTCTGCAATGGTTTTCCTTGATAATAAACAATAAGCTTTTTCTGTTTTTCAAAAGGAATTTGTTGATTTGTCAATTCGCGTTCAAATGCCTCTTGATAAACCGATTCTAAAAACCCTGCGCCCAAACCTTTGTGTACGACCATGGCCGCCCCAATAATCTTAAAGGTTTCCCGCTCATAAATCAATTTTCCCATATTAAATCAGCGTAATCCGTGTAATCCGCATAATCCGTGTTTAATTTTTAAAAGTATCCCTGTCTTTTCCTATCTTCCATAGCCGTCTCGCTTCGCTTATCATCACTGCGGTTGCCGCGTTCGGTCTGTTTCATTGCGGCCACTTCGGCTACAATTTTTTCCAAGGTGTCCGCCTCAGATTCTATGCCTCCGGTAATGGTGATATCGCCCAAGGTCCTAAAACGGATTTTCTTGGTTTCAACTTTTTCGTTTCCTTCCAGTTTTAAATATTCGGAAACCGGAATCCACGAGTCGTTTCGCCATACCACCTCGCGTTGGTGCGCCAAATACAGGGAAGGAATTTTTATATCTTCCCGTTTGATGTAATTCCAAACGTCCATTTCGGTCCAATTGCTTATCGGGAAGGCGCGAAAATGCTCGCCCTCAAAATGTTTTCCATTTAAAAGGTTCCACAGCTCCGGTCTCTGGTTTTTCGGGTCCCATTGACCAAAATCATCGCGATGGGAAAAGAAGCGCTCCTTGGCCCGGGCCTTTTCCTCATCACGTCTTCCACCGCCTATTGCACAATCTATTTTATTACTTTCAATAGCGTCAAGCAATGTTGTGATTTGAAGCGCATTTCGGGTGGCGTTTTTTCCCCTTTCCTCGGCAACCCTTCCGGTATCGATTGATTCCTGCACCGAGCCCACAATAAGTTGTACGCCCAGTTCCTTTATTAGGTCATCGCGAAACTGTATGGTTTCGGGAAAATTATGGCCTGTATCCACGTGCAGCAGCGGAAATGGGATCTTGGAAGGATAAAATGCCTTTTTCGCCAAATGCGTAACGAGAATGGAATCTTTTCCCCCTGAAAATAAAATCACGGGGTTCTGAAATTGCGCCCACACCTCTCGTAAAATATAGATGGCCTCGCTTTCCAGTTCGTCCAAATAATTTAAATAATACTTGCTCATGGTTTATTTGTTAATTTGTTAAGTCGGGATTCGTTGATTCGGGATTGGTTAATTTGTGATTCAATGATTCGGAAACCGCCTTCCATAGGCACTACAGGCAGGTTGTGATTTGTGTCCCGCGACCTATGGGGATGATTTAAGATTTAGCAACTACAAGTTTCAAAACACCCTCAAACCTCATCCCTCATACCTCATACCTCAAACCTCATACCTCATTCATCTTTATTCTTTAATCTTTTTTCAATTTGGACAATTATCAACCCCACCGCTTCCTCCACAGAAACCTTGGTGGTGTCAATTTCAATATCGGGAACCATCGGGGCTTCGTAGGGCGCACTGACCCCCGTAAAATTTTTTATTTCACCCGCGCGGGCCTTGGCATAAAGGCCTTTCACATCGCGGCGTTCACATTCGTCAATGGGGGTATTCACAAAAATTTCAACAAAATTGCCGTAACCCACGATGCGTTTCACGTTTTCACGGTCTTCCCTATAAGGGGAAACGAAGGAAGCCAGCACCACCAAGCCAGCGTCCAACATCAATTTTGCCACCTCTGCAATCCGGCGGATGTTCTCGGTTCTGTCTTCCGGCGAAAAGGATAGATTTTTGTTCAATCCCGCACGAACATTGTCGCCGTCCAAGAGATAGGTATGTACTTTTCTCTCGAACAAAGCCCTTTCCAGTGCATTTGCCAAGGTGGATTTACCTGAACCGGAAAGTCCGGTGAACCAAACCAACAGCGGCCTATGTCCCTTTATAGAAGATCGTTGCCGTTGATCTATCTGAAATTCCTGTGGAATTATATGTTTCTCCATAAACTATTGTTTTCTATTGGGCAGGCCAAAATTAGTGCGATACCAAACCCGTTCGTGAAGATAATATAAAATCATCTTGGTGAAAAGCTCGGCCAAGCCAATTTGAAGGCCGGTAAACGGATTGCCGGTTATGGCCCAGGAAAGTACCATGGTATCCAAAGTGCCCACTGCTCGCCAAGTAAGGGTTTTGGCAAGGTGACGCTTTCGGCTTTCGCGGACAATCCCTGATTTTGAAAGGTTGATGTTAAACCAAATGCGTTCGTGTGCATAATAAAGGAACATTTTGGTAAACACTTCCGCCAACCCGATTTTCAGCCCAGTAAGCGGATTTCCCGTAATAAACCATGACAGCGCCATGGTGTCCAATGTACCCACGAGGCGCCAAGTGATGGTTTTGGCAAGATGGCGTTTTTGGGATGGATCCTTCATGAAACGGACACCAAAAAATGGTTATTCAACAAGTTCGGTTTGTTATATTTCATGGATTTGCCGGTAGCTTCGTCTATCACCGAAACCCCAACGGCCTTACAAATAGCGTGGCCCGCCGCGGTATCCCATTCCATAGTGGGGGCATAGCGCGGATATATGTCTGCCAGGCCCTCGGCCACCAGACAGAATTTTAACGAACTTCCCTTGGAAACAAGTGCAACTTGGTTCCGTTTTTCAAGATCGGCAATAAAATTCTTGGTTTCTTCATTTAAATGCGAACGACTGCCGACCACAGTTATCCTAGAGGATGCCTCCCGCGGTTTGATTTCCTTAGCATTCCCCAATATTGCCTCCACCGATTCTCCTTCGGATGAAAGGGTGGTTTTTTTTGAGGTTTTTCCATCTGCAGCCGTAAAATAAAGCTCTTTGGTAACGGGAACGTAGATAACGCCAAGCACCGGAATTTCATTCTCAACCAGGGCAATGTTTACGGTAAATTCCCCGTTTCGTTTTATAAATTCCTTCGTTCCGTCCAACGGATCCACAATCCAACAGCGCTGCCATCCCTTTCGTTCTTCATAATCAAGTTGCCGGTTTTCTTCGCTTATAATGGGAATTTGGGTATGCTTCAACCCATTGTTTATTATGGCGTTTGCATTCCTATCGGCCTGTGTCAACGGCGAATTATCGTCTTTCCGCTCCACGGCAAAATTGGTATTGTAAACCTTTAGGATTTCCGCACCGGCTGCTACGGCTGCCTGTATTGCTACCTTCAATAGAGGTTTCATAGTTCGTTTTGTTTGGGACTTGAAAGGTACAATTTTGAAATTAAAGCAATGTTTCCTCCCTTTATAATTCCCTTCTTTAAGGAAACTCTATGGGAAACTCTCGGGAGGTGCTGGGTTTTTAAAAAATGTGCCCAGCTATGTTGGCATTTGTAAGGCGATTATGCCGCACTTTAAAAAGCGTGCCCAGCTTTGTTGGCATTTGCATTCCCACCGATAAAATCGGCTGTAAGCTTCATTCAGGAGTGACAATGCTATGTTTGTTGGTATTTCAGGGGGGGGTCATAGTTATTTTAGACCGGGTCAATCCAACAATCCAACGATACAACATTCCCCCAAGAATACTTCATAGATACTCCATAGATACTCCATAGATAAGCCATAGATGGTTCATTAAAACGTAAGAAAACACCCCTTTTTTCCTACAGTTTTAAAATCCCGATTTTTTGTTCGCACATCAGCATACAGTCCGTTCAAAACAAGTTAAAAAAAGGCTAAACCGTCCCCTAAAAATTGACAGATTTACAAAGCTTAAGTATCTTTGGGGAAAACCATAAAACCTTATAAAAATGAGCTATTTGAACCTTGATAAAAAGAAGACAACCGCTACGGCGAAAGAACTCAATATCCTGTTGGCCGACTATCATCTGTATTACCAAAAGGTACGGAATTTTCACTGGAACGTGGTGGGGCACAATTTTTTTGACCTTCACATAAAATTTGAGGAAATGTACGACGATGCAAAACTGAAAATCGATGAAATTGCCGAGCGCATCCTGACCCTCCGTTTCCAGCCCACCAGCAATTTTACAGATTATCTGAAAATGAGCAACATTAAGGAATCTTCAGAGAACACAAAAGATGTGGAGATGGTGAAAATTCTGCTGGACGACCATGGAAAATTGCTGAAACAAATGCGCAAGGTTGTTGAAAAAGCAGATGAAGCCGAAGACGAGGGCACCATCGATATGATAGGCGGTTTTATTGGCCATATTGAAAAAATAAGCTGGATGTTGGACGCGTGGGTCATGAAGGCCGGCGATAACCACCCCGAAGCATAGCCGATATCTTCAGTAAACTTTTATGCAACAGATCCAAATTCCGGAAAAGATAGGTTATCCCTTCTTTTGCGGAATTATTTTTGGTTGCTTCGCCGAAATTTGGGAGTTCTGTTAATAATAATAAAATTTGGACTGAAAATCGGCTATCTGTGGAATAAACTGCTACTTTTGCCCAAATTTAAAACCTATAAATATGAGACTCTTTTTTGCCTTATTGTTTGCGGGCCTGCTTATTTCGTGTAACAAGGACAGCAACACCTATACCCTTGACGGAGAAGCTGTTGGTTTTGCGGACGGTACCAATATTTACGTTTTCACCTTTGAGAACAACCAACCCAAACCCATTGATACACTTACCTTAAAAGAGGGTAAATTTTCCGCCACCTATCCCAACAGCGAAACCACTCCTTTAAATTTTCTTCGTATCAATGAAGCCAATGCTTCCATTCTATTTTTCCCCGAGAACGAGGATATGCATGCCAAGATTTATAAGGACAGTATCAGAGCTTCCCGCATAACGGGAGGAAGCCAAAACGCTGCCTACAATAGCTTTGTTGACAAAATGGATGGCTTTAACCGAAAAAAACAGGAGCGCATGGAACAATTCCGCGCGGCCAATGAGGCCAATGACACTGTTGAAATCGCGAAACTGCAGAGCCAAAACCTGAATTTAATTGCAGAGGAAACCGAATATAAAAAACAGTATTTAAACGAGCATACCAATACCCTATTTGCCGTAATGTTGATTTCCGATATGGCCGGGAGAAAAGAGATCACCCCCGCCGAAGCTTCGGCTTATGTGGAAAAATTGGACCCAAAGATTGCCGCTACCCAATTGGCACAAGATTTAAAAACCAATTTGGATTCGCTTAAAAAAGCAGATATTGGCAGTCCAGCTCCCGATTTTAGTGCCCCCACCCCATCGGGTGAAAATATGTCCTTAAAGGAGGCTATGGGCAAATATACCATTATTGATTTCTGGGCTTCATGGTGCAAGCCATGCCGGATGGAAAACCCGAACGTAGTAAAGGTCTATAATAAATACCATGAAAAAGGCTTGAATATTATTAGCGTTTCCCTCGACAAGGAAAACCAAAAAGACAAATGGCTACAGGCCATAAAGGATGACAAAATGGACTGGTACCATGTGTCCAACCTTCAGTTCTGGCAGGATCCAATCGCCAAACAATATAATGTTCGCTCCATTCCTGCGACCTTTCTTTTGGATGAAAACGGAGTGATAATCGACAAGGACCTTCGCGGCGAGGCTTTGGAAGTTAAGATTGCAACGCTTTTGGGTGGAGAATAATCCACGTTTCTAATTAAAAAAAGCCGCCTTAAATAATAGGGCGGCTTTTTTTGTGCTTAATTTTTTAGGACTCGCTTGTATATATGGCCGGCTTCGGTAGATATTTTCACGAAATAGGTTGCCGGCTGCAGCGAAGTGATATCCATTGAATACGGTTCCGCAGCAAATATTTTTTCATCCATACTTCTACCGTGAAGGTCAAAAACCGAAATCGATTTTACTTTAAGGTTGGGCGAAAGGATATTTAGTTGGCCCGAGGTTGGGTTCGGAGCAATGCCGATTTGCGAAAATATGTTTTCGGCAGTTTGGAGCGTAGTTTTAAAAAGGAGGACAAAGCGGTCGTTATCAACTCCTTGTTTACTTTTAAAATTATACTCCCCTGCGCTAAGATTGTGTGTCAAATTTTTGGCCCTGTCCCTTAAATAAACTGTTACATCGGGCCAGACGGCTCCATCAAATTGACTTATTGAAATTGTAAAATCCTGATTTTCCTCTATCTGGCTTACAAATCCAAGTTTAATTTGCTGATCCACATGGAACGCGCTCCGCCCTTGTATTGCCAATTCCTCTCCCGTTTCCAATTTTGAATAAAGACTAACGGGCGTAGCCAAACGCTTTGCATCGTATTTACCATCATATCCGTCTATACAAGCCGCCGAAAAGTTAAGGAGCATGGTACTTTTAAGACCATAATCATCGTTTCGGATATTGATCCATATTCGTTCACTTGGAATTGCTGGCCTTCGGTAGGTGTCATTATTATCGGTTACGCGCATGTAATTTTTAAAACTTGCCGTCCCTGCCGAGGTTGCCTTAAATCCAAAACCTTGCCCCGACGCAATGTATCCATTTGGCTGGGTAGAGGTGCCGGGGTCATTGGCCGCCGGAACGCCCCCAGAGCTATTATACATGGAAATATCGCCCATATCGAAGTTATTCACTTTATAGCCCGGATAATTGGAGCTGGCCGCAGTTAAGTGTTCCCAGAAATACACGGCGTCTATCATACTGTTTTCATTCAGAAAATCATTGGCGTAAATGGCGGAGGCGTATGGATTTCCAACAATATTTGGGCTTGCATTCTGAGTACCGTTGTAGCCAACGTTAAAATCAATTTGTCCATTGTTAAGGGTCCCGAGGGTGTAATCCAAAGTATAGGAGCCGCTACTCGATAGATCGGGTTGGGGCAGTACAAGGTACCCTTCCCCTGCATTGACAGCGCCATTATAAATCTGCCAATTATCTCCTTCTGCATCCGCGAAGTTTTCCGCCAATGGATCGAAAGCGGCTACCGCAGGATCTGGATTGAAATTTGCGGTAATATGCCTTCGGATTTGTACTGCATTCCCATAAACGCCGGTCCGGGTTTCCGCCGTCATCGGGCTACCCAAAACCATGAAATAACGGGGTTCCAAGAAGGGTGTAATTTTCCGAACCGTAATCTGTCCGTTATTGGTTACCGTGGCATCATCATCAACTTGAACCAGGCTTGCCTCGTGGTCAATAAATAGCGTTCCGTCAACAACAATATTTCCGTTCACTTTTACATAGGTTCCGGGGCCAACCGTAAGTGTTTTTCCGGAGGCCACAATCAGGGAACAGGCGTCAATACTTCCACCAGAGGCAGTATTGAAATTGTCATTGATAACAACTGCTGATGTGGCGGTTGGATTCCCATTGCTCCAGCCTCCGGCTATATATTCGGTGCTTTGGCTACACCCATCAAATTTGCCGCTGAACATTCCCCGGCCATAGGTTGCTGCCAAAATGGTACCATCATTCTCCTTATAGTCAAAGGACATTACCTTCACATCGCTCATCCCGTTTTGGGATTGGGTCCAGTTTGGACTTGAGGCGTTCCAGTTTTCAGTTTTCCATACTCCCAAGGCCGTACCGATAATAACTTCATTCGTATTCCCGGGGTTTTGAAGAATACATTTTACGGGCAGATCGGGCAAATCACCCTCTTTGCTTACCCAGCTACTGCCCCCGTTATTGGTGTACCAAATACTGTTGACTCCATAATTATGAAAGGTCACCAAAATATCATTTTCAGTAGCACCATAACGAATGTCGGACACGGCCCCAATTTGCCCAGGCATGGAAATATTGGTCCACGTCGGGCTCGTGTTTACATTGTCCAGCCGCAAAATCCTTCCCAAGGCCGTACCGACCAAAAATCTATTGGCAACATTGGGTGAGGCCACAAAAAAAGTAGGAATGGTATTGAGCAGCCCATTGGTTAGTGTGATTCGTGAAACCGAGGGACCTGATGGGTTTATGGTCCAGCGATAAATCTGGTAATTGGTCCCATTGGTGGCATTGGAAAGAAGAATATTAGTGTCGCTGTCCAGGCCGCATTGGTTTACAAAATCGCCAGTATTGTCTGAATTGGGAAAATTGCCAATATAGGTTCCTCCAATGGAAATATACCTGTAATTGTTGTACACATAGGAAGAAATCATATACTGGTCATCTTTGTCCACAAAAACCCAACAGCCATCGCCACCCGTTACCTCGGTAGATGGGTTTATTCCCGGAGCCGCATTCAAAATTAATTGTGAACCATTGTCCTGTGCTCCTGCCAGCAAAATATCGGAGGATGTATTCTGATTGATGGCCCCCTTGTAGAATTGCGTAACGGCATATCCATTATTTCGGGCAGCTGTGGTGGTACCGCCGTTGTTGCTATAATAAACTCCCCCATCGTTACCGAAGATAACCCTGTTCGGCATGCCGGGCGCAAAGGCAATTCCGTGCTGATCCGCATGGACTTCCTGAAAACCAAATCCGCCGTACCAATGTGAAAATTGGCTCCAAGCATTTCCGGAATTGGTGGATTTAAATAAATCTATCCCTCCAACATAGACTGTGTTGTCGTTGGAAGGGTCAACGCCTATCATTAAATCATAAAAACTTTGGCCTCTGGTAAAGTCCAGAGCGGGAATTCCGGTATCCGCATCGTCGGGTTGTGGTGTCGATGTAGGCGCAGTGGCAAACCCATCGGTCGTCCGAAAAATTTTTACAGGATTGGAAGAAGAGGTTCTGTCTTGCGCAAGAATGTATATCTTAGCTGCATTCTGTTGCGAACAGGCCAGTTCAATACGTCCATCGGTATTTAAATTTCTAACGTTAACCCAATTGTTTCCGGTATTTTTGAAAACATATCCTCCACCTTGTCCGTAAGCGTTTGCACGCGTACCCATCCAAAGAGTACCATCGGCCGAAACATCAAAATCATTTGGACAATAATAGGTTCCACCAGCGGTTAAAAAGGGGGCACCGGTTTGTTTTGTGAAATTGGTACCATCCGTGCTCTTGTATAATCCGATCGCGTTAAGACCCAGCCAATTCCAGCCATCCGGCCCAGCTATCACTTCCTCGCGATAAATGGTTGAACCGGCCCCAAAATAAACTTCGGTTTGGTTGGTTATTGGATTGTTCCAAGCAATTACATCCTGGACAAACGCTATCCTATCTGCCAAGGCAGCGCCGCCAGTATAAAGCTCGAACCAATTTTCGCCGCCATCTGTGGATTTATAGATTCCGTTTCCTACAACATCGCCAGCGGTATATACCTCTCCAGTGCCCAAATACATAATCTGTTGGTTGTTGGGATCAACCGTAATGGACATTACGGCCAAATTCCCTGGAACTCCAGCTACGCGTTGCCAAACTGAAGAAGGATTGGTTATATCATCATTAACCCAAAGGCCCCCGCTAACCCCGCCCGCAAACACCTTGGTAGTGCTGCCCGGAGCAAAAATCAGGGAATGGGTTCTGCCCCCTACATTATTGGGACCACGTTCTTCCCATAGATTGGTGGCATCGCCCGGGGACTTCATAGCGGTATTGGTCTTTAATTCCTGCTGGAGATTATAGAGTCGCTCCGGTGCGGGCCGCAACAAAACAGGATCACTCGTATATAAATATTCCTGTTCAAAAAATTTGTTGGGAGGAAGACCGTGGGCCTTTCGCTCCTGTTTTGACAATTGCATCGCTTTTCTAAAGGGATGATTCACTAAAAAGTCCGCATATTGTTCGGCAATTTTCGACGGAACTGCGGCGGTACCTAAATTATCCCCTTTAAAAAACGTTCCGTTGTAGTATAGGAAAACCCAAAAGGAAAGTCCCAAAAGAAAAACAGCGAACAAGAGTTTAGACCTTGATTTAAAAAGGATTGGAGTTTTTGAGGATTTCATACGAATTCAAATTGGATAGATTAAAATTAATGTTTTCCTTCCTAAAAATGAACCTTGAATTCGAAAAAACGTTAATTTTTTAACAACCTTTATGATGTCAAAAAAAAATCGCTCCAATTAAAATTGAAGCGATTGAAAATCTAATTTTTCGGCGGGGATTACCCTCCAAAATCGTCAAAGCGAATATTCTCATCAGGAATACCGAAGTCCTCGCCCATTTTCTGAACAGCTTGGTTCATCAATGGAGGACCGCAAAAATAGAGTTCAATATCCTCGGGTGTGTCGTGGTGGTTTAGGTAATTATCGATCACCACTTGGTGGATAAAGCCCACAAAGCCATCGCCAGCTTCATCGTGGATGTCTTTCTTCACCTTCCAATTATCCTCTGGCAAGGGTTCCGATAGCGCAAGGAAGAACTTAAAGTTCGGGAATTCCTTTTCCAATTCGCGGAAATGCTCCAAATAGAAAAGCTCGCGTTTGGATCTACCTCCGTACCAATAAGTAACCTTACGACCGGTTTTCAAGGTTTTGAAAAGATGGTAAAGGTGTGAACGCATAGGCGCCATTCCTGCACCCCCGCCCACATAGAGCATTTCGGCCTCAGATGGATTAATGAAGAATTCGCCATAAGGACCTGATATTATTACCTTATCTCCTTGTTTACAATTAAATATATAGGAAGAGGCAATCCCCGGGTTTACATCCATCCATCCTCCCTTGGCCCGGTCGAACGGCGGGGTGGCAATACGCACGTTGAGCATAATTTCACGGCCTTCTGCAGGATAGGAGGCCATGGAGTAGGCGCGTTCCACAGTATCGGTATTTTTCATAACCAACGGCCAAAGTTTAAACTTGTCCCATTCTTCTTGGAACTTATCGGGACGCTCGTGTTCTTCAGGGTGGGCGGTAATGTCCATATCCGCGAATTTTACCTCGCACGGTGGGATTTCAATTTGAATATAACCACCTGCCTTGTAGTTCATTTCCTCTGGAATTTCCACTACGAATTCTTTAATGAACGAAGCAACGTTATAATTTCTAACCACCGTAGCTTCCCATTTCTTAATACCGAAAACCTCTTCGGGAATGGTGATGTTCATATCCTGTTTCACCTTTACCTGGCAGGCCAAGCGGGTACCTTCCTGCAATTCCTTTCGGGTAAAGTGGGGAGTTTCAGTGGGCAAAGCCTCACCGCCCCCGGAAAGCACGTGACATTCACATTGAATACAGGTTCCACCGCCCCCGCACGCGGAAGGCAGGAATATTTTTTCGGCCCCCAAGGTTGATAGTAAGGATCCACCAGAGGGAACCTCGATTACCTTTTCTTCATTGATCGTAATTTTTACCGGACCGGAGGGCGCCAGTTTTTCTTTTGTGAACAACAATAAAGCGACCAATACCAAGGTCAGGACCAAAAGGGCAATTACCGTTACCGTTATAACTCCAAGGGTGCTTATTTCTAAAAACATACTATTGCTTCGTTATGGTTGTAATTTCCGATACCGAAACCGCACGGGCAGCTTCTTCTTTCGTTTCATTTTCAATATTTTCGGGTTTCACGCCGATCTCTGTTGGATCTGAATCCAGAGAGGGTTTCTTTTCATCGCCGCCGGTCAACATTCCACCAAAGCTCATAAATCCAATAGCCATAAGGCCAGTAATAATAAAGGTTATTCCCAATCCTCTCAAAGGCGCGGGTACATTTGAATAGCGAATTTTTTCGCGAATGGCAGCAATGGCCAAAATAGCCAAAAACCATCCAATCCCTGAGCTCACACCGTAATTTAAAGCCAGACCCAATGTGGGTATGTCCCTGGACTGCATAAAGAGTGAACCTCCCAATATAGCACAGTTTACAGCGATAAGCGGAAGAAAAATCCCTAAAGAGTTATACAAGGAAGGCGAAAATTTTTCGACCACAATCTCTACCAATTGGACCATGGTAGCAATGGTGGCTATGAAAAGGATGAAGGATAAAAACCCTAAGTTATAGTCGGCATATTCCTCGCCGAGCCACACCAAAGCCCCGTCCTTCAACAGGTATTGATCCAATAGCCAGTTTACTGGCACGGTTACCGCAAGTACAAAAATTACGGCCGCCCCCAAGCCCACGGCCGTGGAAACTTTTTTGGAAACTGCAAGATAGGAGCACATTCCGAGGAAGGTGGCAAATATCATGTTGTCGATAAAAATCGATTTAAAAAATAACTCTACGTGTTCCATATTCTTAAAGTATTGTGTTTGCACCAGCAAAACAGTAGGATTTAAGCCTAATCCTCCTATTAGCTGCTACTATTTTTCTATTCCTCTATAAGTTCTTTGTTTCTTGAGCGCTGCACCCAAATAATAATACCGATAACGATTAGCGCCATAGGCGAAAGGAGCATAAAGCCGTTGTTTTCATATCCAATGGCATACAGACCGGTTTTTGCAATTGGGTCTCCTAAAACCTTAAAGCCCAAGAGGGTTCCGGAGCCCAAAAGTTCGCGGAAGAAACCCACGATCACCAAAATCAATCCATAGCCTGCGGCGTTTCCAATGCCATCCAGAAAAGAACGCCAAGGCTTATTTGCCAAGGCGAACGCTTCAAAACGACCCATAATGATACAGTTGGTAATGATGAGACCGATGAAAACCGAAAGCTGTTTGCTCAATTCATAAGCAAAGGCTTTTAGCACTTGATCCACAATGATTACCAGCGCGGCCACAATGATAAGCTGGGCAATAATCCTGATTTTTCCCGGTATTACGTTTCGCAACAGTGAAATTACAACGTTCCCAACTGCCAAAACCACCATTACCGAAACCGCCATTACTATGGAAGCCTTTAGCTGCGCAGTAATAGCCAAGGCAGAACAAATTCCCAAAACCTGAATGGTGATTGGGTTATTGTCCGCTAACGGATCCAAGATTAACCTGCTGTCTTTTTTAGAAAGTAAAGCCATATCTATAATTATTTATTTCTATTTCTATTTTTAATTTTAGTGCCTAAAGTTGTCTTAAGTTATAAGTGCCTAAAGTTTTTTTCCAACTTGAGCGCACTTTAGGCACTTTCAACTTCAGCGCACTCCTTTAAAACTTGAGCGCACTTTAGGCACTTTAAACTTTAGCGCACTCTTTTCAAAACTTTAGCGCACTCTTTTACTCTTCGCCTTTTAATTGCTTCAAATAAGGAATGTACTGTGCCACATCCTTTTTAATCATAGCCGTAACTCCATTCCCGGTAATAGTGGCACCTGCAAGGGCATCCACTTTCTGGTCGTCCTTTCTATCGTTAAGCGGATCGTTGTTGCCTTTTGCAACGCTTATGCCTACAAAGGCATCGCCATCCATAATCTGTTCGCCCTTAAAGTCGTCCATAAAGAAACGCTCCTTAATATTGGCGCCCAAACCGGGGGTTTCTCCTTTGTGGTCAAAGAATATGCCCTCCACTACCAAATCCTTGTCAAGAGAAACATAGCCCCAAATTGCATCCCAAAGACCTTTGCCGCGCATTGGGATTATATAGTAGGTAACGCCATCCTTTTCGCCAATAAACAATGGCAGTTTTCTTTTATAATTCGGATCTGCACTGGCGTGTGATTCTTCCTTTTTGATATCGATCAAATAGGCATTCTCATTTTCGGTTACGTCATCTCCTTGGATTACCAACTGTTTTTTAATGTACTTATGAAAAGTTGCTTCCACATCCTTGGTTGGAACAAAGTTTACACTTCCGGCTCCGTCGTTATCGTTAACCCCCATGGCATATAGGATGTTCTGTTGTTTCTCAAAGCGTTCGTTTTCAGAAATCTTTCCCCGCAAGCCCTGTGCAACGCCGGCCAAAAGACTGCCGACAACCAATACCATTATTATTGCGAATAGTATTGTATATGAATTTTTATCAGTAAACTTTGCCATGATTACGCTGTTTTTGCTTTTAAATGTTTAGCTCGTTTCAATCGCTTGTTAATATTCCCCTTAACCACATAGTGATCGATAGTAGGGGCGAATACGTTCATCAGCAGGATTGCGAGCATTACTCCTTCCGGGTAGGCCGGGTTGAAAACACGGATCATAATGGACATAAACCCTATAAAAAAACCGTAAATCCATTTTCCCTTATTGGTCTGTGAAGCGGTTACAGGGTCCGTGGCCATATAAACAATACCAAAGGCCAAACCACCAATGATCAAATGGTGCCAAAATGGCTCGCTCATCAGGCCGTAAAACTTACTGCCATCCTGTATCCATCCTTGGGCCACGACTCCATTGAAGATCAGACCCATCACCAACGCCCCGATTACTGCTGAAACCATAATTCGCCAACTTCCTATTTTGGTGAAAATCAAGAAAAGCCCGCCAAGAAGAATAAGGAAGGTTGAAGTTTCACCCACCGAGCCGGGAATGAATCCCCAAAACATATCCCAAAGGCTATAGGCTGGTTCATTGTTCGCGGCAAGCGTACCCAAAATGGTCTCGCCGGAAATTGCGTCGGGTTGTCCGGCCATAGCCTGCGCCCCGTGAACCCAAACCTTATCACCGCTCATCCAGGTTGGATAGGCGAAGAAAAGAAAGGCACGAATGGTAAGCGCCGGATTCAAGATGTTCATGCCCGTTCCGCCAAAAACCTCTTTTCCGATTACGACACCAAAAATAACGGCAACGGCAAGCATCCAAAGTGGAATATCAATTGGAACAATAAGAGGCACCAGCATTCCCGTTACCAAATAGCCCTCCTCTACTTCGTGCTTTTTGATAATTGCAAAAATAAATTCCACCCCAAGACCTACTAAATAGGAAACAATTACCAAAGGCAAAACCGTCCAAGCGCCCAATATGAAATTATCCCAGGTGAAGAAATTGCCCAATGGATCCACCCGCAAGGAGGAGTCAATAGCCGCATAATGCTGATATCCGGCATTGAAAATACCGAAAATCAAACACGGGATTAGCGCCATAATGACCGTATTCATCGTTCGCTTTAGGTCGTCTGCCGCCCTAACGTGACCGCCGGAATGGGTGGTCTCGTTTGGCGTATATAAAAAAGTATGCAATGCGTTAAAGGCAGGAGCCATTTTGGTGCCCTTATACTTCTCCTTTAGCTGATGTAAATTCTGTTTCAATCCCATAGCGGTTATCCTATTTCTTTATACATTAAATCAAGACCATTTCTGATAATCTGTTGATGTGGCTGCTTGCTTACGCACACAAATTCGGTAAGCGCAAAATCTTCGGGTGCCACCTCATACATCCCTAAAGCCTCCATCTGGTCTAGATCCTTAACCATACAGGCCTTCAATATTTGTAGTGGGTACATATCCAACGGGAAAACCTCTTCATAACTGCCCGTTACCACAAATGCGCGGTGTTCGCCATTGGTATTGGTATCCAAATCGTATTTTTTGTTCGGGGTCAACCACGAAAAGGTAAGCGCCCTTGAAGTTGAAATCTTATCGAAAACCGGCTTGTTCCAGCCGAATAGCTCATAGTCGTTTCCTTCCGGAATTACCGTAACAGTATTGCTGTAATATCCCAAATGTCCTTTTGGGGAAATCTTTTTTCCGGTAAGAACATCGCCGCTAATAATGCGCACGTTTTCATCCTTAAGGCCCGAATCGTAAAGAAAGGTTGCGGCTTCGGCACCAATTCTGGTTTTGTAATATTTTGGTGTTTTAACTTCAGACCCTGCCAAGGCGATGGTTCGTTCCGGATTGAATTTTCCGGTCAGTAACAGTTCGCCAATGATAACCAAATCTTGGGGCGCCACGGTCCATACCAGTTCGTTTTTGTTTACGGGTGCAATTTTGTTTATTTGGGTACCAACGTTTCCAACAGGATGTGGCCCAGAAACGCTATGGAGGACTATGTCCTTCAATCCCTTAAATGGGGAAGTGCCCGACTTGGCTACGCCCACGTGCACCTTTCCGGTGGTGAGCCTGCTCAATGCAGTCAAGGCAGCCTGCAATTGTTTTTCCTTTCCATTTAGCGAAAAGTCAAGGTCATTGGCCAGGGGTGCGGTATTAACGCCAGAAACAAAAATGTCGCGAGGTGCCTGCTCGGTATCGGCAATCACCGCATAGGGGCGTTGCATGATAAAGGGCCAACATCCAGACTCGAGCAATCGAGTTTTAATTGCCTCGGGCGATGCGGTATCTGGGTTTAGGGAACCAAAATCCTTAAACGTATCCTGCACATCCGCCTCGATTACGATTTGCGTAATCACACGTTTTGCTCCGCGCTCAATCTTGGTAAGGGTACCGCTGACCGGGGAAACAAATTTGATGAGCTCGTTGCTTTTGGAATAAAAAATGGTGTCGCCAGCTTGCACTTTTGAACCTTCGCGGACAACCATTTTTGGAATAATAAGATGGAATTCGGAAGGTCTTATTGCGAAGGTTCTGGAACGGGGGGCGCTGGAAAGTATTTTTTCTGCTTCACCCTTCAATTTAATGGTAAGACCTTTTTTAATTTTAACGTCTTTGGACATAAATTTGGATATTAAATAATGCCATTTTAACACCCTATTTTCCCTCAAAACATATACACGGGGAATAAGGGCGTGCAAATTTATAAATTAAAAATACCATTGCACAATAAAAGGGTATAATTTTGTGAGCAAACAAGGGGCGGAACACTATTTAAAACGTTTATAAATTAACCGGCCGAAATTAAATATAAAACCGTATCCCGAAGGAATGCCTCCAATTGGATTGGTCCTTTAAGGTAGGGTAAGATGTTTTTTTAGAAGTTCCTGTTTTCAGCGAAAAACCCACCCTAAGAAAAGGTTCAAAATTTGTTATCTTAGTCGTCTTAAACTTGAATTATGCCCAAATTAGCACTCACCGCCTTCCTCCTATTTTTGAACGGTTCCTTGGTTTTTTCGCAAATAATTGAAAAGGTGGAGCCTTCCTATATCAGTACCATCCAATTTAGCGGGGGAACGGACCAAAGCCAATTGCCGATCATCCCTTTAGGGAGCAGGCTGAAACTTTCGTTTGACGCCCTTAATGGGGAAGAGGAAGATTATTATTACACCATAAATCATTATAATTTTGATTGGACGCCCACAGATCTTTCCAAAAGTGAATACTTGGATGGTTTTGATGACGTACGGATCGACAACTATCAAAATTCCCTAAATACCCTTCAAATTTTTTCGCACTACGAACTTACCATTCCCAATCGCGATACACGTGGAATACGCAAAAGTGGCAATTATTTGCTAAGTATTTTCAACAAGGACGGCGAGCTTGTGTTTACCCGAAAATTTTTGGTGATGGAAAATATCGCTGCAGTAGGGGTTGAAATTAAACGCGCCCGCAATCTGAAGGTTGTAAATGAAAAACAAGTGGTGCACTTCACCATAAATTCGCCTAATTTGCTTTTGGTAAACCCAAAACAAACCGTGAAGACGCTTGTTCTGCAAAACAGCAACCTCAATAGCGCCATTACCAATTTGGTGCCGCAATACACTATTGGGAACGAGCTTATATATAAGTATGATGCCGAGGCTTCCTTCGGAGGCGGCAATGAATTTCTCGCCTTCGATAATAAGGATGAGCGGTCCGCCACCAACGGCGTACGGTCCATTGCACTTACCGATGTGTATGAAAATTATCTGTATACAGACATTCCACGCTACGACCGGGTTTATACCTACAATCCCGATTTGAACGGCAATTTTCAGGTTCGAAATGTGGACGCCCGAAACCAGGATTTGGAAGCGGAATATGTGCGGATGCACTTTAATCTTCAATATTATGATGATTTGGGGGACAAAGAGCTACATATCTATGGAAATTTCAACAACTGGACCATCGACGGAAGTACCTATATGAAGTATGATTCCACTACCGACAGCTACCGGAACAGCCGTCTGTTTAAGCAAGGCTATTACAACTACAAATATGTTGTGGTAAATCGCGATGGCAGTATAGACGAAGGTGCGGTAAGCGGAGATTTTTGGCAGACCGAGAACGATTATACCGTGGTAGTGTACTTCCGGGATCTAGGTGCTCGCTACGATCGCATCATCGGGACTGGGTATGCCAATTCCACTACCATCAACAACAATTGATTTTCCCGAATATAAATTAAAGGCAGAAAAATTCAATTTAGAAAGCCATGAACCGCAATAAAAGCAAGATTTCCAGTGGCAGAAAATCATTGCAGTACCGTGGCAAACAATGCCTTAATTGTGGGCATCCGCTGGACGTGAGCGATCTGTACTGCCCCCGCTGTTCGCAATTGAACAGCAGAAAAAAACTGTCCATCGTTGACTTTTTTATGGAATTTCTGGGAAGTATCGTGGTTTATGACTCGCGTCTTCGCAATACCTTAAAAGACCTGCTTTTCCGGCCCGGCGTGATAACACGAAACTTTGTGAGGGGACAGCGCCTAAAATATGCAAATCCGTTCCGTTTCTTTTTAAGCGTTTCCATAATTTATTTTTTGATAAACGGGTTTCTGGACGTAGTGAACCCAAAGATTGACGATAGCAATCCCGTAAATTTCAACACTCAGGTAGCAGACCGGTCTTTTGTGGATTCATTAAGCCAAAATATTGCGGCCACTACCACCCATGCTTTCAACTTGGCAGATTCCCTGAAAAAAATACAACAACCCCAAAAAACAAAATACTATTCAGAGCAGGAATTAAACGCCATGTCCTTCGCAGAGGGCTACACACGGCGTTTTTCGCTTTACAATGAATTTTATGAAACGCACAAAATCAAAAGTGCCAAAATAGCCCTGGACAGCCTGCACCACAAAAACACCACCTTCAACAGATGGGTTTATTCAAAAAATATAACTGTTGAGAAAATTAAGGAAAACCCTTCCGCTTTTATTAAATACATCCTTTCAAAAATACCGTTCTTCCTATTTTTCTTCACTCCTTTTTTTGCGTTCTTTTTTTGGCTGATATATTCCAAAAAAAACTTTTCCTATATGGAACACATGATTTTTATATTCCATATTTTCAGTTTTATATTTTTGTCCATGCTTCTCTTTCTCATTCCAGATTTGGTCTTTAACACCAAATTTTTTGTTAGTTGCCTCTTTCTATTTCTTGGTCCTATCTATTTTTACAAGGCCTTGCGGAATTTTTACGGACAAGGAAGATTGTTAACAATAATAAAATTTGTATTTTTAAACACTGTGTTTGTAATAGGATTGACTTTTGCCGCAGCGATTTTTGTGGCAGCAAGCGCAGCAATCTATTAAAAATGGTACAACAGGTTACACAAGGCATCAGGATTTCAGTAAAAACTGAATTTGACGGTACGTTCTATAAAAACCGCAAAATGCAGTACGCCTTTGCCTATACCATCACTATTGAAAACCAAAGCAAGGACACCGTACAGTTAACCTCGCGCTGTTGGAAAATAAAAGATTCCCTAAACACTCCCGAGGTTGTGGAAGGCGAAGGGGTTATCGGCCAAAAGCCAATCTTGCAGCCCGGGGAAAAACATTCCTATACCAGTGGGTGCCTGCTTTTTTCTCCTTTTGGCTCCATGAAGGGATCTTACGGGATGGTAAATTTTACCACTACCCGCAAATTTCAGGTTTCCATTCCACTTTTCCATTTGAGCGCTCCTTTTTCCCTTAATTGAAAAAGACCAAGAATTTTGGCAACATTGCCTTCCCTATTTCCCAATAATTTTCAATAAACCCAATTTCATTTCTAGAAATCAAAGGCGGTAGTCTGGATCATTCCTGATTGCAGATCTTCGTAATACATTTGGACCTTCCCCTGGTGTTTTGAAATTTGCGTAATGCTCTTGGTTTTGATAAAGCCACGGTCCATGACCAAATTTACCTTGGGGTCGCCTTCTCCGGCGGTTTTGTGAAATTGGAGAATTTGTTCCTCTGAAGGGTTTTCCGCTTGTAACAAAAAGTCTGAAAACCACCGTTCGCGTTTCAATTGTAAGGGTTGTGGATATAATGGCGAAGAAGACCAAATTTGGGGTACGGAAGGTTCTTCGGAAAAATGGGAGACCGTGCCATCCCACACAATTTGAAAAATTTTTACTTTCGGTCGCCAAACTACTACCACGGCCGTAAAGGGTTCAATATCTAAAAAGTTGTATTTTTCTATTTTATAATTTAAATCCGTGGCTTTCAACCAATCCTTAACTACAAGTCCCCTGCTCTTTCGGTAGGTCGGTTTCCGCTCGTGGGCCACAAAGCCGCCGTTCATCAAACAAACAACGCGATGCTTGTCGCTAATACCTATCCACGTTCCCCCTGCAACGGCATCTTTGGGGTATAGCAGTTTTGTAGCGTCCTCTTCGTATATTTTAGGAGGCAAGGTGTCGCGGCCCGGAGCCTCATCGCGGTTGGAGGTGAGTATAAAACCACCATCGGGTTTTGGAATAAAAGTTATGGTGCACATAGGTTCAATTTTCAAATTTTAAACATAGGTTTTCCCAAACAAGCCAATTTTCAAATATAACGGCAATTTAAAGGTTTCAAAAATCATTTCAATTCGAAAAAATCCTTCCTTACTTATTCAAAGTTTATCCCTGAAATTGGGAATTCGGTTTTCAAGGCTAGGTGCATTCAATTTTGTACCTTTGCAATCTTCATAAACAAAAAACACTATAAAGTTATGGGAAATGGATTTTTTGAAGTGCCAATCGCAGTGAACGAGCCTGTAAAAAGTTATGCACCGGGCTCTCCCGAACGCGAGGAAGTACTCGAAACGTATAGAGAAATGTATAAGGCCAAAATAGAAGTGCCCTTATTTATTAACGGAAAAGAGGTTAAAACCAAAGAAACTGCTACCATGGCTCCCCCGCACGACCACAAACACGTGCTCGGAACCTATTATAAAGCCACCAAGAAAAATGTGGAAGAAGCCATAGAAACTGCACTGGAGGCGCGGAAAAAATGGGCAGCAATGCCGTGGGAACAAAGGGCCGGCATTTTTCTTCGTGCCGCCGAGCTCATAGCGGGTCCGTATAGAGCCAAAATCAATGCGGCCACGATGCTTGCACAGTCCAAAAACATCTATCAAGCCGAAATTGATTCAGCTTGTGAACTGATTGATTTCTTAAGATTCAACGTTCAGTATATGACCGAAATCTATGCCGAACAGCCCGAATCGACCTCAGCCGCTTGGAACCGGATTGAATACCGGCCGCTGGAAGGTTTTATATACGCCATTACTCCCTTCAATTTTACCGCCATTTCGGGGAATTTGCCTGCGAGTGCGGCTTTAATGGGCAATGTGGTTGTTTGGAAACCCAGCAACGCGCAAGTTTATTCCGCAAAAGTAATTATGGATGTGTTCCGCGAGGCTGGCGTTCCGGCCGGTGTTATCAATATGGTCATGGGCGATGCGGGCATGATCTCCGATACCCTAATGGCAAGCCCCGACTTCAGCGGCGTTCACTTTACCGGTTCCACCGGGGTTTTTCAGGGAATCTGGAAAAAAATTGGCGACAATATCAAAAACTACAAAACATATCCGCGCATTGTCGGGGAGACTGGCGGTAAGGATTTTATCGTAGCCCACCAAAGTTCCAATCCAAAACAAGTTGCAACAGCAATGGCCCGAGGCGCCTTTGAATATCAAGGACAAAAATGTAGCGCCGCCAGCCGATGCTATATTTCGAAAAGTATCTGGAAGGACGTAAAGGATTTTCTTGTGGATGACATTCGCTCCTTCAAAATGGGTACTCCCGAAGATATGGGCAATTTTATCAATGCCGTCATCAATGAAAGCTCCTTTGATAAATTGGCCGGCTATATCGATCAGGCCAAAAAGGACAAAAAAGTTGAGATTATTGCCGGAGGAAATTACGATAAAAGTAAAGGATACTTTATTGAACCAACCGTAATCGTTACCAAAGATCCAAAATACACAACCATGTGTACCGAACTCTTTGGACCGGTACTTACCGTTTATGTTTTTGACGATACGAAATGGGAAGAAACTCTCCACCTTGTGGACGAGACCAGTGAATATGCGCTTACTGGCGCCGTTTTCAGTGAAGATCGCTATGCGCTGGAAGAGGCGGTAAAAATTCTTGAAAACGCGGCGGGCAATTTCTATATTAACGATAAGCCCACGGGAGCCGTGGTGGGCCAGCAACCGTTTGGGGGCGCCCGAGCCAGCGGAACCAATGATAAAGCCGGAAGCAAACAAAACCTGTACCGATGGATTTCGCCACGAATGGTAAAGGAAACCTTTGTTTCACCAACAGATTACAGATATCCTTTCTTGGGATAAACTTTATCTGTCCTTAAAACAAAAAGCCTCGGTTTTAATAGAAAACCGGGGCTTTTTGTTATAAAATATATCTAGATTAATTCAACAGAAAACTAACATTAACGGTTGTCTTGATTTCCATTTCGCCCAAGGCAATGGTCTGGCCTCCGCTTTCTGCCGAGGCGTCCATCATCGCCATTTTATACATAG
Source organism: Aequorivita sp. (assembly GCA_048265145.1). Taxonomy (GTDB): domain Bacteria; phylum Bacteroidota; class Bacteroidia; order Flavobacteriales; family Flavobacteriaceae; genus Aequorivita. The sequence goes on from JBLXCF010000001.1 coordinate 251,995, forward strand.
GTCGTGGGCCACCATTATTGGTAAGTTCGCTAATGGAAACGGCTTTTCCAATGGATTGGTTTAAGGCAGCGGCATATTCGCTTGCCTTCATTTTGGCATTGAGTACCGCTTTTTTGCGCGCTTCGCTCTGAAGCGCTTCTTGTTTGGAAGAAGAAAAATCCACTCCATCAATCCGGTTAATGCCCGTATCGATCAAACCTTTCATCACGGCTTCATATTTTTTCAAATCGTGAAGCTTCACCGATAATGCTTGGTTGGCGGCAAAAGTGTAGGTTTTGCTGTTGTAATCATAATTTTTGGTAAGGTTCATATATTCGGTGCGCACGTCCTTTTCGGCAATGTCCATTTTTTTTAGGAATTTTAAAACCTCATTAATAGTGGCATCATTTTGTTCCTTAAGGGTTTTGGTGTTCTCCCCGGTATTTTCAACACGAATGTTTATGGTTACCTCATCGGGAACCACCCGTACCGTTCCTTCACCGGTAACATCGATGGTGTTCGGGGGCAATTGGTTTTGCGCCAAGGCAGTTGTAGTTGTAATTGCTAAAATTAAAATGGTCTTTATGGCTTTCATAAATTTTGAGTTTTGTTTGTTATTAAAATATTTGTTATCGGTTATCGGTTATCGGTTATCAGTTTTCAGTACCCTATTCGCTATTCCCTAATTCCTAATTCCCAATTGCTTTCAGTTCTCTATACCCTATTCGCTATTCCCTAATTCCTAATCCCTAATCCCATAAAATCCAAGCCAATCCCCATTATAGTTTCCCAACTTTATGAAGCACGAACAACAAAATCAATGGAATGGCCAGCAGCACAACGATCCAAAGATTGACTTGAAATAAATAGGGGGCGAACAAAAGCGTCAATACATAGCCTCCAATAGCGCCGCCAATGTGGGCATCGTGGCCAATATTTCCCAATCTTTTTTTCATGCCATAGATGGAATACAACAAATATGCCATCCCAAAAAGCCATGCAGGAATGGGAATGGGAATAAAAAACAGATATAGTCCCATATCGGGATAGAACAATATGGCCGAATACAAAATGCCCATCACCGCCCCGCTGGCCCCCACGGCGCTATAGTGATATTCATTTTTGTGGAAATAGAAGGACAATAAATTTCCAATCAATAAACTGGCCACATAAATAATAACGAAATAGGTTACGGTCAAACTGTTTATTACTACCGGCGCAAAAAAATAGAGCGTTAGCATATTAAACAGCAAATGTGAAAAATCTGCATGCAGAAAGCCCGAACTGATCATTCTGATCTGCTCCCCGCGGCGAATGCCGGCAATGTTGAACTTGTATTTTTCAAAAAAAGAAAAATCATTAAACCCTTTCATGGAGATAATGGCGTTTGCGGCAATAATTACAATGGTTGCAATATGGAGATGTTGCATCTTTTGGATTTTTGGGATAAAATTTTGGTTATTTATAAAATGTGTTTAATTCCTAAAACTTTGAACATTCAGCTTTAAACTTTAAACCTGAAACTTTGAAACTTTGAAACCAAATTTAATTAGTTTTGCAGCAATTATCGCTATGCAAAGATTGCTTTATATACTGGCATATCCAATTCTTTGGTTGGTTTCCAAATTGCCGATGCGCCTGCTGTATCTTAAATCCACTGCGCTCTATTATTTAATCTATTACATTATTGGTTATAGAAAGAAGGTGGTGAAGGCAAATCTCGCGTTGGTCTTTCCTGAAAAATCCCAATTGGAACGGGACCGAATTGCCCAACAATTTTTCAAACATCTTTGTGATGTTATTTTTGAAACTATTAAGGCCTTTACCATTTCTGAAAGGGAAATCCGGAAACGCTTTGTGGTTACCAATGCCGAAATATTGCACCCTTACTACCAGAACGACCGAAGCATCCTGCTGATGGCGGGCCACTACGGCAACTGGGAATGGAGCGGAATATTGAACAAACTAATGGATTTTGAGGCCCACGCCGTGTACAAACCATTGGACAATGAACAGTTTGATGCTTTGGTAAAAAAAACCCGGGAGCACTTTGGCGGAATCATTGTAAGCAACAAAAAAATTGTAGGCGTACTTTTTCGAAAGTGGAAAAAAGGAATAAAAACGCTTACCTATATTTTGTCTGACCAGACCCCAAAACTCGGTGCTTTCAAACACCGCGATACTTTTCTTGGCATAGATGTGCCCATGTTCACCGGAACCGAGGAACTGGCAAAAAAATTGGACTTTGCCGTGCTTTATCTAAAAGTAGAAAAAGTGAAACGCGGGTATTACACCGCCACTTTTGTTCCGTTGGTTGACAACCCAAAGGAATTTCCGGACTATCAAATTACACGAATGTTTTTTAACGCCCTGGAAGCCCAGATCCTTGAAAAACCGGAGTATTATTTATGGTCGCACAAACGGTGGAAGTTGAGAAAAAAACCGACTACGCCCCGGAAATAGCCTCAAGCTCCGCAATAAACCGATCCGCCAAGGCATCTGCCTGCTCTTGCGTTTTGGCCTCGGTGTAAATCCTGATTATCGGTTCTGTGTTCGATTTGCGAAGGTGCACCCAGCTTTCGGGGAAATCAATTTTCACACCGTCTATCGTGTTTATTTCTTCAGAGGCATACTTTTCTTCCATTGCTTTTAAAATTGCATCAACATCCAGTTCGGGTGTTAGTTCAATTTTCTTTTTGCCCATAAAATAGGCGGTATATCTCTTTCGAAGTTGGCTAACCGCAATTTTTTCTTCGGCCAAAAAACTTAAAAACAAGGCAATGCCCACCAAACTGTCCCGACCATAATGGAGTTCTGGATAAATAATGCCCCCGTTTCCTTCGCCCCCGATCACCGCTTTGGTTTCCTTCATTTTTTCAACCACATTCACTTCCCCCACTGCACTTGCGGTATAAGTTCCGCCGTGTTTTTCGGTAATATCGCGCAACGCACGGGAAGATGACATATTTGAAACCGTATTGCCCGGCGTATGTCCCAGCACATAATCGGCCACCGCAACCAGTGTGTATTCCTCGCCGAACATCTCTCCTTTTTCGTCCACGAACGCCAATCGGTCCACATCGGGATCAACAACAATTCCGAAATCGGCATGGTTATTTACAACGCTTTCCATCAGATCGCCCAAATGTTCCTTCAGTGGTTCGGGATTATGCGGAAAGTGTCCGTTTGGCACACAATGCAATTTTACAGGCGCAACGCCCAGGGCCTCCAACAGCAACGGAACCGCAATGCCACCGGTTGAATTTACGGCATCAACCACCACTTTAAAGCCACTATTTTTTATGGCCTCGGCGTTTACCAACGGCAAGTTTAAAATTTCATCTATATGCAAATCCATATAGGCATCGTTTTTATGGATTTCGCCCAAATGGTCCACTTCGGCAAAGGTTATGGTTCCCATTTCAGCAATATCGAGAATTTGCTGTCCAGCCTCGGCGTTTAAAAATTCACCTTTATGGTTCAGCAATTTCAGGGCATTCCATTGTTTTGGGTTGTGGCTTGCGGTTAGAATAATCCCTCCGTCGGCCTGTTCCATGGGTACCGCAATTTCAACGGTTGGGGTGGTGGAAAGGTTTAGATCGATAACCGTAATCCCCATTCCCACCAACGTATTCATCACCAATTGTTGTATCATTTCGCCCGAAATGCGTGCATCGCGTCCCACAACCACCCGATAGCTCGGCTTTTGGCGCTGCTGCTTTACCCAACTTCCATAGGCCGCGGCATATTTAACCGCATCTATTGGGGTTAAGTTCTCGCCCTGCCTGCCGCCAATGGTTCCACGAATTCCGGATATTGATTTTATGAGTGTCATTTGTTTCGACTTTTGAGAGTTAAATATTCATAATCAAGTATTGCCTAATGCCTAATGCCTATTCCCTATTCCCTAATTCCTATTTAATGCCAATTGCATCGCAACTCATTTCCTGAATTTTTGTTTCAACCTTAAAAAATAAAGCTCAAAATAGGTGTACGACACATGGGCGATTACCAGGGTTCCGGCGAAAGTAAACAGATGGAGCAACACTATGGTTAAAGTTTCATTTAGATTTTGGAGGGCCTCCATTTTCAAGAACAAAAATACAACAGCATTTAGAATTAGGGCGTGAAACATATAAATTCCATAGGAAATGTTTCCAAAATGGTTCAAAACCCGGTTCCGAATCTCCATTCCTCCATTGTTGAAGGCAAGGGAATGAATAAAAAAACCAAACAGCAAACAAGTAAAGGCCGCGCGCAACCAGAGCGTATTGAACATAAAAACATCGGTAAAAAAGTAGAGGGCCGTAGCCGCAACTATCAGTATAGGAAAAACAGCATGGCGCTTTAAAAATTCCAAATGTTTCCTTTCTTCCAGAACAGCAATCACCCCACCGGAGAAAAGATAGAAAAAAACAAAAGTGAATTTTCGCAGCAGTTCGAACATATCGGACCAATACAGGAAGAAATACCCAAAAAACAAAACGACCAAAACCCGCAGCACCCATTTCACATTAATAACAAACAGCAAGGGCGCAATCAGAAGATAAAATTGCTCCTCAATGCCGATGGACCACAGAATTTCAAGGATTCCGCCGGGCTCATAAATTTTGGCAAACACATTTGGCAGAAAAAAAACAGTAAGCAAAACTGCCTCTTTCCAAGTGTAATTAATAGGAAAGGGAATGTGCAGCCACGGTAAAAGTACATTATAGAAGAACAGGCCGAAAGCGAGAATGAGGTAATAAAGCGGGAAAATGCGAAGTATCCTTCGAACGTAAAAATCCCGGATTGAAAATTCGCCGCGTAGTTTCGCCCGATAGATTAGCCGGATGATCAAAAACCCACTCAAAACGAAAAACATATAAACCGCCTCTACACCACGATGAAAAATGGGAAGGCCATCAAAATAAGGAAGGCCCTGATTGTGCGAAAGTTGTGGCAAATGATATAGCAAGACAATGGAAGCCAGAAAAAACCGCAACGGGTCCAAATTGGGTAATCGGTTCAATTTTCAGTTTTTACAGACCAAAAATACATATATTTATTGAATGAATTTTTTGGCCCATATCTATCTTTCGGGTGAAGAGGAAGGCGTTATCCTCGGCAATTTCATTGCAGATGGCATCAAGGGAAAGCGCTATTTAAAATATCCTCCAGAAATCGCCAAGGGCATCCTTTTGCACCGGGCCATCGACAGTTTTACCGATGCCCACCCCACGGTACACCAAAGTACGGCCAGGCTCCACAAAAATTACAGTCACTACAGCGGCGTAATCGTGGATATCCTGTATGACCATTTTTTGGCAAAAAACTGGCACCGGTATTCCAAAAAGCCATTGGAACAATATGTGCAGGATTTTTATTCGCTGCTCCGCGAAAATTTTACCGTTCTGCCCCCGAGAATCCAGCGGATGATGCCCTATATGATTGCCGATAACTGGCTGTTAAGCTATGCGACCGTGGAAGGGATCAGCAAAATTTTGGAACAAATGAACGTGCGGACCAAGGGCGTTTCAAAAATGAATTTGGCCGTGATGGAACTCAGGCAATTTTACCCCGAATTTGAACAGGAATTTACTTCTTTCTTTGAAGAATTGATCTTATTTTCAAACCAAAAACGGATGGAATTATAATTTTGGGGAAATTCCCCCCTAAATAAATTTGGGTGTGATTGTATTTCAAATTTAAGATGACAAATAGGTATTTTTTCAACTAATAGTTCTTGTTTAAAATCCCATTTTTTATGAAAACCTACCTTCTTCTTTTTATAGTTCTTTTGGGTTCCTGCAAAGAAAAGCCAACGGCCCAAACGCTGAACCTCGCTTCGACCATGGAGCGAAAAAAGCCATTGGTGGCTGATAGTGCAATGGTAGTATCTGCTCGTGCGGAGGCATCGCAAATCGGGACTGCAATTTTAAAAATGGGCGGCAATGCTTTTGACGCAATGATCGCAACCGAAATGGCACTTGCGGTCTGTTATCCGTATGCAGGCAATCTCGGCGGGGGCGGCTTTATGGTGTACCGCAGCCAATACGGCGAAATTGGATCATTGGACTATCGCGAAAAGGCACCCTTGGCTGCCTCAAAAAATATGTATCTCGATGAAATCGGAACCCTAATTCCCAATAAAAGCTCGGTGGGTCCCATGGCGGTAGCCGTTCCCGGAACCGTCGCCGGAATGTTTGCCGTCCACGAAAAATTTGGCAGCCTGCCCATGGAAATTATCTTAAAACCCGTAATTGAACTCGCCAAAAAAGGATTTGTTGTTACGGAACAACAACAGGCGCGTTTTGAAAAATTCAACGTACAGTTTAAACAGGTAAATGGAACGGATTTTCCGTACACCAAATCCCTCCACGCTGGCGATACGCTTAAAAACGATGCCCTGGCCAATACCTTGGAGCGAGTTTCCAAAAATGGGCGCAGCGAGTTTTACGGAGGCCATACCGGCGCCCAATTGGTTTCGTTTTTAAGCGAAAAAGGTGGAATTATCACCATGGACGACTTAAAGGCCTATGAAGCGAAATGGCGTGAGCCCCTTGTTTTTGATTACAAAAATTTAAGAATAATTTCAATGCCACCCCCTTCGAGCGGTGGTATTTGTTTGGCGCAAATCCTAAAAATGGTGGAACCTTTTCCGCTTAAAGAATATAGCCACAACAGCGAAAGTTACATCCAAGTGTTGGCCGAAGCCGAACGCCGTGCCTATGCAGACCGAAGCTACTTTTTGGGCGATCCCGATTTCGTGGATATTCCCACAGATTCCTTGCTATCCGATACCTACCTCTCGCAACGAATGCAGAATTTTTTATTGGAAGTCGCAACGCCATCCACTGAAATCAACCCCGGGGCAATCGTTGGCTATGAAAGTCCGCAGACCACCCATTATTCCATTGTTGATTCCTTCGGCAATGCGGTTTCGGCCACTACAACGCTCAATTCGGAATATGGGTCCAAGCTCTTTGTTTCAGAATTGGGCTTCTTTTTAAACAACCAAATGGACGACTTTAGCGCAAAACCGGGAGCGCCAAACGTTTATGGATTGGTCGGCGGACAGGCAAATGCAATCGCGCCTCAAAAAAGAATGTTGAGTTCCATGACGCCTACCATTGTTGAAAAAGAAGGCCAACTATTTATGGTGGTGGGCACTCCCGGCGGGGCAACCATTATAACCTCAGTTGCGCAGACCATTTTGAATGTTGTCGAATTTAATATGGATATGCAGCAAGCCGTGGATGCGCCCCGATTCCATCATCAATGGTTGCCGGATGCCATCCGCTATGAAGTGGGCCGGTTTTCACCTTCTCTAATTGAAAACCTAAAATCGAAGGGCTATCCACAAAATACCGAAACTGATCCAATTATCGGAAAAGTTGATGCAATTTTGGTCCAAAATGGAAAATTGCAAGGCGGTGCCGATCCGCGTGGCGACGACGCGGCCGTGGGATACTGAGCGGCATTGCAAGTGCGATCGGTTTTTAAAATTCCATGAAAATTAACAACGCGGCCCAACCATCCATTGTTTAATTTCCTTTCTATTGAGTACCTTTGCAAGCTATGCTGAAAAATGAGGATTTTATCGAGGTTTTGGGTGCCCGCGTCCACAACCTTAAGAACATTGACGTTCGAATTCCAAGAGAAAAATTAGTGGTAATTACAGGGCTTTCCGGCAGTGGAAAATCCTCCCTCGCCTTTGATACTATTTACGCAGAAGGCCAGCGGCGCTATATTGAAACCTTTTCAGCCTATGCCAGACAATTTCTGGGCAGTCTGGAGCGGCCCGACGTAGATAAAATTGACGGGCTCTCTCCGGTAATCGCCATTGAGCAAAAAACCACCAGCAAAAGTCCGCGGTCCACGGTTGGCACCATCACCGAAATTTATGATTTTCTTCGTTTGCTTTTCGCCCGCGCCAGCGATGCCTATAGCTATAATACCAACGAAAAAATGGTAAGCTATAGCGATGAGCAAATCAAAGAGCTTATTATTGAAGATTTTGCGGATAAAAAGATCAACATTTTGGCCCCTGTAATTCGCTCCCGAAAGGGCCATTATCGCGAACTGTTTGAGCAGATTGCCAAACAAGGATTTGTGAAGGTGCGGGTTGACGGGGAAATAAGGGACATCGTTAAAGGCATGATGGTGGACCGCTATAAAACCCACGATATTGAAATCGTGATCGATCGCATAAAGGTTTCACCGGAAAACAGTATGGACAAGCGGCTATCGGAAACCATTCCCGTAGCAATGTACCACGGCGACGATGTGCTCATGGTTTTGGACCAAGACACGGAACACCTTCGCTATTTCAGCCGTTCGTTGATGTGCCCTTCCTCTGGCATTTCCTATCCCACTCCCGAACCCAACAACTTTTCGTTCAACTCGCCCAAAGGGATGTGCCCCAACTGTAAGGGGTTGGGGAAATTGTATGAGGTCAATTTAAAGAAATTGGTCCCAAACCCAAAACTTTCCATTAAACAGGGGGCTTTGGCACCCCATGGCACCCAAAAGAACAATTGGGTCTTTAAGCAATTGGAATTAATTGCCGAACGGTTTCAATTTAAATTGAGTGACCCTTTTGAGACTATTCCCGAAGAGGCAAAACAGATCATTTTCTATGGCGGCAACGAAAAGTTTGAGGTTTCTTCAAAGCAACTCGGCATTACCCGAAGCTATAAAATAGATTTTGAAGGGGTGGCCACTTTTATCCAAAACACTTTTGAGGCCAACGAAACCACTTCCCTCAAACGATGGGCCAAGGAATATATGGATAAAATTCCCTGTCCGGAATGCAACGGCACGCGACTTCGGAAGGAATCGCTCTATTTTAAGGTGAACGGAAAAAATATTGCCGAACTGGCCAATATGGACGTGGTGGAACTGGCCGATTGGTTTTCAAAACTGGAAGAGGACCTGTCTGAGACCCAAAAAATAATAGCTGCGGAAATTATAAAGGAGGTTCGCGCCAGGCTTCAGTTTTTGGTAGATGTTGGCCTTACCTATTTGGCCTTGGATCGCAGCTCAAAATCTCTTTCGGGAGGCGAGGCACAGCGGATCAGGCTGGCAACACAGATTGGTTCCCAGTTGGTGGGCGTGCTCTACATTTTGGACGAACCCAGTATCGGACTGCACCAGCGCGATAATGAACGCTTAATTTTTTCGCTGAAGCAATTGAAGGACCTTGGGAATTCGGTACTGGTAGTGGAACACGACAAGGATATGATTGAAAGTGCCGATTATGTAATTGATATTGGCCCCGCGGCGGGCAGGCACGGGGGCGAGATCGTTTCACAGGGCACGCCTCTGGAAATAGAAAGCCACGATACCCTTACCGCAGATTATTTAAACGGAAAAAAGGAGATTGAAATCCCGAAAAAGCGAAGAAAGGGCAACGACAAAAAACTGGTGCTTTCGGGTGTTAGCGGCAACAATCTAAAAAACATTAGTGTGGAATTCCCTCTGGGAAAAATGATTGGCGTTACGGGCGTTTCGGGCAGCGGAAAAAGTACGCTTATCAACGAAACGCTCTACCCCATTTTAAATGCCCATTTTTTCAACGGGGTAAAAAAACCAATGCCCTACAAAAAAATCGAGGGGTTGGAGAACATCGATAAAGTTATAGACATCAACCAATCGCCAATTGGCAGGACCCCGCGAAGCAACCCCGCCACCTATACCGGAGTATTTTCTGAAATCAGAAACCTTTTTGCCAAAACCCCAGAGGCCATGATCCGCGGATACAAGCCGGGGCGCTTCAGTTTCAATGTTGCGGGCGGCCGTTGTGAAACCTGCAAGGGTGCCGGCTTGCGCGTAATTGAAATGAATTTTCTTCCGGATGTGTATGTGGAATGTGAAACCTGCCAAGGCAAGCGTTTTAACAGGGAAACCTTGGAAATTCGGTATAAAGGAAAATCCATTTATGATGTGCTGGAAATGACCATCAACGAATCGGTGGATTTTTTTGAGAACATCCCGAAAATACACCGAAAGCTCAAAACCATAAAGGATGTGGGCTTAGGCTATATCACCCTCGGGCAGCAGTCCACCACCCTTTCCGGCGGCGAGGCACAGCGTATAAAATTGGCAACGGAACTTTCCAAACGCGACACCGGCAATACCTTTTACATTCTGGATGAGCCCACCACCGGCTTGCATTTTGAGGACATCCGGGTCTTGATGATCGTTTTGAACAAATTGGTGGATAAAGGCAACACCGTTTTGATTATTGAACACAATCTTGACGTAATTAAAACCGTTGATTATATAATAGACATCGGTCCCGAAGGTGGAAGAAAGGGCGGAAAGATAATGGCCTTAGGCACTCCGGAGGAAGTAGCCGAATCCAAAAAAAGCCATACGGCACGGTTCCTTAAAAAAGAACTACTTTAGTCGGGAGATGAATAATGAGTAATGGGTAATGGGTAATGGGTAATGAATAATGGGTAATGAATAATGGGTAATGAATAATTCAGAATTCAGAATTCAGAATTATAAGAATTGAATACTAAAAATAATGAGAGACGAACAAATACCGAAAAACTGGAATTTAGTTAAAACCAATGACTCCTGGGCCATTTTTAAGATCATGGGCGAGTTTGTTGGAGGATATGAAAAAATGAGCCGGATAGGTCCTTGTGTTTCCATCTTTGGTTCCGCGCGGACCAAACCAGACCACAAGTATTACAAACTAGCGGAAAACATTGCAAAACGGATCACGGAAAACGGATACGGCGTAATTACCGGCGGAGGCCCCGGAATTATGGAGGCCGGAAACAAAGGCGCCCATCTGGCCGGCGGCACTTCCGTGGGCTTGAATATTACCCTTCCTTTTGAACAGCACGACAATCCGTACATAGACAGTGACAAAAGCATCGATTTCGACTATTTTTTCGTTCGGAAGGTTATGTTTGTGAAATATTCGCAAGGATTCGTGGTTATGCCCGGAGGATTTGGAACCTTGGATGAATTTTTTGAGGCTTTAACCCTCATTCAAACCCATAAGATTGATAAATTTCCGCTCATTCTCGTGGGCACGGAGTTTTGGGGCGGGCTTTTTGAATGGATAAAAACAACCCTATTGGAAGCCAACAACAACGTGAGCGCCGAGGATTTAGATCTGGTCCATTTGGTGGACACGGCAGATGAAGTACTTCAAATTTTAAATGATTTTTATAACGAATACAACCTAAGTCCCAATTTTTGATGGTTAAAAAAATACTGCTCTTTTCGATTTTCATTGGTTCTCTTTCCTTAAATGCGCAGGAAACCATAAAAACCATGTTTTACAACTTGCTGGAATTTCCCTCGGCCTTTCCCCCCAATCGGGAGGTAATCCTTCGGGAAATTTTGAACCAATACGAGCCCGATATTTTTATGATCTGTGAATTGGAAACGGAGGCAGGCGCAAACCGCATTCTCAACACCTCCTTAAACGACCAAGGCAATGAATTTTTAATGGCCCCGTTTGAGCCAAGCCAATCTGGAGATCCGGACCACCAACAAATCGTTTTTTACCGAAAGGGAATGTTCTCTTTGGAGGCCTGGGAGGTCTTGCCCACTTCCGTTCGCGATATCAACCATTATACATTGAAACTAAATACCGCAGACCAACAGTCAGATCCTGTAAAGGTTGAGGTTTTTGTGACCCATTTAAAATCGAGTACTGGCACCGCAAATCAACTTTTGCGGTTGGAAATGGTGCAGCAATTCACCAATAAGCTCGAAAGCCTTGATCCGGATTCCTTCGTTCTCTTTGCCGGCGATTTCAATCTATACACCGCCAGTGAACCTGCTTACCAAGAGCTACTGGACTCTACCAACGCTATAGTAATGGTGGATCCTATTGACCGCCCCGGTTCTTGGAACAACAATATAAATTTTCAGGACATCCATTCGCAAAGCACTCGGATCAGTTCCGGGCCTTTCGGCGCCGGAGCTGGCGGAGGGCTGGACGATCGCTTCGATTTTATAATAATGTCGGAAAATATGCAGAACAACCCCAAATTGAAGTATGTAGCAAATTCATATAAATCCTTCGGCAATAACGGAAACTGTTTTGACAACAGCATCAACAGTCCCGATTGTTCTGGCGATTTTAGCCAGTCGCTTCGGGACAACCTTTATAATATGAGCGACCATCTTCCCTTTGTAATGCATCTGGAAACAAACAAGGAAATTGTTCTAACAAGTCCGGAATTTCACCCCGAATTTGCTTTTTCAGTGGAAAATACTTTGGTCAAAAATAGCTTAAACATCCGTGTAAATCCATCGGTTATTGGAACCATTTCTTTCGAAATTTACAATGTAATCGGCCAAAAATTAATGGAAAATTCCGCGGAAAATTCCAATGCAATTTCCATGGACACCAGCGCATTGGAACCCGGGATTTACTATTTAAAATCAAACTTGCCGGATGCCAAGACTATTAAATTCCTGAAATCTTTTTGATAGCCAGAACTTTAGTATATAGCGTGTTTTTTTGTTGGTGTGCACAATCTCTGGCGCAACAGGCCATCACCATTGATGCCACCTTGCATCCGGACCAAAATTCCATTTCCGTCCAGCAGAAAATAGTATTTACCAACTATGCCAAGGATACCTTAAACGAAGTCTATTTTTTTGATTGGGCCAACAGTTTTTCTACCAAGACCACCCCTTTGGCCAAACGGTTTGCGGAGAATTATGAAAGCGCCTTCCATTTTGAGGAAAAGGAGGACCGCGGGAGAACAGATATTGAAAAAGTATATTCCGAAGCCCAAATTCCCCTACAATGGCAAAGGGGCGACGCGGTGGACATTCTCAAAATAATTCCAAAAACTCCCATCGCGCCGGGAGAAAACTATACATTCCATCTTGAATACCGTGTTAAGGTGCCCGATGATCGGTTTACACGCTATGGGGTGAACAAACAAAAGGATTTTAAATTGCGTTATTGGTATATCACTCCCGCCATATATGACGGGCAATGGCAAGTTTATAGCAACAAAAATACCGACGACCTGTATCAATCCCCAACGGATTATTCCATTACCTTCCATTATCCCGAAGAATACAGCCTAACCTCTGATTTTGTGGTTGTTTCAAAAATAAATTCCGAAAACACGACCATTACCGAACTTTCAGGGAAAGATCGGACCCAGGCGGTGCTCTATCTGGAAAGAAACCCCACTTTTGAAACCATTGAAACTGATAAATTGCGGATTATTACAAACCTTCAAAACAACAAATTAAATCCGCCCGTTCAAGCATTGATGATAGACCGGGTGGTCCGTTTTCTGGATACCCGATTGGGTGCATACCCATTTGAGTCCATGGTTATCAGCCAAACGGATTATAAAACCAATCCGGTATATGGACTAAACCAGTTGCCCAGTTTCATCAGTCCGTTTCCCGATGGTTTTGAATATGATATGGAACAACTTAAAACCATTTCGCGCCATTATATAGACAACACCCTGCTGCTCCACCCCCGAAATGATTACTGGCTTCAAGATGCGTTTCAAATCTATTTGATGATGGAATATGTGGACCTGTACTATCCTAAAATGAAAATGATAGGCAACCTCAGCAATTGGTGGATTATCCGTTGGGCACATTTGGCCGATTTGGAGTTTAACGATCAATACCCCCTGCTCTATTTGAACATGGCGCGGAACAATATAAACCAATCCCTCACCACCCCAAAGGATTCGTTGCTGAAGTTCAATATGAATATTGCCGCGGGCTATTATGGCGCCAGCGGTTTAAAATATATGGCCGATTATTTGGGCAATGACGTATTGAACAGCGGAATAAAGGATTTTTATGCCAGGAACAAATTAAAACTTATACGCTCCTCCACTTTTGAATCGTTTTTGGAACAGCGAACCCAACTGCCCATTAACTGGTTTTTTGATGATTTTGCAGCAACGCGGCAACCCATCGATTTCAAAATCAAAAAGGTGGAAAAGTTGGGCGACTCGTTAAAGATTTTTATCAAAAACAACAAAGAAACGGAACTCCCGGTTTCGTTGTATGGGTTAAACAAAGATGAAGTCGTGTTTAAAACTTGGACAACGCCTGTGGACAGCATAACGACGCTCACCATTCCATCGGCGAATATCCGAAAATTGGCGCTTAATTACGAAGGGGAAATTCCCGAATATAACCGGCGCAACAATTATAAGGCCCTAAACGGACTGTTGAACAAACCCGTTCAATTCCGACTGTTTCAGGACGTGGAAGATCCTTCCTATACCCAATTCTTTTTTATGCCCATTTTTGAGTACAACCTCTACGATGGCGTTTCTGCAGGGCTCCGGCTATATAACAAAACCGCTCTGCCCAAAGCGGTCCATTACAGCCTGGAACCCCAATTTGGATTCCGTTCCAAAACATTGGTCGGAAGGGCATCGGTAAGCTACAACCAGCGAATAGACGAAGGGAAACTGTACGCCATGCGCTATGGGTTTTCCGGCAATTACTATTCCTATGACCGTGGCTTGTTTTACAAACGGTTTACGCCCTACATTACCTTTGCTTTTAGGAATGAAGATTTAAGGGACAACGAAAAGCAATTTATAAATCTTCGCAACATAAACGTTTATCAGGACGAGGATCCCAACAATGCGGAACAAGAGCCCAATTACAGCGTTTTCAATATCCAATACGTATATTCCAATCCGAACCTGATCAATTATTTCCGCAGTGTAGTGGATTATGAAATTTCCTCCAAATTCAGCAAGCTTTCTGTAAATATGGAATATCGAAAGCTATTTTTAAGCAATCGGCAGTTGAATCTCCGGTTTTTTGCCGGCGCTTTTCTTTTTAACGACACGCGCGAGGATGAGGATTTTTTCAGTTTCGCCCTCGACCGTCCGAACGATTATTTATTTGATTATAATTATTACGGACGCAGTGAGGATTCGGGGCTTTTCAGCCAGCAACTTATTATTGCCGAAGGTGGATTCAAATCGCAATTGGAACCAGCTTTCGCAAATAGTTGGATCGCGACCGTAAACGCCAGCACCAACATTTGGAAATGGATTTATGCCTATGGCGACGTGGGTTTGGTGCACAACAAAGGCCGTGGCACCAATGCCGTTTTTGATAGCGGAATCCGTTTGAGCTTGGTGGCAGATTATTTTGAGCTCTATTTTCCGGTCTATTCCAATTTAGGGTTTGAACCCGGACTTCCGCATTATGATGAAAAAGTCCGTTTCATAGTTACCTTAAGCCCCAAAACACTTTTAGGGCTGTTCACCCGGCGGTGGTATTAAGCACCCGTTTTCCCAAATTTCTATTTCCAGTAATTATTGGCCGCAGCAATCGTGGCAAATTCGGTGGCGACAACCTGCCCAATAGCTATGAGCATGGCAGCGTCTTCGGCATATATAGGGCGAAGTTTTTCGCGAACGGCCGCATCGGGTTGGGTAAATTTAATGTTTAACCGGGCCATTTTAACGGCCAGTTGACGGCCTTCTTCGGGAGTTTTGGTGATTAGCGAATTCCCGGGAACCAATTGAATTTGTTCAGACATTTTGTTGGATTTTGGAGGTTATGATTTTTAAAATTACTAAAAATGACCAGTTAAAAAAACAAGGAAGGGGCTTAGATTTCTTTGGAACCAATCATCTGTATTCCCCACTGCAGCATTTCTTTTTTAAGCTTTTCGAAATGTTTTAGGTCCAGTGCTTTGGAGGCATCTTCAATAAAAAAACAGGCAAAGCCCTCCTTAAAGGCATCATAAATGGAAAAGTAAACGCAAATATCCGCCGCCAATCCGCATAGGAAAAGCTGGCTTGTTCCTTTTTCCCTCAAATAGCCGGAAAGTCCGGTAGCCTTTTGATGTCCATTGTCATAAAACGCGCTGTAACTGTCAATGTTGGGGTCTGTCCCTTTCCGAAAAATAGCTTCAAAAGCATTGGTTTGAAGTGCCGGATGGAATTCGGCTCCCTTGCTGCCTTGAACACAATGGTCCGGCCAAAGGGTTTGGGGTTTTCCATTTACTTCAATTTCATCAAAAACAGCCTTGCCGGAATGGTTTGAGGCAAAGCTTATATGGTTTTGCGGATGCCAATCCTGTGTGGCAACCACCAAATCAAATTTCTTTTGAAGCTTGTTTATTACGGGAACAATCAAATGGCCATCAGGCACGGGAAGCGCGCCGCCGGGCATAAAATCGTTTTGGGCATCAATTATTAATAGTGTTTTCAAAAGGTGTGTTGTTTAATTAATTCATCGCGTTTTGCCTTTAGCGCCTCGCTCAGACCTATTTTATAAATATGTGGGTTTTGAAACCGTTTGTATTCCTCGGGCAACAACGCCAATCGCTCCTTTGCAAAAGCCGCTATCTCGGAAACACTGCGCTTTGGAAGAATTCGTTTTCCCTTTTCCATCACTCTTTTTAATAATGGTTCGTGAACAAAACCCTGTAAATTCAGCGTTTTATTGGCATCAAAAGGATGGACCATTTTAGTAATTTCGCCTTCGGAAGCGAGCGCAACGGCATCGGCGCCATAGAACATTCCATGTTCATCAACCATTCGAAATACCTGCTTTTTTGATGGAAGGGAAACCTTAATGATATTTTCGGAAAGTTTTATCCGAGCTTCACCATTGAATTCAGAAAGTTTATAAACGCCATCCAAGGCAGCATCGGGTTTTCCGGTAACCAAATTGGTGCCCACCCCAAAAATATCAATGGGCGCCTGTTGCTCGTCCAAACTTTTTATTACAAATTCATCCAATTGATTGGAAGCAACAATTTTCACATAATGGAGCTGGTTGTCGTCAAGCATTTTGCGGGCCTTTTTGGCGAGATAGGCCAAATCGCCACTGTCCAGCCTAACGCCAAACAGCTGTCGCCCTTTTTGTTCCATTTCCTTCGCCACGCGAATGGCGTTTGGCAAACCACTTTTCAGGGTGTTAAAGGTATCCACCAACAAGACACAATTTTGCGGACGGAATTCCGCAAAATCGCGAAAGGCCTTCAGTTCATCGCCATAACTTTGAATAAAGGAGTGCGCCATGGTGCCCGAGGAAGGAATAAGAAAATCCTCTGCAGACTTTACATTGCTGGTGCTGTCAAACCCTCCAATCATGGCTGCCCTACTGGCATAATAGCCTCCGGTGGCATGGGCCCTTCGCAGCCCCATATCCAACAATATTTTGTTGCCCGCGCTATGCCTGATCCGGTTGGCCTTGGTTGCTATCAAGGTTTGAAAGTTTAAAATATTAAGCAGAACGGTTTCAACAATCTGCACTTCAATTATTGATCCTGAAACCTGCAAAATGGGACGATTGGGAAAAACAATATCGCCCTCAGCCACCGAATCAATACTGCCATTAAAACTGAAATTTTGAAGATATTCCAAAAAATCCGGCTCAAATCCGTGGGTTTTGAGATAGGCAATATCGGCTTCGCTAAAATGAAGGTTCTCTAAAATTTCAAGAATATTTTCCAGTCCCGCAAAAATGGTATAGCCACTCTTAAAGGGATTGTTCCGAAAATAGTAATCGAAAACGGCGGTACCCTCTGGTTTGGTTTTAAAATAAACCTGCGCCATCGTCAACTGGTACAAGTCCGTATAGGCGGCGGTAATGTTCAGCATAAGAAAAATTTAACCGTTATAATTTTTTAAAAGTTGAAGAAACTCCCCGTGCATCGTTTCAGTATAATCCAAATGGGTCACGATGCGCAGTTTCCCTTGGCCCATGCTGCTAATTTTTACATTTTTATCGGCCAGATCCTTCAAAAATTTTGACTCGGAAACATTTTCGACAAGATAGAAAATCACAATATTGGTCTCCGTTGGTTCCACCTTTTTGATGAAAGGTTGCGCAGCCAGCACCGCTGCAATTTCCTGCGCTCGTTTGTGGTCATCGGCAAGCCTTTCCAAATGGTTTTCCAAAGCGTAAATCCCGGCTGCGGCCATAAAACCAATTTGTCGCATGCCACCGCCCAGCACCTTTCGCACGCGCATCGCCTTGTCCATCAAACTTTTTTTCCCCAACAGAACACTTCCCATGGGCGTGCCCAAACCTTTGCTCAAACAGACCGAAATAGTGTCGAAAATTTTTCCGAAGTCTTTGGGATCCTTGTTTTGCGCCACCAAAGCGTTCCAAATCCGTGCGCCATCCAAATGCAGGCCCAAACCGTTGGCACCACAAACGGCGCGTATCCTTTCCATTTCTGCAATATCATAACAAGCGCCGCCGCCTTTATTGGTAGTATTTTCAAGACAAACAAGACTTGTTAACGGACTGTGGTAAAAATCGGGAGGATTGATGTTCTCGGCCACTTGTTCGGCAGTTATCATTCCACGGTGCCCATCCACAAGTTTACAGGAAACGCCGCTATTAAAGGAAACTCCGCCACCTTCATAATTAAACACATGTGCCCATTTGTCGGCAATCAACTGTTCGCCCGGTTGGGTGTGCATTTTTATGGCGGCCTGGTTTGCCATGCTTCCCGTTGGAAAAAACAGAGCGCTGTCCATACCGAACATGGTCGCCAGTTTTTCTTCCAGTTTATTAACGGTTGGGTCCTCTTTATACACGTCATCGCCCACCTCCGCGCTCATGATGGCATCCATCATTTCCGGGGTGGGTTTGGTTACGGTGTCACTTCTTAAATCTATATTCATGGGGTTATTTTTCACGGAAGAATTTTCCGCTCTGTTCAAGATTTTTGATCATTTCCGAAAGTTCGGCATCCAAACGGTTGAGGGCCGACGCTTTGTTTTTTGTGGCTTCCTTCCCCTTTAACTCCGTAATTTTTCTCGTAAAACTTTTTCCTTCAAAAACGAAAGTGTAATTGGAATGACAGGAAGAAACAGCCATGTTTGCATACGGATTGCTTCCCGAGGTCTTCTCCGTGGACGAAGAAGCAGCTTCGGTTTGAAGGCCATTTTTATCCTCCAAAAGCTTTCGTACGGGCTTCTCCACTACAATTTGAAAAGGTAGAAAGGAACCACAATTATCAAATTTCTGGAGTTTTAAAATATCGGCGCCCTCTTTCCAAAAAACATAGGCTTCAAAATAAGTAGAAGCGGACGCACATTTAGAACCATCGGGCATAATAAATAATTGCACATTGCCGTCGCAAAAGCCTTTGCGCACAAAATATTCCGGATTTTGCTGCATTTCCAGCTCGGCCAATTTTTGGGCCACTTGGGCATCCACAAAAGCCTCGTCGTTTTGGGAAAAACTTAAACCAAAAACAAGAAAGGAAACAAAAAGCAATACATTTTTCATACAGGTAAATTCTTAAATTACGAAGGATTCGAGGATAAGGTTTAAAAATTATAAAATTAGCCGAAAATTACCTTCCCCTCGCGAAGTTAATAGTATTTTTGCGGAAATTCATACCTAATTATGACCACAACAGACCAAATAAAAGACCTTAAGGTGCGGTTAGATGCCTTAAGGCACCATCTTTGACATTGCTGGCAAAAATGTTGAAATAACCAACGAGGAAGAAAAAACCTTCGATCCCAATTTTTGGAACAATCCGCGCGAGGCCGAGGCTTTTATGAAAGTACTCCGCACCAAAAAGAAGTGGGTCAGCGATTTTGAAAACGCAAAGGATCTCACCGAAGAAGCCGAAATCCTGCTCGATTTTTATAAGGAAGGCGAAGGAAAGCCCGAACAGGTAGATGCTGCTTTCGAAAGTGCCGAAAGTGCCATCGAGGCCCTCGAATTCCGCAACATGCTGGGCGAGGAGGGCGACGATCTGAGTGCGGTGCTGCAAATTACTGCCGGTGCCGGCGGTACCGAAAGTTGTGACTGGGCACAGATGCTTATGCGAATGTACCTGATGTGGGCACAAAAAAATAATTATAAGGTAAAGGAATTAAACTTCCAGCCCGGCGATGTGGCCGGAGTAAAAACCGTTACCCTCGAAATTGAAGGCGAATTTGCCTTCGGCTGGCTGAAAAGCGAAAACGGCGTGCACCGGTTGGTCCGTATTTCTCCTTTCGACAGCAACGCCAAACGGCACACCAGTTTTGCCAGTGTGTACGTCTATCCGTTGGTGGACGAAACCATCGAAATTGAAATTAACCCTGCCGATATTTCCTGGGATTTTGCCCGAAGCAGTGGCGCCGGCGGGCAAAACGTAAACAAGGTGGAAACCAAGGCCATCCTTACCCACCACCCTACTGGAATCATCATACACAACAGCGAAACGAGAAGCCAATTGGACAACCGCGAAAAGGCCATGCAGATGTTGAAATCGCAACTGTATGAAATTGAATTGCGCAAACAGATGGCCCAACGCGCCGAAATTGAAGAGAACAAAATGGCCATTGAATGGGGCTCCCAAATAAGAAATTACGTGCTGCATCCCTACAAATTGGTGAAGGATGTTCGCACAGGTTTTGAAACAGGAAACACAGACGCCATGCTGGACGGTGAAATAGACGGATTTTTGAAAGCGTATTTAATGATGATGGGACAAAAGGAAAAAAGCGACGGGCTGTAGCACATCCCAAAATCGGTTTTCAGGAATTTTTTAAGGAATTAGCGGCGCTCCCTATAAATATAGTCGGCCACCCAAAATGTAATCAACAAAACCACAAAAAGTCCACAGATAATTTTAGCTGGTTGGAGCCCTCCATCGCCAATGCCAATAAACCCAATAACCCCGAAAACGATGGCCAATATGATAAAGGTTGCCTTCCAATGGAGCATGACAAATGGTTTTTGAGTTGAAAATAGAATCCCAAATTACAACAATTCCCGTCTAATTCTGGCTGAAAGATGAACATTTTTTTAACACTATTCGTTAATTTTCGGTCACGGTGAAGTAATTTTTAACCGAAATAAACTTTCCTTCATCGGAAAAACCTTCCAAGACAATTTCAAAAATCCCCGTAACGTCCGAGGTGAAGAAATTGGTTTCATACCCATCGCCGCTCCATGAAATTTCGGGCTGCCACAAAAGCTGCACCCTATAATCCGGGATTCGGGACCAACGCTGATCGGGGCCATATTCAACAGCAAAAGGTATTTTTATTGGCTCCAATGGAGATAAGGCAATTTGCTGCACATTTTCTGATATGGGTGGAATAAAATCTCCCTTTTTAGTGGTTATAACGATGATTCCACTAAAGATTTTCGGCCCGTAGCGGTACGGCTGGTTGATGACGCGGATGCTTTCAATCTCTCGGGCATTGTAGTTTAGAACCTGAGCGTTATCCAGTACTTCCATACCATCCATCAGTACCAATGGCGGAATATTGTTGAATTTTGCGATTCCCCTCGGGTCGTATGGATTGTTTACCGAAAAAACGATGGACTCGCCCGAACCTCGAATGGCGGCAAGGGAAACAATTTCCACAAAGGTTTCGCGCACGGTAGCAAAGCGGGTGTAATCGTCCAATAAATATTCCGTTCCGAGGTTTTCAAAAAATGGAGGGTTTTTGGGTTGGCTTAAAACACTATCCTTTTTTACGTCAAAATAGGCATTTTCTATCTGCAATTGAACACTGCGGGCCTCGAGCCATTCCTTTAGATTCGGTTCCAATTTCAGGAATGTTGGAGGGGTCGGGGCGAGCTCCAGTGCCTTGTTGTCCATGAGTAGTTTACGTTCAAAATCCTTCGCGCCACTTAATTGGACAATACTTTTGGCAGACGTGTAACCTTCATCTACCGCAAAGAAAAACCTTCCGGAGCTGTTGGTTTTGGCCATTTTAAATACATAATCCTCTCCGGGTATGGTTAGCGACACGGTCTGGTTGGCAACCGGCGAACCATCCTGCATGTTCATTACGACCCCAGAAAGCAGCTCCCCGCGCATTTCCGGGATATAAAAGACATCCGAGGCCATCTTTTCGGGTTGCCTTTCCATATTGTCCACAATAGCCACGGGATCCAGTTTTCTAACGGAAAGTGAATAATTGCCCGAGGATGATGGGGCTTTTAACAATGCGGTTACAGACACCTTTTCTCGGGTGCTGTAGTTGGATTTATCAGAATTCAATTGTAATGCGTCCTGTAAGGCTTCATTTTTATAATAAGCCAACGCCCCTTGTGGTTGAAAGGAAATGCTTACGGTATCTGCAACATTTTCAATCTGGGTGGACTTTACGAAGGTGTTCACTACGTAAATTTTCCTTTTGAAATAGGCGTCCATCGGATTATTTCGGGAAAAATTGGTATAACCAACCAGGGTATAAACACCCGTTTTTAGGGAAGCGGGTAAAAAATAATCGCCCGAGGCCACTCCTTTATCCAGTTTAATTTTATGGTTGAACACTACCGAATCATTTTCATTGCGAAGGGAAACGTATAGTATCCTGCTAAGAGAGCTGATTTGGTTAGATTCAGTAAGGGCGTAGGCTTTATACCGCAGCACTTCGCCGGTAAGCAGCACTTTGGAATTAAGGGAAACGAACACTTGCTCCATCGGAAATGCTTGCGTAGCTGCCGTAAGTTCCTGTTTTGGAATTTGGGCAGTAAGAGGTAATAGGAAACCTGAGAACAGTAGTATAAAAAATTGTTTGGCCATAATCAATCTTCCCAAAAATCGGGTTGTATGTTTGATGAAAAAGAAGTGCAAACAGCACATTCCTGTTTTGCGATGGTATATTGAAACCACGGTCCGTGCTGGACCACCTGATAATCAAAATAGCTCAAATAGGTGTATATGGTTTCCCTGTCGTTGGGGTCGTTATCCAAAACCGTATTATCGCGATAATCCAGTACCAAAAGGTCACAATCCAAAAAATAGGGCGGTTTTTCGAATCCGAAATCTTCATAATTAAAATAAATACGTTTTGTGGATACCGAAGAGGCTTCAAAAAATCCGATCACCTTTTCATTGTCATCAGCTTCCGAACGTATGTTGCCTTCCACATAACCCGGCTGCCCTTGGGACAATATATTGCCAACGCTGCCCAACTCCTTTATTATCTTGTAAAAGGTGTAGGCCTCAACACTCTGCACAAACTGTTTCACCAAAATACTGTAGCGGGTCTGTATTTTTGCATCAGCTTTTGAGAGGTATCTAACCGGAAATCCTAGCACGTGGTTTTGGTTGAGCTCGGTGGTGGCGGTTTGGTTGATGCCCGTGGAAAATTCGGTGGAATAGCAAATTATTTCCGGGGTGCGCGGGGTTAGTTCCACATCAAAAGTATAGAACTCATCGTCAAAATTTAAAATCCTTGCAGTATAGGGCGATGGATGTGGCGCTATGATTTTATAGGTTTCCTCATATTCATATCTAAAATACTTTGCCTTTCCCGTTGGGTCTTCCGTGTTTACCAGAACTTGGAGGCCGTCTTTGTTTTCCGAAGGATCCATAATGGTTTCCGCATACACCTCTCCTATTTCCACTTTGGGAGGCAGGACTACGGATGAAGAAGTATAGCGGTTGCCATCCGGGGTGATTATTTTAAGGGTGTAAGCAACATTTGGCATGGCCTGAAACGGCTGATCGGAAAGGTAGTTTCCTGTTTGCCCTTGTGGCGAAAAAGAATAGGTTTCTCCATTTTCCCCTACAACGGCTACCGTTGCGTTGGTTTCCGGCAATACTTCAGAATTTTCTAAGGTGGAAGTACGGCTGAGTTTAACCATTTGTTGTTTTAGCTCGTCAGTAATGGTACCTTCCACTACCAACACGTTTTCATAGCCCACGGTTTCAATTTCATAGGGTTCCGTGCATCGGGTCTGCAACAGGGCCGTTGCCAACAAAAGGAGAAGTAGGAATGGATTTTTCATAATTTCTTAAAACTTAAAATTATAGGTAATGGTTGGCACGGGCACCGAGAAAATCGAGGTTTGATAGGCTTTTATCTGTCCTTGTTCATTTACGAAGAAAACCGAATAGGGATTATTTCTTCCCAAAACATTATAAACTGAAATATTGATAAAACTGTGCGCCAATTTGTTGCGCTTATGGTTTCCCTCAATGTTTACCCCTAAATCCAGCCGGAAGTAATCTGGAATCCTGAATTGATTCCGGTCGCTGTAAAGCACCTGTTCCTCTCCGGCGAAAACGTACCTACCGATGGGATAGGTTATCGGCCGCCCAGTCTGATAGCTGAAATTGCCCGAAAAACTGAACCTCTTGGTCAATTTAAAATTGGCAACTAGCGAAAAATCGTGGGGCTTGTCATAGTTCGCGGGAAAAAATTCACCATTATTCACGCGTTCCTGCCGTAGTGGGCTGTCCAGTTTCACGAAGGAGCGCGAATAGCTGTAGCCCACATAGCCGTTGAACCTGCCACTGTTTTTCTTCACGAGAAATTCTACGCCATAGGCCTTTCCTTCGCCTTGTAGGAGTTCGGTTTCTAAATTTTCATTCAAGATCAATTGGGCGCCTATTTTATAATCCAATAGATCGGCCATGGTTTTGTAATAGCCTTCTATGCTGAATTCCACATCCTTTCCGGAAAGATTTTTAAAAAATCCAAGGCTGTACTGATTTGCCCTTTGCGGCGCAATGTTAAAATCCGAAAGTTTCCAGATATCTGTGGGCGATTGAGTAGTGTTTGTGGAAAGCAAATGCAGGTATTGAATGGTCCTATTAAAGCCGGCCTTTACCGAAAAATTGCTGCCCAAAAGATATCGGGCAGCCAATCTATATTCCGGACCGCCATAGGTTTTTATGGATTGGTTACTGGAAAATTCCCGAACTTCAACCACCGTAGACTCATTTTTAGGCTGTCCATCCATATAAACTTTTTGGGTTGCCGGCCCAAGGGCGGAATAGAAAGAGTAGCGCAGGCCCAAATCGAGCAGTAATTTCTCTGTTACTTCAAACAGATCTGCCACATAGACCGCCGATTCCAGGCCTTTTTCCCGATCAATGGTTTTTGCCAAAACGTCTGAATTGGCACCGTTCGGTTCCATATTCCCAGGATCGATGGAATACAGTTTACTGCTCAGGCCATAGCTCAATTTATGCTTGTTGCCCAATTTATAATTGAAGTTTAGCTTCCCCTGATATTCATTAAGTTCGTAACCAAACTTAAAATTGTTGTTTCCTTCCGCTTCATAATCAACCCCATATTTATATTGGCTGTTCACCAAAACAAGTTCTGCCCGGTGTTTTTCGTTGAAATTGTGCCCATATTTCAATGAAACCAGACGGTTGTGATAATCAAAAATGGAATCTGAAGTAATACTGAAACGATCCTTGCTGAAATAGAACGTTCCTTGAATATTGTTTTTTGCGTTAAGATTATGCTTGTACTTAACAATACCATCATAGAACGAAGCCTCGCTGTTCCTGAGTTCGTCTTCGTTAAGGCTCCGCAATATCCAATCGGAATAGGTGGCACGGAAACCTGCAATTACGGAAGCCTTCTGTTTTACTACAGGAACTTCCACGGCGAGGTTTGCCGTTATGGGGCCAACCGAGCCTTCGCCTTTAAATTTTTCCATATCGCCCGATTTGGTCTCAATATCAAAGACGGAGGAAAGCCTGCCTCCATATTCTGCGGGGATACTGGCTTTGTAAATTTCCATACTGCCGGTGGTAAAAGGATTTACCGCAGAAAAGAAACCCAAGAAATGGGAAGGATTATACAAAACGGCATCGTCCAGCAAAATAAGGTTTTGGTCCGCTCTGCCGCCCCGAACATTAAACCCGCTGGAACCCTCCCCGGTGGTTTTTATGCCTGGCATTGTGGTGGCAACCTTTAATAGATCGCGCTCCCCCAAAACGAGTGGAATAGTTTTAATGGTTTCTATATCAATATTCGTAACCCCTACCACGGCGTCGCGGACGTTGGCATCCTTTTTCGATTTCACCACAACTTCCTCCAGCGATTCGGTGTTTTCACGCAATTCAAAATTTAGGGAACCATCGCCATACATAATTACGTCCTGGCGGATTTTTTCAAACCCCAAAAGATTGGTTTCAAGCTTATTCAAACCATACGGAAGGCGAATGCTGAACCTGCCCTCAGCATCGGTAACCGCATATTTACTTCTGTCCACGGTAGAAATGGAAAGATTCTGCAGCGGTTCTCCTGTTTTTGAGTTCTTAAAAACGCCCGTCAACAGATAGGTTTTGTTCGCGGAATTTGGCCGCTGTTTGCCAATGGTAACCAGTTTTCGCTGCTGCACCGTTTGTCCCTCAGTATATTCCTCTTGAAAAATGGGCGCATTAGTGTTGGCCTCGCTGCCTTTTTCCAGATCCTTTTGCTGGTGGAAAAAACCGGTGGGCAGTTCGGTATATACATAACTGTTGTTCAACAAAATAACACGGCCGTCCTTGAGCAGGTAATTGAGGTTTGTATGCTTAAAGAGTGCGTCCAAAACGTTTCGCAGGGATTCATTTTCAAAATTTTCTGAAACCGTATATCCCTTCAACCACGTTTCCTCATAGAAAAATTGCCGTCCGGAAAGCGATTCAATTTTCAGCACTGCTTCGGTCAAGGGCGTGTTTTTGAAAGAAACCGTTAGGTTTTCACTGTTCTGGGCAACAAGGATTTTAGTGGCAAACAAAAATATAAGGAGGGCAAAAAATGTATTTTGCATATCTGGGCGCATCAAATTATTGTACTTTTTTTTGGGAAATTTGTCCGTCAAGAAATTGTGTCAAGTTGAGATAAAACCGATCGGAATCCAATTTTAGAAGGCTTTTATAACTTTTGAAATATTCACGGATTTCGTCCTGCTTTCCCGGAAAGATTTTCCGAAAGTCGCGCTCGTTGCCAACAACACTATAGCTTCCATCATGCTCCAATACATAAAAATCTGCTGCTGCAAAACTGTATTGGATTCCATTTTTTAAGGGTTTTTCCCTTTTCTTCTTGGTTCGTTTAATATAAAGATTTAGTGTCGTTCCCTCATAGGCTTTCTCAAAAAATCCATTACCCGAAAGATCGAGCGCTGCCGGGGGAATATTAACAAACTGATGCCCGTGCACAGAAAACGATTGCACAAACCCAGGAATCAATTTAATATTGAAAACGCTTAAATTATCATCGGACCGCACGAGGAGATTATCTTCCAAAACATCGTATTTCAAAAGGACCCCCACATAGTATTGGCCGTTGTAAACCACGGTACCGGGCGTATAGTCAAATCCGTTAAAATAGCGATAGGTGCCGTTGGTATTCAAAAAAAGATCTGTGAATTCAGTACCATTGTAAAGGTCCGTGGGGTCGCCACCAACCAGTTTGTTATAGGTTTCAAATTGTTGGTCCCTCGAGGTAGTCTGGGCAAAGGCGACATTTAAAAGGAAAAAAATAAATGTGAAGCAGAAACGTATTTTTTTTATTTCCATTGGTTTTTTTTGCGATTTTAAAAGTACACAAAAAAATTTGTCAATAATAAATCCTAAACTATAAAGAGAGGAATTATAAAATTAAACCGCCGTTAGAGCCCTGTTTTAGAATAGCAAATGGTATTTTTACGGCAAATTGAATTTTATGAGGGCCGCTGCCGTAAAGGAAATCAAAAATGAACTGAACCATTTCGACAAGCAGGAACTTATTGGCCTGTGCCTTCGGCTGTCCAAGTTTAAAAAGGAAAATAAGGAGCTGCTCACCTATCTCCTTTTCGAATCGAAAGATGAAGAGGCCTTTATCAAAAGCATTAAAATTGAAATGGACGAAGCTTTTGGAACCATCAACACCAAAAATTTTTACTATGCCAAAAAAACCATCAGAAAAATATTGAAGGAGTTGAAAAAGCACATCCGCTATTCGCAAAAAAAAGAAACCGAAGTGGAATTGTTGCTTTATTTCTGTGGAAAGCTAATCAATTTTCGTCCCTCCATTACAAGAAACACTCCGCTTTTCAAGCTATACAAGGGACAAATGGAACTCCTTTCTCGAAAAATAGAAACCCTTCACGAAGATCTGCAATATGATTACAGATTGGAATTGGAAGACATAACGAAAAAATAAATTATCTTTTGAAAATATGACTACCCTATACCACAATCCCCGCTGCAGTAAATCGCGCCAAGCGCTTGAACTGTTGGAGCAACAAGGCGAAACGATTGAAATAGTGAAATATCTTGAAAATCCACCTACGCGCCAAGAATTGAAACAAATTATTGAGCTTTTGGGAATAAAACCGATAGCCTTGGTTCGCAAGCAGGAACCTGAATGGAAGGCAAATTTTGAGGGACGGAATTTGCAGGATCAAGAAATCATCGATGCGCTTGTAACTTTTCCAAAATTGATGGAGCGGCCAATAGCCATTAAAGGAACCCGCGCCATTGTGGGCCGACCGCCTGAAAAAGTGCTGGATATTTTATAAGACACACGGTTTTATTTAACAGAAATTTAGCAGTTCCCAATAAAACCAAAGGTATTTTCGTGGGTCAAAATAGCTAAAAAATTCATGAAGATTACCTTTTCTATCCTACTGGCTTTCGCGACAGTTCTTTCATTCGCCCAACAATCTGAAAAAAAATCAATTACCGTAAAAGGGACCATTCTTGAGCAGGGAACCGATTATCCGTTGGAATATTCCACGGTTTCGTTTATCGACAAACAAGGAAAAGTGGTTACTGGAGGAATTACGGATATGAACGGTCATTTCAATATAGAGGTGCCTGCCGGGATATATACCGTGAAATATGAATTTATTTCCTATAAATCCAAAGAACTTCCAAACCAAAACCTCACCAAAAATACCGAATTGCCAACTGTTCGATTGGCCCTGGATGCCGCCAGTCTGGACGAAGTGGTGGTCCGCGCTGAAAATACCGAAGTACAAATTCGGCTCGACAAAAAAATATACAATATCGGCAAGGATCTCACCTCCGGAGGGGCCACAGTCAGCGATGCCCTAAACAACGTTCCCTCCGTTACAGTGGATGTGGACGGCACCATTGCCCTTCGGGGGAATGACAACGTACGAATTTTGATTAACGGAAAACCCTCAGCATTAGCCGGATTTGGTTCTACCGATGCCTTGCGGCAGTTACCCGCCGAAACCATTGAGCGGGTTGAGGTAATTACCTCGCCCTCCGCCCGATATGATGCCGAAGGAACTGCAGGTATCCTTAATATTATCCTGAAAAAGGAAAAGACCCTCGGGCTGAACGGCTCCCTCAGTACCAATCTTGGCGTGCCCCTAAACAGCAGTGCCTCTGGCAATATAAATTTGCGCACCAATAAATTCAATATTTTCAACACCACGGGTGTATATTATCGCAACGGGCCCGGCAAGGCATTTTTTGACAACAATTACTTTTCCCGACCGCTGTTGGACGAACAGGGAAATCCGGTTTTGGACGATAATGGCGAACCCATCCTCGTAGAACCCATGTTTGACCAAGTTATTGAAAACCGCAAATACGACCGTATGGGGAAAGGTTTCAATACCAATTTGGGGATAGAATATTATATAACCGAAAAATCGTCCGTTACTGCAAGCGGTTTCTATCGAAAGGGCGACGGTACGGATAAAACCACCAACAACACCTTAAATTTTAACAATGCCAATTTGGAAGAGCGGATCACACGGCTGGAAATTGAATTGGAAGATGATGAAACTTATCAAACTTCGTTAAACTATACCAATAATTTCAACGATCACGGCCATAAACTTACTGCGGACCTTCAATATGAAAACAGCCGCGAAACGGAGCGATCGCTGATTTCGCAAGAAACGGTTTTTCCAAACAATACCACGTTGCCGCGCGAGGATATAATTCAAAAACAAAAGCAGACCGAATATTTGGCCCAGGCCGATTACGTTTTGCCCATAGGCGATAATGCTCAATTCGAGGCGGGCTATCGCGGAAGTTTTGACGAATCTGTTACGGATTATGCCCTTTTTCAAGAAATGGGAAATTCTGGCAATTTCAGCCGGAACGACAGTCTATCGAATATTTTCACTTATAATGAAAATGTGAATGCTTTCTATTCACAATACGGAAACAAATTTGGAAAGTTTTCATTTCTCTTGGGGCTTCGCGTGGAGAACACACAACTAAAGGGCAAGGTTGCGGCAGAAAATGTGGTGGAAAGCGCTCCCTTCAATTTAAATTTTGATAAAAACTACACCGGCCTGTTCCCCACCGTTAATTTTACGTTCGAAATAAAGGAAGATGAAAATATAACCCTTGGCTATAATCGCCGAATCAATCGTCCGCGGCATTGGTACATCAATCCATTTCCGTCCCGATCCAGCGAGGCCAACGTCTTTCAGGGCAATCCTGATCTGGACCCAGCCTACGCAAGTGCGTTCGATTTGGGATATTTAAAACGATGGAAAAAATTGACCCTAACCACTTCCGTCTATTATCAACACGAAACCGATGCCTTTGAAAGGGTGCAGGAGGAAACCGGGGAAGTAACCAGCAATGGAATTCCGGTTATCAGGACCTTGCCCATTAACCTGTCCACCAACCAGCGCTATGGTTTTGAGCTGGGCCTATTGGTTAACCCAACCAAATGGCTCAATTTGAACGGGAGCTTTAACTACTTTTTCTTTAAAACCGAAGGAAAGTACAACAATGTAGATTACGGCACCGAAAACACCAGCTATTTTGGGCGTTTCAGCAGCAAGGTGAAACTCCCCGCCAAAATTGATTGGCAAACCAACGCATTTTACCGCGGCCCGTCAAATACGGCACAGACCGAAACCGACGGTATGCTTTCCGTAGATATGGCATTGAGCAAGGACATCATGGACGATAACGGAACGCTGGCCCTGAACATTAGCGATCTGTTGAATACCCGAAAAAGAAACAGCTACACTTTAACGGACACCTTCAGCAGTGAAAGTGAGTTCCAATGGAGGCAGCGCCAAGTAACCCTTAGCTTTACCTACCGTTTCAACCAAAAGAAGCAACGGTCAAGGCCAGAGCGTGACTCAGGGTTTGACGAGGGCGGATTTGAAGGTTAAATAAGAACAAAAAAAAAGGGAACCGAAACCGGTTCCCTTTTTTTATATCAAAGTCTGAAATTCGTTTACTTAACTTCGTTTTTACGTTTGGCCTCACGTTTCAGTTTCCAGTTTTCATACAGCGAGCCGCCTATCCAATAGGGAAGAATGCTTACCAAAAAGATCATCAGCCAAAAACCCATGGTCAGAATTATCAAAAAAGCGAGAAATCCTAAATATTGTTCAAAGGTAAACATACGGTATTGGTTTTAAAATGATGCTCCAAAGATAAAATGTTTTTTTGAGAAACGGCAATAAAACTTTTGTATTTATTCACAACAAATAAACAGCCACGCGGGTTGAACAACTTTTGCCTTTTAGTTACCTTTGTGTGCAAATTCAGAAATTATACTTTCGCGATAACCTATTTCAAAATTAAATCCTTTCATTATGCAATATAGAATTGAAAAAGACACTATGGGCGAAGTAAAAGTGCCCGCAGACAAACTGTGGGGCGCCCAAACGGAGCGTTCCTTTGAAAATTTCAAAATTGGGCCAAAAGCCTCCATGCCGTTGGAAATTATTTATGGTTTTGCCTACTTAAAAAAAGCAGCCGCCTTCACCAACTGTGAGCTTGGCGTGCTCTCGGAGCAAAAGCGGGATTTGATAGCAAAGGTTTGCGATGAAATTTTGGAAGGCAAGCACGACGATCAGTTCCCCTTGGTAATTTGGCAGACCGGCAGCGGGACACAGAGCAATATGAATGTGAACGAGGTGATCGCCAACCGCGCCCATCAATTGGCAGGAAAAACCATTGGCGAAGGCGAGAAAACCCTCCAACCGAACGATGATGTAAACAAATCGCAGTCGTCCAATGATACCTTCCCCACGGGCATGCACATTGCTGCATATAAAAAACTGGTGGAAAACACCATTCCGGGCGTAGAACAGCTTCAAATAACCCTTGCTAAAAAAGCTGTCGAATTTAAAGACGTCGTAAAAATTGGCCGCACCCATTTTATGGATGCCACTCCCCTAACCTTGGGCCAGGAATTCAGTGGTTATGCCGCACAATTGGACCACGGACTTAAGGCCCTAAAAAACACGCTTCCGCATTTGGCCGAATTGGCATTGGGCGGAACGGCCGTGGGCACTGGCTTGAACACCCCAAAAGGCTATGATGTAAAAGTGGCCGAATATATCGCAAAATTCACGGACCTTCCTTTCGTTACCGCAAAAAATAAATTTGAGGCCCTCGCCGCCCATGATGCCTTTGTGGAAAGCCACGGCGCCCTAAAGCAATTGGCGGTTTCCTTAAATAAAATTGCAAACGATGTTCGCATGCTTTCCAGCGGCCCGCGCAGTGGTATTGGCGAAATTACAATTCCAGCCAACGAGCCGGGATCGTCCATTATGCCCGGAAAGGTAAACCCAACCCAATGTGAGGCGCTTACGATGGTCTGTGCCCAGGTTATCGGAAACGACATGGCCATAGCAGTTGGGGGTTTGCAGGGCCAATTTGAACTGAATGTATTCAAACCGGTAATGGCCGCCAATTTCCTTCAATCGGCTACCTTACTCGGCGATGCCTGTGTTTCTTTTGATATTCACTGTGCCCAAGGAATTGAACCCAATTACGAAGTAATAAAAAAACAATTGAACAATAGTTTAATGCTCGTTACGGCTTTGAATCCGAAGATTGGTTATTACAAGGCTGCGGAAATTGCGAACACGGCCCATAAAAATGGCACTACCTTGAAAGAGGAAGCCGTAAATCTTGGCTATTTAACCGCCGAAGAGTTTGACGAATGGGTAAAACCGGAGGATATGATTTAAGGATTGGCGATTGTTAATTGTTGCCTGACGATTGTTGATTTTATATTTAGTTAACCACGAATTCTCGAACATTTTTATATGTGGATTCGTGGTTTTTTTATTTTCTAATCCCCTTTGCTACGGCCTTTCTTGCCGTAATATTTCTTATATCGAAAATACGAAACCACACTCAGGATTACAGCAAAAAGCGTAATCCACCAAACGAAGGTAGGCGTGGCGGGCGCGTCTCCACTGGCATAGGAATGGAGACCGCTTAGATAGAAGTTCACCCCAAAATAGGTCATCATAATGGAAGCGTAGGCAAACAACGCCATAACATTAAATGTCCATCGGCCGCGAAGGCCCGGCACCAATCGCGCGTGGATTACAAAAGCATAGATCATAATGCTTATCAAGGCCCAAGTTTCCTTCGGGTCCCAGCCCCAATAGCGGCCCCAGCTTTCATTGGCCCATTGGCCACCCAAAAAGTTACCGATGGTGAGCAGAACCAAGCCCACGGTGAGCGCCATTTCGGTCACCACGGTCAACTCGCTGATGTTGATTTCCATGTTTTTGTAATTGCGCTTAGTAGTAAAAATCATTAGGAACAACGAAGTTGCGCCCAAGATCATACCAAGGGTGAAGGGGCCATAGCTCATGACAATTACCGCCACGTGGATCATCAGCCAATAACTGTCCAGCACGGGTTGAAGATTGGCGATGGACGGATCCAGCCAATTCTCGTGCGCTACCCAAAGGATTATGGCACCGGCAAAAGCCGTGGAGGCTACGGTCAGGTCGCTTTTTCTTCCAAAGGCGAGCCCGAAAAAGATGGTGGCCCAGGCTACATACACCACGGATTCATAAGCATCACTCCACGGAGCGTGGCCGCTAACGTACCACCGCAGCGCCAAACCCAGGGTCATCGCTATAAAGAAAATCCACATCAATACTTTGGAAGCTTTTATAAGAATGCGAAGCGTTTTCCGATCTTTAAAGAGCTGGGCAATAATGAAAGCCAACATTAAAATTCCGAAGACGGCAAAATATTTATACAATCTGTTGAAAATATCGGCTTGGTTATATATTGTTTCAGCGCGCAGTTTGGCTTCAGAAGGCATTACTTCGGCTCCATATTTCTTTTGAAAATTGGTGATGCTCTCCAAAAATTCATCGGCCTGTTGGTAATCTCCCGTCTGACGTGCTTTTTTCAGACTGTCAAAATACAGCGGAAGGATATTTTTGGCATACAGCGAATCCATTCCCTGTAACTTGGCCTCGGCCAGCTCGGGATAGGAAACCCATTTATTGCCTTCATCGCCCGGAATTGGGAATATTTTCAGAATACTTCCACTGAGGGCGGCATTTAAAAGTGAAAAGTTTTCATGGGCACGAATAAAGTCCTTTTGGAATTGATTGGGCGTATTGGTGCGCGTGGCCGCCTCCAAAAATGGCTCCAATTTATAGTTGCCTCTTTCATCAAATAGATCGAGTAACGAAATTTCCTTTTGGCCTTCGGGCACGCCGGCAACGTGGCGGATGCTATCATTGCCCCTTTTAAGATAAATCAACGGCACTTCTACCCAAATTCTCGGAAATTCGGTCATAGAAATGAAAACCTGATTGGCGTCCAGGCCCTCATAATGGTCATCCCGGCTGATCTTGCGCAGCAGTTCACTGGCAAAGGTATTAATGGGTTTCATCCGCCCATTGTCCTGAATAATGAGATGACCCAACTTTGCGGCGTGTTCCTTGCTAACAGCGTTTGCCTTAATGATGGAATCTATTTTATTTTTGGGAAGGGAAGTGTGGGCCGGTTCCTGCGCCATTGCCGGAAACGTTAGTGAACATAGGGCCAAGAGCGTTAAGGCGGCCTTTTTCCTTTTTATTCGATCCAATATTTTTTCCAAGGTTTTAAAACGGCTTCCTTTAAAAAAAAGAATTCCCAGGAGGCCAACGTATAGGAAAAAGTAGCCTATATAGGTAATCCAGGTTCCCCACCAGTCGTGGTTTACGGACAGAATGGTGCCACCTTCATCGGGATCGAACCCTGACTGAAAAAATCGGAATCCGTGATGGTCTAGCACATTGTTCATAAATATTTCTGCATCAAAATGTGATTTATCTGGATCAATGACCGTCACTTTGCTCTTAAAAGAGGAATATCCCTTTTCCGTTCCTGGATATTTTTCAGCAATAAAATCGTTCAAGGTAATGCTAAAAGGCAGTTCAATTTCCTTGGAACCATAGCTGGTATATACCTTTAGTCCCGCCACTTCGGTTTCAACGGGATTTGGAGTAGATCCCTTTCCACCCAGCATGGCCGCAGTTTTGGTTTCGCCTTCAGAAGAAATTTCAACGATAAGGGCATCTTGGTTGGCAGGCTCACCCGGGCCTGCCTTCACAATTCCAAAACTGCCTTTTGTAACGGGTTCCGGCACCACAAAAGCGATTCCGCCCATTCGATATAGGGAGCGAAGGTTAAATGGCTGCACGCTGTCCGCCGGAACCGTACCTTCCATTTGGTCTGCCATTCGCATAAAATTGCCTTCAAAAGGACTGGAAATGGTATAGTTTCCGTCTTCGGTATAGGTTATATTTATGGCCCCAGAGGTTGGTTTGTTTATTGCGAAAAGGATATTGTGAATGTTGGAAACCTCTCCCACCTTCACCCAATGATCATGGCGTTCACCGCCGCCGGATTCAACTATTTTTAAATAGGAATCGCCATTTTCATCTGGGGTGAGCCCTTCTACTGCACCATCAATAAATTTTTTAAATTTTATGGTTACGGGCTGGTTGTTATAATCGGTTTCGATTTCAAAATTGTTGTTGAGCTTTTCGGAAAGCCTTAATTTCTTGGGTTTCAATTTTCGGCGCTGGGCCACTCCATCAATGGTGTAATCGCCATCAATAAATATATCCAAATAGGTATGCTCGGAAAGTATAGTGTTTTCGGTCTGTCCTTCGCGGATATGCATTATGCCTTCAAATCCGATATATCTGGTTACAAAGGCACCGAATATTACCAAAATAAAGGCCAAATGCAGCATGAGCGAGGCCCACATTTTTGGTTTGTGAAGGTTGTACCTAAAAATATTTCCCACAAAGTTGATCATAAAGACCAGCATAATTGCCTCAAACCACCAAGCGTTGTAAATGAGTTCGCGGGTGTAGGCCGTTGGCGGACTTTGCGAATCGGCGTCCATAAAGGTTCCCGCTGCCATCGCGGCGGCAAAAACTATAAATAAAAGGGCAGTCAATCGGGTAGAGAAAAGAACGGAAGCAATCTTTTTTAGCAT
This sequence comes from Aequorivita sp., assembly GCA_048265145.1. Classification (GTDB taxonomy): domain Bacteria; phylum Bacteroidota; class Bacteroidia; order Flavobacteriales; family Flavobacteriaceae; genus Aequorivita. The sequence goes on from JBLXCF010000001.1 coordinate 287,880, forward strand.
TTCAGGGAAATTTTGGCGCAAAAATACGGAATTGCGCCCATTTAGACTACTTAAATATAGTAACTATTCCCCGCTTGGGGCATCCGGTTTTCGAGCATTGAAAATATTTAAATGGATGAAAGTGCCCATATTTCGGGCGCGGTTTTTTGCAACCTCGGCGGTTTCGCCTTCAAAAAGTTCATCGATTGTTTGGTGCCACAAATTGATCCAAGTGCCAAAGTGAAGCTCGTTGATGGTGCCGCCCACTTTTTTGTCAACCTCAATATGGGCATGCATTGGGTTTCCGAAATATTTTCGTTTAAAGAAAAGGTTGGTTTCCCAAAAATCGGTAAGCAGTTCGAGATGGGTTTCCCAATCTGTTATTATTCCGTTGAAGATGGGCCCCAAAAGCGTGTCTTTCCTCACTTTGCCATAAAAGGTATGCACGAGCAAAGACACATCTTCACGGGAATTAATTTTTGTTTTTGCCATTTTTTATAGCAAAGTTATCAAAATCAACAACAAATTTGCCACTAAACTAATGGCCAGCAACCAAAAGGCAAACTTGCGGTTGGAACCTGCGAGCAGAACGGCGTTATAGCCCATACAAAGCGAAACGCAAAGGGTAAGCTCTACCCCAGAAACCAACGAGGTTCCCTGCGCCAAAATAGTCATTGCCGCAAGCGAGCCGATGCAACTGTTCAAAATTATGGTGAGCGGAACATACATATAATAATCGTGCTCAAATTCGTGCTGCATGTTTTTTATGGAAAGGGTTTTCATAATATAAATAGGGTTTTGATTTTTATGGTGTAAATTTACACTGCCATTAAAGCCTTATTTTATGAGGCAAATCATAAACCAATGATTCCTGAAAATCTTTTGTTGGACTACGGTGCAACCCTTCAAAATATAAAAGCAAACGAGGGTATCCTTTCCGAAAAGGGGCGCGCAGATTTTTATTTCCAGATTAAAGAGGGCGAAGTCAAAATGTTCAACATCAACGAACAGGGAAAGGAATTTGTGCAGGGAATTTTTTATGATGGCGAAAGTTTTGGCGAACCGCCCCTGCTGGGCGATTTTAAATATCCCGCTTCCGCGGCTGCCGTAAAACCCACGACACTTTACAAATTAAACAAAACCAGCTTGTTTGAACTGCTAACCGAGAATCCGGAGGTAAACCTAAAATTTACTCGGGCGTTGGCCAAAAGGCTTTATTACAAGGCAACCATTTTAAAGGAAATTTCTGTGCATCCGCCGGAACATCGCATTTTAACGCTTATCGATTTCCTGAAACGCAAATACGGAAAGGAGGAACCGTTTCAGGTAGAGCTAACGCGCCAACAAATAGCCGACCTTACCGGACAACGGGTTGAAACGGTAATCCGCGCCATAAAACAGTTGGAGCAGGATGGCGAAATAAGGTTGATTAAACACAAGGTGTTCCGATGAAATAGGCCGTAGGCTGAAAGTTGTAAGCTGTAAGCTGTAAGCTGTATGCTGAAAAGTGTGTGCTAGTAAGCTAAAAGCTAAGAGCTAAGAACAAAAAATCCCTAATCCTTAATCCCTAATCCCTAATCCCCAATCAAGAAAAAACCGCTAAATTCGCACTATGATAAAAGTTGTTTTATTAGGCTTCGGCAATGTAAATAGCCATTTACTCAATGCTTTACATAAAAATTCAGAAGTTGTTGCAATACAGATTTTTAACAGAAATTTTATCCCACTACCTTCGCCTTTTGAAACTATTCCGGTTACAGACGATGTTTCAAAAATTTCCGATGCCAATGTTTACATAATCGGGATTCCCGATGATGCCATTGCGGGCTTTTCCGAATCGCTACCATTTCAAAACAAATTGGTTGTCCATACCTCTGGGGGGGTGGCCATGGACGTACTTTCCCCTAAAAACCGAAGGGGTGTTTTTTATCCGCTTCAAACCTTTAGCAAGGAGCGAGCCGTGGATTTTAAGGCAATTCCCATTTGCATTGAAGCCGAAAACCGAGAGGATTTGGAGCTATTGCGAAGGGTAGCCGAAACCATTTCAGAAAATGTGGTGGAAATTTCTTCCGAAAAAAGGGCCAAACTCCATCTTGCCGCGGTGTTCGTAAACAATTTTGTGAACCATTTATATGAAATTGGCAGTGTTATCCTTAAAGAAGAAGCATTGCCGTTCCCTTTGCTGAGACCACTAATAGCCGAAACGGCATCAAAAATGGAAACGCTTTCGCCCGAAGCCGCGCAAACCGGACCCGCTAAACGCAACGATAGTAAAACCATTGAAAAACATTTACATTTGTTGGCAAACAGTCCGTATTCCAAAATTTACGAGCTGTTCACGGCGCAGTTAAAACAGAAATATGGAAAAGAGCTATAAAGAATATCTAAAACACATTTCCACGTTCATATTTGATGTGGACGGGGTGTTGACTGACGGGACCATTCAGGTTAATACACAGGGAGAAATGTTCCGCACCATGCACATAAAAGATGGCTATGGCCTGAAAACAGCGGTGGAAAAAGGTTTTAATGTTTGTGTTATCTCTGGCGGATCGAATGAGGGCGTGCGGATAAGGCTTCAAAATTTAGGAATTGAAAACATTTTTTTGAGTGCCGAAAACAAAACCAGAATTTTAGAGGATTATCTGAAAAAGCATAACCTTAAAAAAGAGAACACCCTGTTTATGGGCGACGACCTTCCGGATTTTGAAATAATGCAGGAAGTAGGACTGCCCACCTGTCCCCAAGACGCGGTGCCGGAAATAAAGGCAATCTCAAAATATGTTTCACACAAAAAGGGCGGCAAGGGCTGCGTTCGCGACATCATCGAGCAAGTGCTGAAAGTACAAGGAAAGTGGCCCGCCACAGGTGGAATTGGCGCAAAATACGATTGATGGATTATACATTCCAAATGGCGCAATACTCTTAACTCATAACGATTATCTTCGAGATTTGAACTACCTAAACCTTGTTCGCTACCAAAATCTGTTGTTTATAGCTTTGGCGCAGGTTTTATTAAAATACAGCCTGTTCGAAACGCTTGGCGTTGCGATGGCGTTGACGGATTTCCATTTTGGCTTGCTGGTTTTTGCCACAGTTTGTATTGCCGCGGCCGGCAATATCATCAATGATATTTACGATGTGGAAATTGACACGATCAACAAACCAAAGAAGGTATTGATTGGCACAAAACTCTCCGAACAACAAGCCCATACGCTTTTTATTGCTTTAAATATTGCCGGCGTGGCGCTGGGTTTTTACCTCGCCAATAGTATCGGAAAACCCAGTTTTGCCGCTCTTTTTATCGCTTTTTCGGCTTTGCTCTATTTATATGCTTCCTATTTTAAGGGAATTTTCTTGGTCGGTAACCTGTTGATTTCGGCCTTGGTGGCGATGAGCTTGGTTCTTGTTGCTCTTTTTGATCTACTTCCCCCAATAACATCCCAAAACCAAGTGGGCCAATCGATTGTTTTTAAAATTGTGCTTCAATACGCAACGTTTGCATTTTTTATAACTTTTATCCGCGAAATCGTAAAAGACCTTCAAGATATCAATGGCGATAAAAAAGGAGAAAGAAATACCCTTCCAATTGCACTGGGCCGAAAAAGAACCAGTTCAATAGTCTTTGTTTTGGGAGTGATTCTCGTTTTTGGAGTAGTTCTATTTATGTATACCTATCTCTATAACAGCAAAATGGTTATGTTGTATTTTCTGTTTTGCATCCTCGCGCCCCTCCTCTATTTCTGTGTAAAAGCCTATGACGCCACCACTTTTAAGGATTTTAGATTTCTTTCAAAATTGTTGAAATTAATAATGTTTCTTGGAATTTGCTCCATACCCCTCTACCGCTTCGTACTTTTGAAATAGCCTGCCAAACCTGCAACCTGCAACAAAAAACTAAATTATGCTTCGCGAAAAATTGAAAAATTACAACATCATCCTTGCTTCCGGTTCGCCCCGAAGACAGGCATTTTTTAAGGAATTGAACATCGATTTCAAGATTCAAGTGCTACCGGTCGAGGAAAACTTTCCGGAGAATTTAAGCAAGGCAGAAATAACCGATTATCTTGCGAAATTAAAAGCGTCGGCCTTTAAAAATTTAAGCGATAGCGATATTTTGATTACCAGCGACACCATTGTTTGGAAAGATGAAAAGGCACTCAACAAATCGGAAAACGCTTCGGATGCAAAAAGAATGCTCCAATCCCTTAGCGGACAAATGCACGAGGTTATTACGTCGGTTTGCTTTACTTCCAAAAATTTTCAGCTTACGGTTAACGACACCACCAAAGTTTGGTTCCGACCACTTTCAGAAGCTGAAATTGAATACTACATCACCAACTATAAACCCTTCGACAAAGCCGGCAGCTATGGTATCCAGGAATGGATTGGTTATATTGGCATTGAAAAAATTGAAGGTTGCTATTTCAATGTAATGGGCCTTCCCACGCGACTTGTTTACAAAACGTTAACCGAGATTGCCGACCGTTGAAAATATGGTATTTTTGGCTAAAATTGCAAACAATGGATTTTTTTAAACCGATCGTCTTTTTAATGATTGCCGCTGTTTTATCGGGCTGCAATTCTTCCGAAGAAAAAAAAGACCGACGCGGCACGGTTTCCCAAAAAAATAGCTCCAAAAACCTTCCTTCCCGGAATATTTCAGAAGAATTTAAAGCATATTGGTATGACGGCACGGCCGAAATAACTTCCTATCGCCTCTCGCAGGAGCGCTATGGGGAGATTCGCGAGGGTACGGCGGTCAATATTTTTGTTACGGAAGATTTCTTGCCCGATTCGCAGGTAAAGGCGAACGATCCTTCCCCAGCAACCCTTTCAGTCTTGAAACTGAACCAAATGAAGAATTTCAACACCGGCATTTATCCCTATTCCATAATGAGCAGCACCTTTAGCCCCATTGCCGCGCAGGGCCATCCGCTGAAGGTTACCGGCAGCGTGCAGGAATGGTGTGGGCAGGTGTATATGCAGCTCAACAATCGGGAAAAGTTTGAAATTGAGTCGCACTCCTATTTTGAGGGCGAGGCCGATCAAAAGATATCGCTGCCCAAAACCTATTTGGAAAATGAGCTTTGGAATCTTATCCGCATAAATCCCGAAGAGCTTCCTACCGGAGACATTATGATAATTCCCTCGTTTGAATATTTAAGGCTTCAACATAAGGAAATAAAGCACCACAACGCCTTTGCCAGTTTAAAACAGGGCGATTCCATAACCATTTACACCTTAAATTATCCTGGACTGCAACGGCAACTGATACTTTTTTTCCACAGCACCTTTCCCTATGAAATTGAAAAGTGGGAAGAGGTCAATGCCGCCGAACAAAACGACACGCTTCGGTTGAAAACAACTGCCGTTAAACTGAAAAGAATGAAAAGCGATTATTGGACCAAAAACAAGAATAGTAACATTGATCTGCGCGATTCGTTGCAATTAAAATAAAATTATGAACATTCAGGAACATACCCTCCAGCTGATAGAATCTGCCGTTTTGATCGTTGTTTTGCTGCTGCTTCGAATTATTCTTAAGCGCACCGTACGCAACTTTGCCAAAAAAATTGAACGGCTGGAGCACCGCACCGGCCTAATAATGAAACACGTAGATTTTGCGGTTTTCTTTTTAATGGTGTTGGGACTCATCCTAATTTGGGGGGTGGATTTTAAAAATCTCGGTTTGGTAATGTCCTCAGTTTTCGCGGTAATTGGCATCGCTTTTTTTGCCCAGTGGTCCATCTTGAGTAACATTACCAGTGGAGTAATTATGTTTTTTACGTTCCCCTATAAAATTGGGGACTACATTAAAATACACGACAAGGAAATGCCTTGCGAAGGTATTATTGAGGACATTAAAACCTTCCATATTATCCTGAACACCAAGGAAAACGAAATTGTGACCTACCCCAATAGTATGATGCTCCAAAAAGGCGTTAGCATTGTAAAGGCAGAAGAGTTTTATGAACAGCAATTGCACCATCATCACGATTTCGACAAAAATAAGGAAGGCCTGCCCCACGAATAATTTTTCGCAAATAAGTATCTTTGGAAGGTTTTCAATTTATTCACCACATATCGCTATGCGAATACCTTATTTTTACGGGCTTTTTCTTTACATTTTTACCCTAACAGCGGCCGCCCAGGCTCCAAAAAAACCAACCGCTTCCCAAATTTTCCACGACCTTCAAAAACTCAATTTCGTTGGGTCCGCTCTCTATATCGCTGCCCATCCCGACGATGAGAACACAAGGCTCATATCCTATTTGGTGAACGATGTGCACGCAAACACCGCCTATCTTTCCATAACCCGAGGCGACGGTGGACAAAATTTGGTGGGCCCGGAATTGCGCGAACTGTTGGGCGTAATCCGCACCCAGGAACTGCTGGAGGCGCGAAAGATTGACGGCGGACAGCAATTCTTTACTCGAGCCAACGACTTTGGCTATAGCAAAAACCCCGATGAAACCTTTGAATTTTGGACAAAAGCCGATGTGTTGAGCGATGTGGTTATGACCATCCGTAAATTCAAGCCCGATATCATCGTCAATCGTTTTGACCACCGCAGTCCGGGCAGCACGCACGGCCACCACACCGCTTCGGCAATGCTGAGCGTTGAGGCTTTTGATTTGGTTAATGATGCTTCAAAATTTCCAAAATCTGCTGAAAAATATGGCGTTTGGAAACCGCACCGCCTCTTTTTCAATACCTCGTGGTGGTTTTACGGCAGCCAGGAAAAATTTGAAAAAGCCGATAAATCGAAACTTGTTTCGGTGGAAACCGGAAACTTTTTTCCATCGCTTGGCCTTTCCAATGGCGAAATCGCTTCGTTGAGCCGAAGTATGCACAAATCGCAAGGTTTTGGCAGCACCGGCTCGCGCGGCAGTGAAACCGAATATTTGGAATTGTTGCAAGGTTCAAGACCTGCCAACAACAATTTGTTTGAAGGAATAAATACAAAGTGGTCACGGCTTGAGGGCGGAAATGAAATTGGCGCTATTTTGAATCCAGTGGAAGAAAACTTCAATTTTAAAAATCCTTCGGAAATGTTGCCGCAGCTATTGAAAGCGTATCCTTTGGTTTCAAGTTTAAAAGATACCCATTGGCGAAAAATAAAGCTCGAACAACTGAAACAACTCATTTTGGATTGCGGCGGTATTTTTTTAGAGGCCGTTTCCGAGGCAAATACCATCAATCTGAACGAAAATTTCAAAGTAACCGTTGAAGCCCTTAATCGCGGCAATGCCGATGTGGTTTTGCAAACGGTCAAAAATTCGGAAGATAAAATCCTTTGGAATGAAGCCACCGCACTTCCATTTAATGAAGATAAAAAACTGGAGATAACGGTCAATTCGGGGGTTCACAACCCAAAGTATTCTTCGCCCTATTGGCTGAACAAAAAGGGAAGCGTCGGTATGTACGCTGCATCCGAAGCCTTGATTGGATTGCCCGAGACGCCCGCTTTGGAACAACTTACTTTTGAACTGCAATTTGGAAACGTTACCATTCCTTTTACAAAAGATATAATCTACAAATTCAACGACCCGGTAAATGGCGAAGTGTACCGTCCGCTCGAAGTGTTGCCGGAAGTTACTTCGAGTATTCCTGAAAAGGTATTGATTTTTGCCAGCGAAACGCCCGAAAATGTTTCGGTATTGGTTCGTGCCGGGAAGGACAGCATTTCGGGAACGCTACGTTTGCAGCATCCCGAAGGTTGGAAAGTGGAACCAGCACAGCAATCTTTTCAACTTAACAGAAATGGGGAAACCAAAACTTTTCAATTTTCGGTCACGCCACCACAAGGCCAAAATGAAGGCTATTTGGAACCAATAGTGCTTTCCGAAGGAAAAACATTCGACAGGGAATTGGTAACAATCGATTACGAACACATTCCATATCAAAGCGTTTTGTTGCCGTCGGAGTCGAAAGTGGCGAAGATTACAATTCAGAAAAAAGGGCAGAATATTGGCTACATTAATGGCGCCGGCGATGCAATTCCCGAAAGTTTACAGCAGATTGGGTATTCGGTCACAACCATAAATCCATCAAATATTTCAGAAAATACTTTAAAAAATTTTGATGCAATCGTAATTGGAATCCGTGCCTATAACACCGTTCCCGAACTGGTTTTTGCGCAGCCCATTCTCAATAAATACGTTGAAAACGGCGGGACGTTGGTGGTTCAATACAACACGAGCCACGCTTTGGTTACTCAAAATCTGGCGCCCTATTCGCTTAAACTTTCCCGAGATCGCGTTACAGATGAATTTTCCGAAGTAAAAATGCTCGATGAAAAAAATCCAATCTTAAACACTCCCAACAAAATAACCAAAGCCGATTTTGAAGGCTGGGTGCAGGAACGCGGACTTTATTTTCCAAACGAATGGGCCAAGGAATTCACGCCAATCCTCGGAATGAAAGACAAGGGCGAAGCCGAAACGAAAGGCGCATTGCTCGTGGCAAAATATGGAAAAGGGTATTATATTTATACGGGATTGAGCTTTTTCCGCGAACTTCCAGCCGGTGTTCCCGGGGCCTATAGATTGTTCGCGAATCTGCTTTCAATTGGGAAATAATTTAGAAAAAGTGACCGAAGAAAAACAAAAATTCGTCTGGAAATGGAAGTACACGTTGGTGCTTCTCTTCAACGCTGCCTATATTTATCTGTTTTATTTGTTAATGCAAAACTTCGCCTAAATGCAGCAGATTGATTGGATTGTATTAATCGGAACCCTCGTGTTCATCGTGCTTTACGGAACTTGGAAAGCCCGACAGCAACGCGATGTGGGCGATTATCTAAAGGGGGGAAACAGCGCAAGTTGGTGGACCATCGGCCTAAGCGTTATGGCCACCCAGGCAAGCGCCATTACCTTTCTTTCCACGCCGGGCCAGGCTTTTCACGACGGGATGGGCTTTGTGCAGTTCTATTTTGGATTGCCCATCGCGATGGTGATTATCTGTTTGGTTTTTATCCCGATTTATCACCGACTGAACGTATATACGGCCTACGAATATCTCGAAAGCCGATTCGACAAAAAAACGCGGACGCTTACCGCAATCCTATTTTTGGTACAGCGCGGCATCGCCTGCGGCATAACCATTTTTGCGCCTTCCATCATTCTTTCCGCCGTTCTTGGCTGGAATTTGCTTTACCTCAACATACTCATCGGTGTGTTGGTAATCATTTACACTGTGAGCGGCGGTACCAAAGCCGTGAATGTTACCCAAAAACAGCAAATGGCGGTGATTTTCTTCGGAATGTTGATTGCTTTTTTATTGATATTGAATTATTTACCGCTCGATATTTCCTTTACCAAAGCGCTTGAAATTGCAGGTGCAAATGGCAAAATGGACATCCTCGATTTTTCTTTCGATTTTGAAAATCGATACACTTTTTGGAGCGGAATTATTGGCGGAACATTTTTGGCCCTCTCCTATTTCGGGACAGACCAAAGCCAGGTGCAACGCTATCTTTCGGGCAGAAGCGTGAAGCAAAGCCAAATGGGCCTGATCATGAACGGCCTTTTGAAAGTGCCGATGCAGTTTTTCATCTTGTTGGTCGGGGTGATGGTTTTCGTGTTTTATCAGTTCAATGCTTCGCCACTCCATTTTAATCCCGCAGCTGTAAAAAATGTGAATAAATCAGTTTACGCAAGCGAATACAAGGCTTTGGAATCGAGAAAAGCGGTTTTGGACGAACAGCTTGCTGACGTACAAATAGCCTATTCCAAAGCGGAGACCGAACAGAAAAGGCAAACGTATGTTTCCGAAATTAAAAGTCTGAACGATTCCGAAAACCAATTGCGGAAGCAATCGGTTGCCGTAATCAAAAAAGCAAATCCAAATGCGGAAACAAACGACAAGGATTATGTGTTTATCCATTTCATATTGACCAACCTGCCTCGCGGCTTGATCGGTTTACTGTTGGCAGTTATTTTAAGTGCCGCAATGTCGTCCACCGCTTCCGAGCTGAATGCGTTGGGAAGCACCACCGCTATTGATCTTTACAAACGAAACGTTCCGGGGAAGCGGGAAAAACACTATGTAGCAGCCTCGCGGGGCTTCACTTTTCTATGGGGCGTAATTGCCATTTTGGTGGCCTGCACGGCAAATCTATTCGACAATCTTATTCAGTTGGTAAACATCATCGGCTCCATTTTCTACGGAAACGTGCTGGGCATTTTCCTGTTGGCATTTTTTATAAAATTCGTGCGAAGCAAAGCGGTTTTTATCGCGGCACTCATTACGCAGATAATTGTCATCTATTTTTGGTATATAGATTTAATGCCCTATTTATGGCTGAATTTGGTGGGCTGTGCGTTGGTTATGGGAATTGCGGTTTTGTTGCAGCTAATTACACCACCACAAAAGGAAAATTAAATTTCTACCAATTAAAAACCCTGCCTAATTTCAACAAAATTTTGGCAGGGTTTGCAATTGAAACTATTTTCAACTTGTTCTTATTGCTTCACTATTTTAAAAGTAGATGAGCCTTCGGCTGTGGTTATTTTCACAAAATATATTCCCGCCGAAGTAGTAATGTTTTTAGTTATGGTTTTTACCAAATTATATTTATCAACAGAGATAATCTGCCCTTGAACGTTGCTTATTTCAACAGTTACCTCTCTTTGATCTTTCCCAAGTTCAATAGTGAAATTGCCAGTGGTCGGGTTCGGAAACGCTAAGTTGTTTTTTGTTATTGCCGTTTCGACACCTAAATTTCCATAGTGAAAGACCATGGCCCACATACCATTGCGTGTCCCTGCAACAATAAATTGGTTGGCAACAAGCTCTTCCACGGAATAAGCAAAAGAGAAATCCACCACTGTAGAACCGAAGGATTTCTCCCAACTTAAATCGCCGGCAGGGTTTAATTTCACCAGCCAGGCCGTATATGTACCGTAATAAACCGATACATCGCCATTCGAGGAACGGCTGCTTCCACACACAATGAATCCGCCGTCCTCAGTTTGTGCAAGATTTTCGCTAATTTCATCTTCGGAGCCGCCCAAGGATTTTTGCCATTGCAACGTGCCAGCGGCATCAAATTTCAATACCAAATAATCCACTATGCCGTGATTTCCGGAAATGTCGCCATCGTTGGAATACGAACCTCCCGAAACCGCAAAGCCTCCATCTGCAGTAACAATTATGGCATTGCCAAAGTCGTCCAAACTTCCCCCGGTTGATTTCTCCCATTGCATTGCCCCACTATTGTTGATTTTTACCGTCCAAACGTCGGCTTCACCATTATTTTGTGAAACATCGCCATTACTGGAACTGGATTGTCCAGCAATAATATAACCATCTGCGGTTGCAACAATTCCTGTTGCGAGATCGTCATCGGAACCGCCATAGTTTTTTTGCCAAAGCAAATTACCGACATCATCTATCTTGATTATCCAAAAATCACCCATGCCATTATTGGCGGTAACATCGCCGTTAACAGAAAACGTATGGCCCACAATTAAAAAGCCCCCGTCGTTGGCGGGAATGATTTCATGGGCATAGTCTTCCTCGGATCCACCGAAGGATTTCTGCCAAAGCAGATTGCCAGAGGCATCCAGACGTAGCAACCAAAAATCATAATTGCCGTGGTTGCCCGTCACATCGCCATCGGTCGATTTGGAGACGCTGGCCGCAATATAGCCACCGTCTGCAGTCTGCAGTATGGAGCGGCCCGAATCGTTATTGGAACCACCATATAATTTTTCCCATTGCAAAGTACCTGAGCTGTTTAGCTTTATAATTTTTACATTGCTTCCATTGCCCGCAACAAAAGCTTCGCCAACGATTACGGTACCACCATCCGTGGTTCGCTGATGGTCATTTCCCTGGCCCTCGCCATAGGAATTTTGCCAATCAATGGTGATTTGGGCTTGTAACGTAAAAGAGAAAAGACAGAAAAAAAGTATTGATGTTTTCATTCATAAATTGATTAAGGTTAATATGGAATGTTTTTCCTTCAATCGAATACCTCAAAAATTGTCATCATTCAAAAGTGAAGATGGCGCCAACTGCCGCTACCAAATAATAAATGCTAATTAACCGTGCCGCGTTTTAGTATTGCGCCAAAAGTCTGCCCCGCACGATAAAAAACTGGTTTTCCGGGAACATCGGCGTACAATCTGAACCTTTCCGATTTTAAATTCACCCTGCTGCCGTCCACCGCTTCCACATATTGGATTACAAACCCGATCAATGCTTTTTTTCTGTCATTGGAAGGTACACAATCCACAATCTTTCCCATAACCGTTGCCCCTTTTCGGATAATAACCCTGTTATCGGACATAACGTCTTCATTGGTTGTTAGCCGAAATTGTTTCCCGTCGCGTTCCTTTTCCTCCGAGCTTAAATCTTCCTGCAAGGTCACACTAATTTCCTTTCCAGCGGGAACCTCGGCTGGTGGATGTGAAACCTTGGGTTCTTTTACCGTATTTTCACTACTTTTCGTTCTTTCCTCTGTATTTGAAGGTGTGCGTTCCGTATTGCTGCTACCATTTTTTTTTGAATTATTTTTGGCGGGTTTTGCCGTTTCTTTCGTAGGTTCTGCAATCCGTTGGTACATCTCGCTTGGCGTTTCATTAAAATTACCGCTGGAGCGGTCTGCAGTTTCCTCTTGAACCTGTTCCATAGGCTCTTCCCAAGTTACCGTAAGTGCATCGTTGGATTTTTCCTCCATATTTTCGGTATCCGAACCGGCACCCCACCACAAGAGGATTGCACACAATAGCACCGAAGCACCAAGAATAAGGATGGGTTTATTTATTTTGCTGAAAGCCGGAACTTTGATTCCGCCAAATTCAGGAACTTTGAATTTTCCCGAAATCGATTTGGCGCGCGATAGGATTTTGCCAACAGAGATAATTTCATTTCCCTTTTCAGGAACCGTGAAAACCTGTGAGGCCCTAAGCACTTTTGTAAGCGTAGCTTGATCCAACAGCGCTCCGTCCAAACATTTTTCGATGGCGGTTTTCATTTCGCGCGCTGTTTGGTATCGTTTTTCGGGATTGCGCTGAAGTGCCTTAAAAATTATTTTTTCCAGCGCAACCGGTACCGAAGGATTTTCCGGCAGGATGGAATTCGGCTGTTTTTCCAATTTATCCTTCATCAGCCTATAGTCGGTATCGCTGTGGAAAGGAGTGGTGCCGCAGAGCATTTCGTAAAGAATATTTCCAACGGCATACACATCTGTCCGCTCATCGCCTTCATGGCCTTGAATCTGTTCGGGCGCCATATATTCCAACGTTCCAACCGATTTGCCATGACTGGTAATGCGTTGGGCGTTTCGCATTCTCGCGATGCCAAAGTCCATAATCTTTACTTCCCCATCGTCATTGATCATTACATTGGCCGGTTTCACATCGCGGTGAATGATGCCTTTTCGGTGCGCGTGGTATAGTCCGTCCAATAGCTGTACCGCAATACTGCCGGCCAACTGATAGGATATTTTTTTATGGACAAAAAGCCATTCTTCCAGCGTTTTTCCCTCCACATATTCCATAATCATCCAATAAGTGTCCTCTTTGGGAATAAAGGAATAAAGATGGGTAACGTTGGGATGGTTCAGTTTCGCAAGTGCAAGGGCTTCCGCTTGAAAGCGCTCGCCGAGACTTTCTTCCTCCGCACCCGCTTTTCGGTGCAATTGCTTGATGGCCACATAGCGATGGATTAGGGTATCCTTTGCAAGATATACCGTTCCCATCCCGCCTTCACCGAGCTTTTGGATAATTTCATATTGGCTGCCTAATCCGCTCATCTCATTAAATTATGTTCTTTTGTTAAAGAAGGAAGTGGCTGTGCCTTCGGTGAAATTTCAATTAAAACCGAAGAATAATTATCGGAAACCTTTCGGGAAATAGCCATCGTACTAAGACATTCCAAAGCGAATTCTGCTTGTTCCATTAATAGAAAATCACGAATATCATCGTTGCTGAATACATCGTAAACACCATCGGAACACAACAATAAACGATCGCCTTCTTTTAGATGCCACCCATCCGAAACAATTTGCGGCTGTATGGTAGGTGTTGTGCCCAAGGCCTGCAACAGCACATTTTTCATAGGATGACGATCCCGTTCCGTTTCGGTAATTTCCCCATTTTCAAACATTTGATTGACCAAGGTGTGGTCTTTGCTCAATTGTGTCAAGCTTTTATTTCTCAATAGATAAGCACGGCTATCCCCAATGTGGGCCAAATAACAAATGCCCTTTTTAAAAAGAATGGCCGTGGCCGTGGTGCCCATTCCCTTTTGTTCCGGATTTGCGTTTCCCATTGAAATAATGGAGTGGTGTGCCTCCAAAAATGCGTTTTTCAGCAACTTTTCCGGTGCATGTTCCTTCCAGTTCCGAAGACAAAAGTCAAGCAGCACATCGCAGGCTATTTTGCTGGCAACTTCCCCCGCGTTGTGGCCACCCATTCCGTCCGCAACCACTGCAATTATGTTTTCCTCGTTGTTCTCCGGAAATGAAAATGCAATGGAATCCTCGTTGTGATCACGTACGGGGCCTGTTTCGGAAATGGCATAAACCTTACAAAAATTGCCGTTGATATTACGTTCATTTTTGGCTGGCCATACTGCCTTATTTTTACTTTTTGAAAATAAAAAACCCATAAAACTATTGCTGGTTTTATGTTTCTATTTTCCACCAGCCTTCATTGAAACTGGTGGAATAGAAACATTCATCCTTAAAAAATGATTGAAAAATTATTTAATTACTTGTTGTCGCCCCATCAATTCCATTACATATTTGATTGGAACCGCAAAACTGATCGAGGTACCGGGCTCCCATTTGCCGGCGCTGTAAACACCCACTACGCGCCCTTTTTCATCAAACATAGGTCCGCCACTATTCCCGCCACCCGTGGAATTGATAGTAAGCTGATAATAATCGCCGAAGGTTGATTGATAATCGTCAATCTTGCTGTTTTTTTCCGAGCCGCGCACCATGCGCCCAACATTTCCATTGCTAACCGTAGGAACGGGAACAGAGGTAATTTCTGGATTGGTATTAAATACATCCTGCGAACGCTTTAGCACCAATTGCACCGGGGCGATTCCGGGATATCCCATAACAATTGCAGGATCTCCTGGCTGGATTTCATTATAACTATCATACAGATCCACTTTTGGCAAAGCCTCAGGCAAATCAATTTTTATCATCGCCACATCGTGGGTGGATGAAATACGTACAATCTTCGCAGGTGTTCTTTGTGAATTGTTGGCAAATGTTACATCCAGATAGGTATTTACACCGGTGTATCTTTTGTCGTTGCCGGGCACCCACTCGCCCACCATTTCTTGGGTAACTGTTTTGTTCCAATTTGGACCGAATTGTCCATTTTGATCGGGCTCAACAAGCACCCCTGGAAAAGCATATTGCTGAAAACGATAGCTGGTAAGCCAATTGGAAGCTACATGTCTATTGGTTGCAATAAAGCCCCGCTCATCCACAACAAAACCGCTGCCGCTGCCGCCGCTCGCAATTAGATCAAGCTCAATGCCCTGGGCATTGCCAAGCGCCTTAAGATAGTCGCCCTTAGTGACCAAAAAAGGTACAATTGCTCCTTGCGAATTTTGGCTGTATGCAGCTTGATAGCCCACAATTTGTCCCTTTTGAACAACAGGGTAATAAACGTGGTACATCTCCTCGCTCGAGGCTGTATTTGTTAGCTTCCAGGCCATTTCAATATAAACAACCTTATCTTGGTTGGCCTTGGCAATTTCGGTTGGGGTAAAGGTGGTTTTAGGATCTTTTACGTGGACTATTTCTTTAACACCGGTTTTCTTATACAATAAATAACCGCCCGTGGAGGCAAGCAATAAAATCGCCAATACCGTTATTAAAAGCCCGGTCTTACTTTTCTTTTCCGATTCGCGGATCATGTGCTGCATGGTGTTTTTGCCAATACCTTCTTTTGTAGGCGGTGCCTTTTCTGACGTGGCCTTTGGCAAATCGTTGGAAGAATGTATTTTCGTTTCCTTTATTGCCACGGGGTCGATGATGCGGGTTTTTTTGATATGCGATTGTGGTCTTGGATCAAGATCAAATTCAAAGGAGGGGCCTTCTTTTCCCAACTTTACGATATCGCCGGCAAAAAGTTCGGTTTTGCCAGTAATCAGTGAATCGTTTACAAAAGTGCCATTCTTGCTCTGGCTGTCGGAAATATAAAAACGTTCGGGGTTTGCGCCATCCTGAACAATACTGCAGTGGTTTCGGCTAATGGTGTCCTCCTTCACGGGATCGAAGCCTACATTGTTTTCCAGGCCGCGGCCAATCTTTATTTCTGGCGTGTTTGCAACTTCAAATTTTTCCACTTGGCCCTTTTTGGAACCTGCGATGTGGCGAATTAATACGGAGATTTTTTGCTCGTTCATTGTGTTCGGTTTAATTTGTTAATTGAATTAGGAATATTGTGGACAATGGGACGCCATAAAATCCACTTTCAATTGAGAATCGGAACGAGTCAAAAAATGTCATCACAAAACATGGCCGCCTTTGAAAATTGGGGCTTATCCAAATACTGCAATAGCCAGTTCAGGGATGATCTATAGAAATAAATACAATACTTTACAAAGGTTTGCGCTTATAGACAGGTTTGGGAAAGCCGCAATTCCTCGCTGGCGCACGTTTGCAACGCGTGACAATGCTAACAGTACAATTACTGAAAAACCAACCGCGAAATCCGATTATTCCCCGAAGCAAAAGCAACGCTATCATTCACAAATTCGAGGGCAAAAAAACCTTCTTTTGAAAGTTCCTTCCAGGTTTTGCCGCCATCACCGCTAAAGGAAATCCCCGGCGATCCCACGGCAACAATTCCCTGCCCTGCCGTCCCCGGAACAAATTTTACCGAAGACCGATAACCGGGATCTTTGCCATTTGCTATCAACCTCCACGTTTTTCCACCGTCTTTTGTGATGGCTTTGTTGCCTTCGTTAAAAGATTTGTCTTCCCAGTTTCCTCCAAAAACAACTCCGTTATTTTCATCGCGGAAGTCAATGCTATAAATTCCGGTCATCGCCTTCCCTTGTACGATTGGCGTGTCAAAAACCTCCCAAGTTTTGCCTTTATCGGCCGTGTGCATCACCCGCGATTTACGTCCGCCAGTGGCCACCCAAGCATGATTGCCAAAAAGGGCAATATTGCTGTTGCTTGCCGCAAAGGCTGCTTCGCCTCTTTCCACTTTCGGCAAATTTTCACAGGAAATTTTCTCCCAAGAATTGCCGCCGTCCCGCGTAATAATAATAGACATACAATCGGCCACCGGATCGCCAATGGCAATGCCCTCGCTATCGTTCCAGAATTTCATGGAATCGTAGAAAACCTTTTCGCCTTTTTCGTTGTAAACCTCTTCAATATTCGTGGCTTCGGAACCATTGAAGCCAATTTTGTACAGTACTGCAGGATTGGCAATACTCAAAACAAAAACAGCTTCCTTGGTGGTCGCAATGGACCGAAAATGCAGCAACGAATCGCCGTATTTTATAATCGCCAGTTTTGGGGTTTCGCCATCAATCAGGCCTACCTTGCCCCTGTCGGCCGCAAACCAAACCCTATTTTCATCCACGGGCGCAATGGCCCGAATGCTCAAACTATCAATAAATACGGGGGTTATTTCAACAGAATTGAAATTGATTTCAGTTTTATTTTCGCAGGAAAAAAGTAAAGTTGTGGCCAAAATGATTAGTACAACACGCATAAATCTAAATTTTTGTCCAAAAATAGGAATTTCAAAATCGGCAATCGGAATTCGGCAATCGTAAATCTAAATTATGATACCTTTGCCGCACTAAATCATTCCCATGAAATTACACCGGAACCTCGTATTCGCAACAATTGATTCGCTGCATTTGATTTTTAATGAGAACAAACAGGCCGATAAGGTATTGAAAAGCACTTTAAAGCGCGACAAACGTTGGGGTGCGCGCGACCGTGCCTTTATAGCAGAAACCACCTACGATATCGTGCGCTGGAAACGACTTTACGCCGAAATTGCCGAGGTGCGCGAACCTTTTGACCGGCCCAATCTTTTTAGGCTTTTCGCCGTTTGGGCCACGCTGAACGGCATCGCCATTCCCGATTGGAAACAGTTTGAGGATACCCCAACCCGTAGGATCAAAGGCCGTTTTGACGAGCTCTCTAAAATAAGAAAGTACCGCGAGTCCATCCCCGATTGGTTGGACGAACTGGGTGCAAAGGAATTGGGGAAAAAATGGGATACCGAACTGGCCTCCCTCAACGAGCAGGCCGAGGTGGTTTTGCGGGTGAATACCTTAAAAACCACCGTGGACCAACTGCAAAACGAATTGGCAGATCAGGAAATTGAAACCGAAAAAATTAAAGAATATCCCGATGCCCTAAAACTGAAGGAGCGCACCAATGTTTTCACTACCGAAGCCTTTAAAAACGGATTGTTTGAGGTGCAGGATGCTTCTTCGCAAAGAGTGGCACAACTGCTGGATCCAAAACCGGGCGAGCGTATCGTGGATGCCTGCGCTGGCGCGGGCGGAAAAAGCCTTCATATTGCAACCTTAATGGAAAACAAAGGACAGTTGATATCTATGGATATTTATGAGAATAAATTGAACGAACTCAAGCGCAGGGCCCGCCGCAACGACATTTTTAACATTGAGACCCGAGTAATCGATTCCACCAAAGTGATAAAAAAATTAATGGAAAAGGCCGATAAAGTATTGATTGACGCCCCTTGTTCCGGACTTGGGGTTTTAAGACGAAATCCGGACACCAAATGGAAACTGCAACCCGAGTTTTTGGATGAAATCCGCAATACCCAAAAAGAACTGCTCGATAGCTATTCGCGAATGGTGAAGCCCGGTGGACAATTGGTCTATGCCACCTGCTCTATCCTTCCCTCCGAAAATGAAAAACAAGTGCAGTCCTTTTTAAATCGTGAAAACGGAAAAGATTTTACCCTGTTAAAAGAAGAAAAAATCCTTCCCAGCAAAAGTGGTTTTGATGGATTTTATATTTCTTTGCTTAAGAAAAGAGAAAATTGAAATAGCATTAAAAAATTGATAAAGAACCAAACCCATAAACTCATAACTCATAACTCATAACCCATAACAATACCCAAAACCCAAGAATGAAAAAAAATTTTACCCTATTGTGCCTCTTCGGAATTTATTCCGTTTTCGCCCAGCAACCGTATTATAACGACGTTAATTTAAACCTTACCGGTCAGGATCTTTATTTCGCCCTGCAACAGAAAATAGAAATCGCCAGTACTTCCTTTAACTATGGCGACACGCGCGATACCATGAAAATAACCGATGAAGATCCCGAGAACAACAGCAACGTACTGCTTATTTACGGTTATGACGACAATGGAAGCTGCACCGTACATCGAAGCCGGAACAAAAGCGCTTTCGGAGGCGGAAACTGCCAATATAACCGCGAGCATACTTTTGCAAAATCCAACGCAAATCCCCCTATGGGCAATGTGGACAATGGAACCACCGGCATTGGTGCCGACCCCCAGAACCTGCGACCCAGCGACCAACAAATGAACAACAATCGCGGCAGCAAGAAATTTGCCGCAGGTTCCGGAAATGCTGGTAACGTGGGCAGTGGCTACTGGTATCCCGGAGACGAATGGAAAGGCGACGTAGCTCGCATTATGATGTATATGTACACCCGCTACGGCGATCGATGCAAGCCATCCTTGAATGGCGTGGGCGCCTTGCAGGGAAACACAGATATGCTACAAGTTTATCTCCAATGGAACGCGGACGATCCTGTAACCGATTTTGAGGACCAGCGAAATCCATATTTGGAAAACGTGTATGGAAACCGCAATCCGTTTATTGACAATCCCTATCTGGCAACACTCATTTGGGGCGGCCCCGTGGCCGAGGACCGATGGGGAATGATCGGTACGGCAGATTTCAATGCTGAGAATATTTCAGTTTATCCAAATCCGGCTTCTGCAGTTATTTGGGTTTCAAACCATTCGGGAGCAGCCGTTGAAAGCTATGCTATTTATGACCTTTCGGGCAGGAAAGTACTGTTCGGCACTTTAGATGCCACTACCAAAGAGGTAAAGGTATCCCAACTGGAATCGGGAATCTATCTTTTGGAACTGAACGCTCCGGAAAGAAGCACTACCAAAAGAATTGTAATTCAATAATGCTGAAAAACATCATTAAAAAAGAGCGGGCACTTCCCGCTCTTTTTTGTTTTTGAATGAATAGGTTGAAATATTTATTCAACAATAATCCTTCCCGTTTTGAATGATTTGGTGTCCTTCCCACCTACTTTCACTATATAAACACCGCTATTGGCTGCACTCATATCAAGATTGGCTTTAAAGGCACCGTCCAGCTTATTGATCATTTTCACCTTAAGTTGTTGCCCCAGCATATTGTAAACAGCCAAATATGCCGCACCTTCATACGCAGTGGAAAGGGTTACGCCAAACTGTTTGTTGCCTTTGGTGGTAATGATCAGGTTGCCGTTTCGGATTGAAAAATCATCAACCCCAAGGGTTCCGATATTTGCGGTATAATCTTCTGTTTCGCCATAATTGGTTTCTTCACAGGCGTCGTTGGGAACGGGGCTGTTCCAATTGGATTTTGCACGCATGCGGTGGGGGCCCATTGCAGCACCCGCGGGCACGACCAAATCCATCGTTTCGGTATAGGTGCCGCCACCCTGTCCGGGCGCAATTTGATAGTTGTTTACCACTACCTCATTGGCCGTAAATATGGAGTCGTCGTTATAGTCTATCCACACCTTAATGTATTGGCTGCCATAGTTTGTGGTAACGGTGAGCGCGTTGGTACTGTTGGGGGCCAAGTTGGCCACCAGGTTTGTAAAATCGGCATATCCTTCACAGGCAGAGGGATTGTTGATTTCCGCAATGGAAAACAGGCGGAACCCATCCCCCAGTTCGCAATTGCTCGTGGGTTGGCACAAGAGGTTTTCAATTACTGCAGAAACTGCGTCATTGCCAGTATTTGCATCGCCGGCCAAGGAGGTGGAAACAGTAACGTTGTACGTTCCGAGCGCAGAAAAATCGGCAGTTTGGGCAAAGTTATACGTCAATTCCTGTTCGGACTCAATGGGGCCAACAAAAGTCTCAATTACTGGGGTTCCCCCATTGATGGTATATTGAACGTTAAAATTGGATTGGCTGGAAGCACCGAAATTTTTAATAGTTGCCGTAATGGTCTCATTGCCCAGGCCAGACCCGGAAACAGGTGCCGTAATTGCCGTGGCTCCAACATCGTTCGCCAAAAGATTGGTGATGTTTTTTGTGAAGGGATCGTTGGCCGGAAATTCATCGCCCGGTAAATTAGTTCTCACTTCTATGGAATAGGTCTGGCCGGGAATGGACAGATCCACCGTTTGCGCAAAGGTATAGGTTGCGGTGGCTCCCGCACTGACTGTTCCAGTAAAGGTCTCTGAAGCAATCAGGTTTCCGTCCACCCGCAATTCCAGAGGAATATTGCTCTGCGAGGCCGTTCCAAAGTTGCGAATGCTTACCTCCACCGTTTCTGCATTGGTCAAGATTCCATTTTCGGGTTGAAGGAGCGCATTTACGCCTACATCTTTTGAAAATCCACCCGAAAGCGTAAATGCGGCAATCTGGGTCCTCCAATTGTTGTCCGATGAAAAGTATTCGGCCGTATGCCAAAAGGTGAAGTTATCTGGATCCATCGTCAGGTGGGAATAATCGCCAAATCTGTTGGTGAAGGTCTGTACGCCCGAACCTTGGAAGATTTCGGTTTCGGCAACGGTCATCTGCCCCAACGGATCTCCATCAAACCTGCCAGTATAGCGAATTCCGGCTTTTAAAGTACCACTTGCAATGTTGAAGGCCAGGCCGATATTGCCGGCGGCGTCTATGCCCGCGCTTCCCATAAACCTGCTGTGTCCATCTGCAGGAGCGTAGGTTCCTTCTTGATAGATCGTCCAAGGATTGGAGGCATCGTTCCGCAATTCAATCCACCGCACGCCGGAAGTGTCGTTGTTGTCGATATCGGTATTAAAAGTAATCAACCAACTGTTATGGCCCGCAAAACTTCGGTAGTTCGCGGCATAGGAAATTACCCCGCCTATCATATCTATTTTTTGATTTACCCCCGGTTGGGCAACATCACCGGTTCCGAAGGGCGCAAAAACAGAATTGAAGGGGGCCGTGGGAATTTCCAATGGCGCGGAAATAGTGGAATTGGCGGTGTTCACCCAGTCCAGATCAATTTCCCAAACTTTTAAATGGTCAAAACTTACGCCTGCCCACCCGTCATCCTGCAGGTAGGTAACATAACCGGGCACATTGGCCGGATAGTTGGTGCCCAGGAGGTTCGCCGGTTCCGGGCTCAACACCGTATTGGTATTCTGCACCCCGCCGGGCAGAGGAAAACCCACAATCTTTGGGCTCGCACCCCCAGCAAGCATAACGGACCTTTCCACCGCATAGGCCTTGTTGGTAGTTCCAATATTCGCAGTAAGGTAATAGGCGTCGTGCCACACGCTGTAATGTGGATAATCGGGAAAACTGCCAAAGGTATATTGATATACATTATAAGCCCCAGTAGGGTCCCCGGTTTCGGAAACCCCAATGGCCAAGGAGTTGTTCAACGAGCCAAATTCGCTGACAAACCATCGGTCGGCCAATTGGTCATACAGCACTATGGGGTCGCCTGAATTGGAGCCAATGCCCAAAAAAGTACCCAAGGCTACCGGGCCCACCAACAGATTTCCAGTCTTGTCAAAAATTTTCACGATAGAGTTTACCGCATGCACATAATGGTTCGGACCCACAGCTCCGGTTGGATCCGGCGGCACATATCCCGATTCCGATGAAGAGGCTCCTATAAAATTCTGCTCAATGGCGCGGGTTTGAATACCGCCTAAATTTTTCTGTACGTTCTGTTCAATGCCCATGGGCAGGGCATTTTCGTTCACCTTTGCATTATATCGGGAGCGGTTGGAAACAATTTTAATATTTTTTACGCCCTGATTTAGGTCTTCCTCCTGCACCGCGAAATCGCGCAACGGAATGGTCTTGCCAATAAAGGTTCCCACGATTACTTCATCGGGCGGATAGGTTTGTTGTGCACTCAGGCCAACGCCCAAGAGCATCAGTCCTACAATTAATAGTTTTTTCGGTTTCATTTAAAGTTGTTTTTGAATTTCAATCCTAAAAGTAGCCTATATTTTTTACTTATAAAAGCTTGAAACCAACTGTTTAAAACATTTTTAAAAATACTATTTCCGCTGCCCGGCGTACCCAAATTTTCTTTTTAAATGGTTACATTTGCACCTTTAAAAATGAACTAATTCTCTTACGGATGATCCACTTTTTCGGGAATGTAAATAGCACTGTTTTCGCGGTCCAAACCTCAGGTCCACTGTCAACTATCGATATTAATAAACTGGAATGGCTTTTCGGCAACCAACCTAAAATAAAGCAATCCGTCCTGCACCCAAACGCGACGGATTTTTTTATCGGCCCCCGTTCCGCTATGATTACGCCGTGGAGTACAAATGCCATGGAAATATCCCAAAATATGGGCATTGACGGCATCAACCGTATCGAGGAATTTCACAACAGTAAAGTTGAAAAGGAAACTTTTGACCCAATGCTTTCGCAAAAATACAAGCAGTTGGACCAAGATATTTTCGACATCCACATTACCCCGGAAGGGATTCTGAAGATTGACAATATTTCGGAATACAACCAAAAAGAAGGCTTGGCATTAAATTCCGAAGAAATTGAATACCTTGAAACCCTTTCAAAAAAACTGGGCAGAAAACTTACAGACAGCGAGGTTTTCGGCTTTAGCCAAGTGAACAGCGAGCACTGCCGCCACAAAATCTTCAATGGAACTTTTGAGATTGACGGCAAGGAAATGCCTGCGTCCCTATTCAAATTAATAAAGAAAACTTCGGAAACAAACCCGAACGATATTGTTTCGGCCTACAAAGACAACGTTGCGTTTATAAAAGGCCCAAATGTAAAACAATGGGCCCCAAAAAGTGCTGAAAAGCCCGATTGGTATGAGGAAAAGGATTTTGAAAGCGTGATTTCCCTAAAAGCCGAAACCCACAATTTCCCAACAACAGTAGAACCTTTTAACGGCGCGGCTACCGGAAGCGGTGGCGAAATCCGCGACCGCTTGGCTGGCGGAAAAGGTTCGTTGCCATTGGCGGGAACTGCGGTTTATATGACTTCATATTCTCGGTTAAACGAAGATAGGTTCTGGGAAAAAGGAATGATAGAACGCGATTGGCTATACCAAACGCCGCTTGATATATTGATTAAAGCCAGCAACGGAGCTTCAGATTTTGGAAATAAATTCGGACAACCCTTGATTGCAGGTTCTGTACTTACGTTTGAACACGAAGAGGAAGCCCCCTCCGGCTCCCCCAAAGGGGGAGGGTCTGATAATAGAAAATTGGGGTATGATAAAGTGATTATGCTGGCTGGTGGAATCGGTTACGGAAAAGCAAGCCAGGCCATTAAGGACAAACCGCAGGAAGGCGATAAGATTGTGGTTTTAGGCGGCGATAATTACCGAATTGGGATGGGCGGTGCCGCGGTTTCTTCGGCAGATACGGGGGAATTCCACAGCGGAATTGAATTGAACGCAATCCAACGAAGCAATCCCGAAATGCAGAAACGTGCAGCAAACGCCATCCGCGCAATGGTTGAAAGCGATGAAAACCCAATCGTTTCCATTCACGACCACGGCGCTGGCGGACACTTAAATTGCTTAAGCGAATTGGTAGAAGATACCGGCGGCAGGATTGATTTGGACAAACTTCCAATTGGCGACCCTACCCTTTCCGCAAAGGAAATTATGGGCAATGAAAGCCAGGAACGCATGGGCCTGATCATTGGCGAAGAGAATATCCAAAAACTTAAAAAAGTGGCAGACAGAGAGCGCTCACCCATGTATGAAGTAGGCTACGTTACCGGCGACAGACGTTTCTGTTTTGAAAATGAAAAAGGTGAAAAACCGATGGATTTCGCTTTGGAAGATATGTTCGGCAGTTCCCCAAAAACCATCATAAAAGACAAAACTGTAAACAGGAATTATAAAAACCCTGATTATGAGGTTTCCAAAATAAAAGGCTACGTTGCCCAAGTGCTTCATTTGGAAGCTGTGGCCTGTAAAGACTGGCTTACCAACAAAGTGGACCGTTGCGTTACGGGCCGTGTTGCAAAACAGCAAACCGCCGGGCCGCTGCAATTACCTTTGAACAACTGCGGCGTCATGGCGCTGGATTTTCACGGAAAGGAAGGCGTTGCAACGAGCATCGGTCATTCCCCATTGACGGCTTTGATTGACCCTGCCGCAGGTTCGCGCAATGCCATTACGGAAGCACTTACCAACATTGTTTGGGCACCGTTAAAGGACGGATTGAAAAGTGTTTCCCTTTCCGCAAACTGGATGTGGCCCGCAAACAATGAAGGCGAGGATGCACGCCTGTATACGGCAGTAAAAGCCGTTTCCGATTTCGCGATCGATTTGGGAATAAACGTCCCCACCGGAAAGGATTCACTTTCCATGAAACAGAAATACAAGGATGGCGAAGTAATTTCTCCCGGAACCGTGATTATTTCCGCTGCCGGTAACTGCAACGACATTCAAAAGGTTGTGGAACCTGTTCTGCAGAGAAACGGAGGTTCTATTTATTACATAAACATTTCGCAGGACGATTTTAAACTGGGCGGTTCCTCTTTTGGGCAGATTTTGAGTTCCATTGGAAATGATGCCCCAACTGTGAGAAGTGCCGAATATGTAAAAACGGTTTTCAATACGTTGCAGGAATTGATTCGCAGTGAAAAAATCCTAGCCGGGCACGATGTGGCCTCGGGCGGGTTGATTACTACCTTGTTGGAAATGTGTTTTGCCGATGTGGATTTGGGAGCGGATTTGGACCTTTCAAGTTTAGGTGAAAGTGATCTGGTGAAAGTATTGTTTGCTGAAAATTGTGGCCTTGTAATCCAAGCGTCGGAGGATGCTTCGGTTGAAAAAATGCTTGCTGACAATAAAATCGATTTTCAAAAGATTGGAACTGTTTCAGAAAGCGATTCCCTTTCAATAAAAAATAATACTAAAGAATTGGAATTTTCAATTTCCGAAATGCGCGATGCTTGGTATAAAACCTCGTATTTATTGGACAAAAACCAAAGTGGTGAAAAATTAGCAAAACAGCGTTTCAACAATTATAAAAACCAACTCCTGAAATTTGAATTTCCAAACAATTTCACAGGCAAGCTCCCCTCCTTAGCAGGGGCCGGGGAAGGCCGCCCTAAAGCCGCCGTGATCCGCGAAAAAGGAAGTAATAGTGAGCGCGAGATGGCCTATATGATGCACTTGGCAGGGTTTGATGTAAAGGATGTGCATATGACCGACCTGATTGAGGGCCGCGAGGATTTGGAGGACATCAAACTACTGGTGGCTGTTGGCGGTTTCAGCAATAGCGATGTTTTGGGAAGCGCCAAAGGATGGGCGGGTTCGTTTTTGTACAACGAAAAAGCGAACACGATCCTAAAGAATTTCTTTGCAAAAGACGATACACTTTCCCTGGGCGTTTGTAACGGTTGCCAGCTTTTTGTGGAGCTCGGTTTGCTGAATCCAGATGATGATGAAAAGCCGAAAATGCTCCATAACGATACCGGCAAGTTTGAATGTGTGTTTACTTCCGTGAAAATTCAGGAGAACAATTCCGTGATGCTATCTTCCATGGCGGGAAGTACTTTGGGAATCTGGTCTGCACACGGGGAAGGGAAATTCAGTTTTCCAAAAGCGGAAAGCCATTATAACATTGTGGCAAAATACGGCTACGATGCATTGCCCGCAAACCCCAATGGCAGCGATTTCAACACCGCAATGTTAACTGATAAAACCGGAAGGCATTTGGTAATGATGCCACATTTGGAACGCTCTACCTTTCCGTGGAATTGGGCATATTACCCAAAAGACAGAAAAAACGATGAAGTCTCGCCTTGGGTGCAGGCACTCGTGAATGCCCGGGAGTGGATTGAAAAAGCTGGATAGGATTTTTTTGGATTGTTGGATAGGTTTCCTTTTTTACAGGGTTTGCGCTACATTTTTTTCATGATTCAGTGGCGCTACTAGTAAGCTCGGTCCAATGCTAATCGCCAATCGCTATTCGCTATTCGCTATTCGCAAATTAAAAAAGCAAATCCCCATAAACAACCTCATCGGAAATGCCTTCTACATTTCCCGCATATTCCTTTCCCCTAAGTTTTGCAACTGTATGGCCCTGAAGTTCCTCATCCGGATATTCCCGTATTAGCTCCTTTATTGCCTTTATATCCAATTCATCCGAAATGCCTTGCAACCATTTGTCCTCCAGTTCCGTGGGCAGGATTACGGGCATCCGGGGTCCATCGAGCTTTGGGTTGTTGTGTATTTTGGCCATCATTGCGTTGGCATTGGTGGTGACTATGGAGAAGGTGTTAAGGGTACCGCCGGTTTCCGGGTTTTTCCAATCGCTCCACAGGCCTGCTAGCGCCATGGGTTGTTTGTCCTTACGGTAAATATAAAAAGGATAGGTTTTTTTGTTGCAATGGTGGTGTTCATAAAAACCATCTACATACACAATGCAACGGTTGTTTTTTGCCGAAGTGCGAAAGGAGGCTTTTTCAAATATGGTCTCCCCTCTTGCGTTTAGGGTATTGTTCCATTGCTTTTTTAGGTCGGCTACGTTTTTTACCCAATGTGGAACCAGGCCCCAGGTTGCCACTTCCGGGAATTCCGGGGAACGATTGGTATATATAAGCAATTCCGGATGGCTAAACCCCGAAGCGTGGTGCAATGGCAGATCGGTGAGCGGAACAAGTCTTTCCAAAATCTCTTCCACGGCCTGCGCATCGTTCTTGCGCCTTGCCCTGCTCAATTGGGCATCAAGACTTGCCTTTATATCGTAGCACATTGATTTTTTATTATAAAAGTAATGATTTTCAAATGCATAGTAAGGTGTTAAATATGAAGCATGGAGCGGTAATTTAGATTAGGTAGGACACCCGTTGCAAACGCGAGCGAGCATAGGGCGGAAAGCCTTGTTCTGTGTTTTTTGCCAAAAACAGTGCTCCAGAATGTAGCATGGCATTTTTTAAGAGCACCAAATCTGGTTCCTACTCAAGCCTGACCAAAAAAGCAAGGCCGCTTAAAACGGCTTATATTGGTTCAGGTCTAAAAAAATTAAGGGGTTGTGCAACGGTTACCAACTTTGTTGTGTGCTGCCTTTTTTTATTCATTCGGTTCAATATGAATTAGAACGTGTCCTAAATTCGGTATTTCTTTTCTTAAATGGTCTTTTAATTGATGTGAAATATCGTGTCCTTTTTTAACAGAAATTTCTCCATCAACTATTGCGTGTAAATCAACGTGGTATTTCATTCCTGCTTTTCGTATAAAACATTTTTCTGTTCCAACAACACCTTTGACTTTTATAGATTCTGCTCGAATTTCCTCCAATAAATCGTCATACAGGTGTTCATCCATAATTTCTCCTAATGCTGGTCTGAAAATCAAATAGCTATTGTAAAGAATAAAAGCAGAAGCCAATAAAGCTGCCCAATCATCAGCCGTTTCATATCCTTTCCCAAAAATTAAAGCGATAGAAATTCCTATAAATGCCATAATAGAAGTTATTGCATCACTTCTATGGTGCCAAGCATCTGCTTTAAGTGATGAACTATTGGTCTCTTTGCTTTTATTAATCACTATCCTAAAGGACACTTCTTTCCATATGATAATTGCCCCAAGAACAATTAAAGTCCAAGATTTAGGAACTTTATGAGGTGTTTGAATATTTTGAATGCTTTCGTAGGCAATAATGGTTGCTGATGTTACAAGAAAAGCGACTACCAAAAAAGTTATTAGCGGTTCAATTTTTCCGTGTCCATATGGATGGTTTTCGTCTGCTGGTCGTTTTGCGTACTTTAAACCAAATAGAACAAGTAGAGAAGAGAAAATATCGGCTGTTGATTCTATTGCGTCTGCAATAAGAGCATATGAATTACCAAAAAATCCTGCAAGTCCTTTAATCAAGGCTAAACTGGTATTTCCGATTATGCTAAAATATGTAATTCGTATTGCAGTTTGTTCGTTATTCATTTAGTTTTTCAGGTTGCACACAACGTTTTGCGGCTTTGCGTAGTGGCGGATTTCGGAGCACTAAACTGTCAACCCACCACAAAACTTGATTTGAAAAACAGACCTTCAATTTACCACTGAACCCGCCATTACGCAAAACCGCTGTTAGCGGCTGGTATTCTTTATTGTCCAAATAGCACCATTTTTAGTCGTCAGCTTTTCTAAATGTCCTTTTGTTGCAAGTTCATTTAATTGCTTTTCGCTTTCTACTCTTGGTGCTCCCGAAAGTTCAGAAAATTCTTTTGCTGTCAAAGAATGATATTTTGAGAATAGTGTTTCCCAATTTTTAGTGTATTCACTTTTGGTTGCTGTCGGGTAAAGTTTCAAAACAGAAGTTTCATAAAAAGCATAAGGCTTTGAACCATATACAATTTCTTTGTTGCCCGAATTGTCTAAAAAGAAAATAGTCGGAAAACCTCTTAATCCATACGATTTTGCCAACTTCAAATCTTCTTCAAAAAGTGTTTTTGCTTTGCCGTCAAAATCAGTTTTTAATTGTACTGCATTTAAGCCGACTTTTTTAGCTGCTGCTTCTAAATGTTCCCACTTTGCAATGTTCTTTTTTTGAAGAAAAACCATTTCTCTGATTTCTCTTAAAAACAAAATGGCTTTTTCTTCGCTCTGAATTTGTGCCGCTTTAAAAGCGATGGAAGGCGGATAAGAAGACGCTAAAGGGTCTTCCACCCAAACGTCCCCGTCTATAGGCATATCGTAATAAACGCTAACTTCGTCCCAATGGTGTGCCACGTCTGACGGTTTGCTGATACCACCGCTGTTGTAACTCCAATCGGGCAACAATCCACCCATACGATATTCTATTTCTATATTGTTGCCGTATTCCAATTTCAGTTTTCTTAATTGTGGTTCGATACCCCAACAAGAAGAACAAATCGGGTCTGTGAAATAAACCACTTTAACAGGTTTTTCTATATTTTGAACAGCGATTTCTGTTTTTGTTGTGCTGTCTGGTATTCCGCAAATTCCCTCAACAGGGTCGCACATAAGCGGGTTGTTTTTTGATGTTTCGTTTGTCATTTTTTTTGTGTTATTTGTTTGTCCCTGACAACTTGTAAATGCCGTTGTCAAAAGAAGCAATATTGCTATTTTGTGTTTCGTCATTGCTTAACATTATTGTTATATCTTTGTAGCGCAAAGTTAGATTGTTTAAAAAATTCTTGCAATAAGTCAGAATTATATGACTACTAAAAATTTGACAGATGATACGGGAACCTGCCCTGCACAAGGGCTTTTAAAGTTGCTGTCGGGCAAATGGAAACCTGAAATTTTTCGTTTGGCGGTTGAAGCACCTTTGCGGTTTAGTAGTCTATTGCGTCAAATTCAAGGGTCAAACAAGCAAACATTGTCCGTTGCGTTACGGGAATTAGAAGAAGTTGGCTTGTTGGAAAAAGTTGTCATAAAGCAAAAACCTTTACACATAGAATACAATCTTACCGAAAAAGGGAAGTCGTTAGTTCCTGTCTTAAAACAGTTGGAAGGGTTATCGTAGGGTGTCGTTATACTTGCCGCTAACGGTCTCGGCTATGAGTAGTTGCGTGGTTTAGCACTTAACTTTGCAAGTACACACCAAGTTGGAAATTCCGCAGGAATTTCCAAAGTAGGCGAGAAAAAGCAATTACTTATAGCCATTGTTGTAAGCCGTATTTTTTAAATATATTCTCACATTGTTATCAGTTCTGACACTAACTCCATTAATCGAGCCTGGTCGCCATTTTGGATAATTGCTCACTAAATAATCCTTAGCTTTTTTAAAAAGTTTTTCTTTATATTTTTCGTTCTGTTCCGAATGTGGTACCCAACTATTTACATAGATGTTAGAAATAGTGCTGTCTTTCTCGATTATAAAACCAATATCAAAAAATGGCCAACCACCGAAATCAGACTTATCTTCTACAATTGGAATATCGGTCACGCTCAAATATGGTAAATTATCTCGATTACTACCATCAGCAATTACTGGTCTGCCATCACAATCTCCATAATAAACAGCCAAATTGTTTTTTATTACATTTTTAAGAAATAAGCTGTCGGCTTTTCTGTGCATTTGATTTTTAAAATCAAGTCCGTATTTATCTGCTAATACTTTATCCATATAAGCTCCATAGCATCCTTGGGTTTGACCTTCAAAAACGACACATCCAATTAAGTCAATTTCATAATTTAAACCATATTGTTTGCAGAGTTCTTCAAGTTCTTTTTCATATCGATTATGTCCGTATAAAAATCCAACTTCTTGTGTGAATGCAATTCCATTCGTTTTTATTTCATCTTTAGCTCTATTGATTTCAGATATACAAAGGGTATCCGTCTTTTCTGGATTTGAAACGTATTTAATTGGGTCAAATTCAACATATTCATTTTCCAAGTTGGAATCTTCAATTTCGGCAACAGGTTGTTTTTTATCCTCAACACAAGAAATGAAAATCGTTAATGAAATTAATATGGCGAAAGTTTTTTTCATATGGCTTACAACATGTGTATATACGCATGTTTTTAAACCGTTATTGCTGTTATCCCGCACATGTGCGCAAGTTAATGATTCCAAATATAAATTTAAAAGTAAAGCTTTTGCAGTACGGAAAACCGTAAGAAGAAGCAAATTAAGTGGGGAGAAATCAAATATAGGGAAAAAAGCTTTAAGCCGTGGGCCTGCTCGTGCATTGTAAGCTTGCCACAACATTCTAAAATTTTCCCTGCTTCAAATCCAAGATAAAATTTCTATCACCTGTTTATTATAAAGCTATAATTAATCATTTTTCTGAGGCCATTTTGCAATGCATCATCCAATAAAATTGAGATGTTCAGTATTAGATTATGAATTGTTTGACAACTATCCTTCAGATGGTTAATGGATAATTCATACTCTATTCATACTCTATTCATACTCTATTCATACTCTATTCATACTTTATTCATACTTGATTTATGACTAATAGATGAAAATTTTGGCATTTGAGGTTGATATAAATCGCACCCAAGTTTGACCCAAGTTGTGAATATCCGTTTTCTTGTGAAACTATCTTCGCTTTGAATTTTAAAGTTTCATTATATGGCAAAACAAGTTGGCTTATTGAAATTGGCGGGCACCCTTGGGGATATTTCATTTTACAAATCGGTTTATGGGTTTTTGGCTCGGACAAAAACGGGTGTTGACAGGAAAACCATTTTAAACAATCCCAGATTTACCCGGACACGGGAAAATGCAACGGAATTTGGGCATAGCGCAAAGGCCGGGAAATTGATTCGGGTTGCGTTTAGACCTTTAGTAGCCAATGCCAAGGACCGCATGACGGTGCAACGCTTGGTTAGAAAAATGGTTAAAGTTACACAATCTGACACCTTGAATGACAGAGGTTTGCGAAAGGTTTTTTATGGAGATTTACATATTTTAAAAGGCTTTGACTTTAACGGTTCCGCAAAATTAGACAGTATATTTATTGGAGGTTTTGAATCGGAATTTAACAGGGCGTCGGGAATCGGTATGGTGACGATTCCACCATTTAATCCCATAAAGTTACTCGTAGCACCCACAGGTACTACCCATTTTAAGTTTTCCATTGCAGAAGCTGCATTGGATTTTGACGCTCTTACATTTTCAGTTGCCATAAATGATACAGGTTTTCTTCCTTATGATGCTGTTGAAACAACAACGCTTGCCATACTTGCCACACTCGCCCCCACTTTAACCTTTCCGGTACTACAGGTGTTGGGGGTATCCTTTTTTCAATTTGTAAATGGGGAGTTTTGTTTGTTGCAACATTGTGAGCGTAATGCTTTGCGGATTGTTGGGGTTTATTAGAAGGGTTAAGGGTGAAGGGTGAAGGGTGAAGGGTGAAGGGTGAAGGGTGAAGGGTGTGCTTCAACACTTCCCTTCGTCTGCGCTCAGGGTAAACTAAGCTCAGTATGACACTCGCAATGACGGTTCTATCATGAAACTGCTTCGCATTCCCCCTTCGAAGGGGGAATTTACGTTTGAAATTGTAGATGATTTTAAGGATTTTTGCTTCTCCCTTCGATAAATTCATTTTCTACCCATCGACTACGCTCTGGGCAAGCTACTTTTCGATAGGCCGGGGTTAACCTAAGATTCAGTTGCTCCCTGGGTCGCTCCTTCGCAATGACGTGTGTATTTGAGGTATTATTAATTTAAATTTTTTACTTCTTCAAAGGCAGCTTTTAGTTCAATTTTCAATATGTTCAAAATCTCATCCATAATTGCAGTTTTTTCTATAGGGATTCTGTCTAAGCCGTGGTGGAATTTTGAATTGTAATCAATTGTTTTGAAAAATGCATCCTCATGCAGCTTTTCAAATAAATACTCCATTTTGCCCAAATTTGGTTGTGCATATAGGCACAGCATCCATAGATTGCGGGCGGAAAGATGGTTTGGCCTATAGGATAACTTGGCATAGGTAAATGTTCTAAAAGCTCTCAATAGCGCTATGCTAAACATACTTTTCAAACCTTCCGCATTATCGGCAGCGGCATGCTCACGAAGTACAAAATATTGCGAAACCAGATTCTCCGTTGCCCTATACATATAATCCAGATCGCCATAATGAGCCGTATAAGGTTCTTCCCAATGCAGGGTAAAATTTTTATTCGGACATTTAAAAATACTGTTTTCAGGAGTCATTATTTTTTTAAAAAAGTCCTGATGGAAAAATAGATTCTTCTGAATCCATAATCGACTGTGGGCTATTGGAATGACCTGACCGATACCCTTAAATTTCACTTCCACGGCCTGTTGCATATTGTTTAACATTGCTGTCCCTATCCCCTGTCCGATTAATAACAAGTAATAGTGGGTAGTACCTTCGATTTCGGTTTGGTGAAATAGATAAATCTCTTCCGGCTGTTTTATCTTGTTTATTTGGCCTACCACTTCAAACAATTGTTTATCCATTGGCGATTTTTCTACTACCGCAATGGGTGTACCGGTACTGGGCTTATTGCACTTGATTCTTTTTTTCAACGCCAGAAAGCGATCCGAGACTATAGTGTACAATTGCTCCTCTACTTCTTTAATGGCATGGTACATTTCCCAATTTATATAGATTTCGTCTCCCTCCTCCGCAGCCTGCCTCGCCCTTTCCATAGTGGCGATAAGATAATACGTTTCCCCATTCTGTTTCACAAATAGCCCCTCAATGGATGGCAGGTATTGGGATAAGAATTTTATTCGCTGTGTAAGGGATTTAAAAAGTGTACTCTCCCCTATGTAAAGCTTTTCCAGATAGGTTAAATGATATTCATATAGTGAAATGTAGGTAAGAAAAACACTGGTACGTGCCTCTAGACGATAAAACTCTTGATTCAATGTTCTTAGCACATCGTGTTCGTAAAAATAGTCACGTTCAAATTTTTTGTAACGCTTTTTAAAGTCCTTCCATGTGTTTGATGGGCTCCATTTATAATCGCTATTTTGATACACCTTTGCAGCAGCAATACAATAAGCAGCAATAAAGGGATGCCCATTTTTATACCCATACCGCAGAGGCGTTGAACCCAATACGTGAAGCAATACCTGGTACTTCCTAAAAGCATTCCGAAGCCATTTCCGGGTTTCAATTACCGCTACGTTCTTAGTGCTTCCGGAAATCAGTATAAGATGGCCAGGAGCTTTGGCTGTTGGCGTGTAATAAAATACCTTCTCAATGGTAAGCTCTTTTGTTAGCTGTTTCAGTTTGGCAGCCAATTCGGGCGGCAGGGTCTGAAAGGATTGGTTTTGAATTGTTTCCATGACATAATTTTTAAAGATTGCTTCAGTAAAGCTCTAGCAAAGACTAGGCATATTCAAGTTTGAAAAAGGATATTTTAGAAACTTCATTGCGAAGAAGCGACATTCGGAGCGACTGCATGCACGGAGCTTGTTTAAGTGAAACAAATCAAAGATTCAGCGTGGTTAATCTGTTGTGGTGTAGTCAAGCTCATCCCCCTTTGAAGAACCTGTCCCGAGCTCTGCGAGGGAGGGTTAGGGGGATGTTACCAGTACCCTCAAAAGATTGCCACGACTTATCGGCCTCGCAATATCGGGCTAGCACCATTATTTTTTTCAATATAGAAATATATAGCATCCAAAAAAACCCGCATAAGCGTAAACCACATTACCAAGGACAAATGCTTTTTAAGTATTGGGTCATTTTCAAAAGCCCGCCTCTGTTTTGGGATTATGGGCCTGTCAAAAATTGTTATTTTTTCAAGCAATCTGTCATAATAGGGTTTGCCCACTATGGTCACCATGGATGCTGCCAATTCCTGTTGAAATTCCTCAAGAGATATTAAGGTGATAGCCACCCTCATGGTCATGGGAATCTCAAATCTGGGCCAATCCCCCTCCGGGTTACCATACAACCTATTTCCAAACAGTCGCCAACATTCACTTAATAAAAGTACAAGCAGCATTGCCAAACCCACCGATCTTAGTATTTGTTTATTGCTTATACCCGGAAAATCCATTTCTGCCTCCAAAAAATCCGTTATTGAGTATTCCCCTTCCTCCAGAATTTCGGGAATATTCAAATAGAGATCATAGGCTTCTAAATCATCCATGCTTCTTAACCATAGCAAAATACCCTCCTGTAAGCTATCCTCAGTTTGGTCCTCAAATAATTTTCGAAGTACCCCTTTCGCCTGTTTCATATGGGTTACATATAGGTAGCTTTGTGATTTATTATTCTCCTTCCCCGCTTTCATACCGTACTTTTTAATGGATTAGAGCCGTGAAGTTCTTTCTCAGGGAGCGGATATACCATTCTAAGGATGTATAATTTATCTTTACTAGGGGATATTTTAGATGAAAGGAAGGCTGGAATTTGGAATTTGGAATCTGGGATTTGTGGATTTGGAATTTGGAATTTGGAATTTGGGATTTGGAATTTGGAATTGGGAATTGGGGATTTGGAATTTGGAATTTGGAATTTATTAAAATAAGCAACTAAAATTCCAATTTAATTACTATTTATATATAAAATAAGAAAATAGACAAAAATTTTTTTCTTATTTTTACATTATAAGACAATATAGAACAATATGATTGAAAAAGTTTCTTTTTCCCAAGTTATTGAAAGAATTCAATTTGAAAATTTTTGGTGGAATCATAATCGTATTGAGGAGGATTATTTCAACATGGAGCGAAGGCTTTA
>JBLXCF010000002.1:0-312413 GCA_048265145.1 Aequorivita sp.
CTTTTGCTGTGCGGAAACGGTTGAGATAATCAACTTTTACTGGCATATCAGCCAAACGTTCGGAAAAAGTTTTAAAATGCTGAAAGGCCAAAATCGTGGTTGGGACCAAAACTGCGACCTGCTTTCCGTTGTCCACCGCTTTAAAAGCCGCGCGAATGGCGACTTCCGTCTTTCCGAATCCTACGTCGCCACAGACCAATCGGTCCATCGGACGCTCGTTTTCCATATCTTTTTTTACGTCTTCGGTCGCGGTGCTTTGGTCCGGCGTATCTTCATAAATAAAAGACGATTCCAATTCGGCCTGTAAATAACTGTCCGGATCGAATGCGAAACCTTTCAAGGTGCGACGTTTCGCGTATAATTCAATTAAATTGAAAGCGATTTCCTTTACGCGGGTCTTGGTTTTTTGCTTCAGTTTTTTCCACGCATCGCTGCCCAATTTGTAGATTTTGGGCTCTTTTCCATCCTTTCCGTTGTATTTTGAAATCTTGTGCAGCGAATGGATGCTGAGGTACAAAATATCACGTTCGCCGTAAAAAAGTTTGATGGCTTCCTGCATTTTCCCTTCCACTTCAATTTTCTGCAAGCCGCCAAATTTCCCAATGCCGTGGTCAATATGCGTTACGTAATCACCCACTTCCAGATTGGTGATTTCCTTTAATGTAATTGCCTGCTTTTTGGCGTAACCGTTTTTCAGTTGAAATTTGTGGTATCGTTCAAAAATTTGATGATCGGTGTAGCAAACTATTTTTAAATCGTCATCAATAAACCCTTGAAACAGCGGAAAAACAATAGTTTCAAATTGTTCCACATTTTGCTGGGCATCTTCAAAAATATCGTGAAAGCGTTTTGCCTGTTGTTCGCTGCTGCAGAAAATGTAGTTTTTATAGCCTTTTTCGGTATTCTCATTCAGATTTTCAATCAGCAAATTGAATTGTTTGTTGAATGAAGGTTGGGGTTTGGTTGAAAACGAAAGCCCACCCCCAGCCCCTCCCGAGGGGAGGGGAGTTTTGTTATTCTTTAAATGAACCGTTGTAAATTCGGAAAGTTGAGCTTTCAATAATTCCGAAGTACAGAACAATTCCGAAGGCTTTGCGCGTTTTATTTCAGAATTAATTGCTTCAAAAGCTTCAGTTGCTTTTTTGAAAAGATTGTCGATTACGCTGCTAAAAATCTCCTCGTTTTTCAGAAAAACGACGGTTTTGGCATTTATATATTTCAGAAAACTTTCGCGATGTTCCTCAACGGTTTTATTCTCGATATTGGGAATGATGGAAACTTTTCTGACCTGTTCCAATGAAAGCTGTGATTCCACATCAAAAGTTCGAATACTGTCCACTTCATCGCCGAAAAATTCGATCCGGTAGGGTTCGTCATTGCTGAAACTGAACACGTCCAAAATCCCCCCACGTACTGAAAATTCGCCTGGTTCGGTAACAAAATCGGTTCGTTTGAAGCGGTATTCAAACAAAACCTCGTTTACAAAATCGATGGAAAGTTGGTCGTTTACTGCAATTTTCAGCGTGTTTCGCTCCAATTCCTTTCGGGTGACCACTTTCTCAAAAAGCGCCTCAGGATATGTTACGATAAGCGCAGGTTTTTTTCGGGAATTTATTCGATTTAAAACCTCGCTTCGCAACAAAACATTGGCGTTATCAGTCTCTTCAATTTGATACGGCCGCCGATAACTTCCCGGATAGAAAAGCACGTTTTGGTCGCCCAATAGATTTTCGAGATCGTTCAAATGATACGCGGCTTCCTCTTTGTCATTAAAAATTAAAAGAAAAGGCAAGTCCGAAGCTTTAAAAACATCCGCAATCACCAATGAAACCGAAGAGCCCACAAGGCCCGAAACTGAAATTGTCCGGTCGAGCCTTTCGGCTTCGCTCAAGACAGGCTCCTTCGAGACCTCCTGTGAATTGGCAATAGTTTCCCCCAGTTTTCGGATTTGCGAAGACTGCGAATAAAGGGCGCTAACGAGGGTTTTGCTCATCGAGCGGCAAAGATAATACTCAGATTTATTCTATAAACTGTAAATCTTAACTTTATCATTTCACTAACATTATAAACCTCAGCGTTTGGCTATTTTCGGGTTATGGCGATAAAAGAATATGATGTTTTTGTAATAGGAACCGGAACCGCCGGAAAAACCGTGGCGTTTGACTGTGCTGAAGAAGGAATGAAAGTGGCCATTGCGGACAACCGCGAATTTGGCGGAACCTGCGCCAACAGAGGCTGCGACCCAAAAAAAGTTTTGGTGGGTGTTACCGAAGCGGTGCAGCTTTCAGAAAATTTAAAAGGGAATGGAATTATTTCCGTTCCAAAAATAAGTTGGAAACATCTTCAAAAATTTAAATCAACTTTTACCGATGCTGTGCCCGCCTCCACTGAAAAAAAATTGAAGGAAGCCGGAATTGAAATGTTTCACCAATCGCCGAAATTTATGGATGAAAACACACTTTCGGTAGAGGGAAAAACGGTGAAAGCGAAGAAAATTGTAATCGCTACCGGGCAAAAACCAATGGAACTAAAAATTCCGGGAAGGGAACATTTAAAAGTGAGCGACGATTTTTTGGAATTGGAAGAACTGCCCGAAAGCATCGTGTTTGTTGGCGCGGGCTATATTGGGATGGAGTTTGCCCACATTGCCGCGCGCTGCGGCGCAAAAGTTACGGTAATTGAGTTTGGGGATCGTCCGCTCGGGCCTTTTGAGTCCGATATTGTTTCGCACCTCACAAAAGCTTCGGAAGAAATCGGGATTGAATTTATTTTCAACGCAAAGGTTTCCGAAGTGGAAAAACTACAGAAAAACTTTCGGGTATCCTTCGAAAAGAATGGGAAAACCGAATCCGTTGTCACCCGAATGGTTTTCAATACCGCCGGCCGCGTGCCATCTATCGACGAACTGGATTTGGAAAAGGGAAATGTCGCGTTTGAAAAAGGAGGGATTTCGGTGAATGGATTTCTTCAGAATACAACCAACAAATCGGTCTATGCCTGTGGCGATGGTTCGGCGAGCGGTGCGTTACCATTAACACCAACTTCTTCGCAGGAAGCACGGATAGTTTCGTTGAATATCAGAAACGGAAACCACACAAAAATGGATTTTCCGCCAGTACCGTCTGTGGTCTTTACCATTCCGCAAATAGCCACCATTGGTCTGACCGAAGAAGAGGCAAGGAAAAAAGGGTATGATGTTGTAATAGAATATAAAAGCGTTCCGAAATGGTTCAACACCAAAAGGATCAACGAAAAAGTATATGCCTATAAAACAATTGTTGACAAAAAGCGGAACCTGATTTTGGGCGCCCATATCATTTCGCATCAAGCGGGAGAAATGATCAATTTATTCGTGCTGGCAATGTGCGGCAAGTTAACGCCGGAAAATCTAAAAGCTATGATTTTTGCCTATCCAACCTGGGGGAATGACATTAAGGGAATGGTGTAAGGGATTGTTGCTTTACGATTTACGATTGTTGATTTACGATTGCTGATTTTTTGTCCTTTTCTCTTTTGGTCCTTTTTCCTTTTTGTCATTTGTCCTTCAGCGAAGCGGTCTTGCGTCTTAGGTCTTTCTCAAATATTCCCTGCATTTGTTGGCCGGATTTGTAGCCCTATTTTTAAAACCGTGGTAACTGCTGCTTACAAACAAAACTGCGGCCACAGCAATCGCTGCATAAGCAACGGTTTGGCTCGCTTCCCAATTGGCGACTGCAATTGCGGCCAAAGCCCAAACTCCCACCAAGGCAAATTCACGCATATTTCTTCGCCACGTTACTACCAAATTTATTATTCCTGCAATGATAATCATCGTTACCGCCCACGAAACTTCACTGTACCCCCAAGCATCCCACTCAAGACTCGTTAAATTGGCCGCAACATTGGCGATGCTTGCCACAGTAACCCAGCCGCTGTAAAACACGAAGGGCCACCAGAGAAAAGCAATGACAGAGATTGGCGCATCCCAAAGCTCCATGCGGTTATTCATCACGATTTTTAATAGGGAAAAGAGCAGCACGAAAATGGCGAGGATGGAATATTCCATAAATCCGTAAAGCCAAAACGTAATCCACATTATATTGGCGAAGCAAGAAAGCACGAACCACCAACCGGTTTTCAAAATAAATTCATCGTCACGCACTTTTGTGAATAGGCTTCTACTTTGATAAATTACAAAGCCTAAAAGCATTAAATAAATTAGCCCCCAAATGGAGAAGGCGTATCCAGCAGGCGTAAAAAGATTTTTGGAAGCATCGGAAACATCACCGATGGTAATATTATTTATCGCACCCGTGTTTGACAAATAATTGACGAAAACCGTTGTCACGAAAGCAATGATGTTTGCTATTTGTAGTGTTTTTTTCATAATATCTTATTGCAGA
Organism: Aequorivita sp.; assembly: GCA_048265145.1. Lineage (GTDB taxonomy): Bacteria > Bacteroidota > Bacteroidia > Flavobacteriales > Flavobacteriaceae > Aequorivita. Next base: position 4,383 of record JBLXCF010000002.1, read on the forward strand.
AGCCGTTCGAGCGCAGTCGAAAACCCATAGCTTTAGTTGTATGCATAGGTCTCAACTGCGCTCGACCTGACATTTATTTCTTCGAAACACAAATCACCTCCCCCTCCACAATTGCGAAAACGGTATCCATTTCCGAAGGTTTTAAAATGTGTTTTCCCGTAAAGTTACCAAAAGCGGGCAAAATAAGGCTGTTAAGGGTTTTATAAAAACAAGCAAACCGCAAATACTGCCTGCCCACGCCCTTCATCCGAATGCCCGGGTGCAGGTGACCACAAAAATTGAAAGTGCCTTTTATTTCAGTAGGATAGTGGGTCAACAAAAAACTGTCGAGCAACAATTCGTCAAAAACCTTAATTCCCAATTCTTCGTATAAATACTGTGGAATAATATCGTGGTTGCCCGAAATCAAGATTATTTCCGCCTTTGTGTATTTCGTCCACTTTTCAAAATCCTGCCATTCCTCGTTCAATTTACTGTGGAAAAGATCGCCCAAAAAGCAGATAGTTTCAGGTTGAAAATGGTTGCTTATCTCTGTAAGTTTTTCAAGATTTTTGTACGCTGCATTTGCCGGAACGGGCGCGCCGTGTTTTCTGAAATGTGCCACTTTTCCCAAATGTACATCGGCGATTAATAACATTTTCTTGTCTTCCCAAAAAATGGCGCCGCTGGGATGGAGGGTCAAGTTGTGGGATTTTATTTGAATGGGGTTCATTGGCTGCAAAGTTAGAAGAACTACATCACTTATGACCTCACAGGTTTTTAAAAATCCGTGTGGTCTAATTTTAAAATAAGTAGTTTTAGTGATTATATTCACCAAATTTACGTATTTTTAGTGAACACAATCACCGATTATGCAATTTAAAAGAAAAATCCAGCAATCCATTGAAGAGAGGTTGGGTGGCGGAAAAGCCATTGTTCTCATTGGCCCGAGACAAGTGGGAAAAACCACGCTTCTTCGTGAAATACTTAATAACAAGGATTATATCTTTTTAAATGGCGACGACCCAATGGTACGCCAAATTTTAAACAACCCCAACACCCAAGAACTCCAAAATATTATTGGTCAAAAAAAGTGCGTTTTTATCGACGAGGCGCAACGCATTGAAAATATTGGCCTGACTTCAAAAATTATTACCGACCAATTCCTCCAAGTGCAATTATTCCTAAGCGGATCGTCAGCATTTGACCTCAACAACCAAATAAATGAACCGCTCACGGGCAGAAAATGGGAATTTGAGCTCTTTCCAATTTCTTGGGCAGAGCTGGAAAATTCCGTGGGCTATTTGGAGGCAAAACAACAATTAAATCTTCGGATGATTTATGGAATGTATCCCGAAGTGCTCACTTCTATAGGTTCCGAAAAAGAAGTTCTCAAAGAACTTGTAAGCAGTTATTTGTACAAAGACGTTCTTGCGTTAAGCGGTATTCGAAAAGCCGAAGTTTTGGATAAATTGGTGCGTGCGTTGGCTTTTCAAGTGGGCAGCGAGGTGAGCTATAACGAGTTGTCGCAATTGGTCGGGATCGATAAAAACACGGTCTCCAATTATATTGATATGCTTTGCAAAGCCTACGTTATTTTCAAATTGCCAAGTTTTAGCAAAAACCTTCGAAACGAAATAAAGACCAATCAAAAAGTATATTTTTATGATAACGGCGTGCGGAACGCTGTAATAGGAAATCTGAATTTGCTCGAAACCCGTGCAGACAAAGGCGCTTTGTGGGAAAATTTTTTAATGGCCGAAAGGTTGAAGGTTCTGCGCTATTCAAAAAGTGACGCCCGAATGTATTTTTGGCGGACCGTACGCCAACAGGAGATTGATTATGTTGAAGAAAATGCGGAAGAAATAACAGGTTTTGAATTTAAATTTAACCCAAACGCGAAAACTAAAATTCCAAAGCTTTTTGGGGAAACGTATAATACTGAGGTTAAAGTTATAAATACTGAAAATTTCCGTGGGTTTTTGGGAATGTAAAATTAAAAATCATTTCTCCAACAACAAAGTCATCTTCTTAATCCGATCCGCCAATTTTTCCGAAGAAAGCTTTTCCCGAAGCCTATCCGTAATAATCGGAAAGCTGAAAGGCGTTGCTTTTTCACACTGTTTCCAAATTATTTTTTGTGAATTAATTCGTTCCAAAGCCAATCGCAATCGGCCTTCTTCCAATTGATGCTCAAAGGTTTCCCGATAGGCTTGAAGATACAAAAGATTGTCGGGCTCATAATCGCGAAATACATCAAACAGCAACTGACTGTTGCTCTGTAAATGTTTTGTTTTAATCACTTTATTCGGGTAGCCCTGAAAAACCATTCCGCTGATAACGGCAATATCGCGGAATTTCCGGCGTGCCAATTCGGTGGAATTCAAACTTTTTTGAAGATCTTCGTATAAATATTCCGAGGAAAAAAGATTGTTGTCAATCACGGTTTGTATGTCCAAATATTGGTCGCTCAACAGTTCAAAACCGTAATCGTTATACGCCAAGGAGAAGGTTATCGGCGACAACAAACTGATGCGGTACGCTAGCAAACTGCTCATTGCCTCGTGCACAAAACGCCCTTCAAACGGATAAAAAATGGAATGATGGCCTTCTCGGGTCTTAAAAGTTTCAATCAAAAATTCATTTTCGCCGGGCACGATGCTTTCGCGCTCCTGTCTATCAAAAATGTGGCTCAAAGCCTTTAATTCCGGAGTGTTTCGTTTGTGGTCGGCTTCACTTTGCATTTCTTCCCTTAAAATTTTACTCATTTGCGAAGAAAGGGGCAACCGCCCGCCCATAAAGCTGACAACTTTTGCAGATTTTTTTGAGGATTTCCGAACCTGCGCATTCATTTGCCGAATTCGAACCAATTCCAAAGTACGGCCCGCGAAAACAAAGGTGTCGCCGGGTTTCATTTTGCTTACAAACCATTCCTCAATCGTGCCAATAAATCCGCCGGAAACGTATTTTACGAGCATCATACTATCGCTTACTATGGTGCCGATGCTCAGCCGGTGCATCATCGCGATTTGCCTACTTTCCACCTTAAAAAGGCCTTCGGGCGTGACTTCCACTTTTTTGTATTCGTCGTAGGCCTGCAAACTTTGGCTTCCCAACGTAATAAAATTGAGGCACCACTGCCACTGTTCTTCCGTAATTCCCTGAAAACAAAAGGTGCTTTTTATTTCGGAGAAAATTTCCTTTGGAAAAAATCCGTTGCCAACCGCAAGCGTAACCAAATATTGAATAAGCACGTCAAAACTGAGCAAATACGGAATGCGGTCCTCAACAACTTCTTCCGAAGCGGCCCGTTTTAAAGCTGAAGCTTCCAACAATTCCAGCGCGTGCGTGGGCAAAAAATAAATCACCGAGGGCTCGCCCGGACGGTGGTTGCTGCGGCCCGCTCGTTGCAGAAATTTCGCAACGCCCTTAGGCCCACCAATTTGGATCACCGTTTCCACCGGTGCAAAATCAACGCCCAAATCCAAACTAGAGGTCGCCACAACAGCCGTCAACGATTCGTTGCGGATGGCCTGTTCCACCCAAAGCCGGGTGTCTTTGCCAATGCTGCCGTGGTGCATCGCGATTTCGCCAGCAAATTCGGGATGTTTTTCCAATATTTTTTGAAACCAGATTTCGCATTGTCCACGGGTGTTTGTAAAAATTAAGGTCGTTCTGCTGGCTTTTATAATTGGGATTATTTCCTCTAAAAGATGCAATCCCAAATGCCCACGCCACGGAAATGTTTCCATTTTTTTTGGAATGATAGAACGGACTTCAATTTTCGACTTTTGATTGGATTTGATTAAGATTGAATTTTTTCTAAATTCTGAATCCATTCCCAACAGCACATCTTGGGCTTCTTCCAAATTCCCGATGGTTGCTGAAATTCCCCAAATCCGCAACTCTTTTGAAACCGTTTTCAACCGTGAAAGGGCAAGTTCCATTTGCACGCCGCGTTTGCTTCCCAAAAGTTCGTGCCATTCGTCAACCACAATTGCAGTTAATGTTTTGAAGGTTTTTTCATAACCTTTTGAAGCCAATAGAAGCATCAAGCTTTCTGGCGTTGTGATCAATAAATCGGGCATTTGGCGTTTCTGTTTTGCGCGCTCGCTCTGAGAAGTATCGCCCGTGCGGATTCCAACGGTCAAACCCGTGCCCAAATCGTCCGCAAAACGCTGCGCCGCCTGCTGTATTTCCACCGAAAGGGCGCGCAGGGGCGTAATCCAAATTGCTTTGAGCCCTTTTTGATGTTTTGTTTTATATTCTGGATTTTCTTTTAGATACTGCAAAACGATCGGCACCCAAAGGGCATAGGTTTTACCGCTTCCGGTGGGGGCGTTCAGCAGTCCGTGTTTGCCATCGAGGAATGCTTTCCAGGTTTTTTGCTGGAATGGGAAGGGAGTCCAGTTTTTTTGCTGGAACCAATCCTCGGCAATTTTTATGAGATCTATTTTATTCAACATTTATATGTTAACAAAGAAACCACCCCGCCCTTCGGGCACCCCTCCTTTAAAAGGAGGGGAACTTTTTTGTGGGGATTGCGGGCAATCCTTTTTATAAGTCCTCCTAATGGCTCCTTCCCTTTTTAAGGGAAGGTGTCCGCCGTAGCGGACGGAAGGGTTGCGTGTTTCAATTACTTCGGAATTAGGGCTTTCAAATCCTCCAACGTATTCGCCTCCTCAACGGGTTTGTCTTTTCGCCATCGTAACATCCTCGGAAAACGCACGGCGATGCCGCTTTTGTGGCGGCTGCTTTCGGCAATCCCTTCAAAGGCGATTTCAAAAACGTGCTGGGGCGTTACGCTGCGCACTGGCCCGAAACGCTCCAAAGTATTCCGTTTTATCCACGCATCGAGCTGCCGAAATTCCGCATCGGTCAAACCCGAATATGCTTTTGCAAAAGTTACCAATTCGCCTTCGTCCCAAAGCGCAAACGTGTAATCCGTATAAAGATTTGCCCGCCTTCCGTGGCCGCGCATGGCGTAGGTTAAAACGGCGTCGATTGTGAAGGGATCTATCTTCCATTTCCACCAATCGCCTTTTTTTCTTCCAACTAAGTATGGTGAATCCTTTCGTTTCAACATCAAACCTTCGCTCCGTTTTTCTCTGGAAAGGTCGCGTTCTGCAGCTGCTTCTTCCCAGGTTTCAAATTCCATGGTTTCGCTTAAATAGATACCAATTTCTTCGGAATTTATCTTTTGAATCAATCTATCCAAAATTTTTCTCCGTTCCGAAAAAGTTTTTTGGCGAATATCCTCGCCCTGCCATTCCAATAAATCATAGGCATTCAAAATCACCGGTGTGTCTTTTAGCAGTGCTTTGGAGATATTTTTTCGTCCAATTCGGGTCTGAAGTGCGTTAAAATTGCCGATTTCCCCCTTTCCGAAAGGAAGAATTTCCCCATCAATCACAGTTCCGTTGGGAATTACGTTCAGAAAATTCTGGAATTCGGGATATTTATCAGTAACTAATTCTTCGCCACGTGACCAGACGAAAACTTCATCGTTCCTTATAATCACTTGACTGCGGATGCCGTCCCATTTGTGCTCAAAGCTCCAATCTAAAATGGGTCCCAAATCCTCCTGAAAATTATCCTCCACCGCATACGCCAAATAAAACGGATACGGTTTGCTGAGGTAATCTTCTTCATTTTGTTCTAAAATCAGTTTTTTATAAGTGGTTTTTTCCGGAGTCCAATCGCCCATTAATTTGTAGGCCAAAATATCTTCATCAATTCCGGTAGCTTTTGAAAGCGCGCGCGTCATTAATTTTTGGCTTACGCCAATCCTAAAACTCCCGGTCAATATTTTATTGAAAACGAAGCGTTCAAAATAATTAAGCGCCAACCAATTGTCGTGCAAATATTTCTTTTTTTCCTCTTCGGGAAGGGTTCGAAGTTCAATTATTTCCGAAACAAATTGGGAAAGAGACTTCTCGGAATGTTCATCCGAAGTGGGTAAAATAAGTGCAATCGTTTCGGCCAAATCTCCTACAATATGATAACTTTCCTCAAAAAGCCAAAGTGGAATCCCACTGATTTCCGTAGCCCAAAGTCGAAGAAGTGTAGTATTTACCGGTCGTTTGGGTCGCCGGTGCGAAAGAATGGCGATGGTCCAAAGCTTATCGGCGTCGTTTGCATTTTGGAAATACTCAGTGAGCGCCGCCACCTTTTCATTGGTTTTGTTGGTGCTATCGAGCTTTTTTATGAGTTGGGCAAAATCTTTCACAGCTTAATCCTCGTTTTCAATTTTTTTATCAACTTCTGCGCTTTCTTCTTCATATTGTGTTTTTTCGGTGCGGGCGTCGTAGCCCAATTCTTCCCTTAAATAGCGAGCAAAAATATCTGTATATCCATGGGTGGCGATTACTTTTTCGCAGCGCGTGGCGTCGATTGCGGAAAGCAAACCTTCCCAATCGGCGTGATCGCTCAATACGAAGCCACGGTCAATTGCCCGTCTTCTTCGCGCACCGCGGAAGGTCATCCATCCGCTGGCGGAAGCGGTCACGTAGGGCACGAACCGCCGTATCCACGTACTGCCGTGGGCGCTGGGCGGGGCAAGGATGATGTTTCCCTTTATTTCCTCTTTGGAAATATCGCGAGTTATCAAAGTGGTTTCGGGCAGTTCGTAATTTTCGCGAACCACTTCAGTCATATTTTCAACCGCACCGTGGGTGTAGATTTTTCCGATGGAGGTATCGAGATGCTTCAGCAACCGTTGGGCTTTCCCCAAGCTGTAACCGAAAAGAATTGATGTTCTGCCTTCACTCTTGTTGGTTGCCCACCACTGGTTTATATCCTTAAACACTTCCGCTTGCGGCTCCCATTTAAATGCTGGCAGACCGAAGGTACATTCCGTGATGAAGGTGTGGCATTTTACGGGTTGGTAAACCTCAGCTAAGCCATCATCTTCGGTTTTGAAATCGCCCGTAAAAACCCAGACTTCGCCTTTATATTCCACGCGTACCTGCGCAGAAGCCGTGATGTGGCCGGCCGGATGCAGGGAAAATTTCACGCCATTTATTGTAAAGGTTTCGTTCCAAGCTTTCCCGGTTACGGAAATATCGCCCAAACGATGTTTAATTATAGGAACATTATTGGTGTGTGTAATGTATTGTTTATGCCCCCAACGGCTGTGGTCTGCGTGGCCATGGGTGACGATGCATTTATCTACCGGGCGCCAAGCGTCGATATATACATCGGCTTTTTGACAGTAAATTCCTTTGTCGTTAAAAACGAGAAGTGGTTGTTCCATTTTTCTTTTGTAGCCCTTTAAAAGTACTGAAAGCTATCTTTGTTTGGGTTTCAATTAAGAAAAGTTTAGGTGAATCAGTTGCAAAAGAAAATGGAGAAAAACATAGTCAGATTGCTTCGCTTTGCCTGCAATTCGTTTTATATTTGTGGCATAAAAACAACCTTATGTCATTTACAGATCTATTTGAAAGTGGGGAACATTCCCGAAATTTAGGACATTTCGCATCCATTGCGAATATTGCCTCCGTGAATGGGGCCATTAATGCTGAAGAAGAAAAAATGCTGAAACGTTTTGCGCGTAAACTGGACATTGAGGAAGAGGAATATGAAGCGGTCCTAAAAAATCCGGGGAAATACCCCATCAATCCTCCGAACGATGCCGAAAGACGTCTGGAACGCATTCACGATCTTTTTGAAATGATTTTTGCCGATAACGAAATTGATGATCACGAACGCTTTTTGATTGAAAAATATGCGATAGGTTTGGGCTACAGCGCAGAGATGGCGCAAGATTTAATTAAAAGATCCATCGCTATATACAGTGGCGGTCTAAGCCTTGAAGATTATCGCTATTTGCTGAACAGAAAATAGAAGCCCCCTAACCCCGAAGGGGGAATTCAAACTCAATTAAAAAGCTCCTTTCGGAGCTTTTTAATTTTTTATCATCATTGGTAATTTTCCCTTCGGGGGTTATGGGGCCTTCATAAATTCCTCGGCTTTTTCCACCATTTTTTTGCTTCCGCAGAAAAAAGGGACTCGTTGATGAAGCGAGGTTGGCTGGATTTCCAGTATTCTATCAAAACCATTGCTTGCCTTTCCCCCGGCTTGTTCCGCAAGCATGGCCATTGGATTACATTCGTATAAAAGCCGCAGTTTTCCGTTGGGGTCTTTTGAAGTATTTGGGTAAATATAGATACCGCCCTTTATCATATTTCTATGAAAATCGGAAACCAGCGAACCTATATAACGCGAAGTGTACGGACGATCTTCCTCCTCTTTTTGGCAATATTTAATGTAATCCTTCACGCCCTGCGGAAAATGCACATAATTGCCCTCGTTCACGGAATATATCTTGCCGCTCTCGGGGAATTTCATATTTGGATGGGAAAGATAATAGGTGCCAATGGCAGGATTCAGCGTAAACCCGTTAACGCCGTGACCGGTAGTATAGACAAGCATCGTGGAGGTGCCGTACACAATATAGCCCGCAGCCACCTGATTGCTGCCGGGTTGCAGAAAATCCTCAATGGTAACGGGGGTTCCCGAAGGAGTAATTCTTCTGTAAATTGAAAAAATAGTGCCTACGGAAACGTTTACATCGATGTTCGACGAGCCGTCCAATGGATCCATCAACACTACATATTTGTTGTCATTCTTTTCGTTTCGTCCTTTTATGGTTATAAACTCGTCTTCTTCCTCGCTGGCAATTCCGCACACAATTTCGCGGTTGGTGAGCGTGTTTATAAAAACTTCATTTGCAAAAACATCCAGTTTTTGTTGGTCCTCACCCTGTATGTTGCTGTTTCCGGCAGTGCCCAAAATATCGACCAATCCGGCTTTGTTCACTTTATGGTTAACCACTTTTGCCGCCAAGCGGATGGAATTGATGAGTCGCGACAATTCTCCCGAAGAGTATTTGAACTCACTTTGATTTTCAATAATGAATTCGCCGAGGGATTGATTTATTTTTGCCATTAGAAGATGGAATTCCTGAATTTCACGCAAATATCGGGATTTTTAAGAAATTGAAACGATATTTGCGCGGGGAAAACCGAACTGAAATCGATTCCGATAGCTATCGGGACGAAATCGAAATAAAAATCGAAATCGAAGGTGAAGTTGAAATTGAAATTGAAAAGATTATGAAAATTAGAGAAGCCGTTAAAGAAGATTTGCCGCAGGTTTTGGAACTCATAAAAGAGCTTGCCATTTTTGAGAAAGAACCCCAGGCGGTGGAAGTGACCGTCGCGGAATTGGAGCGCGAAGGTTTTGGGGAAAATCCATTGTTTTATTGTTTTGTGGCCACTTCGGATGCGCTCAATGACCAATTTGCCGATAATATTGTTGGGGCAGCCATAATATATTTTCGGTTTTCAACCTGGAAAGGACGCACGCTTCATTTGGAAGATTTGATAGTAAAGGAATCCGAACGTGGAAAAGGCATTGGCGAGGCGCTTTACAAAAAAGTGATGCAATTTGCATTCGACCGTGGCCTGAAGCGCGTGGCCTGGGATGTTTTGGACTGGAACAGCGGCGCAATCCGGTTTTACGAACGCAGTGGTGCAACCATTGTGAAAGATTGGCGCGTGGTGCATATGGACGAAAAAAGTTTAAAAAATTATATAAATTCTTAGCCCACCCCTGCACTCCCAATGGGAGGGAGTAAAATTTCTAATAAATTATAAAGAACTTAACATCAATATGAAAATATTCAAATTCGGAGGGGCCTCAATTAAAGATGCGGCCGGAGTGAAAAATCTTGCTGAAGTTTTGAAAATTACCAATGACAAAAATTTGGTAATCGTGGTTTCGGCAATGGGGAAAACCACCAATTTGCTTGAAAAAGTTGTAACTGAATATTTGATTGAAAACAGCGTAACTTGTAATGAATTAGTTTCTGAGTTTAAGGAATACCATTTCGAGATTTTAAAAGGTCTTTTTGAAAATCCAAACCATTCTATTTACCAAAAAGCTTCGGAAGTATTTCAAAAAATGATCTCTTTTTTGGACGGGAACAAATCCAAAAACCACGCTTTCGTTTACGATCAAGTGGTGAGTTATGGCGAATTGGTTTCCAGCACTATTGTTTCGGCATATCTTTCTGAGATTGGCGTGAAAAACGAATTTTTGGATGTGCGAAGATGCATAAAGACCGATGCAAACTACCGCGATGCAAATGTAGACTGGGAAGCCACACAAAAGAAAATACAGAAAAAGGTAATTCCAAACGGCATTTCCATAACCCAAGGTTTTTTGGGATCGGAAACCACCAATAACTTTACAACAACACTGGGGCGCGAAGGAAGTGATTATACTGCGGCAATTTTTGCCTATTGTTTGAACGCCGAAAGCGTAACCATTTGGAAAGACGTGCCGGGCGTGCTGAACGCCGACCCGCGCTATTTCACCCAAACAAAATTGCTGAACCATATAAGTTACCGTGAGGCAATCGAACTTGCATTTTACGGTGCCTCGGTAATTCACCCAAAAACGCTCCAACCGTTGCAGCGAAAGGAAATTCCGCTCTACGTGAAATCCTTTTTGAACCCCACTGCGCCTGGAACTTGCGTGGGCAAAGGCGTTACGCTAGATCCACAGACTTCCTGTTTCATCCTGAAAAAAGGTTTGGTACTAATATCGCTTTCGTCTTTGGATTTTTCGTTTATGATGGAAGACAACATTGGCGATGTTTTCAAATGGCTGCACAAGTACAAGATGAAGGTAGAAATGATCCAAAATTCGGCCATTAGTTTTTCCGTTTGTGTAAATGACAAGTTCAACAATCTGGAAGCATTGCTGGCAAAACTCCGTGAAAAATTCAGTGTTAAATGGAACGAAAACGTAACCCTATACACCATTCGCCATTTTAACCCTACGGAGGTGAAAGCCCTCTCCGAAAACAAAAATGTGCTTTTAAAACAGGAAAGCAAGGAAACGGTGCAGCTGGTCATTAAGGAATAGTCAACCCCGGCTCCCGAAGATGGAAATTTCCTTTGAAACGAGCGGTCCTTTTCGCAAACACAAAACAAAAGCCACAACGAATATCTTTGCTTATATTTGTTGGTGATAAACAACCAAAACAGTTCATGGGATTAGTCAACGCAAAGGAAGTTGCGAAAGCCATAAACGTCGATAAATTCGGCATTTTGGGCACTTTTATGGGTTGGTCGCTAATGAAGGTGTTGAACATCAGTACGCTCAACAAAATATACGACGAAAAAAAGCACTTAAAAGATCTTGATTTCATCAATGCGCTACTTGAGGAATTTGAAATTAAATTTGAAATTCCGGAGGAGGATCTTCGCAGAATCCCAAAAACCGGCGCTTTCATTACCATCTCCAACCATCCTTTGGGAGGAATAGACGGTATTCTTCTTTTAAAATTACTGTTGGAACAACGGCCGGATTTCAAGATTGTGGCCAATTTTCTGTTGCACCGGATTGAACCCCTGAAACCCTACGTAATGCCCGTGAATCCATTTGAGGACAGAAAGGACGTAAAATCGAGTATTGTGGGCTTTAAATCGGCCTTAAAACAGCTACAGGAAGGCCATCCCTTGGGAATATTTCCCGCGGGCGAGGTTTCAACCTATCGCGACGGGAAGTTATTGGTGGACCGTCCGTGGGAAGAAGCCGCTATGAAATTGGTAAAAAAAGCCGAGGTTCCCGTGGTGCCGATCTACTTTCACGCAAAAAACAGCAAACTTTTCTATCGTTTGGCAAAAATGAGCGATACCCTACGCACCGCCAAGTTGCCCTCCGAACTGCTCACCCAAAAGGAACGGCTGATTAAAGTTCGCATTGGCAACGCCATTTCGGTAGATGACCAAAAGGAACACGAGGCCCTACCGGTTTTTACCGATTTTCTTCGGAAGAAAACCTATATGCTCAGCAATGCGTTTCAAAAGAAAAAATTGTTGGACAACATTCCGAAGACGCTGAAATTCCCAAAACCGCCCAAAAAAATTGCAGGCCCCATTCCGCTTAAAGCAATGAAGGATGAAATTGCAAAATTGCGCGAAAACGATAAGCGACTGCTTGTTAGTAAAAATTATGAAGTGTTTTTGGCCGAGGCAAATTCGGTTCCATACATTTTGCAGGAAATTGGGCGCTTGCGCGAAATAACCTTCCGCGAGGTGGGCGAAGGCACGAACAATAGCACCGACCTCGATAAGTTTGATAGCTACTACCACCACATGTTTCTGTGGGACAACGACGCCCAAAAAATGGCAGGCGCCTATAGAATGGGACTGGGGTCAGAAATTTTCCCACGTTTTGGGATCGACGGGTTTTACCTGCAGGATTTATTTCGTTTTGAACCGGAACTGTACGAAATGATGAGCAAAAGCATCGAGATGGGCCGCGCCTTTATCATAAAGGAATACCAGCAGCGCCCCATGCCGCTCTTTCTGCTCTGGAAGGGAATTGTGCATACCACGCTCCGCTATCCCGAACACCGCTATTTGATTGGCGGGGTGAGCATCAGCAACAAGTTTTCGGAATTCTCGAAAAGTCTGATGATCGAGTTTATGAAATCCAATTATTACGATCCGTATGTAGCGCAGTACATCAATCCGAAAAAGGAATACAAGGTGAAACTAAAGGATGCCGACAAGGATTTCATATTTGATGAAAGCGAGGCTGACCTTAACAAATTCGACAAAATTATTGACGAAGTGGAACCGGGAAGCCTGCGTTTGCCCGTGCTCATAAAAAAATACATCAAACAGAATGCGAAAGTAGTTGCCTTCAATGTGGATCCACTGTTCAACAATGCCGTGGATGGGTTGATGTACATTCGCATTGCCGATCTGCCCGAAAGCACCGTAAAACCTGTGATGGAGGAGTTTCAGGCCGAATTGGAGAAAAAGTATTCCGATGCACAGGGGGCCGATAAATAAATTCATTTTTCTGTTCCTTCTTTACAAAAAATAGATTCAGAATAGCATAACTTCGTAGTTGCTAATCCTTTAAATATGTTGCCAAAAACGATAGACGAAGTACTTTCTGCGCTCGATTTAATTATTGAAAAGGAATGCACAAACAATTCCTGTATGGCCTATTTCCCCATACTTTACAGAAAGGTTACGGCCCGGATCAAGGAAGGAATTCTTAAAAATGAATTTGAGAACAACCAGCGCATGGAAAAACTGGATGTGCTTTTCGCAAACAGATATATTGATGCGTATGAATGTTTGGGCAACAATAAACCTTTTACAAAAAGCTGGAAAAATGCGTTCGATGCCGCTAAAACCGGTAAGCTGCTTATTATGCAACATTTGCTTTTGGGAATAAACGCACATATAAATCTGGATTTGGGAATTGCGGTTTCTGAAACCGTTGGCGACGAGGGTGAACTGATGGATTTTGAAAACGATTTTAATAAGATAAATACAATTTTGGCCTCGATGATTGCCAATGTTGAGGCAAAAATCATCTCTGTTTCGCCATTGTTTGGCTTGTTGGACAAGTTTGGAAAAGGTCGCGAGGATAAAATTGTTAGTTTCAGTATAAATGTTGCGCGCGATGGCGCTTGGCTTTTTGCCAATGAATATCACTTTTCCCCTAAAAAATTGGAATGTCTACAAACCCGCGATACCGCAATTGGCTTGCTTGCCGAGAAGCTTATTACCCAAAAAAGCTGGTTGCTGAAATATTTGGTAAAAACCATTTATTTCTTCGAAAAGAAAGATGTGTCGCAGATAGTGGCTGTTCTAAAGAAAGAATAGTTTATTTTTCCGCGTATGGGTTGTAGCTGCCAAAACTCCATATATTTCCTTCGGGGTCTTTGCAACTGTAACCTCGCCCGCCGTAGTTTTCGTCTTTAATGTCCATAACAATTTTGGCGCCGTTTGCTTTTGCGTTTTTGTAATGTTCATCAACATTGTCGATAATGAAATAGGGCGTTTGTGTATTGTAGCCATTAACATTATTCGGAATGTTCAGCATTTTTCCGAAAGCAGTTTCAGGATTAAAAGGATTTACCATAATCAAAGCCTTGCCCAAAGCCAACTGCGCGTGGAATATTTTGCCGTTGTCGTCTTTGTAAATAACGTGTTCCGTAAAACCAAAAGCCTTCGTTAAAAATGAAACCGCGGCATTGGCATCGCTGTATATTAAATTGGGTATTGCCCCGTATTTGCTCATAGTTTTTAATTGGGGTTAATAAAAAAGCCTTTGGAAATTCCAAAGGCCCTTGAATTTTTTAGAACCATCCTTTTTTACCTAATTGATAGGTTTGATAGAATTCCTCATCGCTTTTGGTCAGGTAGATTATTCCCTCAATCAAGGGGATAATGCCACCGATGCCACAGGTTACAATGGTAATAACAATTTGGATGATACCTTCTTGGGTATATCCCAGGATAAACTTGTGTATGCCCAAAGAGCCTATTACTATAGCAAGAATTCCGGCAAGGATCTTTTTGTTCTCCTGCGGATACGAGGGCGGAACCTGGTTCCAGTTTTCGGTGTTGGTGCTTCTGGTTTGCTGTGTACTGTCGTAACCAGTGTTTTGTTGCTGTTCCATAATTGTGGTCAATTGGTTTTTAAAAGAATAAATGTATTAAAAAATTTAAAGTATTGTTTCGTCCAAGGGTTCCCAAAGTTCAATTTTGTTACCATCGGGATCCAGTATCCAGCCGAATTTTCCATACTCATAGGTCTGCATTTCCCCAACAATCGTTACGCCTTCTTCCTTCAAAACTTTTAGTAGTCCTTCCAAATTTTCCACCCGGTAGTTAACCATAAATTCTTTTTCGCTTGGCGAAAAGTAGTTGGTGTCTGCATTAAAAGGACTCCATTGGGTTGCGCATTTGTTACCATTTTCATCCTGCCACCAAAAGGTGCAGCCGTAACTATCTGTGTGCAGCCCCAGGTGGTTTTTATACCATTCTTTGGTTTTATCAGGATTTTTGGCTTTAAAAAATATACCGCCAATGCCTGTAACCCTCTTCGTCATTTGTTTGTTTCTTGAATGTTTTGAATGATCTTTTCAGCAATGATTCTTGCCAGTTTCTCTTTGCTTTCCACCGTCCAACCCGCAATGTGCGGACTAAATATTACATTGTCCATCGCAAAGAGTTCCTTTAACGAATTCGGAAGATTATCGGAATCAAAAAGCGTTTCAAAAGAACCTTTTTCAAATTCCAACACATCCAGCCCGGCGCCGAGAATTTTTCTAGATTTCAATGCTGAAACCAAATCGGCCGTAACCACACTTTTTCCGCGGGCGGTATTTATAAGCCAAAATGGTTTAGAAAATGAATTAATAAATTCTGAATCAACCATCTTGTCGGTCAAGGGCGTCCACGGGGTGTGGAGGCTTAAAACATCTGCTTTTTGCTGAAGTTCTTTTAGCGAAACCTGTTTTGCATTTTCATCACCCACGTTTTCTTTTATGTCAAAACAGATCACTTCGCAATCAAATCCGCGAAGTTTTTTTGCAAATGCTTTGCCCATATTGCCGTAACCGATGATTCCAACGGTTTTTCCTTCCAGTTCTATTCCACGATTGGGTTCGCGGTTCCAAAGGCCGTTTTTAACCTCGCTGTCGGCTTTATTTAAGTTGTTGAATAGCGAAAGAAGCATTCCCAGCGCATGTTCGCCCACGGCGTTTCTATTGCCTTCGGGAGCGGCGATAAGTTTTATGCCTAATTTTTCGGCATAATCAATATCGATACTTTCCAAACCGGCGCCAACCCGCGCAATAAATTTTAGGTTTTTGGCAGCATCGAGGAATTGTTTGTCGATGTTGAAACGGCTCCGTAAAACGATTCCGTCATATTTTGAAATAATTTCTTCTACTTCAGCTTTGGAAGCTTTATAGTTTTCTTCATTGGAAAACCCAGCTTCTGAAAGCATTTTTATTAATAACGGATGGTTGCTGTCTAAGTGAAGTATTTTCATGGGAGAAAATTACTCGTGTGCGTTTGGGTTTGCCTGCGGATAGGGGATCATCTCCTTTTGTGTAAGATTGGAAACTTTGTAATAATTCCTTTTGCCGCCAAACCAATATTCAACCACAGCTTGGTTGTTTTCCAATTGAAATGGAAATGATTTTTGCGGTGTGTTTTTGGCTTCTTTCATTGGGTCAGCATCCATAATGACGTCTTGGCGGGAGTCGTTTTTAAGATAGCCAACAAATTGATTGGGTTCGTTAACGTTGCCTTTAGCTTCCAAAATTTGATTTCTGAAGTAGATATTTTGAATAACAACAGCTGCATCTTTTTCGCTAAAAATGATATGCACATTGGTTCCCGAACCGCCATCCTGCACCCCTGCTACCCAATTTTGATAATAGGCCTCGGCTATTTTGAAAGGTGGATTTTCCACAAATATTCTATTTGTGCTCGTTTCCTGCGCGCCCCCACAGTTTGAAAAACTTAGAAATAACAAGGGCGCTACCAAAAGCAAAAGGATGTGTTGTATATTTTTCATAATTGAATAAAATTACAAATATTCTTCAACAAAAAAGCCTTCCGAAAAACGAAAGGCTTTTTTCAAATAAATTTTTATTATTTATTATCCTGCCAGCGCATTTGCACCACCAACAATCTCGAGGATTTCGTTGGTAATGGCAGCCTGACGTGCTTTGTTGTATTGAAGTTTCAACGCATCGCGAAGTTCAGTTGCGTTGTCTGTAGCTTTGTGCATCGCCGTCATACGCGCGCCATGCTCGCTCGCCACGCTGTCGCGCAGGGCTTTAAACAATTGTGTTTTCAAACTCTTTGGAATCAACGCCTCAACGATTTCTTCTTTGGAAGGTTCGAAAATATAGAAGGTTTCAGAAGTTTTTGGTACCTGTCCCTCTATGGGTTTTGGTGGAAGAATGGGTAAAAACTGCTCTTTCATCACCACTTGGGTGGCGGCATTTTTAAAATTGTTGTACACTAGAATAATTCTGTCGTATTTCCCTTCGGAGAAAAGATCCATTAGTTTTTGGGCAATTTCGGCAGTATTTTCAAAAGAAAGGTCGTCAAAAACGGCGTTATTGTTTTCAAGAACAGTTCCGGTTTTTTTCAGAATATCGTTTCCTTTTTTCCCCAGTGTCATAAAATCCACTTGCTTCCCAGCATAAGTATTAGCCGCAAGATTACGGGCTTCCTTAATAATATTACTGTTGAAAGCTCCCGCCAAACCACGGTTACTGGTAATGGCAACCACCAAAATTTTGTTTGCTTCGCGCTGGTCTGAATATTTGCTACCCGTATCGGCATCGAGCGTTGCGCTTAGGTTTTGCAAAAGCTCGGTAAGTTTTTCAGAATAGGGGCGCATTGCCGTAATAGCATCCTGTGCTTTTTTCAACTTTGCGGCAGAAACCATTTTCATGGCGCTGGTAATCTGCATCGTTGAGCTTACGGATGATATTCTGTTTCTAATTTCCTTTAAATTAGCCATGTTTTTATATTAAGCTACTCTGTGTTCTCTGTGTCTTTGTGGTAAAAAAACCACAGAGGCACAGAGGGCACGGAGATTTTTACTTCTTATACTTTGCTGAAAGATCTGCTGCAACAGATGTCATTACATCTATTGCTTCATCTGTAAGTTTACCCGCTTTAAGATCGTTTAGCGTGTCTCTGTGTTTGGCGTTCAGCATTTCAAGGTAATCCCTTTCAAATTCCTTTACTTTTTCAACAGGAACGTTACGCATCAAGTTTTTGGAACCTGCATAAATTATCGCAATCTGGTCTTCCACAGTGTATGGGTCATTTTCAGATTGTTTCAAGATTTCTACGTTACGCTTTCCTTTTTCGATTACGTTCAAGGTTGCGGCATCCAAATCGGAACCGAATTTTGCAAATGCTTCCAATTCGCGGAAAGCTGCTTGATCCAGTTTCAAGGTACCTGCTACTTTTTTCATCGATTTAATCTGTGCGTTACCCCCCACACGCGATACCGAAATACCTACGTTAATGGCCGGACGAACCCCTGCGTTGAACAAATCACCATCAAGGAAAATCTGTCCATCGGTAATCGAGATTACGTTTGTTGGGATATATGCCGAAACGTCACCTGCCTGTGTTTCAATAATAGGAAGTGCTGTCAACGAACCGCCACCTTTTACGATTCCTTTCAACGATTCCGGAAGGTCATTCATTTCCTTAGCAATATCATCATCGGCAATCACCTTAGCGGCGCGCTCCAACAAACGAGAGTGAAGGAAGAAAACGTCTCCGGGATACGCCTCACGTCCCGGTGGACGGCGAAGCAAAAGGGAAACCTCACGGTAAGCAACCGCTTGTTTTGAAAGGTCATCATAAATAATCAACGCTGGGCGACCCGTATCTCGGAAATACTCCCCAATTGCAGCACCAGCAAACGGAGCATACACCTGCATAGGTGCAGGATCTGATGCGTTCGCAGCAACAATGGTAGTATAGGCCAAAGCGCCTTTTTCTTCCAATACTTGCGCAATGTTTGCAACCGTTGAAGCTTTTTGACCAACGGCAACATAAATACAATATACAGGCTGACCTGCATCGTAAAATTCTTTTTGGTTCAAAATGGTATCGATACAAACGGTAGATTTACCTGTTTGACGGTCACCAATAACAAGCTCACGCTGGCCACGGCCAACAGGAATCATCGCATCGATAGACTTAATACCCGTTTGAAGAGGCTCGGTTACCGGCTGGCGGTAAATTACACCGGGAGCTTTACGCTCTAATGGCATTTCGTAAGTTTCACCAGTGATAGGGCCTTTACCATCTATAGGCTGACCCAAGGTGTTTACCACACGTCCCACTATGCCTTCACCTACATTAAGCGAAGCGATACGCTGGGTACGTTTTACGGTGGAACCTTCCTTAATTTCTTTTGAAGGGCCCAAAAGTACGATACCTACGTTGTCTTCCTCAAGGTTCAATACAATACCTTCAAGTCCACTTTCAAAGGCTACCAATTCGCCGTACTGGGCATTTGAAAGTCCGTATGCACGCACAATACCGTCACCCACGGTCAATACAGTTCCTACTTCGTCCAGGGAAGCGCTTGCTTCAAAGCCTGTAAGTTGTTGCTTTAATATTGCTGATACTTCAGCTGGTTTTACTTCTGCCATTTGTTTAGATATTAGATGTTAGATTTTAGACGTTAGACTAAACCTAATTTCCTTTTATATTGATTTACTGAATTCTCTTTTTAAATTTTCCAATTGGTTTAAAATGCTCGCATTGTACTGAATATCGCCAACCCGAAGGATGAAACCTCCAATGATTGCTGGGTCAATTTCGTTTTTAAGTGTAACTTTTTCGCTACCGGTCAATTGTTTCACTTTTGCCATTACTTTTTCTTCCAATTCTGAAGAAAGGGGAACAGCGGTAATTACGGTAGCGGTTTTTACGCCTTGCGCTTCGTTGTATAACTGGATATAGCTCTTAGCAACCTCACCCAATAATGAGGTTCGCTGATTTTCAACTAAAATGTGTATTAGCGAATGCGTAGTTTCTGACTGTCCGCTGAAAATTTTCAACAAAGCCTCTTTCTTATCATTGGCTTTAATTACCGGACTTTGAAGCACGGATTGCAATTCGCGGCTGCCTTCAATGGTGTTGTAAACAGATTGCATATCGCCAAAAACAACTGCTTCTGTGTTGTTCTCGTTTGCTTTTTGCAAAATTGCCTTTGCGTATCGTATCGATGCTCTGCTCATATTCATTTCCCGCCCTTCGGCTATCGCTAAAGATAAACTGCGGCGGGTATCTTTTAAATGGTTATTCTAAGTTTTCTTAGTTTAATTTTGCTTCGCCCAACATTTCGTCAACAAGTTTCAATTGTCTGTCTTTGTCGGAAAGTTCGTGTTTTACTACTTTTTCGGCAATTTCCAAGGAAAGGCTTGCTACCTGTTGTTTCAACTCGGCAATGGCGGCTTTCTTTTCGCTCTCAATGGCAGCTTGCGCTTGGGCGATTGTTTTGTCTGCTTCGGCTTTTGCCTCATCTTTGGCATCGGCAATCATTTTGGCTTTTATCTCGCGAGCCTCCTTCAGCATAATTTCGCGCTCCGAACGCGCTTCCTGCAACAACTTTTCGTTGTCTGCCTGCAGGTTTTGCATTTCGAGCTTGGCTTTCTCAGCGGCGTCCAATGCTCCTTGGATTCCTTCTTCCCTTTCGTTCAGGGAATTGAGGATTGGTTTCCATGCAAATTTTACCATTAAGAAAATAAGCACAAGTAAAATGACTGTTTGCATTATGAACAGTCCCGGTGAAAAGTCATTTAATAATTGATCCATAAGTGTGAATTTTGCCCAAAGGGAAAAAAATGTTGTTTTTGTTCACTTAAAAAATCCACTTCCTGCAACCAACCGTTGCAGGAAAGTGAATTTGGTTTTTGACGGATTACTTTCCTAAGAAAAGTGCACCAAATGCCAAACCTTCCAATAGTGCGGCAATAATAATCATTGCTGTTTGGATTTTACCGGTAGCCTCGGGCTGGCGGGCGATAGCTTCCATTGCGCCACCACCAATTTTACCAAGACCAATACCAGCTCCAATAACGATTAGACCTGCACCTACTAAATTTGGAACCATTGCTTCCATAAAAAAATGTATAAATATTAATTAAACAAAAAATTAAACTACTATATAAAATCCGCCCGAACATCTTCCGCATTGGTGGGCTCATGCGTCCCGTCTGAATCGTGTTCGTGATGGTGTTCCGCTACCGCCATTCCTATAAACAAGGCTGAAAGCATCGTGAAAATATATGCCTGCAGAAAGGCCACTAAAATTTCTATTAATGAAATAAACAAGGCCAACACAAAGGAAAGTGTGGTCGAGCCAATGGGGGTGATTTCGTTTTTTAGGGTTATCATAATGGCAATCAGGCTCATTACAATAATATGGCCCGCAGAAATATTCGCGAACAGACGGACAAGCAGCGAGAACGGTTTGATTATAAACGCGCCGGCCAATTCAATTAATGCCAAAACCGGACGAATTAAAATCGGCACGTCGGGCATCCATAAAATATGTTTCCAATAATCCTTGTTTCCGCTTGCGGTATATATAATGAGCGTAAAAATAGCAAGGGCTGCGGTAACGGCAATTTGACCCGTTACGTTGAAGCCTAGCGGAGTTAGCCCCAAAAGATTGAGTATCCAGATAAAGAAAAATACGGTCATTAAATAACCGGTGAACTTTCTGTATTTTTTTTCGCCGATGTTCGGCTTTGCAATTTCGTCCCTAACGTATATTACCAAGGGCTCCAATACACGGCCAAAACCTTTCGGAATACTTCTGGTTTTGTACTGCCGTGCCAAGGAAGAAAACCACCATAACATTAAAAGGCCAATCACCAACATTCCGAAAACGCTCTTGGTGATGGATAGATCCAGCGGGCGAGAGGCATTTGCTGGATGGTGGGCTTCATCGAGAACAACTTCCGTGGCGCCCTGTTCCAATTCGTAAATCTTGCTGTGGAAATTTACGAAACGGCTTCCGTTTTTTTCAACAACCACTTTGCCGTCCGTATCGTGGTGAAATTCAGAGGACATAAAAAAGGTGAATCCATTTTCACCGAAAAGTATAACAGGAAGCGGAAAACCGATGTGGACACGTTCGCCCGCATCGTTGGTGTAGGATACCAAATGAAAATCATGCGCATCCTTGATGTGGTGCTGAATGTAATTGCTTATTTCATTTTCGGAATTGACGCGCTCATCGCCTTGGGCCTGATCTTGACCGTTTTCACTGGCCAAACTACTGATTGTAAATAAGAAACTAAATAATAGCCCGAAAAATTTATTTGAATATAATGCTCTTTTCATTGTTGTCTTTGAAAAAAATAACGCCTCTTTAATTCGGGCGCAAAAATAGGGAATTTCCCAATAAAAAACCCGCAATAAACCCATATTTATATTTTATGAATTTTTATTCAGGATTTTAATGATTACCATCACTTCAAAAAACAAAAAAAGAAAGATGGGAACCAACAATGAAAAACTGTCCAGCTTAGAAAGGACCAGTGATGAGAAAAGGATGTTGCTGAAGAACAAACAGAAAACGGCCACTTTCAAAACCATTGCGCCCAAATACAGAAAACCCAATTGATCGCGATATTTTTCGGATTTTCTGGAAATTATTTCGAAGCTGGCACAAATGGCCAAGGTGGCGAGGCACTGAAAAAGATAAATTTTCCAAAGAGCAAAAGGATGAATTACTTCAAAATATTGGAGAATGAAATGGTGAAGGGAGTACCCGATGGTTAAAATTAAAAGGCTGAAAAGGGTATATTGAAGTATTTTTTTGGCGAGCATTTACTTGTTTATTTTGTTCACTCCTTTTATAACGCTGTAAATGGAAATGAAAATGGCGAGGAGGGTAATTGTTGTTTCCAAAAAGCTTTTGTTGAAGGTTGTATCCAGCCACCGTCCCAACAAATTTCCCAGAAAAATGGTAAGCCCCATTTGGAGGCCTATGCCGGAAAGGGCGATCCATTTATTGCCTCCGTTTTTTTGAGTAGCAGCCATTGGAAAGTACTGGTTTATTCAACTTCCGGTTTTTCCGCGGCAATTTTTTTTAGGCGCTGTTGCCGGTCAAAAGGATGGTTTTTGGAATTTTCCACAGCGAGCTGTGGTGTGGCAGGATTTTGTGGCTGGCCATTTTGCATTATGCAAGAGGCATTTAGGGTAGCGCCAGGTTCCACGGCCAATTTGCCCATGCTCACATCGCCCTCCACAACCGCTGTTGCCCGCAACGACAATGTTCCGGTAACCTGCAGGTTGCCCTCAAGCCTGCCTTCAATATCGGCATTTTCACAGGTAAGGGTGCCGATGATAACTCCGGATTTTCCAAGCACCACTTTGGAAGGCGTTTTTACGTTCCCTTCAACAATACCGTCTATTCTAAAGAATCCCGTGGAGGAGATATCGCCTTTCAATTTTGTGCCTTCATTGATTCTGTTTTGGGCAGAGCCAGGTTCGGCAGCGATCCTTTTTTCCTTTTTTTCTGAAAACATAGTAGTTCGGTTTTAAAGTTACTATTTTGTTGTTCGGTGCGCTAGCGATTACCGCAGACTCGAGCATGGCGTCTTTACTGTTGGGCCATGTCTTGCTTTAGGTAATCATCCAGATTTTTATGTATTTGTACAATCTTATAATTGGGCGTTGAAATTTCGAAGTAGGGATGCTTTATTTTGTAATCCTTATCTTCCTTAAGCACTTCGCCAAAACCTCGAGCGCCCAGTTTTGTATTGAATCCATGGATAATGACCAGTTTGGTCTGCGGATCGTAAAAATCCAGAGAAGTGGCCATATTTGTGTAGTGGTAGCTTTCAATGGCCTTGTCCAGTTGTTCCTTCAATTTTTGGGCGGATTCCTCATCACCGGCCGCAAATTTGTAAACCAATTTCCAGCTATCCGATTCTGTTTCGGGGACAAATTCCTTGGCGGCGAGCAACGGAAGGACGCTACTGTATATTTGCTGGGCCTGTTTGCCTTCCTCGGTGCTTGGATAATTCAACGATACAAAATTGAGCGCTTTTTTATAGGCTTCATACCCCTGTTGTCGGCCAATCGCGGTCGCTTTCAACATTTCAAATTTGGGTACTATGTCATTGCCATTATAGGTTAAAATATAGGAATCGCTTTTCTGGATAACCTCGGTATATTTTCCGGCCTCAAACTGTTTGTAGAGCTCTTTGTATTTAAACTCAGGACTTGATTCGTCGGTCGGCAATTGGGAATTGGGGTTGCGGAGGATTTCCGCATAGCGAGTATTTGCGTGGTTGGAAAGTACATCGTTACGGTATAGGTCTGCTTTGGATGGATTTTCCAAGGTTTCGTAGATCTTCACCAAGTTGTACTTTGCAGGAACGATCAATCTTTCCTCGGGGCTATAGGTGAGCAGTTTTTCAAGTCTGTTTGCAGCCAAGGAATACTCCTTGAATTTTTCCTTGTAAATAAGGCCCAATTGATAGTATGCAAAGTTCCGGTCTTTTGCCAAGCTATCAATTACTTTGGGGTCGGTAGGGATTTTTTCCACATAAGTTTGCGGTTTGTACAATGCGTTGTCGGCAATTGGGGCCGCGGTTTCCTCCAATTCTTCATCGGTTATCAGGGAAGTTTGTTTGTTTGAAAGGCGCCAATTGTCCTCCAGTTTTCTATCGCCCCACACTTTTCTAAATTCACCTTTTCCGTAGGCTACGGTGGAGGAATTATAGAAATAGAAGGTGCTTCCGCCCTTGTTGGGCCCCGAGGCAGATTTGCCCTTTTCGTAAAATTCCTTGTTTGCTATTTTCTGTTCGATTTTTATCGCTTCCAAAGAATCCCTAATGGCTTGTTCCCGCAGTTTTGTGGTGTATGCTGTAAAAAACGCCAATTGTTCGGCCTCCGTCATTTGGGTTAGCCTAAGGATACTGTCATTGGCAGCGGCAATATCCTCATATTTAATTACATCGTCCAGATTTTCACGTTTCTTTTTTACACGGCGCCATTGCTTGCTGTTTTCTTCCAAAAATGTAAGTGTGCTATCGTAGTAGGCACCCGCATTTTTATATTCGGCATTGTCAAAATTAATTTCCGCAAGAGTCTGGTAGTTCACGGATTGCAGCACCCTGTCCTGCTTAAATGCCTTGATGGATTTGTTGTAGTATGCAATGGCGGTTGCGGTACTGTCGCTGTTTAAATAGAAATCGCCAAACTGATTGTATATTCTATCCAGAAAGGGCCGGTTTTCGCGATTTTTTTCAAGGTCCTGAAGGAGTTCCAAAAATGCGGTGCGGTCGCCATTTTGATAATCGAAGTTTTTTCCTTTTTCCAGGTAGGCGTTAATCAAATAGGCTCGGGAGGTTTTCCGGTTCATTGCAATAACCTCGTCAAAGGCTATGTTGGCGCTATCTTTTTGACCCAAACGGTTGTAAAGTTGGCCTTGGATAAAGGTGTATCGTCCCTTCAACTCCTTGTCCTTTACATTTTTGGTGGCCATTTTTATATATTCCAGTGCAGGTTGGAGGGAATCCAAATTGATAAATGCCTGGGCCATCATTGCGGCCCCATCGGCCACCTCTTCCTCTGTCAAGTCTTCGGTGTCGAACATTTTCTTAAGGTTTTCTATGGCGAATTCCTCATTTTTCAAACGGATATTGGTTTTTGCCTTCCAAACTTTGGCAACATTAATATTGTTGCTGGTTGGATAGCGGTCCAATATGAAATTGAAGGCATCCATGGCGGGAATAAACCGGCCGTCGTAATAACGCGCCTTCCCCAAGAGCATATAAGCTTCGTCTATTTGGGGGTTATGCTCCTTCCCGTCAATGTACATGGAATGTTTTTGAATGGCTTTGGCCGCCTTTTCCTCGGCCCGATTGAAATCTGCATTTTTGGATGCGCCGGGGGCTTTGGTCTCCGCTTCTTCAATGTTTATTCGCTCTACTGGAAGGATTTCCCAGAAATTATCGCGAAACCCATAGGCAAGTTGTTCCTTGCCATCATCAAAAGCCAGATTGCCGTTGTAGAGGGTGTTATATTCGGTGGTTACGGCATGGACATTGCGGTTTAAAAAGGTATTTTTTTTGCGTGAACAGGCTGCGAAAAAAACAACAGCCAGAACAAATAATGTAATTTTATAGGTGCCCTTCAAAATGGTTTCGGTTTATATGATACTGTAACTTAAAAGGTTCTATTTTAGTATGTAGAATCACTAAAGAGCGGTAAAAATACATTTCTTTTTAATATCTGCTCCTCCAAACGTCCAAAAAATGCTTTACTTTAAAGGTTTTGAAGCTTTGAATCCTTGAATTCATTTGTACTTTTGCAAAAAAGTCCAATATTATGAGCGAATTCCACGCGCTTACCGTTTCCGAAGTAAAAAAGGAGACCCCAAATTCAGTATCCATCACCTTGTTGGTGCCCGAAAAATTAAGGAGTGTCTTTGCCTTTAAAGCGGGGCAGTACATCACCATAAAACACCACCACAGCGGCAAGGAAATTCGTCGGGCGTATTCCATTTGTTCCGCTCCTAAAAGCGGTGTGTTGAAAGTGGGGGTCAAAAAAGTGGACAAGGGTGTCTTTTCCGAATTTGCAAACACTGTCTTGAAAGCCGGCGACACCCTTCAGGTGCTGCCACCTGCCGGAAAATTTTTGTTGGAACCTAACTTAAAAAACTATGCTGCCTTTGCGGCCGGCAGCGGGATAACCCCCGTGCTATCCTTGATAAAGGCTTCTTTGGAAGAAATGCCGCAAAGTTCATTCTTGCTTATCTATGGCAACCGGACAAAGGAAGAGGCTATGTTTTATGATGAAATCGTTCAACTACAGGATTCGTTTCCGGAACGTTTTGATGTTGAATTTGTGTTCAGCCGCGAAAAAGTAGACGATGCGCAGTTTGGAAGAATTGGTCGTTCCTTGGTTAATTTCTATTTAAAAAATAAATATGGACAGACCACTTTTGAAGCCTTTTACCTCTGCGGCCCCGAACAGATGATCGATGAGGTTTCGGCAACCCTGAAGCACAACGGCATCAATTCCAAACAAATACACCACGAACTTTTCTCAACCGCCGAAAAAGGGCTTTTGGTAGAGAAACACGACGGCAACACCAGCATTACCGTTATTCTTGATGATGAAGAGGAAGTTTTTGAAATGCCGCAGACCAAAAGTATTCTTGAAGCTGCTTTGGACGAAGGTTTGGACCCGCCCTATTCCTGCCAAGGCGGAATTTGCAGTACTTGTATCGCCCGCCTAAAAGAAGGAAAGGCCGAAATGCGCAAAAACCAAATCCTCACCGAATCGGAAATTGCGGATGGATTGATACTTACCTGCCAAGCGCATCCTACAACTGCGAAAGTTGTTGTGGATTATGACGATGTGTAAAAGCCCCTTAACCCCCGAAGGGGGAAGACTTTCTCCAAAAATAAGACCCCAATGGTTTTCCTCCCCCGGCGGACAGGTTAAAACCTTTGGGGTCTGAATAGAATTTAATAATCGTTATAGTAGAATTTCTTTTATTTTTGAAACAACCATTTCAGGTGAAATGGTTTTCATCACTTCTTCGTAGCCTTTCGGAAATTTATTTCCGTAAACAGAAGTAGGAATCAAGGGATATTCCTTGCGATCGGAAAGAAGCTGATTGCGTTCGGGCTGGTTGAAAGGGGCAAATCCAGCAAACGGATGCGTGACACCCCAAAGCGTAGTTACCGGCACACCGTACATAGCCGCCAAATGCCCATTGCCACTGTCCATGGAAAGCATTAAATCGAGGTTTGAAATCAGCGCGAGTTCTTCCTCAAAGGTGAGTTTTCCTGCCACGTTTGTCACGTTGGCGAAAGGGTTTTCAAGTTTTTTTAGCAATTCAATTTCCTTTTTTCCACCGCCAAAAAGAAAGATTCGGTATTTGTCGGTTTTATCCAATTCACGAATTACCTCAGCCATTAAGCTTAAAGGATACATTTTGCTTTGATGGGCAGCAAAGGGAGCGATGCCCATTAGTTTTTTTGGCTCTACGCCAATCAGGCCATTGAGTTTTGGCGTCAACCGTTTTTGGGGCGGGACGGTAAATGTGTTTAAATCTAAAGGGAAGCCGAGCTTTTCAAAAACCTCGGCATAACGTTGGTGTGTAGATTTTAATGAGGAAATAGCCCCGCCTTTGGCAGCAATCAAGGCTTTCTTTTCGGCCCTGCCTTTATCGATTGTTTCGGTTTCAATTCCTTTAAACTTTAAATAGTTCGTGAGTATTTTGGAACGGATCACATCATGAAGATCTGCAACGGCGTCAATTCCCAGATCCTTTGCTTGGTTTGCCAATTTAATCAATCCGAAGCGTTTGTGCTCGCCATCTACATCGGCCTCCAAAAAATTGAGGTTGGGAATATCCTCAAAAAGTGGTTTTAAAAAGGGGCGGGAAAGTACGGTGATTTTTAGTGCGGGATAGGTTTGGGCCAAAATGCGAAGTACGGGCACGGTCATCGCCACATCGCCCATGGCGGAAAGGCGGATTACCAGTATGTGGGTGGGTTTAGCCATGCGTCTTCTAAAAACCTCACAGGTTTTAAAAACCTGTGAGGTTTGTTCTCCTTATTTTTTATTGCGGAGCACGGGGTTCAATTCGTCGTCGTTGTACATTTTCATCTGTTTATAGACTTTCATATACTTGCGGCCGTGGGTGATATCGTCAAGCAATTGGTTGATGGCGGTGCTTAAATCTACTCGTTGTTCCAAAAGTATATCCAACTTGGCCTTGCAGGCCATTTGGTGTTCTTGTGAGGCATCGGCCCTGGTGGCCTCTTCGTTCATGTGATAGATTTTCAGCGCAAGAATGGAAAGCCTATCAATCCCCCAGGCCGGACTTTCGGTGTTGATGGTGGCGTCATCCTTCACTTTTACGTCCTTGAATTTTTCAAGAAAATAGCTGTCAATGTATTCCACCATATCGGTGCGGTCCTGATTGGAGGCGTCTATTTGTCGCTTGAGTTTCAGGGCCGCAATCGGGTCGATATTCGGGTCGCGGATAATGTCCTCATAATGCCACTGCACGGTATCTATCCAGCATTTTCGGTAAAGCAAGTGTTCAATCAATTGGCTGTCTTTATCATACGGATTGTTGAAGGGCTGATCCACGGTGTTTATTTCGTGGTATTTTTTTATTACTTCTGCGAAGATTTTGTTGGCTTTGTCTGAGAACATTGTTTATTATTTATTGCTATTTTTTATTGAAGGCCGCTTCGATAGGCTCAGCGTGACATTTCAGTTATAATTAGTTTTTTTCTAAAATATGTAAATATTCAAAGGTTTCGGTGGCTTTGTGGTTTCGGTTTTCGGTTTTGTCTGCCTTGAAACGTTGGTATTTTTTGGTTTTCAAGGTATATTTTCCGAAGCGTTCCATAATCGTTTGCACTTCCTTTTGGCCCATCAATCCTTCGTTGTTGTAACTAAGGAAGATATAGGGAAATTGCGCGTTTGCAATCAATTCTTCAAAACTTTTTAATACCTCTCCTTTTTTGCACCAATCGCTTTTATAGTAATCGCGCAGGCCGGTTTTTCCCTTGGGCACAAAGGTATCATATTTTGCGATAGTATTGAGCAAATGATAGTTGGCGCCGTACTGGCGGGCATTATAGGGCGGGTCTAAATAGAGGATGTCGCCTTTTATCTCCTCGATAAGCTGATTGGCGTCCTTTTGGAATACTTGGTTTTTTTGCAATGGCAATACTCTGGAAAACAGATTTTTTTCAATCATTGCTGGTTGAATTACCATCGTTTTTGCAGCCGATTTTTTTATGTGCTTTAGATAGGCTCCATAGACCGAAGCGGTGTTCGCCACTTTATCGGCACTTTCAAGTAAGGAGGCGAGGAGGAAAAAATATTGGTCTTTCGTGATTTTTGAGGTCTTTTCCCATTCTTCAATTTGCATCCGTACCGCATCAATCTTCTGTCCGTTTTCTGAAGTAAAATAATTTCTACCGGCTTTTCCTCCTTCGGAATAATTTTCAGAAATGAAGCCTTTTTTCCCCGGAAGGGCATTTAAATTCTGTATTAATTCCTTGTAATCAAAATCAAAATTATTACCGATGTAGTTTCGGTTCAGCACAAAGCTGTAGTATTCCACATCGTTGGCTATCACTTGTTTTACGTGGGGTTTAAAGTTTCGGCCAACAATTCCGGTGCCCGCAAAGAGGTCGCAGAAGGTTTTTTGCGAAAGGTCCTTTCCGCAGATTTCGACGACCGATTCAAAAATGAAGGAGGAGAGTTTGTGTTTGGAGCCTATGTAGTTCATTTTGAAACCCAGATAATATCGCTTAAAGTTTGCTGTCCGCCAACAAAAGTAAATGATTGCAACTGCTCCGGCCGGAAAGTGGCTATATATTTTTGAATTGCATTTTTTAGCAAACCGATTTCAGCCTTCAACTTCCAATGTTCGCCATTTTCGTCATAAACTATTATAAAAAGTCGGTTTTTAAAATGGTGCCGCTGTTGAGTGCTTTGGTTGCGATACAGCCATTCAATGAGTTCGCGATTGTGGGTTTTGGCATATTCTAAAGAATGGTTGAATTGTTTGGGAAAGACCGAGGTTTTATGGTCAAACGGAATTTTGAAAAGATAGAAATCCTTTTCAGAATCGCGGCAATCACCTGCCCGAGTAACGTTTTCAAAGCTGCAAAAAATGTGTTCCACCGCCTGGGCGCTCCAGAAATTGTACCAACGGTTCGCAGCATATTGAAAAATTTCTTGTTTGTCCAAACCATTGTCCTTGGCCAAGGTAGCAATTTGTTGTACAAGCGCTTCCCAGTGCAGGGTTTTATAAATGAAATTTGTTGGTTGGTCCCACGCATCGTTCTGTTTACGAAACCAGCGATAGGGGTAGTTCCATCGGTTCTTTAATTCCTTCTCCAGCAAATTCAGATCGATTGGGTTCATAACAACACAAATAGGAAGGGCAAAAGTACGACCGCCCACAGCATTATTTCCTTAAACCAGCGTTCAAAGGGATCCTTTTCCTTTAATCGGTCTGCTTCAAGGCCTTCCATATAATTTGCTGCAATGATGGCGGTGGGGGCAAAAATAAAAACCAATTCCGCGCCCGATTTTTCAGGTCCCAACAGGGCTACAAAAAGGCAGGTGATACTAACATACAACATTAAAATATAATTCCATTTCTCCTTTAGGGAAACTGCTGCCAACCTTAAAATGCGCAACATTCCGGTCCAGATATAGAACGCCAATATTACAGTTGCCGGAACCAAAATAGACAGTTTGTTATAGGCCGAAAAATTGAGGTTGATGGGCATTTTCCAATGAAAGATCCAATCATAGGAATTATTCAAAACCAATTGAAATGCGATATTAATACTGATCACCGAGGCAAAACCCACAACGGGCATCAGCATTTGTTTATAGGTTGCATTGGGCTTTTGGATTATCGCAATCCAAAGGGGCAGGAAAAACAACAGGCTCCAAAAATAAAAAAGGGAGGCCAGGCCAATCCAAAACCCGGCATCGAATATTTTTTTAGCAGCGTTCGTGTCGTTGCGCAAACTCATAATCCTTCGCAGCGCCAATATTAAAAACGTGTTTGCCAAAAGAATCTGGTGGTGCAAAAAAATTACGGGCAACATTACCAAAAAACAAGTGAAAAACAGAATGGCATAGGTATTTGTCCGCGTTAAATGATTTTTGCGAATTATAAAATCCAAAAGCAACATTCCCAAGATACTGAGCAGCACATAGGCTAAATGGCCCAAAAGGGAGTTGGCGGTAAGATCAATTGGTGCTGTAAAGAAGGTTTCGAATATATATCCGGCTGCAATAAAAACACTAAGGATTAAATAATTTAAGGGAATTGATTTCCCAAAAAAACTTGTTAACATAGGGTGTATTTTATACTTTTGCCTTCTAAAGATTAAAGATATGACTTGGAAAGGTTTTTGGGAAGGAATAGCTTCCCTTTTTGAAGATTTTCTGTTTATCCCTTACGATGCCTTGATGAAACTGGAGCTTGACAGCTGGTGGCTCGCCAATTTTGTTTCGTGGATTTTCCTATTGATCGGGGTAGTTGCCTTTGTATATTGGCTGAAAAAGCTTCGGGACTTTAATGAGAACACGGAAACCACCTATACCTTTGACGAAAACCCTTAATTTTTTATAGGTCGAACCCGATATCCGAACGATACTGCATCCTATCAAAATTTAGTTTTTCTATATTTTGATAGGATTTTTTTAGCGCCTTTTTGAAATCATCATCCAACGAAGTTACGGCAAGCACGCGCCCACCGTTTGTAAGGGTCTTCCCGATTTCGGCTTTCGTTCCTGCGTGAAAAACGATGGAACTTTCCACAGATTCCAAACCTGATATCTCCATTCCTTTTTCGTAATCTTCCGGATAGCCGCCTGAAACGAGCATTACCGTAGCTGCGGCACGAGGGTCTATTTCAATATTGAAATTGCCCAACTTTTGGCGGTAGGTCGCCTCCAATAAATCCACCAAATCGGTTTTTAGGCGCGGCAAAACAACCTCGGTCTCGGGATCGCCCATCCGCACGTTGTATTCTATCACATAAGGTTCGTTCGCCACGTTAATCAACCCTATAAAAATAAACCCTTTGTAATCTATATTTTCTTCAGAAAGGCCTTTCACGGTTGGCTTCACGATTCGGTCCTCAATTTTTTTCATCAAAACCCCATCGGCAAATGGTACTGGGGAAACGGCGCCCATTCCACCGGTATTTAAACCTGTATCACCTTCGCCGATGCGTTTGTAATCTTTTGCGGTGGGAAGGATTTTGTAATTTTTGCCGTCGGTGAGTACAAAAACGCTCAACTCAATTCCGTCCAAAAATTCCTCGATGACCACTTTGGCGCTGGCTTCGCCAAACTTGTTGTGGGCAAGCATATTTTCGAGCTCCTGTTTGGCTTCTTCTAAATCCTTCAAAATCAAAACGCCCTTGCCGGCGGCCAGTCCGTCGGCTTTTAAAACGTAGGGCGGATTCAGTTTCTCCAAAAAAGTTTTTCCCGCGGCCAGCGATTTCGCCGTAAAAGTTTCATAAGCCGCCGTTGGAATATTGTGCTGCATCATAAATTCCTTTGCGCGCTGTTTGCTGCCTTCCAGCAGAGCCCCGCGTTTGGATGGGCCTATAAGCATTACATTTTGCAATTCGGGAGTTTCGATAAAATAATCAGCAATACCGTGTACCAACGGATCTTCGGGGCCTACCACAACCATTTCAATGTTATTTTCAACAACGCATTTTTTTACCGCCCCAAAATCGGTTACTTTTAAATCAACATTTGTGGCAATAGAAGCAGTTCCGGCATTTCCGGGTGCTACAAAAAGTTTTTCGCAGCGGTTGCTCTGCGCGATTTTGTATGCAAAAGTATGTTCGCGGCCGCCGGAACCTAAAATGAGAATATTCATAATTCGTGGTTTATACCCACAAGGTTTTGGAAACCTTGCAGAAAGTTTGGTGTTTGGTTTCGGAGTCAAAAATAATTCAATTACGTTCCAAAACAAGACAATACCCAAAAAAGCTGCTGCAATTCTGCGGGAAATCCTATACGGACCATTTTCAAAAGCTGTAAAAGGAAATTGTTGAAATTGAGTTTGAGTAAATTTGTAAATTGACCCCATAATTTAACCCACAATGAATTTGTTTGAAACCACTTTGAAAATAAACGGTTTTCCCATAGCCGCTGCGAAAAGAAAAGTGGATGAAATTCAAAAAATTAAGGAGATTGATTTCAAAAATTATGTAGCGGAGGCTCGACGGGAAATTGTAGCATATCATTTAAAAAATAATCCGTTTTATAGAAATTTTGTGGGGAAAAAAGAGGTTTCGGTTTGGGAACATATTCCTATTTTGAAAAAAAGAGATCTCCAAGTGCCGCTACAGGAAAGACTTTCCCAAGATTTTTCATTGAAAAACGTATATGTAAACAAGACCTCCGGTTCCAGTGGAACTCCTTTTATTTTTGCGAAGGATAAATTTTGCCACGCTTTGACCTGGGCAGTAATTTTAGATCGTTTTGGCAGTTTGGGAATTGACTTTAATGCTTCGCTTCAAGCCCGATTTTACGGCATTCCGTTAGATTTTTTGGGTTATTATAAAGAGCGTACAAAAGATTTTTTTAGCCACCGTTACCGATTTCCCGTCTTTGATCTTTCCAATTCCAAGCTGAAAGAAATATTGGAGGTTTTTAAGAAGAAAAAATTCTATTACTTAAATGGTTATACCAGTTCCATTGTGTTGTTTGCCCGTTTTTTGGCATCAAAGAACATCGTTTTAAACCAAGTTTGCCCAACGTTAAAATACGGTATCGTAACCAGCGAAATGCTTTTTGAGGACGACCGGGTTTTGATGGAGGCGGTTTTCGGCGTTCCCATAATTAATGAATATGGCGCCTCGGAACTGGATTTAATTGCCTTTACCAATAAAGAGAATCTGTTTGCCGTTAACAGTGAAACCTTGTTTTTGGAAATACTCGATGAAAATGACCAGGCCGTACCTTTGGGAAATTCGGGTCGCATCATTTTGACTTCCTTGTATAACAAAGCCCACCCGATGATCCGTTACGAAATTGGGGATACGGGAATTCTGGATGAAAAAAGCACCCTTAAAAGTCCAATATTGAAGCAACTGATCGGCCGGACCAACGATATTGCTAAATTGCCCAGCGGAAAAACGGTGCCGGGCCTAACTTTTTATTACGTTACAAAAAGTATAATCCAAAATGATGGCAATGTGAAGGAGTTTATTATCGAGCAGCTTTCGCTTGACCGGTTCAGCATAAAATACACCTCCGAAAGAAAGCTCACAACAGCCGAGGAGGCGAAAATCAAAAAAGCGGTTTTTCAGTATTTGGAAGGCGATTTGAACATTGATTTTGAAAGATTCGAGGTTTTGAAGAGAAACGCAAATGGAAAATTGAAACAGTTTGTTTCGTTGGTTGAAAATTAAAATTTTAAATATGAAAATTACTATTGTTGCTGGTGCAAGACCCAATTTTATGAAAATCTCACCAATAATCCGCGCGATAGAAAATTTAAAAACTTCAAATAAACCTATCAGTTTCAGATTAATACATACTGGGCAACATTATGATCCTAATTTAAGCGACACTTTTTTTGGCGAGCTGCAAATACCGCGTCCTCATAAAAATTTCAATATAAAAAGTGGTTCGCAAGCCGAACAAACTGCGGCTATTATGATAGCTTTTGAAAAAGAATTGGCAGAAAATAAACCTGACTTTGTAATGGTTGTCGGCGATGTAACCTCTACAATGTCCTGTGCAATTGCTGCTAAAAAGGCGAATATTTCTTTAATTCATATCGAGGCTGGAATCCGAAGCGGCGATTTAACAATGCCCGAAGAAATAAATAGAATGGTAACCGACAGTATTACGGATTATTTTTTCACTACATCGGAAATTGCAACTCAAAATTTAATAAGATCAGGCCATTTAAAAGAGAATATATTTTTTGTGGGAAATGTAATGATCGACACCCTATTGCAAAATATAAATCGAATTAAAAAACCAGCTTTTTGGAAAGAATTAAACCTAGAGCCAAAAAAATATTATTTGCTAACACTCCACCGGCCGTCAAATGTGGACCTGGCCAGTTCATTAGTTGAATTATTAAAATACATATCGGCACATGCCGGTAATGTACCTATTGTTTTTCCAGTACATCCCCGAACACAGCAAGTTTTGCAGGAAACTAGCAATCAATTTCCAAATTACCATTTCGTTGAATCGCAAGGATATTTAAATTTCATCTATTTATTGAAGAATTCCCGGGCTGTTTTAACCGATTCTGGTGGCATTACCGAAGAAGCTTCCGTTATGAATGTTCCCTGCATCACTTTCAGAAATTCAACAGAACGTCCCGAAACCTGTGAACTTGGAACAAACGTTTTAGTAGGAAATGATAGGGAAAAAATTTCCGACGCATTTCAAAAACTGAAAAACTCTCAATGGCCAGTTGGTAAGAGTATTCCACTATGGGATGGGAAAGCAGCCGAGAGAATTATTTCCACTTTATTAAAAATTCATTATGCGTAATGAAATTTTACTCATAACAAACTATTTTCCTCCTGAAAAGGGTGCAGCGTCAAATAGGTTGTCCAGCCTTGCAGAAGCATTGGGAAACGCTGGTTTCGGGGTTACAGTAGTGTGTCCCTTGCCAAACTATCCAACTGGCAAAGTTTTTAAGGATTACCGAGGTAAAATTTCAACAACGGAAAACAGCGCCTTCGGCAAAATAAAACGGCTGTGGATTTGGCCAAGCAATTCTGCAAATAAGTTTGTGAGGCTTCTGTCTATGGTTTCCTTTTCGTTAAGTTTGGCCCTGTTCTTTATTTTTTCCAAAACGCCTAAAAAAATTTTTATTCAATATTCCCCTATTTTTGTGGGGTTTACGGCGGTTTGTTTGGCGAAATTGTTTTCCAAAAAAATAATCCTGAATGTGTCAGACCTTTGGCCGTTGGCTGGTTTGGAAATGGGGCTTTTACAAAAAGGATCTTATTATTCCCTATTGAAAAAGATGGAAATTTTCTGTTATAGGAATGCCGATTTGATTGTTGGTCAATCAGAAGAGATCCTACAGCATATTTCGAAATATGTGAAAAAATCGACTTTTTTATATCGAAATGTTCCCAATTTCAGCCAACCAAAAATTCCGGAGGCCCAATCCTCCAAAGAAATTAAAATCGTTTATGCAGGTTTGTTAGGGGTTGCCCAGGGAATTTTTGAAATTTGCCAACGCATTTCCTTTCCGCGAAATGTAGGGTTTCATATTTACGGAGACGGGCCCGAAGCGGAGAAAATAGGAAACTTAAAAAAACCACATATCTTTTTTCATGGTGAATTGGATAGAGCCCAATTGCACACGGAACTACAGAATTATGACGTTGCATTCATACCGCTATTAAAAAGAATTTACGGTTCCGTCCCCTCAAAAATATTTGAATATACACGTTTGGGCTTGCCCGTGCTTTATTATGCGGGCGGCGAGGGGGAAGACATTGTAAATAAAGAGTTGCTTGGGTGGACGGTACCCGTGAATGATGTGGAGGCGCTACAAACCTTTATAAATACCCTTTCCCCAGAAAAAATGAGGGAATTCCCCAAAGAGCAAATCCAAGAGAATTCTGCCACCGCATTTAGTTTCCAAAAACAATT
This sequence comes from Aequorivita sp., assembly GCA_048265145.1. Taxonomy (GTDB): domain Bacteria; phylum Bacteroidota; class Bacteroidia; order Flavobacteriales; family Flavobacteriaceae; genus Aequorivita. The sequence continues at coordinate 40,940 of JBLXCF010000002.1, forward strand.
TGAGAATTTTATCGCTTTGGTTCAAAGGCTCTAATATGCCTTTTCTTCTCCACGAAGGGCGTTGTATATGGTCTGGAAGACTATTTTTATATCGAGAAAAAGACTCCAATTTTCGAGATAAAAAATATCATATTTCACCCTATTAATAATGTGGTTGTCGTCTTCCACCTCACCCCGAAAGCCGCTTACCTGAGCCAATCCGGTTATCCCCGGTTTAATAAAATGGCGGACCATAAACTTATCAATACGTTCGGCGTACATATGGGTATGGCTTACCATATGTGGCCGCGGACCTACTACGGACATTTCGCCTTTTAGCACGTTGATGAACTGTGGCAGTTCATCAATGCTTGTTTTTCGAATTATTTTCCCCACCCGCGTTACGCGTTCATCGCCTTTTCTGATTTGCTCCAAATGCGCCATTGGATTTGGTCTCATGGAGCGGAATTTATAGCAATAAAACTCCCTATAATCTAGCCCGTTTCTTTTTTGTTTGAAGAATACAGGCCCATTTGATTCCAATTTAATTAACAAACCAAGAATTGGCGTAAGCCAAGATAAAAGACCTACAATAACAAAGAGCGAAAGCATTATATCAAAACTTCGCTTTAAGAACTTATTAAAAGGCTCATCCATAGGAATTTTTCGCATTGAAAGTATGGGAAGTACTCCATAATAAGTGAAGTCTAGTTTTTTGCTATAAATTTCCTTATTATCCGGAAGAAATTTTAAGACCTTGAGGTTGTTGTCCACAAAATCAATGAGCTTTAATAAATCTTTGTTGTTAATTTCCGCAACGGAAGAATACACCTCATCAATTTCCTCTTTGAGAATATAGTCCATGCATTCTTCTATACTGACTTTGTCAGTTCCCTTTAAATCAAATGTTTTACACAATTTATATCCATATACTGGATTGTTGGTAAAAAACTTTCGCAATTGATCCGTTTTTTGGTTAAGGCCCAATATTACCACACGACGGACATTCCCTCCTAAATAAAGACGATATCTTTTTAGCAGAAAATAAATCCCCAGTTTTACAATAGTAATGCATAATATTACTAGAAGTATGTATTTAAAAATTGTGGATGCAGAGGTTGTTAGTTCGTTATAGAAACCGAAAAAAGAAAACACAATTAAAAGAAAAACAACGCTCTGCTTGCCTATTAGTGACATTATTTTTGATAAATGCGTAAAACGATAAATTTCATAAAAACCTGATCGCAATGATAATACCAGCCACGCAATGGTTAAAAATATAGCGTAATTGAAATAAGGAAATGGCTGTCTAAAAAATTCAAAAGCAAAAAAATGGATAAAAAACAGATCTATTCCATATGAAATAGGTCTTAATAATCCTGAATATCTTCCACTTCTAAACATTTAATTATTACCTATTATGCTTTGAAAAGTCTTTATGCTCGCTTTTGAATAGTTCTTCTTTTGAAAGATTTTTAAAATACTCAAATGTTCTTTTCATTCCTTCTTCCCTCGAAATTTTAGGCTCCCAGCCCAATATCTCCTTCGCTTTTGAAATATCCGGTTCGCGTTGCATAGGATCATCCTGCGGCAAAGGCTTGAAGACGATTTTTTGCTCTGTTCCCGTAAGTTTCACTATTTCCTTTGCAAAATCAAGAATAGTTATTTCTTCTGGGTTACCTATATTTACTGGTAAGGGATAATCACACATCAATAAGCGATATAGTCCCTCCACCTCATCATCCACAAAACAGAACGATCGAGTTTGCGAGCCATCGCCAAATACCGTGAGGTCTTCTCCCCGAAGCGCCTGTCCGATGAAAGCTGGAATTACACGACCATCATTAAGACGCATGCGTGGACCGTAAGTATTGAATATCCGTGCAATCCGAGTTTCCAAACCATGAAAACGGTGGTAGGCCATAGTTATGGATTCCTGAAACCGTTTAGCCTCATCGTAAACTCCTCGCGGACCTATAGTATTCACATTTCCGTAATATTCTTCGTTTTGTGGATGTACCAAGGGATCTCCGTAAACCTCAGAAGTAGAGGCAATTAGGATTCGAGCCCTTTTTTCGCGTGCCAGCCCAAGTAAATTGTGCGTGCCCAATGAACCTACTTTTAACGTTTGGATAGGAATTTTTAAATAATCAATTGGACTGGCTGGCGAAGCAAAGTGAAGTATGTAATCTACTTTCCCAGGAACGTGCACAAATTTGGTTACATCATGGTGGTAAAACTCAAAATCTTCAAGCTTGAATAAATGCTCGAGGTTTTTAAGATCTCCCGTAATGAGATTATCCATGCCAATTACCTGAAATCCCTCGTCAATAAACTTATCACATAAATGTGACCCCAGAAATCCTGCGGCTCCTGTTATCAATACACGCTTTTTCATAAATTTACAGTCTTTCTTCCTATCGAAACATAGGTTATTCCATTGGCTTCCATATCGTCCACATTATATAGATTTCTACCATCAAAAATAACCGGGTGATTGAGCAAACCTTTTATTGTGGCAAAATCAGGAGATCGGAAGATACTCCACTCTGTACAAATAAGCAAAGCATCCGAACCTTCTAGTGCAGCATACATGGTATCTGCGTATTTTAGTGTGTCGCCAAAACGCTTTTTAATGTTTGGCATGGCTTCTGGATCAAAGACCTGAAGCTTGGCACCTTTTGAGAGTAAGGCTTCCATCATATCTATGGAAGGGGCTTCGCGAATGTCATCGGTTTCTGGTTTAAAGGCCAATCCCCAAATGGCGATGTTTTTTCCTTTCAAGTCATTTTTGAAATAACTCTCAATTTTTGGAAGCAAAATGGTTTTTTGGGCCGAATTAATTTCTATTACTGAATTTAAAATCTTGAAATCATAGTCTGCGTCTTTTCCAGCTTTTTGAAGTGCCTTAACATCTTTAGGGAAGCAAGAGCCCCCATAGCCGATTCCGGGGAAGAGAAAACGCTTGCCAATACGGCTATCGGTACCCATTCCGGCACGTACCATATCTACATCGGCGCCAACTTTTTCACAATAGTTGGCTATTTCGTTCATAAATGTAATTTTGGTAGCCAAAAATGAATTTGCCGCATATTTTGTAAGCTCTGCAGATTTTTCGTCCATTATAATTATAGGGTTTCCAGAACGTACAAAGGGACTGTAAAGCTTTTTCATTAGTGCGGTCGCTCTTTCACTACTGGAGCCCACAACGATGCGTTCGGGCTTTAGAAAATCATCTACTGCAAAACCCTCGCGAAGAAACTCTGGATTGGAAACCACATCAAATTCACAGGAAGCATTTTTAGCGATTACGCTCTGTACTTTTTCTGCGGTACCCACAGGCACAGTGCTTTTATCGACGATTACTTTATATTCTTTTATTTTTTTGCCAATATCTTCAGAAACATTCAAAACATACGAAAGATCGGCTGAACCGTCTTCATCTTCTGGGGTCGGGAGCGCCAAGAAAATAATGTCTCCGTGTGCTAATCCTTCGTCTAAAGAAGTGGTGAAATTTAACCGATTGGCTTTAATATTTCTTTCAAACAGAACGTCAAGATGTGGTTCGTAGATTGGTACGATGCCATTTCGCATCTTCTCTACTTTGGTTTTGTCTATATCCACACAAATAACTTCATTCCCTGTTTCTGCCAAACAAGTTCCTGTTACTAGGCCAACGTAGCCAGTTCCTATTACTGAAATTTTCATTTATTTCCTGCTCTCTTTTGCAACCTGAATTGGTCCATTTATTAATAATTTGCAAAAGTACAATTTGCAAATCTTTTTATAAGTTTTTTATCGCGTTGTTTTCTGACGTCTTTCCACTAGTGATTAACCCAATTAATATAAACCCTACATAATAAGCCCCGATCTGCCGGTGAAATACATTTTCAACCGTACAGTACACAATCAGGATCGATAACATTGCTGTTGGCAGGAACCGTTTTTTGTTGATAAGAAAGCTAGTGATTATAAATGTTAGAAAAATCAATAGTGATATAAAACCAGCACCCAAATAAAAATCTAAAAATTGGTTGTGGGTATTGTACCTTTCTGCGACAAATCTATCTCTTTTCGTTGTTTCGGACACTTGGGAACTGTAACAGGAAACAAGCTCATCTTTTGTTTTATCAAAGCCTAAACCAGTAAGTATAAAACCTTTTTCGTGAATAATATTCTCAGCACATTGCCAGACTATCGAACGTAATTCATACGTCATCGAATTTTCAATAAAGGCCGGTGGACTTTTGAGGGTTTCTGTTGGGTTGAGTTGAAAGCCTTTTTCAGATTTAAGAAGAAAAAATAAACCCAAAATTGCTGCACATGTAATTGCAGCAATGGCAATCTTCCATATTCTGCGTTGGCCATAGAATTGTTTTATTGCAATTAAAACCAAAAGGCATATAATGGCTATCTTTGAGTTTATCAACACTATGAAGAGCAAGTTCACAAAAATATTGACCAAGTAATAATTGTTGTTGGGGTGATATTTTTTTTTAATTTCTTGAAAGGAAATTAAAATGCTGAAAGTGCTAAGTAGACCTAAGTACAGCCTATCTATTAACAGCGACTCTACTACTTGCGGAGAATCACCCAAAGCAAAATTTCCGGTAGCATCAGTAATTAAAACAAAATTATATACCGAAAAAACAATCGCGGCGAGCGAGGTAAATATTATAGCTCTGTTAATCTTTTTTACGTCTGTCACTGGAATGTAAAGAATGGCAAGCCCTGCGGCTATCATCACTTTTTTGATGATGTTGAAATCCTCTGGTAATCTTCCGCTAATAAATGAATCAATACAGAGATAGGATAATAGGCCCACAAAAAGTATTATGGGAAGTGATTTCAGTTTCTTGAAATCTTCTTTTTTTACAACAAACGGAAAGGCAAGTACCAGAATTGCGACGAGAATGTTGGGCAATGCTCGAATATAATTATCAAAAGGAATAATGAGGTAAAGCAGCAAAAATGCGTAAGGGTATATGGCGGACAGCAGTATCCTCATTATTTTAAGTTCTGATTTCTAAATATTGGGGGAAGATAAAAAACTCCGGGAAGATATTGGTTATTAGCAGTTGATTTTTAGACAGTTCTTCTAACTACTTTTGGTAACTATCCTAAAACCCTTTTTTAAATAAATTGCGAGAATTAATTTAAAGATAGAATATCTCGGAAAAAGGCCTTTTCTAACATTTTATTAAACCATATTAAGATTCTGTCTCGGCTCTGTACTAAAAAATTTTATTATCTAGGGGTATAAAAATCTATAATCAAAAAAATAAGTGCTTTTGGATATTGGACAAAATATCGTTTTAAGTGTTTTTTTTCCTTGAAAATTCTGAATAACCAACGAAGATTATACTTATTAATATATTTTGGATAATAATTCCTCCCTGCCAATGCGGTTTGAGAAATAAAGGCCCCACAAGTATAAATAGGTCCAGTAAATCCTTGCTTTTTTAAAAATATAGCAAACCGCTCTTGTTTAGGGGTTCCTAATCCAATTATGGTTATAAAGGGATTTTCATTTCTTATTTCGTCACAAATAGACTGATTTTCACCCAAACTGAAATATCCATTATGATATCCGGAGATGATGAGTTTAGGAAATTCTTTACGAATAATATTTACAAAGCATGTGATTTCCTCTTGAGTGCCGCCAACAAAGTATATGGATTTCTGCTGGTTTTCACACTTCTTGAAGAGATCTTGGAAATAGGAACCAAAATCCGGTGATTTTCTTTTAAAGGAATACCCGAACAATGACATTATACACACTAAAGCTATTCCATCAAGAGTAAATAAATTAACCTCTTTAACGATTCCTTCTTCTTTTCTTAGCAAACTGTAATTAAATAAATTAAGATAGCTAATAATTGTTCCCTTTTGAAAATAATCAAATTCATTTGATATTTTAGGTATTAGCCGTTTTATCATTGGATAGGAATCTGAAAATTGTCATACTTTAATAAAGGGTTTTGCCTAATATCATCTGGATCCAAAAATTGAACCCATTGATTTCCGTGTGAATTGAATTCCCCAATTCTTATTGAATCAAAACTTTCAGGTAAGGCAATTTTGGCTACTTGAATTTTGGAGCCTGAAAATTCGAGAGAAAATACGTTTTTCTCATTATCAAATGTAAATGAGTTATTTATGAAATTTGATTGTTTCTCACGAAGAAAGTGAATCATAAAATTATATTTAGAAGGATGACTTGACGGTTTAAAAACATAAAAAAAATGCTCTCCTAAAATAAATTCATATCCTCTATTATTCTTAAAATATGCCCCATCCTCTAATTGACACTTAAATTCCTCTCGCAGTAAAGTATCTGAGCCAGGGAAATGAAATTTACCGGAAAACAAAATTTTCTTTTCAATTCTATCTTTTTCCGAAACAACTTTATCCCAATCCTTATCGATTGCACGGTTAATTCTTGAATATTCACCAATAGCAACTGAGGAAAATTTTTCACTGGGAAACTTTTGTTTGTATATAATAACTTTTTTGGGAGTACCCTCCACCTTTTCTATTTTTTCAATCTCCTTAAAGTCAAAATCAAGATTCACAAAAGCACCGGATTCTTTAATGAAGTGTACCATAGCTCTGCTATTAGAATCGATTGCCGATGAATGGTAAAGAAAATACACAGCAAAACTGTCAATAACAACTGCCTTATTTTTATCTATCGTATAACAAAAGTTATCAAGCAACAACTTTTCAAAAGATGAAGGATTTTTGCATCTGTTCTGAGTTTTTTTTGTATCCGCACACCCAGCACTCAGAAGTATGGTCATCAGGTAAATCAAAAAGTTTCGGTATATTATTAGCACAACGCTTATATTTGGACAAATATACTTTTTATGCAGCTAACGCAAAGCAAAAACTCAATGATTATATTGAGTTTAATCATAGTGGTACTCGGGGATGCTGCCACAAAGTTATTTGCCTTTTCTCCTGCGCCTTCCGCTATAGTAAAAGGCCTATTATTGATACCTTTGGTAATACTTAGTTTTAAGAATGATCGGCCACTGTTAATTCTTCTTTTAATTTTACTTTTTCTTTTTTTTATTGGATGCAGTCTGCATTCTGTATCTTTTTTTTTTCAGTCCATTCCACAATTCTTTGAATATTTTTTTGGTGTTTTCTTTTTTATCTCGTTTAAGGATTCAAATTGGAACACCCTATCAGTGCCACTAAATATAATTTTTTTGACCCACGCCTCCATAATTTTAATTGCGGTAATTTTTCAGATTTCGTTTTTTAAAACCTATTACTCTCCGGATAGGTTTGGATATATATCACTCTTTAATAGTCAAAATGAATTTTCATTTATTTTAATGGCGGGACTAATATTTTTCTTTCACAAATTCTGGAGCAAAAGGAAATTAATCGATTTGATGAAACTTTTAGTTTTTACCTTGGCCGGATTAATGGTGGGTACGAAGGCTTTTCTTCTCTTTGTACTGATTATTTTAGTTGTGGTTCTATTTTCAAAAATAACCTTCTACAGGAGTCTCGGTATTTCAATTATAGTTCTTTTTGCTGTTTGGCTATCAAAAAGTTTTTTACTATCTCTTGCCAAAAACCATTTTGGGATATTTTTTAAATTATACCAAAAAGAAGGGCTCCTAAGTGTCATTTCAAGTCAAAGAACAATACTTTTCAAGGAAAGATTTGCTGATTATAAAGGCCAAAATAGCGTGGTGAATTTCTTATTTGGTGGTGGAAAGATGGATCAAATTTTTGAGATGTCCTTTTTTGATATTTTATCTTTTTTGGGAGTTTTTGGCTTTGCTATTTATCTATATTTAATATATACAAGAATTTTAAGGCATTTACATTTCCCCAGAATATATAAATTGTTTTTTGGTTCACTGATTTTAATAAGTGTGTTTTCGGGATATTTACTTGATAACGCATCTGCACAGCTTTATACTTTAGCAGTCGGAATGTTTATATCGGCAAATATTGGATCCTCTATTGGAGCGAATATTAGAAGAGAAGAAAAAAACATGAATAAATAAATTCCCATTTGTCGATCAAGCAAATTCTCAGTTAACAGAACAACACAAAAGATTAAAATGAAAGCCATGCCTCCTAACATTTTTTTTTCGTAAAGGCATTCCAAAATATATACAAGAATTCCTAAAAAAATAGAAAGTCCTAGCAATCCAAATTCATATAAAATTTGAAAGTATTGATTATGCAGATTTAGTTTTGATAAATTTTGCGCCGCGTTTGAATATTGCCTATCATAACTTTCAAAAAGCAGATTTTTGTGGATCGTTTGGCTAAAGTTAGTTTTCTGTGAACCAAGTCCATAGCCGAATAGTGGTTTGTCCAGATATTGTTCCCAAGCATTTTTCCATAACCAAATCCGTTGATTTATTCCGTTTTCGTTTATTGTGCCCACTTCATTCTTTTTATAATCCGAAGATTGAATGTCGTCCATTCTTTTTGATAGATTTAAAAAAAGAAAAGCCGCGAACAGAATGATTACAAAAGTTAAAAAAGTAAGTGCTTTGTTGGTTTTATAAAATTTTATTAAGTTAAATCCTATTATGAAAATTCCAAATAAAACTGTAATACGAGATTCAAGCAATAACAAAACAAAAACTAGAAACAAAAAAACCACATAGCGTTGGAATGTTCTAGGAAATTGGACCCATCGCAAAAAAATCAATGCCGTAAGGATATATAAAGATTGATAAGTAGGATGCAAGTGCAGTATTTCTGCTAGATCATAATAGGTAAAAACGGTTAAATCGTTAGTTTCAAAAAAGATGAATCCTGCAATTAAAAGGGAAACAAAATTCCAAATTATAACTCCAATAATGAAAAACCGAAGGATTTGTTTTAACATATAATAAGTTATTGGCCCATTGATAATAAAACCCATCGGTATTACTAAAAATGCAGATGTCTTGCCAAGAACGTGTAGTGCATAAGCTCGATCAGGAGAATAAAGAAATCCGACTATATATATTCCATAAAGAATTATGAACGGCCAGCCCAACCTCCATTTAATGACAGGCTTTAGACGAAAATAGTTATAAAAAGCCCCAAGAATAAACAACCCCAAACCAATGCTAGCAAATGCTGGCGGTCCGGCCAAAAGAAATGCAAAACATAGCAAGTGATGATTAATTGGTTGTTTTGCTCTCATTTTGTTCGGTTATTAATCTGGATTTGTAATTCGACATAATGGCAACACCCACTAGAATACTTATAAGAAATAGGTTGAAAACTAAATTTGAATAGAATTGAATCAAGTATATTATTGCCACTAAAATAGCTAGTCTAGATTTTATGGCATACCTAAAAATAATTAGGAAAAAAATTAGAGCTCCCAAAATTCCCCAGTCACTAATGATCCTAATAAAGTCATTATGTGGATAGATGTCCTCATTTAAAATTTTTTTTACCAACAATCTTGAATGTTCATTTCCTTGACCAAATAGTTGCACTTCGAGATCTTGTTTTAGGAAATCATCTTCGGTCACCCTGTAAAGATAAAATCTTAAGTCATAACTTCGGTCCTCACCCTTTTTATATCTAATAGTTACAAGTTCAGGAAAATATTCAGTAACGATGCTGTAAGCAGGATACAAAAATATCATTACAAGAAGTGTGGCAAAAAAAATCTTCCCTAATCCCAAATTAAACCGTTCTATTAAAAGATATAAAAAAGGGAGGACAATCATTAAAATAAGAACCAATCGTGTCTTGCTAAGTAGAACAAATGTAAATACTACACAATAAAAAAATATTTTCAGCCAAACGGATCTCAATTGTGGAAGTGCCAGCATATACAGTAGCACAAGAAATGCACTATAAACAGTAGGCGATCCCAAAAAACCATCAAACCTAGAGAATTTTTGAATGGGACCCAATGGTACCATAATAAAAAATAAAGAGAGTATTAAATAAAAAATAAAATAATGCTTGAAATATCGAAAATCCGTAATTTTTGATTTATTTGCAGAATGTGCTAAAAAAATGTGGCTTATCAATAAATAAACCGAAAATAAAATCGGAAGGGAATACCGTAAACTTGAAAAATTGTAAAATGCAACAATTACCAGGAGAATCAATAAGGCAATTTGAATAATATCAGAAGGGGAAGCCCAACTTTTCCTGCGGCCCACAATTATCATTGTCATCAGTATCACAAAACCCGAGAAATATGGCGCAGTTATAAAAAAAGGTTCTCGACCGGTCGCAGTAATTAGCGCCAAAAACAATGGAAAAAGTAAAACAACATGAAAATATAATACAAAATCAGCCCTAATTTTCATTGTCCAAATCTTCAATTCTTATAAATTCCGTTTGTTCGTACATTTTTTTTAGCTTCAAATCCGCACCAAATCCAATGGTTAGAATTTTCTTTTTGGGGTAACCCGACATCAAAATATCCATTAATATTGAAGAACTAAAATTGACAATGGATTTATAATCGAAATAATTCAAGTCGCCAATTTTATAATCGCTCGGCAAAAAAGAAACAGGAAAACCTTCAATCTTGAATAATTCCTCTCTGGGGTGCAATTTTATGACAAACTCAACATTTGTGTATTTATTAAATATTAAAGTGAACCACCTTACTTTATCATTAATAGCAATATCCCTATCTTTTAGTGGAAATGAAAAAATTAGAACCTTGGTGCTTTCAGGATTATATTCCCCATAATTAAGATTCTCTCGGACCGTTAACTTGGTATAAGTTGAAAACCGATTTTTTTTGATTAGTTCGGGAAAACGGCAAAACACGGTATTTATTCTACGGTCTGATCCCATAGGCTTATTAAAGTGTAGTTTTTCCCCAAAAAAAATAGGTGACAGTATTGGAAAAATAACTGACTTAACATGATCAAAAGTAGTTTTTTTATCGTAGTAACCAGTACCCTCCTCAAAGGCATTTAGGTGTATATTTTTATTGGAGAACTTTCTGTAGATTGTATTAAGAAAAACTTGTGTAAAAATATCTCGGTCGGAACCTATATTTATTTGAATGTTCTCGCTAAGAGAATACTTGTGCAATACCATTTCACAAAACCTCTTTATTTCCTTAATTTGAAATCGGTATTTTCGAATACTGTTTAATGGATCCTCAAAAAAATCATAGATTCGGAATTCCATTGGTATAATTTCAACAATATTTACTCCTTCTAATTCAAGGCTTTCCAACTTGACAATGTTTTCTTTAAAAAATAAAGCATTTTTACCCATTATCGAGGGGTCGTCCTTTGCCGTGAAACTCTTAAAATGAAACGGTGTTAGTGCAATATATATTCGGTCAATCATTTTCCATCAATTTAAGATAGTAGCGTTTTCGGTTTCTTTTAAATAAAAATAAAAGTGTTGCTGAAAAGAAAAACACCACAACGGCGCCTAATATTCCAAATAAGAAAACTGCCAAAATATTACAAGCTATATTAAAAATCGAAATAAAAATACTAATCCACATTAGCTCTTTATCTTTATGGAGGCCCATAAGTGCGTAATGACTGGTAAAGCTAAGATTAAAAAACAAATTACCCAGTAAGAAAAAAATGAGTAAATACCATTGATCAGACAATCTTGGTTTTCCTACCATTTCTAATATTGAAGGAAGAGCAATAAATATTAAAATTGAATACGAAAGCATAAAAACCAAAATTTGAGTTTCCAACTTGGATATAACCGTTTTTAATGTTTGCCAATTTTTTTCCTCTATGGTAGCCAGTATACTCGGATATTTGAACGAGAATAATAAGGTAAAGATAGCTACAGTAGCAACATTGGCCAATTGAAAGTAAAATGAATAAGCTCCTAACTCCTCAGATCCCTTAAACGCACTGATTATATATCGGTCCGAAAACTCAATCCCTTTTTGGGCCAACGTTGAAACTAAAAAAAAAGCCGCCACACCATAGCCTTTGAAGATCCATTTGATATCAAAATGGAATTTGGTAATTTTGACAACTCTCATAAGTAGCCAACCAGAAGCCAAAACTGCTAAAACTGAAGCTACCAACCAGGAATTTATAATTGTATCGAGCGAAATAATTTCTTGGTTTATTACTATTAAATAAATAAGGTAAATTGGCCAAGTTCCCGTTCGTAAAAACAATACTATATTGGCAAAAAGGGGTTTTTCAAGTGCTATTAAAAGTCGGAACAACTCCATTCCAATATGCTCAAAGAACAATAGAAAAAAAAATGAAAGTTCAAAATATAGGCTAGACTCAAAGAAGGTTTTTGCAATCAGAAAAATAACCAATAACATTCCATATAGGATCAATTGAGTCACAAATTGATTCGAAATGGCTTTTTCAACTAAATTTTTATTCTGAATAATAAATCTATTGCTAAATACATAAAAGTCAAAGCCAATAATGAGCATGGCTAAGGTTACTGAGGTAACGAGGAGGGAATACTCTCCTTGAAAAGAAAGAGAAAAATTTTTTACAAAAACAAAACTCAAGCAGAACCGTGCTCCAATGGATAATCCGCGAAGCCCTATTACCACCGCCTTTGTGATCATCTTAATTAATTTTCCTCTAGGATAAACTTTTCAAGCGTAGCCTCAAAAACCCGATTGTCAATCAGAATTTTTTCGACAAACTCTCTAAAAACTCCACCGCCGCCATTTTTTGTCAAAACGTGGGTTACACGAGATTTAATATAATCTGGAGCCGAATTCGGACATGCGGAAAAACCCGCAATTCCAAAGAGTTCAATGTCGTTAAGATCATCACCAAGGTAGGCCACTTCTGAAATATCGATCCCCAACGATTCACAAAGTTCTAAAACCATCTCAGCTTTATTCGAAGTCCCCTGAAAGAGGTAATCTACACCCAATTTTAAGGATCGTCTGGAAACAATATTAGTATCCTCGCCGGTAACGATCGCGGTTTTAATATTGTTCAATTTACAGAAAAGAATCCCAGCACTGTCATAGGTATGAAATTTCTTCCATTCATTTCCGGTTTGATCATAATACATCCCTCCATCAGTCCATACCCCGTCAATATCAGTTATTATGATTTTGGGTAAAAATTCAATCTTTCTTGACATCTTTAAGGTAAATTATTTCGTTTTTCGGAATAGTTTGCAATACTCTTGCGCCAATTATCTGTTCTCTATCCACCCATTTTGTACCATCTCCAGGGCTTAATAAATGAATATCATCAATTGAAATGATTTCCCCGGGCATTAATGGTCTTTTGGATGCAATCGATCGCTCCAATTTCACCATTGCAGCCTTTACATTTGGCTCAATAAAAAATTCTTCTTTCCCCATCCATCTTTCCGCAATTCGGATATCTCGGACCATTCTTAATACCCCCTCCGGTCCAAGGGATCCCGCTTGATCTGTACCTTTCATTTTTCTGTCGATTGTTATGTGTTTTTCAATTATTTTTGCTCCCATGCCAACGGCAACTACTGGGGCAGAAATACCTATGGTATGATCAGAAAAGCCTATGTTGTATTTTGAATATTCTTTTTGTAAATAGGAAATGGTTTTTAAATTTAAATGATCTGGGTGTGTTGGATATTCTGATACACAATGTAAAATGGAAATATCTTCGTGGAACTTCGTAATAATATCTAACGCATAATCCAATTCCTTTTTACCCGCCATTCCAGTGGACAAAATAATAGGAATTTTGGTTTCGGCCATGACTTCAAGTAATACATGATTGGTCAAATCTCTGCTCGCTACTTTTAAAAAATCCGGCTGAAACAACTTTAGAAGGCTTAAACATCCTGGTGAACATAACGTCTCAACGAAATCCAATCCTAAGTTCTTGGCGTGAGTATATACCTCAAAATGCTCTTCATCGCTCAATTCCAGATAAGCCCTATGCTCTCCATAAGTTTTCCCAAAGGAATGGGGCGAAGTATAAGGAGATTCCATCTGACTGGTTGATAGTTCTTCAGATAGATCTCTTTTAGTTAATTTCACCGCATCCACAGGTTTTAGGTCCAGTCCGAACAATTCTTCACGTACAGGCTTAGAAACCAACTCAACAATAAGTTTGGCTATATCCACAGACCCATTATGGTTTTGACCTATTTCACCAATAATATAGGTTGAATTCATATTTATTTTTTATTTTTATCCGACTCTTCTTTCATAATAACCCTCCATTCCGAATGAATTGATATTTCTTTCAAAACATCTTTCATTTGGAATCTGTTATTTTTTTCAAAACAAATCTCATAAATTTTCTTTGAAAGTTCAAAATCTTGTGCAGTATCTACAGTTAATCTTATATCGGAGAACGTTTGTAACCGATTATCAACTTTTTCTAAATGTATTTTGAATTTTTCAGGATTTTCATATAAATAATTTGTTACGTGCTCTAAATACATAGGTTCCGATGTCCTTGATTGAATATTTTTTAATGCGCTCAGAGTAACACCTTCGGCCCAAAATCCTACCCCAGTTTTTATTGTAGGAAGAAATCCGTCAATGGTATAGCCAAAATAACTAGCTCGACTTCTGGAAAACTTTTCTGATAAATCTAAAAGCATTGGCAAATCTATAAATGGATTGTCTGCACAAACCCTAATAATCTTGTTAATTTCATAATTCTCAGCGGCGCCGATAAATCTATTTAAAACATCGTCTTCATCTCCGCGAAATACTTCCAAACCATTTTTCCTAGCTATCTCAACCAAAATATCGTCCTCGGCGCTAATGGTTGTTGCCAAAATAACTGGAAGATTGATAGGATATTTCGAAATTCTCCTTAAAACTGTTTCAAAAAGGCCATAGGATTTATGAAATGCAAGAATCATTTTATTTGGAAGCCGTTTGGACCCCGTTCTTGCCTGAATAATTATTCCTATAGTTGGTTTAACTGTCACTCTTTCTAATAAAAAAAAATTATCACATCGTACACTCTCTCCTGCCAATCCATCTGTTCAATTTTTAACTGTTTCTGCGCCTTTGCATTATCCAAAACACTATACTCGGGCCGTGCGGCAAAAGTACGGTAATGGTTGATTTTTGCAAGATTTGCATCTTTTAATTTTCCGCTTTGCTTAAGTATCTCCTCGGCAAAGCCGAACCAAGTGGTTTCACCGCCATTGCTGTAATGGTAAACGCCATATTCTTTGGAATCTTGTGAAATTATTTGCAACAGGGCTTTCGCCAAATCATTTGCATTTGTGGGCGCTCCCGTTTGTTCGGTGGTAATAGTGAGCGGTTTTCCCGCCTCCGCATGTTTTAAGATAGTTTTTAAAAAATTATGCCCGTATTGCGAATACAGCCACGAAGTCCTTAAAATAAAGTGTTTTTCAGTAATTTTCTGGATGTATTGCTCTCCCTTTAGCTTGGAAGCCCCGTAAACATTAATGGGGTTTGTAGGGTCGGTTTCCAAATATGGCGTTTGCTTTTTACCGTCAAAAACATAATCTGTGGAAATGTGAAGCAAAACAACATCATTCTCATTACAAGTTGAAGCCAAGTTTTTCACGGCTTCCGCATTTATTGCAAATGCTTTTTCAGCTTCGCTTTCGGCTTGCTCAACCTTTGTGTAGGCTGCGGTATTTATACAATGTGTGAAATTATTCTTTCTGAAATATTCTGCTACCAAACCAGCCTTTTCAATATCCAGTTCTTCTCTTGAAACAAAGACAAACTCAAGGTCGGGATAACCAGCTGCTGCATCTTTTAAGCATTTTCCCAATTGTCCATTCGCGCCTGTAACCAATATTTTTTTCATGAAACCGCTTCCTCAAAACCGGGAAGTTGCAAATCTTTTTCTGAAATGATAAAATCTTCCTTTCGAAGATACCAATCCAAGGCTAAGGTTGCGTCATTATAGATGATTCCGCCTTCCGAAGCCTTATCGTAATAATTATCACATTTATAAGAAAATACGGATTGTTCCGAAAGTGTGATAAAGCCGTGGGCAAAACCTCGTGGCACAAACAGTTGCAAGTTTTCAATATCGTCCAGAATTATGGAAAAGGATTTTCCGAAAGTTTTCGATTCCTTTCGAAGATCCACAACAATGTCCAAAACACTTCCTTTTACAGCGCGAACCAACTTGGCCTGCGCCATTGGCCCTTTTTGAAAATGAAGTCCACGAAGCACTCCCCTTGAAGAAATAGATTGGTTGTCCTGTACAAAATCTACTTCCAAACCAGTGGTCCTTTCAAATGTTTTTTTATTATACGTTTCATAAAAAAGCCCACGCTCGTCCCGAAAAACGTTGGGTTTCAGAATAAAACAATCTTTTAATGGGGTTTTCTGCAGTTCCAAATCTAATCCAGTTGAAGTAAATGTTTTCCGTAGCCGCTTTTCAGTAAAGGTTCTGCCAACGCCACCAATTGTTCTTTTGAAATATAGCCCATTTCATACGCTGCCTCCTCTATGGCCCCAATTTTTAGGCCCTGTCTTTCCTCGATAACCTCAACAAATTGCGCGGCCTGCATCAAGGAAGCAAAAGTTCCGGTATCCAACCAAGCGGTGCCCTTATCGAGTATGCTGACGCTCAATTTTCCCTTTTTTAAATATTCGTTGTTTACATCGGTTATTTCCAGTTCGCCGCGGGCGCTGGGCTTTATGTTTGCCGCGATTTCCACAACGCTGTTATCGTAGAAATAGATGCCGGGCACGGCATAATTTGATTTTGGGTTTTTCGGTTTTTCCGCAATGGAAAGCGCTTTTCCGTTTTTATCAAATTCCACAACGCCATATCTTTCGGGGTCCAAAACGTGGTATGCATAAATTACGCCGCCGTCGGGATTGTTGTTTGATTGCAACAATTCCTTTAAACCGGAGCCGTAAAAAATATTGTCGCCAAGTATCAATGCCACTTTATCATTTCCTATGAAATCCTTTCCAATAATGAACGCCTCTGCAAGGCCATTAGGGTTTGCTTGTTCTGCATATTGAAAATTGCAGCCCAGCTTTTTGCCATCGCCCAAAAGTTGTTTAAAAAGCGGCAAATCCTGCGGGGTGGAGATAATCAAAATATCGCGAATGCCCGCATACATAAGTGTTGACAGCGGATAATAAATCATCGGCTTATCATAAACCGGCATTAATTGCTTGCTCACGGCCAAGGTAATTGGGTGCAAACGTGTGCCCGAACCTCCTGCTAAAATTATTCCTTTCATTCTGTGTTTATTTTGCCCCGATTTTACGAATAATCGCAAAAAATATTCGTGTATCCGTGGTTTAAATTACAATCTATCTCGGTTCTTTAAATACCAAGCAATCGTTTTCTGAATTCCCGTTTCAAAATTTTCCTTCGCCTTCCAGCCCAGCTCGTTTTCTATTTTTGAAGCGTCAATGGCGTATCTAAAATCGTGGCCGGGACGATCTTTTACAAAAGTTATTTGTTCTTTATACGAAATTTTCTTCGGAAGCATTTCATCCAATAATTCACAGATAACATTCGCAATATATAGGTTTTCGCGTTCGTTACGGCCGCCAATATTATAGGTTTCACCCAGTTTTCCGTTTTCCAAAGCCAAATAAATGCCGCTGCAATGGTCCATCACATAAAGCCAATCGCGCACGTTTTTTCCGTCGCCGTAAATAGGGATGGGTTCGCCGGAAATGGCCTTGCGAATAATGGTTGGAATCAGTTTTTCCTTATGCTGGTTTGGCCCATAGTTATTGGAACAATTGGTGGTTACAACCGGCAAACCATAGGTGTGAAAATAACTGCGCACGATAAAATCCGATGAAGCCTTTGAAGCACTGTACGGACTGTTTGGGGCATAAGGTGTTTCTTCCGTAAAAAGTCCCGTTTCACCTAGAGTACCGTAAACCTCATCTGTGGAAATGTGCAGAAAACGGGCATTTTTGAATTCATCTTTCAAATCATTTGGGCCGTTCATCCAGGTTTTGTAGGCGCTTTGAAGTAAATTGAACGTACCCACTATATTTGTTTGAATAAATTCCGAAGGTCCCGAAATGGAATTGTCCACATGGCTTTCCGCAGCAAAATGGACTACTTTTTGAAACTGATGTTCGGCAAATAAATTTTGAACCAATTCAGCATGGCAAATATCTCCTTTTACGAAGGTTATTTTATCTGAAATTGCTTCTAAATTCTTCATATTTCCGGCATAGGTTAGCTTGTCCAGCACGAAAATTTCGTCTTCTGAATTTTTAAGGGCGTATTCCACATAATTGGAACCTATAAATCCTGCACCTCCGGTAATCAGTACTTTATTGTTTTTCAAAATTAATTTTTAGAATGGTCTAAAATCTGTTATAATGAGTTTTTAAAGTTAAATTATATTTGATTCTCTTCCCTCATATAATCGCTTCGCCCTCAAGAAAGTAAATACTAATAAAGAAATTAAGTAGAAGGAAAATATCAGCAGGATTGGATATAATACCATTTTATTATTTAGCATTCCCGATTTATTTTCGACAATTATCGGCTCACTTATCAATACAATAATGTTAGAAGAAACAACTTTCAATCTCCGATAATCTTCAAGTTGAGCTTGGATAGCACGTTTTTTATCTATAAGTCCAGAGATGTCCTTATCCAATATGGGCACTAGTGATAAAGTTTTTAAATTGTCCGTTTGGGCATAGGCTGAAACAAGTGTGTTAATTTGTTCCAACATTTCCAAATTGCTAGAAATTCTACTTTCTATATTTAATATTTCGATATTTTTTAATTCTTTCAGTAATAGATTTTCATTTATAACAGATAAAATGGATTCAATCGTTTTTGAGGAAGCTTCATTCGATAAATTTAACTTCAATAAATGATACCGAAATTCGTATTTAAAATTTCTGCTTGAAGAATTATCCCCTTCAAAGTTGTAATTATCCATTAAAATCTCGAATGTTCTATTGCTTGAACCATAATCCTCAATCAGCTCTTGAAATGCAACTAAAGGTTCGATTTCAATAGAATTAACCAAAGGTTGTCCATTTTTCCATATACCTCTTTCTTTTAAAAAAATAGAATCTAAATTTGCAATTTTCTTATTAAGTAAATCTATCTCGTTATACACATATCTGCCAAGTTCAAAATTAATTCTAACCTGAATATTTGCCTCTTTTGTATTTACTTTATTTGCATTAGCAAAATAACCACCTATTAGACCGAGAAAGATTAAGGAAATAATTAAAATCCAAAATTTCAAAGTAAATAGTGTGATTTTATAAAAAAGAATTAGTCCACGATTAAAAAAATCATTCGTTTTACGAAAAATATAAAACAAATCTAAGCTTTCATTATTTTCCTTAAGTTTTGTCATTTGGTCTGTTTTTTTATTTTAAAATCTGTTTTAACATCTTTTCGGTAATCAAATAGGTCGGTTTTACACCTGTAGTGCCCAAGCCGCCCGAAGCCAAAGTACTTCCGGTTTCCAATGGATTATCCGAGGCGTAATAGGCATAGCGCACCTTCACTTTTGGGCTAATGCTGCGCCTGATTTTGGACGCCGCCTGAATTGCTTTTTGATAATGGGCGCCTTCCATTTCAAGCCCGATTACATTCCACGTGGAGTTGTGGAAAAATTTTAGCACATCCCTATTTTGGAGCGAGGTGCCCAATACAGAAATCATTGTTCCGGTACAAACCTTTACGTCGTCGTCCTTAAAAAGTGATTTATCAATCTGGTTTTTGAACGGATAATTGTCCGCTGTACCTTCAAAAACGTGGGCCGAAGGAATCATGATATCTCCCTTGCCACCATCCAGAATTCCAGCCTTTCCCATAATTGAAACCGAAACTACATTTAGAAAATGACGTTCCTTTCGGCTATCCACAAAGGGTTTGAGCAATTCGTCCATTGTTTCATAGGCCTGTTCACCAAAGGCATAGTCCATAACCACTATCACTGGTTTTTTGGAGTCTTCAAGCAGTTCCAGACCTTCAGTATAGGCATTGTTTTTTAGTGCGGCGGTATCAATGATTTGAATATCGATATTGGTGCCACTCTGGTCTTCAATAAAGGTCATCCCTTCGGCAAGGGCCATTTTGGTCACCTTTTCGCGCAATTTAATATTTGTTGGAATGCTCAAGGCTTCAAAAACCTGCATGGGTTTGTTCTTGGCGAATTCAGCCGGTAGGGCTTGGGGGCCATACAAGCTGTTCATAACGCTGTGCATATTGGCACTGATGATGTGCAACGGGCGCTCCAACAATCCCTGATCCTGCAGCGTTTGTTTTATTCGAAAGGCCCACTGCTCGCCGTGGATATGATGGCCCAAGCGCTCGCGCAAAACCGGACTGAAAGTAATGATGCGTTTTTGGTTGTTTATTACTTCGTCTATGGCCAGTTTTCCCAAATAATAAATTATGTTGAAAAACCGGTTTTCGTTCTTTTCGCTGGCGAAATAGGGATATACATTCTTAACTTCCTCGAAAGTCCTGCCCAGGAAATTGGCCGTATGGGTGAGCGCCACCTCCTTTTCCACTTGGGTGAGCTTGCCTTTTTTGAGCACGGCTTGTTCCAGTTTTATCCAATCGCGAATTACTTCGCCATTTTCGCTTATGAGCACTTGCTTCATTATCTTGTGCGATTCTATAAAGAGGAACGTTAAGTGCGTAAGGATATCATATATTTCGGAACGGCCACGCGTAATTTCAATATTCATCTGTTCCGAATCGATCCGGTAACAGTTTCTGCGTCGCTTTAGGGGTATGATTGGCTCAAAGTGTGAATTCTTGTAGCCTTCATCGCTCGTAAGGTTTATGAACCTACATTCCTCAATGCCGAACGGCAACCGATCCATAACATACAGCAGCCCTTGGAGCTCAATTTTGTCTTCGGTAATGGAGCCGTAGATTTCGGGGCGGAGGGTCAATAAAGATTCGCGAAGGCTTTCGCCCGAAATTCCCATAGGTTTGTAGAAACCGCGATTGAAAAGATGGCGCATGGTTATGTAGAGCCGTTCTATGGCCTGTGTACTTTCCTGCGCACGTGTTCTGGTGTGTGATTTCAATTTGTTCATTGGGTGCAAAGATAACACTAATTTTGAGGCTGCATTTGAAGTAGTGCATCGGCAATTTTACGGTCGTTGGAAAGGCGCGGCACCTTGTTTTGACCGCCGAGCTTGCCTTCAGATTTCATAAATTCCTTGAAACTGTCTTTTTTAAGTGGTGAAATTTTTAAGGGCTGAAGCACTTTCCCTTCAATTAAATCGAAATAATAGGAATTTTGGCGCTGCATTTCGGCATCGAGAAATTCCGCCAATTTTGGAAGGTCATCGGGAGCATTTTCAAACTCTACAAGCCATTCGTGATATGGAAGTTTTTCTCCGGAAGGCGTAATTTGAGGGGCAACGGTGAATTCAGTAATCGAAAAATTGAATTTTGAAATAGCCTCGTTCATCGCTTCTTCCACTTCTTTGCCGATCACGTGCTCGCCAAAGGCAGAAATGAAATGTTTTATTCTTCCCGAAACAATTACTCGATACGGTTTTGTTGAAGTGAATTGGACAGTATCGCCCAAATTATAGGCCCAAAGCCCCGCGTTTGTTGAAATTATCATCACGTAATTAATGCCTATTTCCACTTCGCCAATGGTCAATCGTTTTGGATTTTCGTCAAAAAAACTACTTGCTTCCACAAATTCATAAAAAATTCCCGAATTCAAAAGGAGCAACATTCCTTTTTCCTTTTGGCTGTCCTGAAAGGCGAAAAAGCCCTCGCTGGCCGGAAACAGCTCGATGCTGTCCACTTTTCTTCCTATTAAATTTTCAAATTTGGCGCGATAGGGCTCAAAGTTTACACCACCGTAAATAAACAAGTTGAAGTTTTTGAAAAGGTCGCCAACTTTCTTCCCGGTATTTTGTTGAAGTTTTTCAAAATACATCTGCACCCACGACGGTATGCCGCTGATGACGGTCATATCCTCATTTTTGGTTTCCTGCACAATGGCGTCCACTTTGGTTTCCCAATCCTCAATACAATTGGTTTCCCAGCTCGGCAACCGGTTTTTTTGAAGATAGGCGGGCACGTAATGCGCCACGATTCCCGACAGGCGACCCACTTTAATGCCGTTCTTTTCCTGCATTTCAGGGCTTCCCTGGAGAAAAATCATTTTGCCGTCCACAAAATCAGCGTTTCCGGTTTCATTAATGTAGCAGAGAATTGCGTTGCGCGCGGCCTGGATATGATGGGGCAAGGATTCTTTCGTAAGTGGAATGTATTTGGCGCCCGAAGTAGTTCCGGAGGTTTTGGCAAAATAGAGCGGCTTGCCGGGCCACAATACGTTTTCTTCCCCTGAAACCACACGTTCTACATAAGGTTTCAATGCTTCGTAATCGCGAATGGGGACTTTCGCCGCAAAATCGTTAAATGAAGTTATGTTTTTAAAATCGTGGTCGCTGCCAAAGGCAGTGTTTTTGCTATTGGCCATTAATTTTTTAAAAATCTTCCGCTGGGTTTCCACAGGATTGGAGGCCCATTGGTTTATTTTAGCGACAGCTATCTTGGCAAAAATTTTAGCACCAAAAGATTTAAGGGACATGGGTTATCAATCAAAATCTATGAAACTTGCAGGATTTATTGGGTATCCATCGCGCCACAGTTCAAAATGGAGGTGGGGACCGGTGGTCAATTCGCCCGTGTTGCCGATGGTGCCAATTACCTCCCCGGCCTTCACAATTTCGCCCTGCTCCTTGGTCAGCATAGCATTGTGTTTATATACCGAAATAAGGTTATTGTTGTGTTTCACGATAATTACATAGCCGGTAGCGGCAGTCCATTCGGCAAAAATAACCGTACCATCGGCAACGGCTTTCACAGGGGCATCCTTTGCTGCCACAACGTCCACTGCATAATGTTTTGTTTTGGAATTGTAGGGTTCAGAAATGGTTCCTTTAACTGGCGAGAAAAGTGCGTATTCCTGGGCCTGCTGGGCAATTAGCGGATTATATTTGTCTTCCTTGGCTACCTCTTGGCGGAGCAGGGAGTCCTTTCTGGAGGTTCTAACCAAAACAGAGGGGTCTATCTTGGCTACTTCAATAAGAGAGTCTTTGTTAAAATTTACGGATTTAACATCGCCGGTCAATACTTTTTTGATGGAGGCAAGGTAATGCTGGTTTACCTCCAGAACCTTTTGAAGCGAATCGGTTTTATAGGCCAGTTCTGTGGCCCTTTTTTTTAGGGCGGTAGAGGAATAGCCGGGAATATATTCCCGTAGCGGGGTAAAGGCGATAATAAGCGTAGTTGCGATTATAAGAAAAAGTGCGAACAGGGTGCTGAAAACGAAGACGTTCAAACGGTTCAGTTTAAACGAGAAGCGCTCTTCAAAGGTTTCTTCGTTTAGAATTATTAACCGGTATTTGTGCAATAACTTTTTTTTGAACCTTTTGGCGCCTTTTTCTTTTGTGGTCATTTTGGGCAAATTCTGTTTACAAATATAAAGGAAACTCCAAGCATACACGCTAAAGTTGTAGTCAAAACGTTGTATCTAAACATTTCTTGCTACCTTTGCCTAATCTAAATAAAAAATTATGAACGCATTATTTATTCCTTTAGGTGTTGTTGGGCCTTGGCAGATTGTATTGATTGTAGTAATAGTACTTCTGCTTTTTGGCGGAAAGAAAATTCCGGAGCTTATGCGCGGACTGGGAAGCGGTCTGAAAGAATTTAAGGATGCTTCCAAAGATGATGCTGCCGACAAGAAAATGAACGATAAGCAGTAATTCGTTATTATAAAACAGAAAGAGAGCCTTTTGATTTTTAATCAGAAGGCTCTCTTTTGTTTTGTGGTCCTCAGTAACTATAAACCATCGGGGTTATTCCAATTTTGCGGTGGTTAGAATGGATTCCAATTCAAATTGCAGATCCCGCTTTGCAGCGCTTGGGGCATAGGTAAAACCTTCCAAAATAAGGTAGCGGCCGTTTTTCTCATCCCGGATTGCATAATTAATAAACGGTCCGCCCATCCACGCGTCCTTGACTTCCCAAGTGCCTTTTGTTTCATAGGCGAAATGATTGTCTATTTCGGTTTTAAAAAGGTAGGGCGCATAGGCATCCTCAGTAATAAATTGTCCATCATCCTCAACGGGCAACAGCTTGCTGCCAATGGAATCGCGAATTTTAATAATATCCGCAACCGCGTTGCTGTCGTTTTTAATCATCGTTAGGGGTACTTCATATATCAATATATTGGTGGTACCGTCCTTTAAATCCTTCCGAAGCCAAAAAAAACCATCCGATGCCTTGGCAATTCTATAAGCACTTGGGATTTGTAAACTTACGCCCATCGCTTTTTTTAACGAATCATTCCTCATAAGGGATATAGCGGTTCGTCGTTGTCTTTCCTTAATTTCAGATTCGTGGAAGGATGCTATAATTTTTGGTGCATTTTCGTCGATAAGGGAAATTAGTTTTTCCTCTGTGGTGGCTTTAATAACCGCACCCCTTTGGGGTTTGGCATACTCGTTAGTGGCCAAGCTCACTTTATCCTCATCGCTCAACACAACATATAAAAAAAGGCGGTTGCTCCGGGCAAAACCGGTAAAGGCGTCTGGCGGCATTTGATTTATTGAGAATAAGGGCTCGTCCTGTGGCAAACCGTCAACCGGGGCGGCAAAGTTATTTCTGATTGCCTCTCCCACCGCGCCATTCCAAAGATCATTCGGAACAACTATCTGTAGGGCGTTAATATTACCAACGGAGTCCGGTAGTAGGGATTTATCCCTTTTCCCGCTGCTATTGCACGAAGAGAGTAGCAAGGACAGCGAAAACAATACAAGGTAAATGGATTTCATTAAAAGGATGTTTTTACGGAACTATCCTTTATAGATTTTAAGTTTCGTTCCGGGCTTTAAGTTTGTGCCACTAATATCGTTCCATTTTTTAATATTTTGGACAGAAACTCCAGGAAATTTTTGTGAAATGCTCCAGAGCGAATCTCCATTTCGAACCGTATAAATGCGTTCAGAAGATTTTTGTTGGGCCGAAGTGTCGTTGGTTGCTATCTCTTGATGGTTCGTTTTTGGATAAATTATCAAGTTCTGGCCAACCTTCACCGTATTGCTACGCATTCCGTTCCAATTCTTTATTTGGTTGATGCCCACTCCATATCTGCTGGCTATTCTTCCCAAATAATCGCCGCTCTTCACACGATATCTAATTTTTTCGGGTTGTTCGTATAGTTCTGGCATTGGATCTTCCGCTTCTTCCTGGGCCTCCTGAACGAAAGCATAAATCGCTTCTTCATTATTAACGAAAGTGCCAACAGCTGTTAAGGGTAGGCGCAACACGTAGTTTTCATCCTTTATAACGGGAATTATTCCCAATTTATACGAAGGATTCAGAAACTCCAGTTCCTCTTTGTCAAGGTTGGTAAGTTTCGCCACTTGATCCAATGTTATTTGTTGTTTTATTTTTACAGTATCTGTTGCCACATAGGGAATTCTGGAACGTTGTTTTTTGAAGCCATGTTCCTTGGCATATTCAAAAATGTACATTGTAGCCAAAAAAGCGGGCACATATCCTGCCGTTTCTCTGGGAAGAAAATCGCGAAGATTCCAGTAATTGGTTTTTCCACCCGACCGGCGAATGGCTTTAGACACGTTGCCGGGGCCTGAATTGTAGGCTGCGAGCGCCAAATCCCAGTCGTTAAAACTGCTGTTTAGACTTTTTAGATACTTGCAGGCGGCCTCGGTTGCCATAATCGGGTCTGAACGCTCATCTACATAGGAACTAACATCCAAACCGAACATTTTGCCAGTTGGATACATAAACTGCCACAGCCCGGTTGCGCCCACACGCGATTGTGCCCGAGGGTTGAGAGCGGATTCAATCACTGCCAAATATTTTAATTCCAAAGGGAGATTGTGTTTGTCAAGTTCCTGTTCAAAAAGCGGAAAATAATAATCGCTTAAACCCATTAATCGCTCCAAAGTACCCCTTCTGTTTTTAAGATATTGCTTAATTACGCTTTCCAAAGAGGGGTTGTATTCCACTTTAAAGGGAGTGCGTGCATCCAATTCCTTGAGCCGTTGTTTTAATACTTCCGTGGGCAATTCATCAAAGTCCACCGGTTCAAAATCTTGATTTGCCACACTGTTGTATATATCATCAAAAAGATCTGATCTATAGAGTTCCTTAAGCCAAAGGCTGTCTTTCTTTCTGGCAAGTGCCATATCCTTTAGGTCAAATATGGTAGAATCCTTCAGGGAAGTAGCTACGACGGTTGAAGGTAGTTCCTGTGCAATTTTGGATACTTTAATGGAATCAACAACCTGAACTTTCTTGGTGTTGAGTTTTTTACCTTGTTTTTTACCGTGTTGGGCAAAACCCAAACTGAAGACCAGCAACAGTGCGAACGGGAGGATTTTGTTTAGTTTCATCAGCTTAATTATTGCAATTTGGGGATTATGGCAAATTCGCCTGATTAATACTCGAGTTTATTGGAATTTCAGCTAAATATCCTAAAATCTGAAACGTCTTTCTCAATGAAAAATTTCATTAAAAATAAAGATTTCGCGAAAATACACAATATTTACCCTCAAGAGGCTAATTTACTGATATTTAACACTAATCCAATAAGGCTTGAATGCCCGGGAGCGTCTTCCCTTCCAGCATTTCAAGCATTGCGCCGCCTCCTGTGGAAACGTAACTAACCTTTTCCGCAAGATTGAATTTGTGGACAGCGGCAACGGAATCGCCTCCGCCAACGAGCGAAAAAGCTCCGTTGGCTGTTGCTTTGGCGATATTTTCGCCTAATTTTTTGGTTCCTTCCGCAAAGGGTTCCATTTCAAAAACACCTACCGGACCGTTCCACAAGATGGTTTTGGAGCTCGATAGGACCGTTGCAAAATCTTGGTTTGTTTTCGGCCCCACATCAAGTCCCATCCAGCCATCGGGTATATTGTTAACGTCTGCAAATTTTGTGTTAGCCGATTCTGAAAACCCATCTGCAATTACGGCATCCACGGGCAGATGTACCGAAACATTTCTTTCTTTTGCTTCATTTAAAATTTCCAGCGCGAGTTCCAATTTATCATCTTCTACGAGGGAAGTGCCAATTTTTCCGCCCTGTGCCTTTATAAAGGTAAAGGCCATTCCACCACCTATTATCAGATTGTCAATTTTATCGAGCATGTTTTCAAGAATGGTAATTTTTGAAGATACCTTTGCGCCACCAATGATTGCCGTTACTGGTTTTTTACTCGTTTCCAAAACTTTCCTTACGCTTTCCACTTCGGAAGCCAGTAGCAAGCCAAAGCATTTGTTTTCCGGAAAAAATGCCGCGATAACAGCCGTAGATGCGTGTGCTCTGTGGGCCGTGCCGAAAGCATCGTTCACATAGACATCTCCCAATTTTGCAAGCTTTTCGGCAAAGGCCCTATCGCCCTTTGTTTCTTCCTGATAATAGCGAAGGTTCTCCAACAAAAGAATCTCTCCCGGCTTTAGGTTTGAAGCTGCCTCAACTACTTTCGGACCAATACAATCCTCTACAAATTTCACTTGAACGCCGAGAATATCGGACAGGGGCTTAAGAATATGTTTGAGTGAAAATTCCTCCTCCCTATTTTTTGGTCTGCCAAGATGCGACATTAAAATACAACTACCCCCATCTTCCAAAATTTTCAGAATTGTTGGTTTTGCTGCGCGGATGCGGGTTGGATCCGTAACGTTAAAATTTTCGTCGAGCGGCACATTAAAATCAACTCGGATGAGCGCTTTTTTATTTTTAAACTGGATGTTGTTTACGGTTTTCATTGCCAATAATTTTGAAAAGGCAAATATAACTTTTTTGAATCGCAATCCATCGGAAGCGGATAGGACAAAAACCATTCTCGATGCTTGGATTTTGCTTGAAAATGAAAGTTAAATTTATGTAGCTTTGCGGATGGATTTTTCACAAATAATTGGTCACGATCATATAAAATCACATCTCCTTACGACCATTGCGAATGGCCGAATCCCGCACGCCCAATTATTTTCAGGGCCAAACGGGAGCGGGCTATTGCCTCTGGCCATTGCGTATGCCTCGGAACTGTTGTGTAGCCACCATACCGTGGGAAGTCCTGAATATTCCTCTTGTAAAAATAGAGTTTCAAAATTGATCCATCCCGATCTGCATTTTGTGTATCCCGTCAATACCACCGAGGATATTAAAAAGAATGCTATATCTGAAAACTTTGCCGAAGCTTGGCGTGGGTTTGTGAGTAAAAATCCTTACGGCTCCCTCTTTGAATGGCTACATAGTATAGGTATTGAAAGGAAACAGGGAAATATCAGCAAGTTTGAAGCGGAAAATATATCCAAAAGACTATCGCTTAAGGCCTTTGAGGGCGGCTATAAGGTTATGATTATATGGATGGCCGATACAATGAATGGGGAATGTGCGAATAAAATCCTTAAGTTAATTGAAGAGCCCGCAGAGAGAACGGTGCTTCTTCTTTTAACAGAAAAGGAACAACAAATTATTACCACCATTCTTTCGCGCTGCCAAAAATTAGTGATTCCCCCTTTGTCTGATGCGGATGTTGCTAAAGGCCTGGTCCTAAGGAATGGAATTAAGGAAAATATAGCCCAAACAATTGCGCGTCGCTCGCGAGGCGATTTCAATAGAGCGATTCAATTATTGGAGGAAAATGGAGAAGACCAACAGTTTGAAAAATGGTTTATCAGTTGGGTAAGGACCGCCTTTAGGGCAAAGGGAAACAAGGCCGCCATCAATAGTCTTTTGGATTGGAGCGAAGAGCTCGCAAACCAAGGACGAGAGACCCAAAAAAAATTTCTGCTTTATTGTGTCGAACTTTTTAGGCAGGCACTATTAAAGAATTATGGCGCTAACAGTTTAACATATTTTGAGGCAATCGACAAATCCTTTTCGATTTCAAATTTTGCGAAATTTGTACATCAAAATAATATATTCGAAATTACTTCTGCGGTGCAAGAAGCTTCATACCACATAGAGCGAAATGGAAATGCCAAAGTCGTTTTCACCGACCTGTCCATTCAATTGACGCGCCTTATCCATAAAAAAGAATTGACATAAACTCTTTTTATTAAAGACGGCATAAATCATAGGCTATTTCTATTTTTTATAGGTCCGTTTTAGCGCGTTACATCAATTAAATTCTAATAGGAAACCTCACGGCCCATGAATGAGAGTTTCTGTGTAGAAAACGCTGCAAAAGCCTATTTTAACTTTTTTAAGCAATAAATGAGCGAAGAATATTCCTTGGTGCGCAATGCGTTAAAATTTGACAGCAGCCCGATGCCAAGTGCGCGGATTGAAAATGGGTTCCCATTTTTGTACTTTTCAGAAAGCAGGCTAACATAGAAAGAGTCGAAAATCATTGGTTTAATTTTTTCAATCCTAAAATCTTCAGCAAATAATCTTTCGATTGATTTTCTTGAAAAATGCCACAGATGTCGGGGCACATCATAGGCCGCCCAATACTCTTGATAATATTTGGCATCGAAACTTTTATAATTTGGGACGGCTATTATAAGAATCCCATTAGGAGTGAGCAATTGATTCAGATTTCGAATAGTTTCCTCTAAATTTGGGATATGCTCCAGCACGTGCCAGAGTGTAATAACATCAAACTGGTGGTTATTAAAATATGATAATGTTGGTTTTAGTTCAATACCCTTGGTCCTGGCCAACTTGGCTGCGTCTTGATTGGGTTCCATGCCATAAACCTTCCATCCTTTGTTTTTCGCTATTTTTAAAAAATCACCTGTGCCGGCACCAATATCCAGCAGGTTTCCAACACCCCCATTCTGTTTATATATTAAGGAAGCTTTTTTTTGAAGTGACCATCTTTTTACCCAAGAATAAAGTTTAGCCAATAATCCTGTGTTTGTATCTGTATGGGAAATATATTCAGGGCTCTGATAATATTTTCCCAATGATTCAATGGGTGGCTGCGGATGGGTTTTTAAAAGTTCAAAATCACAGTCAAGTATAAGATCGAATTTCTCGCCGGTGAGTAGATAGTCCGTAGTGGTTATATAAATTTTCTTTTGCAAGACCGAAATAGATTTTAACTGACGATTCTTTTCAATACAAGAACAGGTGTTCCACGTGAAACATTAACATTATCTCCCCATGTAAACCAGGAGAACGGAAACGTCATTTGGAGAAACTCCACTAATGCGCGATGCTTGTGATACGGTTGTGGGCCTAATTTTCGACAATTTTTCGCGAGCCTCGAATGAAAGGGATTTTAATTCATAATAGTCAAAAGAAGCAGGGATTTTCAAACCCTCCAATCGGTTCAATTTATCTGCATTGTTCTTTTCCTTTTCAATATAACCGGCATATTTTACTTGAATTTCGGCCTGTTGAATTACTTCATCATCCAAATTATTCCTATCAATGAAATCGTTGACTGCAGGGATTGTTTTCATGTCATCCATAGTAATTTCAGGGCGCGAAAAAAACTTGAACATTTTGTCGCTCTGTTCTACCAATGTAGACTTTCTCTTTTCAAAAATTGGGTTTATCTCCTCCGGTAGCGCGCTCGTGGTTTTAAAAAACTCCACAAAATCGTCGGATTTTTCCCTTTTTATTTCCATTCTTCGCATTCTATCCTCTTTTGCCAATCCAATGGCAAAGGATTTTGGCGTCAGTCGAAAATCGGCATTATCTTGACGCAAGAGCGTTCGGTACTCGGCTCGGGAAGTAAACATTCTATAAGGCTCCTCGGTACCCTTAGTAATGAGGTCGTCAATTAACACACCAATATAAGCTTGGTTTCGTTGGAGAACAAAAGGCTCCTTCTCGTAAACCTTTAAATGGGCGTTGATCCCCGCCATCAAGCCTTGGGACGCTGCCTCCTCATAACCTGTGGTTCCATTTATTTGGCCGGCAAAATAAAGCCCGGAAACCAATTTTGTTTCGAGCGTGTGTTTAAGCTGGGTCGGAGGAAAATAGTCATATTCAATTGCATATCCGGGCCGGAAAAATTTTACATTTTCAAAACCCTCAACCTTTCTTAAGGCTTTAAATTGAATATCCTCTGACAAAGAGGTGGAGAAACCATTGATATAGTATTCCACGGTATTCCACCCTTCTGGTTCAACAAATATTTGATGCCTATCCTTGTCAGCAAATCTATTGATTTTATCCTCTATGGAAGGACAGTATCGTGGTCCAAGACTCTGAATAGAGCCGTTAAACATTGGGGATCTATCAAATCCTTCCCTTAAAACATTATGCACTTCCAATGAAGTATAAGTCATATGGCAGGAACGTTGCTTTTGCAAGGGTTTGGTTATGTTGGAAAAAGAAAATTTTTCAGGATTTTCATCGCCCGGTTGTTCTATCATTTTTGAAAAATCCAACGATCGACCATCCACGCGTGGGGGTGTTCCCGTTTTCATTCTGCCTGCCTCAAATCCTAAATTTATGAGGTCTTGCGTTATTCCCGTAGCGGCCTTCTCGCCAGCGCGACCCCCTCCAAACTGCTTTTCCCCAATGTGAATCAACCCATTTAAAAATGTACCATTGGTTAGAACAACGCTTTTGCCCTTTATCTCGAGGCCAAGGGATGTTCTAACTCCTTTGATGGTTCCATTTTCAACAATTATTGCTGAAATCATTTCCTGATAAAAATCAAGATTGGGGGTTTGTTCCAGCATTAACCTCCATGTTTCCGCAAACCTAAATCGGTCACTTTGGACTCTTGGGCTCCACATTGCCGGACCCTTGGACTTGTTGAGCATTTTAAATTGGATAGCTGTTTTGTCAGATACAATTCCGCTATATCCGCCCATAGCATCAATTTCCCGAACAATCTGTCCTTTAGCAATACCACCCATAGCAGGATTGCAGCTCATTTGGGCAATGGTCTGAAGATTCATTGTTACCAATAAAGTTTTGGAACCGAGATTTGCGGCGGCGGCGGCGGCTTCCGATCCGGCGTGACCGGCCCCAACTACTATAACATCATATTCTTTTGGAAACATAAACAAGTTGATTGTTCCACGTGGAACATTATACCCATTAATTTTAGCGGGGCGCAAAATTACAAAAAATTGGCTAGTAGCTAGATTATGGCCAAGATAATTTATATCTATTTAAAATTCAATATTTCAAGGGCCAAATCCTCTTTCGTCCTCATTTGATTTTGTTCGGAAGGCGTTTTGTCCTTATAGCCACAGAAATGGAAGATGCCATGAATCATAACTCGATGCAATTCGCATTCAAAACTGGTGTTGAAATCGATTGCATTGTCTTTCACACGCTCAACGGAAATGTAGATTTCACCGTTAATTTGCTTTCCAAGCTTATAGTCAAAGCTAATGATATCCGTTAAGGTGTCATGAGACAAAAACTCTTTGTTGATCTTTAAAAGATAGTCGTCGTCGCAAAAGATATAGTCAATTTGCCCTATCTCAAATCCTTCGGACACTATAATATCGCCAATCCAAATTTTTATTTCAGAAGCATTGGTCAATTTACAAGGCGTTTCAAAATAGAACTCAATCATTGTTTTGCTTAAAATATTCCTGTACTTTGTTCCGATAATCTTGTCGCAAAGGTAGCGCCTCGCGGTTTAAAATTTCTGTGGTGTTGAAATATTTTTTGATTTCATCCGGAGAAAGCTTTACAGAATTTTGAAATTCCCTGCGGTTAGTGCGAGCCTCCCGCCTATTTTCCTGACCCTGCTCCAGATCTGCTTGGTCAAGTTTTAGCAACTCATATTTTAAATCGCGCATTTGTTGCAAGGTGTTTTGATTAAAACCTTTATCAAGAAGTTGCTGTTCAATACCTTCCATTTTCTTTAATAGGTCTCCGCCGGCACCTCGCATTCCCTCCTTACTCAATCTGTCCCTCAATTGATTCCGTAATTCTTGTTGTTGCTTATAAATTTCAAAAATTTCACCATTCTGTAGCTCGCTATCAGACTGCCCCCTATTGCTCTGGCCGCTTTCTTTTCCGGTTTGACCGTTCCTTCCATTTTCACCCGACTGCCCATTGCCATCACCATTGCCATTACCATCACCTTCCCCTTCTCCTTTATTTCCCTTTTTACCTTTCTGCATACCCTCTTCCATTTTTTTTCCAAGCTCCCCCTGTTTTTCAATAATATCTGGCAATTGAAAATCCCCGCTTCCAGCTCCTGGCATTGGCTTGCCCTTTCCGCTCCCAGCACCCATTGACATTGCCATTTGCATTTGCATATTTCCCAAAATATCGCTTAATAATACGGCCAGATCATTGGATCCTGTAATTATATATTGCTGGTTACCAACACCTTGACGAACTTCATTTTGGGCCAATCGTTCCAATGACTTATCTATGTTATATTGAATCTCGGTCAAAGAATTGGTTATTTGGGAAGAAATCAAAGGTTGCCTTAATGATAAAGCAAATATACTGTCATCTATGTGCTCAAAATTTATTTTGAGATCGTTTTGGACGTTCAATTTCTTACCAAAAACGGGGTTGCCGTATTCAATCTTTTTGAAATTTTCCATCAATTCTTCCTGCTCAAACGAAAATACCACCAAATTGTCAACAATCTGTCTAAGCATTTTAACATCCTCTTCCATTGTTTCCATCTGGCCCGACTGCATTTGCATTTGCATACCCTTGCTCATCTGTTTCATTTTCTGTCCAGCCTTCTTTTGGTTTTCGCTCGCCTGCTTTGTTTTTTGCTGTTCCAAATTTTCAGTCGCCTTCTGTTGCTCTTGGTCTATCTGTTGTTCCGAAGGCACATCATCCGGAATTTCCATAGGTTTCTTTAACTCCCTATTTTCTTTTAGAAGTTCATCCATCTCTTTTTTAAAGTCATCAAATTTTTCATTGAGCTCTTCCTGGGCTTCTTTTGTGTTATGGCCCTCTGGTTTTTCCGATAGCTTCTCTTGTTCCTCGCCCAATTCAAACAATTCTTCCGCGAGCTTTTCTGCCTTCTTTTCTACGTAATATCTCTTTGTCAATTCCAATAATTGCTCAAGGTTTTTTTCTTGATTTTTATTTTGTTTGGAGAGCTTTTCAAGTTTTTCCGTTAATTCTTCCTTCTGGATTCTATCCTGCAATTTCTCCAATTCATCCAGTAATTTTTCATTTTCCTTCAAACGATCTTCGTTCTCATTCAAACGCTTTTCCAATTCTTGCTTGAAAGGATCCTTTTCTGTATTTTCTGGTTGAAAATTTTCCAATTCCTCCCTTATTTCCTTGGAAAAATTCTTCATCATTTCTTCTTGTTTCTGCTGCCTTTGGATAAAATTTTCCAGTTTCTTCCTATCGTTATAATTCAATTCGTTCTTCTCCTTTTGTGTTCTTGAAAGTTCTTCCAACGTTTGTTTTCTATCCTTTAAGTCTTCCAAAGTTCTGTCGAGTCCTTTGATGGCGTTCTGCTGATTTTGCAATTGCTCTGCTTCCAATTCCCGAGTTGTCAATTTTCTGAAGGAATAGATTCCGGATTTGGACGATTTAAAATTATGTATGGCATCGTTGTCAAAAATCTCAAAATAATATTCATAGGATACGCCTTCCTCCAGAGCGAGATTTCCGGGAAAAACATAAGTAAATTGCTGGAAATTAGTTTTGTTCAATGGCAAACCTTGCATCCTGGCTTCCTTTTCATTCCCTTCCGGAAAATAGACCAATCTAAGTTTTGTGAGGCCGTAATCATCTGAAGCTTGCCCCAAAAAGAAAACTCGCTGGCTGTTGGTGCTGTCAGGCTTAGACTGTACCTCTATTTCGGGATACTGATCCTTGACAACATTCAGGGTGTACGCAAGATTTTCATAATCCCTCAAATTTTCATTGGAGGTGGTAATTGCATAATCAAACCTACTGTATATCCCCTTTTCCAAATTAAAATTTGGGCCTTTTGAAGCAAACAAATGCGATGTATCACCCGTTTTTAAGGCGACCGTTTGGGTGTTTTTGGCCATAACTTGCCACTTAACGCGAGTTCCCTCGGGAATGGTTGCATTGCCGGTGCTTTTTAGCGTTTCGTCTTTCTTGCCCGTATAGGCTGGATAGTCCAACACCATTTCAAAATTGAGAAGCGAGGGTGTTTTAATCACTTCCAAAACATAGCCTTTGGAAAAAACCCTATTAGCCTTTAGGTTAAACTCAATGGAAGCTGCTGGCTGTTGGAATGTGTATTCAAAAAAGCCGGGCGCAGTTTGTTGTAAATAATACGTTTGGCCGTTGTAGACGATACTTGCACTTTCAGGAATGGCCCTGCCCTCAGTTCTTATTTTTAATTGGAACGGTTTGTTTTCAACGGCGTTCAAATCATCATTCATCACAATAAATGAAAAAGGTGCGGGCGGTTCAAAAGCCGTGTCGTAATGCACAACACGATTATAACTGCTGAAAAAAACATCGGTTCCGCCGACGGCGCTGAACAGCAAAAACATCAAAACCGGAATAGCGGCATATTTCAGGTATTTGACATTCTTCTTAAAATTTACGGCGCTTTTGAAGGGAATGGGCTGCAATTCCGAAGCTTTCTGATCAATGCTCGCCGCCAGTAATTCACTTTCACGTTGGTTCTGGTTGAGCTGGATTACGTTGAGCAATTTATCGTTAACCTGCGGAAAATGATGGCCGATTATTTTGGAAGCTTCTTCGTAATCAATTCCTTTTTGGAGTTTAAAAAGTTTGGCCAAGGGAAAGGCCATAAAACGAATAAAAAGCGTCCCTTCAACAACAATAAATGCCCAGAACAAAAATCGTCTTCCCAGCGGGTTTAGCCAAAGAAAATATTCTACGAGCAGCGTGATCAATAAATACAGCAGCCCAATGGCAAAAAAAAGGATGGCCCCTTTTATTAGCTCGTTGGTGTAGTATTTCTTTATAAATTCCTCCAGTTTTTGCTGGATGATATTGAAAGTGCTCATGAATTTGGTTTTCCCTTTATGAAAACTCCTAAAATACAATAATATTTTGTGCCGTACACGCCACAAATATGGCACCAAAAAAGGAAAAAACCACGGGTATCAATAACTTTAAAATGCGCCCATAGAATTGTACCTTTGCGGCAAGTTTAACCAAAACAGATTTCTGCCTTGGCGGAAAAAAAGAATATGTCTCAAAAAGTTCGAGTGCGTTTTGCGCCCAGCCCAACCGGGCCATTACATATTGGCGGTGTACGCACCGCCTTGTTCAATTATTTATTCGCGAAAAAACACGGGGGCGATTTTCTTTTGCGCATAGAGGATACGGACCAAAACCGATATGTGGAGGGCGCCGAGGCCTATATTATCGAGGCATTGAATTGGCTCAATATTCCTTATGATGAAGGCCCGGGGAAAGAAAAAGAGTGTGGCCCATACCGGCAAAGTGAACGGAAATATCATTATAAACAATACGCAGAGGCGCTAATTGAATCAGGAAATGCCTACTACGCCTTCGATACTCCCGAAGAGCTCGACGCACAAAGAAAAGAACACGAAGAAAAAGGAAAAACGTTTATTTACAACTGGCACAACCGTTTAAAATTAAAAAATTCCTTGGTTTTTTCCGCAGAAGAAACGCAACGGAAAATAGCGAATGGTGAAGAATATGTCATCCGCTTTAAATCGCCCGAAAATGAAACGCTACATTTAAACGATAGTATCCGCGGTGAAATGAAGGTGGAAACAAACATTCTTGACGATAAGGTTTTGTTTAAAAGTGATGGTATGCCCACCTATCATTTGGCAAATATCGTGGACGACCATTTAATGAAGATTACCCACGTTATCCGTGGTGAGGAATGGTTGCCATCATTGGCGCTGCACTTTTTGCTTTACCGAGCTTTTGGATGGGAGGCGCCACAATTTGCGCATTTGCCGTTGATTTTAAAACCCACTGGCAACGGAAAGCTAAGCAAACGCGATGGCGACAAAATGGGTTTTCCGGTATTCCCTTTGGAATGGAAAACTGCGGAAGGCGATGTATTTTCAGGCTATCGCGAAGATGGTTATTTGCCGGAAGCTGTAGTAAATATGCTCGCCTTTTTAGGATGGAATCCCGGCACCGAACAAGAAATTTTCAGTTTGGAGGAATTGGTGACAGCTTTTGAATTAGACCGCGTGCACAAAGCCGGGGCAAAATTTGATCCTGAAAAAACAAAATGGTTCCAGCATCAATATTTGCAAAACGTCAGTGAGGATCAGTTAGCTACTGAATTTTCAAAGCTATTGCGAGAAAAGGAGGTTTCAACTGCGCTCAACCTGACAAAAATTGTTTCTCTTTTAAAGGAACGGGCAACTTTTATTGCGGATCTATGGGATCAGGGAAGTTTCTT
The DNA here is from genome assembly GCA_048265145.1 of Aequorivita sp. Taxonomy (GTDB): domain Bacteria; phylum Bacteroidota; class Bacteroidia; order Flavobacteriales; family Flavobacteriaceae; genus Aequorivita. The sequence goes on from JBLXCF010000002.1 coordinate 78,096, forward strand.
TTTTGAAGCACCCAAAGGCTATGATGAAAAAGCCGCCGAAAAAGCCTTTAAGGAAGAAACGCCCGAATTGCTCCAAAAGCTTGTTTCAATTTTAAATAACGAAGGGGATTTTTCCTCCGAAAACCTTTCGGAAAAAATAAAAGGCTGGATTGCTGCAGAAAATATTGGCTTCGGAAAAGTAATGATGCCCTTGCGTTTGGCGCTCGTTGGCGAAATGAAAGGTCCGGAGGTATTCGAGATTCTCTCCCTTTTGGGTAAAGAGGAAAGCGTTTCGCGAATAGAAGCGGCTATTGATTTTATGAATTAAAAATAAATAATTCCTTGAAAAACTAAGGTGGAGCTGTGGCCTTTAAAATCTTCATTTTCCAAATCATTTCCATTCAGGCCACCAAGCATGTTGGTGACCCCATATTGATATTGGGCGCTGATCCTAAAATGTTCCAGACCTGCGGTAATTCCGGCAGCAAGGCGAACATTGAATCTTGAAATATCTTGGATATCCTTTGCCGTAAGAGCGCGGTAACCGCCAAGGATATAATCTTTGTATTCTTCTTTATCCAGTTTCATTTTTCCGGTAATATCGAAAATAGGCCCAAACTCAACGCTTAAATGTTTAACAACAATATTGTAACTTCCCAAAAAGTTAATCTGCGCTCCTTGGATGGTATAGCCAATGCTCTGGGTGTCGGTTCCAGAAAGGTTACTGCCCTCCACGCCCACGGACGAACTTTGGAAGCTCAGCCCATAAAGTAAATCAAAATTATTCCGAAAGGCACCCCGCGTCGTGAAACCAGCCGTAAAACCGGTTTTCTGTTCAGTAATCAAATCGTCCGTCTGTATATCGAAAAGCGATATTCCGCCTTGAATTCCTAAAAAATTATACTCATTATAATTTCGCTGTGCGGAACTATCTAGAAAAAAAAGGCAGCAAAAAAATGCCGCCAAGGCTAGTTTAATTTTCATGATCGGGGATTTTTTAAGGCGTGAAAATAGGTTTTATTTTTTGTATCTTCCACAACGATTAATCATTAATTTTTATAAAATATGGGTGGATTTATATTTATACCGCTATTGATTTTCGGCTTGTTCATTCTATTTGCCGGGTTTTTTACAGTCAAGCAGCAAACGGCGGCAATTGTAGAACGCTTTGGAAAATTCCAAAGTATTAGGCACTCCGGTCTTCAGATCAAAATACCGTTAATAGACCGTATTGCGGGGCGCATTAACCTTAAAATACAGCAATTGGATGTAATTGTTGAAACCAAAACAAAGGACGATGTTTTTGTGCGATTGAAAATTTCGGTACAATTCCAAGTGCTGCAACAAAAGGTATATGATGCGTTCTATAAACTTCAGAACCCGCACGACCAGATTACCAGCTATGTTTTTGATGTGGTCCGCGCCGAAGTTCCGAAAATGAAACTTGATGACGTTTTTGAAAGGAAGGATGATATTGCAATAGCCGTAAAGGCGGAACTGAACGAGGCAATGAGCGAATATGGTTATGACATCATTAAAACCCTGGTAACAGATATTGATCCGGATGTGCAGGTAAAAGCTGCAATGAACCGGATCAACGCTGCCGAGCGGGAGAAAGTTGCCGCCGAATATGAAGCAGAAGCGGAACGGATCAAGATAGTTGCAAAAGCAAGGGCGGAAGCAGAAAGCAAACGTCTGCAAGGACAAGGAATAGCGGATCAGCGAAGGGAAATAGCCCGCGGATTGGAGGAAAGTGTAGATGTTCTGAACAATGTGGGGATCAACTCTCAGGAAGCATCGGCGCTGATCGTGGTTACACAACATTACGATACGCTACAATCCATTGGGGAAGAAACCAATACGAATTTAATTTTATTGCCCAATTCGCCCCAAGCCGGCAGCGATATGTTGAACAATATGATTGCTTCCTTTGTGGCCAGCAATAAAATTGGAGAGGAAATGAAGAAGCAAAACCGTGAAAAAGGCAACGTTCCAAAAAAACGTTCCAGACCAAAGCCGCCTCCGCCACCGGAAACCGGAGAAGATTTGAATAATTAAGAAATTTTGTGATCAAAACGAATAAAGCCCTCCAGAAGAGAGGGCTTTACATTATCAATTAATCGAAAATCAGCAACCTTATAGATGCTCATCATCTTCATACTCTTTTTTCTTTACGGGTTTAATACCGATCAATTTATCTACCACTTTCAGCACAAAAGCTTTTTTTAGAATTGCACCCACGATGCCGGCAATCATATTAATCGGAGAAAATGTTTCGCTAAGGGTTTCCTTGCTTTCCTGAATGCCCAGTTTTACCTCTTCCAAATCTATCTGGGACTTCAGACGGAGGTATTTCAAATCGCGGTCTATTTCTTCAAAAGTAGTATATCGCTTCATAATTTTATTTGGAAGATTTTTCCTTTCTAATGACCTCATCAGCAAGGGTCTTTTGATATTCCCTTATTTCTTCCTCTGCCAAAACCTTTGGATCCAGATCATCTTCATCATACAACAATCCTGAGAATTTGTGGAGCATTTTTCGTTCAATCAGCCTTCTTCCGAAAATAAACATGAATAGTAAAATAACTCCGTAGAATCCACCGATCAGTAAAAATCCGGCATATACATTCTCAAAAAAAGTAGCAAGCCAAAAGGCGGCCCCTAAAGATAGAAACAAGAGAACAAAAAGAAACAAGCTGCCATAAACCAAAAGGTTAACCAGCGAAATTCCACCTTTCATTACAGACTTAAACAGGCGGAGTTTGTAATACTCCACCATGCTCACACTGTAGTCCTCAATTCTGTCCGTAACCTTATGCAGGCTGTCCGTTAGGCTTTTGAATGCCATATTATGCAGTTACTTTTTTGGCAGTTGCTTTCGCTTTATCTACTTTGGAATCTATTTGAAGTTTGGCGTTTTGCTTTCTCAAAGCTTCCAATTTATCTTCCATCGCCAATAAAATATCGTCGGCTTTATAACTGGCGGAGGAAAGTGTTTCGTTCAACTTTTGCTCAAAGCTATACTTTGCCTGTTGCGCCCTTTCGCTAAGCGTCTGACTGGTATCTTGAATTTGTTGGCTTAGTTTTTTCTGGGCCTTCTTAGCTTCCTTGCTCAGCTTGTCGCGGGTTTTGGAACCCTTGTCTGGAGCATAAAGAATTCCCAATCCAGCGCCGATAGCGGCGCCAGTTAATAGTGCAATCAGTGTTTGACCTGTATTTGATGCCATTGTTTTTTGTTTTAAAGGTTAATAATACCAAAGATATACAACGGCTCTTCCGGTGGCTGTTAACAACCGGTTAATAGTTAAAATTTAATCTATAAATTTGTCTTAAAAGGAAGAATAATTTCCCAATTTGTCTTAAAAAACAACTGTTCAATCAACCAAAACGTTAATTAATCGGCTAATTTCGCCCAAGAATCCCGAAGAGGCACAGTGCGATTGAACACCAAATTTTCTTTGGTCGAATCTTTATCGACAACAAAATATCCCAAGCGTTGAAACTGGAATTTATCTTCCGGTTCCGCGTCCTTTATGCTCGGTTCGGCATATCCTTCAATAACTTGCAGCGAATTTGGATTTATGAATTCCATGAAATCCCTTTCTTTATTGGTATCGGGCGCGGCCTCGGTAAACAGACGGTCATAAAGACGCACTTCCACGGTTACGGCAGTATTTGCGGCAACCCAATGAAGCGTTCCTTTCACCTTTCTGAGCGAAGCTTCTGTACCGCTTCCACTTTTGCTTTCGGGGTCATAACTGCAATGGATTGCGGTAATATTCCCTGCTGAATCTTTTTCAATGCTTTCACCTTTAATAATGTAGGCATTCTTTAAACGCACTTCCTTTCCAAGTGTCAATCGGAAGAATTTATTGTTGGCAGATTCCAAAAAGTCTTCCCTTTCAATATAAAGTTCTTTGGAAAAAGGAACTTCCCGGTTACCGGCATTTTCGTCCTCGGGGTTGTTTTCGGCCTCCAACCACTCGGTTTTTCCTTCCGGATAATTATCGATAATCAATTTTACAGGGTCCAAAACCACCATAATTCGCGGCGCTTTTTTGTTCAAATCCTCACGAACGTTGAATTCAAGATGGGAAACGTCTATCAAGTTTTCGCGTTTCCCAACCCCTATGCTATCGGCAAAATTTTTAATCGATTCCGGCGTATAGCCCCTTCTTCGCAAACCGGAAATAGTGGGCATTCGTGGATCGTCCCAGCCGGTAACCGCGCCGCTGCTAACCAGTTGTGCCAACTTGCGTTTGCTGACAACCGTATGGCTTAAATTTCTACGGGCAAATTCTCGCTGTTTTGGGCGGAGTTTACTGGTGTCGTACACTTGGTCCAAAAACCAGTCGTATAACTCTCTGTGCGGAAGAAATTCAAGCGTACAAAAGGAATGCGAGACTTGTTCTATATAATCGCTTTCGCCGTGGGTCCAATCATACATTGGGAAAATTTTCCAATCGGTGCCGGTTCGGTGGTGGTGTTTGTTTATGGTGCGGTACATCACCGGGTCGCGCATCAGCATATTGGGCGATTCCATATTTATTTTGGCGCGCAACACGTGTTCGCCTTCCTTGGTTTCGCCATTCTTCATTTTTTGGAACAGATCCAAATTTTCCGCTACGGAGCGATTTCGATATGGGCTCGGTTTTCCGGGGGTGTTAGGGGTTCCCTTTTGCTCAGCTATGGCTTCGGAAGTTTGTGAATCCACATAGGCCTTTCCGTCCTTTACCATTTGAACAGCCCAATCGTACAATTGTTGAAAATAATCTGAAGCGTAACATTCGGTGGCCCATTCATAACCCAGCCACGAAATATCGCGCTTTATGGCGTCCACAAATTCCTGTTCCTCCTTGGCGGGGTTGGTGTCGTCAAACCGAAGATTGACCGGGGCGCCATAACGCTCGCCAAGCCCAAAATTCAAACAGATAGAGGAGGCATGGCCAATGTGGAGATAACCATTGGGCTCGGGTGGAAACCGAAAGCACAATTGGTTTCGGGTGTACCCGTTTTTAAGATCTTCCTCAATAATGTGCTCGATAAAATTCAGCGGCGCGGCTTCGTTGCTCATATAATTATTTTTTATGAAGTGCAAAGGTAACCAATTAGCCGAAAAAGATATATTCCAAAAATAGGTTTCGGCTCTGCGCTCTTCTATCTTTGCCAAAAAGCAAAACAGAATTCCATGGGAACCATTCGCCTTAAGAATATAAAAATTTACGCCTTCCACGGCTGCTTGATCGAGGAAGGTCAAATAGGGTCTGATTATTTGGTTAATCTTTCGGTAAAGGCAAACTTAAAAAACGCCGCCCAAACTGATGCCCTTTCGGACACGGTTGATTATGTGCTGCTACAAAATATAGTGAGGGAGGAAATGGCCCTTCGCGCCAAGCTTTTGGAACACGTGGCCCAACGTATTATGGATTCCATTTTTATGAAAATAGAAATGGTTACGCAAGTGAAAGTTACTGTTGCCAAACGGAATCCGCCCATAGGCGGGGACGTGGCCGAGGTTAGCGTAACCATGAAACGCAAACGGTAAATTGATTTTTAAATAGGAAATTTAAGTTTAATTTTTTTACATTTGCAAGCCTAAAAGGGCATCGTGGCCGAGTGGCTAGGCTCAGCTCTGCAAAAGCTGCTACAGCGGTTCGAATCCGCTCGATGCCTCCAAAAACCTTCAACCTAAAGTTGGAGGTTTTTTATTTTTGAAAGACAGTGAGGCAGGAGTACTAGAAATTCAGCTTTTTGGTGGAAGAATTTTCGGTGCAGTTTCCAAATCTTTGCCTGGTGTCTGCAATGAGCCATCTACGGGAGGAACCGGATTTTCCTGAATGGGCTGCTGATTGGGAATTCGATCCAACCCTGCTTCCATTCCTTTTGGAAATATCCCTTGGATCAATAGCAAAACCCCAAAGCCCAAAATTAAAATACTCACCCATTTTTTGGTTTTGAAGATAAACCGCGGGGTCATTTTGTTTTTTAACCGTTTGGCCAAAAGCATTTTTAAAAGATCGGTTAGAAAAAAGGTGGCAAGCACGGTGGCAATAAAGAGCATTACGCCATTTTCTGATGTGGTCAGGGCGTTGGCCATTATTAACGTACCGATCCACCCGGCCAACACCCCAAAGTTCACGAAATTTAAAAGAAAACCTTTTAAGAAAAGTCCGCCCAAATTCTTCTTCACCTTTACGGCGTAATGCTCCCTAACAATTTTAAAAATGGATTTGTTGGTCCGTATGTAGGATATAATGCCATAGGCAATAAGAATGGCCCCGCCAAAAATGAGCAGACCCGGATCGTGTTTTACCTTTTCAAGGATTCGGCTGGTACTGAAAAAGGCAATAAGAATAAATACAACATCGGCAAAAAGGGCACCAAGATCGAAGAAAATTGCGGCTTTAATTCCTTTGGTAATTGCAGTTTCAATCAAGGTGAAGAAAACGGGACCCACGGCGAAGGCCAATAGAAAACCATAAAATGCCGCATAGAGTAATCCATCAACCATAGTTGGGTAAAAGTACAAATTACTTTTGCCGAACAACAGCAAATTTTTTAGTTTTTGTACCCGTTTTTGTGGCCCAGCATTGAAAAATCGAGATGTTTTTTCACTAAATCGGCATTTTTTACCTTCACAAATACTTCATCACCAAGTTGGTACACATTTTTGGTGCGCTGGCCAATGGCGGCATACTGTTCCCTGTCAAATTCGTAGCGGTCGTCCTTGAGGTCCTGCAACCGGACCATTCCCTCGCATTTATTGGAAATGATCTCCACATAGATCCCCCATTCAGTTACGCCCGAAATGACGCCCAAAAACTCTTGGTCTTTGTGGTCCTGCATATATTTTATCTGCATATATTTAATGCTGTCGCGCTCCGCATTGGTCGCCAAATTTTCCATATCGCTGCTGTGGCCACATTTTTCTTCATATTCCTCTTCCTTTGCCGATTTGCCGCCGACTAAATAATGCTGTAGTAGGCGATGGACCATTACGTCCGGATAGCGACGAATGGGCGATGTGAAGTGTGTATAATAATCAAATGCCAAACCGTAATGGCCAATGTTTTGGGTGGTGTACATGGCTTTGCTCATACTTCGGATGGCAAGTGTATCGATTAAATTCTGCTCCTTTTTTCCTTGAACATCTTTTAAAAGTTTGTTCATGGATTGAGCGGTGGAATGGCGGCCGCGGGTATTCAATTTATATCCAAAACGTTTGATGATGTTTTCCAAAGCCGCAATTTTTTCATCGTCAGGTTCGTCGTGCACCCGATAGACAAACGTTTTTTTAGGTTGTTGTTTTCCTATGAATTCTGCCACGCTTCGATTTGCCAACAGCATAAATTCCTCTATCAGTTTGTTCGCATCTTTGCTTTCCTTGAAATAGACCCCTTCCGGATTGTTGTTTTCATCGAGAATGAACTTTACCTCCACTTTATCAAATGAAATTGCCCCGGCACGCATTCGGCGCTGGCGCAGTATTTTCGCCAATCGGTCCATTTCCAGGATGGCCAGGGCTATTTCGGGTTTTACCGTATATTCCTTATCGGTAATTGAAATTTTTGAAGGAATTGTATGGGTTTCCTCCTTCGGATTTTCAATTATGTGCTGGGCTTCTTCATACGCAAAACGGGCGTCACTGTATGTTACCGTTCTTCCGAACCATTGTTTTTTCACTTCAGCTTTCGGAGTGATTTCAAAAACCGCCGAAAAGGTATATTTTTCTTCATTCGGCCGAAGCGAACACGCGTTGTTTGAAAGAATTTCAGGAAGCATCGGTACTACCCTATCAACCAAATAGACAGAAGTTGCACGTTCATAGGCCTCGTCATCCAACTCATTTCCCGGGGTAACGTAATGCGAAACATCTGCAATGTGGATTCCTATTTCGAAATTACCATTCTCCAGTTGTTTAAAGGAAAGTGCATCGTCAAAATCCTTTGCATCCTTTGGGTCTATCGTAAAGGTGAGAACGTCGCGCATATCGCGGCGTTTTTTTATTTCAGAAGCCTTTATTGAAGTGTCAATTTTATTGGCAAAATCCTCTACTTCCTTTGGAAATTCATACGGAAGACCGTACTGCGCCAAAATGGAATGGATTTCGGTGTTGTGTTCTCCGGGCATTCCCAAAATTTTAATAACATTCCCGAAGGGAGAATCCGCTTTGTCGGGCCAATCTTCCATCGCCACCAAAACTTTTTCGCCATTTTTTGCGCCGTTGATTTTAGCCTTGGGAACAAAAATATCGGTGTACATTTTTGAATCGCTGACCTCCACAAAGGCAAAATTTTCCTGCACCTGAATGGTCCCAACAAATTCGGTTCGTTTGCGTTCCAGGATTTTAGTCACTTCACCTTCCGACTTGCCACCCTTTTTTCGTTTGAAAACATACACCTCAACAATATCGCCATCCAGTGCTTTGTTTAAGTTTTTATTCTTTACGAAAATATCATCCTCTAAATCTTCCACTATAATATAGCCTTGGCCTCTTCCGGCCACATCTACCTTTCCGGTGTAGTAATTTTGGGAAGGCGTGAGTTGGTATTTGCCACGCTCCACTTCCTGGATGCTTCCTTTTCCCTGAAGGTCCTTCAATTTTTTAATAATCTGATTTCGGCTACTGGCATCGTCCAATTGTAACTTGGCAGCAATTTGTTTGTAGTTGAAAGCTTGGGAATGATCCTTCCGGAGTATGTTCAGAATGGTCTGGGAAAGATTTTCTATTTTATTGGTATTCTTTTTTCGTTTATTTTTTGGCATAGTTGTTTATGAAATATGGGTAAATGTACTACTTCTAAAAGAATGACAGGTTTTCATTAGGAAAGATTTAGTACCTTACGGTAGGGTAATGGAGCCACTAACACATTAATTAATCGTTGGTTAGCAGTAGCTGTCGCACTATTGAATTTTAAATTTTGAATCCATTTGGAAACGCCTCTCATATTGAAAATACCAAGATGAAACACTACAAAACTATAGCCATTTTTTCCTTTCCCGCGGAATATGCCGTTCTTCAACTTTTGTTCGAACAGGCTGAAATCCGCTACTTTTTTCAAAATGAAACCATGAGCAGCGTTTTTCCTTTTTATTCCAATGCCATTGGGGGTATTCAATTAAAGGTTCATATAGAAGATTTTTCTGAGGCCGAGGAAATCATCAAAAATCTGGACCCGCCTTCCAATTTAAAGATTGTTTAAAGCGCAGGACTTTTTTGGATGGTCCGGAATACGGCTTTTTTTAAGTCAGTGATCCAATGATTTAGCACCCACGTTATTTTTTTACTTATCAACAGCTATTTATATATCTTTTTCTTTTTTGAAATTTTTAAAATAAATAATGGTGATGATGATAGGGTGTTGATATGTGGAATAACTTTTCCAGAATTTATTTTGAAATCAATTTATTGTCTTTTAATAATAGGTTGTTAACATAAAATTAAGATTTAAATACCTTGATAAATACGACAATAGCACTACTAATTAACAATGGTGGATAACCCATTTCGACAACTTATTCTTAATAAAAACTACCATAAATATTGTTTGAAAGGAAAGAAATAGTGCTGATAAATTGTCCGCAAAAAGCGTATACAAATTTTGGAGATTCGCAAATTTTAAGCCTATTGTAAAAAATTCCGGCATCTGCAATTTTACTTGTCGTTTTTACACCAACAAATATCAACACTGTTGTTAACTAATTGGTGAAGGCATCGTTAAGAAACCATTAACCTTTGAAATGCAAGCAACAATGTTAGTTTCTTGCGTGTAATTATCAAGCCCATTTTCCTTTTAAGAAAGCACTATGTTTTATCTTTGGACCTCGAAAGGGGTTAATTGCCTTTTTTGCTCATAATCTTAAACTTTGTAGCCATGAAAATTTCAATAGGAAATGACCACGCCGGAACTGCCTATAAACTCGCCATTCAATCCTTTCTTGAAAAAGAAGGCCATTCCGTAATAAACCATGGAACCAATAGCGAATCCAGTGTGGATTATCCCGACTTCGTACATCCGGTTGCGACCGATGTAGCGAACGGAAAGGTAGATTTTGGAATCATCATCTGTGGCAGCGGGAACGGCGCCAACATGACCGCCAACAAACATCAAAAGGTGCGTTCGGCCCTGTGCTGGACCAAAGAAATTACAGAGCTGGCTCGCCAACATAACGATGCCAATATTTTGAGCATTCCCGCCCGCTTCACCAGCGAAATTCAAGCTATTGAAATGGTAAAAACCTTTCTAAAAACAAATTTTGAAGGAGGACGGCACCAAGCCCGGGTGGAAAAAATTGCTTGCACATAATTTCAGAAAATGGCGCATCACCACGCAGATTCACACTCCCATCCACACCCCGATCTAAAGGGCAGAAAGTTGCTGCTTACCATCTTTTTGAACATTGGCATTACGGTTTCGCAACTAATTGGGGGATTGGTTTCCGGGAGTCTTTCGCTGCTTTCGGATGCCCTGCACAATTTCAGTGATGTACTTTCATTATTGGTAAGCTATATTGCGGACCGATATTCAAAAAAAGATGCATCAGTCACAAAAACCTTCGGCTATAAACGTGGCGAGATTATCGCCGCCTTTGTAAATTCCGCAACGTTGGTTTTGGTTGCAATATATCTTATCTACGAGGCCATTCTTCGTTTTTTTGATCCACGCCCCATTGAAAGTGGTTTGGTTATCTGGTTGGCAGTATTGGGCATTGTTTTTAACGGTTTCAGTATTTTATTGCTTTTCAAGGATTCAAAAACCAATATGAACATGCGCAGTGCCTATTTGCATCTGTTTACCGATATGGCCGCCTCGGTTGCCGTATTGATTGGCGGGTTGTTGATGCAATATTTTGAATGGTTTTGGGTGGACAGCCTACTGACCGTTCTGATAGCCTTATATTTATTGGTTATGGGCTATGGCCTTTTAAAAAGTTCTTTTAAGGTTTTAATGCTTTTCACGCCCGATGCCCTAAATTTGGAAGTAATTTCGAAAGCGGTTTGCCAGCTACCGGAAATAAAGAATATGCACCACATCCACATTTGGCAATTGAACGAGCAGGAAACCCATTTGGAGGCACATATTGAATTTTTTGAAGATGTTACCCTATCACAATTTGATGCAGTACTTACAAAAGTTGAGGAAGTACTTTATCACGAATTTGGAATTAACCACGTAACCATCCAACCTGAACACCAAAAGGACGACCCGAAGGATATTATTGTACAGGATTAATTTTAGCACAAAGGAATGCAAATAACAGTAAAAACATTTCAGGAATTATCGATTGGGGAACTTTATGAAATTTTGCGGCTGCGCAGCGAGGTTTTCGTCGTGGAACAGGATTGTGTCTATCAAGATATAGATGGAAAAGACGATCGCGCCCTCCACGTGTTAGGTTGGGAAGATGATATTCTGGTGGCCTATGCCCGCTGCTTTAGTGCCGGTGATTATTTTGATGATGCTTCCTTGGGAAGGGTCATGGTGCGCGAAAACTACCGAAAATTAGGGTATGGCCACACCATTACAAAAGCTGCAATAAAAGCCATTGAAACCCATTTTAAAGCCGATAAAATTAAAATATCGGCTCAGGTTTATTTGGTTATTTTTTATGAAAGTCACGGTTTTAAAACAATTGGCGACCGCTATATGGAAGATGGTATTCCGCACATTGCAATGATTAGAGCTTAATCAGGTTTTTTTCCAAATTAAGGTCCTTTAGCATTTCATCCGTAAATTTATAATGTCCGCGGCGGGTAATGATTTTAAAACGCTGGTTGCGCATCCGAGTGAGGGTATCCAAAAACTGCCATTTTGATTTTAGCAATCGCGGTTTTTCAGATTTCAGGCTTATTTCAAAATAGTGCCGAACTCCGGCCCTGTCTGCTACTATATCTGGTGTAATGACTACATCGCTATCTTTTTTATGATAGGATTTTGGGGTTTCATATCCTTCCACATCGGCCTGGATGTGTTCAAAACCCCGGTTCTCTAAATAGGCCACAGATTCCTTTAGAATCTCCTTGTTTTCTTCTTTTTCAGATTGTATCATAATTGCTAAGATACAATTGCCTTGATAAACAGTCGGTTAAGATTTTGTTAAGCGAAAGTAGGGAGTGTTAATTTTAGATTTAAAAAAAGCGATTTTTAAAGAGCATTTTTAAAAGCCTTTATCTCATCATAACTTTCAATTTCTAAAATATCCAATAAATTAAGAAATGATAATTTTCCATTTTTATGATAATCAATAAGAATATCTTTGTTTTTCATCACAAATTCACCTTCATACTTTTGTTCGAAGTGGGCTTCTATCTTATCAGTTGTTTTTAAATAAATTGATACGCTATTTCCGAAACCATTGGATAAAGAAGGAAGCCATGTATTTATCAATCCATTGAATCTTTTACCATTGTAATCTGTAAGATTAATATTCAAATTTGCAACATCAGTGATAAAAATTATTTGATTGTTCAAAATTATCTTATCGGGAAACAGCTTGAATACTCCCGTAATTTTACCATTCAATTGTTCTATTTCATTAAAACTTTTAATAGTTTTATAAATTAATAACAATAAAGAAGTTATTCCTACTATTCGAAATAGATTATCAATAAAATCTGATTGAAGAAAAGATAATTCTTGGTTAATAAGTAAAGCGAAAATACTTCCAAAGCAAATTACAGCGAATATAGTTCCATATGAAATGCGAATCTTAGAAGATTTTTGATATGTTCTAAAACTATTATTTTTCAATTCTGATCTTATTTCAAAATCTTCCCATACCGCCCAGCATCATTCAAAACCGCAACCGCCTACAAAATCTTGTGATTATATTCAATTTAGTTTATCTGGATTTTTACCAAGTTTCTTAGGTTCAGAAATCACTCTGCGTTCTAATTTCTTTATGTCCTCCTCAGCTGGTAATTCTTCGGGTTTTATGCCCCTGCTAAGTAGAATTTTTCTGACCGAACGGTTGTTGGTTATATGTTCGGCCGATATTTGTCTTTCGTTTTTTAAATTCTTCTCTTTTGTATTGAATACAGTAATCTCTGTTGCGAAGTCTTTTGCCTTAATTGTAATTGTGGGTAGAAAATCTGCTAATGCTCTTCCTTGCGGAACATTAAGCTTGTTTTTCATTTGTTGGGTTGTTCTTCCAAACAATGCTTGATCCCCTTTACTGCGTATTAATCCAAAATTTTTATCATTTCCTGTTTGCTCATAGATGAGTTCAGATAATTCTTTCTCTGAGAGCGTTAACTTTTGTCTTGCCTGAAGTCTTTCCCAGTCTTTTATTCTTTGTTCAATTTCCTCAAATTTTCTTGTTTGTATTGCAAAATAATTCTGGGCGAAAGCTATTTGTTCTTTTTTAGGATCTCCATTTTGGGCGATTAAATAGCAGGCGTATCTCGTGAGCATTATATCGTCAATTTCCCGCTCACTACCAGATCCAAGTTGTACCATTTTGTTGACGTCAACAAAATGGTCTAAAATATTATTTCCAGTTGCTTCGCAGGAAATTTTGGCTTTGGTAATTACTTTTTGGAAATTTCGCCATTCCGAATATCCTAACAAATGTTGAATATCCCTAGCAAACCAAAATTCTATGCCATTGGCGGTAGTCTGGGAATGATCTTCGAAATTATTTGATAAAGATTTTATTATATCTGGTTTCATTAAATAAATTTAGTAAACTTTCTTTTTTAAAAAACCACCAGCATAAAATTTGGGAAGAAAAATCTCGAAATTTGTTAATTACCTCAAAATCTTAGCATACCGCCCAGCATCCTTCAAAACCGCAACTGCCTCCAAAATCTCAGGATTGTGCGTTATTTGGTATTCATACAATCCTTCGCGATAAAAATAACGCTTCAAAATTTCATCCGTCAATAACGATTCTATTTCCACTTTTTTATTAACAATCGCCTTGTCTTTTGCCGCGTCAATAGATTTCATTAGTTGCCCATAACTTGTTGCAATTTCTTTGTTTAAATCATCATCTTCGGACATTTTTAAACCTTCGGCGAACTTCTTTTCTGTTTCTGTTTCGTATTCAAAATTGTTTTCCTTTAAAAATTTCAGAAAATCCTGAAAATCGGCTTCGGTAAATTTGAAGTTTTTCCATTCGGTCAATTGATGGCCATAATAATATTTGGTGGCATAATCAAAAATGGCATTATCTTTAAGCAAGGCTGTGGTTATAGGGCTAAAGGCGGCCGATTTCAATTCCACATCGGGCAAAATGCCGCCGCCGTCATACACGGTTCTGCCGCCCTTGGTTTTAAAGGCGTTGTATTCTTTGGCATCTTTGCGAACGGGATCGCCGTTTTCATCACGGTGCCAGTAATCAAGCGCTTGTATGCAACGCCCGCTGGGAGTGTAATAGCGCGAAATGGTTACTTTCAATTGGGTTCCATAGGTCAATTTTTTTGGACGTTGGACCAACCCCTTCCCAAAACTTCTGGCGCCAACAATCACCGCCCGATCCAAATCCTGCAATCCGCCGGAAACAATTTCACTGGCGGAAGCGCTTCTTCCGTTTACCAAAACTACAAGTGGAATTTCAGTATCTACAGGGTCCTCCTTGGTTTTGTAAACTTGATTGTATTTTTCGATAACTGATTTTGTGGTGGTAATTACTTCTCCTTTATCCACAAAAAGATTTACCACATTGATGGCTTCGTTCAAAAGACCACCGGGGTTTCCGCGCAGATCCAAGATAATTTTTTTGGCACCCTGCGATTTTAGGTCCACTAATGCCGCCTTGGTTTCGGCGGTGGTTTTCCGATTGAATTGTGAAAGAACGATATAGCCAATGTCGGTATGTATCAATTTGTAGAAAGGAACGGCCTTTAAATCCACCGAACCTCTGGTAATGGTTGTGGTTGCTGTTTTTCCTTGCCTTTTGTAGGTTATATCTACCTTTGAGCCGGGTGCGCCTTTTAATAATTCGCCAGCATCATCTTCCAGATCGGCAACCGTAACATTCCCGATTTTCACAATTTCATCTCCCGCTTTCAATCCTGCCTTATCTGCTGGGTAATCTTTGTAGGGCTCCATAATGATAATCTTGTTGTTCTTGTGCTGTGCACTGGCGCCTATGCCCGTGTAAATGCCAGAATTATTGATCTTTGCATCTTCCACTTGCTGTTCGTTCCAATAGACGGTATAGGGGTCCAGATCCTCCAACATTCCTTTAATGGCTTTGTCCATAAGCGTTGCGGGCGTTACTTCGTCCACATAGTTCATGTTCAACTCCTTGAAAAGGGTGGTGAAGATTTCTATCTGTTTGGCAATTTCAAAAAAGTCACTTTTGAAACTTACCGTGGTAAAAAAGATACCTACAGCGAGGATGGGAACTATGATTCTTTTTTTCATTATTTTTAAGTTAATGAGTAATTGAGTTAATAGTTATTCGGTTATTATGGGTTGTTTTAAATAACCCAATAACTTGCTAACTTTTCAATGTTTCTTTCTCTTCTTCAGAAATATGCGAAGAATGGCAACCACAACTATGGCAACGAGGAACAGTGGCCAAAGGTACAAAACGCCCAGAAAAAACACCGAAATACCGTTCCAGCCCCCGTGGAGCGCGTTCTTCATTTTTTGGCCATAGGATTGGGTAATGCCAGTTTCGGCGGTGGTTTTGTAAAATTCAATGGTAACGGTGCTCATGGAAACTTGGTTCTGCAGGTATTGCAACCGGCCTTGTTTTGCTTCAATTTCCTCGCGAATAATGGATAATTCGCGTTCTATTTGAAGCATTTCCTCCACCTTGTTGGCTTTTTGGAGCAATTCAAGATAGCGCTCCTCAAGGACGCGCTTGGCCTTTAAGCGGGCCTCCAAATCCACGAATTCCTCAGAAACGTCCTGTCTTGAAATATCCTTCCGGTCAAAATAGTCCACTCCTTCTGAAATGCCATCAATAAATTTTTGGAAATTTTCGGTCGGAATGCGAACGGTTAAGTTTTTATAAATCCGATTGTAGGATTTGCCGCTGTTGTCGTGCTGCACCAGACCCTTGTATTGGGAGGCGAGTTCCAAAATCTTTCGGTGGGTTGCGTTTACGTCGTTAGTTTCAAAGGCAATTTGGCCGGTTTTTATTATTTTTTGTTCCTGGGCCACCATTGGCGATTCCGATGCATCCTGCAGGGAAATGGCTTCCTCCATCATCTCGCCCTCTGGCATGGTGGACGAGGATTCATAATTTTTATTGGAATTGCCGTTGGAACATCCCAAAACGAAGACTACAAGTAAGGCGCTAATTGTTTTCATCTTTAATTGTATTTGTATCTATAATGAAGCAGGAATTTCTTTTCGGAAGCTCTATGTTCCAATTTACCCTACTCGGGGGCTCATTTCGTTTCTCAAATTTTTAAGCAACTTGACCATGGCTTTTTCCAAATCGGCATATTTTGGAATTTCCCTTCCCAAAAAAAGAAAAAGCATTACAAATTTCTTGCCGTTAATTTCCATAAGTAAATGCTTGTTCAGCCTAAAGGTTTCGCGCAATTGGCGTTTCAATCGGTTGCGTTCAACGGCGGATTTAAAATTTCGTTTCGGAACGGCGAAAGCGGCCCTATGGACCAGCAAGTTTTCCTGTGGAAGAAAAAATACTTTTAATGGAAATTTGGTATGGGTTTTTCCCTCCAAAAACAAATTTTCAATTGTTTTGGTGCTCTTTAATTTTTCGTTTTTTGGAAATCTTTGGCTCACTGTGTAAATATATAAAAAGACCCCGCAGCATGAAGCACTTGCGAGGTCTCTTTAAAAAAGGAAAGTAAAAGTTATTGTTTTTCGTAAAGATTGTTTTCAGGATTGATATCTGCCAATCTCATGGTAGCATCAATCATCATGGATTCTATTTTTTTCCCATTTTTTAATTCGAAGGTATAACTTGGGTAGGCCCAGGCCCAATCTTTCAGGACCGTACGTTTCAAATTGCTGAAGGGATTTGGTTTTTGGCCCCACATCATCCGCAGCGGAATGTAAAAAAGTTCCTGCGATCCATCTTCATAGGTAACGTAAAGATCAATGGGCATAGGCATTGCACCGATCCGTTCCAAGGTTACCGTTGTTTTTGACCCCTCGTTTTCTACGGATTTTATTCCGTAGTCGATCGTGTTGGTGGTTTTGGTCCAGTCTGTTAAATACCAATCCAATTCAAAGCCCGAAACCTTTTCCGCAGTGCGTATAAAATCGGTTGGGGTGGGGTGCTTGAATTGGAAATCAGAATAAAATCGCTTCAAGGTTTTTGAAAGGTTTTCTGGCCCGATTATGTATCCCAACTGTGTTAAAAATACCGAGCCCTTACTGTAGGCATTTATACCGTAGGAACGGTTTGTTGCATACCTATCGGCATGGGTGGTCAGGGGTTCTTCCGCACCGCTGGTGGCCATATAGAAATAACTTCGGTAGGAACCTGCGTGTGGATTTGGTTTTTTCTCGTCCATTACGTAGTTCATTGCCTCATCCGAAATGTAGGAGGTAAAGCCTTCATCCATCCATTCGTGTTTGCTCTCGTTGGTTGCCAGCACAAACTGGAACCACGAATGTGCCAGCTCGTGAGCGGTTACCCCCACAAGGCTACCCAAATCCCTTTCACCGGTGATCATGGTGCACATCGCATATTCCATGCCGCCGTCGCCTCCTTGAATCACCGAATATTGTTCATAGGGATATTGCCCCACATGTTCATTGAAAAACGCCATCAGTTCCGCTGTTTTTGGCTGCAGCTTTTTCCAGTTTTCCGCTATTTCAGGATTGTTTTTATAAAAAAAGTGAAGGGTAACGCCATTGGGCCCCGGATAGGTGTCGTGAATATAATCAGGGTCTGCCGCCCAGGCAAAATCGTGGACATTGGGCGCTAAAAAATGCCACGTATATTTCCCCTTAACGGGATGCATTGGTTTCTGGCCCGGAACCGTATAGCCATGGCCTACTTCCGCCGGATTCTGAAGATATCCCGTTCCGCCAATGGTATAATTTTCATCAATGGATATGGTTACATCAAAATCGCCCCACACGCCATGAAACTCGCGTCCAATGTAAGGATCCGCATGCCATCCTTCAAAATCATATTCCGCTAACTTTGGATACCATTGTGTCATCGTGAAGGCAACACCTTCTGAACTATCCCGGCCGGAGCGTCGCACTTGTAAAGGAACCTGGGCATCCCATTCCATATTGAAAACTGTGCTTTTTCCGGGCAGAATGGGGGTGTTCAAGATTACCTGCATAACGGTTCCTTTTATCACGTAATTCGCGGCAATGCCATCTTGTGTGAAAAGCGCGGGTTTAATGTATCCTATTTCCGAAGGCGATAGTTTTGAAATCCGGTCGCCAACACGCGGGTCCGGATCAGCGATGGTCCTTGAACGCACGTCCATTTCGCTGCCGGGCTGGAAGGCATTAAAGTAGAGATGGTAGTAAACCTTCTTTAAGGTGTCCGGGGAGTTGTTGGTGTATTTCAACTCCTGTGTTCCCTTATATTGAAAGGTTTTAACGTCCATTTTAATGTTCATTTTATAATCTACCTCTTGTTGCCAATAGCCATTTTGGGCCATTGCTGGAAAAATGGTGGTAACCGCTAAAACTGCTACAAAAAAATATTTCATTACTTAGACATTTTATCGGCCAGGATCAAAGCGTTATATAAATTTACCATCTTTCCTGATTTTGAAATATTCGCAAAGGAATCGGTATTGGATTTGTCGCCGCCCAAAACAACTTGGGTATTGGTGGTCAGGCCGCTGTCCATTATAATTTGCTTTACTTGTTTTGCCGAAAGGTTTGGGTAATAGGAACGAATCATTGCCGCAACGCCAGCAACTTCGGGAGAGGCCATGGAGGTTCCCTGTAAAAATTGATAGGTATTTAGCGGGGTGGTAGCCCAAATTTTAACGCCGGGCGCAAAAACATCTACGTTGGTTTTTCCATAGTTTGAAAAGTCGGCAACCATTTCGCTTCCATATTTATAATTTAGGGCGCCTACGGTCAAAAAGGAATCTGCAATTTCCGAGCCGTTGTCGAACTGATCGTTTGGATAGATGTTAACCGTGTCCAAATCCAACCCATCGTTTCCGGCTGCGTTTACGATGAGAACATCTTTTGAGGCGGCATATTTGATTGCATCATAAACCCAATCTGCATGTGGCGAATAGTATTTTCCAAAGCTGGTATTCAGCACCTTCGCGCCGTTGTCCACGGCATAGCGAATGGCCAGGGCAATGTCCTTGTCATATTCATCCCCATCAGGTACCGCGCGAACGGCCATTATTTTTACGTTATTGGCCACACCGTCCATTCCAATTTTGTTGTGCCGTTGCGCCGCAATGATCCCCGCTACGTGGGTCCCGTGTTTAACATCCTCGCGCTTGGGATCTGGTCCGGCCACCCTGTTGTCTCCATAAACATTGTCATTGATATCGTCCGGATTATCGCCCAACACGGCCCGAAAATCCTTGGTGGTGTTGAAATTATTTTCGGCCCGGCCGGTAAAATATTCTACCCCACTTTCCAGTTCCTTGATTACTTCTGGAACCGAATCGGCATAATTGAGCATTTGCTCCAGCATGGCAATTTGTAGTCTTTCTTCAGGGGTTGGGTTTGCTATGGCATCAAGATCCTTTTTTGAATAATCTTCCTTGCCCAGTTTTTTTGAAATGGCCGAATGTGTCGGTTTCAGTTGCGAAAGTATTTGTTCATACCTAATTTTTCCTTCATTATTTTCTGCAACTTCCTTTTCAAATTCTGCTTTGGCCTTTTGATAGAGCGCAAATTCCTTACGGTCGGCGGCGCTGATCGAGGCTTCACTTTTACCTTCATATTTTGGCCCCAATTTTCTAACAAGCCGCACATATTCCATATTTTCACCTACAATGCTTCCCAGAAAGTTCCAGCCGTGCACATCATCGACATAACCATTTTTGTCGTCATCAATTCCGTTTCCTGCAATTTCACCCGGATTGGTCCAGATTACATTTTTGAGGTCTTCATGGTCAATATCGACTCCGCTATCAATAACCCCAACAATAACGGTTTCGCCTTTTCGATTTTTGATGATTTCAGTATAGGCCTTGTCAACACTCATTCCCGGAACGGTATCTGTTACCAGGTCCATCGCTGGCCATTGTTTTAATTGTGCCTCATCCAGCGGAGTGATCTTTTGGGGGTTGGCATCAATATTTTCAATTGGGGTGGCAACGATAGCAGCACCGCTGCCACAACTTGCCAAAAGGGTTGACAGGACAGCCGCAAAAAGAGTGATCTTAAAAATTTTCATTGTGAAATAAAATGTGTTAATTAAAAAATTCATTAAGTGAAATAGTTTCCTTCAGCCGCACCCCTTTATCTGTATTTTGGACTGTTATGATAGGGTTGTGTGCGTCGTGCTCCAAAAAGAGATAAAAATTATGTTCGGCAGCGCTGCGCAAAAATTTTTCTTTTTCGGGTAGCGTCAACAAGGGGCGGGTGTCGTACCCCATTACAAATGGAATCGGCAAATGGCCGGCGGTTGGCAGTAAATCTGCCATAAAAACCAAGGTTTTTCCTTTGTATTTTATGTGCGGGATCATCTGCTTATCGGTATGGCCATCTACAAATAGAATTCCAAAATCCAGTTCATCGGCTTCGGCAAAATCGCCTTTGGGCTGTTTCACAAATTGTAACTGGCCACTTTCCTCCATCGGCAGAATATTTTCCTTTAAAAAAGATGCTTGCTCCCTTCGGTTGGGTTCTCTGGCCCATTTCCAATGGTCTTTATTGCTCCAAAAGGTGGCATTTTTAAAAGCCGGTTCATAGCCGGTTTTGTCTTTATTCCACTGCACGCTGCCGCCACAATGGTCAAAATGGAGGTGGGTCATAAAAACATCTGTAATGTCACTGCGGTGAAATCCGTGTTTTTTAAGCGACCCGTCCAAATCGAAATTCCCCCATCGGTAATAATAACTGAAGAATTTTTCGCTTTGTTTGTTCCCCATCCCCGTGTCTATTAGTGTTAGTCTATTGCCATTTTCAATGAGCAGACAGCGGGCGGCGATATCGATCATATTGTTGCCGTCTGCCGGGTTGGTCTTGTTCCATAAAACTTTAGGAACCACGCCGAACATCGCGCCACCGTCGAGTTTAAAATTGCCAGCTTCTATGGGGAATACATGCATATTTCGAAGGAATGAGTCGCAAATTTAAAAAAGCGTTACAGTAAGATGGACCCAGAGTAAATTAATTATACTATTTTTAACAAAATGTTAATGTTTCATCGCGGCCAATAATGTTTATTTTAGCCAAAAACCGAACTATATGGTAGAACTTGCAGGAATTATAATTTTAGGAATTTTGGCCCAATGGGTGGCCTGGAAACTAAAAACACCTGCAATTCTTCCCCTGATTTTAATAGGATTATTGGTAGGGCCGTTGTCCACCTTTTTTTCCGTCGATGGTGAAAAGTGGATCCAACCCATCTGGAACGGGACCAATGGTTTGTTCCCCGGCGAAAACCTTTTTTACTTCGTCTCGCTGGCTGTTGGCATCATACTTTTTGAGGGAGGTCTGACGCTAAAGCACGGCGAAATTTCAAAAGTGGGAGGTGCCATTGGAAAGTTGATCAGCATTGGCGCTGTAATTACGTTTGTGGGCGCCGGGGCTGCCGCACATTACGTTTTCGGTCTCGATTGGCGGATTTCCTTCCTTTTCTCTGCACTAATCATCGTTACGGGTCCCACGGTTATTGGCCCCATTCTGCGAAATATTCCCATAAAAAAAGATGTGGCCGCGGTGCTGCGCTGGGAGGGCATATTGATAGACCCCATTGGCGCGTTGGTGGCGGTTTTGGTGTATGAATTTATAAGCGTTGAGGGCGATTCTGGCTATACAAAACAAGCGCTTTTGGATTTCGGAAAAATTATTTTGGTAGGGCTGGCCTTCGGTATTTCTGCAGGCTATGCGCTATACATAACCATTAAAAGGAAGTGGCTGCCACATTATTTGGCCAATGTTGTATCGCTTTCAGTAGTGATGGCCGTTTTTGTTTTGAGCGACCTTTTCGCCCACGAATCCGGACTTTTGGCCGTTGTGGTAATGGGAATGTATTTGGGCAATAGCGATCTGCCAAGTTTAAAGGAACTGTTGTATTTTAAGGAATCGCTAAGTGTTTTGCTGGTTTCCATCCTTTTTATATTGCTTGCCGCAAATATTAGCGTAGAGGATCTGTTATTGGTGTATAATTGGAAAACCGCAATTTTATTGGCCATCGTAATTTTTGTGTTGCGTCCATTAACAGTTTTTGCAAGCACCAGCGGTTCTCCGTTAAAAACAAATGACAAAATTTTTATCAGCTGGGTAGGTCCGCGCGGGATTGTTGCCGCGGGAATTTCGTCGCTTTTCGGATCCAAACTTGTTTCTGAAGGCGTTGTTGGCGCTGAATACATTACCCCGTTGGTTTTTGCCGTGGTGTTGATAACGGTAATTTTGAATGCCACAACCGCGCGCATCATGGCCGGATGGACCGGCGTGTATCTTAAAAAATCTGAAGGCATTCTTATGGTGGGCGCCTCCAAGGTTTCCAGGCTAATCGCTACCTATTTGCACAAAAACAACCGCCACGTGGTTTTGGTTGATTCTAACCAAATGAATATCAACAAGGCCAAGGAACTGGGGTTAGAGGCGTTTAGTTCAAATATTTATTCCGATGATTTGACTGAAAATATTGAATTGAACGATGTGGGCTATCTGCTGGCCATGACCGGCAGCGATGAAATCAACAAACAATCCATTAAGCGTTTTGGCAAGTATTTTGGCGAAAACGGTACCTTTCGGTTAATGACTTCGGAAGAAATGCGCGAGCGCGAAAATCTGTCTGCAAAGGAATTGTTTTCCTACACCCACGACTATTCGCGTTTCACGGAAGTGGCACAGGATTTTCCATCCATCCAGGAAATTCCGGTGGAAAGCCACAACCAGTTTCTGCGCGTTTTGAACATCATTGATGAAAACGAAAACGCCATTCCGCTTTTTCTAAAAAGACCCAACGGCTTTTTGGATTTGATCAACGCGCCCACGGAACTGGAAATTGAATCCGGAAGCAGTTTGGTCTATCTGGGCAAACCAATGGATTTTGAGGATGTGGTGAACGCCACTCGCACCGAGAACGAGGCGAAATCGCAAAAATAAATCACCGTTTAAAACGTTTCTAAAAAATACATATTCAAAGATGAAGATTACCTTTTTTGTGCTCTTGGTCCTCACGCTGTCGTTTTTCTCCTGCAAAAAGGACGATGGTGTTTCCTGCACGACCTGTTCTTCGCCAGAGACCTCCAGCTTTCAGGTTTGCGAGGAAAACGACGGCAATGCATCTGTAAATGGGCAAAACACGGGAACCCCTTATGATAACTATATTTCAGGTTTGAAACAGGCGGGGGCGAGTTGTGGAAATTAAGGATTTGCCTTTAATCGTTCAGTTTAAGAACGGCCATAAATGCCTCCTGCGGAATTTCCACATTGCCCACTTGGCGCATGCGCTTTTTCCCTTTTTTCTGCTTTTCCAATAATTTCCGTTTTCGGGAAATATCTCCTCCGTAACATTTTGCAGTTACGTCCTTTCGCAGTGCTTTTACCGTTTCGCGAGCAATTATTTTTGCACCGATGGCCGCCTGAATGGGAATGTCAAACTGTTGCCGCGGAATGAGCTCTTTCAATTTTTCGCACATTTTCTTTCCAATATCATAGGCGTTATCGCGGTGGAGCAATGCCGAAAGCGCATCCACCGTATTGCCGTTTAGGAGCACATCTACCTTCACCAAATGGGAAGCCCGCATTCCTATTGGCGAATAATCAAAGGAAGCATAACCTTTGGAAACCGTTTTCAAGCGATCATAGAAATCGAAAACAATTTCGGCCAGCGGCATATCGAAAGTAAGCTCCACGCGTTCGGTGGTCAGATAGGTCTGATTGGTAATTTCGCCCCTTTTTTCGATGCACAAGGACATTACGGCGCCCACAAAATCGGACTTTGTAATGACCGTTGCTTTTATGTATGGTTCTTCCACCCGGTTCAACTTTGAGGGATCTGGGAGATCCGAGGGGTTGTTCACCAAAATGGGCGTTTCCGGATCCTTGTTGGTAAAGGCATGATAGGAAACGTTGGGAACGGTAGTTATTACCGTCATATCAAATTCGCGCTCCAGTCTTTCTTGGATGATCTCCAAATGGAGCATGCCCAAAAAACCGCAACGGAATCCGAAGCCGAGTGCGGCCGAGCTTTCCGGTGCGAACACCAATGAGGCGTCGTTCAACTGCAGTTTTTCCATGGAGTTGCGCAACTCTTCGTAATCTTCAGTATCGACCGGATAGATTCCTGCAAAGACCATGGGTTTCACATCCTCAAACCCTTCAATCATATTTATGGTGGGGTTTTTGGCATCGGTAATGGTGTCGCCCACTTTCACTTCCTTGGCTTCTTTTATGCCCGTAATGAGATAACCCACATCGCCGGTCTTGATGGCATCCTTGGGGTTTTGTTTAAGTTTTAGGGTGCCCACCTCATCGGCGTAATAACTTTTGCCGGTTGCCATAAACTTGATATGCTGCCCCTTTTTAATTTCGCCGTTCAGCACCCTAAAATAGGTCTCTACGCCTCTAAATGGATTGTAAACAGAGTCGAATATCAACGCTTGAAGGGATTCGTCGGGATTGCCTTTGGGCGGTGGAATGCGTTCAATAATGGCGCTCAAAATATCGTCAATTCCCAAGCCGGTTTTTGCGCTGGCCGGGATTACTTCCTCGGGGCGGCACCCCAAGAGGTCCACGATATCATCGGTAACCTCTTCCACATTTGCGGATGGCAGATCTACTTTGTTCAGCACGGGAATGATTTCCAAATCGTTCTCCAAAGCCAAATAGAGGTTTGATATGGTTTGTGCCTGAATGCTTTGGGCAGCATCCACAATCAGCAAGGCGCCTTCACAAGCGGCGATGGATCGGGAAACTTCATAGGAAAAATCTACGTGGCCGGGAGTATCTATCAGGTTCAGGGTATATTTTTCGCCTTTATAAACATAATCCATTTGGATGGCGTGGCTTTTAATGGTAATGCCGCGCTCGCGTTCCAAATCCATATTGTCCAGCAACTGGTCTTGTTTCTCGCGGTCCGTAACCGTGCCGGTGGCGTCCAAAAGGCGGTCTGCCAGGGTGCTTTTTCCGTGGTCAATATGGGCAATGATGCAAAAATTGCGAATGTTCTTCATAAAGTTTCCTTCAACGTGCTACAAGTTGCAAATATAGAGGAAAAGAGTGATTATTCGCTTTAAGATTAATTCCTCCAAAATAAATGAAGAAATAAGAGTTTGTTTAATATTTTTTTAACATATTTGTAGTAATAAAGTAGTATTTCCACTGTACTATTTGTATCTCCCCAGATTAAATCATAGTAACGGGTGTCTTGCCCCAGATCACTACTTATTGTTATGGTTAGATTTTTAATGGTTCTGTATTGCCTATACGGCAGCGTGGCAATGGCCCAAGGTTTTTCTGTTTCTGGGAAAATAATGAATGGTGAAAACACGCCCCTTTCCTTTGTGAACGTACTGGCGTTGGACACAACGTCGGATGAAATAGTAAAAGGCACAACCACGGACGATGAAGGATTTTTTAAGTTGGACGGATTAGGTGCCGGGGGCTATACTTTCAGTTTCAGTTTTATCGGATTTAAGAGCCATACCCTATCGATTGACTTGAATGCCGATCAGAATTTTGGTTCCATCATTCTTTTGGAAGACACGGAAATGCTCAATGAAACCGTAATTACCGCCAAATTACCGACAGTAAAAAAGACGCCGGGGAAGTTGGTGTTCCAAGTTGAAAACTCTTCGTTCGCGGTGGGAAGCACCATGGATCTGCTAAAAAAAACGCCCGGGGTAGTGGTGATTGGGGAAGATATACAAGTGAAATTCTCCACCCCCGTGGTGTACATCAATGATAGGCGGGTGTATCTTTCCGCTGCCGAGATTGCTTCTCTTTTGGAGAATACCGATGCCGGCGCTATAAAAGCAATAGAGGTTATTACCAATCCCTCCGCAAAGTATGATGCGGATGCGGGTACGGTGTTGAACATCATCACTTCAAAACCCATCTCTATTGGTTACAAAGGTTCGTTGGACGCTACTTATGAAATCGGGGTGTACCCGAAATATAAATTCGGAACTTCCCATTTTTATAAAAATAACTGGCTGAACGCCTACGCGGGCTATACTTTCGGAAAAAGTAGGGATTATAAGGAGGACCAAAGCTATGTCCGATTTTTTATGCCGGACGAAGTTTCCACCAAATCTATTTTTGAAACCAATTTCAACAGGACGTCCGAATATGAAAACCACAATGCGAACGTGACGCTCGATTTTACGGTAGATCCAAAAAACTCCATAAGTTTTACCTCGAACATATCGCTTTCCCCAAAGATAGACTACCAGAATATGGGCATTTCTACCATTTATAACGCCCAGCGCCAAGTAGATTCGCTCATAAATACGCGGGGCTATGTTGATTTTGAAAAGAGCAACCTTTCCTTTGCGCTGGATTATACCCGAAAACTGGGCAACAACGGCTCCACGCTAACCATGGGCGGCAATTATATTTACTATTCCAACCAACAAGAGCAACGCGTGAGCTCAGATTATTTTCTGGCCAACGACGATTTTAGCAGAAACAACAGTTTTCGGACCCAATCTGAACAAAACAACAATATCATAACCGGGCAGGCGGATGTTTCAACCTCCATTTTTGGTGGAACTTTGGAAGCAGGAATCAAGTTCAGCAATGTAAACACGAACAGCCTTATTGATTTTATTTCCATTCAGAACGGAATTGAAAATTACAACAACGCCCTTTCCGATGATTTCGACTATCGGGAAACTATTTATGCAGAATATATAAATTTTGAAAGGGAATGGGAAAAATGGCAGCTCTCCGCAGGCCTTCGTGGCGAATTTACGGATATTGAAGCAAATTCCCGTAGCTTGGGCCAAGTGAACAATCAGGATTATTTTGATGTTTTTCCGTCTGCTTCGTTGCACTACACCATTAACCAAAACAACGGAATTGGGCTAAGCTACAACAGAAGCATCGACCGCCCGCGGTACCAAAGTTTGAACCCGTTCCGGTACTACATTACCGAACGCGACTACAACAGCGGCAGTCCCACCCTTGTTCCTGCCGTGGTAGATAAAATTACCTTGACCGTGGACCATAAGAGCAAATTGTTTTTTGAGGTTTACTATGAAAATGTGGAGAATAGTTTAGACGCACTGACCTTTCAGAACAATCAAAACAGCACGCTGGAAAGAGCCGATGCTAATTTGATCAGAAGCTATCAGTATGCTTTCGATATTACCTATTTCAGTACATTGAATACTTGGTGGTGGATGCATTTCAACACCTCTTCCTTCTATTTGGCCAATGAATTTTATGCCTTGCAAAGCGCCGAAGAAAAATACACCAATGATACTTTTGGGCAATACATCTATCTGAACAATCACTTTACCCTTACCAAGGACCGAACTTTCACGGCTGATTTAACGGGAAAATATATTTCAAATTTTGTTTTTGGAAACCGCTATTTCAAAAACCAGTTTTTCCTAAACGTTTCCTTCCGAAAGGATCTTTGGAACAAACGCGCCAGTTTGACGGCGGGCGTTGATGATGTGTTCAACACCTTGAAAGAAATGGTTTCCGCGTCGCGATTTTACAATCAAGACAACCATTTTTATACCGATTTGGAATATCGCCTGTTCCGCGTCGGGCTGAAATACAACTTCGGGAATGCCCGCCTTCGCGACAACGCCAAACGCATCAGCACCGATGAGGGCGAGCGTTTGCAGACCAATAATTGAACCAGCCACAAACCACGGCGCTTTTTAAAAATTCTTTTTGAACAACATTTACTACTTTTGCATTTCAAAAAGAAAGCATTGCCAAAAATAGGAAACATACAACTGCCGGATTTTCCGCTATTGCTTGCGCCGATGGAAGACGTAAGCGATCCGCCATTCCGGGCCCTATGCAAAGAACAGGGTGCTGATGTGGTTTTTACGGAGTTCATTTCCTCCGAAGGGCTTATCCGCGATGCCGCCAAAAGCGTGATGAAGTTGGATATTTATGAAAAGGAGCGTCCCGTAGGCATACAAATTTTCGGTGCGGTTTTGGAATCCATGCTCCGAAGTGTTGAAATTGTGGAAGCCAGTGGGCCGGATATGATAGACATCAACTTTGGATGCCCGGTAAAGAAAGTGGTCTCAAAAGGAGCCGGCGCAGGAATTTTAAAAGACATCGATTTAATGGTAAGCCTAACCGAAGCGATGGTGAAACATACCAAGCTGCCCGTTACCGTTAAAACCCGTTTGGGCTGGGACCACGAGTCCATAAAAATCGTTGAGGTAGCGGAACGGTTGCAGGATGTAGGGTGTCAAGCACTTTCCATACACGGCCGCACGCGCGCCCAGATGTATAAAGGAGAAGCAGATTGGAAACCCATTGCCGAAGTAAAAAACAACCCGCGAATGCACATTCCCATTTTTGGAAACGGCGATGTGGATACGCCCGAAAAAGCGATGGAAATGCGCGATAAATACGGTTTGGACGGAGCCATGATTGGCCGTGCCAGCATTGGCTATCCGTGGTTTTTTAAGGAAGTAAAGTACTATTTCAAAACCGGTCAACATTCGCCGCCACCCACAATGTTGGAACGCGTTGATGCTGCCAAAAGACATCTGCAAATGGCGATTGACTGGAAGGGCGAGGCTTTGGGTGTTTTTGAAACCCGCCGTCATTATACAAACTATTTTAAAGGAATTCCAAATTTTAAGGAATACCGAATGAAAATGGTAACCAGCGATGATGCTGCCTCAGTTTTTGAAGCTTTTGAGGAGGTTTTGGAAACGTTTGGCGATTATGAGTTTGCTTAAAACCTTCCGCCCTCCCCAAAATATACTTTTTTTAATTGTACCAGGCCGGGCACTGGCTCGCTCCCGAAAGTTTACTCCTGTTTTCCGGAAATCATTTTTATCTTTGATGTCCAAACTTTCACCATGCAAACCCTTCGGATACGCCACACCCATTTCATTACCCACAACGTAAAAAGATTTGTACTTGAAAAACCTGCGGGCTTCACATACAATCCCGGTCAATCTGCAAGCATTTCCATCAACCAGCCGGGGTGGGAGGACCAAATCAGACCGTTTACTTTTACCTCCCTGCAACATTGGGATTATTTGGAATTTATCATAAAAATATACGACGACCACCAAGGCGTTACCTTTCAAATGGGTAAGCTGAATGCCGGGGAATCTTTGTTGCTCCACAACGTTTACGGAACCATTCAATATAAAGGCCCGGGAATTTTCATTGCGGGCGGAACGGGCATTACTCCCTTTATCGCCATTTTTAGGGCGCTTTTTGAAACCGGAAATTTGCGCGATCTGGCTCTTCTCTATTCCAACAAAACCACGGATGACATAATCCTGCACGACGAACTGACCAAAATGTTGGGCCCGGCCTATAAAAATGTATTTACACAGGAGGGCGTAATCGGGTTTCGGGAACGAAGAATTGACAGGAAATTTTTAATTGAAACCATTGGCGACTTTGATGGGCGCTTTTATGTGTGCGGACCCAAAGTTTTTACCGAGGAAATCTGTGAGGCCTTGGTAAGTTTGGGGGCAGACCCCGAATTTCTTATAATTTAGGACCGGAACTTTCGGTTTACACAAGCAGTTTTTCCCGAACTCTTCCCGAAGCAATTTTGGAAGCAAGAATTCCCAAAAAACTTATGGTTGCAAAAACAATGACAACGTTAATGGGCCGCAAAGATACGGGATAGGGCAGGGTGCTGGTAATGGAAACAAATTCAAATTGCAGTTGTGCCAAAACCGCTATAACTCCCAAGATAATTCCCGTAAGTCCGCCCAGCAAAGTCATCAATGTTCCCTGCAAAAAAAAGATGTGTCTGATTTCCTTTAGGGAAGCGCCCAGATTGTAAAGTGTTTTTATATTCTTCCGCTTGTCCAACACCATCATTATAATGGAGCCAATTACGTTGAAAAGCGCAATTATCAAAACCAAAGTAAAAATTAAATAAACCGCAACATTTTCAGTATTCAGCATTTTGTATAGGGCGTCGTTTTGTTGAATTCGGTTTTTGATGGCCACGCCTTTCGGGAAAACGTTTTCGATATTGGCGCGAACTGTTTCTTCGTTTGCCGTGGGCGACAGTTTTATTTCGAGGGACGAAACCTTGTTACTGTCCAAAGAGAGCAAGTTTCGGGCAAAATTTAGATCCGAAAAAACATATTTGGAATCCAAATCCTCATTTACCTGATACACGCCCGAAACTATCACGTTTTCCTTGTTAAAAGCTTCAGTGGGGTCTAAGGCGTTCAGTTGGCCGGTACCGGGTTTTGGGACATAGATTTCCAAAAAGTTTGAATAATCGTTTACGCCCATGGAAAGCTTCGCCATGGTGGAAAGGCCCACCACCACTTGGTGTTCGTTGGGAACAAACCATTCCCCAAAATACATTATACTGTCCAGTTTCATCACTTTTCCATAATTGGAATCGACTCCTTTGATGTAGGCAATATGGTTTTTTCCTTTATAATGAAGGAAGACCCGTTCCTCAATAATTTCGGAAAAGCTCTGAATGTCCTCCATCCGTTGGAGTTGTGCTTTTTGGGCCTGTGAAAAGTGAATCGTTTTTCCGCTTTTTGGCAGGATTTTTAAATCGCTGTCGAATTCATCGGTAAATTGAAGGCTGAATTTTTTAAGCCCCGAAAATCCGGACAGCACAATAAACAAAGACATTGCGCCCACTACCACACCAATAGCCGCAATGGCCGTAATAATATTGATGGCGTTATTGCTGCTCTTTGAAAACAGATACCGCTTGGCGATGTAGAGCGAAAAATTCAAATTATGATTTTTTTCGTTTGGGAAGCAGTTCCGGATTTTTTATGGGGTTATCTTCTCCTTTAACCGCTTTGTCTATTTTTTCGATATATTCCAAAGAATCATCGTTATAAAAAAAGAGGTCTGGCATTTTGCGCAGTTGATGTTTGGTCAGTTGTGCAATTTGATGTTTTATATTCGGCTTAATTTTGTTGAGTTCAGCCACCATGGGCTGGGCCTTTTCTGCGGGAAACACGCTTACATAAACCTTGGCCATGGTGAGGTCCGTGGTAACACTAACTTTGCTTACCGAAATAATAATGCCCGTTTGACCGGCTTCGCGAAGCATATTTTGAAGTACATTGGCAAGATCATGCTGTAGCACACCCCCAATTTTTTTTTGTCTGTTGCTTTCTTCCATACTGCAAAAATAGAACATAAAACCGTATGTGCGCACACGAGTTGTAGGCAGCTTCCGTTTTCTGTGTAATTATGTTTGTATTTTTGGGAGCAATAAAAAGCGTTTTTATGGAAAAGATTGAACATATAGGCATTGCGGTGAAAAGTCTGGCAAAAGCCAACAAACTCTATGAACTATTATTGGGTACGCCCCCCTATAAATGCGAAACGGTGGAGGCCGAGGGTGTTGAAACT
This sequence comes from Aequorivita sp., assembly GCA_048265145.1. GTDB lineage: Bacteria > Bacteroidota > Bacteroidia > Flavobacteriales > Flavobacteriaceae > Aequorivita. The sequence goes on from JBLXCF010000002.1 coordinate 109,655, forward strand.
TCCTTTTTCCGTTGTGGCGAAAGCAAGATTGAACTTTTGGAGGCCACCCGTCCTGACAGCGCCATTGCTAAATTCATCGAGAAAAAAGGGGAAGGCATTCACCACATAGCCTTTGCCGTAAACAATATACATCTGGAAATGGAGCGTCTTAAAAAGGAAGGTTTTATATTGTTGAACGAAACACCCAAAGTGGGAGCCGACAATAAGCTGGTTGCCTTTTTTCATCCCAAATCCACCCACGGTGTGTTGGTGGAGCTCTGCCAGGAAATAGAGAATAAATAAAAATAGTTTTGCTGGAGTGGCAAAGTGTTTTACATTTGCAAACTGTTATCCGGTCCCATAGCTCAGCTGGTTAGAGCACCTGACTCATAATCAGGGGGTCCATGGTTCGAGCCCATGTGGGACCACTTTTTAAAATTGATTTGTTCTTTTCGAGATATACTTTTTGAAACTAATTGACAGTGGCGAGAAGTTTACACTGAGCGCAGTCGAAGTGAGCCCATGTGGGACCACTTTTTAAAATTGATTTGTTCTGTTTTTTTATGGATTTCCCAGCAAACGATTTTGGGGATTTAATTTTTTGAAACTTCTGAAACCATAAAATTTCAACGTAACTTGTTAAAAACAACACTCCGCAACGAAGCTGCTTAAGGGTTTGGCCACAGTCTTTTCAAACTTTTTAGGGGGAGCAATTTTTTGGCTGAAAGGGAGTTATTATGAATTCAATAACTCATTTTTTATTTCGGGATAAAAAAAAATTGTTACTTTAGGCCCACCAATACGATCCCAAATCGTCAATGAACTACTATGGCACCACTACTTTTTAGTACCATATTGCTTGTTATCCAGACCGTGTCTGGGGAAGGACCTCCACCGCCTGCGCAGAATCGCGCACCAGGTACACCAATCGACGATCATCTTTGGGTTCTACTTATAGCAGGGGCCATTTTGGGCATATACCTGATCTACAAAATGAATCGGGCTACAAATAGGGCATCATAAGGTTTTTAACGTACTTACCGATTATATCAAATTCCAAGTTAACTAGCGCGCCCTCTTTAATTTCCTTAAAATTGGTATGCTCAAAGGTATACGGGATAATGGCCACACTAAAAATACCTTTCCCGGAATTTACTACCGTCAGGCTCACCCCATTTATGGTAATGGATCCTTTTTCAACCGTGTGGAACCCTAAATTTTTATATTCAAAAGTAAAGATCCAACTGCCACCTGCTTCTACTATTTTTTGGCAGACTGCAGTTCCGTCCACGTGGCCCTGCACCATGTGGCCATCCAATCGGTCGCCCAGTTTCATGGCTCGTTCCAAATTTACCAGAGACCCCTTTCTCAGGACTTTCAGATTTGTTTTGTCCAAAGTTTCCCTTACGGCCGTTACCACATAACTTTCCTCTTTTACTTCCACCACGGTCAGGCATACCCCGTTATGCGAAACGCTTTGGTCAATTTTAAGCTCCTGCGCCAAGGAAGACTTAATTTCCAAATGCAGATTTTTCCCTTCGGGGGTAAGCTCGGCTATTTCGCCAATGGCTTCAATTATTCCTGTAAACATTGCACTATTTGGTTACATTTGTAGTGCAAAAATAAGAATTAAAAAAAGCCAAACACAATGAGCAGCGAGGACAAAATAGTAGTCGGGATTTCCATAGGCGATATTAATGGAATTGGAAGTGAGATAATTCTAAAAACTTTTGAGGATTCACGAATGTTGGAATTTTGCACTCCAGTTATTTACGCCTCGGTCAAGTTGATGTCTTTTTATAAGAAACACTTTGAAATCGACATTAATTTTCACGGAATTGACAAAATTGAGGATTTGGTTCCGAAGAAACTCAATGTGTTGAACGTTTGGAAGGAACATGTAGATGTTTCCTTTGGCGAAGAAAACGCGAAAGGGGGCGAATATGCAATCAAATCGCTAAAAGAAGCGGTCGCCGATCTCAAAAACGAAAAAATCGATGCTTTGGTAACGGCCCCAATCAATAAGAGCAATGTACAATCCGAAAGCTTCAATTTTCCGGGGCATACAGATTTTTTGGCGCAGGAGCTGCAGGGAGAAAGCCTGATGCTTTTAATTTCCGAAGGCCTGCGCGTGGGCCTGCTAACAGATCATGTGGCCGTAAAGGATGTAGTAAGTAACATTACCCGCGAGCGAATTGATAAAAAAATAAACACCATCCACCAAACGCTTCTTGAGGATTTTGGAATTGACAAACCAAAGATTGCTGTGTTGGGAATCAACCCGCACACGGGCGACAACGGGGTCATCGGAGATGAAGACGACACCATATTGCGCCCGGCCTTGGACAATATCCGAAAAAACGGGAAAATGGTGTTCGGGCCCTATGCGGCAGATAGTTTTTTCGGTTCGGGCAATTACAAGAATTTTGATGCCATCCTTGCTTCCTATCACGACCAGGGGTTAATTCCTTTCAAGACCTTGGCCTTTGGAAAAGGAGTAAATTTTACCGCAGGGCTCAACCGGATCCGAACATCGCCGGACCATGGAACCGCTTTTGATTTGGCCGGAAAGAATGCCGCCAATTTTGACTCCTTCCGGGAAGCCGTTTTTAGTGCAATTTCAATTTATGAAACGCGGAAGGAATACCAGGAAATCAGCAAAAATCCGCTCTTGCCCAACCGGAAAAGGAGCTATTCAAAAAAGAAATAAAAAACCAATTGCTATTCAAATATTTTTTTATCTTTGCACCCGCCTTATCCGTAAGGTTAAGGTCTTAAATAGGTGTGAAAATGAAGGATTTGAAAGAGTTTACCATCCCTTTTGTGGGGCTGAAATTAGGAAAACACCAGTTTAATTTTGAATTAAAAAAAGCGTTCTTTGAGCATTTTGAGTATGACGAATTTAACGACGCAGCCATTAATCTGGACGTAACCCTGGAGAAAATGAGCACGTTGCTGGAATTCACCCTGCGATTCCGGGGCACCGTAAACGTTGCTTGCGACATTACCAATGAACCCTACGATCAGGAACTGGACGGCTCCTATAAATTTGTGGTGAAATTTGGCGAGGAATATGACGATGAAAATGAGGATTTGCTCATTCTGCCGCACGGGAGCTATGAAGTGAATATTCAGCAATACGTCTATGAATCCATTGTGTTGGCAATGCCGTCCCGCAGAATTCATCCCGGAGTTAAGGATGGAACCTTAAAAAGCGAAATACTCGATAAACTTGAAGAACTCAGTCCAAAGGCGATGGATGAAGAAACCGCGCCAGAAGATGAAAGCACAGATCCCAGATGGGATTCATTAAAAAAACTATTAACGGACAAATAAAATAAAGCAATGGCACATCCCAAGAGAAAAGTCTCGAAAACAAGAAGAGATAAGAGAAGAACGCATTATAAAGCTACTGCACCTACCCTTGCAATCGATCCCACAACAGGGGAGTCTCACCTTTTCCACAGAGCCCACTGGCACGAAGGCAAAATGTACTATCGTGGTCAAGTGGTTATTGATGCAACTGAGCAAACAGAAGCCTAAGTATAGCACACTTTAGTAAAAACTCTCACCCCAAACGTGAGGGTTTTTTTTGTTTTTTTACTTTGCGAGAAGTCAAAAACAACTTAAGGAGTGCCGAATTTCAACTAAAATTTAGTAATTTTCACTCTTTTAAAAAGATTTTCGGTCTTTTTTGTGAATTCTAATTCAGCTTTATGAATACTATCAAGGCAGCTATTACCGCTGTAGGGAGTTACGTGCCAGATTACGTTCTCTCCAACAAAATTCTGGAAACAATGGTAGATACCAATGATGAATGGATCACTACCCGCACCGGAATTAAGGAGCGCAGAATTTTAAAGGATAAAGATAAAGGCACTTCCTATTTGGCCATTCAAGCCGCAAAAGACCTACTCCAAAAAAGCAATACGGATCCGGCAGAAATCGATATGGTTATCATGGCGACCGCAACCCCAGATATGCCTGTGGCGGCTACCGGGGTTTATGTTGCCACACAAATAGGGGCCGTAAACGCCTTTTCATATGATCTGGTAGCGGCCTGTTCCAGCTTTCTCTTCGGTATGTCCACTGCGGCCCGATATATTGAATCCGGAAAATATAAAAAAGTACTTCTAATTGGCGCCGATAAAATGTCGTCCATTATTGATTATACAGACAGAACCACCTGCATCATTTTCGGGGATGGCGGCGGCGCAGTTCTTTTTGAACCGAACACAGAGGGCTACGGTGTAAAGGACGAATACCTCAGAACCGATGGAATTGGAAGACCCTATCTAAAAATTGATGCCGGCGGATCGTTGCTGCCAGCCTCTATTGAAACGGTTAACAACAAGCAGCATTTCGTTTTCCAGGAAGGCAAGACGGTTTTTAAATTCGCCGTTTCAAATATGGCCGATGTTTGCGAAAAGGTAATGCAACGGAACCATCTAAGCGGCGAGGATGTAAATTGGCTGGTGCCACATCAAGCCAACAAGCGAATTATTGACGCAGCAGCCTCGCGCATGAACCTTCCGGACGAAAAAGTAATGATGAACATCCACAAATACGGCAACACTACCTCTGCAACCTTGCCGCTTTGTTTGGCGGATTATGAAAAACAATTGAAAAAAGGAGATAACTTAATATTCGCTTCCTTTGGTGGAGGCTTCACTTGGGGCGCCGTTTATTTAAAATGGGCCTACGATTCAAAATAAATAGTACCAAAACAAAAGACTAAATTTTCTTACCATGGATTTAAAGGACATTCAAAACTTAATCAAGTTTGTGGCAAAAAGCGGTGCCAGCGAAGTAAAACTTGAAACCGAGGACATAAAGATCACCATCAAAACGGGATCTGAACAAGAAAGGGGCGAAACAACCTACATTCAGCAAATTCCGGCAATGTCGCAACCCCAAATGCAGATGCCACAACAAACGGCCGCCGCACCCCAACAGGCAGCACCGGCAACCCAAGGGCCCGCAGCCGCGGAAGATTCAAAATATATTACAATAAAGTCCCCCATTATAGGAACTTTTTATAGAAAACCCTCGCCGGACAAGCCTGTTTTCGTGGAAGTAGGAAGCAACATTAAAACCGGCGATGTGCTTTGTGTTATCGAGGCCATGAAACTCTTCAATGAAATTGAAAGCGAGGTTTCCGGTAAAATCGTTAAGATTTTGGTAGATGATTCCTCTCCCGTAGAATTTGACCAACCCTTGTTTTTAGTAGATCCATCGTAAAACCAAATCTCAAATCTCAAATTCCGAATTCTAAATATTGGAATTTCGATCTTGAAATTTGTAATTTCCCAATAGTATGTTTAAAAAGATATTAATTGCAAATAGGGGCGAAATTGCGTTGCGAATTATCCGTACATGCCGCGAGATGGGCATAAAAACCGTTGCGGTGTACTCCACGGCCGATGCCGAAAGCCTGCACGTCCGCTTTGCAGACGAGGCGGTTTGTATCGGTCCGCCGCCCAGCAATTTGAGCTACCTTAAAATGTCCAATATTATCGCTGCCGCGGAAATAACCAATGCCGATGCCATCCATCCCGGTTATGGTTTTCTTTCCGAAAATGCGAAATTCTCCAAAATCTGTCAGGAACACGGTATCAAATTCATCGGCGCTTCTCCTGAAATGATTGACCGCATGGGCGATAAAGCTTCTGCAAAAGCTACCATGAAAGCGGCCGGAGTACCTACCGTTCCGGGAAGTGACGGTATTATAGAATCTTACGAAAAATGTGAAAAACTGGCTGATGAAGTTGGCTATCCCGTTATGCTTAAAGCTACGGCTGGCGGCGGCGGAAAAGGCATGCGCGCCGTATGGAAAAAAGAAGACCTTAAAAAAGCTTGGGAAAGCGCCCGCCAAGAAGCTTCTGCGGCTTTCGGAAACGACGGCATGTATATGGAAAAGCTCATTGAGGAGCCACGCCATATTGAAATCCAGATTGTGGGCGACAGCACCGGAAAGGCTTGCCATTTAAGCGAGAGAGATTGTTCCGTACAGCGTCGCCACCAAAAACTTACCGAGGAAACGCCAAGCCCGTTTATGACGAAAAAGCTTCGCACCGATATGGGTCTAGCCGCCGTAAAAGCGGCCGAATTTATAAAATACGAAGGCGCCGGGACTATAGAATTTTTGGTGGACAAACACCGAAATTTCTATTTTATGGAAATGAACACGCGGATTCAAGTGGAGCACCCGATCACCGAACAGGTAATAGATTATGACCTGATCCGCGAACAAATTCTAGTAGCAGCAGGGGTGCCCATTTCGGGAAAAAACTATACGCCCCAATTGCACGCCATAGAATGTAGAATCAATGCCGAAGATCCGTACAACGATTTTCGACCTTCGCCCGGAAAAATTACCGTACTTCATGCCCCCGGCGGCCACGGCGTTCGTTTGGATACACACGTGTATGCGGGCTATACCATTCCGCCAAACTACGATTCCATGATTGCCAAACTAATCACCACCGCGCAGACCCGCGAAGAAGCAATCAACAAAATGAAGCGCGCCCTGGACGAATTCGTTATTGAAGGCATAAAAACCACTATACCCTTCCACCGCCAGTTGATGGACGAGCCAGATTATGTGGCAGGAAATTACACCACGGCCTTCATGAATACCTTTAAAATGAACGAACCCGAAGAGGAATAGTTATTTTTTTAAAGCACCAACAACAAGCACCAAATCCCAAAAACCTTTCTTTGGAATATGGTGCTTTTAATTTTTAACTTTCAATGAAATTTGGTGTGCTGGCTAGAAAATTTCCTTGGAATTTAATTCTTTTAATTTGAAATTTACCATTAAATGAATCTGTCCTTTTGGGAATATAGAACCTGGTTTTCAAATATCGATTTCGCAGTTATAGGCGGCGGCATCGTGGGGTTGAACTGTGCTCTGGAATTGCGCAGGAACTATCCAAAACACAAGATAGCCATTTTTGAGCGCGGTATGCTCCCCAGCGGCGCCAGCACCAAAAATGCCGGCTTTGCCTGTTTCGGAAGCATTTCAGAAATTTTGGAGGATCTGAAAAACCATTCCGAGGAAGCCGTGGTGCAACTTGTAAAAGATAGGGTGGAAGGATTGCAAATGCTTCGAAGAACGCTGGGCGATAACCAATTAAATTATAAGGAATACGGCGGGCATGAGCTTTTTACAAAGGAGGATGCCGAACTTTTTGAAACGTGCAGATTAAAAATCGATTATGTAAACAATTTGTTGAAACCTGTTTTTAATACGAATGTTTTTTCCGAAAAAGATAACCATTTCGGGTTTAAACATATTCAACCAAAACTTATTTACAGCGCATTTGAAGGACAGATCGACACCGGAAAAATGATGCTCGGACTCATAAAAAAGGCCTCGGAAGAAAACATTTTGATCTTGAATTCTTCAAAAATCACAAATATTTCAGATAACGGGGATTGGGTTTCGCTTCACCTAACTTCCTCCGAACCACTTCAGCATTTCAACTTGTCCCATCACGGGCAATCGCAGCGCGACATACGCGTTAAAAAAGTGTTTATCGCCACAAACGGGTTCGCAAAACAATTTTTGGATGAAGATGTAAAACCAGCAAGAGCGCAAGTTTTGGTTACCAAGCCCATTGAAAACCTTCAAATAAAAGGAACGTTTCATTTGGACAAAGGCTATTATTATTTTAGAAACGTTGACAACCGAATTCTTTTTGGAGGCGGCAGAAACCTTGATTTTAAAGCGGAAGAAACCACAACAATGGACTTGACGCAATTGGTGCAAAACAAGTTGGAGGAATTGCTTAAAACCGTAATTTTGCCTACCCAAAAATTCGATATTGAACATCGCTGGAGCGGCATCATGGGCGTGGGGGGCCAGAAAAAACCAATAGTAAAAGCCGTTTCTGAAAACGTTTATTGCGGAGTGCGCCTCGGTGGAATGGGCGTGGCCATTGGCAGTTCCATTGGCAAAAAATTGGCAGCATTAACTAATTAAATACATTTCCCGCTTCCTCATTCTTGGGGTAGGGTTGGGGCTTATGATAAAGAAACTATTCAAATTTATTTTAAAACTCATTCTTTGGTTTATCGGGCTATCCGTGTTGTGGGTTCTTATTTATAAATTTGTTCCCGTTCCGTACACGCCCTTAATGGCAATACGTTCGTTTGAGGGCGATAAGGACTACCAGACCCGCCACGATTGGGTACCGATGGAAGAAATTTCGCCATATCTGCAACTGGCGGTAATTTGTGCCGAGGACCAAACATTTTTAAGCCATAGCGGTTTTGATCGCGAGGCTATTGAAAAAGCCTTGGAAAACAATGAAAAGGGGAAAAAACTTCGCGGCGGCAGCACCATTACCCAGCAAACGGCCAAAAATGCCTTTTTGTGGCCGGGCCGTACTTGGTTCCGAAAGGGAATGGAAGCCTATTTTACCTTGTTGATCGAACTATTTTGGAGCAAGGAACGCATTTTGGAAGTTTACCTAAACAGTGTGGAAATGGGCGAAGGCGTTTTTGGTGCCGAAGCTGCTTCGCAATATTGGTTCAATCGATCGGCCAAAAATCTTCGGATTGAAAACGCGGCAGCCATCGCCGCCATTTTGCCGAGCCCGCAACGTTACAAAGCCAATCCGCCCGGGCCATACGTTGCCCGAAGAACCCAATGGATTGTAAGGCAAATGCGCTATTACGGCCCTTTTGTGTTGGAAAAACAGGAACCGAAGGAAGTTAAAAAGAAAACTAAAAAAAGAAAATGACCGCAGTAGAAATTAAGACCGAATTGCTGCAACACTGCGAAAAACAGGTTGACAATCGCTATTCCAAAATAAAACAGACCATCGCTGATATTGAGGATTCTTTGCTGGAAGAAGACAAGAGCAGCAGTGGCGACAAACACGAAACCGGACGGGCAATGCTGCAGATTGATCGCGAAAATGCGGGAAAACAGTTGCAGGAAATTGAAAAAATTGTTCAGATACTGAAAAAAATAGATGTGAGCGCAACATCAGATTATGCGCGTCTGGGAAGCTTGGTCTATACGGATAAATTTACCTATTTCATCAGCATTTCCATTGGTACGGTTTCTTTAGGAAAAACGGCGTATTTGTGCGTTGCCCTAAATTCGCCGGTGGGCCTGTTGCTTTCGGGAAAGAAGAAGGGAGATGAATTTACCTTGAATGGAACCAACTACAGAATTACGAGCGTGAAATAAAACCAATTTCAGAATTGGATCTCCTTCAATAATTTGGGTATTTTTTTGCTCATTGCCAGCAACCATTTCAACTGTTCCCTAACCAAATGCGCTTCTTCAACCTGAAGGTGATAATCTTCTCCCTTGGGTCTATCGGGTTCTTGGAGAACAATTTTCGCGCCGAAGGTAGATTCAAAAATATCCCCAGAATCTGTTTCGTTGGGTTCCATTTTTTCCATGTCGGCGGTTATTCCCTCCTTCAGAATCGTTTCGGCCTCGAAAAGGTTTCGCACAATTTTAGAGGACACTTTGTTGAAATTTTCTGAGGCGGGCGTGGTGGGATTGTTTAAAATATAGGTGCTCAACGATGCCAGGGAGGACAAAAAGGTGTGGTTGAGCATGGCAATTTCATAAAATTTATCCAGGTTTTTCCGTTTGGACTTTGGTTCCTGAGTCATACGCTGAAAAGCCGCGCTGAGATCCGACATTTTCAAAAATGCCTTTTTTCGCGCCACTTTATATTGCGCCGGTAGATTTCCTTTCTTATTGTAAAAGCTTATAATTTCCTCCAAATACACCCTATTTGCCTTTACGGTTTCAAGCAGGGTCTGTTGCATACTTTGTATTTCCCAAGCGGGCCAGAGCAGCAGGTTGCCCAAGGTTGCCAAACCGGCGCCAATAAGGGTGTCTGTTACCCGATACTGGATTACGCTAAAAATATCGGGCCGCAAGAGGGCATAGATAAAAACAACGCTCAAGGTGATGAATGTGGCTGCAGCCTTGTAGTTTCGTTGCACCATTGAAAAGGCAATCACCAATGAAACAATGGCCAGCACACCGTAGACCGTGGGGTTTTGGGTGAGAAGAACAATTCCAACTGCCAGGGCGCCGCCAATTAAAGTTCCGAGGGTCCGTTCTTTGGACCGCGTTTTGGTCAGGCCGAAGGTGGGCCGCATAATCACAATCAATGTAAGTAGGATCCAATAGGGGTTTTGCACCGCGAACAACATCCCTACCCCGTAGCCAATCATGGTCATCGCCCCGAGCCGCAGGGAATGTTTGAAAATTGGCGAACGCAGGTTGAAATTTTCTACCAGAACTTCCAGATCATACTTTTGTTTGGTCAAAAACCGGCGCGAATCTTCTTTGTTCATCATTGAAATTTCGCGTTGCGCGGGGTTTTTCAAAAGCCATTCTATTTTTTCGATCTTTTTGGTCTGTTCTTTTTGATATTTATAGAGATTGCGCAACATTACCAAATTCTCGTCAAAAGGCTGGAGCACTTTGGCATATTCAGAAATATCATTTTTGATTGATTCCAAAAATTGCTCGATTTTGGTGCCGTTCCTAATTCTTTTGGGGGTTGAAAGATTATCGGCTATAACGTGCAAACGGCTTCCCATAGCGAAAAGCAGCCCTTGAAAATCCTTCAATTGGTCAGGCTTTTCCCTAAAGAGCGCGTCCGTTTTGGAGTAGTTTACGGGATTTGCCATGGCCAGCTCCAGCATATCCACCAACTGCACAAATATCAACATTCGCTTGCCTTCATATTCAGATTTTCCCGAACCGGTGCGTGATGAAATTAAAAGATCGCGCAAGGTTTCGTGCAGGGCGGTAAGTTCGGTTTGGGTGTTCAACAATTTTTTTAAAAGTTCGCTGCGGTCCTTGGTTTCGGCTACCAATTCTCCTCTAATTTTTAAATATTCGCCCGTAAGCTTTAAGGTTTTGGCCAGATAGTACTCGGTGGGGCGTTTCGGAAAAATTAAATGGCGCAACAACGAAAGGGCCGCATACCACAGTCCGCCAACGCCAATAAGCAACATTCTTTCATACGGCTGCATTCCGCTGGACACATTTGAAAAACTAAGCACCAACGCCAAAAGTCCCGAAAAACTGATAAGCGATGCACGAAATCCATAAATGGCCAGATAGGAAATGCTGAACATCAAAATTCCCAAAACAGGAAACAAAAGCCATGGGGAAAGGTGAAGGTAACTACCAATTAAACTAACGCCCATGGCCAATAAAGTGGCAAACAAAATGCCCGCAATCTTGTGACGAATGCTGCCGCTAACATCGCTGGGGGACGCGAGCATGGCGCCAACGGTAATAGTAATTCCCACCGGCAGCAGGTTTAATTTTACTCCAACTATAATCGGCACCGTTAGCGCGATGCCCAAAAGAATTGCCTTGGAAAAATCAGTACTATTGAAGTATTCCGAAAGGTCCTTCAGGGTTATGGCTACTCTGTTTTTTGAAGATTTCAAGGTGAATTGATTTCAGCAGTTGCAAAGATATTATGCCCAAAAGCGAAGTTCGTTAATCTTTTCAGAAATGTAAGTCTGTTATTCTTTTATTAAAAAAATTCGAAGCCCCACGCGATCGCGATGGAATGGTTTATTTTTATAATTCCAAAAAATTGAGAATGAACAACGTCATTTTATTGAAAAAACGCCCTGACGGTAAACCTTCGCTAAACGATTTTGAATTTACCGAAATAGCAATGCCGCAACCCGGGGAAGGAGAAATTCTGCTAAAAACAAAATATGTTTCAGTAGATCCCTATTTGCGCGGAAGGATGCGCGATGAAAAATCATATATCCCGCCTTTCGAAATTGGAAAACCCTTGGAATCGGGTATTATTGCTGAAGTTGTGGAATCAAATAATAAAAATTTCCAAAAAGGCGATTTTGTAAATGGAATGCTTCCGTGGAAAAAATTTCAAACTTCAAATGGAAACGGGCTCAACAAAGTTGATAACGAAAAAGCTCCGCTTAAAGCGTATTTGGGCATTTTGGGACTGACGGGAATTACAGCATATTTAGGCCTAAAAAAAATAGGAAAACTTGAAAAAGGCGAAACGCTTTTGGTTTCGGGAGCCGCCGGGGCGGTGGGCAGTGTTGCCGGACAAATTGGAAAAATAAAGGGTTGCCGCGTGGTGGGAATTGCGGGAAGCGATGAAAAAGTGGAACGCATTCAAGAGAAATTCGGGTTTGATGCGGGGATTAATTACAACACGGCAAAAGATATGAAAAAGGCAATCTCTGAAGCCTGTCCCAATGGCGTAGATGTTTATTTTGACAACGTTGGCGGCGATATTCTTGATGCGGCTTTGGCGAATATGAACAAATTTGGAAGAATAATAAATTGCGGCGCCATTTCACTTTACAACAAAACGGAAACACAAACAGGCCCGCGCGTTGAACCGTTACTGATTAAAAACAGCATTTTGATGCAAGGATTTATAGTGCGCGATTTTGTAAAGGATTTCGGTCCGGCGCAGAACCAATTGGCAAAATGGATGGAGCAGGATAAACTGAGCTATTTGGAAACGGTGGTTGAAGGGTTTGAAAATATTCCGCAGGCTTTTATCGATCTTTTTGAGGGGAAGAACAAAGGAAAAATGATCGTCGTGGTTTAATCGTTTTCCAGAATTTTTAAATAGAAATTTGCGCCGGTTTTGAGTGAAAACGTATGATTGAAAAACACCGTCTTTCCTTCAAAATCCGCTTCAATTAAGTAAAAACTTCCTTTAAAATAGGATTTCCTTACGGTTACTTGGAGAGCTGTTTTTTCTTCGGAAATTTTTAATTGGTGTGGGAAAACGATGATTTCTTCCAAAGAATTTTTAAAAGAAAAAAGTCTTTTCGGAAGCAAATTTGCTTCGCCAAAAAATCCTGCCTGATATTCAGTGGAAACGTTTTCGTAAATAAATTCTGGCGTTCCAGCCATTTCCACAGTTCCATTTTTCAACATTAAAATTTGGTCTGAAAACGCCAAAGCTTCTTCGCTGTCGTGGGTGGCGGTGATGCAACTTATCTTATTTTCTTTCAGATAATTGAAGATTTTTCGTTGCAATTTATTTTTTCTGAAAACGTCAATGTTGCTGAATGGCTCGTCCAGCAAAAGGATTTCGGGCTCGTTCGCCAGTGCTTTTGCCAAAGCCACGCGCTGTTTTTGGCCGCCGCTGAGGTTTTTTACCAATGTATTTTTGAAGGCTTCCATTTCCACAACTTCCAAAAGTTCGTCAATTCGCTTTTCATCTTTTTCTTCATCCAATCGCGAAAGGTGCGAACCTAAATTTTCAGCAACCGTGGTAAAGGGCATAATGTTGAATTCCTGCGCCACAAGTTTCATAAATGGTTCGCCGGGAATTAGGGTTTTGGTTGGGCCGAGTAGCTTTTTTTCGTTGTAAAAAATGGTTCCATTTTCCAAATGGAGCAAGCCGTAAACAAGATGTAAAAGGGTGGATTTTCCACAACCGCTTTCGCCCAAAATACTGAGGTGTTCGCCGGGTTTTAGCGTGAAATGAATGTTTTTTAAAATGGTTTTTTCGGAATAGGAAAAGGAATCTATTTCAACTTTTAGCATCACAAAAATTATTTCGCCAAAATCCCATCACTTTCCAAAACGGGAAGTTTTACAATATTTTCTTCGGAAATGCTATTCGGTTTAAATATGAAATTGCACTCGAAGAGCTTGTTTTCGGCGAAAAATGTTACCAAATATTCATTGGTAAAACCCAAAACCTCCGTTGGGATAAATTCAACTTTTGCGGCAGTTTTCGGTTTTAAATTTCCCAAACCGTGGCGCAGCGTTGAGGTTTTTTTATCTTCACTTTTTCCGCGGGATAGTACCAAAACCATAGCAATTTCATCCGCTCGGTCGTTCAGCAAATACACATTCCAATGTTGTGCGGTAAAATCCTTGTCCCATTCCTTTACGGCAACAATATGCACGTTTTTGGCTTTTGGGATTTCAATATCCTTTCGCATAATCAATCGTCAATTTTCCACATAATCCAAACGGCCAACAGCGCAATGGCCGAAATGCCCAGCAAAATGGCGCCAATAACAATTTTTATGGCGGCAATTACAAAAGTGAGATAGGCAACGAGCCCGGCAACAATCAATAAAATGGCAATTACTATATATTTTTTCATAACTATATTTTGACTTACATAATAATTCTTTGTCGGCAACACCTTGAGGAAACCTGTTATTCCCCCTTCGGGGGTTAGGGGGCTTTAAAGCACACTTTTAAACTGCTCCAAAAAGCGCACATCGTTTTCGCTGAACATTCTGATATCGGGAATTTGGTGCAGCAACATCGCAATCCTGTCGATGCCCACCCCAAAGGCGAAACCGGAATATTCCTCGGGATCGATGCCGCAGTTTTTCAACACGTTTGGATCTACCATGCCGCAGCCGCCAATTTCTAGCCAGCCGGTTCCTTTCGTGATTCTATAATCGGCTTCGGTTTCCAGTCCCCAATACACATCAACTTCCGCGCTTGGTTCCGTGAATGGAAAATAGGACGGGCGCAAACGGATTTTGGATTTTCCGAACATTTCAGTAGTGAAATATTGAAGCGTTTGTTTCAAATCGGCAAAACTTACGCCTTTGTCCACATACAGCCCTTCCACTTGGTGGAAAAAGCAGTGCGAACGCGCCGAAATGGCTTCGTTCCTATATACACGCCCGGGCGAAATGGTGCGGATAGGCGGTTTGTTGGCTTCCATATAGCGCACCTGCACTGATGAAGTATGCGTGCGCAACAGCACATCAGGGTTGGTTTGGATGAAAAACGTGTCCTGCATATCGCGGGCGGGGTGGTATTCCGGCAGGTTTAGTGCTGTAAAGTTGTGCCAATCGTCTTCAATTTCTGGGCCTTCGGAAACGTTGAAACCGATACGCAAAAAGATATCGATAATTTTGTTTTTTACAATGGAAATGGGATGGCGCGAACCCAGCGGAACCACTTCTCCGGGGCGGGAAAGATCGCCGTAAACGCCTTTGGTTTCCTCGCTGCTTTCCAAAGATTCCTTCAGTTCATTTACTTTTTCCTCAGCGCTTTTTTTAAGGGCATTTATAACCTGCCCAAATTCCTTTTTTTGGTCGTTCGGCACGTTTTTGAACTCGGCGAAAAAGTCATTTAGCAATCCTTTTTTACCCAGATATTTTATGCGGAAGTTTTCTATTTCCTCTTTTTTGGTTGAAGAAAAGGCTTGAACTTCGGCGATGTGGTTTTTTATTGTTTGTATCATTATAGAATTTTATTTTTATTATATGCTATCAAGTTTTTTGATTCTAAAATTTTGAAAAATTGTAATTAAACTATCACTTCCTTCTCCAAAAAATACTGCACAATGGCCTCTTTCATCAAAACGCTCTGTTCGCCGGCTTTTAGCGGCGGGAGTTGCTCGAGGAATTTGTAATGTGGCCAGCCGTCGTCGTCAAAATAGTCAAACTCGTAATAGCCATAAGGTTCCAAAACCCGGCAGATAGCAATATGTATCAAATCGAGTTTTTCATCTTTTTTGAATTTTCGGTGCGGTTGGCCCAGCTCCTGTAGGCCGACCAAATAGAGGATGGCGTCCAGATCGAGCTCGGCTCCATCGGCAAAACGCTGGCTCAGCATTTGTACCACCGCTTCCCATCGCTGTTTAAGTTGTTCGTCGCGCGCCATTTTTTAAAAAATTGATTAGTTTGCAAAGATACATTAACCCATTCTGAATTCTGAATTCAAAATTCAGAATTGAAAAAAAGGTATATTTATAAAAATTTTCAACCATGAACACCATCGACATTGTTATCGGCATTATTCTAATCATCGCCTTTTTTGTGGGTTTTAGTAAAGGTTTGCTGCGCTCGCTTGCCTCATTGATTGGAATTGTAGTGGGCGTTTATTGCGCCATGTTTTTTTCTGGTTACGTGGGCAAATATTTAATCCAATGGTTTGATTGGAGCTCCGACATGACAAACGTTATGGCCTTTATAATTACATTTTTGTTGATTATGATTGTGTTCAGCCTTTTGGGCCGGCTTTTGACAAAAGTGGCGGATTTTGCAATGCTCGGCATTTTCAACAAATTGCTGGGCGGCCTGTTTAATGTGCTGAAATTTGCCTTTTTGATAAGCGTAGTGTTTATGTTCGTGAATGCTTCCGAAGAATATAGAATCCTGGATCAAGAAAGGCGCGATGCCTCTATCCTCTATAAGCCCGTTGCTAGTCTGGCGCCGGTCGTGCTGCCTGCCATTTATAAAGAGGTGGATGAACTGAAAGACAATGAAGATCTCTTTCCGAATAGCGAATCAAAGGAAATTGAAAATGATTCTTTGCCAAAAGACACGCTTTCAAATTCTGTTGAGTGATATTTAAAGCTGTTTTAAATCTGAAGCAGGAATCCATCCATCTTTGCCGTCTTCCAGAACAATGCGGAACCAATTTCCGTCCTGTGCCAAAATTTGGACCTTGGTGCCTTCGTGGAGTTTGAAAGCAACATTGCTGCCCAAAGTAGGCTCTGTTTTCACTTCAATTTCGCTCGCAAAAATAACAGCTGGCTGGTTTTCCGTATAATCGCCATAGGTCATAAATGCCAACGCCAATGCACCTAACAACAGTATTCCGGAGAGCATGGAGCCCAGAAAAAGCAACCGCTTTCTACGTTCCGAAAATGCGAAGTAATACAAAAGAAACAGCGCCACAAAAAGTAGGGAAAACGCAATGGCCAACCATGCCCACCCTTCAAAAGTGAAAACGCCGGAAACGCTTTGGTACCATTTTGAAAAAACCGTTTGTGGCAGAGGTTCAATAGCGTCAATACGCGCATTTTCCGCAAAGGCAAGATTATTTTTGATGTCGGGATCGTTGGGCGAAAGTTGCAGGGCCTTTTCATAATAATACACGCTTGGCCCAATATGGTTCATTTTATACTGTGCATTTCCCAAATTAAAATAGAGCTCCGCGGAATGTTCGCCATGCTCCAAAATTTTCATCCACGCATTGATGGCCTGTTGGTATTTTCCGTTTTTGTAGAGTTCCTTTCCTTGTTCAAAAAGGGTTTCATTCTGAGAAAACACAGAAAATGACATGAAAAACATCAGTAAGGCCAACAGAAATTTCTTCTGAAAATTCGCTGCTTCTGTCAATATTTTTTTATTCATAATTCTGAATTCAGCATTCATATTTAAACAATCTGTTTGTCAATGTTTGAAATCACTTCCACCGCTTTGCTGTAATCCTGCTGTACCGAGGCTGCCGTGGATGAAGCATAGCGTGCAAATTCGCAGCTTTTTAATAAACTGATAAAACTTTCCACCGTTGGTGCTTCCACATGTCTTTCGAGCAGCATTTTGGATATAAGACCCTTTTCCATTTCCGAAGTTTCAATATTCAGTTTCGCCTTTAAATAATTGTGGAGTGCGCGCTCTAACGATTCATAAAAAGCAGTAGGGTTTTGAATGTTTTGTTTTGCTTCCGAAAGGTATTTTTTGGCCAGTCTGTTCGCACGGCGAAGTTTATTGCCTTCTACATCATCCAGTCGTGCACGGCGCTTTTTGCCGGCAAGTATAAATAGCGGAATCAATAAAAAGGGCCCGCCCAAAAGCGACCAGAACAAGGGCGATTTAAAGAAACCTTCCTGGCCAATTGGCTTCAGGTTGGCCTCTAGTTTTATGTATTTAAAATTGTCTTTTGAAAGCACCACCTGTTTCTTGGCATCGTTGGTAGTGGTATTGGTGGGCGCCGAACTAATCGGACCGTTCTCCACTTCAATGGTAAATTCTTTTGAAGTTATGGTCCTGTATTTTTCGGTCTTTGGATCAAAAAATGAAAAGGTAATCGGATTGATGGGGTAAGTACCCTTAAACTGCGGCACAATGGTGTAGGAATCAGTAACCGAACCGGACATTCCGGAAATATTGGTGGCGACACTTTCATTGTGTTCAGGTTCATAGACTTCCAGGGTGCTTGGAAGTTTAACATCGGGCAGCGTGAACAATTTTAAATTCCCTTTCCCGGAAACTTTTACGTCCAGTTGCAACGATTCATTGGCGTTAAGCTGGGTCTTATTGGTGCTTACTTCAAAGGCGAAATCGCCCACCGCGCCATTAAACCCATCGGGCTTGCCTTCCAGCGGAAGTGGCTTCACATTTATGGTCCGTTTGCCCGCAGAAATGGTTTTGTTTACACGTTCCATAATTCGTCGCCCAAAGAAATCACGTCGGTTCCCTTGCACGTCTATCGGAATATCCAGCGTTAAGGGTTCAATTTCCAGCTCGCCGGTTTTCTGTGGATAAAGTACGGTAGTTCTTAACACCACATACCTATAATCCTGGCCGTTATATTTGCCTTCATACACCTTAAAATTGTTTTGGTTGTCAATATTTTGGCTCCAGAAATCGGCATATTTCGGGGTGTCTATCTCGCGCCATTGGCTGGTAATGCTAACATCGTGAGAAACATAGAGCTTGTAGGTTACCGTAATGGCTTCGTTCAAATAGGGATTGGCATTGGAAACTTCCGCCACCAAATGGACGTTTTCGCTGGCTATATAGTCGGCATTGTTTCCATCCTTTGGAACTTCCACCGCGGCGGTAACGTCCACTTCCACGGGCAATGTTTTGTAGGTTTCCCCGGCAATATCGATAGTCGCCTGCCCAATGGTCAGTTTTCCGCGTTGTTGGGGCGCCAAAAAGTAGGAATAAGTTTTTGAAAAACTGCGCTTACCGTTTATCCACGAATTGCTGATAGACTGGTTGGGGCCGCCCACCACGCGAAAACCATCAAAACTCGGCGGACGGAAATTGTCGCCATCTTGGTTCATTTCAAAATCTACGCGCAACCGCTCGTTAATGCCGAGCCGGTTCTTGCTTACCTTGGCGTCAAACTGCACTTGCGCAGTCGCCAGCCCACAGGTAACTATGAATGCGATTAGAAAAATTAGATGTTTCATTTTTTATTCTGATCAATCAAAAAATAATCTGTTTCATTTTATCTGGAACACCGACGCTCCACTGTTTTACACGGAATCGCCTCGGTGGCGCTCCTTTGGATGGAGACGCACTCGGTGGCGCTCCTTTGGGTGGAGACGCACTCGGTGGCGCTCCTTTGGTTGGAGACGCACTCAGTGCGTCTCTACCAGTCTTTGTCTGTTTTCACTTTTGCGCCTTTTTGTTTTTCGGCATTTATTTTTTCTTGGGTTTTCTTCTCTTCGTTGTTCATGGCTTCCAATAAACTTTTTACTTGCTGGGGCGATAATTGTCCGGGCACCGGCTGCTGCTGTTGTGGCTTGTCGCCCTCCTCGTCCTTTGGCTTGTCGGGCTTGCCTTGGTCTTTGTCATCACCTTCTTTCTTATCCTCGTTTTGGTCGCCCTTGTCCTTTTGGTCTTTCTCGTCGCCTTTGCCGCCCTCGTTATTTTTATTGTCCTGGTCCTGTTGGTCTTTTTTATCCTGGTCTTGGTTATCCTTGTTTTGGTCTTTGTCGTTCTTATTATCGTCTTGGGGCGGTGGCGGATTTTTTTCTAACATATCCTTCGCCAATGCTAAATTATACCGCGTTTCATCGTCATTTGGATTGTTGCGAAGTGCATTTTTATACGCTTCCACGGCTTCGGTATATTTTTTTTCGTTCATATACGTATTTCCCAGATTGTGGAAGGCTTTGTGTTTTTCGGCCTTGGTGTCTGCGGTTTGTGCGGCCTGTTTAAAGCGTAACATGGCCTCGGCATTTTTCTCTTTTCCGTAATAAGCGGTGCCCAGATTGTATTTTGCAGTTTCGCTTTTTGGATTCAGGGAGATCGCTTTTCGGTAATCTGCTTCGGCTTCGGGAAATTTATCCTTTTGAAGTGCTTGCTGGGCTTCACTCAAATAATTCCGCGCAGCTTTTAGTTCTTTTTCTTGTTCCTTATTTTGAGGCTGTGCAAATGAATTAATTGAAAAAATGGCAGCACAAAGAACCATTGCAATTCTTCGCGCACTATTTTTCTGAAAAAACCATCTATTTACAAACATCATTTTATTGCTTTTCCTTTTCATTAAATAAATTCAACTTTGTCAGCCAAGCGGTTTTGCGTTCCAAAAGAAACACATCCAATACCAACAAAAATAATGCCCCGGCCAGGAACCATTGAAATTGGTCCTTAAAATCGGTGAATTGTTTGGCCTCAAATTCGGTTTTGTCCATGCCGTTCAAAATGGCTTTCACTTTATCAACAACTACTTTGGTATTTGAGCCGTCAATATAAGCACCGTTGGCCGTTTTGGCAATGGTTTTAAGAGTTTCTTCACCTAAACGGGTGATTACCTGCTCGTTATTTTGATCGCGTTTGTAATATTGAAGTACGCCATTTTCTTTAATGGGAATAGGTCCGCCCTCCAAAGTTCCCACGCCAATGGTAAAAATACGGATGCCCTTTTTGGCGGCTTCCTCGGCAATTCCGGCAACATTTCCTTCGTGGTCTTCCCCGTCGGAAACGATAAAAAGAACGCGATTGGTCTGGTCGGCATCGTCATAAAAAGTTTGCGCCATTTCAATGGCTTGGGTAATGGCGGTACCTTGGGAGGAAACCATATCGGTATTCATGCCATTTAAGAACAATTTAGCCGATGAAAAATCGGTAGTGATGGGCACCTGCGGAAAGGCACTGCCCGCATAGCCAATGATCCCTATGCGGTCGCCCGCCAGACTGTTGATTATTTGGGATATCAACTGCTTTGATTTCTCAAGGCGGTTTGGCGCAATGTCCTCGGCCAGCATACTTTTTGAAACGTCCAGCGCAAAAACAATGTCTACACCTTCACGTTTTACGGTTTCCAGCTTGGTGCCTATTTTAGGATTTACCAATGCAAAACTCAAACAGGCGACGGCAAGGCAGAGCACAGTGATTTTTAAAATGGATTTGAAGAGGGAGCGGTTTGGGCTTAGCTTTTTTAGCAATCCTTTATCAACAAATCGTTTTTGGACCGATTTTTTCCAAAGTAAACCCAATAGGAAAACCACCACAATAACCGGAATGGCAATGAGGACGTAAAAATAAAAGGGCTGTTCCCAGATTAATTGATCCATTTTTATATAAATCCTTTAAAAATTGTTGTGCGCAACAAAAACTCAAACCCAATGAGTATTAAGGCGAAAAGGGCCCACGGGCGGAACATTTCGTCATAATTGGTGTATTTGAATTCTTCAATATCGGTTTTTTCCAGTTTATTTATTTCTTCGTAAATCTGCTCCAATTTTGTGGTGCTAGTGGCGCGGAAATATTGGCCGGCGGTCTTTGCCGCAATTTCTTTCAGCAAGGCCTCGTCTATTTCCACCTGCACATTTCCGTATTGAAAACCACCGTCGGGACGGATGCCGATGGGCGACATCGCCATTCCGTTGCTTCCCAAACCGATGGTGTATACTTTTATTCCAAACTCCACGGCCAGCTCGCTGGCAATTTTCGGATCGATAAAGCCGCTGTTGTTAACCCCATCCGTGAGCAAAATGATAACCTTGCTTTTGGCGCGGCTATCCTTTAGGCGGTTTACCGCTGTTGCCAAACCGGAACCGATAGCCGTTCCCCCTTCAATGGTCGTGTTGTAGGTTATGTTTTTTAGGGATGAAAGCACGATGGTTTTATCGCTGGTCAACGGGGTGCGGGTGTAACTTTCACCGGCATATTCCACCAAGCCAATGCGGTCGTTCGGGCGGGCGTTTATAAATCGGGCCGCTACTGTTTTTAGGGCTTCCAATCGGTTGGGTTTTAAATCGCGAGCCAGCATACTTGCCGAAACGTCTATCGCCATCACAATGTCAATCCCGCGGGTGGTTTTTGTTTTGGTGGATTCGTCAACGGTGCGGGGGCGCGCCATGGCGACGATCAATGCAGACAGGGCCAATAGACGAAGCGCAAAAAGCAACGGTTTTAATCGCGCCAACCAGTTTTTGCCAGATTTGAAACCGCTGACACTTGATATTTTCAGGGAAGCCGTTTGCTGTTTCCGCTTCCATAAATACCAAAGCACGAGCACCGGAAGTAGGAGGAACAACCAGAAAAACTGTGGATTTACAAATTCGAAATTACTGCCCATTTTTCTCTGAAATTTCAAGCTCTATGGAAGCTTCAATTCTTTTCACTATTTCTTCGGCGTATTTGCCATCGTCCTGATACACGATAAGCACTTCCTGCAAGCCGTTTTGTTGCGCGAACAACAACAATTCATACGTACTTTTTTCTTTTAAAACTTTAGTGTCTGAAACCTGCACGTTGAATTCGCCGTAGGCTTTCAATCCTTTTATGCCCTTATCGGTTTCAAAATCGTCGCGTTTCACTATTAGATTTTTTGCGCCACTTTGTTCCAAATCGTCCAAAACCGCATCGAGTGCTGTTTCGAGGGCAATGTCCTGTTTTTGGCTGAACTGTGTGGTTGAAACCATAATATAAAGCGGGGAATTCATTTCGCCATAGGTGAAGAAATCCCGACCCATCACCACACTTTTATCGGCATTGGTAACCGGAGCTTCCGCACGGAAGAGCACTTCGGGAGTTTCCAAAATTACTGCCGGATTGCCGTATTCGCTCTTTATCCATCGGCCTTCGGAAAGCTCGCGGAGGTCATTGCCCAAAACTTTATCTTTTAAATTGTTGAAACCGGTGGCGGCACCGTAGATAATTCCTGCCAAAACAATCGCAGCAAATACGCCCGAAATTCCCAAAACCCATTTTCTGCGTTGGCGTTTTTTCTGAAGTTTTTCAAGATATTCCTGATTGGCCAACAGCTCTTCCTCGGTGGGTTCGGGAACGGCTTCGTGGGTTTCGTTGATGATTTCCTCAATGGTTTTTCTATCCACTTCGGCTTGCCCGGATGCTTGGTTCATTTTGGCAAATTTCACCAAATCGGCACGTTTGAAGATGGCGTCCAGCTTGCGGATGGTTTCCAAATCGAAGTCGAAATTCCCCGCGTCTTTGTGCATCATCAATCGCGTGATTAGCTCGTCGCTGGTGCTTTCCAGGGCGGCTTCGTCTACTTCGCGGTCCAAATATCTTTTTACGATTTCGGTTAGGCTGCTGTAATATTCCTTGCTTTTGTTCTCCTTCAACAATTGCGAATTGTCGAGCTGTTTTAAGGCGACGATGGCTTCTTCGTAAGGCGGCAATTGCCTTTGGGCGGCTTCTTTTCGTTTTTTTCTTCGGAATAGATAAATTGCCAAACCAACAATTAGCAAAATCGGCACCACCCAATAGAGCAGCGAAAGCCAATCAAACGGCGGGCTTTTCACTTCCACCGCCGGCTTTATGTCGAACATTTTTTGTTTGGTCGTGTCAACGGGAACGTCGGCTACTTCAACCTTTATGGAATCGGTCAAAAATGGTTTGTTGTTGATGAGAATGCGCTG
Source organism: Aequorivita sp. (assembly GCA_048265145.1). Classification (GTDB taxonomy): domain Bacteria; phylum Bacteroidota; class Bacteroidia; order Flavobacteriales; family Flavobacteriaceae; genus Aequorivita. The sequence continues at coordinate 132,979 of JBLXCF010000002.1, forward strand.
CGGCGGAATGGTGTAATGGCCGCTGTCAAATTGCGTCAATCCGTATTTTTTGATCAGCCGGAATTTGGAAGCTTCAAAAGTGGTATCGGTTTTATAGGACTCGATCATTTCCAAAGGCGCAAAAGTCTGCTCTTCGGGAAATAACACAACATCCGTTGAGTCTATTTGTACATTGATGGTGTAAAGTATTTCCTCGCCAATCTTGATTTTTGTGGAATCGACGGAGGAGGTTACTTGGGAAAAGGAGCTGAGAGCGCAAAGAAAAAAGAACAGCGAAAAAATAAAATGGCGGTTGCGTTGAAATTTAAAATTTCGGTTTTTGTAATTTTTATTTTGTCCAATAGTCAACATCTCAAATCTCACATCTAAAATCTTATGTCTAAAATCTAACGTCTCTTAAAATACCCCAACAATTTTTTCACATAACTTTCGTCAACCCTTGTGCTCAATGCGCCCGCGCCACTTTTTGTAAACGATTCGTTGAAATAATCCACCCTTTCGCGATGATAACTGTAATATTGGTTGCGCACGCTTTTTGAACTTGTGTTTACTAGTAAAAGTTCTCCCGTTTCCTGATCTTGCATTTGCACCATTCCCAGATTTGGTATGGTTTCCTCGGCTTTATCGTAAATTCTGATTCCCGTAACATCGTGCTTTTTGGCGGCGATTTTTAAAGTGTCGCGGTAACCGTCCGCAATAAAATCTGAAAGCAAAAAAACAATAGCTTTCTTTTTCATTACGCTGCTTAAAAATTTCAAGGCGTTGGCAATATCGGTCTTGTTGCTTTTTGGTTCAAATTCCAGCAACTCCCGAATAATCCGAAGTACGTGCGACTTGCCTTTTTTCGGGGGAATGTAAAGTTCAATTTCATCTGAAAAAAGAATCAATCCTGTTTTGTCGTTGTTCTGCATGGCAGAAAAAGCGAGGGTTGCGGCGATTTCAGTAAGAACTTCATTTTTGAATTGTTCCTGCGTCCCGAAAAATTCCGAGCCCGAGATATCTATCATCAACATCAGGGTAAGTTCGCGTTCTTCCTCAAAAACTTTTACAAAGGGTTCGTTGTAGCGGGCCGTAACGTTCCAATCAATATTCCGGACGTCGTCGCCAAACTGGTACTGGCGCACTTCACTAAAAATCATCCCGCGGCCCTTGAACGTACTGTGGTATTCGCCACCAAACACGTGGTCGCTCAACCGGCGCGTTTTGATCTCGATTTTCCGTACTTTTTTTAGAAGTTCCTTTGTGTCCATGGGCCCCCTAGCCCCCGAAGGGGGAATTGTTTGCGGTTAAAAATTTATTTGAAATATTAGTGAACATTATTCTGTTTCTTTACCACCAAATAATTTTTCCAAAAATTGCGTGTTCCCCCTTTGGGGGTTAGGGGGCTTACGGCACCTCTATTACATTAACAATCTTGTTGATGATTTCTTCCGAGGTAATGTTTTCGGCTTCGGCCTCATACGTAATTCCGATACGGTGGCGAAGCACATCGTGCACCACTGCTCGAACGTCTTCTGGCACGACGTATCCGCGACGGCGGATGAAGGCGTAACATTTTGAGGCAATGGCAAGGTTGATGCTTCCCCGGGGTGATGCGCCAAAATTGATAAGCGGTCTTAAATCGGCGAGCCCAAAATTCTCTGGATTTCGGGTTGCAAAGATGATGTCAAGAATATATTTCTCTATCTTTTCGTCCATATAAACCTCGCGAACGGCGGCCTGGGCGCGGGTTATCTGTTCCAATGTAGCTACGGGGTTCACTTTTTCAAAATCGCCTTTTAGGTTTTGGCGAATGATGCGCTGCTCCTCGGCAATCTGTGGATATTTTATTACCGTTTTCAACATAAAACGGTCCACCTGTGCTTCGGGCAGCGGATAGGTTCCTTCTTGCTCGATTGGGTTTTGGGTTGCCATTACCAAAAATGGCTTGTCGAGGGTAAAAGTGGTTTCGCCAATGGTCACCTGTTTTTCCTGCATCGCCTCCAAAAGCGCGGATTGCACTTTTGCGGGAGCCCGGTTAATTTCATCCGCAAGTACGAAATTGGCGAAGATGGGACCTTTTTTAATGCTGAAGTCATTCACTTTCATATTGTAAATGAGCGTTCCCACCACATCGGCGGGAAGCAAATCTGGCGTAAACTGTATGCGGCTGAAAGTACCGTGCACCGCTTTTGCAAGTGTGTTGATTGCAAGGGTTTTTGCCAGTCCGGGCACCCCTTCCAAAAGGATGTGGCCTTGGCCCAAAAGCCCTATCATAAGCCGTTCCACCATATGTTTTTGGCCTACGATCACCTTGTTCATTTCCATGGTAAGCACATCAACAAAGGCACTTTCACGTTCAATTTTTTCGTTCAGCGCCCCTATGTCGAAGGTAGTTTCTGAATTTTCCATACTATTTTTAGATTCCATTTATGGCCTTTTTAAAAGACCGTGCAAATTGTATATTTATTGTAGAAAACCTTGTTAATGATTGGTTAAATTAAAAAAGAGGAAAACTTAAAGTATTCCTCTTTTTAAAATCTTTGTTTATCATTTTTTAGAGCTGTAATTCAATTTGTCCCATATTGGTAATTTCACCTTGAACAACAATTACATTATTAATTACGATAGGTGGAATGCCCAAAGCAATATCTGCCTGAACGGTTACGGTATAAGTTCCATCTGGAACACCGCTTATTAAAAATTCGCCTGCAGGGTTTGCGTATGTAGAAATTTGAGCGCTGCCATTATCTGCCGTAATCATTGTAATAATTCCTGGGGGTATAATAACTCCTGAAATTGCACCACTTTCCGCTACAGTTGTTGCTCTAATAACGGGCTTGAGACTATAACCTCCATTGCCTTGTGCAACGATGGATTTGTCTACATCAAAATCGAGCATAAATTCATATAAAATTCCAGGTTGGAGATTTTCATTTACCTGAATTTTTAAACCAGATTGTTGTGCGCTGGGAGTATCTAATGGCAATACCTGTCCATCAACAACTATAGTGTTGTCCTCTCCCAAAACCAGGCGTATTTGACTAATGTTTCCTGCGGGTACTTCGTCATTAAACAATAATACATTTACTCCGGCAGTTAGCTCTAAAAGGTTGTAAACACCCGCATTAATGCCTAAAACAACATCCTCTTGACCGCCATTATATTTAATGACTACTTCTTCAACATCGATAAAGACGGCATCATAGTCGCCTGGAGCATCAGTTAATCTAAGGGACAATTTTGCCTTTCCATCAGGATTGGTGGCATCATCATCACTACTACAGGCGGTAAAGCCTAAAATCAGCAAAGCAATTAAGCTAAATTTTAAAAGGGATTTCATGGTTTTATTTTTAGAATTAGTTTTACAAACATATAAACCGAGATTTATAGTTTTATGAGTGTTAAGAACTATTAACTTTTGGGTTAACTAATTTTAACCATTACGGAAATTATAGAAATAGTATTTTTAGAAAAAGATTGAATATGAAAAACAAGACAGCATTTATAACCGGAGCTACCTCTGGCATCGGAATGGCAACGGCAAGACTTTTCGCCAAAAACGGATTAAAATTAATTCTCTGCGGAAGAAGGGAAGACAGGTTGAAAAAGCTTTCGAAAGAACTTTCAACTTTCACTGAAGTTCATACGTTAAGTTTTGATGTTCGCAATAAGGAGGCGGTTTTTTCTGCAATAGAGTCGCTTCCGAAGCAGTTTTCGGAAATTGATATTTTGATAAACAATGCGGGCAATGCCCATGGGCTTGACGCCATTGACGATGGAAACCCAGACGATTGGGACGCTATGCTGGATATAAACGTAAAGGGTTTGCTGTACGTTTCCAAAGCCATTCTCCCAAAAATGATCGCTCGAAAAAGTGGCCACATCATCAACATTGGCAGCACCGCAGGCAAGGAAGTCTATCCCAAGGGCAATGTATATTGCGCCAGTAAACACGCCGTTGATGCCATAAACCAAGGAATGCGATTGGATTTGAACGGAAAGGGAATAAAAGTGGGGGCCATAAACCCTGGCTTGGTGGAAACGGAGTTCAGTGAAGTGCGGTTCAAAGGAGATTCTGAAAAGGCCAAGAAGGTTTATCAAGGATACACGCCCCTAAAACCCGAGGACATTGCCGATATCATTTGGTTTGCCATAACCCGCCCGCCGCACGTGAATATCGCGGATTTGACCGTGATGTGTTTGGATCAGGCTTCTTCTACTGTTGTCAATAAATCATGATCAATAAACGTCTTTTAATCAAAAACCTGCTCGCCCATAACGACGAGAGCAGTTTCTATGATAAAAAGCGAAAAATAGACCTTGGCACCAAAGAAGGAAAGGCGAAATTTTTGAAACACATATGCGCGCTCAGCAATAGCAATCCGGCCAATAATTCCTTTATTGTGATTGGCGTTGAGGACGAGACCAACGAGATTCGCGGAGTCGATTTTTTTGACGATAGCAAACTGCAAAACCTTGTGAATGCCTACCTTTCCAATCCTCCACTTATTATTTATGAAAACGTGGCCTTTCCCAATCTGCCCTCAGATAAGGTGGTGGGCTTGGTTACGATTCGCCCAAACGGAAAAATAACTTCTCTGCGCCGAAACATTTGGAAATATTGGGGCGGCTCCATTTTTCTTCGCGATGGCAGCATCTCGATGCCGAAGGATTTTGATATTGAGATAAAAGATGTGAATTCCGAAATCGTAAAATCCATTGAAAACGCAGCAAAAAACAATATTGAACACACCCTCGATGGCGTGATGGATTTTATAAACCATCGCCACAAAGATTTGGAAAGCCACTACAAAGTTTTTAAGGAACAGTTTGTGGTGTGCTGGGCGGGAAACCCAAAAAGGGTAAAGGAAAATTTATATTATTCGCGGGTCGATATTGAATTGATAAACGAACAGGTCCGGCTATTTTATTCGGCTTTGGATGAAATTAGCATTACGTATAATGATGACTATTTTAAAACCGTAGAATATGTGCATTTGGGCCTGAACGAGCAATTTAAATACTATCCGCTGGAGGAAGTTACCATTCACTTCAAAGAAAATGGCTCCTATAATATGGATTCAAAATTAATTTTTGAACCGCCACAGTTCAACAAAAAGACCCTTTTTCATATTTATAATGCGAACAATGCCCTTTTGGAAAAGCTGAAAAAGAACATTCCGCTCACCGCTTCCGAAGAAAAAGATTTGCGAAACCTTCCATCAACTTACCTCATTTGCTATTTAAACGATTTTGAGGATGCAAAGGAAAAACTGCAGGAAGCCAAGGAATTTTTAAGAGAGTATGACGCCGAAGCCTATCAACTTTTGAAGGAGTCGCTGCGCATTTTGCGGAAGGTGAGTTATAATTAATCCAATGTTAAACCTATTTTTATATCTTTAAACTTCAATTTTTAAAATCTTGGAACTATGGGCATTTTCGACACAATAAAAGAAAAACTAAGCAATGAATTTATTGACATCATCGAGTGGCTGGATTATACGCCGGACACTATATGTCACCGTTTTGAACGCTACCAAAACGAAATAAAAAACAACGCAAAGCTCATCGTGCGCGAAGGGCAGACCGCAGTTTTTATAAACGAGGGCCAATTGGCAGACGTTTTTAAACCCGGAACCTATACGTTGAACACCCAAAACCTGCCCATTTTAACCACGTTGAAAGGTTGGAAGTACGGTTTTGACAGCCCTTTCAAAGCCGAGGTTTATTTTGTGAATACCCATCTTTTTACCGATGAAAAATGGGGCACCAAAAACCCGATTACGCTAAGCGATGACCGTTTCGGTTTGGTTGAAATCCGCGCCTTCGGAACCTATGCCTACCGGATTAACGATGCCGGAAAATTCATTGTTGACATTGTTGGAACCGACAATAATTTCACCAATTTTGAGATAAACGAACATTTGAAAAGCCTTATCGCCACACGATTTACAGATACTGTGGGCGAGGCAAAACTTCCCATAGAACTGTACGCGGCAAACACCACGGAACTTTCCGAAACCTGCAAGGAGGTGATGCAACCGGAGTTTAACAGTGTGGGAATTTCCTTGGAAAAATTCTTTATTGAAAACGTTTCCATGCCCGAAGATCTTAAAAAGGAAATCTTCGAATACAGCCGAATTGACAAGTTGGATCTCGATAAACTCACCAAATTCAAAACCGCAAAAGCCATTGAAGCTGCCGCGGCCAATGAGGGTGGAACAGCTGGAGCCGGAATGGGAATGGGAATGGGTTTCGTACTCGCGCAACAAATGGGCGGCATGATGAACCCACAAACGGGGCAACAGCAAATGCAACAACAGCAGCCACAGGGCGGAATGATGCCGCCGCCAATGCCTGCCGCAGTCCAATATTTTTACGCCGCCAATGGCACACAGGCCGGGCCGGTGAGTTTTGAGCAGCTGCAGTCTTTGTTTGCGAGCAGAACGGTAAACAAAGACACTTTAGTTTGGAAAGCCGGTTTGGCAGCATGGACACCGCTTCAGCAGATTGAGGAATTGAAATCGTTTTTGGGTGGAAATACCCCACCACCGCTTCCACAGCAATAGGCCTCCCTCCCGTCCCTCCAAGGGAGGGAAGCCGATCTATAACGGTTTTAAAACCTTGCAGGTCTAATTACCTTCAACTTTAATGGAAGAAATTTCACCAAAAAAATCTGAACTCAAAAAATCTTGTGTCAACTGTGGCGCAGAGCTTACCTATGCGCCGGGAACAACCCAGCTGAAATGCGATTATTGCGGCCATACCGAAACGATTGCCCCTTCCGAAAATGGTTTTGAGGAATTGGAATTGAAACCCTATCTCGAAAAGATGGGTTCACAAAAACACAGCGAGGAAATCACGATGCTCCATTGCAAAAATTGTGGCGCCAACCAACACATTGAAGAAAACTACAAATCGCTTTCCTGCATTTATTGCGGCTCGCCCTTGATTATTGAAGATACATTTAAAGAAGAATGGATACTTCCGGGCGCGGTTTTACCCTTTCAAATTGATCAAAAAAAGGCGTTTCAAATTTTTAAAAAATGGGTGGATGGGCTTTGGTTTGCACCAAACAATTTAAAAAAAGCCGCCCTCGATCCCGAAAAGACGCGAGGCCTTTATGCGCCGTATTGGACTTTTGACGCGCAGTTATATGCCGATTATACTGGCCAACGTGGCGAATATTATTACGTAACCAAAACGGTGGGAAGCGGTAAAAACCGAAGAACCGTGCAAGAACGCAGAACCCGCTGGTACCCTGCTTCGGGCAGCGTTTCGGGATTTGTGGATGACACTTTGGTTAAAGCTTCCAATCAAAAAACGGGGGTTATTCCGCAGAAAATTGCACGGTGGAATTTAAAAATGCTGAAACCTTTTGACAGTTCCTATCTCGCGGGTTTCGTTACCGAAAAATACACCATCCCGCTTTTGGAAGGACATCTGGAAAGCAATAAAATCGCCGAACAGATTGCAGACAGTTGGATTCGGCGCGATATTGGCGGCGATACCCAACAAGTAACATCCACGGATATGACGCTTTCCGAAGAAACATTTAAGCATGTCCTGCTTCCGGTCTATGTCAGCACCTATAGATTTAAGGGCAAGCGCTATAATTTCTTCGTAAATGGCCAAAGTGGTGTTATTTCGGGCGAGCGACCGTATTCGTTTTGGAAAATATTCTTTTTTGTCCTCGCGATTCTTTGCGTAATTGGACTCATTTATTTATTTTCTAAATGATGAAAACAGTTGTAATCGGCGATATTCACGGAGGGTTTAGAGCGTTAAGGCAAGTATTGGAAACGGTAAATCTTCCGAAAGGTACCCAATATATTTTTGTGGGCGATTACGTGGACGGCTGGAGCGAATCGGCCGAAGTGGTTTCGTATTTGATAGATTTTTCAAAAAAAAATGATTGCATTTTCATCCGCGGAAATCACGATGAATTGCTTTATAAGTATTTGAAATTCGGGGAAAGAAACCTAATGTGGCTCAGTCAGGGTGGGGAGAGTAGTGTGGAAAGCTATTCGAAAATTTCCGAAGAAGAAAAGGAAAAGCATCTTCAATTTTTTGAAAATTTGGTGAACTATCATGTTGATTCCGAAAACAGACTCTTTGTGCACGCCGGCTTTACCAATCAGCATGGACCGCAAAGTGAGTTTTATCCAAACGTGGTCTATTGGGACCGCACCCTTTGGGAAATGGTCTGCGCGATGGATTCCTCCATTTCCGAAGAAGACGACAGATACCCAAAACGGCTGAAACTTTTCAAGGAAATTTATATCGGTCACACACCTGTAACCCGCGTTGGGTTTGACAAACCCGCGAATTTCGCCAATGTTTGGAATGTGGATACGGGTGCCGCTTTCAAAGGAAAAATTTCGATGCTTGATGTAGCTTCTAAGGAAATTTGGCAAAGTGACACTGTGTATAGCCTTTATCCGAGGGAAAATGGGAGGAATTAATATTTCTTTATTACAAAAAAGCCGCTCCTCTTGCTATATTTGTACTTTCCCTAATAAACAAAAATGGTACTAAAAAACGTTCGGCTGGAAGTCATGCAAACCGTGGAAAAGGAAATCGACAGATATGTGGAACAATACCTTATTCCGGTTGAGGACATTTGGCAACCTACGGATCTTTTGCCCAATTTCCAAAGTGAAAATTATATGGAGGAAGTAGCCCAATTGCGCGAAGAGGCAAAGGAACTCGGCTATGATTTTTGGGTTGTTTTGGTTGGTGATATGATTACTGAGGAAGCCCTGCCAACCTACGAAAGTTGGTTGATGGATATGGAAGGCGTGGATCAGCACGGCCGAAACGGCTGGAGCAAATGGATCCGCCATTGGACGGGAGAGGAAAACCGCCACGGCGATACCTTGAACAAATATCTTTATTTATCCGGAAGGGTAAATATGAAGGAAGTAGAACGCAGCACCCAGCATCTGATTAACGATGGTTTTGAAGTAGGAACCGGCCGCGATCCCTACAGAAATTTTATCTATACCAGTTTTCAGGAATTGGCAACGAATGTTTCCCACAACCGCGTTGGAAAGATTGCAAAGAAAAAGGGCAATAAAATGCTCGCCAAAATGTGTAATATTATTGCAGGCGATGAAATGCGCCACCACTTAGCATATCGCGAATTTGTAAAGACTATTTTTGAATACGACGCCAGCGAAATGATGATCGCCTTTCAGGATATGATGCAGAAAAAAATAATCATGCCGGCCCAAAACCTTCGCCATATTGGTGGGAAAATGGCTTCGGCATTTGATGATTTCAGCAACGCGGCACAGCGTTTGGGCGTTTATACCACATTTGATTATATTGATATTCTTGAAAAACTCAATGCCCATTGGGAAATTTCAAAAATCAGCGGCTTGACCGATGAAGCTGAAAAGGCGCGCGATTATCTATTGAAATTGCCTTCACGAATGACGCGCATCGCAGAACGTATCAAGCTGCCGCAGGACACTAACCGCTTTAGTTGGATTGAGGCGAATGGGATTGTGTAAGCCCCTCCCGACCTTCCCCAATGGAGAGGAGATTGTAACTCAAGAAAAAACCTCACAGGTCTCAAAGACCAGTGAGGTTAATTATTTTTATTCATAATAGTAGAGATTCCCCCTTCGATTAAGGTTCTTACAAATCAAATTTTATCCCTTGCGCAAGCGGCAATTCAGTAGTATAGTTGATGGTATTGGTCTGCCTGCGCATATAGATTTTCCAGGCATCGCTTCCGCTTTCGCGGCCGCCGCCGGTTTCTTTTTCACCTCCAAAAGCACCGCCAATCTCGGCCCCGCTGGTTCCGATGTTCACGTTAGCTATGCCGCAGTCGCTGCCCGCGTGCGAAAGAAAACGTTCGGCCTCCCGCAGATTGTTCGTCATAATTGCTGAGGAAAGTCCCTGCACCACGCCATTTTGAAGTTCGATGGCGTTTTCAACATCGCCGCTATATTTCATTAAATACAATACAGGAGCAAAGGTTTCGTGCTGCACGATTTCAAAGCTATTTTTAGCTTCGGCGATTGCTGGTTTTACGTAGCATCCGCTTTCATAGCCTTCACCTTCCAAAACGCCGCCTTCAACAATAATGTTTCCGCCTTCCGCAACCACTTTTTCAAGGGCTTGGTTGTACATTTTTACGGCATCCTTGTCGATAAGAGGCCCAACATGATTTTTTTCATCCAAAGGATTCCCAATGCGAAGTTGTTTGTATGCAGCAACTACCGCATCCTTCACTTTGTCATAAATGCTTTCGTGAATAATCAATCTTCGGGTGGAGGTGCAACGTTGTCCCGCAGTTCCCACAGCGCCAAAAACAGCACCGATAACGGTCATTTTTATATCTGCATCCGGAGTTACAATAATTGCGTTGTTTCCGCCAAGTTCCAGCAATGATTTTCCGAGACGGGCAGCAACAGCCTGTGCAACAATTTTCCCCATTCTAATGGAACCGGTAGCCGACACCAAAGGTATGCGCTTATCGTTGGTCATCATTTCACCAACTTTATAATCGCCGTTGATTAGGCAAGAGATGCCTTCCGGCAAATTGTTGTCCGCAAAAACTTTTGCAGCTATTTTTTGGCAAGCTATTCCACAAAGCGGTGTTTTTTCCGAAGGCTTCCAAACGCAAACATCGCCGCAAATCCACGCCAATGCCGTGTTCCAAGACCAAACGGCTACGGGAAAGTTAAATGCTGAAATAATCCCGACAACGCCCAGCGGATGATATTGCTCATACATCCTGTGGCCGGGGCGTTCGCTGTGCATCGTCAAGCCGTGAAGTTGGCGGGAAAGACCCACCGCAAAATCGCAGATGTCTATCATTTCCTGTACTTCCCCAAGACCTTCTTGGTAGCTTTTTCCCATTTCATAGGAAACCAATTTTCCGAGCGGCTCTTTCAATCTTCGCAACTCTTCCCCAAATTGGCGCACGATTTCCCCACGTTGTGGAGCGGGTTTCAATCGCCAGTCTTTAAAAGCTGAAGTGGCGCTTTGCATTACTTTTTCGTAATCGTCTTTGGAAGTGGTGCTCACTTTTGCGATGAGTTGGCCGTCAACGGGTGAAAAAGATGAAATTTCCTCGCCATTTGAAAACCATTCGTTTCCGGTGGAAGTTCCTTTGTTTACGTCCTTAATTCCTAATTGTTCCAATGCTTCCTCGATACCGAAGCCAGTGGTTGTTGCTTGCATATATATATGATTTTTATTCAGAAAATTTATGAAGCGCAAAGGTAAACAATGCGCTGAAGAAGAGAAAATGAATGCCCTTATTAATAAGACTACCTTTTAAAGCAATGCAAGGATGGTTCCCCATTTTGGGGTTAGGGGGCCGTAAACCGCGGATCGGCTTCCATTACCGTTCCGCATTTATTACAAGTTCGGAGTTCTTCGCTTCCATAGAAATGTTTGAAGTATTTTAAAAAATCGGTTTCAATATCGCTTAACGGGAAGTAAACTTCATATAATTTGTTGTTGCAATTGTCGCAAAACCAAAGCAGGCCGTCTTTTCCCTCAAGATCAACGCGTTTTCTTTCAATTACCAACCCAATGGAGCCGGCGCTTCTGCCGGGCGAATGGGGCACTTTTGCGGGATGCAGGTACATATCGCCGGGACCCAATTCCATAATCTTTTTTTCGCCGTTTTCCTGTATGGCCACTTGAATGTTTCCTTCCAATTGATAGAACAGCTCTTCGGTTTCGTTGTAGTGATAATCCTTTCGGGCATTGGGACCGGCGACGATCATTACGATATAATCGTCAGATTCAATATATAAATTTTTATTGCCCACCGGGGGTTTGAGAAGATCTCGATTTTCCTCAACCCACTTATTTAAATTGAAAGGTTTTTTAATAGCCATTGCCGCATTTTTACGATGTTACCACGTAAAAATACGGCAATTTGGACTAATAGAAAAGAGGAAGTGAGGTTTACTTTCTATAAAAGAGTTGTGTGAAATAGCTTCGGCCTTTGGCACATTTCATTACACCAAATCCGGTATGAGTGTAGTTTCCTTCAATAATGGCTTTGTGGCCGGGACTTTTCAGCCAAGCATTTACCACGGCCTCCGCGGTTTCATAGCCATAGGCCACGTTTTCGCCAACCACCTCGGCATTGTCGTGATATTTGATCCCTTCGGAACGATAGCCGAAATTGTCGTGATTAATTTGCTCTTTATCAATCATATATTGAGTGTGGTCCACGGCGAAGGCAGAAGCATATTGGGTATCCATCTTTAGGGAAGAAAGGCCTAAGGTCGCGCGGTGGTCGTTGATCAGACTTAATATTTCTGATGAAATTTGGCTGTCATTGCGTTGGGCTAACGTGAGATCGATATCATATTTAGCGGCTTCAACTTCAACGGAATCCTCTTTTGAACACGAGGTAATCACTAGGCATAGCAATGCCATTGCAAGTAGGTTGCTTTTTAGTAGGTGCATAATTTGGGGGGACACCAGATTTGGGGCTTGATGTCAATTCAAATATATAAAAAAAAGTATTCCAAAATGCTTTTAATCGAAAAAAATATGCACTTAATCGGATAATTTTGAGGAAACAGAATATTTAAAAACTTAAAAAAGATTGTATAGTCCTTGTAAACATCGTATATTTCAGAGATTTTGGTTGTTAATTTAAATCGCTTCTTATGGTTAAAATTTTAACATTTTTTGCTTTGGTAATCGTGTTTTTAGGTTGTAATAACACTGAAAATGATACAACTCCATCCATGCCAAAAAGTTTAGATAGTAACGCTCCTTCAAATTTCGGAATTGTTATCCATGGTGGGGCCGGTACTATTTTGAAGGAAAATATGAGCGATTCCTTGGAAGCGGCCTATAAAGCTAAGCTGAAAGAAGCAATTTCCGTAGGGTATGAAATTTTGAAAAATGGGGGCAACTCTTTGGATGCCGTTACGCATACTATTAATGTAATGGAAGATTCACCGCTTTTCAATGCAGGAAAAGGAGCGGTTTTTACGCACGAAGGTTCCAACGAGCTTGACGCTTCAATCATGGAGGGCGCAACGCTGAATGCCGGAGCCGTGGCGGGCGTGAAACACATTAAAAATCCAATCGATTTAGCGCGGGATGTAATGCAAAAAAGCGAACACGTAATGCTGTATGGCGCCGGCGCGGAGGAATTTGCAAAAGGTTTGGGCTATAAAATGATGGATACTTCTTATTTCTACACCCAAAACAGATACGAGTCTTTACAACGGGTTTTGGAAAGGGAAAAAGCCAAGAATGAAAAGAAGATTTCCTATGAAGATCCCTATACGAAAAATTCAAAATTTGGGACCGTGGGCTGTGCGGCTTTAGATAAAGATGGCAATCTCGCGGCGGGAACCTCAACGGGCGGAATGACCAACAAACGCTGGAACCGCATTGGCGATGCCCCAATAATTGGCGCCGGAACCTATGCCAACAATGCAACTTGCGCCGTTTCAGCGACGGGTTGGGGAGAATATTTTATACGGTCCGTGGTAGCATACGATATTTCTGCCTTGATGGAATATAAAGGAATGACTTTGCAGGAAGCTGCTTCCGAAGTTATCCAGAAAAAAGTACCTGCCCTGGGTGGCGATGGCGGCGTTGTTGCAATTGATAAGGATGGAAATGTAGCCATGGAATTCAATACTGCCGGCATGTATCGCGCCACGATGAATTCCAAAGGCGAATTAACAATTGGGATATATAAAGAAGATGAGTGATTTGGGGAATGGGTTAAGGCCCTTCTTGTTTGCTATGTAATCCTTCTTGCAGAATCGCCCTTTTTCCCATACATTTAATTTTTCAAAGACATTCTTATGAAGCCCTTCCACCGCATTCTTTTTTTCATTTTTCTCGTTGCATTTTCTTCCTGCAAGGACAAAATCAAACATTCCGAAACCGACAACCTTTTCAAATTCAAGGAATACGTTTCAAACCATACCTACGGCAACCAATCCGTCACCACGGATATCCGCGTGGAATTGGCAAAACCCCTGGAACAATTCGAGTTGACGCAGGAATTGGACGCTTCGGAATATTTAAATATTTCACCAAAAACTGAGGGAAAATTGATCGTCGAAAATGGCAAAACCCTAATTTTTCAGCCTTCAAATTATTTAAAACCCGCAACAGAATACGTAGTTTCGGTGAAACTGGCCAAATTGTACGAGGACATTGCAAAGGAATTCAAAACCTACACCTTCAGCTTCCGCACCATTACGCCCAATTTTAAAGTGGATCTCGGGAATTTGCAGAGCTACAGCAAGCAATGGCAGTATCTGGAAGCCTCCATTCAAACATCCGATGTTATTTCGTTGGAAAAGGCCAAACACTTGGTTTCCGCTTCCCAAGGGGAAAAAAAACTAAAGTTAAAATGGCCCACCGAAGCTGCCGATGCAAATTATTTCAATTTTACCATAGACAGCATTGCCCGAAAAACCACCGATTCTGAAATTCTTATTCAATGGGACGGCAAACCGATCGGTGCCGAAAACAAGGGCGAAAACACATTTGAAATCCCGGGGCAAAACAATTTTACCATTGTGGATATCCGCAGCACCGCCTCGCCCAATGCCCTTTTGAGCATCAATTTTTCGGACCCGTTGCAGGAAAACCAGGATTTTGCGGGCCTGGTGGCCATTGAAAACACTACGGATCTTCGCTATGAGGAAAACGGAAACGTTTTGAATGTGTATCCGCCAAACCGTGTAGTGGGTGATGTAAAGGTCACCGTCTTCACGGGAATCAAAAACACCGAAGGTTTCGGCCTGAAAAAGGAATTTTCGGAACTCGTTTCCTTTGAACAATTGAAACCCGCGGTGCGAATGGTTTCAAAAGGCGTAATTCTTCCAAATTCCGCTGCAACGCCGGTTTATTTTGAAGCGGTAAATCTTTCAAAAGTGGATGTGCGTGTCATCAAAATTTATGAGAGCAATGTGCTGCAATTTCTCCAAAGTTATAATCTGAACGATCCGAACACCTACGACATCAAGCGCGTTGGCCGAAGAATCGCTAAAAAAACCATCGAGCTAAAAAACGACGGTCTGGGAAATAACGGCAGTTGGAAGGCTTACGGCATCAACCTTTCGGAATATTTCAAGGCCGAACCGGGCGCTATCTATCAATTAGAATTCAGTTTTAAAAAGGATTATATAATTTATGATTGTGCCGAATCTAATTCCGAAGAAGAAAATACGGAGGAAAGCGAAGATGAATACTACGATGATTATTACGAAGAAGACCCCTATTATGCCACTGATTCCTCCGAAGATGAGGAAATTCGCGAGCAGCGTTATTGGGATAATGAAATTTACAGTTGGCGCAACTACAATTACAATTGGGAACAGCGCGACAACCCCTGCCATCCGGCGTATTACAATGAGGATCGCATAGTTACGGCCAATATTTTGGGGTCCGATTTGGGCTTGATCGTAAAAATAGGCACCAACAAAAGCTACCATTTTTTTGCCACCAATCTTATTTCCGCCAAACCGGAAAGTGGGGTAAAAATCAAACTTTTCAACTATCAGCAACAGTTGATTGAAACCGTAACCACCGATGGCGACGGTACTACTTTATATGATAGCGATAAAAATGCAGCCTTCGCCGTAGCACAAAAGGGAAACAATTTTTCCTATGTAAAACTGGAAGACGGAAATGCCCTTTCCATGAGCAATTTCGACATTTCAGGGAAGGAACTGCAAAAGGGACTGAAAGGTTTTAGCTACACCGAACGCGGCGTGTACCGCCCCGGCGACAGCATTCACTTGACTTTCGTGCTCAACGACAACGCAAATCCCTTGCCCAAAAACCACCCCGTAACCCTTTCAGTGACCGATGCCCGCGGAAAATTGGTTCAAAGAAGTGTTTTGAACACAAGTAATTCCGCATCAGGAGTTCCCCCTTCGGGGGCTAGGGGGCTGGAGAGTTTTTACTATTTCCCAATAGCCACCGACCCATCCGCCCCAACAGGAAATTGGAACGCCACGATAACCGTGGGCGGGGCACAATTTTCACAAACGTTGAAAGTGGCGACAATTAAACCCAACCGGTTAAAAATTAAGCTAGATTTTGACGATGAAATCCTCGATGCCACAAAACCCGTAAAAGGAACGGCAAGCGCTATGTGGCTCCACGGCTCGCCTGCACGAAATTTAAAGATTGATATGACTGCCACCCTTCGCGCGAGCAATTCCGCCTTTCCGAAATTTCCGCAATATAATTTTATTGACCCCATCCGAGAATTTGAGGAGGTTGAAATTCCCGTTTTGGACGCCCAGCTTTCTTCGGAAGGCGGCATTGCTTTCAGCCAAAACCTGGAAGTGGGAAAGAACGCGCCCGGAATGTTGAAAGCTACTTTTTTGACGAAAGTGTACGAAGGCGGCGGCGATTTTTCGATGGATATTTTTTCAAAGGAATTGGCGCCCTTCTCCCATTTTGTGGGTCTAAAATCACCGAAGGCCCGCGAATATGGCAGTTATTACACCAATGAAAACACCGTTTTTGATGTGGTTTCGGTGGATGCCCAAGGCAAAGCTGCCGCCAATCGGGAACTGGAAGTAAAAGTATTTCAAATTGAATGGCGTTGGTGGTGGAACCGTGGTGAGGACAACCTTTCAACCTATGAAAATTCTACCGTACACCGCCCCGTAAAGGAATTCACCGTTAAAACCGATGGCAGCGGAAAGGGAAAATTCACCGTAAACATTCCCGAGGAACAGGGCGGCCGCTATTTAATTCGGGTAATAGACAAACAATCCGGCCACGCCACGGGACGAATCACGTATTTCTACAGAAATTGGTGGCAACGCCCTCACGACGGCGATGCCGAAAGCGCGCGGATGTTGCTTTTTTCAGCGGACAAAGAAAAATACAATGTGGGCGAGGAGGCGTTTATCAGTTTTCCATCAGGAAGTGATGGCCACGCATTGATCAGCGTTGAAAACGGCACCGAGGTTTTGGCCACGCATTGGATTGAAACCAAAAAAGGCGAAACAAAGGCGGCAATAAAAATAACGAAGGAAATGGCGCCGAATATTTATGTGAATATTTCACTGCTGCAACCCCACAGCCAAACAAAAAACGATTTGCCGATACGACTTTTCGGCGTGGTGCCGCTGTTGGTGGAAGACCCATCAACGGTGCTTCATCCAAAAATCACAATGCCGGAAGTTTTAAAACCGGAGAAGAATTTCACCATAAAAGTTTCCGAAGAAAATAACAAACCAATGACCTACACAATTGCGGTGGTGGACGAAGGGTTGCTGGATTTAACCCGCTTTGCAACGCCCGATATCCACGAAGCGTTTTATAGTCGTGAAGCTTTGGGCGTAAAGACTTTTGATATGTTTGACTATGTAATTGGTGCGTATTCCGGCAGTGTGGATAATATTTACGCCATCGGTGGTGGCGATGCGGCTTTGGGCGCAAAAAACCGAAAAGCCGATAGATTTAAACCCGTTGTGAAATATTTAGGTCCGTTTGAACTCGCAGCCGGAAAAACCGCTTCGCACACTATTTTGATGCCGAATTATGTGGGTTCGGTGCGGACGATGGTGATTGCGGGCGATAAAACCAAAAGTGCATACGGCAGTGTCGAAAAAACTACGCCCGTCCGTACTCCGCTGATGGTGCTGGCCTCGCTTCCGCGGAAATTATCGCCGGGCGAAACCGTTACACTTCCAGTAACCGTTTTTGCGATGGAGAATAAAGTGAAAACCGCTACGATTACCGTAAAAACAGGTGATGCTTTGAAACCAAAAAACGGTGCTTCCAAAACGGTTACTTTTAGCGGACCGGGCGAACAGATTGTGAATTTCGATTTTGAAGTTTTACCGACGAAGGAATTTCAAACCATTGAAGTAACCGCTTCCGGCAATGGCGAAAAAGCGAGCTACAAAGTGGAAATTGACGTGGAAAACCCGAACCCCATTTCGCAAAAATCCACCAATTATACCTTGGACGGAAACGCTTCGCAAACCATAAATTTCGAAACTTTTGGCGTTCCGGGAAGCAATGCCGCAATGCTGGAATTTTCAACTTTGCCGCCGATGGATTTCGGAAAACGGATGGAATTTTTAATCCACTATCCCTACGGATGTTTGGAACAGACTACTTCTTCGGCATTTCCGCAACTTTATTTGGCGGATGTTTTCGACATAACTTTTGATAAAAAGAAAGAAATTGAAAAAAATGTAAAAGCAGCAATTGAACGTTTGGGCAGATTCCAGCTCGCCAATGGTGGACTTTCCTATTGGCCGGGTGAGCGCGAAGCAGATGAGTGGAGCACAACTTACGCGGGACATTTTATGCTTGAAGCGAAGCAAAAAGGATACGCATTACCAATTAGTTTTATGAGCAATTGGTTGCTGTACCAACAAAACACGGCGCGCCAATGGCGAAACAGTTATAAAGTTTATAATTCAAGTTTGACGCAGGCTTACAGGCTTTATACCTTGGCATTGGCCGGAAAACCCGAGCTTGCAGCAATGAACCGTCTTCGTGAAAGCAAGGAATTAAGCAACGATGCCAAATGGCGACTGGCGGCAGCGTATGCTTTGGCCGGGAAAAAGGAAGTCGCACAACAAATTGCACAAACGGCCAATATCAATTTCGTTCCGCAGAAATACGATTATTACACTTACGGTTCGCCTTTCAGAAATAGGGCGATGGCTTTGGAAACCTTGGTGCTTTTGGGAGATTCGAAACAACGCGATTTGGCTATTTCTGTAGCAAAAGATTTGTCTTCCGGAAATTGGTACAGCACGCAGGAAACTTCGTATGCCTTGATGGCGATGGCGAAAATGGTTGCCAAAAACGGCGGAAAGGCGATGGAACTTACCTTTACGAATGGAGGAAAAACTATTGAAGTGAAAACCGACCGGGCCATTGCGCAACGCGATCTTTCTTTTGTGATGGGTAAAAATTCCATTTCGGTAACCAATAAAAAAGGGAATGTTGTGTACGTAACACTTTCGCAACGCGGGAAACTTCCGCTGGGGAATGAGCTTGCCGAAAAGCAAAATCTATCCATAAAATCGGAATATTTGGGAGGCGATGGAAAACCGATAGACGTTACAAAATTGCGACAGGGCACGGAAATCCTTGCGAAAGTGGGTGTTACGAACACTTCAAACAATTCCATAAACAATGTGGCGCTGGCAAAAATCTTCCCCAGCGGTTGGGAAATTGTAAACACAAGTTTTACCGAACTGGGCGGTGGTGCAAGCGGAAATGCACGTTACACCGATATTCGCGATGATAGGGTGAATTTCTTCTTCGATTTAAAAGCAGGAGAAACCAGAACATTTTCTGTAAAATTAAATGCTTCCTATTTGGGAACGTATTATTTGCCGGGAACGCAGGTTGAAGCGATGTATGACAATTCGTATTATGCGCGGAATAGGGGGATGTGGGTGACGGTTGAACAGTAAACGGCCTCCCTCCCGTCCCTCCAAAGGAGAGTAGTTAGACTAAGGAGGTGATTGTAAATATTTGCGGTCAAACCGCAAAATTTATATTAAATTTGCTATTCAATCGGCAATATTATGATTTTACGAGAAATTACTTCCCTCTTGAAAAAGAAAATGGATGACCAAAAAGTCATCATTCTTCTGGGGCCACGGCAGATCGGAAAAACCACCATTCTAAAAAAAGAATTTCTTACGCCCGAAACCTTATTTCTTAACGGCGATGATGCCGATATCCGGGCAAATCTCGCAAACCCCACCGCATCATTTTTAAAGCAGTTTTTGGGTGGGCACAAGCGGATCATAATTGATGAGGCGCAACGAATCGAGAATATTGGCCTCACCCTAAAATTGCTCCACGACACTTGGCCCGAGGTGAAGGTCATTGCCACCGGCTCCTCTTCTTTTGAACTCGCAAATAGTATAAACGAGCCATTGACCGGCCGTAAGTGGGAATTCCAATTATGGCCCATCAGTATGGAGGAAATGATTGCGCACCATTCATACCTCACCGAAACCCGGTTGTTGGAACACCGATTGGTTTATGGCTGGTACCCTGATGTAATCAACAACCCCGGAAAGGAAACCGAAATCCTGAAACAGCTGGCGGACAGTTATCTGTACAAGGATATTTTAACGTGGGAAGACATCAAAAAGCCCCAAAAACTGGAGTCATTGGTGCAAGCTTTGGCGTTTCAGGTGGGCAACCAGGTTTCGTACAACGAACTTGGGCAGACCGTAGGCCTTAACAATGAAACCGTAACGCGCTATGTGGATTTATTGGAAAAAGCATTCATCGTGTTCCGTCTGCCGTCCTTCAGCAGAAATGTAAGGAATGAGCTAAAAAAAAGCCAAAAAATCTATTTCTATGATGTCGGCATCCGCAACGCAGTTATTAAAAACTGGAATTCCGTGAAATTGCGGCCGGACGTGGGCGCACTATGGGAAAATTTTTTGATCGTGGAAAGGTTGAAGCATAAATCCTATTCCTCGCTTTATTCCAACGATTATTTCTGGCGGAACCACGCCCAACAGGAAATTGATTTTGTGGAGGATTACAACGGAGTTCTGCACGCCTACGAATTCAAATGGAACGAAAAGAAGAAGGGAAAATTCAGCAAAACCTTCCGCGACGCCTATCCCGAACACGAAACAATGACGGTAAACCGAACCAATTATTTAGAGTTTATTCAGAAAAAGTAGCATCCTGCCCCAAATGCTGTGGGTTGTGAAACCGAATTATGAACAAAATAGGTGTATTCCTTAAAAAATATAGAAAAAAAATCCTTCTCTTCGGGAGGATTGGGATGGGCCTTTTATTTATAGTATGGCTCTTCTGCCTCCCCTCGCCATTATTCAATGTTCCAACCGCAACGGTCGCCGAAAGTAGCGGCGGACAAATGCTTGGCGCACGCATTGCCGATGATGGCCAATGGCGGTTCCCACAAATGGATTCAGTGCCGGAGCGGTTTGAAAAATGTATTCTTTATTTTGAAGATGAGCATTTTTATTGGCATCCAGGCTTCAATCCGGTTTCCATTTCAAAAGCACTTTGGAACAATCTCACCAGCGAGTCCCGCCGTGGCGGAAGCACCATTACGCAGCAAGTAATCCGTCTTTCCCGAGAAAATAAAAAACGAACCTATTTTGAAAAACTCATTGAAATTTTTCAGGCCACGCGTTTGGAAGCGGGCTATAAAAAGAAATCAATTTTGAATTTATACGCTTCATATGCGCCTTTCGGCGGAAATGTGGTTGGGCTTGAAACGGCATCTTGGCGATACTTTGGAATTCCGGCCAGCGAACTGAGTTGGGGGCAATCCGCGGCTTTGGCAGTGCTTCCAAATGCGCCAGCACTTATTTTCCCAGGAAAAAATGAAGCGATTTTGAAGCAAAAAAGGGATGCGCTGTTGCTGAAACTTTATGAAAATGAAGTGATCGACGAAATCACTTATCAATTGGCATTGGATGAAAACCTGCCCGGAAAACCGTTGCCGTTGCCCGAGATTGCACCGCATTTAACCGAAAAGATTCGCCGCGAACATCTCGGAAAACGTGTGGAAACCACCATTGATTTTTCACTTCAACAAAAGGTGAACAACATTGTAAAGGAGCAACATTTCAAACTTTCGCAAAACCAAATCCACAATCTCGCGGTGTTAGTTTTGGAGGTGAATACGCGCGAAGTTTTGGCCTACGTTGGCAATTCGCCCACCACCCGTGAACACAATAATTTTGTGGACGTAATTGAACGGCCACGCAGTACGGGCAGTATTTTGAAACCGTTTCTTTTTACTTCGATGCTCGATGCAGGGGAAATTCTTCCGAATACGTTGGTGGCAGATATTCCAACTTCGGTGAATGGTTATGTTCCCGAAAATTTCGACAAAAATTTCAACGGAGCAGTTCCCGCAAGTGTGGCACTTTCGCGGTCACTGAATATCCCGGCGGTGCGGATGTTGGAGGATTTTGGCCTGCAACGGTTTTATAATATTTTGAAAAAAACAGATCAAAAACAAATTGACAAACCTGCCGATTACTACGGACTTTCCCTGATTTTGGGCGGCGCGGAAAGCAGTCTGTGGGATATTACGAAAGCCTATGCGGGAATGGCCTCCACCCTAAATTTTTTCAACAGTTCTTCCAGCGAATACCGAAAAAATGAGTTTGTGGAACCTGTTTATGTGAAAGATTACGAAGAAGTATCCTTCGGGGAAATTCAACAAAAACCCTCCGTTTGGAATGCTGGCGCAATTTACGAAACCTTTGAAGCGATGCAAAAAGTGAACCGCCCAAGTGGCGAGGAAAACTGGGAATTTTTCACAAGCAGCCAACCACTGGCGTGGAAAACCGGAACGAGTTACGGGTTTAAGGACGCGTGGGCAGTGGGCGTTACGCCGAAATACGCAATCGGCGTTTGGGTGGGAAATGCCGACGGCGAAGGTCGTCCGGGATTGACCGGGATTCAAGCGGCAGCGCCCGTTCTGTTTGATGTTTTAAATGTGTTGCCGCAATCGGGATGGTTTGATATTCCCTATGATGAATTGGTTGAGGTAGAAATCTGTACAAAAAGTGGCCATCTCGCCGGACTTTTTTGCGAGGAAGCGAAAATGGAATGGATTCCAAAAAACGGGGTGCGCACGGAAGCTTGCCCGTATCATCAAACTGTTTTTCTTAATTCATCCAAAAAATTTCGGGTGAATTCTTCGTGTTATCCACTTTCGGAAATGATACAGAAAAACTGGTTTGTGCTGCCGCCGGTGATGGAATATTATTACGCCCAACTTCACCCGGAATATAAAATCCTGCCGCCCTTCGCGCCCGATTGTTTGCAGGAAGGCGAACGGTTGATGGCGTTTATTTATCCGAAAAAAAACGAGGCGGTTTTGCTTCCGAAGAATTTTGATGAAAATGTGAACGAGGTAATTTTTAAGCTTGCGCACCGTGCGCCGGAAACCACGGTTTTTTGGTATTTGGATTCAAAATATATCGGTAAGACTGAAACCTTTCACGAGCTGGCGGTTTCACCCAAACCGGGAACCTATTTGCTGACTGCCGTGGACAGCGAAGGAAATGAGCTGAAAGAGAAAATTGAAATTAAAACACTTCAGTAAAAAATACTTAGGACAAAAGGACATAAGACGTAGGACTAAATGGATTTGTTTACGAGCGAACCTATTTTTGATACTACCTCTTATGTCCTTTTTTAAAATTATTGTTTAACGAAACGCAATACCTGCGAACCGTTTTCGGAAGAAATCTTGGTTACATACGTTCCGGTTTGAAAAGCGGAAACATCTATCTGTGCGGCCTTTTCAATTTCCGAAGCGTAGAATTGTTGGCCCAGTACATTGTAAATTGCAACTTTGGAGTTGGCATTGCTTCCCAAATCAATCGTAATTTGGTTTGTCGCCGGGTTTGGATACACTCGGAATGTTTCATTTTGATGGTCCGCGACACCCAAGGTTTCGTTGGTATATCTTGCTATTACGAATTCGGAATCATCGGCTCCGGCAGAAAAGGAGTTGCCCGGCTACGTCCATTCCGAATGATTTTGCGGATGGAATGTCAATAATAACATTTCCGTTGGTTACAAAAGCGGTGTCTAAACTGCCATCGGTATTGAGGCGCAAAACCGTGGCTCTATAGGTTGCTGGATCGCCGGAATCTCCCACAACGATTATTTTACCATCGGGCTGAACTACGATAGCCGTGGCAAAATTATAGGTTGGGGAAACCTGAGTGGTGGCGAAACCGTTGTTGCCAAAGGAAAGGTCCAAATTCCCGATTGGGCATTACCCGAAGCAGCGGTGAGCAATAGAATTAGAAAAGTGTAAAGTTTGTTCATGATTTGTTTTTTAAAAACTTTGCAGCGAATGTAGCCCATCTCGCTCACGATTTCGTTTAAAGTGCTTTTATTTTTCCTGAATTTTAAAAGGGAAAATGGCCATTTTGATCATTCCTCTTCATAGAAAAATTCACTTTAAAATTCGGCCTGTAGCAGGGTTATAAATTTTTAACATTATTTTATAATATGATTGGTTCGGATTAAACCGAACTAAACGTAGATTTGCACTCTCAAAATTTAAAGTTTTGGAAAAAAGAAATAAGTTAATCGAAAAATTGGGCTGCCATATAGAGCATCGCGAACAAATGGCGCCTTTGGCAGCGCGCATTTTAGCAACCCTTATTTTATCGGGCCACAAAGGAACCACCTTTGAAACTTTGGTGGAGAAACTTTGCGCCAGCAAGAGTACCATCTTTACCCACCTTTCGGTTTTGCAGGCAGCCAATAGAATTACCTACCAAACCAAGCCCGGCGACCGGAAAAAATATTTTACACTGATCCCGGACGCGATGATCAAATCCATGAACGATATGTTGAAAAATTGGCAGGTTGAACGCGAGCTCCATTTGGAGGTTATGGATTATAAAAAAAGCATTAACGAGGCCTTGCCGGATAATTCCGAAGAAAGATTTGATTTGGACTTCCACGCAGACTATCTGGCATTTTTGAATTGTAACATCAACTCCCTTCAAAATCTAAAAGAAAAATTAAGTCAGAAAAATAAAAATCACTAATCAATCATATATGAAAAATAGACTCAAAATAGCATCACTTTTTGTAGGGGGCTCCTTGTTGGTTTTCAGCAGTTGTGGCGATAACAAAAACCCACAGGCCGCTATGTCCGGCCCGCAGACGCCCACACTTCCTGTGGTTTCCGTTCCCACCAAAACGGTCACCGCATATACCACTTATCCTGCAAGTATTGAAGGGATTGTGAACAGTCAGGTAAATGCAAAAATTTCGGGGTATATAACCGATGTTTTGGTGGATGAAGGCCAAAAGGTAAAGAAGGGCCAAACGCTTTTCCGTTTGGAAACACAAACCCTAAGTCAAGATGCCGCCGCCGCAAGGGCCAATGTAAATGCTGCACAAGTTGAGGTTGATAAACTTAAACCGTTGGTTGAAAAAAACATTATCAGCAACGTACAATTGGAAACCGCAAAGGCAAAACTGCAACAGGCCAAAAGTTCCTATAACAGTATTGCTGCCAATATAGACTACGGAAACATTAAAAGCCCGGTGGACGGGTATGTGGGTTCCATAAATCTTCGGAAAGGTGCATTGGTGAGTCCATCATCGCAAGTTCCGATGACCTCTGTTTCAGACATTAGCAAAGTGTATGCGTATTTCTCGATGAACGAAAAAGAGTATTTGGATTTTATTCAGAACGCGGAAGGAAAAACCATTGAGGAAAAAATAAAAAAACTGCCAAAAGTAAGATTGGTGCTCGCCAACGGAAGCCTTTACGAAGAAGAGGGCACTATTGAAACCATCAATTCACAGGTAAATGCCAACACTGGCTCGGTATCCTTTCGGGCTGTTTTCGACAATCCCTCGCGCATTTTGACGAACGGCAACAGCGGAAAAATCCAGGTACCGAAAGTATATACGGATGCTTTGGTCGTTCCGCAGGAAGCCACCTACGAGCAACAAGGCAGTATTTATGTATATAAAGTAGCCGAAGATGGCATGGCAACTTCAACCAAAATTGAAACAACTGCAGAGGTTAAAAACCTTTACGTAGTAGCTTCCGGCTTGCAGAAAGGCGATAAAATTGTTGCCAAAGGCGCCAATAAGCTGCGTGGCAATTCCAAAATAAATCCACAGGAAATGCCTTTTGACAGCATTGCCAAACCCATTGAAAAAGTTTTCAGATAACCGTTTAAGAAAAACCAATCATGTTAAAAACATTTATAGACAGACCCGTACTCTCTACGGTTATCTCGATAATTATTGTGATTTTGGGAATTTTGGGGCTTTCCAATCTGCCCATTACCCAATATCCAGACATTGCCCCGCCTACCATACAGGTGAATGCAACCTATCCGGGAGCGAATGCTGAAACCATTCTGGAAAGCGTTATTATTCCGCTGGAAGAGCAGATAAACGGTGTGGAAGGAATGACGTATTTATCTTCTACGGCCACCAACAACGGAACGGCTTCCATCAGCGTGTTTTTTGACCAAGATGTTGATCCGGATATTGCTGCGGTAAACGTTCAAAACCGTGTGGCACGGGCCAATTCCCTGTTGCCACAAGCGGTTATCCAAACGGGGGTTACTACCTCCAAGCAGCAAACCAGTGCGTTGATGTTCCTTTCGTTCTATAGCACAAATCCCGATTATGACGATACCTTTCTTCAAAATTACCTGAAAATCAACGTGATCCCTGAGCTACAAAGGGTTAACGGTGTGGGTGATGTGAGCGTTTTCGGCGGAAAGGATTATTCCATGCGTATTTGGCTTAACCCTCAAAAATTGGCTGCTTACAGTTTGATGCCTTCAGACGTTGTGGCCGCATTGAAGGAACAAAGTTTGGAAGCCGCTGCCGGGGCCTTGGGTGAAAACAATGGCGAAGCGTTTTCCTATACCATCAAATATTCCGGGCGTTACAAGACCGAACAGCAATACAGCGATATTGTAATCAAAGCTTTGGGCAATGGCGAATTTTTAAGGCTTAGCGATGTGGCCCAAATTGAACTTGGCGCTCAATCTTATGCCGGCGGATCGGTAACCAACGGGTATCCCGCCGTTAACATGGGAATTTTCCAGACCAAAGGTTCCAATGCACAGGAAATTATTGACGAAATAAAGATTGAATTGGAAAATGTGGAAGCAAATCTTCCCGAAGGAATTACCTATTACATTCCCTATGACACCAACAATTTCCTGAACGCATCCATCGAAAAAGTGGTGACCACTTTGGTTGAAGCTTTCCTTTTGGTCTTTTTGGTTGTTTTCGTTTTCCTGCAGGACTTCCGTTCTACCCTAATTCCGGCCATCGCGGTCCCGGTTTCAATTATCGGTACCTTTTTCTTTTTGAATCTCTTTGGCTATTCGGTAAACCTTTTAACACTCTTTGCCCTTGTTTTGGCAATTGGAATTGTGGTGGATGATGCCATTGTAGTGGTGGAGGCCGTCCATTCCAAGATAGATGAAGGCGAAAAAAGTCCGAAAAAAGCATCGCTCAAAGCCATGCACGAAATTTCCGGCGCCATTGTTTCCATTACATTGGTGATGTCTGCCGTGTTTATTCCGGTAACATTTATAAAAGGACCAACGGGAGTTTTTTATGAGCAATTCGGGGTAACCTTAATTGTGGCAATTATCATTTCCGCAGTAAACGCACTTACGTTAACGCCGGCCTTGAGCGCACTCTTTTTAAAGGGCCACGAGGATAAGCAAAACAGTAAAAAACCAGGATTTATACAGAAATTCTTTAATGGTTTCAATCGCGGTTTTAAGGCCACGGTGAACCGGTACGGAAGATCGATCCATTTTCTGTACCGTCAAAAGTGGATTACTGCCGCCGTGTTGGTGCTGGCAGTATTGGGCATTTGGTGGTCTTCCTCGGTCACCAAAACCGGTTTCGTTCCCGATGAGGATCGAGGTATTATATTTATGAATATGGAACTTCCCGCAGGTTCGTCCATAGACCGAACCCACGAAGTAAACCAAATTCTCTATTCAAAAATTAAAGATTTGCCCGGCGTGCAGGGGGCTTCTGTTATAGACGGTAGAAGTTTGATCAGCGGGGCAGGAAGCAACTATGGGCTTGGGTTTATCCGGCTGGACGATTGGAAGGACCGAAAGGATGAATCGCTTTCCGTCGAGGCAATTACGGGCAAGCTCTTCGGAATTGCCGCCCAAATTCCCGAAGCACAGATTATTTTCTTCTCGCCGCCAAGTATTCCCGGATTTGGAAACTCGGCCGGTGCGGAACTGAATTTGCTGGACCGTTCCGGCGGAAGCTTTACCGATTTGGACCAAACCAATCAGGAATTTATAGCAAAATTGACCCTGCGACCTGAAATCCAATATGCCCAATCCTCCTTCAATACACGGTATCCGCAGTATGAAATGACACTGAATGTGCCCTTGGCGAAGGAAATGGGCGTGTCGGTGCAGACTATTTTCAACACTTTGCAGGGATATATAGGAAGTATTTTTGCAGCAGATTTTTCCCGCTTCGGAAAGCAATATCGCATCTATGTGCAAGCCCTCCCGGAAGATAGGGCCTCCGAAAACGACCTGAACAATATGTACGTGCGCACCGCCAGTGGTGAAATGACGCCAATTACCCAATTCGTAACCTTGAAACGGGTGTATGGCCCACAATCGGTGACGCGTTTCAATTTGTTCAACTCCACAAAAATTACCGCGGCGCCCGCGCCCGGGTTCAGTTCGGGCGATGTTATTGCCGCCGTGGAAGAAGTGAGCAAAACCCTTCCCAGCAATTTTGGTATTGCCTATTCTGGATTGACCTTGGAAGAAAAAAGCGCCGGAAACCAGACCACTACTATTTTCATTTTGTCGTTGGTGTTCGTTTACTTTTTGTTGGCGGCCCAATACGAAAGCTATTTGCTGCCATTCTCGGTGCTGTTTTCATTGCCGGTAGGGGTTTTTGGAGCCTATTTCACCACACAGATCATGGGCTTGCAAAACAACATTTATTTCCAAATTGCGCTAATAATGCTCATTGGATTATTGGCCAAGAATGCAATTCTAATTGTTGAATTTGCGCTACAGCGCAGAAAACACGGCGAGTCGATTTTGGACGCGGCAATTGATGGTGCCGAAGCCCGTCTGCGCCCCATTTTGATGACCTCCTTTGCCTTTATTTTAGGATTGATGCCTCTGGTGCTTTCCAGCGGAGTGGGCGCCGCCGGAAACCGATCCATCGGGACGGGAGCTGTCGGTGGCCTGCTGATCGGGACCATTCTCGGAGTTTTCGTGATTCCGATTTTGTTTATCCTTTTCCAGTGGTTACAGGAAAAAATCACCGGCGCCCCAATTGAAAAATTAGAAACTATTGAAGAAAACACTTCTCATGAAAAAGAATAGCATATATAAAATTGTAATTCTGGCCAGCCTTCCTTTTTTGTTGGTTTCCTGCTTCGCCGCAAAAAATTATGAACGGCCACAAGTGGTGAACGAGGCAAACTACAGAACCGAAAATCTCCTGCAGGACACCTTGAGCATCGCCACCCTTTCGTGGAAGGAATTGTTTACCGATCCTTTGTTGCAAGGCTACATTGAGGAAGGTTTGAAAAACAATATGGACATTCGTGTGGCATTGCAGCAAATACGCATAGCCGAAGCCTATGTAAAACAGGGCAAGGCGGGCTATTTTCCTTCCTTAAACGGAAATGCCAGATATACCCATCAGGAATTGCCGGCCCAAAACCAGTTTGGGAATATTTCATCCATTGATCAATATGAATTGAGCGCCGGCCTGTCATGGGAAGCCGATATTTGGGGGAAAATACGCAGCAATGAAAGGGCGGCCCAGGCTGCATACCTTCAGACCGTGGCGGCCCACCAAGCCGTAAAGAGCAGGTTGATTGCCAATATTGCATCGGTTTATTATCAGTTGCTGGCTTTGGATGAACAAACTCGTGTTACCGAAGAAACGATTGCAACACGCTCCAAAGGTTTGGAAACGACCCAAGCTTTAAAGGAAGCCGGAAACGTTACCGAAGTGGGCGTAAAGCAAACCGAGGCGCAACTTTATACCGCCCAAGGAATTTTAATTGATTTAAAAAACCAAGCACGGTTGCTGGAAAACGCGATGTCTATTTTGTTGGGAAGTGCGCCGCACGAGATTGCCCGAGGTAGCTTGGAAAATCAGGACATTTCCATAGATTTGAAAACAGGAATACCCGCGCAATTGCTCCGGAATCGGCCGGATGTTATGGCTGCCGAATACAGCCTTATGAATGCTTTTGAGCTTACAAATGCAGCCCGAGCCGGTTTTTATCCATCATTGACGCTTTCGGCGAGCGGGGGATTCCAGAATATTGAAATAGATAAACTTTTCAACGCCAATTCATTATTTGCGACCCTCATTGGTGGGCTGACGCAGCCTATTTTCAACAAGCGCCAAATTCGAACCCAGTACGAAGTTTCCCAAGCACAGCAGGAACAGGCTTATTTGGATTTTAGATTGGCCGTTATTACTGCCAGTAAAGAAGTTTCGGATGCACTTTATAATTTTGAAGCAGCAACCGAGAAAATTGAAGTAAACCAAAAGGAATTTGAGGCTTACAATCTGGCAACAGACTATTCCGAAGAGCTTTTGGACAACGGATTTGCAAACTATTTGGAAGTCTTGAATGCGCAGGAAAACGCGTTAAATTCAAGTTTGAACCTTATAAATACCAAAAATAACCAACTGCAATCCATTGTGGATTTATATGAAGCTCTGGGCGGCGGTTGGCGTTAGTTTTTTTCATAGTTTTTTTAAAGTTGATTGCAAAAATCTGCCCTCGAAATTTCAGGGCAGATTTTTTTTATCGCAACGGAAATCCCTTTGCGGCCCACCACGGGTGGATTTCAATTACCAATCTACCGGATTGTACCATCGGGTCCATATTGGCCAAACTATCGGCCATTTTTTTGGTGGGAACGTTGTAAATGGTGATGCCCCGAATATCGCCATCATCGCCAAAAGGACCGGAAATATCCGCAAAACCTTCTTCATACATTCTTCCCAAATGTCCCAAATGGAGCTTTTGAAGGCTATCCGCTTCTTCTTTGGTTTGGGAGTGGCTTGTTCCCTTTTTTAGGAATGCAATGAAGTATTGTTGCATCAAAATAGTGTCGCCAGTGTTTGCATCAACATAATCGAAGGTTTGGAAACCTTTTTCGGCCAGTTCTGTTTTTAGTTGGGCCATTGGAATATTTTCTTCCTCGGGGCAGGGCTCAGTAATGACTTCCTTTTCAATTTTGGTCTCACAGCCAAACAAAGCAAGGCCCAAAAGCGCGGTTAGCAATTTAGTTTTCATTGTTCCAATTTTTAAAGGGGTTTTTGTTCAAATTTGAATTGTAATAGTTCACATTACCAGTAATCTCCTTTCCCAGCCAGGTGGGTTTTGAAAAAGGTTCGGTTTCGGAACCGAGTTCTATTTCGGCAATGATCAAACCTTCGTTTTCGCCCATAAAATCATCAACTTCGAAGGTGTGGCCCTCAAAATCGATCGCATAGCGCGTCTTTTCAATAATGCCCGGTTCGCAAAGGTGGAGCAGCTCCTCGGCCTCTGCCTGTGAAATCTGTTTTTCCCATTCAAAGCGTGAAAGGCCGGATTTGTTGGGCTTCCCCTTAACAGTTATAAACCCATCATTTCCCTGAATCCGCACTCGCACGGTGCGTTCCGGATTTGTGTTCAAAAACCCTTGAACGATACGCGTACGTTTGTGCGCCTCATTTTTAAAAGCTTCGGAAGTTACCAAAAATTTACGTTCTATTTCCTGCATATTATGTTGTCGTAAAAAAGCACACAGGTTTTTGAAATCTGTGAGGTTTCTGTTCAGACCTATGTTGCTATTTCCTTTATTTTTTCGGAAGTAATTATTTTTTCAGAATAATCTTGCTTGGCCAAAATTAGCATCGCTTCGGCAATGGTCTCGGCCTTTATCATTTTGTATTTCTTCGGAACCAAAAACCCGAAGATTTTCATAAAAAAGGTTGCTATTTTTTCACCCAAACGGTTTTCATCCCTATCGCCCGCAATGAGGGACGGTTGCAAAATGTAGGTGTTTTTGATTTGCTGTTTTAAAACATCGCGTTGCATTTCGCCTTTTGTTTTGTTGTAAAAGATGCCGCTGTTTTCGTCTGCGCCCATTGCTGAAATTACGATAAACGTTTCAATCCCATTTTGTTTTGCAAGCCTAGCGGCGGTAACAGGTATGCCGTAATCTATCTTCTTATAGGTTTCATTATCGGGCGTTTTAGCTTTTGTGGTGCCAATGCAACAGAAAACTACATCGGCCTTAAAGGCTTGGGAATAGTTTTCCAGTTGGAACATATCTATCAAATGCTCCTCGATTTTTTGGGAATTTTCTCCTGCGGAACTGCGCGCGAAAAGTATTATCTTTTCAAAAGCGGGGTCTTTTAAAAGTTTTTTGAGCAGGAGGCTTCCCGTCAAGCCCGTGGCGCCTAAAATGATTGCTGTTTTTTTCATAAGAAAGTATAAACCTAACAGGTTTTCAAACCTGTTGGGTTTTGGTTACCCTAAAGATATTAAATTTACCGAATGCTGACCGAAATGCCAATCCGCAAAATAATACACATAGACATGGACGCATTTTACGCCTCCGTGGAGCAGTTGGACCATCCCGAATTGCGCGGGAAGCCTTTGGCGGTCGGGGGTAGCGAAAAACGTGGGGTGGTGGCGGCGGCAAGTTATGAGGCGCGCAAGTTTGGGGTGCGCAGTGCCATGAGCGGGGCGATGGCACGCAAGCTTTGCCCCGAACTTATTTTTGTGCGGACCAATTTTGACAGGTACCGTGAAGTTTCAAAACAAATACGAAAGATATTTTATGAATATACAGATTTGGTGGAGCCGCTGTCTTTGGACGAAGCTTATCTGGACGTAACCGAAAACAAAAAGGGCAATCCCAGTGCGACGATGATTGCGAAAGAGATTCGAAAGAGAATAAAGGAAGTTACGGGCCTGAATGCCTCAGCGGGAATTTCAATCAATAAATTTGTGGCCAAGATTGCCAGTGACATCAATAAACCCAATGGACAAAAGACTATTGGCCCCGAAGAGGTGGTCCCGTTTTTGGAAACGCTGGACGTGAAAAAGTTTTATGGAGTGGGAAAGGTTACCAAGGAGAAAATGTACCGGTTGGGTATTTTTACGGGCAAGGATTTAAAAAACAAAAGCTGGGAGTTTTTAGAGGAACACTTCGGAAAGAGCGGCAGGTTTTATTTTGATATTGTTCGGGGCATCCACCATAGCCAGGTAAAACCCTTTCGGCTTCAAAAATCGCTGGCGGCGGAACACACCTTTTCCGAAAATATTTCTTCCGAAATTTTTATGCTGCAGCGCTTGGGTGAAATAGCCGCTGAGGTGGAAAAGAGGCTCCAAAAGCGAAATTTGGCGGGCAGGACCGTTACACTGAAAATTAAGTATAGCGATTTTACCCTGCAAACGCGCAGCAAAACAGTAGAGGGATTTATTGCTTCCAAGGAATTGATTTTAAGAGTGGTTAAAGAACTGTTATATCAAGAAAAGATGAAGGAATCGGTACGCTTGTTGGGAATATCCATTTCACATCTTAACAACGAATCTCCGAAGGAAAATGAAATTTCAAAGGAAACTATCGATGTGCAATTGAAACTCGAGTTTTAAGTCCACCCCTAGCCCCTCCCGAAGGGAGGCGAACAAAAGTTCCTCCTTTGGAGGGATTTAGGAAGAACAATTTTCACTATGGAAAAAGACTACGTATCTTTAAACTAATTTAAAATTCCAGATTTATGAAGACCGTAGCCTTTTCCCTTCTTGCCCTTGCGGGGTTCACTTTTCTTTTTTCCTGTAAAAACGATGCCAAAACTAACGAAGAAACCCAGACTGTTGCCACCGATAGCATTCCTGCGGAAACTGCGCCGGATGCTATGTATGTTACAGCCGTTAGCGGGCTGACATTGCGCGAATTTCCCAATCTGCAAAGCGCGAAACTTGCCGTGATGCCGTTGGGGACAAAAGTGAAAATCGTGAAGCCCGAGGGTAAAACCACGATGAACGTGGGCGGGATTGACGGCGCGATGGACGAGGTGGAATTCAACAACCAAAAAGGGTTTGCGTTTAACGGTTTTCTGTCAAAATTTTCCCCTCCCGGGGAAGATGCTTCCGCGAAAAACTATGCTGAAGAATTAAAAAAGGAATTTCCAAAGGTGAGTTATTTCGAAGCTACGGGCGGTACGGCGAGCAAGCCTACTAAAACCGAAACTTTGCTGCTGCCCACGAACAAATGGCACGAGGCGTTTTTTACGGCGCAACAGCTTTTTGATATTCCGAAGGCATTTGCATTCCCCAACCCAAAAGGAGCCAATAGCGAAACGCAACAGAACAACGCCAAAAAGAAGGGGGATTTTGTAAGCGAGCTACAGATTGCGCGCAACGACAACGAGCTTCAGAAAATAGTGTATAATTACAAAACCACTGGGTTCGGCTACACCGTAACCATCACCAAGGAAGCAGACGGGATGAAACTTGAGAAGGTGGAGGTGGCTGATTGATTATTTATTTAAAATTCAATAAATCCTTTGGGGCAATATTCAACACTCTTGCAATTTCCATTATATTGGTCAGTGAAATGTTCACTTTTCCATTTTCAATTCTATTTATAAATTCTCTTGTAAGCCCAGTTTCAAAGGCAAGTTGCTTTTGGGACAATACTTGGGCAGTCCTTTGTTTTCTTAGGTTGTCCCCAAATTGAATTAAATATCTTCGCAATGGGACAACACTGTTTATTGGTTTGAGAACCAATTGCTGGCTACCCCCAACTTTGGGCTGCAAAATATTGAAATTTACCCTAATCCTATTCAAAGTTTAGTCTATATAGATTCAAAAACCGAAAATATTGTAAGTGCTACCATTTTTGATATTCTGGGCAAAAAGGTGCTTCAATTAAACGGAAAAATACAACAAGTGGATATTTCAATGCTTGAAAAAGGGATGTATTTTTTGAGGATAAAAACAGATCGTGGAGAATTCGTTCAAAAAATCATAAAGGAATAAACTTCTTGGTCTAAACCTGCTTTGACAAAGTTTAAAACTTTGTCAAAGTTAGTTTATTTTACTTGCGATACACGCAAGGTATTCACCATTCCTTTATCTACAATAGGCATGGCCGCAAGGTTTATTAAAAAATCGCCTTTGTGCACGTAGCCTTTTTCAAAAGCAATTCTGTTTACATCGTCCACGGTTTCATCGGTGCTCACGTATTTGTCATAGTAAAAAGCCTTTACGCCCCAAAGCAAATTCAAGCGGGCAAGAATGCGTTTGTTGCTGGTAAAAGCCAGGATAAAAGCGGAAGGTCTCCAGGCAGAAATCTGGAACGCGGTATAACCGCTGTTGGTCAACGTACAAATGGCTTGGGCCTCAATTTCATTGGCCATGTGGGCCGCATGGTAGCAGATGGATTTGGTAACGTAGCGGTTGGTTTTTATTTGTGGTGGTTCCTGTGGCACATGTATCAATTCAGAATTTTCCACGCTTTTCAGGATTTTCGCCATGGTTTTTATTACGGCAACGGGATAATTGCCCACCGAAGTTTCACCCGAAAGCATTACGGCATCGGCCCCGTCCATCACGCTGTTGGCCACGTCGTTTACCTCGGCGCGGGTTGGGGTGAGCGATGTTATCATGGTTTCCATCATTTGTGTGGCGATGATTACAGGAATTCGGGCGCGCTTTGCGGTAAGCACCAATTCCTTTTGAATGAGCGGCACCTCCTCTGCGGGCACCTCAACGCCCAGATCGCCGCGGGCCACCATCAGCCCGTCGCAATAGGCAATGATGCGATCAATATTTTCAACCGCCTCGGGTTTTTCAATTTTTGCGATGATGGGGATTTTATATTCCGAATGGGCTTCAATGAGCGCTTGTAATTCCTTTAAATCCTCTGCATGGCGAACAAAGGATAGGGCAATCCAATCTACTTGCTGCGCTATGGCAAAGATGGCATCCTCTTTATCCTTGGCGGTAAGCGCCGGCAGCGAAATTTTCGTGTTGGGTAGGTTTACCCCTTTTTTGGAGCGCAGGGGACCGCCTTGGATTACCATTACCTTTACTTCGTCCTTTTTGTTGGTTTCCAGCACTTCAAAAATAAGTTTGCCGTCGTCCAAAAGCACTTTTTCACCGGGCTGCACATCTTTGGGGAAGTTTGCATAATTCATATACACCTTTTCCCTGTTCCCCTCAAATTCGGCTCCCGTAAAAAAGGATAGGGTGTCGCCCGGTTGCACGATCACTTCTTCCTTCATGGTTCCCACCCTAAGTTTGGGGCCTTGCAAATCGCATAAAATGGCCACGTGGGTATCCAGTTCTTCGGACAGCGCGCGAATGGTGGCAATGGTTTTTTTTACGGTGTCATAATCGGCGTGCGAAAAATTCACCCTAAAAACATCTACGCCCTCGAGGATCATATGTTTAAGGGTTTCAATGCTGGAAGTGGCCGGACCGAGGGTGGCCACTATCTTGGTTCTTTTTTGGTTTGACATTCAATCGAAAATTAAATTGTTTTTTGACTTTATTGCGGCCTGTGCCACAACATAGGCAGACACGACCTGTGGGATGCCATTAATTTTGGACACGAGGTTTTGCAAGGGCACCATTTCAAAATCTGAATAGATTTTGATGAAATAGTCGGCTTTTTTGAGCTCCGGCAACAAATAGTGGTTTTTCTCCGATCCGGATTCGGGAAAAAGACTTTCCACATTGGGGATTGGCTGTTCCACCGTTCTACATTTGTTCGCGACCAAATAGTATTGGCTATAACTCAGTTGGTCCTGATAATCATAGATTGGAAAGGTCACGGTTTTCCCTTGAACGGTAAAATCGATATCCTGCCGTCTGCGTTTAAATTGGGTGTTCAAATTTTGGTTCAGCAAATAGGCAATTTTGTATTCCTCTTCACTGCAATGTAGGGCGAGGAGCGTGTACGGCTCCTCCAGTTCGTCTCCCATATCCAATTTGTGATGGACCATAATGTTTTTAAATTTGCAGATTTTTGGATTGTCCAAATCTTCCATTGCAAAAATAGGCAACTTTAAAGGTATTCGCTAAGGAAGTATGGCTTGTTGGGGAGGAATTGTTTTAAAAAGAAAGCTTGGGCTATTGTTTTTCGGAATCGACTTTGATTTTCAGTTTGTAGAAGGCCCTTTTGGCAGCGCGTTCTTCGGCTTTCTTTTTTGAGGTTGCACGCGCTTTGGTTATTACTTCGTCTCCCAGTTTTAGTCGAACCGCGAAATGTTTCAGTTCGTCCTTGCCGTTGTCTTCATAAATCTCGAAATGAAAATGTTTTTTGTGTTTTTGGCACCATTCTATAAAGAGGCTTTTGTAGCTAATAACTTTGCCTTCCAGTTTTTTGATGTCCACATAGGGTTTGATGACCCTTTTCTGAATGAATTTTTCGCAATATTTAAAACCGCGGTCCAAATAGATGGCCCCGACGAGGGCTTCAAAAACATTGCCGTAAATATTGCCGCTGAATTGTTGGGTAGGGATGGTGGTTTTCAGAAATTTAACCAATTGAAGATCGCGGCCCAGTTCATTCAAATGTTCGCGGCTGACCACCTTGCTTCTCATTTTTGTTAGATAGCCCTCATTGCCACCCGGCACTTTTTTGAAAAGATGTGCCGCAATTACGGCACCCAGCATGGCATCGCCCAAAAATTCAAGACGTTCGTAATTTTGGGGCTGCCCGTTATTGTTTTTTTCGTTGGTGGAGCGGTGGGTGAAGGCGGTTTCGTAAATGGAAAGGTCTTTCGGCTTAAACCCCAATATTTTTTTTAGGGAATTGGAAAATTCCCCGTTTTTGTCTGCACGGGAAGAAAATATGTTTTTAATGGAGGCCATTAAAGTTTTTTAGGCATCAAGTTTTTTAAAGAGCACGCAGGCGTTGTGCCCGCCAAACCCAAAGGTATTGCTCATGGCCACTTTTATATCGCGTTTTTGAGCCTTGTTAAGGGTAAGGTTCAAGGAGGGGTCTATGTTTTCATCTACCGTATTATGGTTAATGGTAGGCGGAACAATCCCGTGTTTCATTGCCAAAATAGAGGCAATGGCTTCAATAGCACCGGCAGCGCCCAAAAGGTGGCCGGTCATGGATTTTGTTGAATTGATATTTATATCCTTGGCGTGCTCGCCAAAAACATTTACAATCGCTTTCAATTCGGCAACGTCGCCAAGTGGGGTTGAGGTTCCGTGGGTGTTTATGGCATCCACTTCGTTCGGGCTCATGTTTGCATCGCGCAGGCAGTTTAGCATTACGCGCTCTACGCCAATTCCGTCCGGATGGGGGGCAGTCATGTGGTACGCATCGCTGCTCATTCCACCGCCGACCACTTCGGCATAGATTTTTGCGCCCCGTTTTTTTGCGTGTTCGTATTCCTCAAGGATAAGAGCTCCTGCTCCCTCACCCAAAACAAAACCATCGCGGGTAGCGTCAAAAGGACGCGAAGCCGTTTCTGGACTGTCATTGCGGGTAGAGAGGGCGTGCATGGCGTTGAAACCGCCCATTCCGGCAATGGTGACGGCGGCCTCGCTACCACCGGTAACGATTACGTCGCAATGCCCCAACCGGATGTAGTTTAGTGCATCTATCATTGCATTGGCAGAGGAGGCACAGGCAGAGACCGTGGTATAGTTGGGCCCCATAAAACCGTGCTTTATGGAAATATTTCCGGGCGCAATATCGGCAATCATTTTTGGAATAAAGAAGGGGTTGAAACGCGGTGTTCCATCCCCTTCCGCAAAGTTCATCACTTCATCCTGAAAAGTTTCCAAGCCGCCGATACCGGCTCCCCAAATTACGCCCACACGGAATTTATCTACCTCTTCAAGGTTTATTCCGGCATCCTTTATGGCTTCATCGGAGGAAATAAGGGCATATTGTGCAAAGCGGTCCAGCTTGCGGGCCTCTTTTCGGTCAAAGTAGTCTTCTGCATTAAAATTCTTCAGTTCGCAAGCGAATTTTGTCTTGAACTTTTCAGTATCAAAATAGGTTATGGGCGCACAGCCGCTTTTCCCGTTTACCAGGCCATCCCAATATTCGTTGATATTGTTGCCAATAGGGGTAAGGGCACCAAGGCCAGTAACTACAACTCGCTTTAATTCCATAGAAGAATGGTTATTTTGCTGCTTCTATATAGGAAATTGCTTGACCAACAGTAGCAATGTTCTCAGCTTGGTCATCCGGAATCTGGATGTCGAATTCTTTTTCAAATTCCATGATGAGCTCTACCGTATCCAAGGAGTCTGCTCCTAAGTCATTAGTGAAGCTGGCTTCGTTTACAACTTCGTTTTCGTCTACACCTAATTTGTCTACGATAATCGCTTTTACTCGTGATGCAATGTCTGACATAATTCTTGATTTTTAAATTTAAATATAAGTGGCAAAAATAAAATATTTTAATTGAAAACACCATTTAATGTTAAAAATGTGGCTTGCACAATCGTCGTTTTCATTTTTGGGCAAAAACAGAAAACCAATTTAAACAATTTTGTCCGAAGTAAAACCCTATTGCTTTACTTTTGTTTCTTATTTAAGAAAACCAGCGACACAAGCATGGAGAAAATGGCAAACAGGAAGCGGATTGTAATCTTTGCCTCGGGCAGCGGCACGAATGCTGAAAATATCATTAAATACTTTAAAAGTTCCGATGTTGCAGCGGTCGTTCAGGTGTTTTCCAATAAAAAGGAGGCAAAAGCCTTGGAACGTGCTCAAAATTTGGGGGTTGCGGCAAATTTTTTTGGCAAGGAGGCATTGATGGCTTCCGATGGGGTTTTAAAAAAATTGAAGGAGTTAAAGCCCGATCTAATTGTTTTGGCTGGGTTTCTCTTGAAATTTCCTGAAATTATTTTGAAGGCATTTCCAAATAAGGTAATCAACATTCATCCTGCATTGCTTCCAAAATTTGGCGGCAAGGGAATGTATGGCAATTTTGTGCACGAAGCAGTTCTTGCAAATAAGGAAAGGGAAACCGGCATTTCCATTCATTATGTGAACGAAAACTATGACGAGGGGGCCATTATTTTTCAGAAGAAGATAAAACTTTCAGAAGCAGACACCGCCGAAACCGTGGCCCAGAAAGTACACCAATTGGAATACGAATGGTTTCCGAAAATAATTGAAGAAGTATTACGAAAAACATCCACCACTAACCCCTCCTTCAAAGGAGGGGAACTATAAGGTTATGGCGAGTAAAAAGCAAAAATTTTACGTGGTCTGGTTTGGAAATCCAGCGGGGATTTTTGACAGTTGGAAGGAATGCAAACGCTCTATAGATGGCGTAAAAGGTGCACAATACAAAAGCTTTGAGACTTTTGAGGAAGCAAAAAAAGCTTACAATAAAGAATATGCAGATTATAAAGGTAAAAGGATACAGAAAACACTTTCCAAAGAACAACTTCAAAAAATTGGCGAACCAAATTTGTATTCCATTGCGGTTGACGCAGCTTCCAGCGGCAACCCCGGAAAGATGGAATACCGCGGCGTTGATACACAAACAGGAAAGCAGCTCTTCCATCAAGGGCCTTTTCAGCAAGGAACTAATAATATTGGGGAGTTTTTGGCGCTTGTACACGGTTTGGCTTTTCTGAAAAAAAACAATAGCGACCGCATCATTTACAGCGATTCGCGAATTGCTATGGGTTGGGTAAAAAAGAAAAAGTGCAATACAAAGTTGAAACAATCTGCAAAGAACAAAACACTTTTTGAATTGGTTGCCCGCGCTGAAAACTGGCTAAAGACTAATAAATACGAAACAAAAATCGCAAAGTGGGAAACCAAAGCCTGGGGTGAAATTCCTGCGGATTTTGGGCGGAAGTAGTTTCTTCTGTGTTTTTTGAAAGCTGTTAAAGGCCCCATTTTTCTAATTAATTTAATTAAATTTGCACCCTCCTTAAAAATCCCTTTATGAGCAAACTCGTAATCGTTGGAACGGTAGCCTTTGACGCCATCGAAACTCCTTTCGGCAAGACCGATAAAATCTTGGGCGGTGCCGCCACTTTTATTGGTTTGGCAGCTTCACAGTTTAATGTCGATGGAGCAATAGTGTCCATAGTGGGCGGCGATTTTCCAAAGGACGATCTTAAAATGCTTGAAGAAAAAGGAATGGACATTTCAGGTCTTGAAGTTGTTGAAGACGGAAAGACCTTCTTTTGGAGCGGAAAATATCACAACGATATGAATACCCGCGACACTTTGATAACCGACTTGAACGTGCTAGCCGATTTCAACCCAAAAGTGCCCCAAAAGTATCGCGATGCCGAAGTGGTTATGTTAGGAAATTTACATCCCTTCGTCCAACTGAGCGTGATTGAACAGATGGCTGCACCAAAATTGATCGTGCTCGACACCATGAATTTTTGGATGGACAGTGCCTTGGAAGCATTAATGGAGGTGATTGTCAAAGTGGATGTTATGACAATAAACGACGAAGAGGCAAGACAACTTTCAGGAGAATATTCCTTGGTGAAGGCTGCCCATAAAATAATGGAAATGGGCCCGAAATATGTGGTAATAAAAAAAGGGGAACACGGAGCATTGCTTTTTAGTAATGATGACGTTTTCTTTGCGCCCGCGCTTCCGCTGGAGGAGGTTTTCGATCCAACCGGCGCCGGCGACACTTTTGCAGGAGGATTTACGGGCTATCTTGCAAAAACCGGTGACTACAGTTATAATAATATGAAGAACGCCATAATAAATGGTTCGGCACTGGCTTCCTTTTGCGTAGAAAAATTTGGCCCCGAAAGATTGCTCAAACTTTCAAATAGCGAAGTGCATCAGCGGTTGCAGCAGTTTAAAAGCTTGACACAATTTGATATCAAATTAACCTAAATACGCGCCCTGAAATTTCAGGGCGTTTTTTGTAAATTTATTTAGTTAAATAGTCAGATAGAATTGATTCCCAACCCAATAACTTTTAACCCATAATTATTAACATCACAAATGAGCGACGCCTTAAAACACGAATGTGGAATTGCACTGGTACGGCTGTTGAAGCCCTTGGAATATTACAAGGAAAAATACGGAACCGCTTTTTATGGTGTAAACAAAATGTATTTAATGATGGAAAAGCAGCACAACCGCGGGCAGGACGGCGCGGGCTTTGCCAGCATTAAATTGGACGTAAACCCTGGGGAACGCTACATAAGCCGG
The DNA here is from genome assembly GCA_048265145.1 of Aequorivita sp. GTDB lineage: Bacteria > Bacteroidota > Bacteroidia > Flavobacteriales > Flavobacteriaceae > Aequorivita. The sequence continues at coordinate 174,669 of JBLXCF010000002.1, forward strand.
GTTCGTTCGAATGCATCCCAGCCCATTCAGGACATTTTTTCACAAATTAACGAGCGGATCAATCTTGAGTTCAAGAACCATCCGGAATATAAAGATGATGTTGCCGCCCAAAAAAGGAACATACCATATATAGGAGAAGTATTTCTCGGGCATGTTCGCTACGGCACTTTTGGCATAAACAGCGTTGAAAACGTCCATCCTTTTCTCCGTCAGAATAACTGGATGCACCGCAATCTGATTATTGCGGGCAATTTCAATATGACCAATACCAACGAGCTTTTTGACAACCTCATAAAACTCGGAATGCACCCCAAAGAAAAGGCGGATACTGTTACGGTAATGGAAAAAATCGGGCATTTTTTGGATGATGCCGTTCGTAAACTCTATAAAAAAGCCAAGGCCAAGGGTTTGAACAAACAGGAAGCTTCTCCCTATATCGCCGAAAATCTGAACGTTGCAAAAATTCTTCGAAAATCTGCCGCCAATTGGGACGGAGGTTACGCCATGGCAGGCCTCTTGGGCCACGGCGATGCCTTTGTGCTCCGCGATCCCGCAGGGATCCGTCCGGCATATTATTACCAAGACGAGGAAGTAATTGTGGTAGCCTCAGAACGGCCAGCCATACAAACCGTTTTCAACGTTCCTTTTGACACCGTTAAAGAATTGGATCCGGGGCATGCCATTGTAATCAAGAAAAACGGAAAACTCAAGATCAAGGAAATTTTGCCGGCCTTGGAGCGAAGATCCTGTTCCTTTGAACGGATATATTTTTCCCGCGGGAGCGATGCCGAAATTTATCAGGAACGCAAAATGCTCGGCAAACTTATTATGCCAAAAATTTTGAGCGCCATTGATTTTGATACCGATAATTCGGTGTTTTCCTTTATTCCGAATACGGCCGAAACATCTTTCTACGGCATGTTGGAGGCTGCCCAGGATGAATTGAATAAACAAAAAAACGAGGCCATTCTAAATGAAAAGGAACATCTGACCGCGGACCGCCTACAACAAATACAGGCACATAAAATTCGCACCGAGAAAATAGCCATCAAAGACGTAAAATTAAGAACCTTCATTACTGATGATAGTAGCCGTGATGATTTGGTGGCCCACGTGTATGACGTTACTTATGGCGTTGTTAGACCCACCGATAATTTGGTGATTATTGATGATAGCATAGTTCGTGGCACTACGCTAAGGAAAAGCATTTTGAAAATGCTGGACAGGCTGCACCCCAAACAAATTGTAGTGGTTTCATCCGCTCCCCAAATCCGTTATCCGGATTGCTATGGAATTGATATGGCGCGCTTGGAGCATTTGGTGGCGTTTCAGGCTGCACTGGAACTTCATAAAGAGCGCGGCTCCTATGGTATCGTGGAAGAGATTTACATTAAGTGTAAAGAGCAGGTTTCCCTCGAGGATGCGAATGTAGTCAACCATGTTAAAAAATTATATGCCCCATTTTCGGACGAGGAAATTTCAGATAAGATTGCCCAAATTATAAGTGATGAAAATATACGGGCAAAAGTGAAACTGATTTTCCAAACCGTGGAGGATCTTCATCGGGCATGCCCGAAGAATCTTGGCGATTGGTACTTCACCGGAAATTATCCTACTGCCGGAGGAAATCGAGTTGTAAATCGGGCCTACATTAATTTCTTTGAGGGAAATCCAGAAAGGGCCTACTAATTTTCCTTAAATTTTAACAGCAGCAGTACCGTTTGTCGGAAAGCCAAACCACTTAATCGAAATTGTTGATTGACACTATTTTAGTACTTGAACTTGCCCTATATTTGAACTTACCATAAGGCGTAAGTAGGTTAGGTCTATGGTAAGATTTGGGGCAAAATAGGCAGATTTCGGTCTGCCTATTTTCATTTTGGATCAGGGACTTTCGAAAAACAAAATGGCCTTTCACTGAAATTAGGTAAAAATGGCATTATTGGATTGTGGGTTCCAACAAAAAGCTTTTTGTGGATTGAATAGCAGCAATTTATGTCTTTTAACGAAAATATAGGCAATTCGTCTAAAAGCATAATTTCGACCAAATTATTGCCATATATTTGACCATACCATTAGCATAAGTAGGTTAAGTTCATGGTAGATTTGGGGCAAAAAAAGGCAAACAATGTTTGCCTTTTTTTATGCTCAAATCTTAAGGGGTGGCGAGCGCCCTCCATCTTTTTTCATTTCGACGGATTTCTTGGCGAGCCGTTTTTTCACCTTCCCCTTGTTTGCCTTTTTTTATGCCCAAATCTTAGGGGTGGCGAGCGCCCTCCATCATTTTTCATATCGACGGATTACTGGGCGAGCCGTTTGATCACCTTCCCCACGTTTGCCTTTTTTTATGCCCAAATCTTAGGGGGGTGGCGGAAGATTGTAAAAATCGCTATTTGGAATTATTGCAATGGGTTCCAAAATCATAAAAAACTTCATAAAAAAATCCGTAGCTTAAAATATAAGCTACGGACATTAAATGAAACGGTGAATTCTATTATTTGTTCTTTGCGTAATTGGCAGCAACCTCATCCCAATCTATAACGTTCCAAAAGGCACTAACATAATCGGGGCGCTTGTTTTGGTATTTCAGATAATAGGCGTGCTCCCACACATCCAATCCAAGGATTGGGGTGCCACCACAGCCAACATTCGGCATGAGTGGATTGTCTTGGTTGGGAGTGGCACAAACCTCCACCTTTCCTCCTTTGTGCACACAAAGCCATGCCCACCCGGAACCGAACTGGGTTTTTGCCGCATCGGAAAATTTCTCCTTAAAAGTCTCAAAGCTGCCAAAAGCTTGGTCGATGGCTTTTGCAAGATCGCCGGAAGGTTTTCCTCCACCCTTTGGAGACATTACTTTCCAAAACAGACTGTGGTTGTAAAATCCGCCGCCGTTGTTCCGGACCGCTTTGTTTTCCATATCAAGATGGGTCAAAATGTGTTCAATGCTCTTGCCTTCATTGGCAGTGCCTTTTATGGCATCATTCAACTTATCGGTATATCCTTGGTGGTGCTTGTCGTGGTGTATTTCCATGGTCCTTGCATCTATGTTTGGTTCCAAAGCATCAAATGCATACGGCAATTTTGGTAATTCGAAAGACATAATTATTTTGTTTTTTATTGGTTATTACTAAATTCCTTCAAATTTAGGCAATCTCCGCGCGTTAAAATGTTATAGGTTTTATAAGATTTCTATTCGGTTATAGAATAATTTGATTCCAAAGCCATAAAAACAGTACTTTAGTCAAAAATGAATTTCCCTTGGAAAACCAAACTTCCATTTCAATATTTGATGCTGCCGCCGGAAGCGGAAAAACATTTACACTCGTTAAGGAATATTTGAAACAGCTCTTTTTGGCAAAAAAGGAGGATTATTTCAAGCACCTTTTGGCCATTACTTTTACCAATAAGGCTGTGGCCGAAATGAAACAGCGCATTGTGGAAACACTGGTCCATTTTGGCAGCTATACTTCCGGGGCGGAGCCACTGCCAATGATGACCCTAATTGCTGCGGAAACGGGTAAAAGTCTGGTTGAAGTCCAAGCCCATTCACAAAAGATCTTAAAAAATCTGCTCCACAACTACGCCGCCTTTAGCGTGGAAACCATTGACCGTTTTAACCATCGTTTAATCAGGACTTTTGCACGCGATTTAAAATTAGCTACCAATTTTGAGGTCACTTTAGATACCGATGAACTTCTGGCCGAAGCCGTGGATCTTTTGTTGAGCAAGGCCGGACAGAATCCGGAAATTACAAAAGTGCTTCTGGATTTTGCCCTGGAAAAAGCCGACGATGACAAATCGTGGGACATTTCCCGCGATATTGCCAAGGCCGCAAAGTTGCTGTACGACGAAACGGATGCGCCCCATGTGGCAATTTTGAAGAAGAAAACGCTTTCTGATTTTTTGGAATTTAAGAAGCAATTGGTCGCCGAAAGAAAAAAATATTCCTCGGAAATTAAAAATATTGCGTTGCAGGCCCTTCGGCTTATAGAGGAAAGCGGCCTGCAGTTTGACGATTTCAGCAATAGTTATCTGCCAAAACATTTTCAGAACCTTTCCAACGGAAAGTTGGACCTTAACTTTTCTGCAAAATGGCAGGAAACCATGGGTGAAAAACCCTTGTATCCAACTCGTGTTCCAACAGCGATTGGAGCCGTGATCGATGAACTAACGCCCCAATTTATCGCTCTTTTTCAACAGTCCAAAAACTTGGTTTTCCGAGTTTTTTTAATTGAGAATATATTAAAGAACCTTACCCCGCTTTCGGTAATCAATTTGGTTCACCAAGAAATTGAAACAATAAAGGAATCCAAGAATATATTTCCAATTTCCGAATTCAATTCAATTATAAATAAGGAAATTAAAAACCAGCCGGCCCCTTTTATATATGAACGTTTGGGGGAAAAATACCGCCATTTTTTTATAGATGAATTTCAGGACACTTCCAAGTTGCAGTGGGAAAATTTAATCCCGCTGATCGATAATGCCCTATCGCAATATTTGGAACCCACCCCGGGCAGTTTGTTGTTGGTCGGCGATGCAAAACAATCCATTTACCGCTGGCGGGGCGGACTGCCGGAACAATTTATGGGTCTTTGTGGTTCAGAAAATCCGTTTCGGCGCGAGAAGGCCTTGTTTTCATTAAAGACCAACTACCGGAGTTGTGCGGAAATCATCAAGTTCAACAATGAATTTTTCACCTTTGTGGCCTCTATTTTTGCAGATGAAATTCACCGAAACCTTTATATTTCCGGAAACACACAAGAGTGCAATACCAAAAAAGATGGATTTGTTCGGTTTGAATTTTTAGAAAAGCAACGGAAATCAGACCAGCTCGAAATCTATGCAACCCGAGTGTTTGATACCCTTTGCGATTTAAGAAACAAGGAATTTTCATATCGCGATATTTGCATACTTACCCGTAAAAAGGCCGATGGTATTGCGCTGGGCAGTTTTTTGATGGAGCTGGGAGTGCCGGTTATTTCTTCAGAAACCTTGCTGTTACAGTCGTCCCCGTTGGTTCAGATGCTGATCTTCACACTTCAGTGCTGCATCCAGCCTACCAATGAACAGGCCAAGATCCAGTTGTTGGATCTGTTGCATGGCCATCTTCAGATTGCCGAGGAGAAACATACCTTTTTTACCAATTTTCTTGGCAGTTCCGAAAGTGGGCTTACTTCAAAATTAAAAGAATTCGGCGTGGATTTCAGTCTGGATCAAATGCGTTCGGTTGGCCTTTATGAAGCACTTGAATACTGCATTGAGAAATTTAGGCTTGCAGCCGATGCAGATGCCTATCTTTTTGGGTTTATGGATTTGGTGTATGATTTTGTGCAAACGCCCCAAGCCGATAAAGTTTCATTTTTGGACTTTTGGGAAACAAAAAAGGAGACGGCCTCCATTCCCGCGAACGAAGGTTCGGATGCCGTACAGTTAATGACCATCCACAAAGCAAAAGGTCTGGAATTTCCGGTAGTTATTTTTCCTTTTGCAGATATGCAGATATATGACGGAAAATATGATACCCTTTGGTATCCCTTGGCAGACGGGAACCTTACTTTTAGCGAGGCCCGAATTAATTATAAAGCCGAGATAGCCAATTACGGCCAGGTTGGCGAACAGATGTACAACGCCCATAAAAGCCAGATGGAATTGGACACTATAAACCTGTTATATGTAACCATGACCCGCGCGGTGGAGAAGCTCTATGTTTTTTCCGAAATGCCAAACGAATCCAAGGATACCGGCCCTACAACGTGCAACCAACTTTTTGCAGAATTTTTGAAACAACAAGGCAAATGGAATGGTGACCAAATGGTTTATGAATTTGGAACCAATGCCGGTAAAATTTCAATAAAAAGAGAAGTAATTTCCCAAAGGGAACCAAAATATTTTTCCAGCAATCCGCAAACACACGGCCTAAAAATCGTTGCTTCTGAGGAAGTGGGTATGGAATCCCAAACGGTCTCCGCCATTACCGCCGGAAACCTTTTGCATGAAACCATGGCCAAAATATATTTTGAAACCGACTCCGAAACAGTATTGTCGGAACTGAAGGAACGGGCAATTGTACCCGAGGCGGAATTTGATATATTAAAAACTACGGTCCTTGGAATACTTCGCCATCCTGAATTGAAGGGCTTATTTTCCGCCACCGATACCGTTTTCAATGAGCGGAGCATAGTGACGAAGCATGGCGCACTGATCCGGCCAGACAGAATGAACATAAATAGCGCGAGGGCAGTGACGATCGTGGACTACAAGACCGGAGTTCCCAAACCCTATCATTTGGAACAATTGAATGTATATGAAGAAGCCGTTTTGGAAATGGGCTTAACCGTTTCCAAAAAATTGTTGGTTTACAGCAATGAAAACGAAATACTAATAAATAAAGTTTAATTTTGAAGCTTTAAAAGCAATAAAATGTACGGAAAAATAAAGCAGCACCTGGAACAGGAATTAGAAGAGATAAGGGACAATGGACTCTATAAAAGAGAGCGTATCATAACCTCGCCGCAAGATGCGGAAATTACCATTTCAACCGGTCAAACGGTTTTGAATTTTTGTGCCAACAACTATTTAGGTCTATCGGCCAATAAGGAAGTAATTCAAGCCGCAAAGGACGCCATGGACACCCACGGGTTCGGGATGTCCTCGGTCCGTTTTATTTGTGGAACCCAAGACATACATAAGGAATTGGAACAAAAGATAGCCGATTTCTACGGAACGGAGGACACTATACTTTATGCGGCCTGTTTCGATGCAAATGGAGGAGTTTTTGAACCACTCTTGGGCGAGGAAGACGCCATTATTTCAGATTCTTTGAACCACGCATCCATTATAGATGGGGTGCGTTTGTGTAAGGCAGCCCGATATCGCTACGAAAACAGCAACATGGCAGATTTGGAACAGCAGCTCCTTGCCGCAAATGAAAAGGGAGCACGTTTCAAAATTATTGTAACAGATGGGGTTTTTTCTATGGATGGACTGGTGGCGCCTTTAGATGAAATTTGCGATTTGGCCGATAAGTATGACGCTTTGGTCATGGTGGACGAATGTCACGCGGCAGGTTTTATTGGCCAAACGGGGAAGGGCACTATGGAGGCCAAAGGAGTTTTGGGCAGAATAGACATAATTACCGGTACACTTGGGAAAGCCTTGGGCGGTGCCATGGGCGGTTACACCACGGGAAAAAGGGAAATTATAGAAATGCTGCGTCAACGATCGCGACCTTATTTGTTTTCAAATTCCTTGGCTCCGGCAATTGTAGGTGCGTCCATCAAAGTTTTTGAGATTATCTCTAGGGACACTTCCCTAAGAGATAAACTAGAAGAAAACACCTCCTATTTTAAACAGGGAATGAAAACGGCCGGCTTTGATATAATAGATGGCGATTCTGCCATTGTGCCCGTAATGCTCTACGATGCCAAACTTTCGCAACAAATGGCAGACCTATTATTGGAAGAAGGAATTTATGTTATTGGATTTTTCTTTCCGGTGGTTCCCAAGGGCAAGGCGCGGATTCGTGTTCAGCTTTCTGCGGCGCATACCAAAGCCCATTTGGACCAAGCAATTCAGGCTTTTATTAAGATTGGAAAGAAATTGGGGGTTATTGAGCTGTGAAACCCCCGAATTGCGTACGCACAGCCAAGACTTTAGGAAAATTTTATTAGATTTGCTTTTGTTTATAATATTTAACAACTTACTTTTGCTCTTAATTAACACTTAAAAATTAAACAATCGAATATGAAACATCTTAACAGATTATTAGTTGCTGCTATCCTATTTATAGGAGTTGGGGCGGCGAACGCGCAAGACGAAAACAATCCTTGGGCTGTTGAGGTTGGTATGAACGCAGTTGACGTTTATCCAGCTGGACTTAATGAGGATCAAGTACGTATCCCAGCTGCTGCAAGAGGGGATATTTTTGATGAGTATTTCAACGCAAACGACCACTGGAACATTCTTCCATCAGTTTCCAAAATCGCTGTAAGCCGATACATTGGAAGCGGTTTTGTGTTTACTGCAGCAGGTACCATCAATAGAATTGACAAATTAGGCGACATAGCTGTAGATGATCTAAGCTACTACGGTGCTGATGGTGAAATTAAGTATAGCTTCAAGAAAGTATTGGGCGACAGCTGGTTTGACCCATCCATCGGTATTGGTGGTGGTTACACTTGGGTTGACGATATCGGATTTGGAACTGCTAACGCAATCGTTGGAGTTAAGTTTTGGTTTAACGACTACTTGGCACTTAACCTTCAATCTACCTATAAAAATGCATTCGAAGATTCATATGGTATTACCCATTTCCAACATGCCGCAGGCATCGTATTCCAATTTGGTGGAAAAGATACTGATGGTGACGGAATCTACGACAAAAATGATGAGTGTCCAGAGACTCCAGGTTTAGCTGAATTCAACGGTTGTCCTGATACTGACGGTGATGGAATAGAGGATAGAAATGATGCCTGTCCAAACACTCCAGGCCTACCTGAATTTAACGGTTGTCCTGATACTGATGGTGATGGTATTGCCGATCCACAGGATGAGTGTCCTACCGTAGCCGGTCTAGCTGCCCTTAATGGTTGTCCAGATGCTGATGGTGATGGTATCGCTGACAAAGATGATGCTTGTCCAAACGAAGCAGGTCCAAAAGCTAACAACGGTTGTCCTTACCAAGACAGAGATGGTGACGGCGTTCTTGACAAAGACGATCAGTGTCCAGACGTTGCCGGTACAGTTGCTAACAATGGCTGTCCTGAAGTTTCTGTAGAAATTATTAAACAATTGAATGATTACTCTAAAACAATCCTTTTCGATCTAGGTAAAGCAACTATCCGTAAAGAATCTTACGCGGTTCTTCAAAACATCGCTGATATTATGAAAGAATATCCTAACGCGAAATTCGAAATTGAAGGCCACACAGATAGCCAAGGTAGCGATGCTCTTAACCAGAGATTGTCTAACGACAGAGCTGCTTCGGTTAAAGATTACTTAACCACAATCGGAATGGATGCTAGCAGATTGACTTCAGTTGGTTACGGTGAGTCCCGACCAATTGCTACCAACGCTACTAAAGCCGGAAGACAGCAAAACCGTCGCGTTGAAATTTCTTTGAAAAAGTAATTTCAGCAAGAAAGTTTTAAACAAATAGTTTTGAAACGCCTCCTTTATGGGAGGCGTTTCTTATTTTTAAACTATGGTAACATTTCTTCAGGAAACGCTCGCAGACATAAAAAAAAATCACTCGGACCTCGGCACACTAACCTTTATACTCCCAAGTAAAAGGGCAGGAGGATTTTTAATGAACGAGTTGAAAACGCAACAAACCATTACACAATTTGCTCCCGAAATTTTCAGTATTGAGGAATTTGTGGAAGGGCTATCCAAACTCACTATTATCGATGCCATTGAATTGTTGTTCAAGAGTTATGAAGCTTACCTATTGACAGAGCCTATTTCAGACAAGGAAGATTTTGAAAATTATTCATCCTGGGCCATAACGCTGTTGAATGATTTTAATGAAATTGATCGTTATTTGGTGGAGCCTACACCTTTTTTTAACTATTTGTCCGGTGTTAAAACCTTGGAAAGATGGGGCGTCCGAGATGAAAAGTCTGAAATAATCACCAATTATCTCAACTTTTGGAAGGCACTTCCAGAGTTTTATGGGAATTTGCAAAAGTTATTGTTGGCCGAAAAAGTTGGCTATCAAGGAATGGTATATAGAGAGGCAGTCCGGAAGGTGCCACACTACTTACAGCAAAACCCTTCAAAAAAGTTTATTTTTATTGGCTTCAATGCATTAAATGCCGCAGAGCAAAAAATTATCCAAGAGTTCCTTGCCACTGCGTCGGCCGATATATATTGGGATATAGATAAGTGTTTTTTCGAAGATCAGGCCCACAGCGCTTCCTTCTTTATACGAAACTACCTTCAGGAATGGGAGTATTTTAAAAACAGGAAACCACGGTATATTTCTGATTATTATTCAGAGGAAAAGGAATTCCAACTTGTGGAGGTCCAAAAAAATATTGGCCAAGCTAAATTTGTAGGCGAACTGTTAGGCCAACTCTCTGAGGAAGAGCTCCAAAAAACGGCAGTTATACTTGGCGACGAAAACCTCCTGATTCCCTTGCTTTATTCGCTTCCTCCAAAGTTAAAAAAGGTAAATGTTACCATGGGAGTTGCCTTAAAAAGTTTTCCCACGGTCCTTTTTTTTGAGTTGCTTTTTGCGCTGCACAAGAATGAATCTGAAATTCTTTACTACAAACAGATCGGCGCAATTCTGAACCATCCCATTGGGAATGTTTTATTCCCAAATTCAAAGGAAATACTTCAAAAGCTGGCTTCGGAGAATATCACCCATATTTCTATTTTCCATCTTTTGGAACTGGTACAGCATGGGGAAAGGGATTTGTTTATGCACATTTTCCAAAATTGGAATGACGATAGCTCACAAGCCATAGCAACAGCTTTTCGGATTATTGATACACTCCAAAAAAGGAAAGTTGTGGCCTCGATAGAAAAAACGGTGCTCTATCAACTTTCACAAATTTTCGGAAAAATGAAGGCGCTTAACCAATCCTATCCCTATTTAAAATCGGTTAAGGCAACCCATGATATTTTTTTGGAACTCATAGCAACGGCATCGCTCGATTTTGAAGGAGACGCTTATAACGGCCTGCAAATTATGGGAGTGCTGGAAACTCGAGTCCTCGATTTTGAAAGGGTGATAATTACTTCGGTCAATGAAGGAATTTTTCCATCGGGGAAATCCAACGCTTCGTTTATTACTTATGATTTAAAACAACAATTCCATTTGCCGCGCTACAATGAAAAGGATGCAATTTATACCTATCACTTCTATCGATTGCTGTATCGCGCAACCCGTGTAACCCTGCTCTATAACAATCATTCCGAGGGAATCAATACGGGTGAAAAAAGCCGTTTTATCCGACAATTGGAAACCGAAAAACGCCCAAACCATACCTTCGAAAAAATAATACTCGCTCCCAAAGTCCAGATTAAAGCACAATCCCTCCAGTCAATAAACAAAACGGAGGCCGTGATGACCCGCATACAGGAAGTTGCAAATAGTGGCTTTTCACCTTCTGCCCTTACCAGCTACATCCGCAATCCGCTGGAGTTTTATTTTCAAAAAATCCTTGGGCTGAACATGCTGGAGGAAGTTGAGGAAAACGTTGCTGCAAATACGCTCGGCACCATCGTTCACGATACCCTTGAAGTGTTTTACAAGCCTTTTGAAGGAAGGATTCTCACCCTGGCCCAGCTTACCGCCTTGAAACCCAAAATCCACGATCAGGTTACGGCCGAATTCAAAAAAACCTTTAAAGGCGGAACATTCAATAAAGGAAAGAACCTTATTGTTTTTGAGGTGGCCAAGCGGTATGTTTCAAATTTCCTGGATCTGGAGCTGCGGGACCTCGAAGCCGGAAACCAAATAAAAATCCATAAAATTGAAACCCGGCTCACCTTGGATTTGGCAATTTCTGAACTGCATTTTCCGGTGAAAATTCGTGGCATAGTAGATAGGGTTGATGAATACAATGGCCAACTCAGAATAATTGATTACAAAACGGGAATGGTAAGCCAGACTGATTTGAATTTAAATGAATGGAAGGAACTCACCGTTGATTATAAATTCAGCAAGGCCTTTCAAGTATTGGCCTATGCCCTAATGATGAACCAGCAAATACCCATTACCAATGCCGAGGCGGGTATCATTTCCTTCAAGAATCTGGGCAGTGGATTCCTAAAATTCGGAATGAGGGAAAAGCCCGGCGGCCGGAAAAAGTCGGAAATTATCAACACCGAAATTCTCAATGAGTTTACTACGGAACTAAAGGCCCTAATTTTGGAAATCTGCAATCCGAATGTTCCGTTTACAGAAAAAGAAATATCCCAATGATACACTATAAAAACAAAGTTCTTTCCGCCAAAGGCAAAAAACCAATTCTTTTTGATGTTTATTTTCAACCAACCGTAGAACCCCAGCCATTGGCAATTTTCTGTCACGGGTATAAAGGTTTTAAGGATTGGGGGGCGTGGCCATTGGTAGCCGAACATTTTGCGAAGGCGGGATTTTGTTTTGTGAAATTCAATTTTTCGCACAATGGCGGCACCGTGGAAAACCCAATTGATTTTCCGGATCTGCATGCCTTTGCCGAAAACAATTTCAGTTTGGAACTTTCGGATTTGGAACGCGTTTTAGAGGCAATTGAAAACAAGAACGAACATTTTCCGCAGAAAATCGCGAACATTTCCCTTATTGGCCACAGCCGTGGGGGCGGTATTGTTTTGATTAAGGCCGAAGAAGATCCGCGAATCCATAAGGTGGTTACCTGGGCAAGCGTTAGCGATTTTAAACCGCGTTTCCAGGAAAATTCAGCCGCCTTTAAAAAATGGAAGGAAACAGGAGTTACTTTTGTTGAAAACAGCAGGACCAAACAGTTGCTGCCGCACCATTTTCAGTTCTATACCGATTTTAAGGAAAATGAACGGCGGTACTCAATACACCGCGCCGTGGATATGCTGAAAATACCACAATTGATCGTGCACGGAAGCAACGATCCCACCGTTTCCCTTGCGGAGGCCAGGGCCATCCACGCGTGGAACCCCCAGAGCGAACTCGCTATCATTGAAAGGGCAGACCACGTTTTTGGCGCCCAACACCCTTGGACGACTGTTACCTTGCCGGCACCCTTACGGAACGTTTGCGAAATTACGGTTCAATTTCTTAAATAAAAAAAACCACCCAGCAGATCGGGTGGTTTTTGTGGAGAATATCGGAGTCGAACCGATGACCTCTTGCATGCCATGCAAGCGCTCTAGCCAGCTGAGCTAATCCCCCAGCATATTTAGGTTGCGAAAATACTAAATTTTTTTAATTGCAACGTCAAAATTTTAAAATGAATTTATTCCTGAACCGGGAGGACCAACAGCGGTTTGCTGGTGTGGAATTCCCTTTTGTGGATTTCATTTTTCTCCCATAGTTTTTTGAAAAAGCCACGCTTTCTCCTAATAACGCAAAGCATATCCGGATTGAACTGCTGAAAATATTCAATTACGGCCTGAAATGTGGTAGCAGCTTCTACTCGCGAGTAGGAATCCAGAATATTTTTTAAATTATCCGTTACATGCTTCATTTCTTCGGTGGTTTCCGGAGTCTCCACGTGAAGCACGTTAATCTGGGTCCCAAAACATTGTTTAAATTTTTGAACGGCCTCCAACAATTCATCCCGCTCAAAAGTGCCATTTTTGAACGCCATCAACATGTTTTTGGGCGGCTGAAATTTAGCTCCTTCGGGAACCACCAAAATGGGAATATTGGTTTTTTTCAATAATTTGCCCGAGGTTTTTCCCAAATAAACCTCTTCCTTTATAGAATTGCTTCGCGGTGCCAAAACCATCAAATCTATGGGCACCTGCTTGCTGATGCGGTTAATGCCTTCCAAAACCTCCCCCGCTATGGGATGTGCAATTACTTGCACCCCTTTATGTTCCACTAAGGAAACCACTTCGGCCAGCCTATCTTCGGATTCTTCCTTTAACAGTGTGTTGACTTTGGAAAGACCGCCCACTTTGGAAAGCTCCTGAAATACCGAAACAACATACACCTTCGCCTGTATTTGCGCCGCCAAATCAATGGCGTATTGCAAATTGCTGATTGAATTTTCCGAAGCACCGATAGGCACCAATATATTTTTCATACGGTTGAAAATGAAACTTTAATTGGCTGCAAAATTAGCTTTTAAAACCATTCAAACCACAGTGCTTTAACATTTCAAATTGAATTTGAACTTTTTAGGCCGAAACATTATAGGGTCCACTAGGCTTTTGCGTAGTTTTGCTTTTTCAAAAATGCACCAAAAAACCAACATTTCCTTTAAACGAATTCAGCAACTCGCCATTCCTGCCATTATTTCCGGAATTGCCGAACCGGTGCTTTCCGCCACCGATGCCGCCGTAGTCGGGAATATTAAGGATTTTGGCATAGAAGCGCTTGCTGCGGTGGGTATTGTGGGCTCGTTTTTATCTGCGCTGATTTGGATTTTGGGCCAGACCCGAAGCGCCATTTCGGCCATTGTTTCCCAAAATTTCGGAGCGGGCAGGCTGAAGGACCTTCATAATTTTCCTGCTCAGGCTATCTATTTCAACATTGCACTAAGCCTGATCGTGCTTGTTGCCACTTATTTTTTTGTGGAAGAAATTTTTAAATTGCTAAATGCCGAAGGCCTGGTACTATCCTTCAGCATAGATTATTACAACATTCGTGTTTGGGGTTTTCCGCTTACGCTTTTTACATTTGCCGTTTTTGGCATTTTCCGTGGCCTTCAAAATACCTTTTGGCCAATGGTTATTGCAGCCATCGGCGCTGTTCTGAATATTGGCCTGGACTTCGCGCTGGTATATGGCATACCCAATATTATACTTCCCATGGGCATAAAAGGCGCGGCTTGGGCCAGTTTAATTGCTCAGGCCGTAATGGCACTTATTTCCCTCTTTTTTCTGTTGAAGAAAACCCAAGTATCCCTAAAATTGACACGACCATTGCATCCAGAAATTAATCGATTGGTGCGAATGAGCTTTAACCTGTTTTTGCGCTCCGTGGCTTTAAATACTGCCCTGATTTTGGCTACGCGGGAAGCGGCCGATCTTGGAAAGGAATACATTGCCGCACACACCATAGCCTTCAACGTTTGGATTTTTACAGCCTTTTTCATTGATGGATATGGCGCCGCCGGTAATATTCTGGGCGGTAAACTTTTGGGCGAACGGAACTTTGGCGCGTTGTGGCAACTTACAAAAAGGGTCAATCTATACAATATTGCCGTGGCAGGCTTCCTCGTTTTGATGGGCCTCATCTTTTACGAACCCATTGGTCTGCTCTTCAATAAAGACCAAAAGGTACTTTCCATTTTTTATGGCATGTTCTATATGGTGTTGCTGTGTCTGCCCTTTAACGCTCTGGCCTTCACATTGGACTCCATTTTTAAGGGCCTGGGCGAGATGGGTTATTTGCGCAATGTATTGCTGGGCGCAACGTTCTTTGGCTTCATTCCGGTTCTTTATCTTTCAAAATGGATGAACTGGGGGATGATTGGTATTTGGGCCGCACTGATTGTTTGGGTAGCCTATCGAGCCGTAGCGCTGATGATAAAGTTCCGACGAAAATATATTCCGCTAAGGGATCCAAGGGAGTTCCGATAAACTTCTTTATGGATGCTTCCCCCAGTTTTAAATGGACGGTAGGTATTTTCAGAAAACTTGAAACAGACCATTTCAAAAAAAAATGCCCCCAATGGCTGCGGGGGCATCTTCAATAAAACAAAAAATGAAGGGAACGTATTATTCTATGGAAATATTAAAAGTTGCCTCAAAGTCCGTTTCGCCACCGGCATCGCCCAGACCGCTGTTCGGCTTTGTTGGTTCGTGGCGAAGGGTTACCGTTAAACTTCCGTTGCTCGTAGCGCCGGCGTTCAAAACAAATTTTGTGCCCAGCGGGTTGCCGTTGTCATCAAAGTTTGAATAGGCGGTGGTAATGTTCAACCCAGCGCTGGGGGTATAGAAAAATTGGTGATCGGTACTTTCTTCTTCCACTTCCAAGGTTATGTTCTCGGCCGGGGTTTCAGTTTCGTTCAACAAAACAATAACCCCATTGTACGTAACACCGGCACTCAGCGGACCCGAAACCGTAATGGTTGGAGCGTTGGGGCCGTCGCCGTCAAGATCGCGCGATTGCAGGAGCACCGGGGTGCCGCCGCTATCTGGGGTTAGCGAAACATTCATTGTGGTAATTACCTCTTCTTCGTTTACGGGTGCCGGGGCATCGTCATCGCTGGAACAGGATGCAAACAAAAGCGTTGCGAAAAGGGTGGCTGCTAAAATTTTTAAATTTTTCATTAGTTCTTAGATTTAATTAATAATTCAATTTTAGGGTTAATAAAAAGTTTCGACCCAAATCGTCGGCGTAATAGCGCAGACGGTTTAGGTAATTTCGATAGGAGGTATTGAGCAGGTTTTCAATTCCAAAGCCAAGCGTTAGGGTGCTTGCCGCGTTGGCCCTCAGTTGTACACTGGAATTGAAGTTCAGCAAGTGATAGGCCCCAGGGGGCGTGCTAAGATCCAAGGTTTGGGTAGTTTCCGTAGTGGGGATATACACATCAAAATTGGTGTTCGGGTATTCATTTTGTCGAAAAACATACACACTTTCCAAAGAGAGCCTCAGGGTTTTCCAGTTGGTGTTGCTATAAACCAGTTCATTTTTGGTGTCCACAGGCGGCAAACTGATCAATGGTAAATCCTTGGAACGGTCATAGCCCTTCACCATGGAAAATTGGTGGCTAAAGGTGAAGTTTTTTGCAAAGGAATAGGAGGCATCAAAATCAAAACCCAGAAGTTGGGCTTGCGTCTGCCGGTATTCCCACACTTGAAAATTTCCCCGCACGGTTTGTTGGATTCCGGTGGGTTCAATTACTATAAAATCCCTTATGGAATTTAAAAAAGGGCTGATGGAAAAATTGAACTTTTCGCCTTCCTTTTGTAGGGTAACGGCAATTTTATTTCCAACTTCCGGCTTGAACCGCAAATCTCCAAGCTCAATGCGGGCAGCAGAATGGTGCAACCCCTCGCTAAAAAGTTCCGATGGGTTGGGCGCTCGCGAGGCCAAGCTGTAGTTTGCCCTCAACTTAAAGTGCGGGGAGAAGGAATATGTAATTCCTGCCGTGGCCGAGGCGTTGTAAAAATGCAGCTTTGGATGGGTTAGAATTTGGTTTTCCGTTTCAGAGACCACAATTTCCGGGAATAGCACATCATAGTTACGCGCCTGCCAAAAGGAGCTTCTGTAGTATTTATAAACATCCATAAACGTATAGTCGAAACGCCCCCCTGCTTCGACTATAAAATGATTGTTTATTGAATAATCGCCGATGCCATAGACGCCCGTATCATATTTTTTATAATCGGGAATTAATCTCCGGACCCCCGTAGCGGGATTGGCATAATTTTTCTGAAAACGGCCCATCAGCCCGGCCTTTACATTCAAGCCTTCTACCGGGCTAATTTTCCAATCCACCATTGCGGTATGGGTATTTAGTTGAAGGTCCAAAGAAGGTTTGAACTTGTCGTCGCCGCGACGAATATCAAATTCCAATCTATTGTTTTGTTGAAAATCATAGTGCACCTCAAACGTTCCCAGCTTTTCGGTTTTCCTGAAATATTTTGCACGTGCCAAATGGTGCGTCACCTCCTGCCTGGGTGCAATTATTGAATAACCGAAATCTGTAATGATCAAGGGCACATCGCTTTCAATGGCACGAATCTGGTCCTGCGCTCCCCTCAAATGGGACGCACGCAAAATCCCAATTTCATTCTGAAAAATGGAATAGTACACGTCAAATCCGGAGCTTATTTTGTTCCGTCCAAAATGTATGGAACCGTTTCTTTCCCGTGTTCCGGTATTGCTCAACATGTAGCGGGGTGCTTCAAAATCGCCAAATCCCTTCAAGGTGCCCTGTAGCCCAACGTGCCAACCGGAAAGAAAACCGCGGGTGAGTTGGCTGCTAAGCGCCGTGCCGCGGCCATTGGTGGCGGCCGTAAAAATGGTTTTGCCAAAAAGCGTGTCCTTTATGGGAATTTTAGGTGCCTCGGCCACAATAATCCCACCAATGGCATCGCCGCTGTACTGCAGCGCGCCGGCGCCTTTTATCAGTGTCAGGTTTCCCGCCGCATTGATATCCACATTCGGGGCGTGCTCGGCTCCCCATTCCTGGTCCTCCATGCGCACGCCATTGTTTATCAACACCACCCTGCTGCTATGAAGTCCGTGGACCAACGGTTTTACCACTGTATTGCCGGTGTTTAGGGAAGATACGCCGCTCAGGCTGTTGAGGGCATCGCCTAAGGTTCTGCTGCTAAACCGCTCCAGGTTTTCGTTGGCAATGGATACTTCGTTCAGCGTTTTGGTCTTGTCCCGGAAGGCTTTTCCGGCCACGGTAACCTGGTTCAGCTCCTCCAGATGGTGTTCCAGTTCGAATACCCTTTTTGTGTCGCCGTTTATAGAAATGGTAAAACCGCCGGTAAGACAGTTGGGATGCGAGACCTGAACCGAATAGCGGTCATTACAAAGATTTTTAAATTCGAAATTGCCGTCAAAATCAGTTTGCACGGCTTGTTCGGTTTCGGCAATAATAAGGGTTGCCCCCACTAAGGGCGAATGGTCATGGCTGTCCTTAACCGATCCGGAAAGGGTAGATTCGCAATCTTGAGAAAATGCCATAATACCACTAAATAGCAGTATTGGCAATACATAGGTACGCATGGAAATTTTTGAATTAGAAGAAACAAGAAAGTGTTTTTTAGCTAATCAAAAAATAGGGCGGGGCGCGAAGCTGTTTATTGGACTGTGGAGTGGTCTGGAGAAGAAAGGAGGGAATTTCCTGGATTTCTTCTGAAGGTAAAACCATCGCAACAACCGCGAGTTCCTCCTCAATTTTAAAATGGAAAGAGGCTAAATGAAAATGGCAGATAGGACATTTCACTTCCGCTTTATGCAAGTGTGCCACCTGTTCGGTACAGGCCACGTGGTGGTGATCTTCAAAATTGTGTATGAACTGTACGGCCGAAGGCAAAAGCAACGCCACGGTCAGTAAAACCGCAACCAAACCTTTTAAAATGCCATTTTTAGAGTTCATATAAATAGAAAATAATTTTGCCACAAAGCTATAAAAATGTGGCAAGAACCTTTCTTCGGAACGCCATTAAATGCTCTTTTTCAGAATTTTTTAACGTTTCGTTTAAAACTATAGGTTGAAACGGAAAGGGGAGTCGAACCTCCCCTTTGCTGTAAAAAGGTTAACAATAAAAGACTAATCAATTTTGGATTTATTCCTTAAATTTGGACAACATCCAAACTATGTCTTTTAAACGGATTCAAGAAAAATTAAAGATTTTGGCAGATGCAGCCAAATATGATGTATCCTGTTCCTCTAGTGGAAGTGATAGAAAAAACACCTCCAAAACCTTGGGCAACGCTTCGGGAATGGGCATTTGCCATTCCTATACCGAAGATGGGCGATGTGTTTCCCTATTAAAAATCCTGCTTACCAGCCACTGTATTTTCGATTGTGCCGCATTTTAAATCGCGCTATGCAGACCAATCCTGGATAATCTATGATTTGCACCGCGATTATGGAATTTTTTACAATTTGGAAGAAGTACAAAAAATCAAGCGGGATTTTCCGGCTTCGTTCGACCCCCTGCAGACCAGCGCCAATTTTTTTGCCGAAGCGGAAATGGACTATCAAATCCTTTGGCAGGATTATTTTTCGAGTACGAACATCGCCGCCAGAAAAAACCTGAAACTCCACCTTCAGCATATTCCAAAACGCTATTGGAAGTATTTGGTCGAAAAGCAGATACCCCAATAGTGTGTAAATACTTCCCACAGTTATCTATTGAAATACAATTTAAATTTGGTGGACATTTTTTAGGAATATAAATACTGAGCAATCCTTACTACACCAATTCAATGGGATATCTATCCGAAAATGTTTTATTTCCAATAATATCCTCGGCAAGTCATGGGGTTTTTAAATTACAAAAGAAACCAATAATGCCAAAGAGCTGAAAATTAGCCGCTTTTTGTTTTTATAAAAATTGAATGCTAAAGAGAATTTGTCTATAGTTTATCTATCCGCATTGTTTTTTATCGGGAAGGATAATTTATTACTTTGTACAATAATTTGGTTAAAAGAATAATTCCCCAATGGAAGGACCCTCATGTTATAGGGTCCTTTTTTTATACCGTTTTACTTCCCAAAGAATTCAATTTTTTCACTATCCCGCAGCAACTTTTTGGGATCTCCCGAAGTACAATTACAGATCGCGCATTAACTGGTCGAAGGTTTCATCATCGTCCAGGTCCATTTTCTTCTTGATTCTATATTTTTTCGTAATAACGCTTTGATGGCTTATGCCCAGCAGGGAAGCAATTTCCTTATTGTTCAGTTGCAATTTCAGGAGCGAGCAAAATGCGATATCGTTGTCGGTGAGGGTGGGGAACATTTGGATGAGGTTATAGCTAAACTGCGGGTGCACTTCCACGAATTTGGTCTTAAAATGGTTCCAATAGTTGCGCTGGTTCAATATATTTTCAATAAGGGGGCGCAGGGTCGCCGTTTTTTCATTGGGGTTGTTTTCAAGAATTTCCCTAATCTGGTTTTGGGTATCCGCTGCTTCCAGGGAAATGGCCACCAATTCCCGTTCCTTTTCCTGCAAGCGTTCTTCCTTTTCCTCAAAGAGTTGTTTCTCAATTTCCTGATTTTCCTTTAAGGTTTCATTGGTCATGGTGAGCTGTTGTAGCGCCTCTTTTTTGTGTCGAAGCTGTTTTCGGTGAATCCTGTAAATGGCAATGCTTAAAATCAGCACCACTAAGGTTAGGAGGAAGCTGAGAAGGGTAAGTTTTTTTTGTTCAGAATTGTATTGTTTTAGGAGCGCATTGTTTTCCGAAAGGATTTTGTTTTTTTCCTTTTGGATTTCGTTTTGGTAGGATTCCTCAAGTTGGGCAATTTTGATCCTGTCCTCGGCATTCCCTATGGAATCCTTTAGAAAATCGATCCGATCGTCCACCAAGAGGGAGGCTTCAAATTGGTTTTTGTTCCTGAAGGTCTTTCTTGCCTCCATTAAAAACTGGAGCTCATCCTGTGCATTCATCTTAATGTTGAAGTTGTCCGTAACCTCTTTAACCTCGGCAATTACGCTGGCCGCGCGGTCCAATTCTTTTTTGTCGTTTAGAAAGGTCAGGTAATCGCTGGCTATCTGAAGAAAACGTGTAGAATGTGAATCGCGCAGATAGGCATAGGCCTCCGCAAAAGCCTTGGCCGCCTCGGTCGGTCTTTTGGTGATGTGGTAGAGGTGGGCCAGCTTGCCTTGGGCCACGTGCATATATTCCAGGTTGTTGCTTTCCCGCAACCCCTTTTGGGCCTCCTTCAAGCGGCTTTCGCCCTCCTTGATCCTGCTGGTCTCGATCAGGCTCTCCCCATAGGCCAGTAGCGTCAGGTAATAGGGCGGCCCTTTTTCCTTTTGGAACTCCGGAAGGATATCTTCATAGATTTCCACCGCATAGCTGTAGTTTCCATTATTGAAATAGGCATTTCCCAATTTCTGTTTAAGAATATAAAGGCGCGGATCGTGGGTTTCCTTAAAGATTTCAATAGCCTTTTTCAGATAAATGATGGCTTTTTCCTTTTGGGCCATATAGTTAAAATTGGAAGCCATTTCGCCATACACCAAACCCTCCCCGTTCAGATCGTCAAAGGACCTATAGAGGGCGAGCGCCTTGTCAAGGGCTTCCATGGATTTTGAATACTGGGCCATGGTTCTATAATGGATCGCGAGGTTGGAAAGGATTTGCGCCTGCACGTGTGGGAAATCCTTTGAAAGACCGATGGCCTTGATAAAATGAAGGGTCGCGGAATCATAGCTTGCCAGTTGGTTATAGGTAATCCCAAGATTGCTGTGGGTTCGGGCCACGGAGGTGTCGTGCCGGACCTCGGAATAATCCAATAATTTAAAGAGATAGGTTTTTGCGGAATCCGGTTTTTTAAAGAGAAAGGTTTTCACTTGTTGCTGAAGCTGATCGATCTGTTCGTTCTGCGCGTTAAGGCTCAAGGCACCCGAGAGGAGCAGCAGTGGCAGGAAATATTTGGTCATTACGGTTGAAGGGGCTATTAGATATTATAGAAAGGATATAAAGATATTTTAAAATTTTAAATTGAAAAAATTGATGTGGAATGGGTTGGAAGGAAAATGAACTTGAACTTGAATTTGAACTTGAAAGTAATGGGAGTTTTGGGTATAGGGATGGCTTTTGTGCCCATCTTGTTTTTTTTTTGTAGCAAGCGAATTTGGGTTTTCGCATTTGGGGCTCCGAAAAGCAAGCTGTTTTTTATCTTTGCGGGCCTTATATCGTGAACCATGAAATACAGAATGCTCTTTCTTGTCCCAATATGCCTCTGGGGAATAGCCCTGCTGGCACAAGTGCCCCAACTTTCAGCCCACACCCCGGATACATTTGAAGTTGCTGCTGAACGGGCACTTATTCCCGGAAATACCATGGGCCAAAAATTGGAAAGCCTTCTGTTTTGGTCAGAAGCCGAAAAGGAAAGGCGTTTTCCGCAGATGCACCAACTGTTTCCGAGCGTAGAGGTGGCGACGGGCGGAAGTGTTTCGCCCATGGAGCGCGGCACCCCGCTTTTGCCCGAACAACAAACCTATATTTCAGACTATATGGAGGACAATAATGTAAAAGGATTGTTGGTGCTGAAGGACGGCAAGGTTCGCGTGGAAAAATATGGGGCCGGAGTGGACACCGCCACGGTGTGGACTTCCTTTTCGGTGGGCAAATCGGTTAGCTCCATGCTTTTGGGAATCGCTTTAAAGGAAGGGGATGTAGCAAGTCTTGAGGATACGCTGTCAAAATACATTCCTGAATTGAAGGGGCAGGCTTATGGCGAGGTGACCGTAAGACAGCTGCTCACGATGACCTCGGGCATTCAATGGAACGAGGATTATACCGACCCTGATTCTGATGTGGCCCAGATGTACCTGCAGCCCTGCGAGGGGGCGGAGCCGCATATCCTTACCTATATGAAAGCATTGCCATCGGTACACCCGCCCGGGACGACCTTTAATTACAGTACCGGCGAAACAGATTTGCTAGGACTCCTCGTGCAGCGCGCTACCGGGAAAAGCCTGGCAGCATATCTTTCCGAAAAAATCTGGCAGCCTTGGGGAATGGAAACCAAGGCCTATTGGCTGGCCGATGAATGTAGCGATATGAATTTAGGTGGCAGTGGCCTTTCCGCAACCCTGCGCGACTACGCCCGGCTGGGAACGGTGATGCTGGAGCAGGGAATTAAAAATGGGGAACAGCTATTTGTGCAGGAATGGATAAACCAAGCCACTTCGCTTCAAGTTCCCATTGGCGACGATGGCAGTGGCTACGGCTATCTTTGGTGGCGCTTTCCCAACGGCAGTTATGGGGCCTTTGGCATTTTTGGGCAGATGATTTATATAAATCCAAATACCAATGTTGTGATTGCCCAATATGCGGCCTGGCCACAGGCGGGTTCCAAGGCACTGTCTGCAGCGCGGGCAGCGTTTATTGAACGGGTGGACGGGATTGGGGAGTAGCCTATTGTGGTCTGTTTTCGGATTTGCTTTTTTAGGGTTAGTTTGCCGGGCTATTGATTTCGGCCAAAAAAACATCTACCGCGCTACCGGCTACGGGAGTCTGGAGGTTTCTTTCCAATTTGCTGTTTAAAAGCATCAATTCATTTTCATTGCGATGGATTTTTAGGGTAAGTACAAAGCATTTATTACCCTTGTCCACCCATATAACCAAAGCCCCCGAATCCGCCACATTCACTATTTGGTTGTTGGATTCGTTGCCCGATAGATATTTATAATACACCGGCCGGAAGCCAAAAAGTTTGTTGTACTGTTTTATTTCTTCCCACATCTGTTCTTGGAACCCCGCCATGGCCGCTACGGAAAAGGGTTCCGAAAGCACGGTAATTTGTTGTACTTCACCCACCATCTTTTTTTTGCCCATTCTTATAAAAGTCTGAGGTTTTATTCCATCTCCTGTAATGGACCATTGGTTTGGGGATACGTATTTCGAATTATAATTTGGGATCAATTTTTTGAAATCATTGTATTTCATACCTGCCGTATAGCCAGGAACAATGCTGTATTGATGCAGGTTTTCAAGGCTGCCCGAATAATTTTCACCCTCAATGTAATGGTTTAGCGACTCCTGATCCAAAACCGCTTCAAAGGATTTGTCGCGATTCTGGAATTCGAAAAGCTTGGTTGATCTATCGTTCTTCAGTTTGCTTTTTGCAGCATCCATATAGGCTTTGGATTCTTTTTTATAGGTTGCCGATTCTGCAATTGCCCCAATGGTAGTGATCGCCCCCAAGCCCACATCATAATTGCGGGTTTCGCGCGCTGCGGAATGGCCTAATTCCGCGTTCATTGCTTTTAGCTTTAAATGGGTAGCTTCTAACTTGTTCAGATTATTTAACCGGGTGGCGTAATCAGCTTCCAGTTCCTCTTCCGAATTAAAATCCCCCTTCCCTATAAGGGCGTTTTCCTGCACGGCCTGCTCTACCTTTTTCAGGTCGGCCTGCAACTGCTCGTACGAGCTGTCTATTTGGGCCACGGCATTTAAATAATCCAAACCGTCCTTCAATTGGTCCATTTCCTGCTGCAAGGCGTGCGGTGACGGCGCAGCTTGGGTTTCCGAACCGTGCTTGGCCGGAGGGGCACCCCATTTTACGGATTTCGTGAGAAGTTCCGGGCAGCAGTCGGAGCCCATAAATTTAATGTTCGACTTGGTGTCGTTGATGGCCTTTTCCACTCCGGCCCTATCGTTTTCGTATAGCCCATTTTCGGCTATGCAATACAAATTGGCTAGCCAGGCACACATGGAGCAGCCCTGCACATCGGCGGAGTTGCGGGTGAGATCGGCATATTTTTTCATGCTTGCATTTTCCGCTTCGGAACATTGGGCGCCGGCCCATGGGGTATTGGAAATAAACAAAAACGCAAAGAGGAGGAGGAGCTTGGTTTTCATAGCGGAAAATATTACAGTTTTTTTTGCAAACATAAATTCAATATTTTTACCGATAAATAGCTATATATAGTCATTTTTTGAACCGCAAGGACCCACGGATTGGATAAAATAAACAAGCTTATAGACATTTGGGAACAAATCCCCCGCGCCGTGAGCGACCCCTTGGACCTTTCCGCAAAGGAGACCATCAAGGAATATATGGACGTATTCCACTTTGGCGATTGTTTTTATGTAATCTTCAACACCCGAACCCGCCAAATGGAATATGTGGATCCAAATGTGGAGCGGGTAGTGGGGCTCAGGCCAGAGGAATTCAATCTTCAAACGGTGCTGGACCATATCCATCCAGATGATCTTCCCTATTATTACCATTACGAACAGAGTGCCGTCCGGTTTTTCTCGGGACTGCCCCCGGCACAATTTTTTAGCTATAAATTTGCCTACGACTATAGGTTCAGATTAAAGGACCAGAGCTATAAGAGGCTTCAGCAACAAATTGTTCCCCTTTATTATTTTCCCGAAGGGGGAGTTCGTACCCTCGGAATCTTTACGGATCTGACCCATTTGAATATCCAGGGAATCCCTAAGCTTTCCTTTATCGGAATGCGGGGAGCGCCCTCGTATTACAATGTACATTTAGCGGAGGAGTTTCACCTTTCCTCAACCCTGTTCACCAAAAAGGAACGGGAAATCCTTGGGTTGATCGTGCAGGGACTGAAGAGTGAGGACATCGCAAAACAACTGCACCGAAGCATTTTTACCGTTAGGACCCACCGAAAGAACATCTTGCAGAAATCCGGCTGCGCCAATGTGCAGGAACTATTGGTCAAGGCCATTCGCGAGGGTTGGGTTTGAGGTTGTGGGTGGTAGCTTTTGCGTAGTAGGGGGTAGACGGTAGATTAATTTCCCCGCTAATGCCTAATTCGATCACATTCCCCATCCCACGCCTGCTTTCATTTTGCAATAAGCCGAATGTGGTAAGCTTTAAGCCCCATTCCCAATTCCAATATTCTAATAATCCAACCATCAACAATCCAAATGTCAGTTTGAGTGTTTTCCGAGGGAGCGATAACGGAGGTGGAAAATGTATCGAGAACCCCCGCTAGCGCAATCGTCTCCCTCATACACATCTAATGTCAAGACCTTGGATTTAAATTTCGTTTTCAATTTCGAATTCAAATTCAAATTCAAGTTCCATTCCTCACGTCATCTAAAAAAACCAACATGCATTTCAAATGCCCATTTTCATATCTTTGAAGTAATCATTACGGAAAATTAACTCCCCATTCAATTAATACCTACGTCAGTTATAACCTTGCCGTAGGTTGTTTGGACCATTCCTATAACGCTGTTAATCTTGTGTTATATAAACGCAATCGGGGGTTCGTTTATAAACATGTTAGGCACCATTTAAACAAATATGCGCAGAGCATTTCAAAGGAACGCTTATCTTTTACGTTAGTAACGTAAAAGGATATGATATTATCCTTTGGTTCAAAGGAAATCGAACAAATTTGGAACGGAATTCCAGTTAAGAAAATGCCGGTTGATGTTCAAAACATTGGACGTCGGAAACTAAGAATGTTGAACAACTCACAAGATATCTCCAATTTGCGCATCCCACCATCAAACCTACTCGAAAAACTGACCGGAAAATTAAGCGAATTTCACAGTATTCGAATTAGCAAACAATGGCGGATTATATTCGTTTGGGACAAAGGAAACGCTAGCTGCATTTTATGAAGACACCCTACAACGAACAATCTTTACATACACCGACAAGAACGCAATTCATTTGTTGGACAATATAATTTTCAGGGAGAGAAAACTCAACAAGTGTAGGAAGACACTCAATAGTTTCACATTTTGTGCAACGAAAATGAAAATGATTTCCTGGAATAGGCATATCATCACATTTCACACAGACAGCAAAATACTGTTTCCCGTCATCCGCAACAATTTTATGGACAATGCCATCTTCACAAAAGCGGTTTAAAATTCTGTAAATAGTAGCCCGATCAGCATTCACATCCATTTGCTGCACAATAGCATCTTGGCTCATTGCCCTTCTTTTGCTTGTCAAAACAGATAAAACAGCCTCTTGGGTTGCGGTATTTCTACGTTTCACCATAATGCAAAAGTAGTCAAATAATCTTAATGCGACAAACTTGTAATAAGTTAACGCGACTATGTTGCATTAATAAATAAATTTCCGATCTTTGCCGAACGAAAAAGCAAAAATGACTTCAAGAAGAAAATTCATACAACATTGTAGTTTAGCTTTGACCGCATTGGTGTTGCCTTTTCCATTGACAGCATTTACAAAATTCAATCGTATGACAGACAACAAAAATTTTGACGTGATCATAATTGGTGGTAGTTATGCAGGACTTTCTTCTGCAATGGCATTAGGACGTTCCTTGCGAAAGGTTTTAATCATTGACAGCGGTTTGCCCTGTAACCGACAAACACCACATTCGCACAACTTTTTAACGCAAGATGGCAAAACACCAAAAGAAATTTCAACCATAGCCAAACAGCAAGTTGAAAAATATGAAACAATAAAATTTTTTCAAGGGCTTGCTATAAAAGGTACGAAAACAGAAAATGGTTTTGAGATCGCAACAGAAAAAAACGACAAATTCACAGCAAAAAAATTGATTTTTGCATCAGGTATTAAAGACACAATGCCCGATATCAAAGGTTTTTCAGAATGTTGGGGAATTTCCGTTATTCATTGTCCGTATTGTCACGGTTTTGAATATCGCAATCAAAATACAGCAGTTATAGCAAATGGACAAAAGGCCTTTCACCTTGCTTCTATAGTAAATAACCTTACAAATAAAGTAACAATTTTGACCAACGGAAGCGCAGATTTTAGTGCCGAACAATTAGGGAAACTTAACAACCACAATATAAAAATTATTGAAACCAAGATTTTAGAAATTGAACACCAAAACGGGCAACTAAAAAATCTGATTTTCAAAGACGGAAATAAAATCCCTTTTGATGTTGCCTATGGCGCAATTCCATTTATACAACACTCGGATATTCCAGTTTCACTCGGTTGCGAACTGACGGAACAGGGCTATATAAAGGTTGATTTTATGCAAAAAACAACTGTACCAAATGTTTTTGCTTGTGGCGATAATGCAATTATGATGCGTTCAGTTGCAAATGCTGTTTCAAGTGGAAACATTGCAGGTGCAATAGCCAATGGCGAATTAGTTCACGAACAATTTTAATTTTATGGTAGAAGTTTTTATCACAGTCATCCAGAACGTAAAACAAGTAGCAAGCATTTTAAACACAATTCAAATCGAAAACGCGGTTTTGAAAATTAGCCTTGATCTTAACGAAACTGCCTTGCCTGTGTTATCGTATGGGGAATGACCGTTGCCACTAAGATGGGACTTTCATAGCTATAATCTTTTTTTTTGGTTAAGTGGTTATAAAAGTATCAAATTCGAAAACGAAATCGAACTTGAACTTGAACATGAACTTGAACTTGAACTTGAAAACGAAATCGGAGGTGTTGACCTCGCGGAGGTGTTGGGTTGTTGAACCCGAGCTTAAAGCTTATAGCTTGATTCTTATTCCAAGAAGATGACGCAAACGAGGGGATACTGCTAAAGGTAATGGCATTGATTAAAAAAAATAGGGCTCCAAAACCTGTGGAACCCTAAGATTTCTGTGTATGCTATCCCTTTACATCGGCCATGGAAGCGCCAAAATTTATGTGTAGGGCATTGCCGTTTGGGGTTACCAGGGCGGGTACCGATTGCACTCCTGCCTTTTCGGCCTCTGCTATTCGCGATTTGTCTTCACCCAGATGGACCACTTCCACCTTATCGGCCCCAACTAAATTAATAATGTCGTGCTCGGCACTTACGCAGACCGGACAACCGGCGTGATAAAAAACTGATTTTTTCATGATGTTATTGTTTAAGGATTTATAAATAATACAGACAAGTCTGTCTGATAATGTGTAAATTTTTTTAGCTAATAAGTTGCAGGCCCATCTGTCTGGCCTCTTTGATGGGCCAATCGTTTTGATGCAAATGGCTTTCAACCACCGCCCCTTCATACAATAAATAAATACGCCTCCCCATTTGGGTGATTTCTTCCTGGTTGGAAGTATGCAGGTTTTTTGCCACCAATGCCATTATCAATGCCAAAAACTCCTTTTTCTGGTCCTGCAGCTCCCTTCTTATTTTTTCGTTGTCCTGCGGAATCTCCGCCACCGTTTTAATTCCCCAACACCCGTTGAATTCCCTGTCCTGAAAAAATTGCAATAAATAATCAAACAGCGCCAAAATCTGTGCAGTACCTTTCTCCTTTCCATTGGTAAATGCTTCAATGTCCTTCATAAAGGTATTGTGCTTAAATTGGAGAAAGGCAACACAGAGATCCTCCTTGGATTTGAAATGGCTGTACAGGGTAGCCTTGGCAATTCCCGATTCGGATATAATCTCATTTACGCCCGTTGTATTATAGCCGTTCTTATAAAATAAGTGCGAAGCGGTTTCAATTATCCTAGTGCGTACTTCTGATTGTTTCATGACTCAAAGATATAAAAATATTTTATTAAACAGACAAGTCTGTCTATTTTTTTTGGTTTAAATCGAATTTTAAATCGAAATGGTTCCTTTTGTAATTTGGAAATTTATTTCTTGGTTGTGAAGAATAAATTTATTTTTTGCGAATGGCTCCTACTACAGTTTCACCAACCCACATTGCGTTAAAATATCGCAAAACCCTGATTTTTTCCAGTTTAAAAAATTTACATTTAATAAAAAAATTGACATTATGAGATCTATTTGGAACGGCTCTATAAGTTTTGGCCTTGTTTCCATTCCCATCAAAATGTACAGCGCGTCCGAGGATAGAAGGCTGGAACTTGATATGCTCGACGTACACGACAATGCCCGCATCCGTTACAAACGGGTCAATGAGGACACGGGAAAGGAAGTGGCGTGGAAGGATATCGTGAAAGGGTTCAAAAAAGAGGACTCCTACGTGGTCCTGACCAAGGAGGATTTTGAACAGGCGAATATGAAAAAGAGCAAGACTATCGACATTGAGGAATTCGTGGAGGAAGCAGAGGTGAACGACCTTCTTTTTAAAAGTCCCTATTTTCTGGAACCCCAAAAGGATGGGGACCCAACGCGAAAAGGCAATCAGCGCGAAGAAGAATAAAGCGAAGCTCCCCACTACATTTGAAAAAAAGGTCCTATTTTTTGGGGCCTTTTTTCTTTGAGGGAAGTAGAAACGAATAGATACAGCCGCCAATTAAATGATGGGCGAAGATTGCTAAGAAAATAGTCTATTGTGTTAGTAAACAAAGAGATAGCATATTATTTTTGTATAGAACTTAAAAAAGGAGGTATGTATGTAGCATTGAACAAAGAAGACCTACAAATTCTGGGTCATAAAAAATTTAGCTTTGTAAAGCAAAAAAATTTTTTAATAATAATGAATTAGCCATAAAAACCATTCCGTGTGAATGGTTTTTTGTTTTTGGGAATATATTAGGAAACGGACAATAATCTTTTTATAACTTTAAACAAAGGTCGAGACAATCTGCCACAATACATTTTTCTTAACCCTTTAAAAACAAATTACTATGGAAGACAAAGATCATTCACACCGGCCGGAACAAACCCCAGTTGATCCCGAAAAAAACAATGAGACCCAAGAAAGGGAATACCGAAAGGACAAGCGCGACGGCAAATTGGACGATTCTGAAGAATGACCGGAGCACACAAATTTTTGGTACCAAAGGAATCGTTGGAACAAGGATAAAAAGGTTCCGCCCCTCTACCTTTCTGAAATTCAGACAGAAGGTGATTTTTGAGTGGTTGACGGGACCATGGGTTTTCCATTTCAATTCCTTAGGCCCGCGCTGAAATTTTTAAAAAGGGGCCATTAAAATGCAATACCTATCTTTGAAGGCTAAACCGTTTTTCGGAAAATACCCTTTGGTAGGTATTTTTACGAGTAGATTATTTTTTGAAATTGCAAGCGGTTACCTTTCAATTAATCGTAGTTCGCACAAATAATGAAACCTTCTCGTTTTCTTTTTCTACAGTTTTTAAGTACAACTATTTCTTTGGCCCTTTCTGGCTGTGGCAGTGTGGCAACCGTGTCGGAAAACGGTACGCTCGGCACGGTGAGCGTGCAGGATTTCAATGCGCAGCAGGAAATAAACCTGAAGGAACAGCGACTTGAAATGTATAAAAAATTGCTGCCAGTAGCCGCACGCGAGGTAGTTTTCCAAACATTTTATAAAAACGGAAATGCAGACAACCTCGCTGAACTGCCGGATTATAGTGAGCCCACCAAACCGCAGACCAACACAGACACCAAAACAGTCGGGCTAAAAACGGAGGGGTCCCGGGCCACGAAGTATAAGAGAAGCTCGCTATACACCTTGATTTTGAACGACCCTTCGGAAGATTACCTGCATTACCTTACAAAATATGTATTTGCAAAAACCCCCATACCTGAAAAATTCAATGACCATAATTTGGGTCCCTATGAAATTAAAAAACCCCCGGCGAATATGGTTTCAGGGGAGTATATTCTAAACTATTTAGAAGAAAAACAAGTTGCCAAAGGTTTGATTGCAAAATGGTTCAGTAGGAGCAAGGATGGAAGTTTTTCAATGGAATTGGTAGGAAGAAGGGGCGAATATAACGCCTCCGAGCTCGATGTTAAAATCGCTTTGCAAACCGCTAGGGGAAGGGCAATGCTTCGGGACGCCGGCGAGGAATTGATCCGAAATACCTTTGTGGTGGTCTATGATTTTGAACAGGTGGACAATAGCACCAAAACGGGATTGTTTCAGTCCGGCCTTCAATCCAATATCACAACCAGGGCCTATTTGTACCGTCTTATTTGGAATGAAGAAACTGCAGCCAAATTTTATGGCGAATTTTGGATGGATCGAACAAATAGAGACGAAGCCAAGAAGAAAGCATTTGAGCAATACAACGGTTTCGCAATGGAATATATAGGCAATGTGGTTATAGCAGAAA
The DNA here is from genome assembly GCA_048265145.1 of Aequorivita sp. GTDB lineage: Bacteria > Bacteroidota > Bacteroidia > Flavobacteriales > Flavobacteriaceae > Aequorivita. The sequence goes on from JBLXCF010000002.1 coordinate 206,382, forward strand.
ATTCATCCAAAAGTATGTTGCGCCATAGCAAGGAACAATTGGCGACATTGGAAAAGGAAACCTTGGTGTGGCGCAATGTTAGTTTTTCCCAAGATGAGGCAGCCATACAGACCGCTTTGGATTTGAGTTTGGCCGAATTGGAGCGAAAATATGAAGAATTCAGGGCCAAATTTCCGCTGTTCAGCGGCAGCCCCATTGCAGCCAAAGTCGGAAAAAAAGAAGGCATAAAGGAAGGGGACAAGTTTGAGGTATTGGAACAGCGCGTTTTGGAGGACGGAACAACCTATTATGAACGGGTGGGCATAATCAAAGTGGCGAAGGAACAGGATATTTGGAACAACACCGTTCAAGGCGATTGGTTTGAGGAACGATCCCAAAAGGAATACACCCTTTTTGAGGGCGCAGAGGGCAGGTACGGTCCGGGAATGTTGATCCGGCAGATAAATTAGAGGGTAGGTGTTTGAAGGGCCGTTGTCCAAGCCTTATAAATAATTCCATCGTTCAAGAATATGAAAGTTGTTGAATGTACAGTTTCAACATAACAACCAAGCAAATCCAAACTTTAAAAATGAAAAATATTATCTTCCAGCTTTTTGTTTTCGCGGTGATTTTTCCGGCATTTTCCCAAGGCAATCTTCCCAAGGATCTAACCGTCTCCGACGTTTACCAAAAATATGAAGAAGCCATAGGCGGCAAGGAAAAAATAGAGACCATTGCCAACAAAATGGATGCCAGCAGTATTACAACTACCTTTAAAACCTCGGGCATCGTTTCCAATGAAGGCAGCAGCAAACAGGAAGTAATCAATTTTTGGGATTATGGATCCGTGCAATCTGCCGTTCTAACCAAACAATATCCATCTTCCCTTTCGGAAGAAATTGCAATTTCGAGATATTTTACAGCCAACGGAACCACAACCATGCATTTTGCGAACGGGCAAAAACAGGAAATGGCCACCCTTGCGAATACATATCAACAAAAACCATTTCCGGAAATAACGGTTCCCGATGGTGCGGAACTCATAGCACAGGAAAGCTTAGATGGCAGGGCAGTAAACGTAGTTCGGTATGAAACCAGTACAATGGGGGTGGCCTTTTCTCATCTTGTATATTTCGATAGTAATTCCGGACTGATGGTCCGCTCCGAACAACGGAACGAACAGGAAACGGCGGGTTCCAAAATTGTGACAAGCACGGAAAATGAATATTCAGACTACCGGGAGGTGGATGGCCTGCGCATAGCCCATAAAATTACAACAACCATCCTTTCCAAAACTACCGGAACCATGGAGATGGAAACAAACACCGTTATGACCATTCAAGTAAATAGGGTGGACTTCAATATTGACCCGATGGATTTTAAACAAAACTGTTTCCAACAACCGGAAGCGTGTTTTCAGGCGTATTTTTAGCAGTAGTTTCTATCCAATCGGCCAAACCATTTTCCACAGCCCTGTTCCCCTTCAAAATTTTACCGCGTTTTTAGCCAGCCCGTAATGCTCAACCGTTCGGAGGCTTTTACCACTTTTACTTCGTGTTCCAATACTTGGCTTTCAAAAATGACCACGCGCCCCGGCAGCGGCAAAATATCGAGGTTCTCCTTTTCGGTATAAATGGTGAGCTCGCCACCATTCTCAGGTAGCCAGTTGTCCTCGTTCAAATAGCAAACTATGGAAAGTTTTCGGCGATCGTCGTTTTGAAACGTGTCCAAATGTCGCTTATAAAAAGTGCCGGTGGGATATACCGCGTAGTGGAATTCTTTCTGAAGGATTCCCAAAAAGCAGGTTTTGTTCAAATAAGTTACAAGCTCATTTATTTTGCCGAAGAAAATTTTTTCTGCCGCGTTGGCGATGGTTTCATCCATCCAAAGAATAAAATCGCCGCGAACGGTTTTGTCTATTTCCTCATTGGTGCGGTTGCCGATGGCGGATTTTTTGAAGCGGTCTGCTTCATATTTTGCCAAAAGCGAATGGCGCAGCACCTCCACTTCTTCCGAAGAAAAAAAATCGTTCACAACGCTGTATTGCTGCTGTAACAAATCGCCGATAATGGTTTCAAACAGCGGATTTTCAACAAATTCAAGTTGCTCAAAAAGTTCTTCCGTCATTTTTTTCTTTTAAAAAAGTGGGCAAATATAGGTTAGAAATCATTATGTTTTTCACAAATAAAAAACGAAATGTACGGCCATCAAACAGATGCTGCATCAGAGGGGTGGAGGGACGGCATTTTTGGGTCCGCGGGACGGCATCTTTTCCACAACGGGACGGCACCCCTTTTTAAAATCCCTGAAAACAAGTGGCGACAAAGGAAAATTGTATCTTTGTTGCCCAACCATTTGCAATGAAACAAATTCGCATTACCAAGATTTTTTCTTTTGAAACCGGCCACGCGCTCTTCGGCTACGACGGCAAATGCCGAAACGTGCACGGCCATAGCTACAAGCTTTCGGTAACGGTTATCGGCACCCCAATTGCGGATAACAATAACGTGAAATTCGGGATGGTAATCGATTTTGGCGACCTTAAAAAAATAGTGAAAGAGGAAATTGTGGACGTTTTTGACCATGCCACCGTGTTCAACAAAAACACGCCGCACGTAGAATTGGCAAAGGAACTGAGCGAACGCGGCCACAACGTGCTTTTGGTAGATTACCAGCCCACCAGCGAAATGATGGTGATTGATTTTTCTGAAAAAATAAAGCAGCGCCTGCCAAAAAACATTACGCTCCATTCCTTAAGATTACAGGAAACCGACAGCAGCTATGCGGAGTGGTTTGCGGGGGATAATTGAGAATTATTCGATTAAATATTCCGAAAGAATCGATTTTAATTTTTGAATTGATTCTTTATCTAACGATTCTATTCTATCAAATAACCTACTTTTATCAACGCATCTAATTTGATCCAAAGCAATTTGGCCAGTTTTGTTTTTCAACGTTATGGAAACGCGCATTGGAAAATTTCTAATGGTTGAAGTAATGGGCGCAATTATAATAGTATTCAATATTTTATTTGAAAAACTTGGCGATATAACAAGACAAGGCCGCGTTTTTTTTATTTTACTTCCCACAGTTGGGTCTAAATTCACCCAATAGATATCGTATTGTTTTACCATTCCCAATCCGTATTATCCTCATCTTCAAAAGTATCTGGTAGCAAGCGTTCCGGTTGTCCATATTTTGCTACATCTTCTGCAAGCATGTTTTCCCATCCTTGGCGTGGTGTGGATTTTGCTGGAGTAATAACCATTTTCTCACCATCAATTTGTATTGCAACTTTCTCTTCAAGCCCAATAAGTTTTAAAAATTTTGCAGGAATAATGATTCCTTTTGAATTTCCCACTTTTATTATTTTTGCCTCCATAATTAGAAAATTTTCCAACAAAGTTAAAACATTGTTATAACATTTTTATAATTTTCTAAGAAAACTTTCTCAACTCACAATTTCACTTTCCTATCTTTGAATATGCAAATCCAACAAGGCAAAAAAATATACTTTTCCAGCGACAACCATCTGGGCGCGCCCACCCAGGCCGAAAGCCTGCCCCGCGAACGCATTTTTGTAAAATGGCTGGAAAGCATTAAAAACGATGCCGAAGTAATTTTCCTGCTCGGCGATCTTTTCGATTTTTGGTTTGAATATAAAACCGTAGTGCCGAAGGGGTTTGTGCGCGTTTTGGGGAAATTGGCAGAACTTCGCGACAGCGGCATCCAAATCCATTTTTTTGTAGGCAACCACGATCTGTGGATGCACGATTATTTTGAAACCGAACTTAACATTCCAGTATATCACGACCCGAAGGAATTTGTCTTCAACAACAAACATTTCCTCATTGGCCACGGCGATGGAAAGGGCCCGGGCGACAAGGGTTATAAACGGATGAAAAAGGTTTTTACCAATCCGTTCTCAAAATGGCTGTTCCGCTGGCTGCACCCCGATATTGGCGTGCGCGTGGCGCAACATCTTTCGGTAAAGAACAAACTGATTTCCGGCGATGAGGACAAACAGTTTTTGGGCAAGGAAAAGGAATGGTTGGCGCAATACGCCAAACGAAAACTGGAATCGAAACAGTACGATTACTTCATTTTTGGCCACCGCCATTTGCCGATGGAGATTAAGGTTGGCGAAAATGCAACCTATTACAATCTTGGCGATTGGATAAACCATTATACCTACGGCGTTTTTGATGGTGAAAAATTTGAATTAAAAGAATTCAAATTAAACTGATTGATATCATTCCCGAATATCCTTCATTCGTAATTGCAGGCTCACCTTGCCCTGCCATTCGTTTTCATCAATACAATAGACGGCCTTAAACGGCCTGCCCTTGCAGGCGATATCGCTTTTTACGGCCAGCCCAAAACCGATGCCGGTAAATTGATTTGAATTTCCCTGTTTTACAAGCACGCGCAAATGTTTTTCGTCCTCGCCCACGCATTTCCCCCAACCGGTATCCATTAGATTTTGGGTCATAAAAACCGGAGTCATATTTCCCGGGCCAAAGGGGGCGAACTGTTTTAGGATTCTATAGAATTTTGGGGTAATGTCTGCCAGGTTTATTTCGGCATCAATCTTAATTTCTGGCGTGAGCAAATGCGGATCGATGGTTTCTGAAACCACGCGTTCAAATTCATTTTTGAAGTTTTCGAAATCTTTTTCGAATAGCGTCAATCCTGCGGCATACATATGTCCGCCGAATTGCTCAATGTGTTCCGAACAGCTTTCCAAAGCATTGTAAACATCAAAACCGCTCACCGAACGTGCCGAAGCGGCCAACTTTTCGCCACTTTTCGTAAAGACCAAAGTGGGGCGATAATAGGTTTCCGTCAAGCGGGAAGCCACGATGCCGATTACGCCTTTGTGCCAGTTTTCTTGATACACCACGGTAGTTTTTCGTTCCTCCTCTTTATTTTGGATTATTTGCTGCAGGGCTTCCTCGGTAATCAATTTATCGGCATCCCTTCGATCTTTGTTGAATTGTTCAATTTCGGCGGCAAAATTTACCGCTTTTTCAAAATCGGTTTCCGTAAGCAAAGTAACGGCGTGGTTGCCGTGTTTCATCCTTCCGGCGGCGTTGATGCGCGGGGCAATGATGAAGACCACGTCGGTAATCGTTAGGGTCTGTTTTTTTATCTGTTTTAAAAGGGCCTGTATTCCCGTGCGCGGATTGCTGTTTATCACTTTAAGACCGTAGTGCGCGAAGATTCTATTTTCGCCCGTGATGGGTACAATGTCGGCAGCGATTGCAGTTGCGACCAAATCTAAATATAGCAGTAAATCTTCAATGTGCAGGCCTCTTCTTCCGGCTAAGGCCTGTATCAATTTAAACCCAACGCCACACCCGCACAGTTCTTTGTAAGGATATTTGCAATCTTCCCTTTTTGGGTCCAGCACCGCAACTGCTTTTGGAATTTCCTTCCCCGGCCGGTGGTGGTCGCAAATGATGAAATCTATGTTTTTTTCGGAAGCATACGCCACTTTGTCGATGGCCTTTATGCCGCAATCCAAAGCGATAATCAGCGAGAAACCGTTGTCTTCTGCATAATCTATCCCTTTAAACGAAACGCCGTAGCCTTCGTCATATCTATCGGGAATATAGGTTGAAATGTTGGCGTAATAACTTTTTAAATAGGAAGAAAGCAGGGCCACGCTTGTTGTTCCATCTACATCGTAATCGCCGTAGATTAAAATATTTTCTTCGTTTTCGATTGCTTTTTCAATTCGTGCAACGGCCCTGTCCATATCCTTCATCAAAAAGGGATCGTGCAGGTTTTCCAAACTGGGACGGAAAAATTTCTCGGCTTCCTCAAAAGTTTCCACCCCGCGCTGCACCAACAGCGACGCAATAATAGGGTCCACTTTCAACGCTTTTGATAGTGACATTACTTTTTCGGCATCGGGTTTCGGTTTAAGGGTCCAGCGCATATCCTTTGTAAATTCCAATAAATGGATTGGTTGTGAATATTAAATAAAAGGGGAGAAATGTAAAATTACAAATTTACGATAACTGTTTAAGAGTTTTTTGTATTTGATAATTTAGTATCTTGTAAGAATAATTCTCCCCCTAACCTTAAAATTTTAGGATTATGAAAACCCTTTTACTTTTTTTGGCAGGAATAATTTCAGTTATGTCTTTTGCGCAGGATGGGAGTCCGGATTTGTCGTTTGGACAAAATGGGGTTGTGGTTTCAGACATTGGGCCGGGTGATAATTTTGTAAATGGATATGACCAAAGTGCCAATGATAGAATTATTGTTATAGGGACTAACTATAATTTTGATTTAAATGAATTTACTAATTTCATTATAGCTTATTTCGAAGACGGTTCAATAGATACTTCTTTTGGGACCAACGGAATACTTTGGACTGATGGTGCCGACGAAGGTTTTACGGGCATACGGATTCTTCCTAATGAAACTATGTTGCTAACCAGTACCATAGGAGACCAGTTTACCATTAAAAGACTTTTGCCAAATGGTTTAATAGATACAACTTTCGGAGATAATGGCCAAATACAACCATTATCCGGCGACGGATACGGCAGAAACATGATCTTGGATTCGGAAAATAATATTCTGGTTTTGGGAGTTGATCCATCAGTTACCAATATTATAATCAGAAAATTTAACACTGAGGGCCTATTGGATACAAGCTTTGGAATAAATGGATCAATTTCATATCCATTGGGAAGTGTTTCTGAATTAAGTACCAATGCATTTACTTTAAGAGAAAATTCAATTTACATTGGAGTTAGATACAATGTAAATGGCATCTTTTCCAGCCATATATTGAAATTTTTTGAAAATGGTGAATTGGACACCACTTTCGGTGATAATGGTATAGCCACTATTCCTGTGGAATCCGATTATAACACTTCCTTTTCCTTATTACAGGATGGAAGTTTTTTGGTTGGCTGTTACTATTATGATTATGTAAATGAATTATTTATTAGAAAAACAATAAAATTATTTTCCAACGCTATGCTCGATCCGAACTTTGGAATTGATGGAAAAATTGAAGGTTTTGCTGGGGGTTATGTTCAAGCTAATGGGAGGATTATTTTGAATTCAAACTATTCTGATTTTGAAGGAGGCATTTCTCCGTTTTACGCTAGGTTCTTTACAAACGGCACTCTGGATACCAGTTTTCAATTTAGTTCAAATTATTCTGAATTGAGTAGCGCAGGCTTTCTTGCATTAAATAATGGTAAATTTTTAATAATTGGAAGCGACATTTGGTATAATGGGCCTAAAATTAATATTGTGCTTCAAAGATTCAACAATAACCCATTATCCATTCCCGAATTCCAAAACCAAAAAACAACTATTTACCCAAACCCATCAAACGGAATTTTTACAATAGAGCGCGAACTGTTTTCTGAAAGAGAACCCTATCAAATTACCGACATAACCGGAAAAATGATTGCCACTGGTGAGTTGACCGAAAAGCAATCACAGATAAATCTCACTGCTGCCCAAAGCGGGGTTTATATTTTAAAAACTTCGGGCGGCGTTTTTAGATTGCTGAAAGAGTAACGAAATATGGAAATGTGTGAAAAAAATCATTCATTTTTCCCTTTTACCACTACAACAATTTCCCCCTTCGGTGGCTTATTTTCAAAATGTTTTAATACCTCCTCGGCAGTGCCGCGAATGGTTTCTTCGTGAAGTTTCGTCAATTCCCGCGAAACGGAAACCTGTCTTTCGGCACCAAAATATTCCACAAGCTGTGCGAGTGTTTTCAGTAGTTTGTGTGGCGATTCGTAAAAAATGATAGTTCGGGTTTCTTCGGCCAAAAGTTCGAGCCGGGTTTGCCGTCCTTTTTTCACGGGAAGAAACCCTTCAAAAACAAATTTATCATTCGGGAAACCGCTGTTCACAAGTGCCGGAACAAAAGCGGTGGCGCCGGGCAGACAATCTACTTCAATATTGGCTTCAACACAAGCGCGGGTCAACAAAAACCCGGGATCGCTGATGGCGGGCGTTCCGGCATCGCTTATAAGCGCGATGTTTTCACCATTTTGAATCCGTTTTACAATCCCTTCCACCGTTTTGTGCTCGTTGTGCATATGGTGGGAGTGCATTTGCGTTTCAATCTCGAAGTGCTTCAAAAGTTTGCCGCTGTTTCGGGTGTCTTCGGCCAAGATCAAATCTACTGCCCGCAATACTTCAATCGCGCGAAAAGTCATATCCTTTAAATTGCCGATGGGGGTTGGCACCAAATATAATTTTCCGGACATAGGTTAGGGGCGTACCGTTTTTCCGAAGAAATAGGAAATTAAAAGAAACAAAATTCCCAAAAGGGTTAGGTTAAGGTCCGGATCTCCCAAGCGATAGTGCGCGAAGGATGCCAGCACGAGATCAAAGAACAGCCCGGCGTAGGCCCATTCCATTACCCATTTTGGTTTTCGGATGATAATAAAGATGACCCCCAAAATTTTGGCAAGGGCCATAGGTATTACCAGGTATGCGGGATATTGATAGTCCTGATAATGGCCTTGAATAACCAGCGTATCCGTCAAAAATAACGTGGCGGAATAAAGAAAAAGGGCGCTTAGCAGCCCTGTGGCTATCCAGTAGATGGTTTTTTGGGCTGTCATGGCCTTCAATTAAAGTTCTTTTCAATAATATTCATGAACCGTTCGGAATACTCCTCCTTGTTGAGCCAGTGGTTGTAGTCTGGCTTTACCTGTCCTTTAATGAAACGCTGTGCCTCCTCAAAATTCTGCATGGTGTTTATTTGTGAAAGTACCCGAGTGTAATCCTCCGTCTGTCCGTCAAAGAGGTGTTTGATAAAAGCAAGCCGGTCGTTCAGGCCAATGTGCAGCCCCTTGTTTATGGAATCATTAATGGATCTTGCGCGCGATTCGGTCATGGTTTTGCTTGGTTGCACCCCTTCGTTTGCCTTTGGAAAAAGTTCCGTGTGCTTTCTTTCAAACTCTGGCATCTGTTGATAATTTGATGCAAATTCCTCCAGATCGTTTTTAATATATTTGGGTTGCGGCTTTTGGGAAATTTCTGTGGCGTCAGAATGTGGGGTTTTTGGCAGTAATTCGTCCAGCAGGTCGTCGATACGCTCGCCTTCTTCGGGCATTTGGGCTACAATGTCCTTTATTTTTTCCATCAGTGGTTCAATCAAGTCTTCCTTATGCTCTGGTTGGGGTACGGGTTCGGGTTCGGTGAACCAATTTTCCTCGCGAAAGCTTTTGGAATCCAATGCAGTGGGCATTGGCGCGTCCGAGGCATCTTCCAATTGGTTTTCAAGATATTCCAGCACGATCAATTTTTCATAAATTTCTTGAACCGTGGCTTTAATTGAGGTGGTATTAAAGGTGTTCTGTCCATCAATCAGTTGCTTGGCAAGCGCGGATAATTGCTCGCGGAGTTTCTTTTTCATATCTATTTAAATTAAACCGGAATTCTATTTTGTTTTTATAAATTTACGCATCCTTTATGTAAACGTCAACTATTTTTGGTTTCTTGTCCAAAATCCCAGTTCAGTGTGGTTTCAAGCAATCTTCAAAGGGAACTGTCGTTTGCAATTGGATTGAATGCTACTTTTTTGCGTAAAATTAAATTATGTTTCTTGAAAATACCGTAAATCAGAAAGAACAATTTGGGTGGATAGAGGTTATCTGCGGCTCGATGTTTTCAGGAAAGACCGAAGAACTCATCCGGCGGCTGAAACGCGCCAAATTTGCCCGCCAAAAGGTTGAAATTTTTACCCCAGCCATTGATACGCGCTATGCCCAGGACGCCGTAACGAGCCACGACAGCAATCAGATTCGATCCACGCCCGTGCCCGCTGCAGCCAATATTCCTATTTTGGCGGATAACTGTGACGTGGTTGGCATAGACGAGGCCCAGTTTTTTGACGACGAAATCGTGAAAGTCTGCAACGATCTCGCCAATCGGGGCGTTCGCGTGATCGTGGCTGGTTTGGACATGGATTATAAGGGAAACCCCTTTGGCCCGATGCCCTCCTTAATGGCCACTGCAGAATATGTTACCAAGGTGCACGCCGTTTGCACCCGCACCGGCAACCTGGCCCACTATAGCTACCGTAAAGCCAAAAGCGAAGCCCTCGTTTTGCTGGGCGAAACCGAAGAGTATGAACCCCTGAGCCGGGCGGCATATTATAAGGCACAACTTCGGGACAAGGTGGTAAAATTGGAGGTGAAGGATGCCGAAAACATTGGTGAAAATCGAAATGCACCTAGCGTCCAAACGGCAGAAAAAACAGGAAAACAAGCATAAATATGGCCGAACCCACCGAAACCTTACTGGAGATTGACCTAAACGCCCTCGACAATAATTATAAATATCTTACCTCAAAATTAACTCCGGAAACGAAAATGTTGGCTGTGGTAAAAGCATTTGCCTACGGCAGCGATTCTGTAATTATCGCAAAAGAGCTGGAAGCACTAGGGGTTGCTTATTTCGCGGTGGCCTATGCCAATGAAGGCGAAACCCTTCGCAATGCTAAAATTGAAACCCCTATTTTGGTGCTACATACCCTGCCTGCCCATTTTGAGCGCATTATCCACCGTTGTTTGGAACCAAGTCTCTATTCCCGAAAAACCTTGGAGGAATTTATCGCTTTCGCGGAAGCAAAAAAACAGCACGCCTATCCCATACACTTAAAGTTTAATACCGGTTTGAACCGGCTGGGATTTGTTGAAGACGATCTCGATTTTATTGCGGAAAAACTCTCAAAGACAAAGAGTGTAAAAGTAAAGTCGGCATTCTCGCATCTCGCCGCCAGTGAAGATTTAAATTTGAGGCCGTTCACGCTACAACAGATCGATAGCTTCCGAAAAATTTCTTCGGAATTGATTTCAAAAATTGGCTATAGGCCCCTGCTCCATTGTGCAAATACCTCGGGAATTTTGAATTATCCCGAAGCACATTTTGATATGGTCAGAACCGGCATTGGGCTGTATGGCTTCGGCAATGACCCGGTGCACAACCAATTTTTAAGGCCAATTGGCACCCTAAAGACCGTAATTTCACAAATCCACAGGGTTCAGATTGGGGAAAGCATTGGTTACAACCGCGGTTTTATTGCTGAAAAGACCACCCTATCGGCCACTTTGCCCATTGGTCACGCAGACGGAATTCCGCGGTCCTATGGAAAGGGTAAGGGCTGGGTAACCATAAAAGGGGCGAAGGCGCCCATATTGGGTAATGTTTGTATGGATATGATTATGGTAGATGTAACCCATATTGACTGCAAGGAAGGGGATGAGGCCATAATTTTTGGCCAGAAAGCTACGGCGGAGGAACTTTCGGCCGCAATCAATTCCATCTCCTATGAATTGATAACCGCGGTTTCCCAAAGGGTAAAACGGATAGTATGTAGAAATTAACCGCCGGACCCCAAAAAACCAATAGTTTTTATTTAAATTAGTAGCGATTAACTCCTAAAACCAATCAACATGTTAAAAGAATTCAGGGATTTTATAATGACCGGCAACGTAATAGACTTGGCGGTTGCCGTTCTGCTAGCCGCTGCCGTGGGTACAGTGGTTTCCAGTTTTACCAATGACGTAATGATGCCTATCGTGGGTCAGTTTACGGGCGGCGTTGACTTTTCAGACCTAAAAGTGGTACTTTCGGAAGCGGTCGTGGCGCCCGATGGGGAAATCACCAAACCCGAAAACGCCATTCTCTATGGTAAGTGGATCAACTCCATCATCAATTTAGTGATCGTTGGGTTTGTATTGTTCATTATCGTCAAGGCCTATGGGAAGGTGCGCAAGAAAAAAGAGGCAGCGCCGGCACCGGACCCGGGACCCTCTGAAAAGGATTTGTTGATGCAGATCCGCGACGAACTCAGAAAGAAATAAATTTCAGCCTCCGCTACACTTCATATTCAAACCTTAAACCCTCTTCAAAATGGAGAGGGTTCTTTTTTGACTTTTAGTTGGGAAAATTCACGTTGCATAGATTAATTTTGCCGTAATCCCTTTGCGTTGTTTGTGAAAAACTTTGCGACCTTTGTGGTTCATTATAAAAATCACAAATTAACGAATCGCGAATCCCCAATCCCCATTCCCGAATCCCGAATTAACGAATCAACAAATCACAAAATATGAAATTAGCTTTGGTTGGCGCCACTGGCATGGTTGGCGAAGTAATGTTGAAAGTACTGCAGGAACGCAATTTTCCTATAGACGAACTGCTTTTGGTAGCTTCAGAAAGATCGCGTGGAAAGGAAATTTTCTTTAAAGGAAAAAACCATACGGTAATTGGATTGGAAGAAGCGGTAGCCGCAAGACCGAATATCGCCATTTTCTCTGCCGGCGGAAGCACCTCCTTGGAATGGGCCCCAAAATTTGCAGCGGCTGGCACCACGGTAATAGACAACTCCTCCGCGTGGCGAATGGATCCTGATAAAAAACTAATTGTGCCGGAAATCAATGCCCATTTGCTTTCGAAAGATGATAAAATAATTGCCAACCCCAATTGTTCCACCATCCAACTGGTAATGGCCCTGGCGCCCCTGCACAAAAAATATAAAATGAAACGCGTGGTGGTCTCCACCTATCAATCAGTTTCCGGTACCGGGCTCAAGGCCGTGCGGCAAATGGAGAATGAAATGGCCGGGGTGAAGGGCGAAATGGCCTATCCCTACCCTATCCATAAAAATGCGCTTCCGCATTGTGATGTTTTTGAGGAAAACGGCTACACCAAAGAAGAGATGAAACTGGCACGCGAGCCACAGAAAATCCTGGACGACCGAAGTTTTTCGGTAACCGCCACCGCCGTGCGCATCCCTACGGCCGGCGGCCATAGCGAGGCCGTAAACGTTGAGTTTGAAAATGATTACAACCTATCTGAGGTACGCGTGATCCTGCACAACACGCCAGGCATCAAACTTCAGGACAATCCCGATACCAATACCTACCCTATGCCGCTGTACGCGCATGACAAAGACGAAGTGTTTGTGGGCCGGTTGCGCCGGGACGAGACCCAGCCCAATACCCTAAATATGTGGATTGTGAGCGATAACCTTCGGAAAGGGGCCGCTACCAATGCCATTCAGATTGCCGAATATCTGCTGAAGAACAATTTGGTTTAAGGAGTCGTTTTCCTTTTAAAGTAGAGCCAACCCATTAGTCCAATGGCCAACAGGGCCACAATGCCCAGAGCGTACCAAAGAGCTTTTCGGCCTTCAACCGCAAGGTCTGTATTGCCGTAATACACAAAGGCACCCCAGTAGTACGGAGATTTGTGTGGATTGTCTATGGTCTGGTCCCGCAAGTAATCCAAACTGGCCTGCCGCACCGAAATATTCCGGGAGTGGCTGCTTTTCAAATTGCGGTAAAAATATGTCATCCATTGGGCGGTGCTTTTATCATTTACCTGCCAAAGCGTAAACAGCACATTGGGCGCGCCCCCAAATTGGAACCCTCGGGCCAGGCTAAGGGCGCCCTCCCCTTTCACCACCTTGCCCACCCCAGTTTCGCAAGCACTCAGCACCACCAAATCATTATGGAAACGCAGGCCGTACAATTGGCCCAACGACAGATCGCGATCGCTGAATTTGATAAAAGGATCGCTGCCAAAAGTGCCGCCCAGGGCGTGTGTGGAAAGATGGATGATGGAATGTGAATCGAGATTATCGATAAAGGTTTGGGCCTTGGCCTTTTCCTCCATAAATAATTTGGAAGGAAACAAATCATCAATGGCATGAGCCTCCAAGACCGAATACCCCAATTCCTGCGGCGTGCCCTTAAACACTGGAAACATCCCTAAAACCGAAGGATTTTTCGGCAAGGGGCTTGTTTCATTTAAATAATTGTAAAAAGAAGTCTGCCCCGTAAGCGCGCTTTCAAAAACCAAAAAAGGCATTTTTTCATATTGAAATGATTGGGAGGTTTGTGTAAGCAGTGTCTGAAAAGGGACAAAGGCCAACAGTCCGTCAGGAATAACGACCAAGCTTTCAGCCTTTGGCAACTGCAGGAGCGCATACAGCCGGTGGGAGGTATTGGAAAATGCTTTAATGTCGCGATTAATGGTTTCGGGATGGTTGAAATAGTGGATATAGGAACGGATGGCTTCCGTGAGTGCCAAATATTCCCCTTCGGTGGAAGTTAGTTTCTTAAACTGCGATCCATCGGGCGCGATGATAATTTGATAAACAGCCTTGGAACCAATAAAGTAACTCACCACATTTTCCCCCTGGGTTTTCGCCTTTTGCTGTAATGATGATAAATCCAAGGAGGAATTAAGTGGGCCTTGGCCGAGCAATTCGGCATATAGCAAGCGTTGGCGCGTAAGGCCGGCACTGTATTCTTTTTGAAGCCGAACCAGTTGCGCATAATCTACTTGTGCCGCATTGGCTTCCCGCTGGATGGAGTCGTTTAAAAAAGCCAACCGTTGTTCCAACTGTAGGAATTCGCTTGTTTCGGCATTATCACGAGCGAGCAGTTTCTGCCTAAGGAAATTGGCATCTGCCACCACCCGTGCCTTGGTCCGGTTATCTGCCCTAAGGGCCTTTTCCAGCCACACCTCAGCCTGTGTGTTGCGATATTTTATAAAGTATAATTCCAGTAATGTCTCGACCCGTCGCTCCACTTCCTGTTGTGCAATCAATCTGCTCCCTTGGCTGTGCACTTGCGCTATGAGATAATCCTGGACTATTTCCGCCAGCTCAAGACTGCCGATGGCCTTATCTATATGCGAGCCATCCCTGAATATGGAGGCTTGAAGAACCAGGGCATCGAGCAGGGTGGTTTCGGGATAGAGCTGGCTTTGCAAAGGTACTTCCTGCGATGGGGAATAGGATGGAATAAGCAGACCGTACACCTGTTGCAATTCCGAACGGGCGTGGTGGATATTACGGCTTTTTTGGTAAGTATCGGCAAGGGCCAAATGCGCCTTGGCCAAGCTTCGGCGATTGGTTTCTGGTTGGTTTTTCAGAATTTTCAAAACTTTTTTTAGGGTAGCAATGGCTTGAGGATATTCCGTTTCACAAAGGTGGAGCTGCGCCAAAAGCATCAGGGCACGGCTATTTTTGGGCGTTTGCGAGAGTACTTTGTGCAGTAGTTGGCGAGCCTTCCCCTTTTTATTCACACCAAAATAATTTGTAGCCAAGTTCAATTGCAAGGCCGGATTGTTCGGAGATTTTTGAAGGCCTTGTTCCAAAAGCGCTATAGCCTTTTCATAAGCACCCTGATTGTGGTAAAGTACCGAAAGGTTTAGGATGCCCCCTACTTCCTGCCGCATCTGCGACTGCTCCTGGGCCAGGAGGATATAATGTGTTATAACATTTTCGGCCTCTGAGAGGGCTTGGGTACGGATATAGAGGTTTCCCAAGGGTTTTAGGCAGTATTCAATAATATCATATCCTTTTAAATGGTTGTTGAAATAGAGTTGTTTGGCCTGTTCGTAATAATATATGGCCTTTTGAAAATGATTGTTGTGCGCTGCAAAGTAGCCCAAATTGCAATAGGCTATGGTTTTGGCCAATTGTACCCTGGCATTTTGGGGAGGAACAGCCTCGAGATAGGTAGCCAGTTCCGCTGCCGAGCCGTCGCTGGCTGCTTCCAAAAAGGTATCAAGTTTTGCGTAAACCGAATCGGCTTGGGGGTTTTGGGAAAACGTATGGCCGGTAACCCAAAGGGCTAAAAGAAAAAACAAGATATGGCGCATCAGAATTTCCAAATGGCGTAGGCTTGTATTTGCGAGGTGGGTTCCTTAAAGTTCAGTACATACCGCACGCCCACACTAGGCCCAATCCGGACGCCGCCGGCATTTATTCCTACAAATACCCCACTGTTAAAGTGTGAAAAATTACTGCTGCACTCACTTTGCTGATAGCTATCATGGGTCATATCGCGAATGGTTCCCTCGCCGGGAATATTCAAGTAGGCCTCGCCCCGGGTGATGGTTTGGGTTTGGTGGTAAAAATCCAGATTGAGCTGAACCCCTGCGCCGAGCGCCAGGTAGTTGTTAAGGTTATACCTATATGAGATGGGAACCAAATAGGCCGTGATCCCCTTTTCCTTAATGGCTTCGGAAAAACGGGTAATACTCTCGATGCCGACGGTATTGACAGTGCTTGTTTCAAAGTTTTTAAGCGCGTCAAAAGAGGCGGCCGATACAAAAAACTCGGCTTGCAAATAGCCCCGGTATGACTTGAAGGGCGAAACCGTCAAGCCGGCAAAATACTCGCGGCTATTGTTTCGGGAAGGGGTAAAAATATAGCCTGCCTTGGCGCCAATGGAAATGCCCGGCATAAAGCGGGTGGTGCTGTAATTGGTGATAATGGGTTCGTTCTTGTCAAAATAGATGGCCGTGCGGCTCCGGGTCTTCTTTTTGTGGAAATCCTCGCCAAATTTCATGGCATATTTTACAAAACCCTTGGTGGAATCACGATCAACCACGTTTTTTTGGGCCGAACCGGGAAGGTATATTTTTTTAAAGGTGAAGATGAGCTTGTCCTTTTCCCGAAGGGTGTCAAGGCAGGAATACTTCACTTCCCGCTCCTTCGGACAAATGGGGCATTCGGGATACATATCGAGCACCTCCAGGGTGTTTTTGTCAAACATTTCGGGCGTATCAACTTCCAGCCGAATGGTATTGGCTGGGCCTTCGCCATTGTTTTGGAATTTCACCTTGAATTTCACCTTTTTAAACCGCACAAGCCGATAGTTCATAATAGTGCCGTTTGATGACATTTTATTGGGATCGTGCGAGGTGACAATTTCCAGTTCGGTATCCTTTACGGTATGGTCGCCATAGTTTTTATCGGGCACATAAATGGTACGCAGGGTGACCAGGGCGCTGGTGTCCTTCAACATTTCGGGGGTGGTCTTTAAGGTGCGGAAAATATGCCGCTCCTCGCCCGGAGCCATATTGTCAAATTCAATAATTTGATGGTTGCGGTAGTAGTTTTTTGATTCTTCCAAGGTTAAGGGCAGGTTCACCCTTTTTGTGGAATCGCGTACTATGACTGGAAGGGAGGCATTTTCTCCCAAGTGGGCGATCAAGGAAGAAGTAGGGTTCTTATCATATTGTACCGCATAGGCGGGCATTTGTTGCAACAAGGTTTCTCCGTGGTACATACGGGTATCTTCAATGGTGAAGTTGTCATCCTTAAATTTGGTGTCGTTATAGAAAAGATAGAGTGAGCCGCTGGTAGTATAGTTTTTATCATTTTTATAACTGGTAATGAGCACCATTTCCTGATTGGGCAGAGGGTCACGGTTGGTCCTGATGAGCAGGTGCTCGCCTGGGGGAAAGATTTCGGGACCGTCTGTTGTCGCATCGGCAGAAGCTTGGTCGAGGCTTGCTTCAATTTTGATCTTTTCGGGACGGCTGGTTGGCGGCTTGCCGTTGTCGTAATTGTTTGTGCTCCATAGGTTAACGGTATACTCCCCTTTCTTTTTGTAGGTATGTTGGGGCTTTTCCTTAAAGCTGTATTCCCCATCGCCAAATTCCCAATAGTAGGTATAAAAAGCCTTTGGGGCTCCGGCAATCTGGTTTAGTGGCGGCATTTCCGGATGAAACGCCACCTTGTTTCCCAACACATCGTAAAAAATGGGAGCCGTTCGGGCAAGCGTGTCCTGCGCAACGGTTTGGCCCAGTAATCCTGTGCAAAATAGACCGAAGAAAATCAGCAGGAAATGAGATGGGGAAGGCTGGCGCATAAACTATAGGGTGTTGATATATTCTGACAGGGAAGACTCGCTTCCTGACCGTAATTGGCGGGTTACGGTAATTTTCCCGTCTTCGGTGATAACAGGCGTAGCACCGAAGAAAAATTCATTTTCGGGCTTGCCTACGAAAATAACATGGGCCGGGGTAAGCTTGGGTATTTCGCCATATTTTTCACTGTACACTCCGTTTTCCGTATCGTATTCCGAAAACAAGCCAATGGCGGTGCTGGCAGATTCATACAATAAAAAAACATTGCCATTGGAAAGGTCATAACCCGGGGGCGCCATATTGTATAAGATGCCGCGTGCTTCCGCACTGGGATTGGGCCGGCCGATGCTCTTCCACCCCGTGGACTGAATAAAGGTTTGGTAGCCCCGAATAGTTTCCCCAGCGGGATTGACAATGGGCTCATAGATAACCTCCCATTGGGGGTCCCATTCCCACAAAACACTGCACAAAAGCTCGGGACAGCTTGGAGAGTGGAAGGCCAACAAGGAAAGCGATTCATTTTCAGAAGGAATGAAAACCCGAATGGGCCGGGTGATAAGCACCTGTTCCCCATTATGAGTAATATCGATATGAAAAATACCCTCGCTGAGCAAAGGCTCAACGGTCTGTCGGGTATTTAGGCCATTGGTGGAAAGTTGGCAGGCGATAATGTCGCCCGGATTGTACATTTCAAGTACCTCAAAAGTGATTTCGCCATCGATAATTTCACCATTCAGGCGGGTGAAGGATAGTTGTTCCACAAAAAACCGGGTGCCCTGGGCGGCAACTATTTCCGTCTGTTCAAAACCGTTGAATTGGAAGGTCTGCACCTTGGGCAACCTACAGTCCATCGCGCTCTGTTGATAAGCGGCACCGTCAATTGGGGCTTGCTGGTTTGGATATTCCACGGGGCCTTCCCCACAGTCTTCCGAGTTGCTGCTACAAGCTACCAAAAGACATACGGACAGGAAAAAAAATGGATTGGGCAGATTCATAACTGGTTAAGTGTTTAGGCAAGATACAATTTTTTAAAAAAAGGAATTCCCACTCCATTGAAATTTTTGAAGCGGGAAATTCCAGGGTTGGATGTAGCAAGACATACTACTTTTTAACAAACTTGAAGGTCTGGGTCCTGTTTTCGGTGTCCATTACGGTGAGAAAATAAATGCCTTGCCGCAGATGGGCCACCTCAAGTTCGATGTGCCGCGTATTGTCCATTAGCCGCTTTTGCCCTACCAATTGCCCCTGTATGGAATAAATGGCTACCGAAGCGATGGTATTTTTCTCCAAGGAAACATTCAAGATATCCTGTGCAGGGTTTGGATAGATTGCTCCTGTCTCTTGCTCGGAATGGTCTGTGGTTCCGAGCAGGCCGGTGCAGTCTGAAAGCTGGGGCGTATAGCCGGTGCCCCCAAAATTCATGGAGCCGTCTGTAGTAGTTACCAGGCCGGCGCTCACGGCAACTGGTGTAACGCTTATGGCGGTGTGCGAAAGGTTGATGTCCATAGCGTCGCAACTGTTTTGCTTGGTACTGGTCTTGGTAATCACGGCCGAGGCGATGGGCGTACCAATGGGCGAGTAATATCCTACCGTGAGATAATCACTGGGCGTGCCCGGCACGGTTTCAAGGTGGATGGCCATATCTGGATAGTAGATCAAGGGCAGTTGGGCATTCCAAAAATTATATTCATCGCCCGGGGCTTCGGTGTGTGGGGTTAAATATTGATAATTGATGGCTACAGGATTGCCGGTGGCTTTTTCAAATTCATAGACAAACACATTGCTTTGCCCGGTAACATTGTTGTTGGTATTGGGATCTGTCCAAGTTTCTTCCCTGTCGTATCCAAAAATCACCAGATTGTTGAAGGAAGTCAACGATTCGCGAATCGAAAACCCGTATCTGTTGAAATCGGCCGAGTTTATGGCCCAGGACAGATTGTTGATGATATTGCCATTGGGATCAAACACCGTGATGCCGAAATTATGCGAAGAAGAATAATTGGCAAGCATATAAATATTGCCGGTTGTTGGTTCCTGATAGGCATCAACACTCACATCGCGGGAGTTGCCGTATACATAGCTGGCGTTCCACAGCGTATTGCCAAGGCGGTCAATATGGTAGGCCAACACGGCCTGTTGGTCGTTATTTTGCTGCACGGTTGTGGCGCTTCCCGTAAGGAAAAAACCATCGGCCGTTTCGGTAATCTTGTTGATGAAATCATAATCGCTCACGGCATTTACAGAGGTGTCGAGCTCGGTGGTCCAGATAACATTGAGGTTGTCATCTACCCGCAGAACGAAGCCGATATTTAAGTTGCATAAATAATCCAGGGCATAGCAGGATCCGAAATATCCACCCACCACAAAGCCGGGGTTGGGCTGGGTGTCGCCGGTAGCGTCAGAATTGGTGTAGGCAATATGCAGCCCCGAGGAGTTGAAGTTGGGCGATACGATATCGTAGTACTTTGCGGCAAGCACATTGCCCGTAGCGGCCTCTATTTTTGCTATAAAGGTATGTTTCTTGCCGTTTACGTCAATATGGCCCGTCAAGGCGATAAAATCAAACATATTGGCAATATCCAATACCCTTGCGTTTTGAAGGGCTGCGTCGGCATAGGTCTTTGCCCAAATTAGGTTTCCGGCATCGTCCATGCGTTTTAGACTGAGTTTTGACTGGCTCATGCTCGGGTCAAATACATTGCCGGCCACCACAAAATCGTTGCTGCCGTCATTAACCTTCACCAAGTTCAGGTCATGGTATAGGTGATTGGAACTGAATTGCACCTCCCTTTGGAAGGATTGGCCACGCAGGGCGCTGATGCAAAAAAAGATAAGCGCGGTGTAGCATAGTTTTGTTTTCATAATTTATCGGTTTTTGGTTTCTATCTAATTTTTTGTTGTTTCTACCTTTAAATCAACCCAGTCCTATTTTGTTACCCCCTTTCTGGAAAAAAAAAGCGGAAATTTTAATGCAGGAAGAAAGGCCACCCTGAGGGGCGGCCTTTCTATCGGCTATCAAATAAGACAACTAATCAACAAACTAACATACTATGGCAATGCATTGATAGCCGCAACCATATTCTCATGAGTATCTACTTGGGTTTCCTGAAGGCTGAAGGTGTATATTTGGTTTTCGGCAATGGTAGCCGCTTGTATGGCATAGCGCCAATCATCGCCCTCGGCACTGGCAAAGATGATATGCACCTTAAGGCCCACGGGGATTTGCCCGTAGTGTTCAGAGAAAATCTTTGTGCCACTGTCATAGGTGTCCAATTGGGCGAGGGCATTGGGCTCACCGTCATAGGACAGGTACACGGAACTGTTTTCGTGGTTAAAGCCTTGTGGCACTTTCACCTGCATCGTGGTCTTGGGCCGGGGGTCGTTGTAAAACCGGTCAATATTGGTCCACCCAAAATCGTCCCCAAACACGTAATAGCGGTTGGCTTCCAAAAAGATTTCGCCCTCGGCCGGATCCCGTATCTCATCCCAGGTCAAGTCGCCATTGGCGTCGATGATTCCCTTCCAAAGCGTCATTTCAGGATCGGGCCCTCCTGTGTTTTCGGAAGGCACGATGAGCTGGTAATTACACCCCATCTCGAGCAGGTTGCCTGCTTTTTTTACTTCTATAAAAAATTCGCCCCCCGAGATAAGCAGTTTTTTGTCGCCATTGGGCAGATAGCCCATGGTGGGCTTGTTGGTAGCGGCCATATCGTTTCTATTATAAAGATCAATAAACGAAAGTTCAACAGGGCCTGTAACCAGGGTTCCGTTGTCTAAAAGACAATTGGGGGCAATGTTGAGCACCGCCCCGTCATTGGAGGTGAAGGAGATGCCGTCTTCGGCATTAAAGGTTACTTGCTCCAGGTGTTGGGAAAGGGCATTGTCCTTCACCATTTTAAATTCCTCTACTGTTGGCGGTGTAAAGATCTGCTGTGGTTGGGGCTCTGAATCCTTTTGGCAACCCACACCAATGGCTCCTACTAAGGCGAGCATTAGGGAGGTTTGCAACAGGGTTTTGCTTGTTTTGCGAATTGTAGTTTTCATAATCTTTGATTTATGGTTTCTTTGCCCTTATATCAACCAGATAAAAAATTGTTACCCCCCATTTTAATATTTCTTACTTTTAGTATCTAAAACGCCTTCTTTGGGAACACGAAAAATCCATCCAGACCAACTATATATTGAGGGACTTCTGAAAAACGACCATAATGTTGTGGACGCAATCTACGGAAGGTTTGCGCCCAAGGTTATCGCCTATATCCAAAAAAACAGTGGCGACGAGCAGGCGGCGCGCGACATCATCCAGGAAACCTTGATGACCATTTATGACCAGGCCAAGACGAAAGGTCTGGAACTCACCTGCCCCTTTGATGCCTATTTTTTCCTGATCTGTAAGCGAAAATGGCTCAACGCGCTCAAAAAAAAGGGCCATAGGGAGGTAACAATTGAGGCGGAACGGTTATCTATAAGTGATGAAAGCGACAGGCACGCCACTGAGACCCAAAATTTTGAAGCGCGACAAGCACTCTATTTAGCTGTGCTCGCTAAGATGGGAGACGTCTGCAAACAGCTCATTACCCTGGGCTTTTCGGCCCTGTCTATGCAGGAAGTTGCAGAGCAGCTGGGCATTTCCTATGCCTATGCGCGAAAGAAAAAATCGACTTGCCTGAGCAAATTAACACGTTTAATCAAAGAAAGCCCCCAATATAGGCTGCTTAAAAAAGAGTACTAGCACTATGGAAGATGCAACAAACCAATTGTTTATAGCCTATTTGGAAGGCAATATGCCAGCGGCCGAGCGAAAGGCTTTTGAGCAACGTTTGGGCGCAGACGATGCTTTCAAAAAAGAATTTGAAGAATTTGAGGAAATCTATCTGGTACTCCAAAACAATTCCTCTGCCCAACGGGCAGCCGTGGCCGAAACTATCAAAAACGCCGATTCGAAATTCCAATATTCCCACCCATCCGAAGCTGAAAAAGGGAAGGTAATTTCCTTCAAACCGTGGCAGTACGGAGTGGCGGCCACCATTCTTTTGGCCATTGGTCTTTTTATTTTCAACCCGTTTGGCAAGCCCAGCTATTCCGACTATGTTTCACAGGAGACCATCTCGCTTACCCAAAGAAATGAGGCCAACGCTACTTTAAAAGCAGCGGAGCAGGCCTATAATTCAGAAAATTATGAAGAAGCACTAATTTTTTTCAATACCCTCTTGGCAGCAGAGCCCAACGATGTTCAAATACAATATTATAAGGGAAGGGCTTTGGTGGAAACCAACAATTTTGGCGAAGCCGACACCCTGCTGCTACACCTCGCCAACGGCCAGTCGGCCTTCGCATACAAGGCACGCTGGATGGCAGCCCTTAGCAAGCTAAAGCAGGAAAACTATGAAGCCACCAAAGCCATCCTGAAGACCATTCCACCCACTGCCCCAGAATACCAAAAAGCGCAGAAATTACTGAAAAAGCTATAAGTGCCAAGGCTTGCTGGCGGCGGAGGTTTTTGTTAAAAAAATCCCAAAGCGAATCACGCATAACTGTTTTATTTTCAGTATCTTTAAGGATTAACCCTTAAACGTAAAGCCTATGAATTCAACCTTTACCAAAATCCTAAGAATTATTTTAGGCTTGGGATTACTCTTTTTTGGCGTGAGCAAGTTGGCAAGTTTCAACTTTATGCCCACGCACATTTACACCGGCGATGCCGCCATTTTTATTGATTCGCTGAGCAATACGGGCTATATTTTGAAAACAATAGGCATTCTTGAAATATTGATTGGCTTGTTATTGCTTTTCAATAAATGGATACCGTTTGCACTGATTTTATTGGCGCCCATTTCCGTTAACATTTTCCTTTTCCACCTGTTTTTGGATACTCCCGGACTTATTGTGGCCTTGGTGGTGATCATCTTTAATGCAATCTTGATCTATAAACACTGGAAAATTTACCGACCGTTATTTCATTGACTGGAAACTACCTATCAATTAAAGGCTTCCGCTGGGAAGCCTTTTTTGTTCCCTTAAGGTTTGTTTGGACATAAAATGGTATTTTTACGTTTCAAAAAAAAATAAATTATATGAGATTTTCAATTGTACCAATAATGATTGTTCTTGCCATAATCAGCGGCCATGCGCAAACTAAAAATGATAAAATACCATTGACGTATCCTAAAACAAAAAAAGTAGACCAAGTGGACACCTATTTTGGTGTGGAAGTGAAGGACCCCTATCGTTGGCTAGAAGATGACCGAAGCGCGGAGACCGCGGCATGGGTAAAGGCCGAAAACGAGGTTACCTTTAATTATCTTGAAAAAATCCCCTTTCGCGATGCCCTTAAAAAAAGGCTTTCAGACCTTTGGAATTATGAAAAGGTGGGTGCGCCCTTTAAAGAGGGGAAGTATACCTATTTCTATAAAAATGATGGGTTGCAGAATCAATATGTGATCTATCGCTATAAAACAGGTAGCGATCCCAAAACGGCCGAAGTTTTTTTGGATCCAAATACTTTTAAGAAAGACGGGACCATTTCCTTGGGCGAAACCAGTTTTTCCAAAGACGGAAGCAAACTGGCCTATAGTATTTCCGAGGGTGGAAGCGATTGGCGAAAAGTACTTGTAATGAATACCGAAACCAGAAAGTTGATAGGCGATACGCTTAAAGATATCAAATTCAGTGGACTTTCCTGGAAGGGTGAGGATGGATTTTACTATTCCAGTTATGATAAGCCAAAAGGAAGCGAGCTTTCGGCAAAAACAGACCAGCACAAAGTGTATTATCACAAAATGGGAACGCCGCAGAGCGCGGACCAGTTGATTTTTGGCGCCACTCCCGAGGAAAGGCATCGCTATATTGGGGCTAACGTTACCGAAGACAACAATTATCTTATAATCAGAGCAAGCACCTCAACTTCAGGCAATAAACTATTCATAAAGGATCTAACAAAGCCCGACGCTGCCTTCACCACCATTGTGGACGATACCGATTCTGACACCTACATTTTAGAAAACGTAGGTTCAAAATTATATATAGTTACCAATAGAAATGCGCCAAATAGGAAGATAGTCACCGTAGATGCCAATAATCCTACTCCCGAAAATTGGGTGGATTTTATTCCTGAAACCGATAATGTATTGTCTCCAAGTACCGGAGGTGGTAACATTTTTGCAAATTATATGGTGGATGCCGTTTCCAAAGTATTGCAATATGACTACGATGGAAAATTGATCCGAGAGGTAAAACTTCCCGGCGTGGGTTCGGCCGGTGGTTTTGGAACAAAGAAGGACGAAAGGGAACTGTACTATTCTTTCACAAATTATATTACTCCCGGAAGCATCTATAAATATGATATTTCCAAGGGGACTTCTGATTTGTTCATAAAACCAACAATAGATTTCAATCCCGAAAAGTATGAAAGTCATCAAGTTTTTTACCCCTCCAAGGACGGAACAAAAATTCCGATGATCATCACCCATAAAAAAGGATTGAAAATGGACGGGAAAAATCCAACAATGCTATACGGTTATGGAGGATTCAACATTAGCTTAACCCCTAGTTTCAGTATTGCAAATGCCATTTGGATGGAGCAGGGCGGTGTTTATGCGGTACCCAACCTTCGCGGGGGCGGGGAATACGGAAAAAAATGGCACGATGCCGGCACAAAGATGAAAAAGCAAAACGTGTTTGACGATTTTATAGCTGCCGCTGAATATTTAATAGAAAACAAATATACTTCCAGCGAGTATCTTGCGGTTCGTGGGGGCTCAAACGGAGGTTTGCTAGTGGGCGCAACAATGACGCAACGGCCCGATTTGATGAAAGTAGCGCTTCCCGCGGTGGGAGTTTTGGATATGCTTCGGTACCACACCTTCACGGCGGGAGCAGGTTGGGCGTACGACTACGGGACAGCGGAAGACAGCAAAGAAATGTTTGAATATTTAAAAGGCTATTCGCCACTGCACAACGTAGAGGAGGGGGTGGATTATCCGGCAACCTTAATAACCACCGGAGACCATGACGATAGGGTCGTGCCCGCTCATAGCTTTAAATTTGCGGCAGAACTTCAAGCCAAACAACGGGGGAGCAATCCTGTATTAATACGAATAGAGACCGATGCGGGGCACGGCGCGGGCACTCCGGTCAGCAAAACCATAGAACAGTATGCCGATATCTATGGCTTTACGCTCTACAATATGGGTTTTAAGGAATTGCCGGTCAAAATCTAAAAATCCTAAAAAAAAGCCCCGCCATAATCCAGCGGGGCTTTTTTAATCTAACTTTTCGGTTAGCTTTTTAAATATTTTTTTTGGGTCCTTGTTTTCATAAAGAATTTGATAAACGCTGTCAATTATGGGAGTCTTGGCCTTTTTCTTGCCCTTTTGCTGATTTAGTCGATAGGCGCTTTTGGTGGCATAGTACCCTTCGGCAATTTGGCTCAGCTCCATTTGGGCGCTCTTTACGGTATAGCCTTTGCCGATCATGGTTCCGAACAATCTATTTCGGCTAAAAACAGAATAGCCCGTTACCAACAGATCACCCAAATAGGCAGAATCATTGATGTCGCGCTTCATTTTGTGTACTTTTTTGACATATTTTTTCATCTCGCGAATGGCATTGCTCATTAGCACACTTTGGAAATTGTCGCCATAACCAAGCCCGTGGGCGATGCCTGCGGCAACGGCGTAAATGTTCTTGAGCATAGCTGCATATTCGGTTCCGAGAACGTCGTCGCTAATGGTACATTTTATATAATCGCTTCTTAAAATGTCTGCGAGCAGTTTTGCCTTTTCGGCATCGGCACTGGCAATGGTTAGATAGGAGAGCCTTTCAAGTGCCACTTCTTCGGCATGGCAGGGTCCGGAGATGACGCCAATATTATTGAACGGAACTTTATAGTGCGTATTGAAATGATCGCCCACGATCAGGCTGGTTTCAGGAACAATCCCTTTTATGGCCGAGAAAACAATTTTGTCCTCCAGTGAAACCGATAGTTTTTCAAGCTCTTGATGCAGAAATGCGGAAGGAATTACAAATATTAGGCAGTCTGCATTCGAGACGGTTTCATTTATATCGTTGCTCAATTTGAGCTGCTTGAGGTTAAACTCCACGGAGCTGAGATAATTGGGGTTGTGTCCGTTCTTTTTAATAAACTCCACCGAGGATTTACTGCGCATGTACCAGTGCACCTCGTCAAGGTTTTCGCAGAGCATTTTTACAATTGCCGTGGCCCAGCTTCCGCCGCCAAAGACTGCAAATTTTGGTTTTTCTGACATTCGGAGGGATTCTTATTTCAAAAGTAAGCAATTCCTAAGCTTTCCGAAACATTTAACAGTAGCTTAAGATTCGCAATACAATCTTAGGTCCAAGCCCGACGTTATTGGAAAGATTGTTGAAATGGATAGGAACCTTTAGACCCATTTTGATGATTTTGGTTGGTTATTTAGTTGAGGCCGCTCCCCGAGTGTTAATTTGGTGGGGCGGTTTTTCTTTTTATTGAAAATGGGAATCTTTCAAATCATAGCTACATTATTTAAAAAAAATTATCTATTTAATTATAATTGATCTAATTTTTATCAAAAAAGTAATCGATAAAGGACGAAATTTAATGATGAAAATTATGGATTTATTTAAATTTTTGTTCTTGAAGTGAAAACCGAAAATGGTCTTTTTACGGAAAAGTTTATTAAGGAATAGCTTTACTTATAAAAATTCATCTCATCCAAATATTTCCAGACTTCCGCAGAAAGCATGGGTTGAATGTTTTTACCGGCTTTTATTCCATTTCGGATAAACGTTGAGGAAAGTTCGATAATGGGCGCGTCCACTATTTTGATCTGAGGAAAGTTTTCCCCCCTTGAGGGGGGCGGGGGGGTGTTTCCTTCGGAAATTCTTGGATAAACGTATAGTGTATAGCGTTCCAAAATTACTTCGTAGTTTTTCCACTTGTGCAGGCTTTTCAGATTGTCCTCGCCCATAATCAAACAGAAGTTTTGCGAAGGATATTTTTCTTCCAAATAAGCCAACGTATTCACAGTATAATTGGGCCGTGGCAAATCAAACTCTACATTGCTCGCTTTTAACTTTGGGTATTCCTCCACCGCAATGCGCACCATTGCCAATCGGTGGTGGTCCTCCAAAAGCGTTTTTTTGTTCTTGAGAGGATTGTGGGGGGTAACCACAAACCAAACCTCATCCAGATCGCTGAACTCCACCATGTGGTTGGCAATAATCAAATGTCCCACGTGGATGGGGTTGAAAGTGCCAAAGTAGAGTCCGATTTTATTTTTCATTATACTGTTGAGACGCAATGCTTTGCGTATTTCCTTTTGTTGAGACGCAATCCATTGCGTCTTTACTTTTGAGACGCAATCCATTGCGTCTTTACGTTGTTGAGAGGCACTGCTTTGCGTCTTTCCTTTTGTTGAAACGCAATCCATTGCGTCTTTACTTTTTATTTATGAAGTCTTCCACCAGATCATGTGCTTCCTTTAAAGCGGTTTCCAACTCGTGGTTTTTGATGATTTTATCGAATTGGGGCGCCGTTGCCAGTTCTACAGAAGCTTTGGCAATGCGCATATTGATTCGTTCATCGCTTTCGGTCTTTCGTTTCTTTAGTCGTATCTTCAGTTCGTCGATGCTTGGCGGTTTTACGAACACAGCCAATGTTTTTTCCGGAAATTTCTTTTTGATTCGCAGTCCGCCCGCAACATCAATATCAAAAATCACGTTTTTCCCGTGGCTCCAAATGCGTTCCACCTCGCTTTTTAGGGTGCCGTAAAAGTTATCTCGGTACACTTCTTCCCACTCCAGAAAATCCCCATTTTTAATATGCTGTTTAAACTCTTTCAGCGAAATGAAATAGTAGTTCACGCCGTGTTTTTCATCGCCCCTGGGTTCGCGGGAAGTACAGGAAACCGAGAATTCCAAATTGAGATCTTCCTGTTGCAGCAAATGTTGCACGATGGTGGTTTTGCCGCTTCCCGACGGTGCCGAAAACACAATCAATTTCCCTCCTTTATTTGAATTCATTTTTTTAAAATTTGACTTAAGACTGAAGGAAATAAGACGTTGTATGGCCATTCTTTAATTGAAAACCATCTACCACCTACTACCCACAACCCACTACCCTCTATAAAACGTTTAGCGCCTGTTCTTTAATTTTTTCCAGTTCGTCCTTCATTTGCACCACCACTTGCTGCATAGGCGCATAATTTGCCTTGCTGCCAATGGTATTGATTTCCCGGCCAATCTCTTGGGTGATGAACCCTAATTTTTTTCCGTTGGAGTCGTGGGATTTTAGCGATTCCTCAAAATAGTCCAAGTGGTTTTTAAGGCGCACCTTTTCTTCGTTAATGTCATACTTTTCAAGATAGTAGATCAGTTCCTGCTCAAAGCGGTTGTCGTCCACTTTCTCCTGTAGTTCGGCTACGGCTTTGCGCAATCTTTCCTTTACTCCAGAAATTCTCTCGGGATCCAGCGCCATTACCTCATCCAATAATTTTGAAATGGTTTTGGTGCGCTCCAAAAAATCGTTTTCGAGCACCAGACCCTCGTCGGTCCGATATTGGTTTATGGCTTCCAGGGCTTTGTCAATTCCGTTTAGAATTGTTTTGTATTCCCGCTCGTCAATTTCTTCGCGTTCCGTTTTCAGGGCATCGGGCATTCGGACTGCCATTTTTAATAGTTCAACCGGGTCGCCGTTCACCACATTGGCCAGTTGTTTTATGTATTGCTTTACTACCATTTCGTTCAACTGGGTGGTGGTCGCTTCCCCGGTAACCTCTATGTATAACGAAAAGTCCACCTTTCCACGTTGCAGGGTTTTGGCCAGCAGGTCGCGAATTTCAAGCTCTTTTTCCCGATAGGAAGAAGGCACTCGGGTATTCAGATCGAGGCCTTTGCTGTTGAGCGATTTGATTTCAATGGTAATGGTTTTGGAGGGCAGCTGGACAACTTCTTTGCCGTAGCCCGTCATGGATTGGATCATATTCCCTTTTTAATGAAGCGCAAAGGTAATAAAATTAGGTGGTAGGTTGTGGGTTTGAGGGGCGAGGGTTTTATAAACGCAATTAGTGATTCAGGAATTGCATAGTGCGTTTTTCACTGTAATACAATTTATTGGTTAGGTGAAACCCTACGTGCCCGCCGTAGTTGGGAATTTCCAGATGCAGGTTTTTCATTTTCGAAGCCAATTCAATCGGGTAACATTCCGAAGAAAGAAAACTGTCGTTTTTGGCGTTCAAAACATACAAGGGAATTGTGATGTTCGGAAGAAACTGCAGACTGCTGTTCTTTTCATAATAATCAAACGCATTTTTAAATCCGTGCGCGGGTGCGGTGTAAAGATGGTCAAAAGCCTCCAGCGATTTTATTTTTTTGTAGTCCGACAGGTTCATCTTTTCTGGGAAATGCTTCATTTTGGTTTTGTATTTTTTCCGAAGGTTGGTCAAAAACGATTTTCGGTATACCCAATTTGAAAATTCATTGAGAGATTCCAAGGAACCCTTCAAGCTCAGCGGGGTGGAAATGGCAATGGCCTTCTTTATTTGGTTTGGCACCGAGCTCCTTTCGCCTAAATATTTCAAAAGCAAGTTTCCACCCAAACTGAAACCCACGAGCGTAATTTCGCGGTATTTATCCCTGTCGATAATTGTATTTAATACCGTTTCCAGATCGTCGGTCTTTCCGGCATTATAGGATTGGTAGGTAAGGTTGGTTTCACCACTGCACCCCCGCAAATTTACCGCAGCCACATCCCATCCGTTCCGGTTTAGAATAGCGGCCTGCCCGGTTATGTACGGGCGTTTGGAGTTTCCTTCCAAACCGTGCAGAAGAATTGCCACTTTTTGGGCACTTCTTGGGGCAAAAGACCAATCAATATCCATAAAATCCGTGTCGGGCAAGAAAAGGCGTTCGCGCTGTTGGAGCAATTTTGGCGAAGGCCGCAGTTTTGCAGAATAGATAGTAGCGAAATGCCCATTTTTAAAAGGAAAATGCGGATTGTAATTGGTTTTTAGAAGTGGCATTTCAATGGATACTTTTGAACAGAAACAAAACCTATTTTACTATGCTCGCATAGCAAAAGTACTTAAATTTGTAAAAAAAGATTGAATATGTACACAAAACAATTTGAGGTCCGTTGGAGTGATGTGGATGCAAACCGCCATCTTCGCAACAGCGCCTATATAGATTATATGAGCCACACGCGGATGGGCTTTTTAATGGATCATGGGCTGGACCAACGCCATTTGGTGAAGTACAATCTGGGACCGGTGGCTTTCTATGAACATATATATTATTTCAAGGAAGTATTTCCGGGCAGACCCATATATGTTTCGTTACAATTAAAAGGCTTGTCGGCAGATGGAATGTATTTTCAATTTCTTCATAATTTTTACACATCTGAAGGCAAGAATGTGGCGCGCTGCGAAATGCTGGGTGCCTGGATAGATCTGGACAGCCGAAAACTTACGGCATTGCCCGCGACTCTTTACCAAAAATTTGATGTTTTTGAAAAAACACCTGATTTCAAAGTGCTAACCAAGGACGATACTCGAAAATACAGTGAACGGCCAGAGGACATTCCTTTATCCTTCCTCGGGTTTTAAACTGGTTTTTGGTTTTCGGGTGGTCAGGTACACCCCAGTGAAAATCAATGCTGCGGCACCAAGGCGTAGGGCGCTCAGCGAATCGGCACCAACGAGTACTGCGAAAATGGTGGCTACCACGGGCTGTAGGTAAATAAATACCCCAACCGTGGATGGACTCAATTGTTTTAGGGCAAATATGTTGAACAGATAGGTTAAAAACGTGGTGGCAATAACTACGAAGGCCATTTGGGCAATTTCTGAAACACCCAGCGTGGACCAGGCAACGGCTTTCAATTCAGTAAAACCAATAGGTAGGTTAATGCAAAAGGCTATTAAGAAGAAAAATTTAAGCAGGGTCACCGGTCTATATTTGGACACCAACGGTTTTACCAATATAAGATAGAAAGAATAGGAAATGGCGTTCAGCACAAAAAGTAAATTACCCAAAGGAATATTAGGCGCATTGTTCTGGGTTTTTTCCTGAAACAAAATCAGCACCAATGCTCCGGTTAGCCCTAAAAAGATACCGGCGGTTTTAAGCCAGGTAATCCGTTCGCGAAGAATGAGGGCGGTGAGCAACAGCAACAAAACCGGAGTTATCGTCATGGAAACTGCACTATTGATAGGAGTGGAAAGGCTAAGGCCCTTAAAGAACATAAGCATATTGAGCACCATTCCAAAAAGCGCACAGCCAAGAATGCGCAGCCAATCTTGGCGCTCAATTTTTTCGGCTTTGGAAAATAGGCTTAAAAGCCAGAAGAGAAGTGCCGCGCCGCCAACCCGAAGAACAATAAACCCAAAGGGTTGGATTACGTGGGGCATAAGCCCTTTGGCCACTGTGTGGTTAATGCCGTAAATAGTTTCGGTAGCCGTTGCGGCTAAAAAGGCAACCAAGCGTTTGTCCATGAATCAATTTCGGGGGTGGATGGATTTTTTGGCGGACGCTACTGTATTAGGACTACTACCAATAAAAATTTGGTCGTTGTTCACTATAACAGGGCGTTTTAAAAAGGTGTAATGTTCCAAAAGTAGGGCCTTGTAATCCTCCTCCAACAATTCCTCGTTTTTCAGGTTTCGTTCCTGAAAAAGTTTTGCCCGGCGGCTGAAAAGCGCCTCATAGCTATCCGTAAGATTGAATAGTTCATCCAATTCTTTTTCGGTAATGCCTTGTACTTTGAGATTTTGTTTTATAAAGGAGGAAGGAATTTCCAGTTCGTCCAGCACTCTTTTGCAGGTGTTGCATGTAGAAAGATAATATACTTTTTGCATGGTTCAAGGTTATTTTTGGCGCAGAAAGGGTTCCGCCTCGGTCATTGCAATTTTCAGTTCAATGGGGCCTTCGGCATAGCTGGCAATATCGTATTGATTGTAAACAAAAATCAAGCTATCCTGTGTAAATCCAACACTTTTTGGCAGATAAAAAGTATCGTTCTCAAACCAAAACCCGTGATCGTTGATGGATTGTTCCTCACTGATTTTTTGCTGGGCGCGAAATTTTCTTTCCGCAAAATCGGTAAACGCTTTCGGATCCTTAAAAAGTTCCTTTGACGAAAATTCCGTGCCGGTCTTTGGGTCAATGTTCATAAACGTAGTGGTGCCATACCCATGGGCACCGCCGGTGAACAGGTATTGGCGCATCTCAAAACAAAGCAAGTCCTTGGAGGTGTATATTTCGTTCACCGAAATTTCAGCAAAATATTCCCCGGCCATATCCGGAAACTGGGCTTTATCTGAATTATAGGCTTCAATAAAACGTGTAGCCGCCGCGGGAATGGTCTTGGCCGTCGGAATGGTATCCTCGCCCATTAAAAGGGAAGTGAAAATAAAATTCTTGATTTTCTGATTTATTTTCTCCGATATCTCATCATCGCCAAAAACCTCCACATAATTGATTGTAATTTCGGGACATTTGCTGTTGTCGCAGATGGAAAGTTCCTTTTCGGTAAAACTTTCTGCGGCTATTTCAATATTTTTTTTCTGGTTGCAGCCCACACTGATGAGCGCAATCAAGGCCACGACCGAAATTTTGTTGTTCATATAGTTCAAGGAATTGATGGTTAGCTTTCGCAAATGAATCGTTTCCATTTGCTATTCAAAAGTAGTAACTTTAAAATCAGCTATTGCAAAAGTTATATTAAAACCTGAAATATAGTTTTATACCTCACAATTAGGCTAACAAATACTCCATGTCTTATGAAATTCAACACCAAAACCATCCACGGCGGCCAGGGACCAATAGATCCCGCTTATGGATCCGTCATGCCGCCCATCTATCAAACCACTACCTATGCGCAGGCCGCGCCCGGCGACCACTTGGGGTTCCAGTACTCCCGCAGCGGCAACCCTACCCGTAGCAATTTGGAAAGTGCTATTGCAAGTCTGGAAGACGGAGCGTTCGGGCTTACGTTCGGCAGTGGCTTGGCTGCCATTGATGCAGTACTGAAACTTTTAAAACCGGGCGATGAAGTTATTGCCACCAGCGACCTGTATGGGGGCACCTATCGGCTCTTTACGAAAATCTACGGGAGTTTCGGAATTAAATTCCATTTTGTTTCTTTGGAAAATCCCGAAAATTTGGAGGCATTTTTAAACGAAAAATCCAAGCTCATTTGGATTGAAACGCCTACCAACCCAATGCTGAATATCATCGACATCCGTGCATGTGCCGCGATTGCTAAAAAGCATGGGGTATTATTAGCGGTGGACAATACTTTTGCTTCGCCCTATCTACAACAGCCCTTAAATTTGGGTGCCGATATTGTAATGCACAGTGCCACAAAATACTTAGGAGGCCATAGCGATGTTGTTATGGGTGCATTGGTGGTAAAAGACCACGAACTTGCCGAAAAATTATACTTTATCCAAAATGCCAGTGGTGCCATCTGTGGGCCACAGGATTGCTTTTTGGTCTTCCGGGGCCTGAAAACGCTCCATTTGCGAATGCAGCGTCATTGTGAAAATGCTCGGGAGGTGGCCATTTTTTTGGCAGATCACCCCAAAATTGAAAAGGTATACTGGCCGGGTTTTGAAAACCACCCCAACCACGCCATTGCCCAAAAACAAATGAAGGATTTTGGCGGCATGATTTCCTTTGTAACCAAAGGCAACTCCTATAATGAAGCCCTAAAAACAGTGGCGAACTTGAAGGTCTTTACCCTGGCAGAAAGTTTAGGGGGCGTAGAAAGTCTGGCCGGGCATCCAGCGAGTATGACGCACGCCAGTATTCCGAAAGCGGAACGGGAAAGGGGAGGAATTTTGGATTCACTAATTCGGCTTTCCGTTGGCGTGGAAGACGTTTCAGATTTGATCGCTGATTTGGACCAAGCCATTGGTTAATTAAGGAAATACTTTTCAGAGGATACGAAGAGCGATTTCATTCCCGCAAATGCAGGCCGTTCCTTTTACCAGCGAACGGTTTTAATCAATATAATATATGTAGCCAATATTCAACCAATATATCCACTCATTGGCTTTGTTTTCCGGCACAGGGACAGTTCCGTTGTTTTCCAGGGAAGGATTTAGGCCATCCAGATAGTCTGTAAAATAATATTCCCAACGGCTGTCCAACATCAAATCGCTCAGAGGCGTCAGTTTATAGCGAATACCCACGCTGCCCACCACAGACCAAGTAGAAGCCGAGCCTTGCTGGAAGGAGTTAAAATATTTGTCCGGTGTGGAAACGGGCGTGTTCAAAGGGCCGAATTCCGAAGTAACTTCAGTGTTATAGCTAACCCAGTGAACGCCAAAACTAATAAACGGGGCAATTTTGAAAGCACCTGCGGAAAAATCGCGGATGCTCAAGGGAAAGTACTCCAGTTGTGAACCTATTTCAAAAGCCGAGGTGCTGCCTTTCATCGCCCGGAGCTGATCTGCAAAAAAGGAAGTTTGATCAGGGGCTACCCACCGGCCAAAATGCTCCAGATTCGTCTTGTGATAGTCAATCTCGTTCCGGATTTTAAAGTGATCGTTAAAATATTTATCGCGGGTGTAGCAGTTACAATCGGCACGGTACGAAAAATTCAGGTAGTGGATCAGCCCCACCCCGAAACCCACGTTTCGGGCATTGGTCTCAAAATTGTTGCGCTGTCCAAAATCAGAGTAGAACACAACAGGCCCCGTAATCAAACCCACTTCGTGAGAAAAGCCAAACTGTCCGTAACCTTCCTGTTTTGCGAAAACCAACAAGAAGAATACCAATAGCAAAATTCTGGTATTCATTATAAATATGGGTTTAGATTGAGACACAACAAATATATAAAAACATGTTCAACAGCGAAATTTAATGCTACTATTTAGCTTATTCCTAAAATTTTGCATACTGTTTTTGACATAACGCTTATATTTGTCACTTCCTTATATAATAGCCCTTTTCCATGCGGATTTTTTCAACTATTTCTTAGGAAATCTTGCATGCTTGGTTATGAAAGGGTTTGTAAATCAGGAAATTCGCTAAAAGTAAAACAAAATTAAATCCAATGAAGCAAAGCATCAAAGATTTCATTTCTGAAGTCGAAAAACTCAATCCCAATGAGCCTGAATTTCTCCAGGCGGTAACCGAAGTTGCCGAAACCGTTATTCCATTTATCGAAGAAAATGAAAAGTATACCAACAAGAAATTGTTGGAGCGTATGGTTGAACCCGAGCGCACTATTATTTTCCGCGTTCCGTGGACCGATGATCAAGGGCAAATTCACGTAAATAAGGGGTACCGAGTGGAGTTCAATTCAGCCATTGGCCCCTATAAGGGCGGACTGCGTTTCCATCCCTCCGTAAATTTAAGCATCCTTAAGTTTCTGGGGTTTGAGCAAACTTTCAAGAACAGCCTCACTACGCTCCCCTTGGGCGGCGGAAAAGGAGGTTCCAACTTTGACCCAAAAGGAAAAAGCGATGCCGAAATTATGCGTTTCTGCCAAAGTTTTATGACCGAACTTTCACGCCACATTGGGCCGAACACAGATGTGCCTGCGGGAGATATTGGCGTGGGTGGCCGCGAAATTGGATATATGTTCGGGCAGTACAAGCGCATCCAAAATGAATTTACAGGAGTGCTAACCGGAAAGGGAAGGCCCTACGGAGGCTCGCTGATCCGTCCAGAGGCAACCGGTTACGGAAATGTGTATTTCGCCAAGAACATGCTGGCCGCCAAGGGTGAAAGTTTTAAAGGAAAGACGGTCGTGATTTCGGGTTCGGGAAATGTTGCCCAATATGCAGCGGAAAAGGCAATTGAATTTGGCGGAAAAGTAGTAACGTTCTCAGATTCTGCCGGATATATATATGATGCTGAAGGGGTCGATTCCGAAAAACTCGCCTTCGTGATGGATTTAAAAAATGAAAAGCGGGGCCGCATTTCAGAATACACAAAAAAATATTCCGGAGCCAAATATATTGCCGGAAAACGGCCCTGGGAAGTGAAGTGTGATATCGCACTACCGTGTGCCACCCAAAATGAACTAAACGGAGAAGAAGCCAAGCAGCTGTTGGAAAACGGATGCATCTGTGTAGGGGAAGGCGCCAATATGCCATGCACCCCTGAGGCCATTGAAGTTTTCCAAAAGGCAAAAATCCTCTTTTCGCCGGGCAAGGCCTCAAACGCCGGCGGCGTTGCTACCTCTGGACTTGAAATGTCCCAAAATTCACTGCGCTTGAACTGGACCGCTGAAGAAGTAGATGAAAAACTCCATGATATTATGAACGACATTCACGAGGCCTGCGTAGCTTACGGCTCTGACGGCAATGGCTATGTAGATTATGTGAAGGGCGCCAACATTGCCGGATTTGTTAAAGTGGCAGACGCCATGCTTGCACAAGGGGTAGTGTAGCCACTTACCATAAATATATAATAATTTAAGCCTTTCCAGAAATCGATATTTTTATGATCGCAATGGAAGGGCTTTTTGATTCCGTTGTGGCAATAAATAGTATTTTAGCGTGTTAATAAAAAAAATCATTTTTATGAAGCGATGTGTAATTGCTTTTCTGCTCTTGTGCCCTGTGCTCCTTTGCAGCGCCCAAAATTTTGAGGATCGCTGGGTCGGCCATTTTTCCTATGTTTCCATTAAAGATATTTCACACGGAAATAATAAGATTTTTGTTGGTGCTGAGAACGCTATATATTCCTACGATCTGGCTACCAAAAAGATAAAAACCGTAACCACCATAAACGGACTTTCCGGTGAATTTATTACTACAATTCATTACAGCGAAGCCTTTAAATTATTGGTCATAGGGTATGAAAATGGATTAATTGAAATTGTGAAGGATGGCGCCGACAATATTTTGAAAGTAGTGGATATTCTTGAAAAACAAACCATTCCGCCCGATAGGAAGCGCATCAATAATTTTGAGGAGTACAACAATAACCTATATATTTCAACGCAATACGGCATTTCCGTATTTGACCTTTCCGCGCTGGAATTTGGCGACACCTACTTTATTGGCGACGGCGGGGGCCAAATAAACATTGTCCAAACGCTCGTTCAGGAACCCTATATATTCGCTGCCACTGCTTCCAACGGAATTCGAAGGGCATTCGTTGCCGATGATAATTTAATAGATTATCAAAACTGGACAACCATTACCGGCGGGGGCTATAGGTCCATGGAAAAATTGGGTGCCGAGCTATATGCCGCAACTACTGCAAATTCCGTGGTTCGCTTTACTCCCGAGGGAAATACTACTGTGGTCCAGACCTACAGTTCGCAGGTCCAAAAATTTAGATCGGTCAAGAATGTATTGACCATTACCACCAAAAACGCCATTTATGCCTATGGAGAAGGGTTTGTGCAACAAGCGGCTGTGACCAATTTACCGGATTTTCAATTGGATCTTCTCTCGGGATATGGTTTTGAAAACAAATTTTATCTGGGAACCGTTCAGGATGGATTATTGGTGGTGCCCTTCGGCAGCATACAGGCAGAGCAAATTCTTCCAAATGGGCCAATTAAAAACACCCCCTTTGCCATGGACGCCGCTCCCGGCCAGTTGTGGGTGAGTTATGGTGAGGTGGATAGGGATTTTAACCCCTTCTATCCAAATGGACAACTCAGCAAATATGGAATCAGCCATTTAAAGGACACCCTATGGAACAACCTTCGTTATGAAGATTTGGATGCGGCGGTGAACGGAGAACCTACAGATTTGGTTCAAATTTCCATTAATCCGCAAGAGCCCGACCAGGTTTTTATGAGTTCTTTTCAAAATGGATTGCTTAAAATTGTTGGTGAAACCCCAACGATTCTCTATGATGAATCCAATAGTCCTTTGGATCGGGTAACCATAGTACTTCCCAATGGCACCCCGGTAGACGCCGGGATCCGAATTTACGGTTCTAAGTTCGATGCCGAAGGAAATCTCTGGTTCGTGCAAAGTAAATTGGATGAAGGATTGATAAAATTGACCCCGGGCGGCCAGTTCCAAAAAATTGATGTTTCAAATATAATCACTCCCTTGAGTGAGCTGGCCTTGACAAGGGTGGCCATTAGCCGCGAAGGAAATGTCTTTTTTGGCGCATACTCCAGTGGATTGATTGGCTACAACCCAAAGACCGATTCCTTCAACAAAGCGGGAACGGATGCCGGATCTGGAAATCTGCCGTCATCCGTAGTCAAGGCATTGGCTTTTGATGCCCAAAACAGATTGTGGATTGGCACATTGAAAGGGTTGCGGATTCTCTATAGTCCCGCATCGTTTTTCGATCAGGGCCAAACTCCTAACACTCAGTCCATCATCATTTTGGAAAACGGCGTGGCCCAAGAGCTATTGTATGAACAATCCATAACCGATATTGAAATTGACGGTTCCAACAATGTGTGGGTAGCAACTGCAACTTCAGGGGTATTCTATTTATCCAGCAATGGGCAGGAAACCCTCTTGCGCTTCACCAAGAATAATTCGCCATTGCCCACCAATAACGTTCAGGATATTGCCATCGATCCCTTTACCGGAATGGTCTATTTCGGAACCACCAAAGGGTTGGTGGCCTATAAAGGAACCGCAACTGCTCCCGGCGAAAATCTTGATAATCTGCACGCCTTTCCAAATCCGGTCCGGCCGGGCTATAATGGCAATGTTACCATTGATGGCCTAACGGCAAAGGCCAATGTGAAAATAACCGATATCAACGGTAGCCTCGTTTTTGAGGAAACTTCTGAAGGGGGAAGCGTTTTGTGGGACACCACTGCTTTCGGTAGATATAAAGTGAGGTCTGGAGTCTATCTGGTTTTGGTGACCACGGAGGACAACGTTGAAACAAAGGTTTCAAAAATTATGATCATTCGCTAATGCTTGTCGCTACCAAGGCTATCGTTTTCTCTTCGCTTAAATATTCCGACGCAGATATTATTTCTACTTGCTATACTGAGGTTTCCGGGATAAAAAGTTATTTGATCCGTGGGATATTGAAATCTAAAAAAGGGAAATTGAAAACCTCCTATTTTCAGCCCCTAACACAATTGGAGCTAATTGCCCAACACAAGAACAAAGCTTCCTTGGAATATATAAAAGAGGCCAAAGTTATCAACCCCTATCAAAACCTGCATACCCAAATTGTAAAGTCTGGGATGGTGCTGTTTCTGTCCGAAATTCTCAAGAACTGTATTCGCGAAGAGGAAGCCAATCCCCAACTCTACCACTATTTGGAACAAGCCTGCCAATGGCTCGATACGCACGACGAAATTGCAAATTTCCATATTCTATTTTTGTTGAAATTGAGCGCTCATTTGGGCTTTTATCCCGATGCTTCCAATAGCCAGGCCTCGTATTTTAACGTTATGGAAGGAAATTTTCAAAGTACAAATACAAGCATCTATTGTATAGAAGGGCCGCAGGTTGAAAATCTAAAAAAATTCTTTCTCCTCAATTTTGGGGAACTGTACACCGTCAAGCTCGCCCGACAGGAACGACACGCGCTCTTGGAACTGATTTTAACCTATTACAGCTACCACGTACAAGGCTATCGCACACCAAAATCGCTTGCAGTACTCCATCAATTGTTTTCCTGAAATATTGGGCTAATGGAATGTTAAGGCGCCCCGTGGTTTCCGTAAGATTAGGTAATTTAGAAAAAAACTTTTGTTATGGATACCAAAAGAATATCAAAACCCACCGAAGACATTTTAAACAGGCAGGTAACCAAAGAAGCCAACGCCGCGCAAATCTATCTTTCCTATGGCGTTTGGGCCGACAGTGAAGGCTATTCCGGCGTTGCAAATTTGCTTTTCAGACATTCCGGCGAAGAGCGAAACCACATGATGAAGGTCATTAAATATATACAGGAAAGGGGAGGAAAGGCCAAAATAGCGGCATTGCCCTCACCTCCAAAAGATCCGAAGAACCTGCAGGAATGTTTTGAAAAAATATTCCAGCACGAGGTGGACAATACAACGGCCATTTACGATATCGTAGCCCTCGCCCAAAAGGAAAAAGATTGGGCAACGTGGAATTTTGGCCAATGGTTCGTGAAGGAACAGATTGAGGAAGAAACCTTGGTGATGGCACTATTGGATAAATTGAAAATTGCAGGCGGACCCAAGGCCAGCAGTGAATCCTTGCTTTACCTTGACAGCAAAATCGGCCAGCAGGAAGACGAGGCAACCTTGGCCCGCGATGCAAGCGTGGATAATCCCTAAATATTATAGTGAAAGTTGTAAATGCTCATAAACACCGTTGCCAAGTTGTTTTTTGCCAACACATTCAAACCCCAGAGCGGCATATAGTTTTTTGGCATTGGGATTTTTAAAATCTACCAAAAGCCCCAATTTTTGATGGCCATCTGCTTTTGCCTTCGCCTGTATGGCGCGGAGCAGTTTGCTGCCAATGCCCCTTCCTTGATACTTCGGAAAAACGCTGAGGGTATCAATGTACACTTCGCCCTGTAAAGTTTCGTTTTCAATAATCAGATCCCTAACGTTGTAAGTTTCGGCTATATAATCCAAAAATGGTTCGCGATACATCGGTAGCAATGCGCCGTCATAGGCTATCACTGAACCCGCTATCTCACCGTTTTCTTCATAAATCAGACAATTTTCATAACTATATTGGTTTTTCTCCCGCCGAAAAAAATGTTCAAAGAGCGGAAGGGCATTTTCCGGATTTTTGGTGTTGGCAAAGGTGCAGGCCAAATCCTCCATGGCCTGGACAATCAAGGGGGAAACTTGTTTGCAATCTTCCGGGCGGGCGGGGCGTATATGTCCATTAATTTCTGTACTCATGGCAAATATTAAAATAAAGAGTTCTTTTTCCTATTTAAAAGTATAACACTTCCTTAAGACTGCCTTCAAAAACAAAATAATATATTCATTAAAAAGTAAATTATGAAAAAGGAGGAACAGAACGAATTGGTAACCATCAATCCCACAACCGGAAAAGTGCTTAAAAAATATGCGACCATGACAAGAGAGGAGGCAATGGATGCCGTTGAAAAATGCCACAAAGCATTCAGCGAATGGCGAATGGTTTCAACCAAGGAACGCGCCAAAATTATAACGTCCGTTGGGAAGGAGCTAAAAAAACATTCCGATGAACTAACCGAATTGATGGCCAATGAAATGGGAAAACTTCTGAAGCAGGGCAAGCAGGAAGTAGAACTGTGCGCGGGCATTTGTGACTGGACCGCCCAAAACGGGCCCGAATGCCTGAAAGAGGAAGAACGGGAACTTTCCGGTGGCGGGAAGGGACTGATAGCCTATGAGCCCATTGGAGTTATTTACGGAATTCAGCCGTGGAATTTTCCCGTGTATCAAGTAATACGATATTCCATTGCCAATTTAATGGCAGGCAATGGCGTGCTTTTAAAACATGCTGAAAACGTTACCGGATCGGCATTGATGCTTCAAAAAATATATGAAAAGGCCGGAGTGCCGAAGCATTTGTTTACGGTTCTTAAAATTACCCATAAACAAAGTGACGCTATTATAAACCACAAATTGGTTCGCGGCGTTACCCTTACCGGCAGCCCGGATGCGGGACGCGAAATAGCCAAAAAGGCCGGGGCAGCACTGAAAAAGACCGTGCTGGAATTGGGCAGTAACGATGCCTATATCGTTTTGAAGGATGCCGATTTGGACCTGGCCGTAAAAATGTGTGTAAGGGGCCGAATATACAACAACGGTGAAACCTGCGTGGCGGCGAAGCGATTTATCGTTGAGGCCAAAATATATAACGAATTCCGGGATGCATTTGTAGCCCAAATGAAAAATTTGAAAACCGGCGATCCTATGGCCAAGGATACAAAAATTGGCCCAATGGCGCGGGAAGATCTTAGGGAAAAGCTTCACAAACAAGTTGAAAAGAGCGTAAAAAAGGGAGCGCGGATTTTATGTGGCGGTGAAATGCCGCAAGGCAAAGGGTATTTCTATCCGGCTACCGTTCTGGAAAATGTAAAGCCTGGCCAACCGGCTTATGACGACGAACTATTTGGGCCCGTGGCCTCTTTGATTAAGGCCGAAAATGAGGCCGAAGCCATGCGGATCGCAAATGACAGCGTGTACGGTCTGGGCGGCGGGATATTTTCGAAAAACGAAAAAAGGGCTATGGAACTGGCCCAAAAACATTTTGATACCGGCATGGTGTTTGTCAACGGTTTCGGTCTTGCACAGCCCAATATGCCCTTTGGAGGGGTTAAGGAGTCCGGCTATGGGCGCGAACACGGCGGTTTTGGTATGAAGGAATTTGTGAATGTGAAAGCCATTATGCGGCTTACCAACTAATTTCAATCACTGTTAAAACTTTTTTCCTATGAATTATTTTTCAATGATTTTACTCGTGTTTCCTTTACTGACATTCGCTCAGGAAGATAAAGAAAAGCAGTTGCCCGAGCCCTATGCAACCAAATCGGTTTCCAACTATTCCAATGTTATTGGATGGAAGGAGGGGGAAACACCGAAGGCGCCCGAAGGGTTTTCGGTAACCAAATATGCCGACGGTTTTGAAAATCCACGTTGGATGTATGTTTTGCCCAACGGCGATGTACTAGTGGCCGAAAGCAATAGTAACTACAGTATTGCAAAACAAATTGGAGCTACGCTGATTGGTGCCGGAGGTTCCAATAACTTAAAACACAGTGCGGACAAGATTACCCTGCTTCGCGACACGGACCATAATGGCTATCCGGACGTCCGCGAAACATTACTAACCAAAGAGGAAGGCCTGAATCAGCCCTTTGGCATGCTGCTAATTGAAAATTGGCTCTATGTGGCCAATACCGATGCTGTACTGCGCTATCCCTATCAATCCGGCCAGACTAAAATTAGGGGAATTGGGCAGAAGGTAGTTGATTTGCCCGCAGGAAAGATAAACCGTCACTGGACTCGCAACATTATTGCCAATGCGGCCAATTCAAAAATATTTATCGCTGTGGGAAGTGGCGACAATGCCGGTGAAAAAGGCATGGAACACGAAATTATGAAAGCCAATATCCTATCCATGGACCCAGATGGAGGGAATCTTGAAATTTACGCCTCCGGACTTAGAAATCCTGTGGGGATGGATTGGGAACCTACCACCCAAACATTATGGACAACGGTGAACGAACGTGACGAGTTGGGGGACAATCTGGTGCCCGATTATTTAACCTCTGTACAACCGGCTGGATTTTACGGTTGGCCCTATATGTATTGGGGAAACAACTATGATCCCAGAATTTCCGTGCCATCAAACGTTAGGTTGAAATCGCCTATTGTTCCAGATGTTGATCTTGGATCGCACACCGCTTCCTTGGGATTGGTGTTTTATACTGCGGCACAATTTCCACAGAAGTATAAAAACGGCGCTTTCGTGGTGCAGCACGGCTCGTGGAACCGCGATCTGCTGTCAGGCTATAAGGTGGTTTACATTCCTTTTAAAAATGGAAGGCCGAACGGCAAACCAGAAGATTTTCTGACGGGGTTTATTGTAGATCCACAAAAAGATGAAGTTCGCGGAAGACCCGTTGGCGCGGTCGTATTGCCCGATGGCTCCATGCTTATTACGGACGACACCACAAACCATATTTGGAGGATTGCATATTCAGGAAACTAACCGGAGATAGGCCCAACGCATCCTATGGAGAAAAATTTATGATTTCCTTAAAAGCCTACACGCACAAGGTTTAGTATCTTCAA
Source organism: Aequorivita sp. (assembly GCA_048265145.1). Lineage (GTDB taxonomy): Bacteria > Bacteroidota > Bacteroidia > Flavobacteriales > Flavobacteriaceae > Aequorivita. Next base: position 250,717 of record JBLXCF010000002.1, read on the forward strand.
AATAAAAACTATGAGCACAAAAAATCTAACAAACGAAGATGCCAGAAAGAAAATTAAGGAACTGGCAGAAAAAATTGATCTAACCATGCTGGCCACTAATTTAAAGAGCGAACCTTTCCACGTGGTTCCAATGAGCACTAAGGAAGTAGATGAGGCGGGAAATATATGGTTTCTCGGCAACAAAAACAGCGACCACAATAAAAATATTGAACACGAAAACAGGGCGCAATTGATTTATGCCGATAAGGGCAATTTTGAGTTTATGAGCGTGTACGGCCGCGCAACCATTAGCACAGACCGCAACCGTATTAAAAAATTGTATGGTAGTGGCGATGACGCTTGGTTCAACGGAGTGGATGATCCAAATATAACCGCCATTAAAATTCAACCGGACGATGCCCACTATTGGGATACCAAAAACGGGAAGGTACTTTCGCTATTGAAAATGGCTAAGGGCGCAATAACGGGAAAGGAACCCGATTTGGGCGAACACGGAGATTTGAAAGTATAATTTTAAAAACGATATCAGTTCCCTAACCTCCTTTCAAAACCCTATTTGAAAGGAGGTTTTTTTATTCGGCCATTGCGGAAATAGGCCGATGAAGATGTTTTTCAAGTTGAAGATGAAAATCCATGACATTTTCAATTCCGTCTAAGGTGCACAACACTGCTACAACTTTATAGAGACCCTTAAAAAGTGTTTCTTTGGAAGTAGGACTTTTTGGCCGTTTGTTGGAATGGTCAAGCGGGAGGGTGTAGCCACATCCACTTAAAAAGGCGGTTTCAATTTTCAGCAGTTCTGAGGGCAAATAGCCACTGAAGCGGCGCCCTAAATTTTCGTTCACCACGCCAACATAATTTAGCTGCAGGGAACCATGGCTATCGCTGAGGTGTTTCCAGCTGTCTGTGTTGTTACAAATATTTCCTACTGCGCAATGTTTGCAGCACTCAGGATTCAGGGTGTTATTGTGAAAAGCGGTATAGAGTTTTTCCAAAGCCGCGTCCAGTCTCCTTGTGGTTTTCATGGCATATTTATTTTTGGTGCCATTAAAATACTAAAACCCGGGAAGAACACCTGCCAATTTCTTAAATATTTGGCTAAAACGACCGAAGCTGTATTGAAGACCGCGTTTCCATTAAAATTAAATTTCCAATCCCCCGGTTATTGCCGAAGGAAAACTTTTAAAAAGAGTCTTCAATTTTTAATTCAGTTTTAACCCCATCCGGGCTCGGGATCCGTCTGAAATATTTAATTTTGTGTTCTAACGCATAAAACAAGTATTTTTCAAGACTTTGCTTGGATTCGCATTTAAAAATTAAAATTATACCCATGAAATACGATCAAATTTCAAACAAGTTATTCATCAAAAACCGCAAGAACTTTATGGCGCAAATGAAACCCAAAAGCGTGGCGGTTTTTAATAGTAATGACATTTACCCCATTGGCGCTGACAGTACGATGCCATTTCAGCAGGCGCGCGATATTTTTTACTTAACCGGCGCGGACCAGGAGGAAACCAAGTTGGTCCTCTTTCCCGATGCACCAAACAAGGAACACCGCGAGATGCTCTTCGTTCGGGAAACCAACGATCACATTGCCATTTGGGAAGGCGAAAAGCTTACCAAGGAAAAAGCCACCGAGGTTAGCGGCATACAATCCATTTATTGGCTTAAGGAATTTGATAGAATTTTCTTTGAAGTAATGACCCAGGCGGATCGCGTTTACTTTAACACCAACGAACATTATCGCCAAAGCGTGGAAACAGAGACCCGCGAAGACCGCTTCATTAAAGCCACAAAAGAACGATTTCCCGCGCACGGTTGGGAACGCAGCAACCCTATTTTGCAACGGCTTCGCTCTGTAAAGGATTCCATTGAAATAGACTTGATTCAAACGGCCTGCAACATTACCGAAAAAGGCTTCCGACGAATATTGAACTTCGTAAAACCAGGGGTTTGGGAATATGAAATAGAAGCGGAATTTATGCACGAATTTTTAAGAAACCGTTCCCGCGGCTTTGCCTATACCCCCATCATAGCCAGTGGCAATAATGCCAATGTGCTGCATTACATTCAAAACAACCAGAAATGCAAAAAAGGAGATCTTCTCCTGTTGGATGTTGGGGCTGAATATGCTAACTATTCCAGTGATATGACCCGAACTATCCCCGTTAGCGGAAAATTCAGCAAACGCCAGCGCGAAGTCTATAACGCCGTTAAGCGCGTTAAGGACGAGGCCACAAAAATGCTCGTGCCCGGAAATTACTGGAAAGAGTATCACGAGGAAGTGGGCAAACTGATGACCAAGGAACTACTGGACCTGAAACTGATAGACAAGGCCGATGTGAAAAACGAAGATCCAAATTGGCCGGCCTATAAAAAATATTTTATGCACGGCACAAGCCATCATATGGGGTTGGATACCCACGATTACGGAATTCTTTGGGAAAAGATGACCGAAAATATGGTCTTTACCGTGGAACCTGGAATTTACCTGCCGAAGGAGGGCTTCGGAATTCGTTTGGAAGATGATGTGGTAATCCAAAAAAAGGGCGAACCCTTCAATTTAATGCGCAATATTCCAATTGATGTGGAGGAAATCGAGGACCTAATGAACAAATAATCCCGAAGACCAGAACATCCAAGTTCGATTTTGCAAAGATTTTTTAAAATCTTTTTTTTGGGCCAATTCTTATATGATATTTCACTTTCAAAACATTCCGATCCACTATGAAATTTACGGAAGTGGACCCGCAAAAGTATTGCTGCACGGGTTTTTGGAAAGTGCCAATATGTGGAACGCACTGCTGGCGGACCTGACCAAAAACCATACGATTCTTATTCTGGACTTACCGGGCCATGGTAAAAGTGGCGTGCTGGCCGAAGAACATTCCATGGAATTGATGGCCGAGGTGGTGAATACACTTTTGGAATATTTGCACATTCCATCGGCCCATTTTATAGGACATTCCATGGGGGGATACGTGGCACTGGCCATCGCCGAACTTTTTCCGCGGAAAGTGGAAAGCCTATTCCTGATCAATTCCACCCCCTTGGCCGATTCGGAGGAAAGAAAGGTTAATCGCGATCGCGCCATAAATGTGATAGACCAAAACCCCCAAGCCTATATAAGTATGGCAACTGGAAATCTCTTTGCGGCATCTTCCCGCGAAAGATTGCATACTGAAATAGAAATCCTAAAAAATGAGGCCTATTCCTTTCCTGTAAATGGAATAAAAGCGGCCATAAAAGGCATGCGCGACCGAAAGGATCGGTCCACCATTTTAAAAAACTTTCCAGGGCAAAAGATATTGATCTTAGCAACCGAAGACCCGATTCTACCCTTTGCCGAAACCAAAAAGGTAGGGGAGCAATGTGGGGCAAAAGTGGTAAAAATTGATGGGGGCCACATGAGTTTGTTGGAAAATCACAAAGCCGTTGCGAAATATTTACTTATTGACGATTAAAATTTGCAGTTTATCTAAATATTTGTTAATATTGGTGATTAACCCCAAATTATTCTGAAAGAGATGGATAAAGTTACGCCCCAAAGCCGACCTCCAATCTTGAGCCTGGTTTGCCTTGCCTTTGGCCATGATTACATCATTACCCGAAAAATAACGGACCACATTAATGAATATCAATGTGCTTGCTGTGGAAAAGAGGTTTCCAATAGCTATTCTGGAAAATTTGAATTGCTCACCCGCAAGCAACGAGAAATTAACGAATGTTTATCCTCGTTTTTCATCAAAAAGAAAGGGCTTTCGCTCCATTGAGACCGCGAAACATTTTTTAAAACTCCCCTTCCTATATATGAAGGGAAGTTCTATTTATTGTCTAAAAAATATCAGATTTATTTTTTACTTTAGGGCATTCCAACCCCTTGCCACCAAGGGAATTTTTATCCCAGCCCGGCTAATCAAGTGGATTCCTTCCTTTTCAGCAGTAATGTGCCCGACAACAGATAAATTCGGGTTCGCCTTTATTTTTGGATAATCTTCGGTTTTGATGGTGAAGAGAAGTTCATAATCTTCGCCACCGCTCAGGGCGATCGTTGTGCTGTCTAGATCAAACTCCTCGCAGGTGGAGATTACCTGTGGATCCAGCGGAATTTTATCTTCATATAAATTGCAGCCAACTTTTGAGTTTTTGCAGAGATGAATTACCTCTGATGAAAGTCCGTCGCTAATATCGATCATCGCAGTAGGTTTAACGCCCAATTCCTTCAACAAGGCGGTAATATCCTTGCGGGCCTCAGGTTTCAATTGTCTTTCTACTAAATAGGAATAGGGCTCAAGATCGGGCTGCGATTGGGGGTTCACCTTAAAAACTTGCTTTTCGCGCTCCAGCACTTGAAGGCCAATATAGGCAGCGCCCAGATCGCCGGTTACCACCAAAAGATCATTTTCGCTGGCGCCGCTGCGGTACACGGCTTCACCTTTGCCAACGCTTCCAATCGCTGTAATGCTCAGCATCAGACCCGTTGTGGACGAGGTGGTATCTCCTCCAACCACATCTACATTATAGATTTTGGCCGCAGCTTCAATTCCGGAATACAGCGCTTCCAGGGCTTCCACCGGAAATCTATTTGAAACTGCTAGCGAAACCGTTATTTGTGTGGGTTCTGCATTCATTGCATACACGTCAGAAAGGTTTACCACAACTGCCTTGTATCCCAAATGTTTTAGGGGCATATAACTCAGATCAAAATGAACTCCTTCCAAAAGTAGATCGGTGGAAACCACAAACTCTTTTTCTGAATCGCACGAAATCACCGCGGCATCATCGCCAATACCTTTTACGGTTGATTTTTGTTTGATTTTAAAATTTTTGGTGAGATGGTCAATAAGGCCAAACTCGCCCAAACTGCCGATATTCGTACTGGAATTTTCTTTGTTTTCAAACATTTTGTTTTGTTATAGGGTAATTTTCTTCTGCAAAAATACACCTTAGGGACCATATATCGAAACCTGCTCCTTTTCAAATTGCCCATTGAAAACAGCTATAAGCATACTAATATTTAACCTTTTGCGTTTGTGTAAAACGTTTCAAATTAAGTACATTTGGCTACATTTTAACATAACTCCCTTATTTAATGAAAAGAATAATACCTATCCTTTCTCTGTTTTTTGCCTTTTTTGCATATTCTCAAACCCCCTGCGAAAATGGCACCGCTGGTCAATATCCTTGCAATGGTTTGGACCTAATGTCGCGGATATCGCTAAGTACTTTTGGTTCAGATAGAGGCAATGATTCCTGGGGATGGACCGATCCGCAGGATGGCACCGAATATGCCATCATGGGCTTGGGCAACGGAACGGCCTTTGTGGATATTTCAGACCCTGTAAACCCAATTTATTTGGGAAAACTTCCAACCCACACAAATTCCAGCACCTGGAGGGATATAAAGGTGTACAACAATTACGCATTTATTGTGAGTGAGGCCAGCGGCCACGGTATGCAGGTTTTTGATCTTACCCGTTTGCGGTCCGTAAGCAATGCCCCGGAAATTTTTACCGAAGATGCCCATTATAATGGCTTCGGAAACTGCCACAATATTGTGATTAATGAGGAAACTGGCTATGCATATGCCGTAGGCACGGGCACCTTTGGCGGCGGCCCCCATTTTGTGAATATACAGGATCCCTTAAATCCCGTTGCCGCAGGAGGCTTTAGTGGCGATAACTATTGCCATGATGCTCAAGTAATTATTTACGATGGTCCGGACACCGATTACGCTGGACGCGAAATTTTATTTGGAAGCAATGAAGACCGCGTTTCCATTGTGGATGTGACCGATAAAAGCAACCCCATTCCAATCTCGAACGGCTTTTATGGCAGTGTGGACTACACCCACCAAGGATGGCTAACCGAGGATAGGAACTATTTTATCTTGGGAGACGAATTGGACGAATCTGCATTCGGCTTTAACACCCGAACCATCATTTTTGATGTGAAGGATTTGGACAACCCCGTTGTGCATTTTGAATATGAAGCCGCAGTGGAAGCAATAGACCATAATGGATATGTGGTCGGGAACGACTTTTATCTGTCCAGTTATCGCGCTGGTCTTAGAGTTCTTGATATCAGCAATATTGAAAATAAAAACATGGTGGAAACCAAGTATTTTGACACCTATCCCGGCAGCAACTCGGCCAATTTTGACGGCGCTTGGAGCGTGTATCCTTTTTTTGCGAGTGGGAACATTGTAATAAGCGATATTGACAGGGGCCTCTTTATAGTCAGGGACCCATTGTTGGGATTGGAGGAAAACCCAGTTTCGGGATTTGCCATTTATCCCAATCCCGCCAAAACCGAAATTACCATTCAGTCAAAATCAGAACCTTTCACAAAGGTGGAAATCGTGAACACCTTAGGACAAAAGGTTTTTGATGTAAACTTCGCCGAAAGTCTTTCAAAAAACATTGATGTTTCCACCTTGAAAACGGGAATGTATTTTGTCTTGATAAATTCAACCACTGCCGAAAGATTGCTAATTGATTAAAAATTATTTGAAGATCCCCAAGTATGCCTTTCAAAAATTTTCTTGACCTGAAATTATCATGCCTATCCATAGTTTGTCTAATTCTTTTGGCCTCCTGTGGCAAGGATGACACTCCCACACCCCCAGAGGAAGAGGAGGAAACGGAAATCCTTGGAACCATTGAAATGGTGAAAACATTTGGCGGGAGCGATATTGATGAAGCGGTATCCGTGCTGGAAGCTGCCGATGGCTCCTACCTTATTTTTGGAACAACCCGAAGCACGGATGGCGATCTGGTGGACCGAACGGGAACCGATAGCGATTATTGGTTGCTAAAAATTTCAAAAACCGGGGAAAAAATGTGGAGCAAAACCTATGGCGGAAGTGACGATGAAAGCGCCGCGCGCATCACCAAAACCAATGATGGCGGTTATCTGCTTTCCGGTTACACCACCAGTAATGACGGGGATGTTTCCGGCAATGAAGGATTTCAAGATTACTGGATTGTAAAGGTAGATGCCGCGGGCTCCAAACAATGGGACAAAAACTTTGGTTTTGCCGGCAGTGATCAGGCTTTTAAAGCGTTCCAAACTTCCGACGGTGGCTATTTTATTACAGGATTTTTTGATGTGTCTGCCAGCGGAGGAGCGGGAAATGACATACAAAGTGGCGCTCAAAATGGATATAACCGAAGCGTTTTGCACGGAGTTGGTGAATTTTGGGGCATTAAACTGGATGCCAACGGGAACAAACAATGGAGACGTTATTTTGGCGGCACCAACAATGACCGAAGCTACGATGCCCACGAAACCGCCGATGGAGGATTTTTAATGACTGGAACCTCCGAAAGTGTTGATTTTGACAAAACGAACCCAAAGGGAAGCTACGATTACTGGGCAGTAAGGGTAACGGCATCGGGCAATTTGGTGTGGACCAAAGCCTTTGGAGGAGCCGAAATAGACAACTCCTACGCCTCCATAAAAACAAACGACGGCAATTATATTATGGTCGGCGACTCCAGAAGTAGCGATCAGGATGTAACAGATCCTCGCGGCAATGCAGATGCTTGGATGGTGAAATTTGACGATAACGGCAACAAAATCTGGCAAAAATCCTTTGGTGGTTCCCAATTTGACACAGCCCACAGCATCGTGCAGCGCTCCAATGGCGATTACATTCTTTCTGGCCACAGTCGCAGTGCCGATGTGGATCTGACCGATAATAAAGGCGCTAACGATGCATGGATATTTATCGTGGATGAAAATGGCAATTTAAAAGCACAAAAAAACATAGGTGGTTCCGGACTCGATTTTGCTTCCGAAGCCATCGAAACATCAGACAACAGGGTTCTTGCCGTCGGGAATTCCGAAAGTAACGACAAGGATATTCCTGCAAATAGAGGTTCAAAGGATTTTTTAATAATCAAAGTAAAATAAAAATCAACATTTAAAAACCCAGTACTTTAACCTATGAAAAAACTAATTTTAATGCTTGCAATTGCAGCGATCGCTTTCGGATGCAAAAAGGATGACGACGGAGGAGAACCTGTGCAAAAAAACGTTTCGGTGGATTTTAAATTTACCCAGAATTGGGCCGGAACTCCTTTTTCAAGTGCCGAGTTAAACAATTCTGTTTATACCAATGCCGCAGGAAATTATCTTACCATTTCGAAACTACGGTATTTAATTTCGCGCATTGTGCTCCACAAGGAGGATGGATCTTCCATTGCTATTCCAGGATACCAGTTAATAGATCTGGACTATCCCAATAGCTTAATGCTTTCCCCAGAATTGACCATTGCTACTGGCAATTATACGGGCGTTTCCTTCATTTATGGCTTTAACGAGGCAGACAATGTAAGCAGTGCCTATCCAGACCTCACAAATGCTCCCGGTGGCCCTTGGAACTGGCCATCCATGTTGGGCGGAGGGTATCACTTTCTGCAAATGGAAGGTTTTTTTGACGATATCAACGGGGCTCCCCAACCCTATGCATACCACCACGGAACGGCAAAAAAGAGCGAGGGTGTTTTTGAACAAAACTATATTGCATTTGATTTTAATAAGAATTTTACTATAACCGAAAATGCGACCATCGAAATTAAAATGGACATTTCCGAATGGTATAAAAATCCACTGACTTGGGATCTGAACGACCGCAGTGTAGATTTAATGATGGACTATTTGGCCCAAAAGGATATGCAGCGAAACGGTGCAACCGTTTTCAGTCTTGGGGAAATAACACAATAATTAAAATGAAGGAACGGTCAACAAATAGAATATATATTTTAGTGGCCATTCTTGCACTTGGGCTTTTTGGCTCATGCTCCAAGAACGATCCCGACCCCGTTGAGGAGGGCGAACAATATGTGCCCACCCCAAAACCGTTGACCGTTCCTCCCATTTTTCAACAATTGCTTCCCGCACCCTTCATTCCGGCAGATAATCCGCAGACGGTCGAGGGGATTGCCTTGGGAAAAAAGCTGTTTTTTGACCCCATCCTTTCTGGCGATGGTACCCAAGCTTGCGCTTCGTGTCACCAGCCTGCCAACTCCTTTTCTGACCCGAACAGGTTTAGTGTGGGAATTGATGGTCAAGAAGGAACGCGAAACTCCATGCCACTTTTCAATATGGCGTGGAATTTCAATCAACAATTTTTCTGGGATGGGCGCGCCATAAGTATTGAAAAGCAAGCATTGGACCCCGTAACCAATCCTGTAGAAATGCACAATACGTGGGAAAACGCGGTTGCCAGTCTTCAGAACAGCAACAGTTATCCCGATCTTTTTTTTAAAGCCTTCGGCACGCGCACCATAACCAAGGAATTGACCACCAAAGCCATTGCACAATTTGAGCGCACCCTTATTTCGGCCAATTCGCCTTTTGATAAATATCTGCTCGGTGAAAATTCACTAACGCCCCAAGAAATCAACGGATTCGCAATTTTCATGGACGAGGCAAGAGGCGATTGTTTCCACTGCCACGGCAATGAAAGCAGCCCTCTTTGGACCGACAATATTTTTCACAATAACGGGCTGGATGCTATTATTACCGATAAAGGTTTGGGCAATGTAACCGGCGATCCAAATGACGACGGAAAGTTCAAATCGCCTTCCCTGCGCAATCTTGCCTTCACGGCGCCCTATATGCACGACGGCCGTTTTCAGACTTTGGAGGAGGTAATCAATCATTACAGCGAAGGACTGGTTTATTCCAGAACCATTGACCCGCTGATGAAAGCAGTTTCAAGGGGCGGCGTCCATCTGACCGAAGCAGACAAGGCAGATTTAAAAGCGTTTCTTTTATCACTTTCAGATCCTTCCTTTCTTACCAATCCGGATTTTCAAGACGCCGATTAATTATTTTGTCTTGCTACTTCCCCTATTTCCTTCTAAATTCCGGAAGCGGATTATTGTATATAACTATGGCCCGATAGTTTTAAAATCCCCATTATCTATGGTTTAAAATGCGAATTGATGTATCTTTGCCGTCTAATTTAGAATTAATCTATATATGATTAAGATTAGTGATAGCGCAAAGACAAAAATCGCACAGTTAATGGCCGAGGACGGGTTCAACATTGCTACCGATTATGTCCGCGTGGGCGTAAAAAGCGGCGGCTGTTCCGGTTTGAGCTACGATTTGAAATTTGACCATACCATAGGCGAAAATGATAAGCTTTTCGAGGAAGCCGAGGTAAAAATTGCCGTGGACAAAAAAAGTTTCTTATACTTGGTAGGAACCACCTTGGAATATAGCGGCGGTTTGAACGGAAAGGGATTTGTTTTCAACAATCCGAACGCAAATCGGACCTGTGGCTGTGGGGAATCTTTTTCATTATAAAAATTCAAGAAAATGAGCAAATATACCGAAGATGATCTAAAAAAGGAACTGGAAACCAAGGTGTATGAATATGGTTTCTATACCGATATTGAATCAGACACTTTCCCCGTTGGCCTCAATGAAGATGTAATTCGGGCGCTATCCCAAAAAAAGGAAGAGCCCGAATGGATGACGGAATGGCGTTTGGAATCCTTCCGTTATTGGCTGGAAATGGTGGAGCCGGAATGGGCAAACGTGCACTATGAAAAACCCAATTTCCAAAATATTTCCTATTATTCAGCCCCGAACAAAAAACCAAAATATAATAGTATCGACGAGGTGGATCCGGAGCTTTTGGACACTTTCAAAAGGTTGGGCATTTCTTTGGACGAGCAGAAAAAATTGGCCGGCGTAGCGGTGGATATCGTGATGGATTCGGTTTCCGTGGCGACAACCTTCCAAAAAACCTTGGCGGAAAAAGGCATTATTTTCTGTTCTATTTCCGAGGCCATTAAAAAACATCCCGAACTAGTTAAAAAATATTTGGGCACCGTGGTGCCGCAACGCGATAATTTTTATGCTGCCTTGAACAGCGCCGTGTTTAGTGATGGCTCCTTCTGTTACATCCCGAAAGGGGTTCGCTGCCCAATGGAACTTTCCACCTATTTTAGAATTAACCAAGCCGGAACTGGTCAATTTGAACGCACCCTGGTAATTGCCGACGAAGGCAGCTATGTTAGCTATTTGGAAGGTTGTACGGCACCCAGCCGAGATGAAAATCAGCTCCACGCTGCCGTTGTTGAGCTCATAGCCTTGGATGATGCCGAAATAAAATACTCCACCGTCCAAAACTGGTATCCTGGCGATAAGGAAGGAAAAGGAGGAGTTTACAATTTTGTAACTAAGCGAGGCCTTTGCGAAAACCGGGCAAAAATTTCCTGGACCCAAGTAGAAACGGGAAGTGCGGTAACCTGGAAATATCCAAGCTGTGTTTTGAAGGGCGATAGTTCCATAGGCGAGTTTTATTCCATTGCCGTTACCAACGATTTTCAACAAGCAGATACCGGCACAAAAATGATCCATATTGGGAAAAATACCCGGAGCACTATTATTTCAAAAGGAATATCCGCAGGAAAATCGCAGAATAGCTATCGCGGTCTTGTTAAAATTATGCCCAATGCAGACAACGCCCGAAATTTTTCACAATGTGATTCGCTTTTGATGGGCAACAGTTGCGGGGCGCATACTTTTCCCTACATTGAAGCCAAAAACAAAACGGCGCAGGTAGAGCATGAAGCCACTACAAGCAAAATCGGCGAGGACCAGATTTTTTACTGTAACCAACGGGGAATAGACACCGAAAAGGCCATCGCGTTGATCGTTAACGGGTTTAGCAAGGAAGTGTTGAATAAATTACCTATGGAATTTGCCGTGGAAGCCCAAAAACTTTTGGAAATAAGCCTTGAAGGCTCTGTGGGGTAATTTCCACATTTAAAAATCAGTGTCAATAAAAACCTAAAAATTTCTGGATTATGAAAAAAATAATTGTGCTGTTGCTGTTTTCGGCGGTTCTTTTTTCCTGTAAAAATTCCGAACAAAAACCAGAGGAAACCATGGAGGCTCCGCTTTCCCAAACCGTCGAGGCCCGGACCTATAAAGGAGATTTTTTAAGTGCGGATGGCGCCTTGGTGCTAATGGGCCCTAATTATATTTACGGCGTAAAGCGCGACTCGCTTTCGGAAGGGCTTTCAAAACAAGTGGCCGCAATAAAAAAGAATGATTATGACATGGTTGGGGTAATCGTTAAAGGGGTGGTTTCCAAAAATACCGATACCGACAGCCAGTGGGAAGAAATGATCACGATTAAAGAAATTATGAGGGTGGCAGACAAACCTTCGGAAGTAGATATCAAATTAAACGAAACAGAAAAGAAAAAGTAAGATGTTAAAAATAAAAGATTTATACGCCGGATTGGACGGAAAAGATATTCTGCAGGGCATTAACCTTGAAGTAAAAGCTGGCGAGGTGCATGCAATTATGGGCCCCAATGGCTCCGGAAAAAGTACCTTGGCCTCCGTGGTAGCAGGCAAAGAGGAATATGAAGTGAGCCGTGGCTACATAACTTTTGAAAATGAGGATATTTCAGAATTGGATCCGGAAGAACGGGCGCATAAGGGAATTTTCCTCTCCTTCCAATATCCGGTTGAAATTCCGGGAGTGTCGGTTACCAACTTTATCAAAACGGCAATCAACGAAAGCCGGAAAGCTAAAGGCCAAGAGGATATGCCCGCTTCTGAAATGTTGAAAATAATCAAGGAAAAGGCCGATATGCTGGAAATTGACAGAAAGTTTTTGTCTCGTTCCTTAAACGAAGGGTTTTCCGGCGGTGAAAAGAAACGAAACGAAATTTTCCAAATGGCCATGCTGGAACCCAAACTCGCCATTCTGGACGAAACCGATTCCGGATTGGATATCGACGCTTTAAAAATTGTGGCCAACGGAGTCAACAAATTGAGAAGCAAGCACAATGCCGTGGTGGTAATTACCCACTACCAGCGGCTTTTGGACTATATAGTTCCAGACTTTGTGCACGTGCTGATGAACGGAAAAATCGTGAAGTCCGGTTCAAAGGAACTTGCCTATGAACTGGAAGAAAAGGGATACGACTGGATTAAGGAAGAATTGGTTTAAAACAATTCAGAATTTTGAATTATAAAAAATGAGTTTTAAAGACAAATTACTATCATCATACATCGCCCTTGAGGATTATTTGGAGTTTGATTCGCCATTGCACGATGTGCGGAACACCGCCATTAAAATTTTTGAGGAAAAGGGGTTTCCCACCAAAAAAGAAGAAGCCTGGAAATATACTTCGCTCAATGCATTGTTGAAGACCGATTACAGTGTCTATTCCAACAAGGAGCGCAATGTGGAGCTTAAAAACGTTCGCAAATATTTTCTGCATGAAATAGACACCTACAAATTGGTTTTCGTAGATGGGGTTTACAATTCCTTCCTTTCGGAAACAACCCACGATACGTTGGACGTTTGCCTAATGTCCTCCGCGCTGAACAAAAGCAAATACAAACCCGTTATAGAAAACTATTTTAACAAGATAGCCAAAAGCGATAGCCTAACGGCCCTGAACACGGCCTTCACCAAAGAAGGGGCCTATATTAACATTCCGGCCCATAAAGAAGTTGAGAAACCCATTGAAATCATTAATTTTTCAACTGGCAACGAAGCGGCTATTTTCTTGCAACCCCGCAATTTAATTGTCGTTGGCGAAAATGCGCACGTTCAGATCATCGAGCGTCACCAAAGCCTTTCCCGAAACCAGGTGTTTACCAATGCTGTTACCGAAATTTTTGCCGAAAAGCGCGCGTATGTAGATTATTATAAAATCCAAAACGATGAGGTTTCAGCATCATTGGTTGACAATACCTACATTTCGCAGCAGCGCGATACCATTTGCCGCGTTCATACTTTTTCCTTCGGCGGAAAATTGGTGCGCAACAACCTCAACTTCTTCCAAAAAGGTGAAAACTGCGATTCTACCCTAAAAGGAATAACCATTCTTGAAGACAACCAGCACACAGATCACAATACGTTAGTGCACCACACCGCCCCCAACTGTGAAAGCCACCAAGATTACAAAGGCCTTTTTGCGGAAGCCTCCACTGGGGTTTTCAACGGGAAAATTATTGTTGAAAAAAACGCACAAAAAATCGACGCCTTTCAACAGAACAACAATATTTTGATTGACGACAAAGCCACGATAAATGCAAAACCGCAACTCGAAATTTTTGCAGATGACGTAAAATGCTCCCACGGCTGCACCATTGGCCAGTTTGATGAGGAAGCTTTGTTCTACCTTCGAAGCAGAGGGATAGGGTTAAAGGAATCGCGCGCCCTGTTGATGTATGCTTTTGCAAATACCGTATTGGAAAGCGTTAAAATCCCGGAACTGAAAGTGCGCATCAACAAACTTATCGCCAACAAAATTGGGGTTAGTTTGGGATTTGAGTTATAAAGAGATAAAAATTTGTTTTTGAGAAAGAATCTGTTCCAAATATTGCTTTTAACTTTAATCTTTATTTCTTGTAAATCTGAAAAAAAATATTCTGAATATGATGAAGATGACTTCTATGAGGTCCAGGGAATAATTACGTATACCAATCCTGACGATAATCCTTTCAACAATTCATCGGCAAAAAATATTGGTTTTACTTATTTTTTAGATAGAACTAATCCAAAAAAGGGAAAAGAAAATAATCTTGATATGTTTGAGGTTAAAAATGGATACCCTTTAATAGTTTTGGTTCATAAAGAGGATGAAAATATTAGCTTTTACGGAAGGGCTGGAATTCTTGATAATTTAAATGAAAAGGAAAAGGTATATCTAAAGAAACATTTTCAAAATGAAATTGATAAATTGAAATAAAAATTAAATGCCCTTCAATATCCAAAAAATACGAAACGATTTCCCCATCCTTTCCCGAAAGGTGAACGGCCATCCGCTCGTATATTTGGACAATGCGGCGACCTCACAAAAACCGCAGCAGGTTATTGATTGCATCGTGGATTATTACAGTAATTACAACGCAAACATCCATCGCGGCGTGCATACGTTATCGCAGGAAGCCACCGATGCTTACGAGGCTTCACGGAAAAAAATACAAACCCATTTCAATGCAAAGGAAGCTTTCGAAATCATTTTCACCTCAGGAACCACCCATGGCATAAACTTGGTTGCAAACGGGTTTTCTGAATTGCTGAAAAAAGGCGATGAAATTATCGTTTCGGCAATGGAGCACCACAGCAATATCGTGCCGTGGCAGATGCTCTGCGAAAAAACCGGAGCCATTTTGAAAGTAATCCCAATGAACGAGGAGGGGGTTTTGGTTTTTTCGGAATATGAAAAATTGCTTTCCGACAAAACGAAACTGGTTTTTGTAAACCATATTTCAAACGCATTGGGAACCATAAATCCTATTGAAAAAATCATTGGAAAAGCACACAAAGTCGGTGCTGCGGTGTTGATTGACGGTGCGCAGGCGTGTTCACACATAAAGTCCGATTTACAGAAACTGGATGTAGATTTCTATGTAACCTCGGCCCACAAAATGTGCGGGCCAACAGGGGTTGGAATTCTTTATATGAAAGAAAAATGGGGCAACAAACTCCCGCCCTACCAAGGTGGCGGCGAGATGATTGCCGAAGTTACTTTTGAAAAAACCACCTATGCCGCACTGCCGCATAAATTTGAGGCGGGAACGCCCAATATTTGCGGCGGAATTGCCTTTGGAGCAGCCATCGATTATTTAAACGAAATTGGTTTCGAGGCAATCCAAAAACACGAAACTGAACTTTTAAAATACGCTACCGAAAAGTTGTCGGAAATTGAAGGGCTTAAAATTTACGGCACCGGTCCCGAAAAAACGTCCGTGGTTTCATTCAACATAGAAGGAATCCATCCCTACGATATTGGAACGATTGTAGATAAACTTGGAATCGCCGTACGCACAGGCCACCACTGCGCCCAGCCGATTATGGATTTTTATAAAATTCCCGGAACGGTGCGTGCTTCCTTTGCTTTTTATAATTCTTTCGAAGAAGTAGATGCGCTGGTAAACGCCGTGAAAAAAGCTAAAATGATGTTAAGCTAACCCATCAATAGCAGTGAAAATTTGAACTTTGGGGAGGAACGTTTAAACCCAAAAATTTATGAAAACATTTGCAACCCTTACCATTTTAATTTGCACCCTACTATTTTCGGGCTGCGACGAAACCAAAAAAGTAATTGATGTAGCAGGAAACGTGCAACTCACCGGAAGTTACACCGTTACCGCCCTGAACGGCAAAAAATTGGCCAACACTACCAATCCCACCTTTACGCTTTCCGCGTTGGATAATTCATTTAGGGGAACGACCGGCTGCAATTCGGTATTTGGAAATTATACCATGGATTTATTCGCGATAAATTTTGGCGATCTGGCCGTAAGCGAAAAGATGTGTATGGACAAAAACATTATGGGCACAGAAATGGATTTTTTAAATGCCTTAAAGGAAGCCGGATCATACACGTTGGAGAACAATATTCTAAAAATATTCTCCAAATATGATCAAAGCGTTCTACTAAGCGCAAAGAAAGAAGAAAAATAATTTTGAGTATGACCATTGAAACAGTACAGGAAGAATTGATCGATGAATTTTCCATGTTTGAAGACTGGATGCAGCGGTATGAATATATGATTGAACTGGGCAAGTCGCTTCCGCTGATTGATGAAAATTTAAAGACAGACGAAAAACTAATAAAAGGATGCCAGAGCAAAGTGTGGCTCCATTCCCAATTGAAGGACGGAAAGGTAATTTTTACGGCAGATAGCGACGCCATTATTACCAAAGGCATCATCGCCGTTTTGGTGCGCGTATTTTCAAACCAGCAACCGCAGGCCATTTTGGACGCCAATACCGATTTTATTGATGAAATCGGTTTAAAGGAACATCTCTCGCCCACCCGTGCCAACGGTTTGGTGTCTATGATCAAACAAATGAAAATATATGCCCTTGCATACCAAACACAACTTAAAAATTAACACAATGGAAACAGGAACGCAACAGGATATGGCCGCCCTTGGCGAAAGGATTATAGAGGTAATCAAAACAATATACGATCCCGAAATTCCCGTAGATATTTATGAACTCGGGCTCATATACGATGTTTTTATAAATGAAGACCGCGAGGTAAAAATACTGATGACCCTGACCACCCCCAACTGTCCCGTGGCCGAAAGCCTGCCGATGGAAGTGGAAACAAAGGTGAAATCCATAAAAACGGTGAAGGACGCCGAAGTGGAAATAACCTTCGACCCGCCGTGGAGCCAAGAATTAATGAGCGAAGAGGCCAAATTGGAACTCGGAATGCTGTAAGCTCCATAATTCCCGTAAAGGGGGTACTTCCACCCATTGGAAATAAGTAACACAATAACCTAATAACTTTTGCCTTTTGCCAGAAGAAATTATAAACCGCGTAGCGAACAGCAAAATAATAACCTTCAATCTTGAAGACCTTTACCCGCCCGGCGAGCGCATTGCTTTTGATATTTCCCAATGGCTATCAGAAGGTATAGTGCTTCGCGAAAGCGAATTTAGAAAACACGCTGCCGCCCTCAACTGGAGCCAATACCAAGATAAATATGTAGCGCTTTATTGCAGTACAGACGCCATCGTTCCGGGTTGGGCCTTTTTGCTGCTGTCGCTCCATTTGGCACCCTTCGCAAAAAAGGTGACGGTGGGCACTTTGGAGCAGCTGGAAACCATACTTTTCACGGAAATGCTGCAAAACCTCAATATTTCCGAATTTGAAAATAAGCCTATAATCATTAAAGGGTGCACCAACAAACCCATCCCTGAAAATGCCTATGTGCTTTTAGCCCAAAAGTTGCAGCCCGTGGCAAAAAGTATTTTTTATGGCGAAGCGTGCTCGTCGGTACCGTTATTTAAGAAAAAGTAAGAAAATAGTCCTGCCGTTGGTCTTGCTCCTGTGAAGCTCCTTTTTATGGTTTTGCTAAGAAATTTAAAAATTAGAGTAAGTACTTTTGCAAAAACTTAAAATTTTATAAAAAATGAAAAAATCACTACTTCTTGCCTTTCTGATCAGTGCACCCTTGGCCCTGCTGGCCCAAGAAGAAAACCCGAAGGATACCATCCCAAATGGTTGGACCCGCTCAGGCAATGTTTCTCTATTGTTCAACCAGGCCGCATTTAACCATGAATGGACAGGCGGCGGAACTTCCAATTATTCCGGAAACCTTTCGCTTACCTACGATTTCAATTATAAACACGACAAACTTAGCTGGAACAACCGCTTGATTGGCGAGTATGGAATTACAAAGAACAAGGACGATAAATATTCCAGAAAAACCAACGACCGATTGGAACTCAACTCCATTTTAGGCCAACAAATAAAAGAAAGCAATTGGTACTATTCCCTTTTTCTGAATTTTAAGACCCAATTTGCAAAGGGATATGAATTCAATGAAGATCTGAATCCTGACGACGCGGGCTACCGCACCGAAACCACCCACATCCTTTCGCCTGCGACCATCCAATTCGGGCCCGGTCTGCTTTGGAAAAAAAGCGATAATCTGTACGTAAATATTTCGCCGGCAACTGCGAAACTTATTCTTGTGGATAAGGATTTTACAACGGTGGATGAGTCTGTACCCGGTGCTGTGGAAGCTTATAACGAAAACAAATATTATGGGGTCGATGCCAATAAATCGACACGCTTTGAATTTGGAGCTTCGCTATCGGGCTACGCAAAATTTGATATAATGACGAATGTTTCTGCCGAAAATATTTTGAACCTATATTCAAATTATTTGGAAGATCCCCAAAACGTGGATATCGATTATACTTTTAATTTGGTAATGAAGGTGAATAAATATATAACTTCCAACGTAACCTTTCAGGCCATTTATGACGATAATGCCGTTCAGGGTTTCCAAATACGCGAAGCCTTGGGCATCGGTCTAACCTACGGATTTTAAAAAGGAGGCAATGTTTAAAAAACCAAAAAGCCGATCCCCGTTTTGGGGATCGGCTTTTTCTGCGCCAAAAATTTAAGATTTTTAATCCTCTTCACCGGAATACTCCTGATAAAGGAAATTGTTGTAGGGAAAACGTGTGGTGTGGATTTCCTTCACTTTTTCATAAACCAGTTTTCGGAATTCAATAAAGTTTTCCTTGTTGAGTGCAGAAATGAAAATGGCGTCGCCGTTTAGTTTTGCCATCCACGTCTGCCGCCATTCTTCCAGCGAATAATGGGCCGTGGTCTTTTCGGTGATTAGATCATCATCTTCAATGTGTTCCGGCTCGTAGGCATCAATTTTGTTGAAGACCATTAAGGTTGGTTTGTCGGCACTTCCAATTTCCTCCAGTATTTTATTGACGGAATCTATGTGATGCTCAAACGAAGGGTGGCTTATGTCCACCACATGCAGCAACAAATCGGCCTCACGAACCTCGTCCAAAGTACTTTTGAAGGATTCCACCAGTTGTGTGGGCAATTTTCGGATGAAACCTACAGTGTCGGTTAGCAAAAACGGCAAATTGCCGATCACCACTTTCCGGACGGTGGTATCGAGCGTTGCGAAAAGTTTGTTTTCCGCAAATACGTCGCTTTTGCTGATTACGTTCATCAGCGTAGATTTTCCAACATTGGTATAGCCCACCAGGGCTACGCGGACCAATGCACCACGATTGCCGCGCTGCACCTCCATTTGGCGGTCAATTTTTTTCAATTTGTCTTTCAACAGAGCAATCCGGTCGCGAACAATCCGTCGGTCGGTTTCAATCTCTGTTTCTCCCGGACCGCGCATCCCAATTCCTCCGCGCTGCCTTTCCAAGTGGGTCCACATTCCGGCCAACCGCGGAAGCAAATATTGATATTGTGCCAGTTCTACCTGCGTGCGCGCATAACTGGTTTGCGCCCTTTGTGCAAAAATGTCCAGAATGAGGTTGGTCCGATCAATGATTTTGCACTGTAGGATGCGCTCAATGTTTTTCTGTTGGGCGGGAGAAAGTTCATCATCAAAAATGGCTACGCCCACCTCGTGTGCGTCTACATAATTTTTTACTTCCTCCAATTTTCCCGATCCAATAAAGGTCTTTGGATTGGGCACCTCTATTTTTTGCGTGAAGCGCTTCAATACCTCCCCGCCTGCGGTATAGGCCAGGAATTCCAATTCATCCAAATATTCTTCAGATTTCTCTTCATTTTGGAATTGGGTTATCAAACCAATCAAAATTGCCTTTTCATAAGAAATGTCCGTAGGTTCAATCATAGTTGTCTTTACTAGTTGTTTTTTTCGCCAACATACTTTCGCAGGGGGAAAAAGGGTGGTTTTCTGCAAATGTATAAAACAATAGACCGCTAAAGTTATAGGGTTTTGATAAATTTCTCCCTAAAAAATAAAGGATTCAATCTGAAATAGGTATAAAATTTCTATATTGTGTTGTTAAATAAAAGTTAACAAAATAGTTCTTTTACTACCAACCAATCTAAAAATTTATGGATAAAAAATTACACCTTTTCTTTTTGGAATGCTTTTCGCTTTCCAATAAACGCTTTTTTCTTTACATTCCCTTTTTATTGGTATTCTTCTACAGTTCGTTTTCGGCCCTTGCGCAAGGGCCCGGCTGCCCGAATGTGTATGCCGGTGAAGATGTGGAATTGGAATGTAGCGAGCCGTGTACCGATTTAACGGCAACCTATCAAAACACGGGCGAAACCACAAGTTATTCGGTGTCGTCCATTCCCTATGATCCGCCTTTCCCCTTTACGGGGGGAACTCCAGTTTCTGTGAATACGGATGATGTTTGGTCTGATGCCATTCCCTTGCCTTTCGATTTTTGCTTTTTTGGCCAAACCTATACCCAAATGGTCATTGGTTCCAATGCCGTGGTTTCATTTGATTTGGCCAATAATGCCCCTGGCAGTTACTGTAGTTGGTTGTTTGATGAATCTGTTCCCAATCCAAACCTATTCCTCACCACGATTTTCGGCCCTTATATGGATGTGGATCCCTCTGAATTTGGCTCTGGACAGATTAACTGGACCGTTTTTGGCGAATCTCCCTGCCGGACAATGGTGGTAAGCTTTCCCGGAATTCCGTATTATGACTGCACAAATCTTGCGCTTACTTCGCAAATAGTGATTTATGAAACCACCAATGTGGTAGAAATTTATGTGGAAAATAGGCCGAACGGGTGTAGCTGGAACGATGGAAATGCCGTGTTGGGAATCCAAAACCAAAATGGAACCCAAGGATACACGGCACCGGGAAGAAACACCGGGGATTGGCCCGCTACCAATGAAGCGTGGCGCTTTACACCAAATGGTGAATCCAATATCGTTTTTTCATGGCTGGATGCCAATGGAACGGTAATAGGAACAGACCCTACTATAAACGTTTGTCCAACCGCTCCCTCCACCACCTATACCGCCCAAGCAGTTTATACCAATTGCAACGGCGATGTTATTACCGAAACGGATGAAGTAACCGTACTTCGCCTAGATTCCTTCTCGGTCAACCTGGGAGACGACCAAGAACTTTGTGAAGCCAGTAGCTATACCATTACCGCCGAAATAATTGGTGGAAATCCTGCCGAAGCAACCTTTCTATGGAATACGGGCGAGACTACCCAAAGCATAACCGTTACCACTTCCGGCACCTATACCGTTGAGGTTACGATAGGCGAATGTACTGTAATCGCTTCGGTGGTAATCAATTTTAATGAATTTCCGCAGTTCGATTTAGGACCTGATGCGGCCAGCTGTTTTTATGAGCCGGTGGTGCTGGATGCCACTCCTTCCAACTACAATCCATCACAAGCTACCTATGAATGGCTCTTGGACGGGCAAGTATTGGTTGGCGAAACTAACCCAAACTTGAACGCAACCCAACCAGGAGTTTACACTGCCAATGTAGCGGTAAATGGTTGTTCGGCAACAGACGAAATAACATTATCCCTTCAGGAATTAAACGTTTCGTTGGGCGAGGATTTTAGCACCTGTTTTGAAACGCCTGAAACGCTTACCGCGGAAGCCTTAAATTTTGACCCAACTACTGCCACCTTTGAATGGAGTTTGGACGGGACCGTTTTGGTAGGCGAAACCAACCAGAACTTGGTTATTGACCAATTTGGAACTTATTCTGTGAAGGCAACCGTGGGAAGTTGTGAAACCGTGGATGAAATTGTCATTTCCCAAAAAGAATTGAACGTATCACTGGGAGCCGATTTTGATTCCTGCTTTGCACAGCCCGAAATACTTTCGGCCGAAGCCATAGATTTCGATCCAACGCTGGCTACTTTTGAATGGCAACGCAACGGAAGCACAATAATCGGAGAAACCAACCAAACACTGGAGATCTCTGATCCCGGCACTTATACCGTTATCGTGAACTTCAGTTCCTGTGTAACAACGGATAGCGTTGTCGTTAATTTGGGAACAATTGACGTAAGCGTAAACGAAGATTTCCAAACTTGTTTTGATGCCCCGGTTGTATTAGAGGCGGTGCTCGCAGACCAGAATCCGAATGCTACTTACGAGTGGCGCCTTAATGGTACTATATTGGTGGGAGAAACAAATGCATCCCTATTAATTTCTGAGATTGGAGTATATACGGTAACGGCAATCGTTGGCGATTGTACCGATTCCGATAGCGTTACGGTTTCCTATAGAGATGATCTTGAAGTTGTCCTGGGCGAAGATTTGCTGATTTGCCCAAATGAGCCGCAAACACTAACGGCAAACACCGGTGAAGCGGGCGCCACCTTTCAATGGTTCTTAAACGGAAATTTACTCAATGGGGAGACCAATAGCTCACTAGATTTTCTGGTGGAAGCCGGAACTTTGGGCACCCAAACCTATTCCGTGGTTATCTCTGTTGGTGGTTGTTCCGGTACCGATTCGGTGAATGTGAATTTATACGAAGTTGGAAACTGCGTAATTTCCCAAGGCATTTCACCCAATGGCGATGGGTTTAACGATTCGCTGGACCTTTCTTTTTTAAATGATAGAACAGGAATTCGAAAACTTCAAATTTTTAATAGATTGGGAACGCTGGTTTTTGAGCAGAACAATTACACCAACCAATGGGGCGGCCAGACCAATGAGGGCAACGCCCTTCCTACAGGGACGTATTTCTACGTAATTGACCTTGCCGGCAACGATGCTATTTATGGGCACCAGGCCAACGGATGGATCTATCTGAACCAAGAAGCAAACTAACCAAACCATTAAATAATTATCAAAGTGATAAAAATGAAAAAATATATATATATCCTCTCGGTATTGATGGCCGTGCTTCTCGTTCACGAAACAAAGGCACAGCAAGATCCTCAGTACACCCAATACATGTACAATATGAACGTGGTGAACCCTGCCTATGCGGGTTCCAAGGAAAG
This sequence comes from Aequorivita sp., assembly GCA_048265145.1. Taxonomy (GTDB): domain Bacteria; phylum Bacteroidota; class Bacteroidia; order Flavobacteriales; family Flavobacteriaceae; genus Aequorivita. Next base: position 274,000 of record JBLXCF010000002.1, read on the forward strand.
TCTTTCCCTTACTGCTTTATACCGAAACCAGTGGTCCGGATTGGACGACAATCCTGTTACTTTTACCTTTTCGGCACATTCGCCCATCAGCGACAGGATTGGCCTCGGACTTTCCGCCATTAAAGATGAATTGGGCCCAGTTAGCGAAACCAATGTGTATGCAGACTTTGCCTATACGCTGCAGTTGGGCACTACCATAAAACTTGCATTGGGATTGAAGGCGGGCGCAACTTTTCACGAAGTAGGCCTAACCGATTTGGAGCTACAGGATCCAAACGATCCCTTCTTTTCGGAAAACATAAATAACACCTATCCAAATATTGGAGCCGGAGCCTTTCTTTATGGTGAAAAATTCTATGTGGGACTTTCTGTGCCGAATATGCTAAAATCAGTGCATCTCGATGAAAACGGCATCAAATACGGTTCGGAGACCAATCATTATTTTGCCACGGCGGGCTATGTTTTTCAAGTCTCAGAAAACTTTAAATTGAAGCCTTCGGTAATGGTGAAATCTGCCTTTGATGCGCCCGTATCTTTCGACGGAAATCTGAACGCACTCATTTACGACCGGTTTGAACTCGGAGCTTCCTATCGTTTGGACGACTCCTTCAGCGGGTTGGTCGGGTTCCAGATAACTCCGAACATCCGCGTGGGCTATGCCTATGACCATGTTACCTCCGATCTGAAAACCGTTGGCCCGGCTTCCCACGAAGTAGTGATCACCTTCGATCTGTTCTTTAAACCGCGTGTGCTGCGTTCTCCACGATTTTTCTAATTAACCATCAAATTTCATTTAAGATGAACAAGATATATACATTTCTTTTACTCATTGCGATTAGTGCCACAATGGCTTTCGCCCAAGACAGTAAAACCAAAAAAGCAGACCAATATTACGACCGCCTGCAATATACAGATGCCGCCGAGGCCTATCAAAAACTGCTTAAAAAGGGCGAAGGCAGCACCTATGTTTTTACACGATTGGCCAATAGTTACTACTTTATCAACGATACCAAAAAGGCGGAAACCTATTACAAACGCGTGGTAAAGCGCAAGGACGTTGATGCAGAGACGGTCTATAATTACGCACAGTCATTAAAAGCCAATGGCAAGTTTGAGGAGCATAACAACTATATGAAGCAATTTGCACAAATGCAGCCCAATGATTCCCGCGCGATTGATTTTATGAAAAATCCGGACTACCTGCCAGAAATCGTGGACGAAAGTGCCCAAAAATATGCGGCTACCAATTTGGACGCGCTCAATTCCCAATATTCCGATTTTGGGGGAACGGTATTTGGGAACGATTTCTACTTTGCGTCCGCCCGCAATACTGCCCGAAAAAAATACGGTTGGAACGAAGAGCCTTTTCTGGATCTATACAAATCACCAGTAACCAATGGCTCCATTGGAAGCGGATCCTTGGTTGGCGGTGAAGTTAATACCAAATTCCACGAGAGCACCGTGGCCATTACAGCAGATGGCAAGCGCATGTATTTTGACCGAAACGATTATTACAACGGTAAATACAAAAAAGACGATGAGGGCGTTAACCAATTGAAAATTTATTATGCCGAAAACGTTAATGGCAAATGGGTAGATATAAAACCGGTTCCATTTAACGACCACCAATATTCAAACAGCCACCCCGCACTTAGCCCCGATGGGAGTACGCTTTACTTCACAAGCGATCGTCCCGGCGGCAAAGGCCAGGCCGATATTTATAAAGTATCCATCTCAAAAGACGGTTCCTTCGGAACTCCCATAAACATTGGTGCCACCATAAACACCGAAGGCAGGGAAGGTTTTCCTTTTGTGGATTCCAACGGCACGCTCTATTTTAGCAGCGATGCCCATTTAGGAATGGGCGGTCTGGATGTTTTTGCCGCCGAGCCACAAGGCGATGGGTTTGGAACTCCCAAAAATTTGGGATTAGGCGTTAACAGCAGCGCAGACGACTTTGCCTTTACCTACAACCCCGCAACGGAGGAAGGCTATGTATCCTCCAACAGGCAAGGCGGTAAGGGCAGCGATGATATTTACAAAATCCAGAAAATGCAATCCTGCGAACTGTTGGCCCAAGTGGTCGATGCCGAAACTGGCGCTGCGCTTTCCGGAGCCCGACTCGATCTTTTTGACGGTCGGGAAAATAAGCTTAAAAGTCAAAATACCGATGCCAATGGAAAAGCCACCATTGCCGTAGCTTGCAACCAAGCGCACGTGTTACAGGCCTTTATGCAGGGGTATGAAAGCAATGCCGAAACCATTGCCGCCCAACGCAGCGGCGATAAAAGCATTCGTATTGCCCTGCGACCCATCGATGCGATTGTGGATGGCGAAATGGTAAAATTGAACCCCATCCTTTTCGATTTTGACAAGCACAACATTAAACCCCAAGCAGCCTTTGAACTGGACAAACTGGTGGAATTGATGCAAAAGAATTCAAATATGGTAATAAGGGTAGAAGGCCATACAGACAATCGGGGTACCGATGCCTACAATATGGACCTATCGAACAGACGTACAAAAAGTACCGTGCAGTATGTTATTTCAAGGGGAATTGCAAAAGAGCGCATCAGCGGCGAAGGTTTTGGCGAAAGCCGTCCGGCGGTGGATTGCGGTTCAAACTGTACCGAAGCGCAACACCAACAAAACAGACGCTCAGACTTTATTATCGTTAATCAATAGTTTATAGAATACTGGTAACCAACCAGCACCGAACCCCTGCTGATTCCCATTGCGGAATTTTGCGGGGGTTTTCATTTGCATATCTTAAAAAGAAGGGCAGTGGAGGAAGATTTTCATTTTTATATTTACGTTATTCCATTCTTTTTTGAGAGGGCATTGGTTTTCGAATAATAAACATTATCACAGATTCGCGGATGCTGAAATTGACCGATTTTAAATTTTTGTAGCCGGCAATCTCCATAAAAAAAGCTGCAAGGAAAAACGACTTGCAGCTTTCAAAAAATAATTTTTAAAAATTTATTCCACTACTGAAATATTATCAATTTGATAAGTAGTAGTAACTCCATTGGAGGCACCTTTATATTGATAGGCTATGTAAACTACTTGTCCGGCATAGGCGGAAAGATCTACATCACCGGAAGGGGTGAACTCATCGCCATAGCCGCTTGTATTCCCGCTGGAAATAGTGGCGTTCAGATTGGTCCATGAGGCGGCCGTAACATCACCGGTGAAATTGGTAGAAACCTTCACCGTAAGTGCTGCACCATTGTTAAAACCATCATTGGTTTCAAAAGTAAGAGTGGGGGTGGAGCCGCTTGGAAGGATTAGTCCGGGGGTCACCAACCAAACTTCATAGGGGTTTTCATTAGAGTTGTAGGCTGATGTTTGCGCATATTTATTGGAGTCATATTCGCGAACTTCCCACACTCGGGTGCCGCTGTTAACATTCACGTTTGTCCATCCTGCAATATTAACGCTCATACCCGTGCCCGCGGATTGTCCTTCAAAATTTTCTGCAAAAGGCAATTCCACGGCATCGCCGGGGCCGCCGTTATTGCAGCGTTCTCCTGTCATATCAACATCTTCGGGTTTATTGATGAATAGCTGTACATCACTGTTAAAAATGCTCAGGATAGCGGTTAAGGTTCCATTGCCCTCGGGCAGGGTAAGGTTTTTGAAATCGGCAAATCCGCTCGTTCTTAGAATTACTGTTTGGCCGTCACAATTTTCAACAGCTCTGTTTACACCAAAGGTATTGTTGAGGTTTCCGTAGTGTTCCACTCCCGCCAAACCAGCTGGAAATTGAACGTTCTCAAATTTAACCAGCGTGTTCAGTCGGGCAGGATTGCTGGCCTCTGGAATGGAAATAACCGTAGGGACCAGGGTTGCACTTTCCAAGGAACGCTTAATGCGCTTGTCAAATTCAAGGGCATCAATTCTTCCTACTTCATCGCCATCCTGTACGCCAATGGTGGGAAGTCCGGCATATTCACCAATAAAAAGCCCGTTTACCTTAAGATAGATTTTTCGGCCCGGCTCAAACTTGGTATATAAATCAGTGGAATTGGTGGAAATGGCAACTCCCGCTGTAGGATTTTCGGGAGCATCCTGAATGACCAGTGATTTATAGAAATTTCCGGTCTCGTCGCTGGACACGACGTAGCCAACCAAGTATACGTCGCGCTGGGAACCGCTACCGGCCTCAATTTCTACAGGTTCAAAACCGTCATACAGCGCTTTTACCGTAGCAATATCCATAATATCGTTCGGATCTATGTTCGGCTCCTCCGCATTTATTTCGGGAATGTTATAGTCGTCATCCTGCACACAGGAAGTGGCAATCATTCCTATAAAGAATAGGAAAGGCAAAAGTTTAATGTTTTTTAAATTTTTCATCGGTATATAAATTTAATGCTTTTTTCTTAATTAAAATCTAACGTAAAGGTTAAGGTAATAGGTTGTTCCGTAGCCGTACCAATATTTTGATCCGAACACGGGAATATCGTTCTGTGCATCTGCTGAAAGGCTTCTGAAATTACCGTTTCTTCCCTGTTCAAAACCACCAGTTTTATATTGTTTGTCGAAAATATTGTTGATGGTGGCGAAGAAACCAACGTAATAGTCCTTTATTTTCCATGATTTTCCGCCCACTACGTTCACGAGCATATAATCGTCAAACTTTTCCTGTTTCAAAAGTTCTCGGGCCAGTTCCGGATCATAGTCGTTAAAGGGCATTCCATCGCTCGGATCGGTATAGAAATTGGCGGTGCGGGTTATGGGTGATACGTCTATATAGGCATTGTTAAAATAATTGGCCGTTGCTCCAATCCACCAAAAATCCGGATCGCGATATTCAAAGCCAACTTGGTAGGCCTGCTGGGGGCCACCGGCTACTTTGTAATCCTTCAAATAGGAAGGCCCGTAATATTCATAAGCGCTTTTAAAATCATCTGAAGTTAAATACAGGTCCGGATTGTTATCATAGGTGTTCTGCCCATAGGCTCCGGCAGCTTTCAGTTTTATGGTTGGTGTTACCTGGGCTTCAATTCCTAACTCTGCACCGATATTTCGTTTGGCAACGCCGGTAAGTATTTCCTGCACAAAAGCATTGTCGCTTCCGTCGTTTTGGGTTCCGCCTTGGGCGTAAACACCATCCAGATAGTAGAATGAAATTTCGGTGGCGTCCTGCATTTTTGTATAATAGCCAGTGAGGCGGGCCTTGATCAAGGGCGAACGGAAAATATAGCTTCCATCTACGCTCATATTTTTTTCAACCGTTAGGATATCCTCGCTTGTGCTTAGGTCGTTTACTGTAGCGTTATTTTGGCGGGAGTTTGAGAAAGAGTTCCGGACCGTTGGAGCGTCTGTAAAGTAGGCACCGTTCACCTCAAAGGTGTGGCGGCCGGAAAGCTTATAGGTGGCCCCTGCCTTTGCGCCATAGGTGGTGAAATCCAATTTTTCGCTTTTCCCGAAAGAACGATTCTCCTCCGCAAAAGAGCCGTTGCGGTACAGGCCATTGCGTTGGTAGGCGGTCTGTCCCACTTTTGCCCCTACATAGAAGTCCACAATGGAATAGGCAAATTGTGCCTGGGCGAAACCGCTGTATTCGGAGGCGTCAATTTCATAGTTATATTTAAACTTTTCGTCTTCGCCAACAATTCTGTTCGGGTTGTTCAGATCGTTCTGTTGTGCATCGCCCACGTTAAAGGTGTCCACATCCAAATAGCCGTTCCCGCCCAACAGATCCAGCATATTCGCAAAATTATTCGAGTTCAGATTGCGATAATTTACGGCAGCGGTAACATTTATATGGTCATTGATCTGTGAAGTCAATATAGAGTTGGCGGAAATCTGTTTGTCGTCATTCCGATCCTCATAAAGATAATAACGCGAAGTTCCACCGTAAAAAATATTGGTTTCATAGAGGTCCTGCCAATCAATCTGGCCATCGTTCACGAATTGTGAATATGCCTGATAGGCACCGCCATTATTGGGCCCATTGGGGTCTGCCAAAAAGTAGCTGGGCAGTTTTTGATAGTAAGTAGGATCAGGATTTGGGGCGTTGTCATAACCCAAACGACTGTTGCCAATTTTCCCGAATTGATAACCGATATTGGTATTTAAGTGGGTTTTGTTGGAAATATCCCAATAATGGTTCAGCATTATGATGGGTTCACTTACTTCCTTAATGCGTGAATTCCGAATCTCCCCATCCTGTTTTCCCCAATAACTGTTATAGCGGGTTCCTTTTAAATCGTACACTTCCTGTGTGTTTGGTGATGATTTCCCCCTGCGATTGGGAGTGTAGAAAGCCGTGAGGTTAATGCTATGCTTGTCGTTCAATTTTTTTTCTACCGAAGCGAAAAACGAATTGGCATCATACAGGCTTCCATCGTTATAGCCTTCTTCTCCAAAACGTCTTGCCAGCAAAACGGAATAGGCCCATCCACTGGGGAGCAGCCCACTGTTGTAGGAGCCCATTACGCGACCTCTGTAACTGCGGTTGCTGGTGGCAAAGGAAACACGGCCGCCCTTTCTATACTGGGAGGCACGCATGATCATGTTGGTGGTTCCTGCAAGATGGCCGAAGTTATATTCATTGGCCGAGGTGCCCATGGAAAACATTTGGTTGCGCTGCATATCATTTAGCCCGCCCCAGTTGGACCATTGGGGTCTTCCGTCGTAAAGTTTGTTCATTTCCAAACCGTTGATCAGCACTTTTCCGTCTTCAGAATCGTAGCCGCGCGGGCGGAAAAACGTAGCGCTAAAATCATAGGAAGCCGCATTCAAAAACACATCCTTTGAGGCTTGCAATAGCCCCGAAACGTTAAAGGAAGTGCCTTCGTCTTCATCCAACTGCTCGTCGGAAAGGCTGATTATTCCAATTTGTTCCTCCACTTTCAGCAAATCCACCGATAGAAGGATGGGTTTTAGATTTACCGGGTTATCGTTTTGAATGGTCACCGGAATTTTTAGGCCAGAGTAGCCTTCTTTGGAAATTTCGAGTACCTGCTCGCCCTGTGGAAGGGTTTGTTGTGCAAATTGGAAAGCACCTTCCGAATCGGTAGAAGTACTGAAAATACTGTTCAGGATGCTTACCTTAACATCCGGGATGGGTTCGCTGGAGTTGGCGTCAAGCACCTTGCCCATTACTACACCATTTTGGGCAGCTGCGTAAAACGCCACTAAAAAAATGGTGCAAATTGTTAAATAGAATTTGTTCATTCCAATCAATAGAGTTTATTGTGATTTTTGTTTTAAAATGCGGTGCAAAGCTACATTTTTTAAATGAAATAGCTACTTTTGAACCTCCATAATGTTAAATATAACCTAAAATTAATTCTTGGCCCAGCTATGAAAATTTCCCCCTATTTCCTCGGCTTATGTTTGCTCTTGAGTTTCGTTGCCGTTGCACAACAGAAGCAGTATAAAGTAAATACGATTGCATTCTATAATGTTGAAAATTTATTTGATTATGAAGATGACCCGCTGATATTTGATGACGACAGAACGCCCCAGGGCAAGGACCACTGGACCCAGGAAATCTATGAGGCCAAACTGGCAAATATGGCCAAGGTCATTTCTGAGATTGGAGCCGATGTTACGGGCACTTCCCCCGCCTTGATCGGGGTCAGTGAGGTTGAAAACCGCCGTGTGCTGGAAGATTTGTTGAACCAAGAACCCTTGGTAAATAAAGATTATGGAATCGTTCATTTTGACAGTCCGGACCGTCGTGGAATTGACGTAGCCCTGCTCTATCAAAAAGGAGTCTTTATTCCCACCAATTACAAATCCTACGAACTAATAATCTTTGATGATGAGGACCGAAGCAAACGAATCTACACCCGCGATCAACTCCTGGTGAGCGGTATGTTGGATGGCGAAAAAATAAGTGTGATCGTTAACCACTGGCCCTCGCGCAGTGGCGGAGAGGAAAGAAGCCGTCCAAAAAGGATTAAAGCGGCCGAACTGAACAAGCATATAATAGATTCCCTGTTCAATGAAGACCCGTATGCAAAAATAATTACCATGGGCGATCTTAACGACGACCCAATTAGCCCCAGTGTTAAAGAGGTTTTGAATACCAAAAGTGAAAGGGAAACACTGAAACCCATGGAACTGTACAATCCTATGGAAGATATGTATAAAAAGGGGATGGGAACCCTTGCCTATCGCGATGCTTGGAATTTATTTGACCAGATTATCCTCTCCTCAGAACTAACCAAAAAAGATTATAATTCGTATCGGTTTTACAAAGCGGGAATCTTCAATAAAAACTACTTGGCTACCCCTCGTGGACAATACAAGGGCTATCCCTTCCGAAGTTTTGCAAATGGCTATACCGGAGGTTATAGCGACCACTTTCCGGTATATGTCTATTTGATAAAGGAAAAAAATTGACCCACGAATATTTCATTCAAAAAAAAAATCCTGCTAAATTGGGTAGCAGGATTTTTTTTAGGTTATTAATTGAACCATTGGCTCCACGGAATTCTGCTTAACATTAAAATTAATGCTAAGGTGTAGAAAATGGACAGGGTTTTAAACTTTCCGCTGGAAAGTAATTTCTTTTTATGTTTTGAATAGCCAATGGTAATAAAAATAACCGTAAGGATCATCACCGTTGGATGCTCAACTGCATAAAGCCGAAACAACGGATCCTTCATTACTGCGCCCATTCCGTTGGCAGAAATGTTTTGCAGCCCCAGAGGCGACACAAAGAACAGAATAAGGCCAATCAATAATTGAATGTGCGTAACAATTAGTGCAAAAAGGGAAATCCGGAAATCTTTAGCGCCGTATTCCCGTTTGGAAAATAGGCCTGCGAGCGCGTTGAGGGTTGCCAAAATTACAATGAGAAGCACTAAATAGGCCCAATAGGAATGGATAAATTGAATAGTGGTATACATTTTTAATATTTTTTGAAGTGTTCCAAAGATACGTTTATTAAACAAAAAAAATGCTCCAAAAAACTGGAGCATTTTTAATGGGAAATTCAGTTTCCGTTAAAAATCGTAGCGCAAGCTGGCGTTCCACGTTCTGCCATTGCCGTAGAAATACCCAAAGGAATCTTTTTGGCCAAGATACATTTCGTTGGTGGCGTTATAGCAATTGGCACGAACCGTGAATGCGTTGCCTCCAAAATCGAACTTATAAGTTATGCCGGCGTCCAAAAGGCTATAGGCGGGAAGCCGCTCTGCCTGATATACGGTTCCTGCCTGTGCGGCGCTGGTTACATCCTCTGCATCTACAAAACCATAAAGATCTGTGTAGATGTTATAATCTGCATCAACAGTCAGCCCTCCAAAAATGTTGTATTTAAAACCAAAGCCGAAAGAGGTCTGTGGAGCATTGCCCACTTTGGTGCCACTAAGGTTAATGGTTCCTTCCTCCAGCAGGACGTTGGTTTCGTCCTCACGGGTTTGGTAGGGAGTTTCGCCGTCATATTTCCAATTGCCAATGCTTCCGAAGGCCCTAAGCATGAAGGCGCTGGAGTAGCGATATTTTCCTTCAAACTCAAATCCTTTGTGAACTTGTGTAATGTCGGTGAATCTTTGGTAACGATCTTTTTGGTTCACTGGGTTTGGATCGCTTGGGTTACCTTCAATAAATCCTCCGGAAAGGAAGCGGTTACCCCAGCTTGTATAATAACCGTTAAGGTCTAAACTGAAGTTTCCGGCGCGAAGTCTATAGCCAACTTCTATCCCTAAGATTTCTTCATTATCAATTTCATTTTCACCTTCAAGGATGTAGTTAGAGTTGCGGATATCAGAGAAAATATTGTCCAAGAATGGTTGTCTTGAATAGTATCCGGCATTGGCGAATAGGGTGTTGTTTTCTATAAAGGTATAGCCCATTCCTCCTTTAATATTATAGCCCATTTTGTTCACCTTGTCTGACTTGCCCAAACCGTTCACGCCCTCAATTTCGCTACCTTCGGCACGGCCTTCTCTTTGGTAACTTTGGGTTGAAAGTGCACCTTGAACGAATGCGGAAAATACGTCTGTTTTGTACTCTGCCTGGCCAAAACCACCAATGTAGTTTATGTTTTCGGAGTAATCGTAGTTAAAACGCTGCGACTCGTCTGCACTATTGAACAGCGCTGCCCAAGGATTTGCCTCGAAGGTTTCGCTGATCACGTAATTGCTGTCCCTTGCATCACCATACCCGCGGTTGTCGGCATAGCCCTGCAAACCTAAAAGGTCGTTCATTTGATACCAGTGGTTTCCTTTATAGAAACGAGTGTCAACCCCAATATTAAAGGTGAAGTTGTCGCTAACGGCGCTCTCCAAATTGGTAAGGAAGCCAAACCAGTTGTGGTTGTTTACGGACATTCTTCGCACTACTGAACCTTGACCGTAGCTGCCAATACCATTTTCGGCGGTTTCAATATTATTTTCCTCTAATTGGTTGAAGTCTATTTCACCGTGATTGTCGCGAACGGCGTCTATATTGCGGGAGCTGCCCGCAGGTCCTGTACCGCCACCACGACCAAAGGAAGCGTATGCCACGGAAGAAAGACTGGTCTTGTCGCTCATGTTCCAATCCCAGTTAAGGTTGATGATAGGTTTGTGGTAATAGTTTCTGCGGAGGGTATATCGCTCGCCGTTATAAAAACCGGAGTTGCCGTTATACCGCTTTCCATATTGGTCATAATCCTCCAAGGAATCAGAGTAGTTTTGGTCGTGCCATTGTGGCGCTCCGGTTAAAAGAAAGTTGAAGGAGTGGGTGGCGTTGGGAACATACCCAATGCCGATAAAATAGTTTTGTCCCTGTCCTGCAGTTCCGTCTGAATATTTTCGGTGCGCTTGCCAGTGGTCCAATAAAAAGGAGTAGGCCCATTTTCCCTTAAGACCTGAATCATAGCTTATGGTTCCCTTAAAGTAGCTGTCGTTACCCGTCATAAAACGAGCAAATCCGCCCTCTTTTCTGCCTGCAGCGCGTGAAACAATGTTTACGGTTCCCCCAACGGAAGAGATGGCCAGTTTTGAAGATCCCAAACCGCGTTGAACCTGAACGGCATTTGCAACGTCAGACATACCTGACCAGTTTGACCAGTAAACTTTTCCGTCCTCCATTCCGTTAATGGGCTGTCCGTTTAAAAGGAAAGCTGTGTTGGTCTGGTCGAATCCGCGAAGGAACATTTGTGAATCTCCAAATCCGCCTGCCTGGTTAGAAACATACACACTTGGGGTACTTTTTATAGCCTCAGGAAATTCAACGTTTCCGATGGCTTTGGCCTGGATTTCGGCAGCCGTAATTGTAGAAACGGCAATTGGGGTCTGGCGGTCTTTCGCCATATCGATAATCCCTTTTCCAACAATTATCACTTCTTCAAGGGCATCGGAATCCACGGTAATTTTAATGGTTCCCAGTGTGGCAGTTCCGTTAACGCTTTTAAATGGAACTTTTTCAATGGTGTAACCAATGTATGAAATGGTTAAAGTTCCCGATGCAGCGGAGGTTTGCAAGGTGAAATTTCCGTCGAAATCTGTTATGGCGCCATTGGTGGTGCCGCTCTCAACAACGTTGGCGCCGGCCAAGGGGTCGTTGGAATCAGAATCGATTACCGTTCCGGTAACCGTGGTTTGAGCAAAAGCGGCAAAACCGCCCAATAAAAAAACAAGAAATAAAAGCTTTCTCATGAATTTGGATTTAGGTTTAAAAATTTCGGCAAAAGTACAACCTTATATAATTCTTAACCAAGAAAATCAATTAAGAAATCATTAAGAAAATTACCTTAGAATAAAGATAAAATCTTGTGTCTAAATGGCTGATTTTTGGAGAATTAGTTAATAACAATGTTATCAACAAGAGCGCCTACAAGAAATTTTAATAGGTTATGCAATCCAAAATTTCTTTCATCGGAAGCATTTGGGCAAAATAAGTGCTGTGCATTGCTTCGGGTAGGGGCCGTGAAAATGGCAAATCCTCCTTAAAAGGATCTACTTCTTTTCCATTTTTCCAAAAGCGGTAGCACACGTGGGGGCCGCTGGTGTTCCCGGTCATGCCGATCCAGCCAATAACATCTCCTTGGCTTACGTGCTGGCCCACCTTTACATTGCGGGCTTTCATATGTAAATATTGGGTCTCGTAGGTGCCGCTATGCCTAATTTTAACGTAATTTCCATTTCCACCGCGATGTTCTGATTTTGTCACTATGCCATCTGCTGTAGCGAGAATGGGCGTGCCGATTGGGGCCGCAAAGTCCGTACCTCTGTGCGGCCGCAGTTTAAAACCATAATATTTGATGCGCCGGTTGAGATTGTAGCGCGAAGAAATTCTGCTGAATTTTACGGGAGCTTTCAAAAAAGCCCGTTTCAAATTGTTGGCCTGTTCATCGTAATAGCCCGCATATTGGTCTATGGAATCTGAAGCAAATTTGAAGGCGTAGAGCGGCTTTCCATGGTGTTCAAAATAGGCGGCCTTAATTTCTTTTAAGCCTGCCGGAATCGTGTCCTCAATAAATTTTTCGGTATAAATAACCTTGAACCTATCGCCTGGCTGGAGCTTGAAAAAGTTGATGGTCCAGGCGTAGATGTTGGCCAATTGGTCGGTCATATAGGGGCTTAAATTCTGCTCCTCCATAGTGGCCGACAACGAACTGGTAATTACGCCCGAGGCTTCCCGTTGCTCATACCGAACGGGTTTTTGGCTGTTATAAATGGTTAAGGTGTCGCGAAAATCCACAACGGCGTAGTCCACTTTGTTGGTTTCGTAAATAAAAACCTGGGTCTGGTTTAGGGAGTCCTTTGAATTTAGCAGGACATAGGGTTTACCGACCGCAATTTTCCGGACGTCAAAACTGTCGCGGAATTTGGTGGCAACTTCCATTATTTTTTCCTGGGACACGCCATTGGCGAAAAGAATATCGCCAAAGGTATCGCCCTTTCGAATGGTGTCGCGGACCACGTTGAAATCGTTGAGGATATAACCATATTGCTCAATAATGGGTTCTGCGGCTACCTCATTGGTCTCGGCCAGATTTTCTTTGTTTTTGTTACAGGCAAGGGCAAATAGAACAAGGGAAAGTGCGAAGACGAATTTAATTTTCAATGCTGGGGAATTTTCGGTATTATGTTTTATTGATTTGCAATTATTTTAAAGGAATGTTGCAATCCCTTAAATTCGGTCAATGTTGCCTTTAGCGAGCCAACGGCCAGATCTGCCTTTACGAGCAGGGGTATTTTGTTTTTATCGTCACTGATCCAGACCGTTAGGCTTTCCTTTTCCTTAAAAACCCGCCCAGATTGTACATAGGGCCGGAAAATTAAAGTGCGAACACGGCCAAAATTAGTATCTAAAACTTCTTTTCCAAGAAATTTTAACCTGAATTTGTAATTTTCTTGGTCAAAGAACATATTCATTTCCACCACATCACCATTTTTTATATTTTCAGTGTCCAAGGTATTGCGAAGATAATAAAAGGCGGAGATCATGTCCTGCGTATCCTTGGGAAAGGAAAAAACCGTGGTCTCCTTCTTTTTGTTGTCCTTTACCGTAGCCTTTTGGCTGTTGTGGTTAAAATCTATTTGAATGTCCTTGGTGTAGCCTCCTTCGTCTATCTTGCGAATGAAACGGTAGGGGATATTTTTTTGCTTGTCTATATAGGATTGATAGTCGTCTTCTACTTTAAAGAACCATTTGGAAACCCCAACCGTCTGCCCATAGCCACGAACGTGGAAAACGTCCTTTCCGTTGAGGGAGGCGTCCTTCACTTTTAGGGTTGCATAGCCGGCCGTTACGAATCCGTAATGAACCCTGAATTTGAAAAATTCGCCATCGCCATAGGCTTTTTCCTGGGCAGGGAGAATAAAGATGATACCAAAAAGGAAGAGTAGCAATGGCAGTTTTTTCATAAAAAGGATGTTTGGGATTTTTAGGGATGGTGTTTTGCAACTACCATTCCAAAAAGATAAACCCCACCATTATAAAAAAATGATGGGGTTTTTGCTTGGTCTGTTCTATAGGGTCCCCCGTTGTGCCTGTTCGCGCTCTATGGATTCGAAGAGGGCCTTAAAATTTCCGGCCCCAAAACCTTTGGCACCCATTCGTTGAATGATTTCAAAAAACAAAGTGGGGCGGTCCTCCAACGGTTTTGTGAAGATCTGAAGTAAATAGCCTTCTTCGTCGGCATCTATCATGATGGATAGTTTTTTCAATTCGTTGATGTCTTCCTTCATCATTTTCATGTGGTCTCCCAATCTGCGTGGAATATCGTCATAATACGCTTGGGGCGGAGGGGGCAAAAACTCTATGCCGCGTTCCTTTAGCTGGCTTACGGTTTTAATAATATCGTCCGTGGCGACGGCTAAATGCTGAACACCAGAATCCTCATAAAAATCCAGATATTCTTCAATCTGTGATTTTTTAATTCCTTCTGCAGGTTCGTTTATGGGGAATTTGATGCGGCCGTTCCCGTTGCTCATCACCTTGCTCATCAGGGCCGAATATTCGGTGTGGATTTGCTTGTCGTCAAAAGAAAGAAAATTTACGAAGCCCATTACATCTTCATACCATTTAACCCATTTGTTCATCTGGCCCCAACCAACATTTCCTACCATGTGGTCAATATATTTAAGGCCGGTAGGGGTGGGATTGTAGTCGCTTTTCCATTCGCGGAACCCGGGTAGGAATTGACCGTTATAGTTTTTTCGCTCTACGAACATATGCACGGTTTCGCCATAGGTATAGATTCCGCTTCGCACCACTTCGCCGTGTTCATCCTTCTCCACGGTGGGTTCCATATAGGGTGTGGCACCGCGTTTGGTGGTTTCCTCGAAGGCGCTGCGCGCATCCTCTACCCAAAGGGCAATAACTTTTACGCCATCACCGTGTTTAACTATGTGTTCGTTGATTGGCGATTTGCTGTTCAAAGGGGTGGTAAGCACGAGTTTTATTTTATCCTGCTTCAGGACGTAGCTCACCGAATCGCGCGAACCGGTTTCCAAACCTTTGTAGGCATAGGACTGGAAGCCGAAAGCCGTTTTGTAAAAATGGGCAGACTGTTTGGCATTGCCCACGTAGAATTCTACATAATCGGTCCCTAACAACGGGAGAAAATCCGATGCTCCTTCAAAAATTTTTTCCAGTCCATAATCGACTGATTTTACTTCTTTGTTCATACTTAAAGTTTGCTAATTCATTCAACTAATTCAAAAGATTCTCAATAAATAACTCTTTACCCCATTTTTTCCGGCCCAATTACCGTTCCAACCAGCTTTGGTAATAGGTTCCATCAGCAAGTTTTAAACCATCCTCGGTAACCTGCAAGGGTTTAAACGTGTCAACCATTACCGCCAGTTCTTGGGTTTCGGTCTTTCCAATGCTCCGTTCCGCGGCGCCGGGATGTGGGCCGTGTGGAATACCCGCGGGATGTAACGTTATTTGTCCGGCTTCAATATCATTGCGGCTCATAAAATCGCCATCCACATAATAGAGCACCTCGTCGCTATCTATATTGCTGTGGTTGTAGGGCGCTGGGATACTGTCTGGATGATAGTCATAAAGCCTCGGAACAAAGCTGCACACCACCATGGCGTCGGTTTCAAAGGTCTGGTGGACTGGTGGTGGCTGGTGGATGCGCCCGGTTATGGGTTCAAAATCGTGAATGGAAAAGGCGTAGGGAAAGTTATAGCCGTCATAGCCCACCACGTCAAAAGGATGGGTGGCATACACCATTTCAAAAATTTCGTCCTTTTTTTTAACCTTCACCAAAAAATCTCCAGATTCATTATGGGTTTCCAGTTCCTGTGGTTTGCGGATGTCGCGCTCGCAATAGGGGGAATGTTCCAACAATTGCCCAAACCAGTTGCGATACCGTTTGGGAGTATAGATGGGACGTCGCGATTCTACAATAAAAAGCCGATTTTCGTCGGAGTTAAAGTCCATTTGGTAAATAATTCCGCGGGGAACCACTAGATAGTCACCGTATTTAAAATCAATATTGCCCAGAAAGGTGCGCAGTTTTCCGCTACCTTTATGGATGAAGATCAATTCGTCGGCATCGGTGTTTTTGTAGAAATAGTCTTTTTGCGATTCTTGGGGCGCAGCGAGGATAATGCTGCAGTCACTATTGGTAAGCACCGTTTTTCTGCTGCTTAAATAATCTTTTTCGGGCTTTACTTCAAAGCCTTTTAGCCGCAGGGACTCCAGGTTGTTGGTCCTGGCTATTTTGGGGGCCACGCTGTATTGTTTCTGTATTTCCTTTACTTGGGTGGGCCGATGTTCGTGATAGATATTACTGTACATTCCGTCAAAACCGACGGTACCGAAAAGTTGCTCAGAATAGAGGCTGCCGTCGGGTTTGCGGAACTGGGTATGGCGCTTGGGCGGTATCTTGCCCAGTTTATGGTAGAAAGGCATGGGTACTGTTTTTGGTACTTGTTTATTTTTTTTGATTTATTACGAATAATGGACGCTAAATCAAGCGTTCCACAAATATCGAAAAAATTTTAGAGCTATGCCTTTAAGTTTTTGCTAAAAACGATAGCCCAAGGCCACATACCATTCGCTGCTGTCCAACTCGGGTGAATAGGAATATTTAATTTCCATGGGCCCCAATATAGTTTCCAGCCCGTAGCCCAGCGAAAATCCCGAATAATCGATACCTTCTATCCAGTCGCCCGTTTCAAACAGGTCATTGCCCACGTTGGCAATGTTTGCGCCCAGGTTAATGTGGTTTTTTCGGAATATTTCATAATCGAACATAAGCGTGGACTTCAGATAGGTATTCCCCCGCAACGAAATGGCCTCATAGCCCATAAACGGAATGATGTTGTTCATTTCCTTAAACCCGTAGCCGCCCAGGGAGAAGTCCAGACTTGTGGTTTCGGGCCCGCCCCATTTAAAACCGCCCTCGGTGGTCAGGTTTACCGAAATGGTATTAAAAAATGTATGGGCGTATCCCAACTTTGCCTTTGCCAATGAAAAGGGCTCAAAATTCTTGTTGCGGCCGTGGGCCAAAAGATACCAGTGGAAATCGCCCGAAAAATAGGCGCCACTTTTTGGAAAGAAACTATTGTCGTAACTGTCATATTTCAAGAACCCAAAGGTGCTGTAATAATTGGTACTTTCAAAAATGGTTCGCGGCAGGTTGTTTTCATCGGTACCGATGGTTTCGGAAAGGTAGCGCAGGTATTTGTGCTCGCCTCCCAAGCCAAATATAAAGGTGCGCTCCAAAAGGGTCTCAAAATATAATTGGTTGGTGAAATCGCTATACTTAATGGAAAGGTTGTTGATGGGCAGGGACACTTCGGCGTTCAAATCGGCCCCGACAAAACTTAAGGGGACATCGGTTTCAAAAAAGTGGTATTTTGAATTGAAGCCCACGCTCCAGTAAAATCCCTTGTCGATATAATATTCAAAATTATAGCGAAGGTTATCGCCCGCTATTAAATCCAACGAGGCAATATCGTTATTGGTAAACAGCCGTTTTTTGGTAATATTCACCAACGCGGCCGTACGGAATAGATCGTCATAGTGCGCTGCAAATCGCAACATCATAGACGATCTACTTTCACGCAGGTGCAGGACCAATGTGTTCTGATTGTTTTCATCGGCCACAAGACGGTAATTGATGTCCTGAAAATTGCCGGTAGCAGAAAGGTTATTGATGCCATTGCTAAATTCTTTATAACTAATGCTATCGGGAGTGCGCAGTTTCAGCTTGCCCAAAACATAGCTTCGGGTGTATTTTTTAAGTCCGTCAATCTCCACATCTTTTATAAAAATAAGATCGTTCTTAAGGAAGGTTATGGAATCTTTCGCTTTGGGGCGCTGCCGTTGCGCAATGTTGTCCAGTTGGGCCTTGTGCTGCGCTGCAGCCGTTACGCCCGAGGCCACGATTCTATTGCCTTCATCAAAGGAAACCACCGAAAAATCCTTTATATTGGGATGGATATAAACATCAGTCAGCACCGTTTTTTTCACCATATCGCTAATAGTCCGGTAGTTGTTTATCTGCACCAACACATCGAAGGCCGACCGAAGATCGTTTCGGGTCTTTAGGCTATCCTGCACATCCACGCCAATAATAAGGTCCATACCCTTGGCGCGCACTTCACTAACGGGATAATTGTTAACAACGCCCCCATCAATGAGCACCTTGTCGTCAATCACCACGGGGCTGAACAACGATGGCAAAGCGCCACTGGCCGATACCGCCCGTGGCAGGTAGCCGTGGTCCAAAATGACCTCCTTGCCCGTTTCTACGTTGGTCGCCACACAAAAAAATGGAATGGGAAGTTTGCTGAAGTCGGAAACCGTGCTCACGTGGCTGGTTAATTTGGACAGCAGATTATAGACATTCTGTCCCTTGGAAAGCCCGGATGGAAAACCAATTTTAAATTTATCAAAAGGGAGCACCAAAGCATATTTTTCTGCCTCCTGTTTTTCGTAGAAGGTCTTTGCGCTACGCGGAATATCGTCCTGTATGAGACTACTGAAGTCGGTCTGCCGAAAAATACTGTCCAATTGATTGGCTGAATAGCCCGAAGCATAAAGCGCACCGATGATGGCGCCCATACTAGTGCCGCCAATATAATCAATACGCACGCCCGATTCCTCAATAACCTTCAGGGCGCCAATATGGGCCAGCCCCTTGGCGCCGCCACCGCTGAGCACCAGCCCAACTTTCAGATCCTCGCCCGTTTTCTCTTGTGAAAAGGATAGCGCGGAAATAAGCAAAAACAGTATCGAAACAAAGTACTTTACCAATATCTTGGATTTTTAAAATTCATCACTGAAAAAACACAGTCCATTTTTCATTAACCAAAGTCTAAGCTAAATCATTAAAAGGGACAAAATTATTAGACAATTATTGGACTAATCCATCATCTATCACCCATCATCTATCACCCATCATCCATCATCCATGCTCCCCAACGCTCAATCCCTCGCTTATAACCCCAAACCAAAAGCTATTCCCCGCCAAAATGTTCCACCAATTTCTTGGCCCTGCTGGCCCCGATCACCTTTGCGAGTTCCTCAAAATTTGCGGTGGCAATGCGTTTTGTGCTTTTAAAATGTTTAAGCAGTTCCACCACCGTTTTTTCGCCAATACCGGGAATGGTTTCCAGTTCTGTGTTCAGCGCTTGTTTGCTACGCTTGCTGCGGTGGAAGGTAATCCCGAACCGGTGCGCCTCGTTCCGCAATTGCTGGATTATTTTTAAGGTCTCGCTCTTTTTGTCCAAATACAAAGGAACGGGATCGTTGGGGTAAAACAATTCCTCCAGCCGTTTGGCAATGCCAATGATGGCAATCTTGCCGCGCAGGCCCAACCTATCCAGACTTTTCAGTGCGGAGGAAAGTTGCCCCTTGCCCCCATCTATGATGATGAGCTGTGGCAAAGGTTGCTCCTCGGCCAGCAATCTTTTGTAGCGGCGGTACACCACTTCTTCCATCGAGGCAAAATCATCGGGTCCCTCCACCGTCTTTATGTTGAATTTGCGGTAGTCATTTTTGCTGGGCTTTCCGTTTTTGAACACCACACAGGCCGCCACCGGATTGGTTCCTTGAATGTTGCTGTTGTCGAAGCACTCAATGTGTCGCGGTTCCTCCGAAAGGCGCAAATCTTTTTTCATTTGGGCCATGATCCGCTTTTCGTGCCGGTCGGGGTCCACAATTTTTGCTTGTTTGAATTTTTCCATTCGGAAATATTTTGCGTTTCGCTCCGAAAGGTCGAGGATGGCTTTTTTATCTCCCAGTTTCGGAATGTGCACCTTAACGTCCTCGCCCACGGCAACCTCAAAAGGCACATAGATTTCCTTGGAAAGCGATTGGAACCGTTGCCGCAATTCCACAACAGCCAGTTCCAGCAATTCTGCATCGGTTTCGTCCAATTTCTTTTTGATTTCCAAAGTGTGCGACCGGATGATCGAGCCGTGTGAAAGCTGCAGAAAATTTACATAGGCATAGCTTTCGTCTGATATAATGGAGAACACATCCACATTGTTGATCTTCGGGTTTACCACGGTGGATTTTGATTGGTAATTCTCCAAAATAGCAATCTTTTCCTTCACCCGTTGGGCCTGCTCAAATTTCAGATCGGCCGCCAAGGTTTTCATTTGGGTTTTGAATTTGTGGAGCGAATCTTTAAAATTTCCCTTCACAATGTTGCGGATCGCCTCAATGTTTTCGTGATATTCGGTTTCGGAATAGAGCCCTTCACAGGGTCCCAAACAATTTCCCAAGTGATATTCCAAACACACCTTATATTTGCCCGCCCTTATTTTTTCTTCGGAAAGGTCGTAGTTGCAGGTGCGCAGCGGGTACAACCCCTTTATTAAATCCAGCAACGTGTGCACGGTTTTCATGCTCGTGTATGGGCCGTAATACTCACTGCCGTCCTTTATCATCCGCCGCGTTGGGAATACCCGCGGGAAGCGCTCGTTTTTAATGCAGATCCAGGGGTAACTTTTATCGTCCTTCAGCATTACGTTGTAGCGCGGCTGGTAGTTTTTTATCAAATTGTTTTCCAGCAACAGCGCATCGGTTTCGGTTTTTACCACGATGTGTTTGATGGTCACAATTTTCTTCACCAAAAGCCGGGTGCGGTTGTTGTCGAAATTTTTTGTGAAATAGGAAGAAACCCTTTTTTTTAGGTTTTTGGCCTTGCCCACATACAGCAGCTTGCCGTCCTTGTCGTAATATTGATAGACGCCCGGCGAATCTGGAAGGGTTGCAATTTGTAGAGTTACCGAAGGGTGGGCCATAGGCTCAAAGATACTGGATTGTAGCTTTTGTTGGCAGGTTTTAAACGATGAATATGTTAATAAAGGAATAAATTTTTTTCTCCCGAAAGGGTGGTTTGCGTTTTTTCCTAAATTGCAGCACCAATCCGCTTTTATGAACATTGCCATACTGTCGCGCGGCGAAGCGCTCTATTCCACCAAAAGTCTTCTAAACGCTGGCGAGGCGCGAAACCACACTATGGAGGTTTTGGACCCTTCCTATTGCAACCTTGCGGTGGAAAACGGCAAAGCAGTACTCTATTTTCAAAATGAATTGGTAGACGATCTGGACGCCGTCATTCCGCGCATCGGTGCCTCCAATACCTATTTTGGGACCAACGTGGTCCGCCAGTTTGAGGCGATGGGCGTTTTCAGCGTGGTTTCTTCCGAAGGAATTAGCAACAGCCGCGACAAATGGACGTGTTTTCAGCTTTTGGCCAAGCACGGAATTCCGGTGCCCAGAACGCTGTTTGCTTCCTTTTTTGAATTTGAGGAACAGCTGAAAACCTTCAATGGAAAGCCAATAATCATCAAATTGCTGGAAGGCACCCACGGCGAGGGCGTAATTCTTTCCGAAAGCTTGCAGAATGCCTTGGCCACCATAGAAACCCTGAATGCCGCCGGCATAAAATTTTTGTTGCAGGAATATATTGAAGAAGCCAATGGCGCCGATGTTCGGGCCATAGTGGTGGATGGGGTAGTGGTAGCGGCCATGAAGCGCAAATGCAAGATTGGCGATTTCCGGAGCAATCTGCACCGCGGAGGCACCTCAGAAATGATCTCGCTTTCTTCCGCAGAGGAAAAAATTGCAATACGGGCCGCCAAGGCAATGAACCTGGGGTTTTGTGGGGTAGATATCCTGCAATCCAACAATGGCCCGTTGGTATTGGAGATCAACAGTACGCCGGGTTTGGAGGGCATCGAAAACACATCGGGGAAAAACGTTTCAAAAAGCGTCATCGGGTTTATTGAACGCCACCGCCGGTAAATTGCCAATTCAATTCAAATTTCAATTTCGATTTCATACCTTGCAAAAACAAAACCCCGAAACCATTGAAAAGAAACATAGGCAGAATTGACAAGGCAGATTTTCCAGTGCTGAATCTCTTCGATATTGAAGTGAAGATTGACACGGGCGCCTACACTTCTTCCATCCATTGCAAGAACGTAAAGGTAGAGGACAATTATTTAAAATGTAATTTTCTGGACGAGGAACATCCCAGCTATCACGAAAGGGAAATCATTTTTGATGAGTATGACGTAAAGGTGGTAAAGAGCAGTAACGGCCAGGCTGAAGCCCGATATAGAATTAAAACCGAAATTGTCCTCTTCGGGAAAAGCCATGCCATTTATTTAACACTGAGCGACCGCGAGGAGATGCGTTTTCCAGTACTTTTGGGCCGAAATTTTTTAAGCAAAAAATATGTGGTGGACATCAACAAAACCAACCTTTCCCATAAACTAAAGATCAAGAAATGAACATAAAGATATTATCGGCCAACGCAAATCTGTATTCCACCAAACGCTTGGTGGAAGCTGCAAAAGCCAGGAAACACGACGTTGAGGTAATAAACCACGCCAAATGCGATATTGTTATTGAAAAGAGAAATCCGGTAATTATCTACAAAGGCCACAAATTGGACCATACCGATGCTATCATCCCGCGTATCGGAGCTTCGGTAACCTTTTATGGTACGGCGGTGGTGCGGCAGTTCGAGATGATGCGCGTTTTCACCACTACCGAATCGCAGGCCCTGGTCCGTTCGCGCGACAAACTGCGCAGCCTTCAAATACTTTCGCGCGCGGGTTTGGGGTTGCCAAAAACCGTTTTTACCAATTATTCCAAAAACGTAAAAGAAATCGTGGATCAAGCGGGGGGCGCGCCCGTTATCATTAAATTGTTGGAAGGAACCCAGGGCATTGGGGTAATTTTAGTGGAGACCCGAAAAGCGGCCGAATCGGTCATTGAGGCCTTCAACAATCTTCAGGCGCGGGTAATCGTGCAGGAATTTATAAAGGAAGCGGGCGGCGCCGACATAAGGGCGTTTATTGTGGATGGCCAAGTAGTGGGAGCGATGAAGCGCCAAGGAAAGGAAGGCGAATTCCGAAGCAACCTGCATCGCGGCGGAACGGCAACGGTAATAAAGCTTACCGATGAAGAAGAAACAGCCGCTCTAAAAGCCGCCAAGGCATTGGGACTGGGCATAGCCGGGGTAGATATGCTACAATCCGCTCGCGGTCCGCTTATTTTGGAGGTGAATTCCTCTCCCGGGCTGGAAGGCATTGAAGCCGCTACCGGCAAGGACATTGCAAATTCCATTATAAAATATATTGAACGGAACGTTTAAATGGCCAAAAAGGAAGAACGCGATATAGTAATCTTAAATGAGCGCATTGCATTGGGCGAAAGCCGCACCGTGGATTTCAGCATAGCGAAACTGTACACCTCCACTAAGGTTGAAATTCCAATAATAATAGAACGTTCAAAAATTCCGGGTCCAACGGTCTTGATTACCGCGGCCATTCATGGCGATGAAATAAACGGGGTGGAAATCGTTCGCCAATTGATAGCCCGAAAGCTGAACAAGCCCAAGCGGGGAACTATCATGTGCATCCCTATATTGAACGTGTTCGGGTTTTTGAACGGAGACCGCTCCTTTCCCGACGGCCGCGATCTAAATCGGGTTTTTCCGGGCACCAAAACGGGCTCATTGGCCAGTCGCGTGGCCTATCATTTTACTAAAAAAGTATTGCCCCATGCCGATTATTGTCTGGATTTCCACACGGGCGGGGCCAGTAGGTTCAATGCGGCGCAAATTCGCATTAAACCGGGGGACGAAAAATTACTGGAGCTTGCAAGGGTTTTTAACGCGCCCTTCACGGTCTATTCCAATACTATTGAAAAATCCTATAGGAATACCTGCCACAAAATGGGAATTCCGGTCTTGCTTTTTGAAGGTGGAAAAAGCCGGGAGAGCAACAAACATATCGTAAAGGAAGGGGTTGACGGCATATTGCGGATCTTGAAACATTTGGATATGTTGGGAAAAAGAATTATTGCCCCCGATCCGGCCACCAAAACCGTAATTATTGAAAAAAGCAAATGGATCCGCGCGCACAGAAGCGGGTTGCTGCACGTGAAAGTGGACTGCAACAAGCACGTTGAAAAAGGGGAATTTCTTGCCACGATTACCGACCCCTATGGTAAAATGCGATTTAAGGTAACCTCGCCCAATGAGGGCTATATTATAAACGTAAACCAATCGCCCATCGTGAATCAGGGCGATGCCATTTTTCATATTTCAACCGCCAAAACCGAAATTGTGGAATTTGAAGAAATGGAGGATTGAGGGGGATCTTTTTTAATTTTCAATTTTCAATTTTCAATTTACGATTTGCGATTTGGAATTACGAGTACATTATGGGTGATAAAAAAACTTTACGTCTTAAATACAAAAAGCTTCGGGAGGGACTTTCTGATGAATCTGTAGCAGAAATGAGCCTTCAGATTGCTAACCGCGCGCTGCAACTGCCCGTTTGGAACAAAACCTATTACCATGTTTTCCTGCCCATTTCGATAAAAACAGAAGTGGATACCGAATATTTGATGCACATTTTGCAGGGAAAGGATAAAAGTATCGTGGTTTCCAAGGCAAATTTTCAAACCGGCGAAATGCGCCATTTTTTAATGCAGGAGCATACCGTCTTTAAAACTTCGGCATACGGAATTCCCGAACCGGTTTCGGGCATTGAGGTTTCACCGGAAATTATTGAAGTGGTGTTCGTGCCTCTACTTGCTTATGATAAAAGAGGCCATCGCGTGGGCTATGGCAAAGGTTTTTACGATCGATTTTTAAAAAAATGTAATTCGAGTACTGTTTTTGTCGGACTTTCTTTTTTTGAACCGGAACCCGAAATTTTTTTTGAAACAGCCGATGTTGCCTTAAATTTTTGCATCACCCCAAAAAAAATCATCGATTTTCAAAATAACCCATTATCTTTAGAAGATTAAAATTTTATTAACCAACTAATTAGAATTATGGAAACAACCAATCAACCTATGGGAACGCCCCCGGACAACAACCTGGTTTGGGCAATTTTGTGTACCGTTTTATGCTGCCTCCCTTTGGGCATTGTATCAATCATCAAAGCGTCAAAGGTAAAGGAACTTTGGGCGCAGGGCGACACCGTTGGGGCACAACAGGCCGCCGATGATGCCAAAAAATGGGCCATTTGGGGCGCAGTGGCAGCTGCCATTGTTTGGGTACTGTATGTAATCTTCTTTATTGTAATAGGATTTGGAGGCGCGTTGGCAGGAATCAACTAAATTTTTTAAACTAGCCTTCATTGCAATTTCGCTTGGGGGCTTGGTTTTTATCTACTATTTTTTCAATCCTTCCACCACCTTTTTCATTCCTTGCCCGTTGCATTATAGCACGGGTTTCTATTGCCCCGGTTGTGGCTCGCAGCGGGCTATTCACCATTTGCTTCATGGAAATCTTATGGGTGCCCTCAGGTTCAATCCTTTAATGGTGCTTACCTTGCCCATTCTTGTTTATGGCCTGGCGATTACTCTTTCCAATTGGGTTTTTGGAACAAAGTTTAGGTTTATGCTTTTTTACAGCAAGCTATTTATTTTTGGATATTTCGGCTTGGCCCTTCTCTATTGGGTACTTCGGAATTTGCCCGATTATCCGTTCAATCTTTTGGCGCCGAAGGGATAGTTTTTTGAATAATTTAGGCTCCAAGATCATTTTGCGCAAGTAACCGGGTTTTGGGTTCCCGCTGCGGAAAGGCTTTTTTGTTGAAGAGAAGCAGCAAAAATACACCAATGCTGATGGAAGAGTCTGCTATGTTGAAAACGGGATCAAAAAAGGTGAAATAGGTGCCGCCCCAAAATGGAATCCATTCCGGCAAAGTGCCGCCATACAAGGGAAAGTAAAGCATATCTACGACCTTTCCGTGAAAAAGGGTGCCATAGCCGCCGCCCTCTGGAAACAAAGTGGCTACCTGTCCATGGCTGTCGTTAAAAATAATTCCGTAAAAAACCGAATCTATTATATTTCCCAATGCGCCCGCAAAAATAAGGGCAATACAGAAGGTCAAAATCCGAGGCGCGTTTTTTCGCGCCGAATCCCACAACCAATATCCAATTCCACCAATCGCCACGATCCGGAACAAGGTCAAGAACAATTTACCGTATTCGCCTGGAATTTTCGCGCCCCATGCCATGCCTTCGTTTTCAACAAAAAGAATTCTGAACCAGTCAAAAACCCGAATTTCTTCACCTAAAACAAAGTTCGTTTTTATATAGAACTTTGATAGTTGATCGATCAATAAAATCAGGATTATAATAAAGGAGGCTTTTTTTAGGCTCATAAGCGCAAGGGAATAATGCTGGCAAAAATAGCAATATTATTCGGTTTTGGTGCAGGGAAATAATTCGGCTACCATTTCCTCTACAATGAAATTAATAGGTTGCATAATAACGATTGTTTTCGTTGGCGGCGATTTATAGTGCGCTTTGTTTTTATGATTTTTACTTTGGACTGATGAGAGTTTTTTTCCGAAGAATTTGACCCAGTTCTTGATATGTGGCTACAACTTTATTTGAGACTACGTTCAACGTGAAGCCACACCAAGAATCCTAAGATTTTAAAACCAAAAAAAAGCCCCGAAAAAGTTCAGGGCTTTAGTTAGAAATGCAATTTTCCCTTGCGGCCATTGCGTAAAAATTTGGGTTACTTCTGTAGGTTTTTGGCCTCTATGCTCAAAGTTGCATGCGGAACGAGTTTCAAGCGCTCCTTGTTAATGAGTTTTCCGGTAACGCGGCAAACGCCATAGGTTTTATTTTCAATGCGCACCAAGGCATTTTTCAGGTCGCGGATAAATTTTTCCTGACGGATGGCCAGTTGTGAATTGGCTTCCTTACTCATAACCTCGCTGCCTTCGTCAAAGGCCTTAAAGGTTGGCGACGTATCGTCGGTTCCGTTATTGCTGTCATTTTTATAGGAACTTTTTATAAGCTCCAACTGCTCGGTAGCTTTCTTGATTTTATCGTTTAGGATGGCTCTAAATTCTTCCAGCTCGGCATCGGAATATCTGGTTTTTTCTGTCTCTGTCATGTTTACTGTTTTTTAATGCTTATACGTGTTTCAATATCATCAAATGCAATTTCTGTACCCCGTTCAACTTTTGGTTGAAATTGCAGATCGTTCGTTAAGGTTTCCTCTTTTATATAGGAAAGGTTCTGGCGCACTGCCTCCTGCAATTTTCCATTGGTCTCAAGGGTTACCTCTATTCTGTCCGTAACTTCAAAACCGCTGTCTTTTCGAAGGTTTTGGATTCTGTTCACCAACTCGCGCGAAATTCCTTCGTTGCGCAATTCAGGGGTAATGGTAACATCCAGTGCCACCGTAACTCCATTGGCGTTTGCAACCAACCAACCTTCAATATCCTGCGAATTTATAATTACGTCGGCGAGCGCCAAAGTAGTATTTTTTTCGTTAATAAAAACTGATATTTCCCCATCTTTTTCCAAAGTTGCAATTTGCTTTTGGTCAAAGGCTGAAATGGCAGCTGCCACGGCTTTCATGTCTTTTCCGAAACGTGGCCCCAAAGCCTTAAAATCTGGCTTTATCTGTTTTACCAGCATACCCGAATCTTCGTCTATCAATTCAATTTCCTTTACGTTCACTTCACTTTTAATCAAATCCGAAACGGCCAGAATTTCTTCCCTTTCTGAATTTTCCAACACGGGAATCATAATTTTTTGAAGCGGTTGGCGCACTTTTATTTTCTCTTTCTGTCGTAACGAAAGCACCAAGGACGATATTGTCTGCGCCTTCTGCATCTTGTGCTCCAGCTTTTTATCGATGAACGATGCGTCCGCTTTTGGGAAGTCGGTTAAATGTACCGATTCCATACCTTCTTTTGAAGTGCCGGCCGTCAAATCCTTATAGAGTCTATCCATAAAGAAGGGAGCTACGGGAGCGCCCAATTTTGCAACGGTTTCCAAACAGGTGTAAAGGGTTTGGTAGGCCGAAATTTTATCGTCATTATAGCTGCCTTTCCAATATCTTCTTCGGCTTAATCGCACAAACCAGTTGCTGAGATTTTCCTGCACAAATTCCGAAATGGCGCGCGTAGCCTTGGTTGGCTCATAATCTGCATAATTTTCGTCCACTTTTTGGATGAGCGTGTGCAATTCTGAAAGTATCCAGCGGTCAATCTCCGGGCGTTTTTCCAGCGGAAGATCTTTTTCAATATACTCAAAATTATCCAAATTGGCGTAAAGACTGAAGAAGCTGTAGGTATTGTAAAGTGTTCCGAAGAATTTATTGCGCACTTCCGAAATGCCGTCCTGGTCAAACTTCAAGTTGTCCCAAGGATTTGCGTTGCTGATCATATACCAGCGCGTGGCATCGGGACCGAAAACGTCCAAGGTTTCAAAAGGATCTACGGCATTGCCCAGACGCTTGCTCATTTTCTGTCCGTTTTTGTCCAGAACAAGTCCGTTTGAAACTACGTTTTTATAGGCAACATCGTCAAAAATCATGGTTGCGATGGCGTGCAATGTGTAAAACCAGCCACGGGTTTGGTCCACCCCTTCCGCAATAAAATCTGCCTTTCTCCACGTATTCTCTACCTTTTCTTTGTTTTCAAAAGGATAGTGCCATTGTGCATAGGGCATGCTTCCGCTGTCGAACCAAACGTCTATCAGATCTGCTTCGCGCTTCATGGGTTTTCCGCTTTGGGAAACGAGGGTTATTTCGTCAACAATATTCTTGTGAAGGTCAACCTTTGCATAGTTTTCTTCGGAAAAATCGCCAGGTTTGAAATTTTCAAAAATATCCTTCTCCATCAATCCAGCTTGCACGGCTTTCTGCATTTCGGCTTTGAGCTCTTCCACCGAACCGATGATTGTTTCTTCCTTGCCATCCTCCGTTCGCCAAATGGGCAACGGAATTCCCCAATATCGGGAGCGGGAAAGGTTCCAATCGTTTGCGTTGGCAAGCCAATTGCCAAAGCGACCTTCGCCGGTGGCTTTTGGTTTCCAGTTTATTTCTTTGTTCAGCTCGAACATCCGATCTCGGAACTCGGTCACTTTTATAAACCACGAATCCAGTGGATAATATAGAATTGGCTTATCGGTGCGCCAGCAGTTGGGGTAGCTGTGCAAATATTTTTCAACTTTGAAAGCTTTGTTTTCGGTCTTTAGTTTTATTGCGATTTCAACATCAACCGATTTCTCGGGCACTTCGGCATCATCGTAATACTCGTTCTTTACATATTTTCCGGCAAGTTCCTTCATTTCGGGGCGGAATTTCCCTTGCAAATCAACTAGTGGAACGAGATTTCCGTTTTCATCTTTTACAAGCATTGGCGGCACTTCCGGCGTTGCTTCTTTTGCAACCTTGGCATCATCGGCACCAAAAGTGGGCGCGGTGTGTACGATTCCCGTTCCGTCTTCGGTGGTAACGAAATCGCCCGCAATTACTCTGAAAGCGTTTTCAGGATTGTCGTGCGGCTTTGCATAATCCAAAAGCTGTTCGTATCGAATTCCGACTAAATCGGCACCTTTAAATTCTTTCGCAATAAAATAGGGGATAACTTTATCGCCCTGTTTGTATGACTCGAGGATTTCCTCGTTGGGTTTTTCCTCATAATTCTTCGCAAACTGGCTTGCAACCAAATTTTTTGCGAGAATTACATTTATGGGTTGGAAAGTGTATTGGTTGAACGTTTTCACCAAAACATAGTCAATCTTGGGGCCCACGGTCAATGCGGTGTTGCTGGGAAGCGTCCACGGCGTGGTGGTCCACGCCAAAAACCAAATATTGTTTGATTCTTCCGCTAGAAAATCGGGCAAGGTTTCGGCCATTGCCTTAAACTGGGCCACCACCGTTGTATCGGTAATATCTTGATAGGTCCCTGGCTGATTGAGTTCGTGCGAGCTCAATCCTGTTCCCGCCTTTGGGGAATATGGCTGAATGGTGTAGCCCTTATACAGCAGATTTTTATTGTAAATTTCCTTCAACAGCCACCAAACGGTCTCCATATATTTTGGCTCGTAGGTAACATAAGGGTCTTCCATATCTACCCAATAGCCGGCCCGTTCGGTAAGACTGTTCCACACATCCGTATAGCGCATTACCGCTTTTTTGCAGGCTGCGTTATATTCTTCCACCGAAATCTTTCTCCCGATGTCTTCTTTGGTGATGCCGAGTTCTTTTTCTACGCCCAACTCTATCGGCAAGCCGTGCGTGTCCCAGCCTGCCTTCCGGTCAACTTTAAATCCTTTTTGGGTTTTGTAACGACAGAAAATATCTTTTATGGCGCGCGCCATTACGTGATGGATCCCGGGAAGACCGTTGGCAGATGGCGGCCCTTCAAAAAATACAAATGGCTCGGCTCCCTCGCGAATGGAAATACTCTGCCCAAAAATGTTATCTTTTTTCCAGAAATCGAGTACTTCTTCGGCCAATTTAGGGAGATCCAATCCTTTGTATTCTTTAAATTTCCTGCTCATAATGTGGGTATTGCAATAAAGTTTGCAAAAGTAAACAATTTTGAAGAAATGGATATCCGTTTTTCAAGAATGGAATGGCGGGTTGGTTGAAAACCACTTTGCATTTTTTAAGCGTTAAAATTCAAATCTTTTTAGGGGTTTTTTCCCAAAACCTCGTCATAATTTTGAATACTTCAATTTTTGCCCCAAATTTGAGGTCTTAATAAATTGTAAATAAATAGTTTTTGGACATAAAAAACCAGCAGCGAGTTTCACCCTTCATTCTTTGAACAAATCTATTCACAGCTCCGGTTTCCTGTCCGCTAATGACCCTCTAAAAGATGAAAAAAAAATTTAGCCTTTACCTCCTTTTTGCGCTCTTCGCTTTTACTTCGTTACAATCGCAAGTACTTGACCCGGTTAAGTGGACCACAAGTATTAAAAAAGTATCGGAAACAGAGTATGATCTAATTTCCAAAGCCATTATTGAAAAGAATTGGCATTTATATTCACAGGTGGTTCCGGACAATGGGCCATTACCTACCAACTTTACTTTTGAGGAGAACGGCGATTTTAAATTGGTGGGCAAGCCAAAGGAAAGCAAAGGCCATACGGTTCATGACCCCGTTTTTGATATGGTAATCACTTTCTTTGAAAATACAGCCACCTTTACCCAGCGGGTTCAACTAACCGGGCCTAAGGGCGCGACGGTGAAGGGCGAGGTAGAGTTTATGGTGTGTGATGACACTCGCTGTCTGCCGCCAAATTATGTGGACTTGGTGTTTAAAATTCCAGCTCCCGAGAATAATGGCGAAACCTCCCCGCAAGCTGAGAAGAAGGATTCCATTGAAAATGTTGTCTCCTTGGAAAATGAAGATGCGGCCGCAAAGGTAGATACTACAGGTGCTACGGTTGTTAAGGATACCATTAAAGCCGCTCCCGAAGTTACGCTATCCGCAACCGAACAGAACAAAAAACAGGACAAAAAAGGCCTTTGGACCATTTTCTTTATAGCCTTTCTTTCGGGGTTTGCGGCCTTACTTACACCTTGCGTGTTTCCGATGATTCCTATGACGGTCAGTTTCTTTACAAAACAAAGCAAGACCCGGGCAAAAGGCATTAAGAACGCTATTATTTACGGAATTTCAATAATCGTAATTTATGTGGCCTTGGGCATATTGGTTAGTTTGATTTTCGGGCCTCAGGCGTTGAATGCACTTTCCACCAACGTTTGGTTCAATGTTATATTCTTTTTATTGTTGATAGTGTTCGCGGTATCGTTTTTGGGTGCTTTTGAAATCATGCTCCCCAATTCATGGGCAAATAAAGTTGATTCCCAAGCCGATAGAGGCGGGTTGATAGGTATATTTTTTATGGCTCTGGCGCTCGCCATTGTTTCCTTCTCTTGCACCGGCCCCATTGTTGGTACGTTGCTGGTACAAGCCGCTGCAGGTGGGAGCCAGGTGGGCCCCATCGTGGGAATGCTCGGTTTCTCCTTGGCCATAGCCTTGCCATTTGCATTGTTCGCCGCATTTCCGGGGTGGATGAACTCCCTTCCAAAATCCGGGGGCTGGTTGAATACGGTAAAAGTAGTTCTGGGCTTTTTGGAATTGGCCTTGGCCTTCAAATTTTTGTCGAATGCCGATATGGTTTTGGACCTGCATTGGTTCGAGCGCGAAGTGTTCCTCGCCATCTGGATTGCTATTTTTGGGGCATTGGCGCTCTATTTATTCGGAAAAATACAATTGCCACACGATTCCCCGTTAACCCATATTTCCGTGGGCCGACTATGCCTGGGCCTTCTTGTATTGTCCTTCACAGTGTATATGATTCCCGGACTTTGGGGCGCGCCCTTAAATTTAATCAGCGCCTTCCCGCCTCCACAACACTATAGCGAATCGCCCTATGGCGTGGGCTATTCAAAAATAGGTGGGGGCCCAGCCGCCCAAATTGACATACCTGAAGGCGCCCATTTATTGGCGCCGCACGATATCGTAGCTTTTAACGACTATGACAAAGGGTTGGCCTATGCAAAAAAAATAGGCAAACCGGTAATGATCGATTTTACAGGAAAAGCCTGCGTAAACTGTCGGAAAATGGAACAGAACGTTTGGGTAAAACCCAAAGTGCTCGACATTCTCAAGAACGAGGTAGTGCTGATTTCACTATATGTGGACGACAAAAGAAAACTTGAGGAGGACGAAGTGGTGGATTCCAAATTGAATCCTGGAAAACAACTTAAATATATTGGACAGAAATGGAGCGAGCTGCAAACGGTAAAATATAAAACCAACTCCCAGCCATTCTATGTTCTAATGGGCCATGATGAAGAAAACTTGATAGACCCGGTGGGCTATACCCCCGACGTGGAGGAATTTTACGGATGGCTCCAAAATGGGTTGGGATCATTTAAAAAATAGGTTAACCGCGCCAAATCCAACAGAATTGCTTAATTTTAAATACATTGAATAACGATGATTTTTTCGGAAGAAAAATTGAAAACAAACACGCTGGAAAGGTATTTTGAACCGTTCAGAAAAAACATCGTGGGCATTGGGCAGGAATTTGAATCCCCTTTCGGAAGAAAAAAAATAGTTTATACCGATTGGACAGCCAGTGGGCGTCTCTACGCGCCCATTGAAGAAAAAATGCTCAAGGATTTCGGTCCCTTTGTAGCCAATACCCACACCGAAACCTCGGTAACCGGAACTGCTATGACCAAGGCCTATCACGAGGCGCGAAAAATCATTAAAAAACATGTCCACGCCAACGACAGTGATGTGCTTATTACTTGTGAAAGCGGAATGACCGGCGCCATCAACAAATTTCAGCGCATCTTGGGCCTTAAGATTCCAGAAAACATAAAACCATACACCAACATTCCCGAACCTATGAAACCGGTGGTCTTCGTGACCCATATGGAGCATCACAGCAACCAAACTTCTTGGCTGGAAACCATAGCCAAGGTAGTGGTGATTCCACCCAATGATGAGGTTCTTGTCTGTATGGAAACTTTTGCCGAAACGGTTGAAAAATACAAAGAACATCCCATTAAGATTGCGGCCGTTACCGGCTGTTCCAACGTAACCGGAATTCAAACCCCCTATCACGAAATTGCTAAGTTGATGCACAAGAACGGCGGACTTTGTTTTGTTGACTTTGCCTGTTCAGCACCCTATATTTCAATAAACATGCATCCCGAAGAAGAGGGGGCCCATTTGGATGCAATTTTTTTCTCACCACACAAATTTTTGGGCGGCCCGGGTTCCAGCGGCGTGCTTATCTTCAACAACAATCTTTATAAAAACACCGTTCCCGATAATCCGGGCGGCGGCACGGTTTCATGGACCAATCCTTGGGGGAACCATAAATATATTGACGATATTGAAACCCGCGAGGACGGAGGCACCCCCGGCTTTCTGCAAACCATCCGAACCGCGCTGTCCATTCGCTTAAAGGAGAAAATGGGCGTAGAAAATATCCTAAAGCGCGAACACGAGCTGTTGGAGATCATTTTCCGTAACCTCAACGAAATTCCCAATCTTAAAATTCTCGCCCCGCGGACCGAGGATAGATTGGCCGTAATCAGTTTTTATATTGATGACCTTCACTTTAACCTGGGAGTAAAAATCCTAAACGACCGTTTCGGTATCCAAACGCGCGGCGGCTGTTCCTGTGCCGGAACCTATGGCCATTATCTGTTGCACGTAGATCAGGAAACCAGCAACAGCATTACATGCGAGATCGATGGGGGCGACCTGACCCACAAACCGGGTTGGATCCGAATGTCCATCCACCCAACCACTACCAATGCTGAGGCGCAATTTGTATGTGATGCCATTAAAGAACTGGCAGAAAATTTTCAGCATTGGAGCCAAGATTATCAGTACAATTCCAAAAACAATGAATATGTACATCGAAACGAGGTTGCCGATTCAAAAATGAATGATTGGTTTACCTTTTAGTAAAGCTCTAAAAACACCTACGGAAGAATTTGAAAAAACTACTACTTTTCCTTTTCCTTTTCCCTTTTTTCAGCGTTTCGCAGGAATATGTAGATATTTTCAGAATTGGATATGGACAGACCTTCAACAATAACTTTGAAGATGTCCAGAAAAGTACCCATGTGGAATTTTTTGATGCCGGGCTAACGCTTCCGGTCGTGCTCAATGAAAACCAGGCATTGATTACGGGGGCAGATATTAGCATAAATAAGGTTCAACTTTTTCCCGATGCCAAATTTTCAACCCTTTACAGCACCAATTTAAAACTTGGACTGGCCTCTACTTGGTCGGAAAAATGGAGTACGACCCTCGTTTTACTGCCGAAAATCGCTTCGGACTATAAAAATATTTCCGGCAAGGATTTTTATTGGGGTGGTTTTGCGCTTTTAAAATTGAAAAGAAACAAAAACCTGAAATATCGCTTCGGCCTTTATGCCTCCCAGGAAGCCTTCGGGCTTTTTACCACTCCCATTTTGGGATGGTATTATTTAAGTCCCAACGAGCGGTTTGAAATGGATATGAGCCTACCGATTTCTGCAGATCTCAGTTACAAATTTGGAGCAACTACCGTCGGAATGGATTATTTCGGCATTGGGAGAAGCTACCGCATCCATTACCAAAACACCCCAACGCTTTACGCCGACTTGAGTTCCCTTGAATTTGCCGGCTATTTGCAATTCAACGCGCTGAAGGAAACCGTCCTTTTGCGGGCAAAGGCTGGCTATTCCAGCAATAATTATGAAGTATATGCCCAAGGCGATAGGATGGATCTGGGCGTTTCCGCTTTTAGTTTTGGAGATGACCGTACCCAATTGAACCCTTCGCTGAACGGCGGTTTTTTTTTGAAATTTGAAACGATATATAGATTTCACATAAAAAAAGATACCCTCCCCCAAAAAAAGTAGCGCAACCCGTGCGCAATTGCAGTTCAATTTACACAGGCCTAATTTTTTCCCAAAGCAGGGACACCTTTGAACTTGTAATTTTTTAGGTCCCGAAGGATTAAATTGCGGAAGCGAACTTTGACCGTGCACGTGGAATTTGATGTGGACCCGAATTTGTTTAGAAAAATTGGCTATATTTAAGAAATGGAAAGACACTGTCCGGAATGTGGCGATAAACTCGTTGGGCGCGCTGATAAAAAATTTTGCAGCGATGCTTGCCGCAATTCCTATAACAATCTTTTAAATAAGGACAGCAAACTTTTGGTCCGAAACATCAACAATCGCCTGCGCAAAAACTATCGAATTCTGGAGAAACTGAACACAGAGGATAAAACCAAAACCACCAAAAACAGGCTGCTGCGAATGGGGTTTAGTTTTGATTACTTCACCGGAATCTATACCACCAAATCAGGCTCAACCTACTACTATTTGTATGACCAAGGCTATCTTCCGCTCGACAATGATTTTTATCTTTTGGTGAAAAAGGAAATGAAATAGTAATTACAAATAAGGGTGCAAATCTTCAGTCGTTTTACCATCTTCCAAATTTGGCAAATCCTTATACATAATCTAACAGTCCTTTAACCCAGTGCGTTGCGCCCTTAGGGTATCTTTAAACTTCAAACAAAAAACTGTAGATTATGAAAACGAAAAAACTTTTAATGCTGCTGATGCTTTTTATGAGTATCCCATTTTTTGCGCAGAACGCAGACGACAAAAAAATTATTAAGGATGCCGAAAATGCGAAGGACGCGTTCCTAAAGGCCAACCCCAAATTGCAGGGATATTTTGATGATGCCAAGGCCTACGCCATCTTCCCCAATGTGGGCAAAGGAGCGGTAATTATAGGCGCGGCGGCCGGCAATGGAGCCGTTTATGAACGAGGTGTGTTGGTAGGGATGGCCAATTTAAAGCAATTGGATATTGGTGCACAAATTGGAGGTAAAGCCTATAGCGAGGTTATTTTCTTTAAAACCGACAAGGCCGTACAACAATTTATGGATGACGATTTTAGTTTCGGTTCCAACGTTTCCGCCGTGGCGGCAGATCAGGCGCCTCCCTCGCTGGATGTTACCTATACCGATGGCGTTGCAGTATTTACTTTGCCGAAAGAAGGATTGATGGCCGAAGTTTCCGTGGGTGGTCAAAAATTTGATTTTGAGGATTTTGATTAAGCTTTTGTAGCGATTATTTCTCCTTGCTTCAAACCGTTTAAAAACCTTTGTTTTTGAACGGTTTTTTAATTGAAACAATCATCAAAAGTAATAAAAAAAATTGCCCCGAAACCATTCCGGGGCAATTCAACTTTAACTATAAATACATATGAAAAAAACTATTCTTTCAACATTCGTCTTGTAACCTGTCCATTCTTGCCAATGATTTTTACATAATAGCTGGCGGCTGCAAGTTTAGAAACATCAACTACAATGTGTGTGTCCAAGCTTCTGAGATTCGATTGCTGTACCAACCTTCCCCGGATATCATAAATTTCCAGGGTTTCCAAATCAAGCGCTTGTGGATTGCTGATGTTCAGACTTCCCTTGGTGGGCACCGGATATATGGTTACCGTTCCGAAATTAAAATCCTCCACGCCAATAACGCTTTCCACTTCCAACTCAAATTGGCAGCTTGCGGTGTTTCCGTAAGCATCCGTAGCGGTAAGGGTTATTGTGTAAGTGCCATCGGAAAGCGGTGTTCCGGGAGCAGGATTCTGGCTGGTTATAGTTACCGGATCGGTACAATTATCTAATGCTGTAGCCTCCCCTGTGCCGAAATAATCCGGAACGATATAAAATAGGTTTCCAGCGCCTGGGTCAACAGTTTGGTTGGCTGGACACGTAATTTCAGGAGCTAATAAATCTACGGCAGTTACGGTGGCAGTACAGGTAGATAGGTTTCCATTGTTGTCCTGGCTGAACACTTGAACGGTAATGGGCGTACCAATATCTGCACAGGTGAATTCCGTAATGTCCACCGCCGTTGTGAAAATTCCACAGGCGTCGTCGTTGGTAGCTATCACGTCGCTCGGGTTCAGGGTGGCCGTGCCATCAGGGCCAATAGCAATGGTGAAATCCTGACATACCAGGGTAGGACTGGTGTTGTCCTCCACGGTAACAATGGCGGTACAAGATGCTGAATTTCCATTTACATCCGTAACGGTAAGCACCACCGTATTTTCCCCTATATCTGAACAATCAAATGTATCCACATCCAGAGTATAGTTGGCAATTCCGCAGGCATCCGTGCTGCCATTGTCTATGGCTGTTCCGGCAATAGTTGCTATTCCGGTTATTGGGTCCAATTCCACCGTAATGTTTTGACAGGCAACCACGGGTGGGGTAACATCCTCCACGGTAACTACAGCGGTGCAGCTTGAGGTGTTGCCATTAACATCCGTAACGGTCAACACCACATTATTGTCTCCAACGTCGGAACAATCGAAAGTGTCAATATCTATAGCAATATTTGCTATTCCACAAGCATCGGTGCTGCCTCCGTCAATAGCGGAAGGAAGGATGCTCGCATTGCCAAATTCATCCAATTGGATGGTTATGTTTTGGCAAACCGCTACCGGAGCTTCATTATCAACCACTGTAATTGTGAAACTGCACACATTGCTATTGCCATTAATATCAGTAGCCGTAAATTCAATGGTGGTTATTCCCACGGGAAAGGCACTACCGCTAGGACCGCCCATAGTTTGGATTACGGTGTCCACGCCACAATTGTCCGAAGTTATCGGCATGGAAAAGTTGACAATTGCCGAACAGTTTCCGGCATCGCTATTTACGGTAATATCTGATGGACAAATTATCATAGGGGCCAAATTATCCTCAACCGTAACCACGGTAGTACAGGTTGAAGTATTTCCATTTACATCCGTTACTGTTAAGGTCACCGTATTTGGGCCCACATCAGCACAAGTGAAATCGGTAATATCAATTGCGGTCGAAGCAATTCCACAGTTATCGGTGCTTCCATTGTCAATATCCGCAACCGAAATGCTCGCATTGCCATTGGCATCCAATTGAATGGTGAATGGCGCTGCGCAATTGGCCACCGGCGCGATGGAGTCTTGAACCGTAACAACTGTTGAACAGGTTGAAGTATTTCCATTTCCATCCGTTACTGTTAAGGTCACCGTATTTGGGCCCACATCAGCACAGGTGAAATCGGTGATATCAATTGCGGTCGAAGCAATTCCACAGTTATCGGTGCTTCCATTGTCAATATCCGCAACCGAAATGCTCGCATT
>JBLXCF010000003.1:0-276313 GCA_048265145.1 Aequorivita sp.
GCATTTTTAAGAGCGGTTTCCAGGTAATGGACCCGCATCATAATCACCGGTTTCTTCTTTAGGTTTTGAAACTCCTCATTAAGTCCCAATATTTCAAGTAAGTGTGAATAGGCATCGTGATGGCGCACTTCACTTTCTGCAAAGGTTGCGCCTACAGAACCAATTTCTGGTTTTGGCATTCTGTGATAAATATCGCCCCAAAAACTCTTTACTGCCACTTCAATCTGCGAGATGGCGAGCATGGTGTTTTTAATAGCACTTCGTTCTACTTCCGAAAGACGCGTTTTGAAATCCTGAATATCGCTTGTAAAGTTGAATTCGGTATGTATCCAATATGAATGGCGGATGGCTGGCACATATTCATAAAGTGCAGGATATTCATATGGTTTTAAATTTATCCGTTTTTCGAATATGTTTAGTTTACGTTTTTGGGTCTGCTGATTTCTATAAAGAATGTATCTTTTTGCTACATCAAAAAATCCGCTTTCCATCAATTTGGTTTCCACAAAATCCTGAACCTCCTCAACCGTGGGTATATATTTTCCATCCACTCTTTTTCTTTCCAAAAGTGCTTTGTAAACATTCTCAGAGATGAGTTGCGCTTCTTCTGGCCCACCGTGTTTTGCAGCGGTCATCGCTTTTAAAATTGCATCCGTAATCTTTTGTAAATGAAATAGTTTTGTGGTTGAATCTCTTTTTATGACGTGGGTAATTTCCATGGAAATGAGTACTAAAAATTAGAAATAAATTTGAAGTATAAATATTAAAATATAATTGGCATTATTAAATGGGGGGCTAAAATTGTTGTCCAATGTTTATCAACAATTTTGAAAAATCTGAAAAGATTTGAATTCAGTAGGTTTATAAAAGAATTGTAATCATATTTTGGTAAATGGAGGAAGCAGATCTACCAAATTTTAGTAAAAAACATTTTTTATTTCAACCCATTGTTGAAATTCAAGTTGATATTCGAAAAGCTATTTTAAGAATTCAAATAAACTTTTAAAATACCGATAACTTGAAGTTATTTCCTTGAATTGAATTAGTTATATAATTTAGGAAATTTCTATACTCTCCATTGATAAAGAGGGCGTTTCAGATTTATTTAAATTCAGAATAAGGTTTAAACTGAACACTTTGCAATAGACAATTTTCTATTTCTTCTTTAATCGATTGCGAAGTAGACATAAAACTCCAATTTCTTCCTTGGATAAATTTTCGTCCTTTTTCAGCAATTGGCTAATTTCTTTTTCAAAATATTGCAGGGTGCGGCCATTTGTGTAATCTTCTATAATACGTGGGTCAATGTAGGAGCTGCGTGCTACTGAAGGCGTATTGCCCAATCTTTCCGAAACTAAATTCACGGCTTCTTTTATGTTATTGTCTAAAAGTTTCTGGTCCTTTTTATCTACTACTCCTAGCTCATCCAATGCTATGGCAGCTATCATCGTTCCTGCCCAGGTTCTAAAATCCTTGGCAGAAAATTCTTCTCCCATTACTTCTTGAATATAGCTGTTTAGATCATCACTTTTTACATCAACAATTTTGTCATCCTCATCAAGATATTTAAAAATTTCATAGCCTGGCATTTCGTCAATCTCTTTTACAATTTTAGCGAGTTTTTTATTAACTATATGCTTTTCTTGGTCTTGCCCAGACTTTCCATTGTATGAAAATATGAGCTCGTCTCCTTTGATGGTTAAATGTTTACTTCTCATAGTAGTTAAACCGTACGTTGCATTT
This sequence comes from Aequorivita sp., assembly GCA_048265145.1. Taxonomy (GTDB): domain Bacteria; phylum Bacteroidota; class Bacteroidia; order Flavobacteriales; family Flavobacteriaceae; genus Aequorivita. The sequence goes on from JBLXCF010000003.1 coordinate 1,744, forward strand.
TCCTTGGAATATGCCTCGCTTCCTGGCCGAAAGAAAGCCGATTCTAAAAGACGGACCATGGTGGCCATCACTTTTTCACGATTTAGTTTTCGTTTGCGTAAATGCTGTCCAGTAACCCGGCGCATATGTTCCAGTTTATCAGCAAAATTTATAATCCGATCAAACTTTTTAGCGTTTTGGCGTTCCTTATATTTAGGGTGATAGATATATTGTTTGCGGTCTTTGTCGTCCCTCCCAGTAACCAATAAGTCTGCTTTTCGGTTTTCATTAATTTCAACATCTGTCCAAGCGGGTGGAATCACTAATAATTTTATCCATTCTCGGATTTCTTCATCTTTAATAGTCTTACCGTTTTTGTCTTTATAGGTAAACCCTTTTCCGTGCTTCTTTCTTTGATACATAGCTTTTTTGAATTAAAAATAAAGCAAAATTTTATTCTAATTGCAATTGGGTTTGCGTCAAAAAAAAAATTGGTTTAAAGGCGTTATGTGGAAATGGAAAGTAATAAACTTTGTTTGACCCATCTAAAACACGAAAGCCTCTACATTTCTGTAAAGGCTTTGTCTAACTGTGCTCCTCCTCTTGGGCTCGAACCAAGGACCCTCTGATTAACAGTCAGATGCTCTAACCAACTGAGCTAAGGAGGAATTTTGCGTTAGCGGATGCAAATATACCCATTTTTTAATACCATCAAAATAAAAAATAAAACTTTATTGATTTTGTTCGAGGGCAGCAATACGGATGGGAATTTTTATAGTTCCTCAATTTTTTTAAGAAGCATTTTACTTTGGGGAGTGGTGCTTTTGCTTAGCACCTGTTGGGCTTCCACAACTTTGTTTTCCTTTAATAGGGACAAAGCCAGATAGTAGCAAGCGTCTTCATAAAAAACACTTTGGTCCATACTTTGGGCCATTTTCAAATATTTTGAAGCTTGTCTTGCATTTCCATTTGCCAAATTGGCAACTCCCAGAAAATAGACCACCGTATCATTTTTGGGTTCGGCGGCGTAAAGAGGTTCCCACTTAGCAATTGCGTCTGAATATTCTTGGCGTTTGTAGTTTACCATTCCAAAGTAAAACTCATAATCTGAGGAAGTGCTCATGGTGGTCGGTAGCCCAGGGTCTGGTTTGAAAGTTGATGCAAAAACCTTTTGGGGTGAATTTCCGGACCCGAGAATGGCCCAAGTACTTACGCCAAGCAAAATCAATATGGATGCAGCCAATGCCCACCAGCCCGGGGAATGCCAGTTTCTATGTGGTATAATTTCCAGTTCCTCGTGAAATTCATTCATGGATTTCTTTAAATGGAATTCCTCCACGCTCCTTATGAATGCTTGCTGAGCGTGAACTTGGTCGCGGAAATCGGGAAAGAGCCGCATTCGTTCCTCAACTTCGGCGCGCTCGGCCGATGGCAGGGTTTCCAGCAAATAGGCGTCAATTAGCTCTTGGATTTCCTGAGTATCGGGAAAGTTTTTATTTGGTACCATTGGGGATATTTTGGGTCAATTTTTTCAGTTGTTCCTGACAGCGATATTTCGCGTTCCGGGCCGAGGCTTCGTCCATTGCCATAATTTCTGCAATTTCCCGATAGGGTCTGCGTTCAAAATAAAATAGCTTTAATAGCAACTGGCAGCGCTCCCCGAGTTGGTGGATGGAATCCATAATGATAGCTATTCTTCCATTTTGTAATTCGGTATGGTCACTATCGGGCGCATCATATTCTATTTCACGATTGATGAAAGTGGTGTTTTTGTACTTTACGGATCGAACATGATCCAGCCATTTGTACTTGGCAATCTGGAAAAGATAGCCATTGATGGCGGTTTCGCTCTCTGCCGTAAACCTGTCGTTTTTAATATTTATCCACATAGCCACGAATGCTTCCTGATATACATCCTTTGCTGCTTGTTCATCGCCGTTGTTGCGCAGCACATAGCGCCGGACCTTGGCAAAGTTTGTTTTGTACAAATTTTTTAGGGTGGCGGCGTCATTCTTCTTGATGAGCACTGCCGTTTTCAATAATGGCAAATCTTCGGTTATTTGGATGCTGGATTCTTGCATTGGTTTTGAAACAATACAGAAAGATACAATTTATCTGCAATCCATTTAAAATTTTCGATCAACTTAAGATATAAGGCATTTTTTTTCGGTTAAAGGAAATAATGCTTTAGTCTAATTTTAATTTTTAATGGCCGAAAATATGTATTTGCCAATTTGTAGCATATCGGGAAGGATGGTTAAATGTCATCAAATATCCCAAAAAAGAATTTCCCAATACAGGGGAAAATTGGATGGGCTATTCAAACAACCAGCGGTAAATGTCGTTTCCGTTGGCAAATAGAACAAGGGCTATCAATATAAAGAATCCCACCATTTGGGCGTATTCCATAAACTTGTCGTTCGGTTTTCTGCCGGTAACTATTTCATAGAGCAGGAACATTACGTGGCCGCCGTCCAGCGCTGGAATGGGAAGAATGTTCATAAAAGCGAGTATTATAGAAATTAGTGCCGTGGTGGCCCAAAAACTTTGCCAGTCCCAAGCATCCGGAAATAGATTGCCAATGGCGCCAAAACCGCCCACCTGCGTTGCACCCTTTTTTGTAAAGACGTATTTAAACTGTTTTACGTAATCCTTTAATGTATTGTAGCCAAAACCTATTCCACCAACGATACTTTCGCCTAAGGTGTAGCGAATTTCTGTTTTGCCAATCTGGGAGGAGAGCTCCTTTTTGGAAAAGGTTACCCCAAAGGTTCCTTTGTCATTGGGAATTATTTGCAAGGTGTCCAATCTATTTCCACGTGCCACCACAAGTAAATTTTCATTTCCTTTATTCGCGGTTGCTATTTTCTCAAATTCATCCAAATAGTGCACTTCCTGTCCGTTTATGGAGACGATACGATCCGATTTCTGCAAACCGGCCTTTGCAGCTGGATACTCCGGCCAAATGGAATCCAAAACCAAGGACTGGCGCGGGATAAAGGGGAAGTGGGTATCGTTCTGGAACATTTTTGTTCCGGCGTCCTCGGGTATGGCAAGGGTTTCCACGGAACCGTCCGCATGTTTTACTTTCACGTTTGAAACGTCACGGAGAAATATAAAACGGTTAATGTCCAAAACATCTTCCAAAGGCTCGCCATTCACGGCCAAGATATGATCCCCGTCGCGAAATCCGTATTCCCGGAATTGTTCGGTGACCGAAAATCCTTGGGGGATGTCTTCGTTGGTGGTAATATTTCTGCCGTAGAAATAAAGAATCCCCATATAAATAACGAAACCAACAACAATATTAACCGTAACCCCGCCCAGCATTATAATAAGTCTTTGCCACGCCGGTTTGCTGCGGAATTCCCACGGTTGTGGTGGTCCTGCCATTTGTTCCTTATCCATGCTCTCATCGATCATCCCGGCTATTTTCACATAGCCGCCCAAGGGAAGCCAGCCAATTCCATACACCGTCTCGCCAATTTTTTTCTTGAACAATGAAAATTTCACATCAAAAAAAAGATAGAATTTCTCTACTCTGGTCTTGAATAATTTGGCGGGGACAAAATGCCCCAATTCGTGAAGTACAATCAATATGGATAAGCTTAATATAAGCTGAATGGCTTTTACAAAAAATGGACTCATATATGTTTCAAATAGTATTGGTGCTCAATCTAAAATGACCGGCTCCACAATCGGGCTTTCAAAATAACGGATTGCCACCGTGGCCTTTTCAGAAAAAAAATCGCACAAAAGTAATCTTTTAGTGCGTGCAAAAAAAATAAGCGGGGCAGTTCCCGCTTATTTGCAATTCCATTTTTGGCCCCGATACGACGTGGTCAGGCATCATTCCTTAATAATGGTTTTGTTGATCGACCCATTCTCAGTTTCAATTTGTACAAAAAGAAGTCCACTGCCATAGTTGGAAACATCTATATGTTCGGAATATCCGTTTTTATAAAGCAACTGGCCCCAGACATTGAATATTTTAATTTCGGATATTTGGAGCGCGGCCGGTTTACGGATAGTTATCCTGGCTCCCGCAGGATTGGGGAATAGCGATATTTGTTGGTCTAGTTGGAATGCTTCGGAATCGAGCACTACCGAATTATTTTTGGAAATAATGTCCTTTTCGGGATCAAATTGAACGCTTTGAACGGTGAATCCTACCGGCGGCTGAAAAGTTTGATTGTTGGAGGTGAGGTTCACCACAAGGTCCAGCGTTTCGCCTTGGGTGCCAATTAGGCGTATGGGCACCGGAACTTCAAAAAAAGAAACTGAGGGGTGACTCTGCGTCTGGGAAATTCTGAGGTTAATAGTTGCAGGTCCATTGGCCTGGTTCCAATTAATGGTGAAACGCGGAAAGCCTTCGCCGTATATCCAATCCTGAAAAAATTCCGAAAGATTTTCTCCGCTTGCGGTTTCCATATTGCGAACTAAATCGGGTGTTTTTGCATACCCATAGGCCAAGGCCGGGTCTGCCAAATAATCCTTTAACCCTTGAAAGAACACGGCATCGCCCAATTTTTTGCGGAGCATATGCAGCACCATAGAACCCTTATTATAGGAAAGGCGGCTGCTAAAAATTCGGTTCACCGAGGTGGTGTCCTGAGCCGGCACAAACACCGAACCGCCATTTTCTTGGGTTATGGACGAAATTTGATCTTGTTTCCAGTTCCTAAAATCTGAAGGGCCGTCAAGGTTTTCAATAACCATCCCTGCCAGATAGGTGGCAAAACCTTCATTGAGCCAAATGTCCTGCCAACTGCCACATGTTACCTTATCGCCAAACCATTGGTGGCCGAGTTCGTGGGCGATAAGCCCGCGGCTAAGTCCACCCATAAAAGACACGGTGGTGTGTTCCATGCCGCCGCCCCATCCAAATTGTGCGTGCCCATATTTTTCGCTCGCATAAGGATAGGGCTCAAAAAGATTGGCATAAAGATTCATAATATCTACTGTAACCGGGGTGCGCTGTTGGGCATAACTTAAATCCTCTGGGTAAATGTAATTTACAATCTCAAATGGGTCGCCATTATTGTCAACCGTATGCGAATAAACAGTATAATTGGTAACGGCAATAGCAACCAAGTAGGCTGGAATGGGGTATTGGTGCCTGAAGTGTGTGGTTTTGTTGTTGCCATTAATAGTCTGGCCCATTTCAAGACCGTTGGCAACGGCCACATATTCTTCATTGGAAGGATTGAACCGAGGGGTGGTAATAAAAATATCGATCATATCGATTTTATCAATCAAATCCTGTTTGCAGGGCCACCAAGCTTTGGCCCCAAAAGGTTCCGAGAGGGTCCACAGTACCGGATCGCCATTATGGCTGTCCACTTCAAAGGATCCAAAACCGGAACTAATCGGGTTTCCGGAATAACTGATGGAAAGGGAGTCCAAAACATTTTGGTTTTGCATTTGTGGCAGGGTGATAACCACTTCATCGTTATTGTTTTGTGAAAATGTCAGCGGTGTCCCGCGCTGGGTTACTTGCGAAACGGTCATGTTGTCCACAAGCTCAAAGGTGATGGTATTCATATTTTCCTTTGCCCTAAAATGTGAAGTAATCTTTCCCGTAATAAAGGGCTGCGCCGGGTTTACGTTCAATTCCAATCGCTGGTATTTTAGGTCGTAGTTGCCGGTATTCAAATTTAGGCTCTGGCCAAACCAACCGCTGGCGGCTTTTGCCTCGGCTTCACTAATAGCATCCAACGGGTGGTTTTGTGAAAATGAAAAAAAGGTAGTAAGAAATAATAGCGGAAGTATTACTGTTTTCATTGCTTGATGTTTAAGAAATTAAAGGAACGGCCGAAAACTTGTATCTGTTAAATGAAGTATGGAATATACTTATCGTCAATACACATTACAACGTTAAATTAGGATGTTAAATGTATTCATTTTGTAAGTTTTAGAATTTATTTTTGCCCCGAAATCTACGGGTGTAGTCTAAAATTTAACGTAATGCTTACCTTTTTCCGGAAATATAAATTCTTTGCCATTGTTCTTGCGGTGCTGTCTGCAATTATCATTACCATAATTTACCAGGTTATGAAACCGGAAGAATCCTTAAAAATTTTTCAACCCGCGGATGTTTCAAGGGAATTGGTGGACACAACGCTTCAATATGTAAAAAAATATCACACCATTGCCGATTTTAGCCTGACCAACCAAAACGGAAAGACCGTTACCCAAAATACGTACAAGGACAAGATTTATATAGCCGATTTCTTCTTTACCACCTGCCAGACCATTTGTCCCATAATGACGGACCACATGTTGGAGATCCAGGAAAAGTTGAAGGATGATGATGATGTGTTGTTGCTCTCGCATACCGTAACCCCCGAAATTGATAGCGTTGCACAACTTAAAAAATATGCCTTGGAAAAAGGGGTGAACGATGCTAAATGGAATCTGGTGACGGGCGAAAAAAAGCAGATTTATGACCTGGCCAGAAAATCCTATCTGGCTGCCAAAGATGTGCCCTATGAGGAATATGATTTAATCCACACCGAAAATTTCGTACTTGTGGACAAAAAGAGGCGTATCCGAGGGTTCTATGACGGAACCGATCCCCGAGCCATCCAAAATCTACTTCAGGACCTAAAAACCCTCAAACGGGAGCATTGATTTTAAATATACACGCACCCTCAAAGCCGTAAAATTCCGGTGCGTGTTTCGCCACGTCCTTTTTTTCCGTTATTTTTGCCTTGTTTAAATTCAATCTAAATAAAAAATGACGGTTACCATTGCTACACTGAAAAAGGGCCAACGCGGCATAATCAAAGAATTTTCAGTGGAAGTAGTTCCCCTAAAACTTTTGGAAATGGGCTGTTTGCCGGGCAATGAAGTTAGTTTGGTCCAGACCGCTCCATTCAAGGATCCTTTATATTTGAACATTAACGGAAGCCATCTTGCCATTCGCAGGGAAACGGCCAGTAAGATTGAAATTGAATTGATTTAGCAATGGCGAAGCACCTTAATGTTGCCTTAATAGGAAATCCAAATACCGGAAAAACCTCCGTCTTCAATCGCCTTACTGGCCTGAACCAAAAGGTAGGGAACTATCCCGGAATTACGGTAGAAAAAAAACAGGGCACCTGCAAATTTGGCCGGGGCTGCAAGGTCCATGTGCTGGATTTGCCCGGAACCTATAGTTTAAACGCTTCTTCGGTTGATGAAAACGTGGTCATTGAACTGCTGCTCAACAAGAACGACAAAGACTTTCCCGATGTGGCCGTAGTGGTCGCCGATGTGGAAAACCTAAAGCGAAACCTGCTGCTCTTCACACAAATAAAGGATTTGGGGATACCCACCATACTCGCCATAAATATGTCTGACCGGATGAAACGGAAGGCCATAACCTTGGATGTGCCCTTGCTGGAAGAAAAGTTGCAGACCAAAATTGCACTTATCAGTTCGCGAAAAAATCTTGGGTTTGATTATTTAAAGGAATTGATTGAAAACTACAAACAACTCTCCACCAAACCCAGTTTGAACGCCTCCCGAATTGCTCCCGAATATTTCGACCGGTTGCGGAAAGCCTTTCCGAATCAAGATTTGTACAAGCTGTGGCTGGTGATTACCCAGGACGTGAATTTCGGCAAGCTGGACCGCAATGAGCTAAAGGGCGTGGCATCCTTTCAAACGGAATCGGTGAGCAATTTGAAACGGCTACAGCAAAAGGAAACCGTGGCCCGCTATCAATTTATAAATGAAACATTAAAGGAAACACTTCATATTGATACTGCCAATGCGAAAGACCTACGCAGCCGTCTGGACAGGGTTTTGACCCATAAAGTTTGGGGCTATGTAATTTTCTTCGCCATACTGCTCCTGATTTTTCAGGCCATTTTTGATTGGAGCAGCTACCCCATGGATTTTATTGATAGTACTTTCGCAGCCCTCAGCGAATGGACCAAAAACAACTTGCCGGCTGGAGATTTTACAAATTTAATAGCCGAGGGAATTATTCCCGGGCTCGGCGGAATCGTCATTTTTATTCCACAAATTGCGTTTCTATTCCTCTTTATTTCCATCTTGGAAGAAACGGGCTATATGAGCCGTGTGGTCTTTTTGATGGACCGGATCATGCGCCGTTTTGGCTTGAGCGGAAAAAGTGTTGTGCCCCTGGTAGCTGGAACCGCCTGCGCCATTCCAGCCATTATGGCCACGCGAAACATTGAAAACTGGAAAGAGCGGCTGATCACCATTTTGGTTACCCCTTTTACCACCTGCTCCGCCCGTTTGCCGGTGTATTTGATAATTATTTCCTTGGTAATCCCCGATACGCGCATCCTCGGAATTTTTAGCCTTCAAGGGCTAACCTTAATGTTTATGTACATTCTCGGCTTCGGTGCGGCAATTGTTTCTGCATACATCCTCGATAAAATTCTTAGGATCCGCTCCAAAAGTTTTTTTGTGGTTGAAATGCCAAACTACAAACTTCCACTGCCCAAGAATGTTTTGATAACGGTGGTAGAAAAAACCAAGGCGTTCGTCTTCGGTGCAGGGAAAATCATCTTGGCCATTTCAATTATTTTATGGGTGCTGGCTTCCTATGGCCCGGGTAAATTCAATCGGGCAGAGGAAATTATGCGTGCCCAATATTCGGGCGCACAATATACCGAAGCCGATATCGAAAACCACATTGAGTCCTTCAAATTGGAACATTCCTACATTGGCAGGATCGGCCACGCTATTGAACCCGCCGTGCGACCCTTGGGCTACGATTGGAAAATTGGCATTGCCATAGTCAGTTCCTTCGCGGCCCGGGAGGTATTCGTGGGTACACTGGCCACCATTTACAGTGTGGGGAGCGATGACGAACAGACCATTAAAAGCCGAATGGCCGCTGAGGTAAACCCAGTTTTGGGCGGACCGCTCTTTAATTTTGCGAGCGGGGTATCGCTATTGCTGTTTTACGCTTTTGCGATGCAGTGCATGAGTACCTTGGCCGTGGTGAAAAAGGAAACCAACAGTTGGAAATGGCCTTTGTGGCAATTGGTCGTTATGAGCGCTGTTGCTTATGTGGTCGCTTTGGTCGCCTATCAATTTTTGAAATAGATTAAAATATTCCCTTTATGCAGACTTTACTCGTTCTTATAACCTTTGTGTGCGCAATATGCTTTCTTATTACCCGATTTGTCTGGAATCCTTTTCAAACCGAGAAAAAAAGAAATAAACCCGGCGACCATTCTGATTGCAGTAAGTGTAGCTTCCATTGACTACAAAAATGTAAGTGGCGCTTGCAGATGGTTTGTTTTCTGAAATTTTAAGTTTGGAAGTGGGTTCTCTTTAAGGTATATTTGCCGTATGCAAACAATTCTGGTCTTACTGACGTTTTCTATTGCTGCGGGCTTTTTGCTTAAAAAGTTTGTTTGGAACCCCATTTTTGAAGCGCGCCAAAACTCAAGCGGTACCTTGGACGGCGGAAAGACGAAATGCGGCAAGAAGGATTGCGGTTGCCATTAGCTATTGTTCTTCTCTTCACAAATTAGCAATTCATAGGGTTTCTTATTATGTGAATTTTCGGACCTTGGATATGGATTCAATGTCAATCCATTAATAGCAAATTCAGAAGAACTATACAGGTTGGTATCCTTGGTTTCGCCACGTTTTGTTTCGCCAAATATCATTTTCTTTACCTGTTTGGTGCCGTTGTTTTCAACCTCAACATTTACGATTGCTCTGCCAGCCCAAATGCAGGTTACCCCAGTGGGGCAGCGGGAATCTTCTAGAACCTCCAGGAATTTAATGGCAATTCCTTTTATCAGTACAGTTTCTCCTAACCCCACCTTGATCGCGATTTTAGGGGTTTCCGCAGTTTCTTCTTGGCCAAAAGCAAAAGTTGAAAAAAGTACAACAATCGCCAAAAGTGAATTTTTCATCGTGTTTTTGATTTTATCAATTTTAAAGATACATTAAAAAATAGTGCCAAAAAACAGACCGCCAAAAATCACTTAGTTGGGTAAAACACCTCAAAAAATTTTGAGATGGATATCTTATCCGCGGAAAAGGAAGAAATCCTCTTTCATCGGTTCTATCTTTTCATCTTTGTTGTTTATAATATATTCCAGCGATTTTTCAGTGAATGCCAACCCTTTTTCAGTAAGGGAAACCACATCATTATCTATCTCAATAAGATTGTTTTTCTCGGCCAAATCCAACACGGTTCTTGCACGAATAGCCTGCCAGTTGATATGCTCCTGCAAATGATTTATGTGTCGTTCACTTTCTTCCTCGTGCCGATTTAAGTGAAGAAGAAATGTTATCAGCGAAACCTCAATGCGTTGTTGTTTTTGGCGGTAGAGCACCGAAATAAGTCCTTTTTTTGGAGCGAAAAGATAAACAGCCAAAAAGATAACGCCCAAGGTAGTGGCGATGGAGCCGGAGATGGAAGCATCGAGAATATTGGCTACCCAATATCCCGAAATTGCCGAAAAAACGCCAAATAACAGGGAAAGCCATATCATTTTTTTTAAGTCTTCGGTGAGCAAATAGGCCGTGGCGGCAGGGGTTATCATTAAAGCTACTACTAATATTGCCCCCACGGCGTCAAAGGCACCAACAACGGTAATGGAGGACACCGACATTAACCAATAGTGCATAATCACTGGTGAAATTCCCAATACTGAAGAAAGTCCAGCATCAAAAGTGGTTACTTTTAATTCCTTAAAAAATAACAGGAGAAGGCTTACGGTTATCACTAAAATGCTTCCCATAACCCAAAGTGATTTCGGGCCCCAATCCGAGCCGCCAACCATTAGTCTATCAAAGGGCGCAAAGGCGAGTTCGCCCAATAAAACGGCGTCAACATCCAGATGCACATCGTTCGCATTTTTCGCAATAAGAATAACCCCGATGCTGAACAAAACAGGAAAAACGAGGCCTATGGCGGTATCTTCCTTTACCATTCCTGTTTTTTGGATAAATTCTACTAAAACCACGGTAATCACTCCAGTGAACGCTGCCAAAAGAATAAGCAGGGGTGAATTCAAATCCTGCATTATAAAAAACCCGATGACGATGCCCGGAAGAATGGCGTGGCTAATGGCATCGCTTATTAAAGCCATTTTCCGAAGTACCAAAAACACGCCCGGAATGGCGCAAGCCATAGCCACAATGGCCGCAATTAGTTGTATTTCAAGCTGTGGATTACTCATTCATTGGTTTTTGATTGTACATTTCCTGTGCCTGTTTGTAGCCTTTTGTGGTCATTGCCCATTGTTGCCCTTCTATGACAATCCAGCCCTCATTCTCTAACATTTTAAGCGAACCTTTTGTAAAACCTTGAAAATTGTTCAGCATACGAATGGCGTGCGGATGCGAAATATTTTCGTGGTCCTGTACAATGCCGTACATAAATTGGAGGGTTTTCATTAGTTTTAGATCGGTTCGGTTTTTACGAAAACGTATTTCGCGGAACAATAATCCCCGCTTCGGAGAAAATATAAAAGAGAATAAAACGAATGCGCCTGCAACCAAAACAATTACCGGACCTGTGGAAAGATTGTTCTGGCTGGCGCTAATTGTCGTGCCGAATACCCCTGAAAAAGCGCCTGTTAAAGCCGAAAGCAAAACCATAGTGCCCAGGTTGTTCGTCCATTGGCGAGCGGCGGCTGCAGGGGCTAGCAATATGGCGCTCATCAAGACCACGCCCACGGTCTGCAGGCCTAAAACTATGGCCAAAACTATTAAGAATGTAATCAGCACGTCTATAAACTTTGTATTGAAACCCAAGGTTTTGGTATAGTCCGCATCAAAAAGTAGTATTTTGAATTCCTTCCAAAATAGAACCATTACAAAAAGTGAAATTCCTGTAACGATAATCATCAATTTCACATCACTTTCCACAAGAGTTGCGGCTTGTCCAAAGAGGTATTTGTCCAATCCTGCCTGATTGGCGTTGGGTTGTTTTTGAATGAAAGTTAGTAACAACATCCCAAAACCGAAAAAGATGGAAAGTATCAACCCCAAGGCCGCATCGCTCTTTAAATGTGTTTTTGAAGTAATGCCCCGAATCCAAAATGTTCCTATCAAACCACTCACCATCGCCCCCAACAATAGGGTTGCAGAATCTTTGGCGCCAGTTATTAAGAAAGCCAAAGCGATGCCCGGAAGCGCGGCGTGCGAAATTGAATCTCCCAATAAACTTTCCTTCCGAAGTACCGCAAAACTACCCAACATCCCGCAAATGGCGCCCAAAACAGCCGTTCCCAGCGTTATGGTGCGCAGGGTGTAATCGGTCCAAAGTAAGTTGAAATAGTCTTGCATTTTAGTTGACGGTTGTTTAGTCGGTAGCCTTTGGTTAGTCGGTAGTCTTTAGTCGGTAGTCGGTAGTGGGTTTGGTCTTGGGTTTGATATTTGGTATTTTAATATTTCAAATTTTTCTACCCTCTACCCTCTACCCTCTACCCTCTACCGTCTACCGTCTACCGACTAAAGACTATTTATTAACCGTAACCTTATAATTAATCCCATACGTCTTGGTAAGGTTATCATCATTAAAAATATCCTTTACCGGTCCCGTTGCTATTTTTTTCACATTCAAAAATGTTACCCAATCAAAGTATTCGGGAACGGTCTGCAAATCATGATGTACAACGACTACCGTTTTCCCAGCCTTTCGCAATTCCTTTAAAATATTGATGATGGCAATTTCAGTCGTGGCATCAACACCTTGGAAGGGTTCGTCCATAAAATAGATGGAGGCGTCCTGTGCCAAGGCCCTTGCCAGAAAAACCCGTTGCTGCTGTCCGCCGCTCAATTGGCTTATTTGTCTGTTTTTATAGGGAAGCATTCCCACCTTTTCCATGGATTCCAGGGCAATTTTTTTCTCTTTCTGTCCTGGGCGCTTGATCCATCCCAAACTGCCGTAGGTGCCCATCATCACCACATCAAGGGCCGTGGTGGGGAAATCCCAGTCCACACTTCCCTTTTGGGGTACGTACGCTACCAATTTTCGTTGCTTGGCATACGGTTTTCCGAAAATGGAAATGGTGCCCGCAATGGGTTTAATTATGCCTAAAATTGCTTTTATAAGCGTAGATTTTCCAGCGCCATTGGGCCCCACGATTGCCATAAGCACCCCCTCGGGAACCGATAGGTCTATGTCCCACAAGACGGGTTTGTAGTTGTAGGCTACGGTAAGGTCGTCTATCTGAACTGCCAGACTTTGATTTTCCATTTTTGTTGTTTTCTGTTTATTTCAGCGCGTTTACGATAGTGTTTACGTTGTATTTGAACATCCCGATATATGTTCCTTCCTCGGTACCGGGGTCGCCAAGTGCATCACTGTAAAGTGAGCCGCCGATTTCAACTTGATGATTCTTTGAAAGTACCGCCTGTTGCAGAGCCTCAATGGTGCGTCGTGGCACCGAACTTTCTACGAATATGGCTTTAATATTATTTTGAATTATAAATTCTGATAGATTCTGCACGTCTTTTACACCAGCTTCGGTTGCGGTTGAAATTCCCTGCAGGCCAACCACATTAAACCCATAGGCCTTTCCAAAATAATTGAAGGCGTCGTGGGCGGTAACCAAAATTCGCTTTTCCGGAGGAAGCGTTGCGATAATGGCCTTGACTTCACTTTCAAGAGCGTCTAATTTTTCCTGATAATTTTTGTTGTTTTCGGAAAAGCTTTCGGCGTTTGCGGGATCTGCTTTTGAAAGCTCGTCGGTTACGATTTGTGCAAACTGCTTAAAAAATTGAATATTGAACCAAACGTGCGGATCGTAATTTGAGGCGAAATATTCCGAAGGAATCAATTCCTGCTTCGGCAACTTATCTCCCAGGGAAACGGTATTTTTTTGCCCTTCCGTTTTTTCAAAAATATCCACAAGTTTTCCTTCCAAATGAAGGCCACTGTAAAAAATGATATCTGCCTCGTACAGTTTCGAAACATCGCCTTCGCTTGCCTTGTATAGATGCGGATCCACACCGGCGCCCATCAAACCTTGCAATGAAACGTGCTCGCCGCCAATTTCGGAAACCAGGTCGGTGAGCATGGTTGTGGTGGTAACCACCTTTAGCTTGCCATTGTTTTCGGGCGCATTGTTACAGCCAAAAGCAAAAGCTAAAAGGATTAGGACTATACATTTTTTCATTTTTAGTTTTTTTTAATTTGAAAATATGGTTTTTGCAGAAAATCTATTAAAGCGTTTGTACATAAAGGTTTTCCGCTATTTTATGTGAAATGAAAAACTGATCGTTCTCTACTTGGATTACCATGGAGCCGTCAAAAAACTCCTTGCCCAAAACCTTGATTTTGGTGCCGATGCTTATTTTCTTTTTATCGAGATATTGCAGAAACTCCGTGCTGGATTCTTTCACGCCCACGCAAACGCCCTGTTCGTTTTTCTCGATTTCAGAGAGCAATTTCTTTTCAGTGCGTTTCAATACACCGTGCTTGTCTGGGATGGGGTCGCCGTGGGGATCAAAATCGGGGCTGCCCAAGTATTTGTCGAGGCGGGTAATGAGTTCGTCCGACTGTATGTGCTCCAATTGCTCGGCTATATCGTGGACCTCGTCCCAATGAAAATGCAGCTTTTCAACCAGAAACACTTCCCACAGCCTATGTTTTCTTATCACGTTTGCGGCTATCTTTTTCCCTTTTTCGGTTAGCTGCGTCCCTTTATACCGTTTATAGACAACCAACTTTTTTTCTGCCAATTTCTGGATCATATCCGTCACGGAAGAGGGTTTGGTCTCCATGCTTTCGGCAATGGCATTGGTACTCACTTCCCCGGCACTTTTGTGCTCCAAATGAAAGATGGCTTTCAAATAATTTTCTTCGGCTAATGTAAACATAGGCACAAAGGTAAAAACATTTTTCTATATGTATTTATTTTATTTTTAGTTATGTCTAAAAAAAGAAGATGTGAAAGCTATTTTCGATTTAAGTTGAAGGCTATTTTAAGAAAAATTAGATTAAAATGAATTTGGAAAAACCGCTTAAAAACCGCGTTCCTTCTGAAGCTGTTCATAAGCTTCCTGTACTTTTTTGAACTTTTCCTCGCCACCTTTTTGGTGGGCTTCGTCCATATGCTGCAGTTTGTCGGGATGGTATTTTTTTACCATCGTTCGGTAAGCGGCCTTTATTTCGGGGATGGTGGCTGTTCTGTCAATTTCTAAAATTTTATAGGCACTGTCCGGATTTTTGAAGAACATCGCCTTAATACTTTCAAAATCGCGACCGTAAACGCCCAAATATCCGGCAATTCGGTTTATTTCATTTACTTCGGCGGTGGAAACGCTGCCATCGGCGTTGGCAATGCTGAAAAGAAAATGGAGAATCTGCAAACGGGTTTCGTAACGAGTGCGTTGGCGCAACAGATTGCATATATTTTGCGCAGAAATTTCCCTTTTTTTTATAACTTCATTAAAGATTTTAAAAGTGGCGTTGGCGCGGTCCCTTCCGTAGGCCTGCACAAAATATTGGCGTACGTAATCGAGCTCGGTTTGGCTTACATTTCCATCGGCTTTAATTACCAAGGAAGCGAGAGAAAGCAAGTTTAGTTCAAAATCGGCCGGGGTAACCTGCTGCTGCGAAGTACCAAAGGAAGTTTGGAAGGTTTTGCCTTTTCCGCTAACATTGTCCAGTAAGCTTCCTACAATGAAACCAATAATGGCACCGGGAAAACGGTAAAGTGCATACCCTAGTACAGCCAACAACCATCGAAGCATAGAAGTGTAGTTTTTCTTTTTTAGCGCTGACAAAGGTAACTATTTAAATTTCCATATATCAAATGACGAATTCCAAATCACACAAGTGAAATTCTTGCTTAGATTTTGGAGATTTTTTTGGAATTTAATGCTTGTAATTTGGGATTTATTGAAATTTTTTTCGTTTTCAAAATTAGTATCTTTGCATTCCCAATTTAATACACTTTAAATACAAATATTATGTACCCACCCGAATTAGTAAAACCGATGCGCGAAGATCTTACCCGAGTAGGTTTTTCCGAACTGCATACAGCAAATGAAGTAGATGAAGCCCTTAAAAAGGAAGGAACAACTTTGGTCGTTGTAAATTCCGTCTGTGGTTGTGCCGCCGCCAATGCGCGTCCGGGAGCTGCAATGTCGCTCGACAATGCCAAAAAACCGGACCATTTGGTAACGGTTTTTGCCGGGGTGGACCGCGAAGCCGTGGATGCCGCAAGGGCCCATATGGTCCCCTTCCCGCCAAGCTCGCCCTCGATGGCACTTTTTAAAAATGGCGAATTGGTCCACATGCTGGAACGCCACCATATTGAAGGCCGTCCCGCACAAATGATTGCCGAAAACCTAAAAGGTGCCTACAACGAATTTTGCTGATTTATACGCCTAAAGTATGAAAATCACAAAACCGGTAACCGTCATCATCGGGGTTTTGGCCTTGGGCGCGTTGGTCTTCAATGTTTACCAGAATCCCAAAGTTTCACACCTTTTCGGAAAGGAAATTAATGATTGGTGGTATCGGGCGTTTTGGTTAGTGATTATTGCGCTTTGTGTTTATAATTTTATTGAAATAGACAGAAATACGTTAAAGAACAAATCGAAATCAAAGTCAAAACGTTGATTTCCAAGGTTTAAATAATTTTGCTTGCAAATACGAAAACCGTCATTTTTAAAGACGGTTTTCTTACTTTTGGACAGTAATGAAGGCACTCCAGAAAATCATCAGCTATCCCTTTTCGGTCTTGTTTTATCTACTTTTCGGCATTACCATTGTGGTTTTCCATCCCATTCAGTGGGTCTGTTTTAACTGGTTCGGGTATGCAGCCCACAAAAAAAGTGTGGATTACCTAAACTGGACCCTGCTGCGCTGTTTGAATGTTTTGGGAACCACATTCCATATTGACATCAATACTAGCCTTCCGAACAAGGTGCCTATCATAATAGTTTCCAACCACCAAAGTATGTGGGATATTTCACCAATTGTTTGGTACTTGCGGAAGTATCACCCAAAATTCATTTCCAAAGTGGAATTGGGCAAAGGTATTCCCTCTATTTCCTATAACCTGCGGCACGGGGGCAGTATTTTGATAGACCGAAAAAACCCGCGGCAGGCTATTGTTGAAATGGTGAAGTTTTCAAAATACCTTCAGAAATTCAACCGAAGTGGTGTAATCTTTCCCGAAGGAACACGCAGCAAAACCGGTATTCCAAAACCCTTTAAAAGAACCGGTTTGCAAACGCTCTTTAAGAAAATACCTGAAGGATATGTTATTCCCGTAACATTCAATAACTCATGGAAATTGCAGCGGTGGGGGCTGTTCCCGATACAAATGGGCGTAAAACTTGAAATGACCGCGCATCCCGCCATTAAGATTGAAGGCTACGATGTTGAGGCGTTGATTGACAAAGTGGAAGCGATAATCACTTCAAAAATCCACAAGTAATGGTTTCATTTTCTTCGGAAGAAATTATTCAGAAAACGATCAATTTTGTAAAAAACGAATTGAAAAACGCCGAAGGCGGCCACGATTGGTTCCATATTGAACGGGTCTATAAAAACGCACTGCTCATTTCCGAAAGTGAAAAAGTTGACAGAACCATCGTTTCGCTCGCCGCATTGCTTCACGATATTGCCGATTCAAAATTCCACGGCGGCGATGAAACCGTTGGTCCAAAAAAAGCGAGACAGTTTCTAAAATCAGAAAACTTTTCCGAAGAAACAATCGATCATATCGTGAAAATTATTGAAAACGTTTCTTTTAAAGGCGGAAACCAAGCCCAAAAATTCACCTCAAAAGAATTGGAAGTCGTACAGGACGCCGATAGACTGGACGCGCTGGGAGCTATTGGAATTGCACGTACTTTCAATTATGGAGGTTTTAAAAACCGAAAGCTTTACGATCCGGAAATTAAGCCGAATCTAAAGATGACGCCTTCGGAATACAAAGCATCCGATGCTCCGACAGTCAATCATTTTTACGAAAAACTCCTCCTTTTAAAAAACCGGATGAATACCGAAACCGGACGGAGAATTGCCGAGGAAAGGCATGTTTTTATGGAAAAATTTCTGGAACAGTTTTATGCGGAATGGAACGGTGAAAAATAAACTTTGCGCCCTCTGCGACTCTGCGTTAAATTCCACCGCAGAGTCGAAGAGTGCGCAAAGAAAATTTTAAAACAATTTTAGCTGGGGATTTTTAAGTTGCAGAAAATGCGAAATGTCCAACGGTTCCAATTCCGTGTTTTTCAAATACTTCTTTTTTGCGATTGCCATAGTGTCCCTCACTTGCTCGCTAATGGTGCCCTCGCCCTTCATCCGCCGGCCCCAGTTGCTGTCGTTGAGTTTCCCGCCGTGGCATTCCGCAATTTGGTTTAAAATGCGTTCCGCTTTATCTGGTATAGTTTTGTATGCCCAATCCTTAAAAATTTCAGCAATTTGCCCATTCAAGCGGACGATGGTGTAGGCCACGTCCACTGCGCCAAGTTCCGCTACTTTTTTTACCAGCGGAAGTATTTCGTGGCTGTTCAAGGAAGGAATTATTGGCGCCATCATTACCCGAACGGGAATTCCGTTTTCCGAGAGTGTTTCCACGGTTTTCAGCCGTTGTTTGATGCTCGCAGTCCGCGGTTCCAGCAAACGCCGTGTGTCTTCGGAAAGGGAGGTAATGGAAATGTTTGCCGAAATAATATTCAGCTTTGCCATTTCCCTCAAAATATCGAGATCGCGAAGTATCAGTGAATTTTTGGTAATAATGCCCGTTGGGTGCTTCCATTTCAGCATTACTTCCAAACATTTTCGGGTAATCTCCAACTTGCGTTCCAGCGGTTGGTAGCAATCCGTATTTCCGGAGAAAACAATGGTGTTTCCCTGCCAATTCTTTGAAGTTATTTTTTCTTCCAAAAGCTGCGGCGCATTTTTTTTGAAAAGAATGTTTCGCTCAAAATCGAGGCCGGCGCCATAACCCCAATATTCATGGCTGTTGCGGGCATAGCAATACACACAACCGTGTTCGCAACCTTGGTACGGATTTGCCGAAAAACCCATCCCCACGTCCGGGCTATCAACTTTGTTTACAAATGTTTTTGGAAAAACCTCAATGTAATTTGTCTTATTTTTATCTGCTTCTTCACCTTCCGCTTCACAGAAATTCAAAAAATCATCCAACACCTCGTGGCTGTTTTCGAAAAAACGGTTGTGCACATTTTTCTGGGCGCCACGGCCTTTCAGGAAATTTTCAGGCATAAAAAAAACTTTGAAGAAACTTAATCCTCAAAGTTAAATTAAGTTTGGAAAAAATCCTATTAAAAATGGAATATATCCATCTAGGAATTAACTATGTACTATAAATTCCTCCTGTGCGGAGTAGCTTTAAGAGCCGGTTTTGATGTATGTGTCTTGTAAACCGCTCACCATTTTTGTAGTAAACACAGGCTACCACGCTGTCATTGTTGGTTATTCCCGTTAAGGGATACTCATTTGGAATATATTTCAGTATTTCCATTCGTGGGGAATCGTCCTTGCCCTTGATTTTTACCCAATCTCCGGGCTTGAATTTTCTACTACTCATAATCGCCGTTTTTAAGGGTTACACATTAAAAAGATTCTGCTCTACAATGGAGTACTAAAAAAAGGGGCCCAAACGAGCCCCGAATTTCTTTAGCCAATTAAGCTGTTTAGGAGATTTTAATATTTCTTGGGGGCTTTTGTTTAGCCTCTTCTTTCTTTGGAAGATGGATGCTCAAAATACCCTCCTTATAATTGGCCTTTATCTTTTCCTCATCTACGGTTTCGGGAAGGGTGAAGCTTCGTTTGAAGGAAGAATACCCAAATTCCCTACGGGTGTAGTTTTCTTCTTTTTCCTCGCTTTTTTCTTCCACTTCGGTAGAGATGGAAAGCAGTTGATTCTCCAAATCTATTTGGAAATCGGATTTTTTCAGGCCTGGTACCGCCATTTCCACAAAGTAGGCATCTGCGGTTTCCTTGATGTTTACTTTTGGAAGGCTTATACCTGTATTAAAATTTTGGGAGAATACGCTGGTCAAGTCCCTGTTAAAGAAATCATCAAACAGCGAAGACCAGGTTGGGAGGTGGGTAGCACTATTGGTTGTTCGTGTCAAACCTCCATTTTTAGGAACAGTCATTAAAGCGTTCATAATAATCAAGATTTAAGTTAAACAATAATTTTATCTACCGTGGAACAAATGCAATGCCAGAACGCAAACCTTAATAGGAGGGAGTCTATTTTAAAATTTCTTTCAGAAATCTGGAATTATTTTTAAGAATTCATATCATTTAAGTGTCATTTTGTCATTTTAAAAATGACAGTTTTTCAACAATGAAAAGGATTACTTACCCGGAAATTCGGCTTTCCTTTTCTGAAGAAATGCTTGCGTGCCTTCCTTAAAATCGGCAGTGCCGAAGCAGTTTCCAAATTCCTCAATCTCCACTTCAAAACCATTTTCGCCATCCTCATAATTTGCATTGATTGCGCGGATGGCGGAAGCGATGGCAACGGTAGAGTTTTTCATAATCTTTCCGGCTATCTTTTCGGTAAATTCAAGCAGTTCTTCGGGGGTGGTTACGTGATTTACCAAACCGTATTGCAGGGCCTGGTTGGCGTCTACCATCCCTGCGGTCATGATCATTTCCATTGCGCGGCCTTTACCAACCAATTGTGGCAAACGCTGTGTACCGCCGTAGCCCGGAATTACGCCCAATGAAACTTCGGGCAAGCCCATTTTTGCGTTTTCCGAAGCAATCCGGAAATGTGCCGCCATGGCCAGTTCCAGTCCGCCGCCGAGAGCAAAACCATTCACGGCCGCAATCACTGGTTTTGAAAAATTGGCCACAAAATCGAAGAGCAATTCCTGTCCTTTGGCCGCCAATTTTCCTCCTTCTTCCACCGAGAAGTCTGCAAATTCACTAATATCGGCGCCGGCTACAAAGGCTTTTTCGCCGCTTCCAGTAAGGATCACCACTTTTGTTTTTGCGGAATCCTCGGCTTCTGTGAGCGCATCGTGCAGTTCCTGGATTGTTTCCCGGTTCAACGCGTTCAATTTTGAAGGGCGGTTGATTGTGATTGTTGTGATGCCGTTTTTGGTTTCGGATAGTATATTTTGGTAGCTCATTTTCTTAAGATTAAAGTTCAAGAATTAAAATTTAAAGCTTTTGACTTTCGACTTTAAGCTTTAAACCCAATAATTGCAAAGCTACTAAAAAGCTTAGAGCATTGCCGGAAAGGAAACTTTAAAAATGGTTTTTTCTTCGGAAGAATCAAGCGTTATCGTTCCGCCATAGGTTTCAACAATGTTTTTTACCATTCCCAAACCAAGGCCCATGCCGCTGCTTTTGGTGGTAAATTGAGGTTCGAATATACAGTTTTTGTTTTCCTCGGGAACGCCAATACCGTTATCCGTCACCATAATATTCACAAAAGTATGGTCGGTTTCAACAATTACTTCAATTCGAGGTTCTGCGGGATTTTTCTGTTCAATGGATTGGATGCTGTTTTTGACCAAATTGGTTACTACGCGTATCAGTTGTGTTCTGTCAAATCGTGCGCGCACCTCTTCTTCATCAGAAAAGAAATAGATATAATCTTCATTAAAAATATCGAGAGCAAGTTTGCTGATTTTTACAACGTTCAAGGTTTCGTCCTGCTGCGCGGGCATTTTTGCATAAGTTGAAAAGGCCGAAGCAATGGAGCTCAAGGTATCAATCTGTTGCAGAAGGGTGTTGGTATATTCCGCCACTTTTTGGTCCACATCGGGGTCGTTGCAGTCAAATTTTCGCTGAAAACTCTGCACGGTCAATCTCATGGGCGTTAACGGATTCTTGATTTCGTGGGCCACCTGTTTTGCCATTTCGCGCCAAGCGGTTTCGCGTTCGCTGGCGGCGAGCTGTGCGGCGCTGATCTCCAGTTCATCGATCATTCCGTTATAGGAATTTACCAATAGTGAAATTTCTTGCGGAGTGTCGCTGACCATTATTTTCTGGTTGCGGGTGTCGAAGCGGGTTTCGCTGAGTTTTTCGCTTATTTCCTTTAAGGAGCGGGTAATGTATTTGGAGAGAAAATAGGAAATGGTAATGGCCGCCACCAACATAAAAAAATAGGCAATCCCCAATCGATAGAGATATTCGGTGAGCTGTTTCGTGATAAAACCGTCGTCTTCAATATAGGGCAAATTTAAAATAGCAAGCGGTTTAAAATAATTGTCCGTAATATAGGTATAGGACGACTGGTATTTTTGGCCGCCTTCCTCAAATTCCTTTATATAGCTTTTGGTGGGTGAATTTTGAAGTTTGTGCAAGGCATATTCTGGCATTTTCGGCGAAACGGTATCCTTGAAAAAGGAAGGTTTGGAGGATTTTAAAAGTTTGCCATCAAGATCGTACAAAAATATTTCGAGACTGTGGATGTCTTTTATTTCATAAATCTTATCCTTAAAAATCAACGGAATCTGCTCCGTTTCCACGGGATAGGTGGTGGTCTTTAAAATATAATTGATGTTCTCGCGGATGGCCGCTTCCTTTCGCAAAAGCCTGTCGCGATGGTAATCCTGTGCCTCTTGTTTGTATTGGTAGACCGTAACAAGCGCAATGAGCACGGAAGCTCCCACGACCAATAGCAGCATGGAAAGGAAAATTCGGGTGCGGAGCGATTTTTTGTAAAAGTACATGTACCTTTTTTGATGAAGAAAGATAGCAATAATTAAACCATCTTAATTCAGAATTCTTAATTCAGAATTTTGAATTATTTTTCCCGAATCCGTTTATACATTTTATAGCCCATCATTAATAAAAGGGCGAAAACGATAATGCCAACGGTACCGTAAATCCAATTGATGGCGTCTTTAAGAATTACCAAAAAAACCACGGCAAAGAGAACAATGGTGGGAATTTCGTTAAAAAGCCGCATTTGGTTTGAGGTAAATTTCACCGTTCCGCGCTGCAGTTGTTTAAAAATTTGATGGCATTTTGAGTGGTATAATATCAGTACAAACACGAAGGCCAATTTTACCTGCATCCATGCGTCGGCCAAAAAGAAGGTGCGCATAAAGAGCAACCAAAAGCCGAAAATCAGGGCCAAAATCATACTCGGCCAGGTAATGATGTTCCAAAGACGGGAGGCCATGATCTTTAGTTGTTCGCCCAAAATTTCCTTGTCGGGCGAGGGTTTTTGCGAAGCTTCAATTTGATAAACAAATAGGCGAACAATATAAAAAAGCCCCGCAAACCAAGTGATGATAAAGATGAGGTGTAGGGATTTTATGTAGGGGTAATATTGTTCCATTTAGGGCTTGGCTCTTTAAAAACTTTGCCGTAAAGATACCTAATAAATCAAAAAATGGGAATTGCCGATTGTTTATTGAAAATCAATTTTTGATGAATTTCTTCGTAATGTTCCCTTCGGAAGAAGTAATAGTTATAAAATACATCCCCGATTTTAAGGTTGAAACATCTATGTCATTTGAATTTTTGTTTGCCGAATTCCTGACGATTCTCCCATTGATATCTGAAATGGAAACAGCATCGAAATTGTTGGTAGTGGATTGAAGGATCAATTTGTTTTGGGCGGGATTTGGATAAATCCTTAAATCGGCCAAGCTGTTTTCAGGAGTTGCGAGCAACACGTTTGTAAAGTGGGAGAGAAAGCCGGGGGCGGATTCCCATTGAAGATAATCATTTCCGTCATTTCCCTCATAAACACTGGTATTCAGAAGCATGCTGCCTTGAAGTTCGTGTAAGGCGTATTCCGCTTGTCCCGGCGCACAATTGCTTTCGTCATTCATAAAATTACGGGGCTGCAAGAGAAACGCATATATGTCTCCATTTCCTAAAATAAATTCGCCGCTAATGGTTGCACAGCTTTCAATGCCGGTAAACGAAAAATCTGGGTTTATGGTTAGTTGGGGTGGATTGGGGCCGCTATAAAAAATAGGATCGCCCATATCTCCTTCCTGCATAAATAGATACCAGGTCTGAAACAGCATTGGGTTGGCTACAGGCGCAGGTTCGGTGCTATAATAGGCCGTGTGGTAATTTGCATCCCGTAGCCTTAAAAATTTAAATCCATTATTTTCCGAATAATAATACGTGAGCGTTTTGGGATCGAGATTTGAATTTGTCAAGACCTCATAAAAATATAAATCTTCGTAATAGCAATCAGTGTCTGTGCAATCATTTAGTGAAATGCCCAGATTGGAAAAGGCAATGGAATTTCCACTGAAAATTGCTGCAGCAGAAAATATATTTGAAATTCCATTGGCTTCAACAGCATAGTTTCCGGAGTTATCAGTAATGGTAATGTTTGGACTTTCCCCATTGGGGGTCAGATATTCATTTCCGTTATATAAGGATTTCAAGCGGAAGGTTTCATTCAATACTCCGGCTGGTTGTGAAATTGCAATATGAAAGCAAATGAAAGCCAGGAAAAGGAGTCCTGTTTTTTTCATAATTAAAAAGAGTTGGTCTTTTAAAGATAACAAAAAAAACTTTTCAATTGCGGAGGGTTTTCCGAATTTCCTGATTCAAAAAATAACCAGTAACAATTGTAGAAAGCACATCGGCCGCCGGAAAGGAAATCCACACGCCAAGTTCGCCGAAGTAATGTGGCAGTATAAAAATAAGTGGAATAAAGAAAAATCCCTGCCGCGTTAATGTTAAAAGCAATGCAGGAACGGCTTTGCCAATTGCTTGAAAATAGGCCGAACCAATTAATTGTATTGCAATGATGGGCGTAGCCGCAAAAACCCATCGCATATAGTGCGGGGTTTCGGAAAGTATGGCAGCATCTGTTGTAAATACCGAAACAATTTGTTGGGGAAAAATCATAATTAAAATAAAAATAAGAAGGCCCAGACCGCCTGCATACAAAATAGCTTTGTTGATGCTTTCGCGAACCCGCTGAAATTTATGTGCGCCGTAATTAAACCCTGCAATGGGCAAAAATCCTTGCGTAACGCCCAACACCGGAAACAGGGCAAACATCAGCATCCGCCCGATAATTCCATAGGCAGCAACAGACGCCTCGCCGCCCATATTGAACAGAATATTGTTCATTAATAGATAGGTTACGCTCACCACGGCCTGTCTGGCAAGAGTCACGAAACCAAGGGCAGACATTTCCTTTAAAATTGAAAAATCCAGTCCAAAATGAGAAAAACTAATTTTGAGTTCCGATTTTTCACTGAGAAAAAAGTAGAGCACATATACAAAACACAATGCATACGAAAGTGTGGTGGCCCAGGCAGCTCCCGCCATTCCCATATCCATCAAATTGATAAATACATAATCCAGGAACAAATTCCCTACTGAAGGAATAATCATCGCGACCATGGCGAATTTGGGTTTTCCCTCGGCGCGGATCACATTGTTGCCCATCATACAAAGCGCCAACAGGGGCACTCCGTAAAGCACGATTCTGTAATAAATTTTTGCCGGTTCAAAAATATCGCCCTTGCCGCCGAAAGCGGGAATAATTTCGTTAATGAAAACCAGACCGAAAACCACCATTGCGGTAGTCAGCAATAACGTAACCGTAATTTGATTTCCAAAGGTTTTCAGGGCGCGTTCTTTGTTGTTGGCCCCCAAAGCCCGCGAGATGATTGATGAACCGCCTATGCCGATTGCCATCCCAAGTGCGGCAATAAAAAAGGAAACCGGCAAAACCACGTTTATTGCAGCAATGGCAATGGAACCGATCCAGTTGCCTACAAAAATGGTGTCGACCAAAATATTTAGCGACATCACCAAAATCCCTATGGAAGCGGGAACGGCCTGTTTAATCAATAAACTTCCAATGGGTTCGGTGCCGAGTGCTGCTGTTTTCTGGGACATTAATTATTGTTATTTTTTATTTTCTTCAATTTTTAAAACTTAATTTTTGAGCAATAAATAATAGAAATAAACAATAAAAATTATCAAGCTATCGCTGTTTTCGTATCCACAATGCGCCATTGATCAATCCATCCGGTCAAAACTTCGGCCCAATCATCGCGGTCGTTCAAACACGGAATTACGGTAAAATCCTTGCCGCCGGCCTCGTGAAATATTTCTTGGCCTTCCATTGCTATTTCCTCTAACGTTTCCAAACAATCGCTCACAAAGGCTGGGGTTACAATGGCCATTTTTTTGGTCCCTTCAAGCCCCAATCGCTCAATGGTGCGGTCCGTTGGGGGTTTTAGCCACGGGTCAAACCCCAATCGCGATTGAAAGGAGGTGGAAAAGGTTCCGGGCTTTAAATTCAATTTTTCTGCAACCAAAGCAGTAACTTTTAAGCACTGGTGGCGGTAGCAAAATTCGTGCGCGGGTGATGGCGTTATGCAACAACTTCCGTCTATCTTGCAGTGGCTCTTGGTTATATCGCGTTTATAGATATGCCGTTCGGGCACGCCGTGATAACTAAAGAGCAGGTGTTCGTAATCCACGCCTTCCAAACTTTCGGCGATGCTTCTGGAAAGCACTTCAATATATTCGGGCTTGTTGTAAAAAGCGGGAAGCGAGGTAATTTCTAACTTCGGAAAAAACTCGTTTTTCAGTTCCTCAATTTTTACATCAATGGTTTCCGTGGTGGCCATGGCAAACTGCGGATAGAGCGGAATGGTCAAAATTTCATTTACCCCTTGGTCCACCAATTCCTGCAATCCTTTTTTCAGGGTCATACTGCCGTAGCGCATTGCCAGAGCAATGGGAACGCTTGTTTTTTCTTGAATCTTTTTTTGAAGTCGCTCAGAAATCACGATCAGGGGCGAACCTTCTTTCCACCAAATTTTTTGATAGGCCTCCGCGGATTTTTTTGGGCGGGTATTTAAAATAATTCCCCTAACTATAAAGGAGCGCAGCCAAAAAGGCACATCGATGACGCGGGGATCCATTAAAAATTCGTCGAGGTATTTCTTTACGTCTTTGGGGTCGGTACTGTCGGGTGAGCCAAGGTTTACAAGGAGAACTCCTTTCATATCTGCAAAAAATTTTGGGCAAAATTACTCTTTTAAAAATCAAAATTAAGGTGGCTGGTTATTTAAAAACAATGAAGCTATATCAATACTTTATGAATTCAGTCCCATCAAAAACTTCTTCGGCGTAGTGCCAAATTTCTTTTTGAATGCCGCGATAAAATGGCTTGCGGTGCTGTAGCCCACTTTTAGCCCCACCTCATTCACGTTGTGGCTGCCCGTGGCCAAAAGTTGCCGCGCCACTTCCATTTTATAGTGGAACAGAAAGCTAAATACAGAATCGCCATAAATTTGCTTAAAACCTTCTTTTAGTCTGTTTATTGGCAAATTGATTTCATCTGCCAGCGCTTGCAACGTGGGCGGCTCCGACATTCGGGAAACTATAATCTGTTTGGCTTTTTTTATTTTAGAAATATTTTCCTCGTCTGCCAAAAAGGGGCATTGTTCTACATCGGCGTCGGCCGGGCGGTTAAAATAAAGGCTCATAAGTTCATACGCCTTGCCCTTAAAATAGAGCGGTTTTAGGGTAGGATGCAAGTTGTAGTTCATCATTTGGCTCAGCACAATGGCCATTGAAGGCGAAATATGCGCATCCTTATAATATTTTCTGTCCTTGTTTTCGGCGCTCAAAAAGGGTATATAGTTGGCCTCTGCCGTAAAAAGACTGTGGAATTTGGTTATGGGAAGCAATAGCGAAAGCATCCACGAGTGTTTATTGAGCACCAAATGAATGGGCAAGTCGCGCTGGGGGTTATAAAGCAGCAGCGAATTTTCTTCCGGTAAGGGCAGGCCATAATTTCCTTCATTAAAAACGAAGGAGGCCCCGCCCTTTATACAGAAATGGAACTGTATAAAATTGGAGCTCACTTCCCTCTTAAAGGTTTGGTTTTCATCCGTTTCATTGTTGAATTTTAAAATGAAAAAACCCGGAGCAACGGAAATCTCCTCATAAAAACCTTGAGCGACATTTTTTGGATTATCCATAAAGTATTTTAGAGTTATTTATTTAGAATAATTCTAAATTAAAAATCCGATATTTTTTCGGAACACCGCGAATTTAGGGCTTTAAAATATGATAAAAATCACTTTTGGTTGAAATTTTCCCCCTATCGACATAAAAGATACCGCTGGCGTTGTTTTTTCAAAAACAAGGGTCTTACATTTGCTCCTGTTTTTATATGGAAAACCTAAAAATATATTCCGGAGCGTCATTAGAGGGCAATTTTTACGTCATCGGTCTGAACTATAAAAAGGCGGACGCCGAAATTCGCGGCCATTTTAGCCTCGATGCAAATGCGAAGAAAAATCTATTGCTCCAGGCCAAGACCACCGGTATTGCTTCCCTAACCGTTATTTCCACCTGCAACAGAACGGAATTATACGGGTTTGCACAGCATCCCTACCAATTGATAAAATTGCTCTGCGAACACACTAAGGGAACGGTGGAGGAATTTGAAAAAGTAGCCTATATCTACAAAAACCGCGATGCGATTTCACATCTATTCAAGGTTGGAACAGGACTGGACAGCCAAATTTTGGGGGATTTTGAAATTATTAGCCAGCTCCGCAATGCCTTTCGGGAATCCAAGAAACTCGATGTTATAAATCCTTTTATGGAACGGCTCGCAAATGCGGTTATACAAGCCAGCAAAAGGATCAAGAATGAAACGGGAATTTCTTCCGGGGCTACTTCTGTTAGCTTTGCCGCGGTTCAGTATATTTTGGCGCGCGTGCCGTATATTTCCCAGAAAAACATCCTGCTTTTTGGAACTGGGAAGATTGGCAGAAATACCTGCGAAAATTTAATTAAGCACACCAAAAACGATCACATAACGCTAATCAACCGCACCAAGGAAAAGGCCGAAAGAGTGGCCGGCAAATTCAATTTGGTCGTTAAGGATTATGCCGATATACAAAGCGAAATAGCCCGGGCCGATGTGCTCATTGTGGCTACCGGCGCACAAAAGCCTACCATTTCCAAAGAACTTTTATATTTGAAACGTCCCCTCTTAATTTTGGACCTCTCCATTCCCAAGAATGTTTCGGAAGACGTTTTGGAGAATAAATATGTCACCCTTGTCCATATGGACCAGCTGGCGGCGGTAACCGACCAAACGCTGGAACAGCGGGCCTCCCAACTGCCCTTAGCCAAAAAGATAATCGCGGAAATTGAAAAAGATTTCAACCAATGGGCGGACAACCGAAAATTTGCACCAACCATCAAAGCCCTTAAAAACAAACTGGCAGAAATAAAGAGCGGCGAAATTGACTACCAACGCAAAAAAATTGACGGCTTTAACGAAGAACAAGCAGAAATTATAGCAGACCGTCTAATTCAAAAAATAACAACCCATTTTGCCAACCACTTAAAAGGGGATGACGGCACGGCCGACAGCATAGAATTGATCCGCCGGGTCTTCCAACTTGAAACTGCCTAACCTTGAAAAGAACCATCCGCATTGGCACCCGCGATAGTGAACTTGCACTTTGGCAAGCCAACACCGTAAAAGTCCACTTAGAAGCCTTAGGATACACCACCCAATTGGTGCCCGTTAAATCTGAAGGCGATCTAATTCTGGACAAACCTCTTTACGAAATGGGCATTACCGGAATTTTCACTAAAACGCTGGACGCTGCAATGATAACCGGAACGGTGGATATTGCGGTACACAGCATGAAGGACGTACCCACACGATTGCCCAAAGGCATCGTGCAGACCGCCGTTTTGGAGCGTGCCTCCTCCGAAGATATTTTGGTTACGGAAAAGAAAATGAATTTTGAAAAACCGTGCACCATCGCCACAGGAAGTTTGCGCCGAAAGGCACAATGGCTGCACAGATACCCACACCATACCGTTGTTGATCTGCGCGGAAATGTGAATACAAGACTCCAAAAACTAAAGGACAACAATTGGCAAGGTGCCATTTTCGCGAAAGCAGGTTTACAGAGATTAGGATATGTGAGCGAAGCGAACATAAAAAGCCCCTTCTTCGGAGGGGTTGGGGAGGCTTTTTGGGAGCCCCTGGAGTGGATGTTTCCCGCCCCGGCCCAAGGGGCAATGGTGGTCGTGGCGTTAGAAAAGGATCTATTTTGTAGGGAAGCTACCTCAAAATTGAACCATCTGAACTCCGAAATCTGCACCCACGTGGAACGGGAATTCCTGAGAATACTGGAAGGCGGCTGTACCGCGCCGATTGGCGCCTATGCCGAAATTCTCGGAAATGAATTACTCTTTAAAGGCTGTCTTTTCTCATTGAACGGAAAGACCAAAATTGAAATTGAGAAGAAAGTTTTAACTACCGAATTTAAAGGGTTTGGAAAAGAATGCGCTACATTTATTCTTCAAAATGGCGGCACGGAGCTAATGCAATCCATAAAAAATGAAATGAAATGAGTCTTTGGAAAAGAACAAGCCCAACAGATATTGTGGTTTGGTTTCTGGACCTTGGATTGTTGGCATTTTTGATTTTTGACTTCGGTTTTGAAAATTTTAGCGATTTTAGGCAATACAAACTTATTGTACTCCCCTGCCTTTTGCTGGCTTTAATAGCTTTCAATTTTTATAAATACCAAACCTATAAAAAAGACATAGAGGTTTCGCGCAGCAGCAGGATAAGTCTGCTTATCTTGGTTTTACTTATAGTGCTGGAGGCAATAATGATTCTGGCCAACTACGAAACCTCGCTGGTGGAAACCTTTTTCAATGCCCGGTACGTTATTGAGTATGGGCTTCTTTTCTATTTTTTCATCCGGCTTACCTTTTTGCTAAGAATAATCTACAGCCTCTATTTCAATCCCGCCATCCTTTTTGTGGGGAGCTTTGCCATCATTGCCCTTGCCGGAACCTTTTTGTTGCTGCTGCCCAGCGCCACAACCCACGGAATTACCTTTACGGATGCGCTGTTTACGGCCACCAGCGCCACGGCCGTGACCGGTCTGATTGTAGTAGATACGGCCAAGGATTTTACCCCTTTTGGGCAAACTATCATTATGGTTCTGTTCCAAATTGGCGGTTTGGGGATGCTTACTTTTACTTCATTTTTCGCCTATTTTTTTAAAAGCGGTGCGTCATTCAAGGAAAGTCTTTATATGAAGGATATACTAGGGCACGAAAAATTGAACAGTGTAATGCGAACCGTAATGCAAATTGTGGTGTTTTCGTTGATTTTGGAGGCCATCGGTGCGTTTTTTATCTACCATTCCCTGGCCCATATTGATTCCTTCAAAAGCCGCGGATTTTTTGCGGTTTTCCACGCTATATCGGCCTATTGCAACGCAGGTTTTTCCTTGGCATCTGACAATTTGTATGACAGCGGGCTGCGGTTTAACTACTATTTGCAGTGGGTGGTTATGGGACTTATTGTTTTCGGAGGATTGGGCTATCACATTGCCTACAATATCATTCAGTATTTCCGAAAATTCATTTCCAACCTGTTCCGCAAGAACGAACGAGTTTTCATTTCAAGGGTTATCAATCTGAACACGAAAATTGTGGTATATACCACTATTATTTTGATTGCCAGTGGCACCCTGTTCTTTCTTTTTTCGGAACAGCAAACCAATTTGGCCGCCCACCAAACCTTTTTCGGAAAATTTACCACCGCAATGTTTTCCTCGGTTACCTCCCGAACAGCTGGTTTTAACACCATTGACATGTCCAATTTCACCATTCCGGGAATCTTGTTTATGATTTTTTTGATGTGGGTCGGGGCCTCGCCGGCTTCCACCGGGGGCGGTATTAAAACCACTACTTTTGCTTTGGCGACGCTCAATATTTTCGCCATTGCCCGCGATAAAAAATACATTGAAATCGGTACCCGTCGCATTGCCGTAGAAGCCGTTCATCGCGCCTTTGCCATCATTTCGATTTCGTTGGCGTGCATTGGCACGGGCGTTTTGCTGTTGCTGATTTTTAACCCCGAATTCTCGCTGATCCAAATAGCCTTTGAAGTGTTTTCGGCCTTTTCCACGGTGGGCCTTTCGCTGGGAATTACTTCGCAACTCTCTGAATACAGTAAATATGTAATTATCTTTTTAATGTTCTTTGGAAGAATCGGGCTGCTGAATTTGATGATCGGCCTTTTGAAAACCGTCGGAAAAACAGATTATACATATCCCGAAGAGAATATTTTAATCAACTAAGGAAGCGAAATATAAATTAGAAGCCTATGAAGATAGTAGTTATTGGCCTTGGAAATTTTGGGATGTCGTTGGCCATCCACCTTTCAAATACTGGCAACGAGGTGATCGTGGCAGATCAAGATCTTGAAAAAATTGAACAGGTAAAAAACAAAGTGGCCCACGCCGTCGCCATAGATGCCACCAACGAAAATGCCTATAACTCGCTGCCATTGAACAATGCCGACTTGGCCATTATTGCCATTGGGCAGCGGAACGGCGCCGGAATAATGAGCACGGCCATAGTCAAGAAATTGACCAAAGCCAAAATTATTTCGCGCTCCGCCTCGGCCTTGGAGGATACTATTTTGGAAGCAATGGGCGTGGACCAAATAATCCATCCGGAGCAGGAATATGCAGAGCGTTTTACTAAAAAGGTGAACCTAAAGGGCAGTATAGACAATTTTGAAATTGACGATGAATATTTGGTTTCCGAAGTAGAGGTAAGCAAGGCCCTGGTTGGGCAAACCATTCAGCAATCGGAATTCCGAAAGAATTTCAATTTGAATATAATAACCATTATCCGAAAAAAACAGCATACCAACCTCCTGGGTCGCGCCGTGGAAAAACGCGAAGTTGTTGGATTGCCAAAACCTGATATGGTTTTCCAGAGCGGCGATATCCTCGCTGTTTTTGGAAAGGATGCTGATATAAAGAAATATTTAAAGAACCATGGCCACGGTTTTATCGACTAAAATATTAAAGGAAAATCAACGGTCATTGTTGCTGCAGGCGGGCATAAGTTTGGTGCAATACGATGCCATAAAAATCGAATGGGTTCCTTTTAAAATTCCGTCGGAAGTAAACAATGCCATTGTCACCAGCCAGAATGCGGTTCGGTCCATTTTGAATTCAAAATTCAAGATTCAGCAATGTTTTTGCGTAGGGGAAAAAACGAAATCGCTCTTGGAAGAAAACGGCTTCAAAGTAGTCAAAATGACCGAATATGCTTCCGAATTGGCTTCGTATTTAGTTGAAAACTATAAAAATGATTCCTTTCACTTTCTCTGCGGAAACATCCGAAGCGATGAAATTCCCTCGAAATTGAAGGAAAATACTATCGCTTTTGAAGAAACAGAAGTGTACAAAACAACCTTAAATCCGAAGAAATTTGAAAGAAATTTTGATGCGATTTTGTTTTTCAGCCCCAGCGGGGTGCGAAGTTTTGTTACCGAAAATAAAATCAACAAAAGTAAAGTGGTTTGCATAGGCACAACAACTGCTTCCGAAGCAAAAAAACACACCGAAAACGTGGTAATTGCAAACGCCACAACCGTTGAAAGCGTGATTGCCAAGACAGTCAAAAAATTAAAAACATAGAAATTATAAACCTAACAGGTTTTAAAAACCTGTTAGGTTTGAACTAAAGCTTATGATAAAGAACGATTTATTCTTAAAAGCCCTCCGCGGCGAAACCGTGGAGCGCCCACCCGTTTGGATGATGCGCCAAGCCGGAAGATACCTGCCCGAATTTCAGGAAATTAAGCAGAAATACGATTTTTTCACGCGCTGCCAAACCCCGGAACTTGCCAGTGAGATTACCGTGCAGCCCATCCGCAGATACGGCATGGACGCGGCTATTTTGTTCAGCGATATTTTGGTAATTCCGCAGGCGATGAACATCCACGTAGAGATGAAACCCGGCCTTGGCCCGTGGGTGCCAGACCCAATCCGCTCCGCAAAAGATTTGGAACGGGTGATTGTGCCAGACATCAACGAAACACTGGGCTACGTAATGGAAGCCATAAAGATGACGAAAGAAAAACTGAACAACGAAGTTCCTTTGATTGGTTTTGCGGGGAGTCCGTGGACCATTCTTTGTTATTGCGTGCAGGGGCAAGGTTCCAAAAACTTTGATAAGGCGAAGGAATTCTGCTTTACCCAACCCGTATTGGCCCACGAACTGCTTCAAAAAATTACCGATACCACCATTCTATATTTAAAGGAAAAGGTAAAAGCCGGCGTAAATGCCGTGCAGGTTTTTGACAGTTGGGGCGGCATGCTTTCGCCCACCGATTATCAGGAATTCAGCTGGCAATATATGCAGCAAATAATCGATGCGCTAAAAGATGAAACGCCCGTTATCGCCTTTGGGAAAGGTTGCTGGTTTGCATTGGATACGATGGCGAAAAGCGGTGCATCGGCTTTGGGTGTGGATTGGACTTGTTCGCCTAAAAACGCACGTTATTTAACAGGTGGAAAAATTACTTTGCAAGGAAATTTTGACCCAACGCGGCTTTTCAGTCCGCCTTCAGAAATTAAAAAGATGGTAAAACAGATGATTGATGAATTCGGGAAAGACCGTTATATCGTGAATTTGGGCCACGGAATTTTACCAAACATTCCCCTGGAAAATGCAGGCGCTTTTATTGAAGCGGTGAAGGAATACAAACAGGAATAGATGCTTTGGCGGATTCTAAAAAATCTAAATTTCGGGCAACTCTTGGGGTTGCTTGGACTTTTTCTTAGAAATCCGTTGTACACAATTCCCACCATTTTCGCCACCAAGAAATGTATGGCAATTGCGGAACGGGAGTATGGCAGCAAGCATCATTTGGGAAATCCGGCAAATGCATTCCGGCATGCGCTTTGGGTAATTTTGATAACCAAAAAGTGCCTAAAATGGCAAAACAACGAACAAAAGGCAAAAGCCTGGGCAAAGCAGTTTACCGATTGGCACGAGGATTTTTCGCCAAACAAAACGTTGGAACGCGCTATGGATTTGCATAACAACAGAATGGGACTTCGGTATTTTGAGCAGCTAAAAGATAAAAACGAAGCGGAAACTGTTTCATTTTTAAAACAAAAAGCTTCGGAAGCGGTAAAGATTGTAATGGTTGAAGAAGCTAAAAATATTGAAGACAATTTAGTTTATATCGATTGAAAGAAACCTCACAGGTTTCAAAAACCTGTGAGGTTTGGATTTAGGAAAATGGTCAAAAACATTCTAAAAGGCATACAGGCATACGCAGGCACTTTCAAGCTAATAGGCAGACTTGGACTTTGGAAGTACTTCGGCATCCCGATGGCCATTAGTTTTTTGACCGCTGTTTTAATTGGCTTTTCCGCTTGGGGCTGGAGCGATAATCTGGGAGCCTTTATTTCAAAAATCTGGTTTTGGGAATGGGGCGCCGAAACATTCCGGACCATCAGTGATTTTATTGGAGCGCTTATAATCATTGCTTTGGGAATTATTCTGTATCGGCATATTGTGATGGCATTGAGCGCACCCTTTATGAGTCCGGTTTCGGAAAAAATTGAAAAGCATTTTTATGGCGAAAACCATTCCCATAGAAATACTTCAAACGCGCAGCAGCTTTGGCGTGGCGTCCGAATAAACGTTCGGAATTTACTGATGGAGTTATTGCTCACAATCCCCATAATTTTGATAGGGTTTATACCTGTGGTGGGAATAATTTCTTCGGTACTTTTGTTTATGGTGCAGAGTTACTATGCGGGTTTCGGAAATATGGATTATACACTGGAAAGGCATTATAAATATTCCGAAAGTATCGAGTTTGTTAAAAGAAACCGCGGTTTGGCCATCGGTAACGGCATGGTTTTTATGCTGATGCTGTTGATTCCGGTGATTGGGATTATTCTTGTTTTGCCACTTTCGGTGACGGCGGCGAGCACGGAGACGTTAAAGGTTTTGGAAAAGGCAAAATCACTTCAGAAAAAGATATGATGAAAGAAAAATTTGTAGCATATATAAAGAATTTGCAGCATGAAATCACTTCCGCTTTGGAGGAAATCGACGGAAAAGCAAAATTCAAGGAGGACAAATGGACACGTGCGGAAGGCGGCGGCGGGCATACCCGAGTGATTGAAAACGGCGACATTTTCGAAAAAGGGGGTGTAAACATAAGTGAAGTTCATGGAAAACTTCCGGAGAGTATGCAGCAATATTTCGGCGTAAAAGATGCCGATTTCTTTGCGTGCGGCCTAAGTTTGGTGCTTCACCCAAAAAGTCCGATGGTGCCAACGGTTCATGCCAATTGGCGTTATTTTGAAATGTACGATTCCGAAGGTAAAATCGTGGACAGTTGGTTTGGCGGCGGACAGGATTTAACGCCCTACTATTTGTTTGAAGAAGATGCCAAACATTTTCATCAAGTATGCAAAACTGCTTGCGATAGGCATAATCCGGATTTTTATGAAACTTATAAAAAGCGCTGCGACGAGTATTTTTGGAACGCGCATCGGGATGAAGCGAGAGGGGTTGGCGGTCTTTTCTTTGATTATTTAAAAGAAACGGACACGATGAAAATGCAGGATTGGTATAATTTTGTAACCGAAGTAGGCAATAGCTTTTTGGAATGCTACCTCCCCATTGTTGAAAACAGAAAAAACCTTCCCTATTCCGAAGCAAACCGGACTTGGCAGGAAATACGTCGCGGAAGATATGTTGAATTTAACCTCGTACAAGATAAAGGAACGCTCTTCGGCCTAAAAACCAACGGCCGTATCGAAAGTATTTTGATGAGCTTACCGCCCCACGTTCAGTGGCGCTATGATTTTCATCCCGAGAAGGGAAGCCAGGAAGAAAAGCTTGTTGAAGTTTTAAGAAAGCCGAAAGATTGGATTAATTAATTTTAGATATACGAATGAATAATCGTAAATCGTAAATCAAAAATAGCTATGTACCCACTAAGAAGAAACCGAAGACTGCGAACCAACGAAAGTATGCGAAGCCTCGTCCGCGAAACCATTATAAGCCCCAATGATTTTATTGTACCACTTTTTGTGGTGGAAGGAAAAGGTGTAAAAGAAGAAATTGCCTCCATGCCTAACTATTACCGATTGAGTTTGGACAAGCTGCAAAAAGAAGTAAAAGAACTTTGGAACCTCGGGTTGAAGTCGGTTTTGCTTTTTGTGAAAGTTGACGATAAACTGAAGGACAATAGCGGAAAGGAAGCTCTAAACCCGGACGGATTGATGCAGCGCGCCATTAAGACTGTAAAAAACGCTACGCCCGAAATGGTAGTAATGACCGATGTGGCCCTAGATCCTTTTTCGGTTTATGGCCACGACGGAATAATTTCAGAAGGAAAAGTTTTAAATGACGATACTAATGCTGTATTGGCAGAAATGTCCTTAAGCCACGCCATTGCCGGAGCGGATGTGGTAGCTCCAAGTGATATGATGGACGGCCGTATTTTTGAAATTAGAACGTTATTAGAAGACGAAGGTTTCTGCGATACCGCGATTATGGCCTACAGCGCCAAATACGCCTCAGCGTTTTACGGCCCCTTCCGGGATGCCCTGGATTCTGCGCCGGTGGATGTGAAGGATATTCCGAAGGACAAAAAAACCTACCAAATGGATTACGGCAACCGCGAGGACGCCATCCGCGAAACCCTGATGGATATTGACGAGGGCGCAGATATTGTAATGGTAAAACCCGGACTTTGTTATTTGGACATCGTCCGCGAAATAAAAGATGCAGTACATGTTCCCGTGGCGGTTTATCAAGTAAGCGGCGAATATGCCATGTTGAAAGCCGCTGCCGAAAAAGGATGGCTGGACCACAATGCGGTACTTATGGAGCAGGTAACCGCCATTAAACGCGCCGGTGCATCAATGATCGCCAGTTATTTTGCAAAGGATGTGGTCAAATTACTTTCCTAAAAATTCGTTGTGTATCAAAAGTTTGGAAGCTCGCTCGCTTATGTTTATTAATTAGTGAAAATTTAATTTCGGCAACCAAATTTTGGCCTACATTTGTGGCGTGAAACGCACTGAAAAACATATTGCTACGTTTTTGTTTTCGCTCGCCCTGCTGCTGGCGATGGGGAATGCTGCTTTCGCCGCCGAAATGCTCCAAGGCAAGAAGGAAAGTTTAGCTTTAACCGAATTTCAAAAGGAGCAACAAAAGCCGTTTGTTTTTAATGAACTATCCATTGGCAAAGTTTCGCAAACGGTTTCACAAAATGAATATTTGGGCCTCGGCCTGTTTGGAACGTTATATTCCAATCAAAATTTTTCGTTTGTTCGCGTTTCTTCAGCAAATCCATCTTCTTATTTTTTAAAGGACAAACGGGAGTTTATTTTCCGCTATTTGTTTCCGTTCCATTTTTTTTGGTGATTTTTTGGTGATTTTTTAAGGGTGTTGGAATTGGTTTTTCCAAACGCCTATGTATTCAAAATTATTCATCTAAAAAATTTATTCAAAAATGGAATTAAGTGCAACCCTTGTGGGCATAATTATTACGTTGTTAATGTTGGTGCCCGTGGTCTATTTGATCATGGCCGCCTCCGGAAAAGACAACAAAGTGAAAAAATCAGTGAAACAGCTTTCGCACACCAATGGCATTTCAATTAAAAATATTGATGTTATCGGCAATTGCGTAATAGGCGTTGATGAGGTTTCCAAAAAATTGGTCTATACCACAAAGAAGAACCCAACGGCAGACTTTAAAATAGTAAATATGGACCAAGTGAAGGAATGTCGGGCCAAAACCGTAAAAAACACCGAAAAAACATTGGATTGGGTGGGGCTTGAAATTATTGAAAAATCCGGAAAACGGGAAATTCAATTTTACAACGAACACGACGAAAATGAACTTTCCAAAGATCCTTTCGTGTGTCTTCAAGATGCCAAAAAATGGGAAAATGCCCTGAGGCCCTTGTTGAGAGCTTCATAAAAAAACAGAAACAATAAACCGCCCGCAGAGGCGGTTTTTTTTAATTAACAAGGTGTTACGGAAAAATGGTTTTAAAATATTTATTTTAGATGAAAATTTTTCCAACCAAAGATGACCCTATTACTTATTTATGCGCTGCTCTCCATTATCGTTTCTTTTCTGTGTTCCATACTCGAGGCTGCTTTGCTGAGCTTTACTCCCACTTATTTGCGTTTAAAAACCCAAGAAGGAAAACAATACGCTACCACCCTTGCCAATTATAAAAAGGATATAGACAGACCGCTGATTGCCATTTTAACACTAAACACCATTGCCCACACGGTGGGAGCGATTTTGGTAGGAGTTGAAGCGGAAAAACTACCCTATAAAGTAGAAGTTTTGGGCATTAATTTGGTTGGCATCGTTTCCGCCATTATGACTATGTTGATTTTGGTCGTTTCCGAAATCATTCCCAAAACCATTGGGGCTACTTATTGGAAAAAAATGGGTTCCTTTACGGCCCTCTTCTTAAATGTGATAATTCTTCCATTAAAATATACCGGAATCTTGTGGCTGTTAATGCTAATTACGCGAATGGTAGGAAAATCGGCACACGTTAGCACCATGAGCCGTGAGGAGTTTATTGCCATAACCGATGCCGCCGAAGAAGAAGGTGTTTTTGAGGAAAGCGAAACTACCGTAATCAAGAATCTGCTGGTTTTTAAAAGCGTGCAGGCCAAAGATGTGATGACGCCCTTCACCGTTGTTACCTCTGAAGACGAAACCCTTAGTCTTGAAGAATTTCACGAGAAGCACAAAAGCCTGCGCTTTTCGCGGATTCCGGTGTACAAGGACAAAACCCACAACATTACCGGGTTTGTTTTGCGGGACGATATTTTGGAAGAAATAGTGGAAGACCGCGGGGATAAGCTGTTGAGCGATCTGCGCCGCGATATTTTTGTGGTCGCTGCCGAAAAGCCCATTCCGGAGCTGTTTGAAATTTTTATAAAACAACGCGTGCACATTGCCCAAGTGGTGGACGATTTTGGAAACACCATTGGGGTTGTAACTATGGAGGACATTATCGAAACCTTATTGGGACTCGAAATTATGGATGAAAGCGATAGTATAGAGGATATGCAATTGCAGGCCAGAAAAAACTGGAAACGCCGCGCAAAAAGAATGGGCATCCAATTGGATGAGAATTTGGAAACCGAAACAGATCCCGAACCATGAAAACAACATATATGAACACGCCCATAGGCGTCTTGGAACTAAAAGCCGATGCCGAAGGTTTGTGTTCGGTGCTTTTTATGGAGGAGGCATATACATCGGTTTCTGAAGAATTTCCACCGGAATTGCGGCAGGCCGTACTACAGATCCAAGAATATTTTGAAGGGAAACGAGTTGTTTTCAACTTAAAACTTTCCCCGGAAGGGACGCCTTTCCAAAAAAAAGTCTGGAAACTATTGGAGAAAATTCCCTTTGGTAAAACGGCCACCTATCAACAAATGGCCAACCAACTGGGCGATCCCAAAGTAATCCGTGCTGCGGCTTCGGCAAATGGCAAAAACCCTATTTCAATAATAATTCCCTGCCACCGGGTTATTGGCAGCGACGGTTCCCTCACAGGCTATGCCGGCGGCTTGCACCGCAAAAAGTGGCTGTTGGAGTTTGAAAGTCCAACGCCACAACAATCCTTGTTCTAAATGAAACAATTCAAAAAATTTCTAAAGTGGTTGGTCATTTCGCTCTCCGCCGTTGTTATTGGACTTTACATAACGGGCTATGGCTACATTTTAAAGGGCGTTTGGGTAGTGTATCTTCACGGGCACACCACGGCCTATATCGACGATTTTAAATATTTTGAAACTGAAAAAATAGCCACCAGTTTAAATCCGCAACCGTGGCCCCTCCATAAAAATTACAATAAAGTGGAAGCGACCAAGGCCCTGTCTGAAATGAACGATACGCTGGGAACGATTGCTTTTTTGATTATCAAAAATGACAGTATTTGGTTTGAAAAATATTTCGATGGCTTTGGAAAAAAATCGCAGACCAATTCCTTTTCTATGGCGAAGAGCATTACCTCGGCATTATTGGGAAAGGCAATCGACGACGGGTTTATAAAAAATTTAGACCAGCCTGTGGGCGATTTTTATCCGCAATATGCCGAGAGTGGAATGACGGTGGGCGATCTTTCCTCGATGGCTTCGGGGTTGGATTGGGACGAATCCTATTCCAATCCGTTTGGGATGACCGCCCGAGCCTATTATGATTCCAATCTGGCCGAAACCATTTTGAAATTACAAGTAGTGGATACGCCCGGGAAAGAGTATAAATATTTAAGCGGAAACACCCAGTTATTGGCGATGGTGCTCCAAAAAGCTACGAATAAACAATTGGCCGATTATTTGGAACAAAGTTTTTGGCAACCTATGGGCGCCGAAAACCCGGCAATTTGGCAAGTGGACGACAAAGAAAACAGATTGGTGAAGGCCTATTGCTGTTTGGGCAGCAACGCCCGCGATTTTGCAAGATTTGGAAAGCTGTATAAGGATTTCGGAAAGTGGAACGGCCGGCAAATTTTGGATTCGGCATTTGTGGCAAAATCAATTCAACCCAGATTTGCGGAGAGTCCGGAATACGGTTATGGGTTTTGGCTCAGTGATTTTTTGGGAAAGAAAATCTTTGCGATGCGCGGTATCTTGGGGCAATATGTGATTGTAATTCCCCAAGACGATTTGATTATCGTTCGGTTGGGACAGCAACGGGGAAGGAATATAGGAAAACCGTTTAGCGCCGATTTTTATGTGTATGTTCGGGAAGCTTATGCCATGCTGGCCAAAAATCAATAATTTTTCCGTAGTTTTAATGGACCCCCAATTGAAATTTTCAAATTATGATCAAGCGAATCAATTTGGAACATATCCTGTTTTTGGATATTGAAACCGTGCCGCAGCATGAAAATTTTCATGAATTGGACGATGCCTCAAAATTGCTTTGGGAAGCAAAAAGCCAGTACCAACGAAAGGATGAAATTTCTGCCGAAGAATTTTACGATCGCGCCGGCATTTGGGCAGAATTTGGAAAAATCGTGTGCATTTCGGTAGGTTATTTTGTGCTGAAAGGTGACATTCGGAATTTTCGCGTAACCAGTTTTCACGGCGATGAGGTGAAGATTTTGAAGGATTTTAAATCGTTGCTTAATACGCATTTCAACAAACCACAGCATTTGCTTTGCGCGCACAACGGCAAGGAATTCGACTTTCCATACATTGCCCGAAGAATGATAATTAACGGTATTGCAATTCCCTTTAAACTGGACCTCTTCGGAAAAAAGCCGTGGGAAGTGCCACATTTGGACACGCTGGAACTTTGGAAATTTGGCGATTACAAAACCTTTACTTCCCTTAAACTCATGGCCCACGTTCTGGGAATACCTTCGCCAAAAGATGATATTGACGGAAGCCAGGTCCGAAAGGTTTTTTACGAAGAAAATGATATAGACAGAATTATTACCTATTGCGAAAAGGATACAATTACCGTGGCACAGATTTTTTTAAGGCTCCGCAATCAGGAAATTTTGGCGGCAGACGAAATTCTTTCGGTTTAACCCTGCGGCGGCCTTTGGGCAATGTGGAATTCAACTTTATTTTTAGTAGATTTATCGGCCATTTAAATTAGTTGTCCATGAAAAATTTACGATTCAATCCAAAATCAATTTTAACGATTCTTGTTGCCTCGGTTCCGTTATTCATTTCCTGCAATGAAAAGGAAACCGCGGTTGAAACACCAAATACCGTTCAGGAAGCAACCCTGGAACAGAAAAAACAGGCATTACAAAAGGTGGTTCCTGCGGTTCCGTCATCCGGCAACAGTAGTATGGGTGGCGAGGCTTTGGCCGTAAATCCGCCTCACGGACAACCCGGGCACGATTGTGCAATTCCTGTGGGAGCTCCTTTAAACAGTGCTGGAAATTCGGCCAATACACCTGTTATGAATAAATCCAATCCGGTCCCGCCCACCATTTCGGGCGGTGGGGTAAATCCGCCACACGGCCAACCGGGGCATCGATGCGATATTAAAGTGGGCGACCCTTTGTAGCATTTTTAAATAGAATAAATAGAAAAGGCCCGCTTCCAATGGAAACGGGCCTTTTTGTTTTTAGGATTTGGAAATTATTCTTTTACGAATCGTTTTCTGAGTTTGTTGTGTTCCGTAGTGACCTCAATGACGTAAATGCCACTTTGTAATGCAGAAATATCGACCTTTTCAGCAAAGGCTCCTTTCCCAACTATTTGGCCAACGGTATTCAATAAAACATAGTCCTTGCCGGTTGCCTCAAGCAGCGAAATGTTCAAACTGTTTTTAGCAGGGTTTGGAAAAATGGACATTTGGGCGGTGCTGAAATCGGTGTCGCCAGCAATTCCTTGGCCCGCGCCATTACTAATTATTACGGTATAGTCCTCCACTTCGCCGTATGAAAATGTTTCGCACGGTGTTGGATTGGCGTTGTATTTCATAGAAACCCGCATCCGTGTTGCTCCCGAAAGGGCTGAAGTGGGCACGGTGAAACTGCCGGAGATGGAAGAGGCCGTTGTTCTGGACCGCGAATAAACCTGCTCGCCGGAATCGTTGAAATCACCATCTTGATTATAGTCGATCCAAACCCTATAAGCTTCCCGATAAACCGATCCGGTCCATTTTGGAGTGATGGTTATGGTATTGCTGCTTCCCTTGGCAAGCGTGGTGGAAAGACTGGTAAAATCGGCATAACCACCATTGTTTCCGGAAAGATTATTGATGCTGCCGAGTTGAACCCTATCAATAAATTCGTCGTTTGTGTTATTCCCCTTGGAGGAACAATAGGTTACCGAATTGGAAAGCGTGGTAACATTAACGGTATTGCTGAAACCGGAATTATTGCCCGCAGCGTCGTGCGCCCGAACTTTAAAACTATAGGCTGTTGAAGGGGATAATCCAGTAATGTTTGCTGAGGTTCCGGTAACGCTTCCAAGGTTGGTTGCGCCTTCGAAAACATCATAACCCGTTACGCCAACATTATCGGTGGAAGCAGTCCACGACAAGGAAAGCGTTGTTTGCG
Source organism: Aequorivita sp. (assembly GCA_048265145.1). Lineage (GTDB taxonomy): Bacteria > Bacteroidota > Bacteroidia > Flavobacteriales > Flavobacteriaceae > Aequorivita. Next base: position 45,538 of record JBLXCF010000003.1, read on the forward strand.
CTACGTTTGAAGCTACCAAGTTTGACGGGGCGGTGGGGGCTTGTGTATCGGGTCCAGCACCGCCAAGGTTGATGGTGTAATCCTCAACTTCGCCATAACTAAAGGTTTCACAAGAGGTGGGAATTCCGTTATATTTCATCGAAACGCGCATTCGGGTTTCGCCTCCCACCGTTCCCGAAGGTACCGTAAAGGTTCCGCTATTTGGAGTATTTTTTGAAGCAGCCTTGGACCAAACCAATTCCCCGGCATCTGCAAAATCCTTATCGCCGTTATAGTCAATCCATACGGCATAGCCTTCATTATAGGTCGTTCCCGTCCAAGTAGGAGTAACGGTAATGGTATAGGTAGCACCTTCACTTAAAGAAGTAGAAATATTGGTAAAATCTGAATAAAGTTGGGCACCGGAGGCATTGTTGATGGTGTTCAATTGAACCCGGCTGATGTACTCATCATTCACGTTGTTTCCTTGTGAAGCACAGTAATTACTGCCTCCGCCCCCGCCGCCATAGGGAGCGCCTACACCCACGGCATACCAGGCGTTTGTGGCTGCAATTTCCTCGGGGCTATCTGCGCCGTATAAATCTCTTGCAGCTTGAATGGCACCATTTCGGGCATCGCTGTATTGTGAATTTGCATTCAGATAAACGGTAAGGTTTCTATAGGCTATGGCGGCAGCTTTATCCATTCCTATTCCGGAAACATCATAGCTATTTCCTTTGTCATTCGTGCCGCTTTTACCAACGCTCAAAACATAAAACCAAAAGTTTTGAACGCCCGAGTTGGTATGCACCCCTCCGGAATCGCCTGATCCGGTATACCAATAGGTTCCTTGATAGGTGTCCGGATCGCCATAGGCGTTTGGATTGCTCATGGAGCGCAAGGCACCTCCGCTTCCGCCAGCACCAATGTCGTCTCCCATCAACCAATCGTTGGTTCCGGAGGCATACTTTTCAATAGATTCCCCGAAGATGTCGGAGAAGGATTCATTCAACGCACCGGATTGATAGCTGTAAACCAGGTTGGCAGCATATTCAGTAACCCCGTGGGTTATTTCGTGGCCGCAAATATCCAGCGAAACCAAGGGGCCATAATTGGTGCCGTCGCCATCGCCATAGGTCATTCGGCTTCCGTCCCAAAAGGCGTTTACATAATTGCTGGAATAACTTACATAGGATTTGATAATGGCGCCCGTGTTGTTGTATGAATTTCTTCCGTAGTTCTGAAAATAAAATTTATATGTTTTCTCCGCTCCAAAATGGGCCTGCACCCCGGTTGGATTGGACGTAAAATTGGTGGAACTGCTCGTAACGTCCACAGCGTTGTTGTAGTTGGTGCCGTTGTTCAGATCGAAGGTTTGGATGCCCCCGCCGTCTGCCGTTTGCCGCAAACGGTATGGCCCGGAGGAATTATCTGCTGTGAATGAAACATTTCCGTTGTAAAGGCTGGTACCGGTTGCCGGCACATTGGCATGGTGGATGCGTTTGTTTTCAAAAATAAACTGGCCCGTTTTAGCATCCACATAAACATCGGCCCGGTATAAGGGAGCCGTGGCATAAATGTCGAATTTATAGGCCAATCGCGGCGATTCGGTAATGTTTTCCAAAATGGGAAGTATTACTAACTCGCCAACAGGCTTTTTGTAATGGTCGGCCAATGCTGCCTCTGAAGGGTTCTGCCACAAATATTTTGAAGCGCCCACGTGAGCCACGGCATTATTGAATGCCTGTGAACTGGCTATGGAAGGGGTTATGCCAAAATCTTCTACAATAGGGCAATAGGAAGAATTTAAGGTTTGCACCTGTCCGTTTTTGCTGCTAAGGGTTACTGTTGCAAATTCTACTTTAACACCTTTAAAATACTGTTGCATTTTTTTGTGGATAAACCCTAAAGGGTCCTGTTCTTGTTTTAGCGAAGTGAAATAAGTAGAAGAAGAAGAGTTGAAGACTTCTTTAAAGATCTGTGCGGAATTTTGAAGGGTATAGGATTGTGAGGCATCAAAAACCACTAGACTTGGGGGTTGCTTAACGTTTCTTTTTTCGTCCTTTTTGTGTTGTGCGGAAACCTCCGCAGCAAACCCAAAGAGCATTAATGAAAACAGAAAAACGTACATGTTAATTTTTTTCATAATAAAGTAGGATTAAGTGAATAAAAAGATATGTTATGTTTGAAAAAACACTTAAAAGAACAATAAAATTAGATTAAATGAAATTCTTTTCGATGAACGGCTGTTAAAATAATTTTTCCCATCTTTCTATTATCTTTGGTTTTATGAAACAAGATCCTTTGCTTTCCGTTCAAAATCTTTCGGTTTCCTTTGGCAGTGGCAACAAGCGGCAAGAAATCCTTCACTCAATTTCCTTCGATATCTTCGAAAATGAAATTTTGGGAATTGTGGGTGAGTCAGGTTCCGGAAAATCGGTTACCTCCCTTTCGATTATGGGGTTGTTGCCAAGGATAAATACGAACAATTCCGGCGTGGTCGTTTTTGAAGGGAAGAATTTGCTTACAACCGAGGAACGGGAATACCGAAAAATTCGCGGTCGTCAAATCGGAATGATTTTTCAAGAACCGATGAGCGCGTTAAATCCTGCTCTGAAATGCGGATTACAGGTTGCGGAAATTCTTCGGCTCCATTCAAAAATGAGCGCTTCCGAAGCGAAAATGGAAACCCTACTCTTGTTTGAAAAAGTAAAACTTCCGCGTCGGACGGAGATTTACAACAGCTATCCCCACCAAATCAGTGGCGGACAGATGCAACGGGTTATGATAGCCATGGCCATTGCCTGTAAGCCCAAAATACTCATTGCGGACGAACCTACCACCGCGCTGGACGTTACCGTGCAAAAGGAAATCGTTTCGCTTTTGAAATCACTTCAAAAGGAAACGAAAATGGCCATGCTTTTTATTTCGCATGATCTAAATCTGGTTTCTGAAATTGCGGATCGGGTTTTAGTAATGTATAAAGGAACCATTGTTGAAAATGCTCCCACCGAAACAATTTTTAAGAACCCCATGGCCGAATATACAAAGGCGCTATTGGCCTCACGACCTTCCTTGGATATACGCTTGAAAGAGTTGCCCACCATTGCCTCCATTGCCGATAAAAGTTTTGTAGCTACGGAACTGAAGGCTTCCGAAAGGGCTAAAATCCACAAACGCATTTATACAAGGAGCCCTATTTTGGAAATTACCAATTTGGAAAAACATTATTTCAGTAAGGTTGGCTTCTTTGGAAAATGGAAAACGGTAAAGGCAGTCCACGATGTTAGTTTTTCCGTTTTTGAAGGGGAGACCTTGGGGCTAGTCGGCGAATCGGGCTGTGGAAAATCTACCTTGGGCAGAACCATCCTCCAGCTTGAGCAGGCAACCTCGGGAAGTATAAAATACCGAGGTAAGGAGCTGACTGCTCTTTCCCAACGGGATATTAGAAAACTTCGTAAGGAAATCCAGATTATCTTTCAGGATCCATATTCGTCACTGAACCCCCGGTTAATGGTGGGCCAGGCCCTATTGGAGCCTATGGGGGTCCATGGTCTGGGAAAAACCGATACGGAAAGAAAGAAAAGAGTGCATTTCCTACTGGAAAGAGTTGGATTGGATGAAAGTTTTTTTTATCGCTATCCGCACGAACTTTCTGGAGGGCAGCGCCAAAGAATTGGTATAGCCCGGACCGTTGCCATGGAACCAAAATTGGTGATTTGTGATGAATCGGTTTCGGCCTTGGATATTTCGGTACAGGCCCAGGTGCTGAATTTGTTGAACGAATTGAAACAGGATTTTGGCTTCACCTATATATTTATATCGCATGATTTGGCCGTGGTTAAATATATGTCAGATCAACTTCTGGTCATGAACAAGGGGAAAATTGAGGAATTGGGCGATGCGGATGAAATCTATGCAAATCCTCAGACGGAGTATTCAAAAAAACTTATCGCGGCAATTCCAAAAGGTATTTAAAAATGAAAATGAAAAAACCCGTTCCAACCTCACGAAGAACGGGTTTGATAATTTATCTGTGTTTATGACAGATTTGGGGCATAAACAACCATAAAAAAAGCTTAGCCCAATAAAAACACTTTCTTAAAAATGAAAAGCACGTTTAGTAACAATTCGGCCGTGCTTTTAAAGGATCTAATCACTTTTTCCATATGAGGTTAAGTTGGTAAGATTTGGGTCTGCTAAGATGAAAACATTTTCTTAATGCAACGACAAAATACACAAAAATTCGATGAAAGGTATTAAAATTTAACATTTCGTGGAGTTATTTAAATATTTTCCCAAATAAAGAAACGAAAATGATTAAAAAATGGGTTTGGAAGGATTACCGTTTTTTTAGAAAATCATTTCTGGGATGGTGCTATTTATTACCAAATCTCCCTCCGTGGCCTTTTGGATTTCTTCCACCGAAACTCCAGGCGCGCGCTCTATTAGGTGAAATTTCCCCTCAACAATTTCCAGCACTGCCAAATTTGAGACTATTTTCTTCACACATTTAACGCCCGTAAGCGGGAGGCTACAGTGCTTTAGAAGTTTAGATTCCCCTTCTCGGTTGGTGTGCATCATGGCCACAATTATATTTTCAGCAGAAGCCACCAAATCCATCGCGCCGCCCATTCCCTTTACCATTTTTCCGGGTATTTTCCAGTTCGCAATGTCGCCATTTTGCGAAACCTCCATGGCCCCTAAAATGGTTAAATCTACGTGTTGTCCGCGGATCATTCCAAAACTCATGGCCGAATCAAAAAAGGAGGCACCGGGCAGTGCCGTAATGGTTTGTTTTCCGGCGTTGATCAGATCCGGGTCTTCCTGGCCCTCAAAAGGGAAGGGGCCCATCCCGAGGATTCCGTTTTCGCTTTGGAACTCCACGCTTATATCGTCGCGCACGAAATTGGCAACCAAGGTAGGAATTCCAATTCCTAAGTTAACATAATATCCGTCCTTTACTTCGCGCGCTATGCGTTGTGCTATTTGTTCTTTTGAAAGTGCCATAATTTTTTTGATGAATTGCTAATTCGATGTGTGGGGATTTTTTCCTTGCGATAGTTTTTTAAAGGCTCGGCGCCCAAGCAGTGTTGAAAAGACCGGCAAAAATGCTTGGACATTTCCCTAAAACCTGTTCCTTATTTTTTGCGAACGGTCAATTGCTCAATACGTTTTTCATATTTTTCTCCTTGAAATATCCGTTGGATGAAAATGCCAGGAATGTGGATTTGGTTTGGGTCCAAGGCTCCGGCTGGCACGAGTTCCTCCACTTCGGCAACCGTTATTGTGGCGGAACCGCACATGGCGGGATTAAAGTTTCGGGCGGTCCCTTTAAATATTAAATTTCCGGCTTCATCTCCCTTCCAGGCCTTTACAAAAGAAAAGTCTGCCTTAAAGGCGTGTTCCATTACATACATTTTTCCGTGGAATTCACGGGTTTCCTTGCCTCGGGCCACTTCGGTACCGTAGCCGGCTGGTGTAAAAAAGGCCGGAATTCCACTTCGGGCGGCTTCGCAGCGTTGGGCCAAGGTTCCTTGCGGCACCAGTTCTACTTCCATTTCACCGCTCAACATTTGGCGCTCAAATTCAGCATTTTCGCCTACATAGGAAGAGATCATCTTTTTGATTTGGCGCTTCTTCAACAAAAGACCCAGCCCAAAATCGTCCACGCCTGCGTTGTTTGAAATGCAGGTAACGTTTTGAATATTCCTCCGGACCAATTCTGAAATTATGTTTTCCGGGATACCGCAGAGCCCAAATCCGCCTAACATAAAGGTCATGCCGTCTTTAATACCTTCGCAGGCCTGGCCTACGTTGGCTACTGTTTTATTTATCATTTTAAAATTTTCTGAAAATTACGAAATTTCATCCTATAAAAAAACCTCACGTTTTTAGGAGAACAATGAGGTTTTTACAAGAATAAGGAATTCATATTCCGAATTCGTCCGGCATTTCCTCCACATCGGGGTTGCCCTCGCGCCATTTTGAACAATCTGTTTCAATGGATAGGTTCGCCGGGCGTTTAAAATTTCCAGTGGAAACATCCAAATCTGAATCGGCATAGCAGCTTTTCATGTACATGGCCCAAATGGGGAGCGCCATGGTTGCGCCCTGGCCATAAGCCGTGGAACCAAAATGTATTGCCCTATCATCGCCTCCAACCCAAACACCCGTCACCAAATTGGGCACCATTCCCATAAACCAACCGTCGCTGTTGTTTTGGGTGGTCCCTGTTTTTCCGGCAATTGGATTCTTAAAATCATACGGATACCCCGTTACTGCATTTTTATAGATTGGCGAATTTACTGCCCAGGTGCCTCTCAAGCGGGCACCCGAGCCCGATTGGGTTACGCCTTCCATTAAACTTACGGTAACATAGGCCGTTTCATTGCTGATCACATCTTTCGTTTTGGGCACGTTTTGATAAAGAATCGTTCCGTTCTTGTCCTCGATTCGCTGGATTAATATAGGTTCCACATAAACGCCTTCGTTAGCGAAAGTACTGTAGGCACCCACCATTTCATATACGGAAACATCTGGTGTTCCTAATGCTATGGAAGGCACTGCCGGCATGTTTTTGGTATCAACGCCCATTTTTTCTACCAGATCGATAACGGGTTCTGGGCCTACACGATCTATTAATCGTGCCGTAATTGTATTTATTGAATTTGCAAGCGCATATTTTAAAGTTACCATACCCCCGTAGCTGCCCCCTGCGTTTTTGGGCGCCCAGGGTTTAATTAAATTGTGTCTGCCCGCAGGAATCGTGTACATCGTGTTGGGCAAGGTATCACAAGGCGACATATGCATCTGGTCTATGGCTGTAGCATAGACAAAAGGCTTAAAGGTAGAACCAATTTGGCGCCGCCCTTTCTTGACCATATCATATTTATAATGTTTGTAATCTATGCCACCTACCCAGGCCTTTACTTCGCCGGTCTGTGGAGTCATGGACATCATTGCCGCTTGCAGGAAGGATTTGTGGTAACGAATGGAGTCCATGGGGCTCATGACCGTGTCAATATCGCCTTTCCAGGAAAACACGCGCATCGGCACTTTCTTATAGAAACTTTTTATGATAGCTTCCTCCTCTTTGCCCTGTTTTTTCATTTCCCGCCAACGGTCGCTTTTTTTCATGGCTTGGTTGAGGATACTTTCGGTCTCGGCTTCTGAAATGTCCCGGAAGGGAGCAGTTTTGTTCTTTTTGTTTTGTTCGTCGAATGCTTTTTGAAGATGGGCCATGTGCTTACTAACTGCGGCCTCTGCATATTCCTGCATTTTGCTGTCAATGGTAACATAGACTTTCAACCCGTCTTGATATATGTTGTATTTCTCGCCATCGGGTTTGGGGTGTTCTTTTATCCAATCTTCCATAAAGGCCCGGGCATATTCTCGAAAGTAGGTGGCGGTACCTTCATCGTGGCCTTGAGGGGTGAATTTTATATTCAGCGGAAGCGCTTGTAAGGAATCCATCACCTTTTCAGATATGTAGTCATACTTTTCCATTTGTGATAGTACGACATTGCGGCGGTTGGTTACGCCCTCCGGATTTCTAACGGGGTTGTATAGCGATGCGTTTTTGAACATTCCCACCAAGGTTGCGGCCTCCACGGTGCTCAATTTGGAAGGGGGTTTGTCAAAATATATGTTGGCGGCAGACTCTATGCCCACTGCTTGGTTTACGAAATCGTATTCATTAAAATACATTGTGATTATTTCCTCTTTGGTATAGCGGCGCTCCAAGCGTGTTGCGATTATCCATTCTTTGATTTTTTGAAGCCCACGTTGCAATTTGTTTCGTGATACCTGCTCCGTAAAGAACAATTTTGCCAGTTGTTGGCTAATGGTACTGGCACCTCCGCGCGATCCGAGAAAGGCTACGGCACGCACCGTTCCGCGCCCGTCTATACCGGAATGATCATAAAACCGTGCATCCTCTGTGGCAATTAGCGCATTCACTAAATGATCCGGAAGCGAGTCAAATGGAACGGGGGTGCGATTTTCTTTGTAGAATTTTCCAATTGTTTTACCGTCTGACGAAATGATTTCGGTTGCGAGGTTTTTTTCTGGATTTTCAAGGCTGGTTTCGTCCGGTAGGCTGCCGAACGCCCCCCAAGAGGCCAAAAGAAAAAATAGCGCTACCAAAAGGATAAAACCCCCAAAAATTTTCCAAAAGGTTTTAATATGATGGCGCACATCGTGTTGGTCTTTCTTCCTTAGGGCTGCTTTTTTTGTTGCCATATTTTTTATTGTTTGGATGTTTCTTCCACGCTGAAACCAACATCCGTAATGCCTTCGAGTTTTGTAACGCCCTCCACATTGCCGTTATTGCGCATGGCGTGGGCTATGTCTATTGTGTAGTTTCCAGATTCAAAAAACTGGACATTTTCTTTATACCATAGTTTATTTTCCTTTACATTCCCTATTCCTTGCCCCATCCAAGCGCCGTCAGGCTGGGCCATACGGTATTCGAGCGTGTCCGTAACCGTTTTTCCGTGCGGAAAGTTCATGGAGACGATCAAAAATAGGTTGTTGTATTTGTATTCATTGGTATTTCGAATGTTTAGGAACAAATTATATTTTTTCAATGAATCCATTTGGGGCAGTTTAAACTCCACCACTTCTTCAGAGCCCCAATGCCCGTCCATGGCTCTGGTTTCACTAAAAACCGTGTTTGAATCACAGGAGGCGACTATTACCCATAACAAAAAAATCGGCAGTAGTTTAGTCATTTTTTTTTGGCTTTCTCGAACGGTTAGGCTTGCCGGCATTCGTCCGTGGTTTTTTGGCGGATTGATTTCTCGGGCCATTGTTTTTGGTTTGGCCAGAAATGGCTTCCGCTTTTCCGCGATTTTTGTTCCTGCTTTTGTTTCGGCGTTTTTTTCCTTTTTGTTTGGGCTGGTCAAAGCGGGTTAGGCTATCCTGGCCCACCACGTTGCTGAATGGTTCTTTTTCAGGCTTGGGCACGTCTAGGCTATATTCCTCGAGCGCCATCGGCTTTTTGCCTTTTTTGTTCAGTGCAATAATTTCCGTTGCCTTTTCGGCAGGTAACTGGTGCCAATTTGCAAATTCATTTTCATAAGCATACCAAAGCAAGCCTTTAAAAATATCTATTTTTTGGCATACGGCAGTTCCTTTTTCGGTCTGTAATTTGGTTTCCGTATTCGGGAATGATTCCAGCGCCTCCAGATAGGTGTCCAATTCATAATTCAAACAACATTTCAGTTTTCCACATTGGCCCGCCAGTTTTTGCGGGTTTAGCGATAACTGCTGATAGCGTGCCGCAGAAGTGTTTACCGACCGGAAATCGGTAAGCCAAGTAGAACAGCACAGTTCGCGCCCGCAACTGCCAATACCTCCAAGGCGCGCGGCTTCTTGCCGAAAACCCACTTGTTTCATTTCGATTCGGGTATTGAAGGTGCGCGCAAATTCCTTGATCAATTCGCGAAAATCTACGCGATCTTCGGCTGTGTAATAAAATATAACCTTCGAAGCATCGCCCTGAAATTCCACATCGCTGATTTTCATTTGGAGCCCGTGGCGAATGGCGATTTCCCTTGACCGCTTTTGAACGTCCGCTTCCTTGTCGCGTACCGCCTGCCAAATATCGATATCCTTCTGGGATGCCTTTCGATATACCTTCGGAAGCCCTTCAATTTTTAGAGGCACTTTTTTCTTTTTCATCTGTACCCTAACCAGTTCGCCCGTAAGGGTAACCATACCAATATCGTGGCCCGGGGAAGCCTCTGTGGCCACCGTATCGCCAATGCTAAGGGATAGTTTTTCGGGATTTTGGAAGTATTCCTTTCTTCCGTTCTTAAAGCGCACTTCCACCGCGTTGAAGGGTTCCATATTGGCAGGAAGTTGCATATTTGAAAGCCAGTCGAACACCGTCAGTTTATTGCAGCCATCAGTTCCGCAAGTGCCGTTGTTCTTGCATCCCCTTGGCTGGCCGTTGGTGCTCGTGGCACAGCTGGTACAGCCCATATTTTTTATATATAAAGCCCGTTTCCGAGGAAATGGGACGAAAATGAAACAAAAAATTTAATCCGTAAAGATATCAATAAAATTTACGATTGATGATTTGCAATTTCAGATTTTTGAACCACGACGTTTTGAAACAAGAGGATTTGATACACCACTTGTAATTTGTTTTAAAAAACTAAAGTTGAAAATGCCTAAAGTGCGCTAAAGTTTAAAGTCTTCCCAAAACTCGAATCCATAAATTTGCTAATTCCCCCTTCGTGGGCTAGAGGGCATATATTTCAGCTTCTCCGAACGTCCTTTTTTGAAAATTTTATTGCTGTTCGGAATGCCCTGCCGCAGCCTTTTTTGCTCTTCTTCGGGCAAATGGATTACATCAATACACGCTTCGCTACAACAGTTTTCCATTGCAACGGCACATTTCTCACATTGAATAAAAAGCAAATGGCAGGCTTCGTTTGCACAATTGGTGTGCGTGTCGCAAGGTTCGCCGCATTGGTGGCAGTGGCTGATGATATCATCGGTAATACGTTCGCCGCGACGGTGGTCGAAAACAAAGTTTTTTCCGATGAATTTATTTTCCAGACCCTGGTTTTCCACTTGGCGCGCATATTCTATAATTCCGCCCTCTAATTGGAACACATTCTTAAAACCTTTGTGTTTGTAGTAGGCGCTGGCCTTTTCACATCGGATGCCGCCCGTGCAGTACATCACCAGTTTTTTATCTTCTTTGTGGTCTTTTAGGTCGTTTTCAATAATGTCCAAGGAATCGCGAAAGGTGTCTACATCAGGCGTAATGGCGTTTTTGAAATGCCCGATCTCGCTTTCATAATGGTTGCGCATATCCACCAAAACCACGTCCGGGTCTTCAATGAGCTCGTTGAATTTTTGGGCATCTACGTGGATTCCTTTGTTTGTAACGTCAAACGTTGCGTCATTCAGGCCATCGGCAACAATTTTATCGCGCACTTTCACTTTCAGTTTTAAAAACGATTTCAAATCCTGCTCAATGGCAATATTCAGTCGAACGTCCTTCAGAAAATAAATTCCGTCCAGAAATTCCTTAAATTCCACAAACCGATTTGCCGGTACGGAAAGCTGCGCATTGATGCCCTCGTGCGCCACATAAATACGGCCCAAAACATCCTGCTCATGCCAAGCAATAAACAAATGATTTCTGAAAAGATGCGGATTGCCAATCTTGGCATATTGATAAAAAGAAAGGGTAAGCCGCTCCTCGCCGGCCTGTTCCAAAAGTGTTTCCCTTTCCTTTGCACTTAGTTTATTGTACAGTTGCATGCTATACTTATTTTAGGTGAAAAGAATTGATTTTTATTAATCTGCAAAAATATAGGTTTTAAGGGAATTCTTTAACGAAATCTGCATATCCCTTAAGAAAACTCGTATCAGCTCAAAAAAAATAGCTTCTCCTTTAACGAAACTCGTATCAGCTTTAACGAAACCTGTATATCCTTTAAGGAAACTCGTATCTCCCTTAACAAAACTTGCTCCTTCTTTAACAAAACGCGCCTGACAACTTTGACAAAGTTTTAAACTTTGTCAAAGTTAGTGTCGTGTTTCAAACCGTTCCTTTTGTTAACAAATATCCTTCCTCCATAGATTTAAATTTTGCCCCGCGCCCAAAGAAATAGTATCTTAGCTACTTAAAAATTCCATCATTAAACATACTGAAAATGAGCACCGAAAAAGACGCAAAACTAAAAGCACTAAAGCTTACTCTCGATAAATTGGACAAGACCTACGGCAAGGGAACCGTAATGAAAATGGGCGACAGCGCCGTGGAAGATGTAGATGTAATCCCCACCGGTTCCTTAGGCCTTGATGTTGCCCTGGGCGTAGGCGGTTACCCACGAGGCAGGGTCATCGAAATCTACGGCCCGGAATCTTCGGGTAAAACAACCCTAACCCTGCACGCAATAGCCGAGGCACAAAAAAAAGGAGGCATTGCAGCCTTCATAGATGCAGAACACGCCTTTGATAGGGCCTATGCCGAAAAACTTGGCGTTGATATTGAAAATCTTATCATTTCGCAACCCGACAATGGCGAGCAAGCCTTGGAAATAGCAGACAACTTGATCCGCAGCGGCGCCATAGACATAGTTATTATAGACTCCGTTGCCGCACTTACCCCCAAAAGCGAGATTGAAGGGGAAATGGGGGACAGCAAGATGGGCCTCCACGCCCGATTGATGAGCCAGGCCCTAAGAAAATTAACCGCCTCCATCAGCAAAACGAAATGTACCGTGATCTTCATCAACCAATTACGTGAAAAAATAGGTGTCATGTTTGGAAACCCCGAAACCACAACGGGTGGTAATGCATTGAAATTCTACGCTTCCGTACGTTTGGACATCCGCCGTTCCACACAAATAAAAGATACGGAAAGCAACGCCACCGGAAACAAGACCCGTGTGAAAGTGGTAAAAAACAAAGTAGCGCCCCCCTTCAAACAAGCCGAATTCGATATTATGTATGGCGAGGGAATCTCCAAAGTGGGCGAAATAATAGACCTGGGCGTGGATTTTGAAATCATTAAAAAGGCAGGATCTTGGTTCAGCTATGACGATACAAAACTTGGCCAGGGCCGCGACGCGGTAAAATCGCTGCTATTGGACAACCCCGAGCTAATGGACGAGTTGGAAAAGAAAATTAAGGACGCCATCGTGGCCATCAGTCAATAATTTTTTTAGCCCCCCACGCAACCCTTTTAATGCGGCGGTATCTACCAAAAGTAGGAACCTTGATTATTACGGTTGCCCTCTAATACGAAGAGGTAATTACAACGCATCTATAATTCACGGTACCGCGGTTGACTTTAGACGAGCTCATAATACAATGCAAAAAGCAAAATGCAAAGGCCCAAGGGGAATTGTATAAACAATACAATAGAATCCTTTTTGCCATTTGCCTTCGCTACTCGCCCAATTATACCGAGGCCGAGGACAATTTGCAAGATGCTTTCCTCACCATTTTTAAGAAGGTGGAGCAGTATAATGGCAAAGGTTCTTTTGAAGGCTGGATGAAACGGGTAACTGTGAACACCGTTCTCCAAAAATACCGAAAACAGCGTTCCTTTGAAATTGTTGACGAAGGCCAAATTGAAGAAGAGGTTGAGGTAGAAATGGATAGCGATGAAATACCGCTGGATTTTTTGCTGAAGATTGTACAGGAACTACCGGAAAGGTATCGGCTGGTTTTCAGTATGTATGTGATGGACGGCTATCAGCACAAAGAGATTGGGGAAATGTTAGGAATAAGCGACGGAACGTCTAAATCAAACCTGGCACGAGCGCGAATGATTCTAAAAAATAAAATTGAAGAGTATAATGCTACAAACTATAACACGTAAAGCATTGTGAATTGTTTAGATTGAAACAGTGATCCCCTGCTCTTGGGTAGGGGTTTGCCAAACATTTTCCCTTGAAACGGAAGATATAATGAAAGAACGCCAAAACATAGACGACATTTTTAAAAAAAGCTTCAATAATATTGAAGCCGATCCCTCCCCGCGCGTTTGGGAAAACATCCAAGCCGTGTTGCAAAAGGAGAAAAAGGAGCGCAGGGTTATCCCGCTTTGGGTAAAAGTTGGCGGTGTTGCCGCGTTGCTTGCTATATTGTTTTCTGTTGGGAATTGGGTTTACGATCCTTCACATATAGATTCGCCCTCAATTACTGAGGAAAATGTTCCTAAAACCGACAAGGAAAACAACGATATTAATACTGGAATTATAAAGGAAGTTAATTCGAATGAATCGCAAGTTGCTTCTGAAGAAACTACACCTCAAAATGAATCGATCCAAAATTTGAATATTTCAAATGAAAACGTTCACAAGGAAAAAGATCAATCAGAATCCTTAAATAGAAAAGCTGTTAATTCTGCTGAAAAATCAAGTAAAACATTAATCGCTTCCGGGAATTCAGATACAAAGAATGCGAATTCAAAGGAAAATTCACAACAGGATTTGATCGAGAAAAATTCGTATAGAAAGGACTTGAATGGGGGAATTGCTGTTGCGAAAAATACTTCCGAAAAAATAATTTCAGATACTACTTCTAAAGACGTAAAAACCAATAAGGCAAATCAAGATCAAACCATTTTTGAAGAGGGGGTAGCAGCTATTAATGGGAATTCTGAAAGAAGTAATACAGATAAAAACCTGTTGAAGCCCGAGGAAGAAATTGTGCAGGATGCAAATAACAAAAAATCAATTTTTGATGCAATTGCAGAAAATAATGATGAAAATACAGTTGCAGAAAAAACCAATAAGGAAAAACCAGAACAGCGTTGGAATGTTGCGCCAAATGTAGCTCCGGTATATTACAGCAGTCTGGGTAACGGTTCCTCAATCGATCCTACGTTTGCAGACAATCCGCAAAAAGGCGACGTTACTATGAGCTATGGGGTTCAAGTGAGCTACGCCCTCAACAATAGATTGAGCGTCCGCACAGGCTTGAACAATGTAGATCTAAGCTACAGCACTTCGGGTATTGAAGTAGGAACCGGGCCCGTAGCGGTGGCGCTGCAGTCCGTAGATTACGGCGGGAAACAAATTGTTGTTACCGCTGCCGACAAAGGATCTTTTGCTGCCGCCGCCCCTTCCAATGGATTTGGCGATATTACACCAAAATCCACACAGGGCGATGCAAGGCTTATTCAGAATATAAATTATTATGAGGTGCCCTTAGAACTTAAATATGCGTTAGTAAACAGCAGATTTGGGATAAACGTGATAGGGGGCTTAAGCACCTTGTTTTTGGGCAACAATGAAATTTCTATTAAGGCAGATAATTTTAATACCGTGTTGGGGGATGCGAATAATCTCTCTTCCGTAAGTTTTTCAACTAACGTAGGGCTGGGATTGGACTATAAACTGTCCAAAAAATTTACGTTTAATATTGAGCCCATGTTTAAATACCAGCTCAACCCTTATACAGATTCATCTGTGGACTATAAACCCTATTACATGGGTGTTTACAGCGGATTCAGTTTTAAGTTTTAGGTTAGTTTTTAGTTGAATGTGTTTGATGTACTTCAAACAGGATGATTGCCAAAAACCGTTCTTTCGCCATGGAACGGTTTTTTTTAGGTTATAATGAATAATTATTACACCGTTGGATTCAACAATTCTCTTAAAATTACCTCTCGTGTTTCTTTTTTAATTTCTTTTCTGTTGTCCAAAGTGAGCCCCGCGGTCGGGATTGGGTGGTGTACCTTCACGCGCATTTTGCCAGGTCCCCCCTTAAAAAAGGAATACGGAAACCGTTTTTTATTGTCGTGAAAGCTCATTGGTGCTATGGGGATTTGATGTTCAATTGCAAGCCTGAACGCCCCGTCCTTGAATTCATCCAGCAACAGTGAAAAATCGTCCGGAACTCCTCCCTCCGGAAAAATACATACGCTTAACCCCTCTTTCAAACGCTTTTCCGCCCTTCTAAAGGCCTCCACCCGGCTCTTGTTGTTTCCGCGGTCCACCAAAATACAGGTGCGTTTATAGATGTATCCAAAGAGCGGAATCTTGGCAAGCTCCTTTTTCCCCACAAAAACAAAGGGATTTTTGGTTGCATAAAACATCAACATAATATCCGTCATGGAGGTGTGATTGGCCACAAACATGTAGCTGCTGCCGCGCTTGTATACTACTTCCCGTTCAATTATCGGGTAACATCCAATACCGTAAATTATAAAAGCGGACCAGGTTCGGGCCACTTTAAAAAAGAAGGGATACCACGAATTTTTCAAAATACTTATCAAAAGAAAGGGAAAGAGCAATATGGTAGCCAAGGCTACAATTGAATAGAACCAAAAACGGTAAAAGGCGGCAAAAATTTTTCCGGGAATTTTCATGCTGCTTCAAAAGTAATAATTTGATTGATGCAGATAAATCAAAAAAAGTACCTTTGCCAAAAATTTTTTCAAGAAATGTCCAGAATACTAACAGGAATACAGAGCACCGGAACACCCCATCTCGGCAATATTTTGGGCGCAATTATTCCGGCCATTGAAATGGCCAATGACCCCACGAATGATTCCTTTCTATTTATTGCAGATATGCATTCCTTGACGCAAATAAAAAATGCAAAGACCCTTCGTGAAAACACCTATAGTGTTGCTGCAACTTGGTTGGCATTCGGATTGGATATTGAACGCGTAGTTTTCTATCGCCAAAGCGATGTGCCCCAAACCGCCGAGCTTTCGTGGTATTTAAGTTGTTTTTTCCCCTTCCAAAGGTTGACCTTGGCCCACTCCTTTAAGGATAAGGCCGATCGGTTGGAGGATGTGAACGCGGGTCTTTTTACCTACCCCATGCTTATGGCCGCAGATATTCTTTTGTATGATGCCGAAATTGTTCCCGTAGGAAAAGACCAAATGCAGCATATAGAGATTACGCGCGACGTGGCCTCCCGTTTCCACGCACAAATGGGGGAAACTTTCGTCCTGCCCCACGGAAGAGTGCAAGAGGAAACGATGTATATTCCTGGAACCGATGGTGCAAAAATGAGCAAATCCAAAGGGAATATTATCAATATTTTTTTGGACGACAAAAAACTTCGCAAACAGATAATGGCAATTGAAACCGACAGCACCCCGCTGGAGGAGCCTAAAAATCCGGATGCGTGCAATGTATTTTCCCTCTATAAAATTCTTGCCTCTAAAGAAGAAACAGCAC
Source organism: Aequorivita sp. (assembly GCA_048265145.1). Classification (GTDB taxonomy): domain Bacteria; phylum Bacteroidota; class Bacteroidia; order Flavobacteriales; family Flavobacteriaceae; genus Aequorivita. The sequence goes on from JBLXCF010000003.1 coordinate 62,193, forward strand.
AAATGCGAAAAAATTACGAAGCCGGAAATTATGGTTATGGTCACGCCAAACAAGCACTCTTTGAACTGCTTACAGCAAGGTTTTCCGAAGAACGTGCACGTTACCATTATTATATGGAACACCTTGCCGAAATTGATGCTAACTTGGCCACCGGGGCGGAAAAGGCAAAAAAAGTTGCCCAAGCAGTTTTGGAAAGAGTGCGCGAAAAAGTGGGGTATTAGCTTCAACTTCGCTCCGCTACCTCGGGGAATTTATTATTAAATCAACTGAAACAATTTTCCCGGTAGGGGCCGGACAACTCCTTTTAATTCCATGTTCATTAAAAGGGTGGCCGTTTTAAAGGCGGGAATTTTACATTCGACCGAAATGATGTCCAAAAGTTCTTTTTCCCTTTCTTTCAAAAACCGAAAGATTATTTTTTCGTCCTCGTCCAATTCTACAAAAAGCTGTGTCTGTTTGGGTTTTTGTGTTTTTTCCAGTTCCCACCCCAGCATATAAATTAAGTCCGAGGCGCTGGTCAGCATTTGCGCCTTTTGGTGTTTAATTAAATTATTGCATCCGCGGCTTTGCCCGTCCGTGGCCCTCCCGGGAACGGCAAAAACCTCCCTATTGTAGGAGTTCGCGATATCCGCGGTAACCAAGCTTCCGCCTTTTTCGGCAGACTCAATAACAATGGTTGCCTCGGAAAGGCCGGCTATTATTCGATTACGTTTTAGAAAATTGGTTCTGTCGAATACATCACTGCTCCAAAATTCGGTTATAAATCCGCCGTTTTCCTCGATTTTTTGGACATATTTTTCATGGTCCTTTGGGTAAACTTGATTTAAACCGTGAGCCAGACAACCAATAGTCTGCAAATTTGCCTCCAAAGCGGCTTTGTGTGCGCAAATATCAACCCCATACGCCAGACCCGAAACAATAACGGGGTTTAGAATGGAAATTTCCTCTATTAAATTTTTGCAAAAGGCGCTGCCATAGCTCGTGATTTTTCGTGTGCCAACAATACTGATTATTTTCTTCTCCTTTAAATCTATGTTGCCTCTATGAAAAATTAAAATAGGCCCGTCCAGACAATGTTTCAGCTTGTCGGGATACTCTGGGTCCTTAAAAAAGCTATATTGAATTTTATGGTCTTCAATAAAACGCATTTCGGCATCTGCCTCTTCCAGTTGCAATTTTAAGTTGAATTCTTTTAACCGCATTATGCCAATGCCGTCAATCTTGGCCAGATTGGATTTTTTTTCGCTGAATACGGCTTCTGCAGAGCCCAATTTCCGCAAAAGCTTTTTTGCAGAAATATCCCCTAAGTTCGGAATCCGCTGCAAGGCAAGTGTGTAGCGCAGTTCGTGTTTTGAAAGCATGTTTTTAATAAATTTTCTATAGGGGAGTGGGTTAAAAATACAATATTTTAAGTTGTTAATAAGTTCCAAAAACAAAAATTGGCGGCCATTCAAAAAAGGCTAACTTTGTTTTTATGCAACTTACAACCTACATATCCGACCTGCTCTTTCGCTACGAATGTGTTATTATTCCTGGCTTTGGCGCATTTCTTACGCACCATAAACCTGCGCGTATTGATGCGGAGACAAACACCTTTTTGCCGCCCTCCAAAATTGTTTCATTTAATAGACAATTGCAGGCCAATGACGGACTGTTTGCCAATTACGTGGCTTCCGTTGAAAAATGCAGTTATGAAACCGCGCTGCAAAAGGTGAGGAATTTTACCAATGAAATCGTAGTGGTGCTTTCAGAGGGCGGAGCCATTTCTTTCAACAATATTGGTACATTTACCATGAACGAGGAAAAGTCCATCCAATTCCAGCCCTTGCACCAGCAAAATTTCAGCACATCGGCCTTTGGACTTGCCCCGTTCGTCTGCCATAAGATTAGCCGCAGTGTTTCCGAGGATGTTTCCGAGGGCAAAGGAAAAAAACCTATTGTTCTCACACCAGAGGGAAGGGAACCAAGGCCTTATTTAAAGTATGCCGCAATAGGTGTAATCGGCCTTTTTGCGATCGGCTTTGGCGGGTTAAAGCTATATGAAAATCAGGTTCGCGAATATAATTATGCCCAACGTGCGCAGGCAAATTCCCTGGTCGAAAACCAAATCCAAGAGGCCACTTTTGTTATTGAAAATCCATTGCCGGTTGTCAATCTTCGGCTTCCCAAACATAGCGGACTGTACCATATCGTGGCAGGAGCCTATCGAGAGGAAGCAAATGCAGACAAAAAGGTGGAACAGCTTCGCCAACGAGGATTTTCGCCATTAAAAATGGAACCCACCCGATATGGGCTTTTTCAAGTTCTGTACGCCAGTTTTGAAGACCGATCTGAGGCCCTGAGCCGGCTTTCAGAAATCCAGCGAACGGAGAACCAGGATGCTTGGCTGTTGGTTCAGGAAATACGTTAAATTTTTCGGCTTCTTTTCAATTTTGGTTTTGGTTGGAATGGATTTCCTTTTAGGGCCAGAATGCTTTTCTTTCCGCGTTTTTTTTAATCTTTCTTGCGAACTTAGGTATCTTTGCCGAAAAATAAAGAAATGCAAGCCAAAACCCCGAGCGAATCCCTTACCGTACATTCTGATATGGTGCTTCCCAGCGAAACCAATCCCATAGGAAATATGTTTGGAGGTGAGCTGCTGGCCCGAATGGACCGAGCTGCCAGTATTGCCGCCAGAAGGCATAGCCGACGGATCGTGGTAACCGCCTCCGTAAACCACGTGGCGTTCAATAAAATGATTCCGCTGGGTAGTGTGGTTACTGTTGAGGCAAAAGTTTCCAGAGCTTTCAGCAGCTCTATGGAGGTGTATCTGGATGTTTTTATTGAAGACCGGGAAAGTGGGGAAAGGAGCCTTTCCAATGAGGCCATTTATACTTTCGTAGCCGTTGATGAAACTGGAAGGCCGGTGAAAGTGCCGGAACTAGTTCCCGAAACCGATTTGGAAAAAAAACGTTTCCAGGCCGCATTGCGCCGCAAGCAATTAAGTTTGGTGTTGGCCGGAAAAATGCTGCCCAAGGATGCTACTGAACTAAAAGCACTGTTCCAATAGCGTTGTTTTTTTGAGAAGATAACGTAGGCTTTAAATAATTGCCTAAATAGTGTTACTTACCTCTTTCGATGGTTTTTCGCCGCCCAAGGTTTATTGCCTGTGTTTTGTTATGCCTTTGGTATTTTTCTAAATGTGAGTAATTCATTGATTTAGATGTTAAAACCTAAATTTTTCTTAAAATCTTAATTGCATTATTGTGGTTATTGGATATATTTGGAAGCCTTCCGAAATCCCTGGATTTTTAGGAAGGATTTTTCGAACCTATCAAAACTTTAAAGCAATGAAGCAAAAATCCACTTTACTAATCTTCCGAAGTTTTTTGGTACTACTGGCGTTTACCCTTGGGTTGTCCGTGGTCCACGGACAGGAAACTTCGAATATCCAATTTCAGGGCGAATCCTATTCCATGCCCGAGAACATGGCTTCTTTTCAATGGAGCCAAATGCCTGAGACATCTAAGCTGAACTCGGGATATATTGCTTGGGTCCAGTTTTATGATACTCCATCCCAACAGATACAAAACCTTTTTAAGCAAGCGCAAATTGATCTTTTGGAATACATTCCACATAAAACCTATTTGGCCTTTTTTCCGAAAAATACCGATGTGGGTTTTCTTCGCAACAGTAATGTTCGAAGCATAGTGGGGGTTCCCGCAAGCGCAAAAATAGCAGCCTCCCTTAAAAATCCCCCGTATGATTATTACGCGATGGATGGCAACAATATTCTCGTAACGCTCCAATTTCACAAAAATGTTTCTGCAGCCTATGTAATCCAGCAATTGGCCGAAAAACAAATTGCCGTGAAACAACAATATAAGGGGTTCAACAATATTGATCTGTCCATACCGGATAATTGTTTGGAAGATTTAGCCAACCAACCCTTCGTAAAGTGGGTAGAACTTATTGTTGCTCCCTCCACCCCGGACGATACCCGAGGAAGGAGCCTTCACCGTTCTAGCAATTTGGACACCCAGACTTCCGCTGGCCGTAATTATACAGGTTTAAATATTGGCGTTTTATGCCGCGATGACGGTATTGTAGGGCCGCATATTGATTTTCAGGGGAGAATAGACAATTCGTTGGCAAGTGGTACAGGACAGACCCATGGCGACGGGGTTTCCGGAATTATGGCCGGTGCCGGCAACCTAAATCCATCCAATAGGGGAATGGCCGCGGGTTCCATGCTTTACGTGGTAAATTATCAACCCAACTTTTTGGATTCCCAAACCGTTTCGCTAATTACTAGTGGCGATGTTTTAATAACCAATTCCTCTTATAGTAATGGTTGCAACGACGGATACACCACCATAACCCAAACGGTGGATACGCAGGTGCACGATATGCCCAATTTGCAACATACTTTTTCCGCAGGAAACAGTAACGGCAATAACTGTGGCTATGGGGCGGGCAGCCAGTGGGGAAATATAACCGGCGGCCATAAACAAGGTAAAAACGTAATTGCGACCGCAAATGTCTATTTTGACGGTTCCTTGGTTTCTTCCAGCAGCCGCGGGCCTGCCCACGACGGACGTATTAAACCGGATATCGCTGCCAATGGACAGAACCAAATTTCTACAGATGAAAACAATACCTATCAGAGTTTCGGGGGTACTTCTGGAGCCTCTCCCGGAATTGCTGGGGTGTCCGCACAGCTGTATCAGGCCTATTACGAAGCAAACGGTAACGTGCTGCCCCCATCGGCATTGATAAAGGCTGCTTTGCTCAACACCGCCAACGATGCGGGAAATGTTGGACCCGATTATAAATTTGGCTGGGGAATTGTAAATGGATTGCGCGCCGCAAAGCTTATTGAAGACAACCGTTTCCTTTCCAGCACAATTTCCCAAGCAGGTTCCAATGACCATTCTATTAATGTGCCTGCCGGAACCAAGCAGGTCCGATTTATGGTTTATTGGAGCGATGCCCCCGCCTCTCCTGGAGCCAACCCTGCGTTGGTAAATGATTTGGACCTATTGGTGACCGATCCCGCAAGCAACGTATTGGAACCCTATATTTTGGATCCAACGCCCAATCCTGTTACTTTGGATCTGCCAGCCACAAACGGACCGGACCATTTGAACAACATGGAGCAGGTACTGATCAATAATCCAGCTTCGGGCAATTATACTATCAATATAAAAGGTTTTAATGTGCCCATGGGCCCACAAGAATATTTTGTGGTCTATGAAATTATTTCGGATAATATTACCGTTACCTATCCAAATGCCGGTGAAAGCTTCGTTCCGGGCGAAACCGAATCTATCCACTGGGATGCCGTGGCGGTAAACACTACATCCAATTTTGTTCTAGAATATTCCACCAACAACGGTGGCAGTTGGAATGCCATTGCCTCCGTTTCCAATACTACAACCAATTACGGATGGAACGTTCCGAACAATGTTACGGGCGAGGCCTTAATCCGGGTTTCCAATGGAGCATCGCAGGATGTTAGCGATGAAACTTTTTCTATTGCTCCTTTGGTTTCCAATGTGCAGGTAACCCAAGTTTGTCCCACTGAAGCAAGTTTTTCATGGAATGCCGTGGCGAATGCTGAATCCTATGATCTGTATATCTTGGGTGATAAGTATATGGAAGTAGCCGGAACATCGACCACTAATAGTATTACGGTTACTATCCCCAACTCTGCAGATCCAATATGGTTTGCGGCAGTTGCTAAAAATGCTACCGCAGGCTGGAAGGGAAGAAGGAGCATTGCTGTCTATTATGCCGGTGGGCTGCTTAATTGCTCGCTTGCAAAAGATCTTTCCATTGAGACAAATAATGAGGCCAGCGATTTCAATTTGATCTGCAACCCAGGGCCAACTACCGTTTCGGTTACGGTTCGGAACTTTGGAAGCAGTCCCGAAAGCAATTTTCCGGTAAGCTATCAATTGGGAAGTGAACCCACTGTTAACGAAACGTTTACGGGTACATTGGCGCCCGGCGCGCAGTCTGTTTTTGATTTTACCACCCCTTTGAACATAGTGGCTTCCGGAAATTACACCTTAACAGTTTCTGTGGATTTAAGCGGTGATGAAAACCCAAATAATGATACCGATGCCCTCAGCTTTTATGCTGCAACAGAGGCGGCATCACTAGATTTTGAAGAGCCTTTCGATTCCAACGGCGTACCACCTCCGGGCTGGAAAATCATAAATGACGATAACGAGGATACCTGGGTGCAAAGAAACAATATTACGGGAAGCTCGGGTACCCCAACCGTAACCGCCTATATGGACAACTTTTCCTATAACGGTGCAGGCGAAGAGGATATTCTTGAAACCTTGATTGTTGATTTAACCTCAGCCTCTGTCGCTTCCTTGACTTTCGACATCGCAAAAGCGCAATATTCCAGTAGCTTTTCCGATGCTTTCAGGGTAGATATTTCCATTGATTGCGGAGCAACCTTCAATCAAATCTATTTTAAGGACGGAATGGACCTTTCCACGGTTTCAGGTTTCCAAACCAGCAATTGGACGCCATCCTCCGCGTCAGATTGGAGAACGGAAACTTTGGATTTGACCGACTATTTGGGTGAAAATGTGCAACTGCACTTTGTAAACATAAACGGCTACGGAAACAGTACGTTTATAGATAACATAAATATTACGGGAACCTTGGGAATCAACAAGGGAAATCTGGGAACCATTACTTTGTATCCCAATCCAGCTTCATCCCAGGTGAATATTAATTTCCAATCGGCAACATCGGCAGATGCGAGCATTACTCTTTTCAACAGTTTAGGGCAACGTCTGCAAGTTGTTTCTGGAACTGAATTGGGCGGAAGAACGCAGGCTGTACTGGATATTTCCAATTGTGAAACGGGTGTCTATTTCGTGAAAATTAAATCAGGCGAGCAAGTTACGACCAAAAAATTGCTCATTCAGTAGCTTGAAAAAAGCTAATATTAAAAGAAAGAGGAAGCCAATAGCTTCCTCTTTCTTTTTGTGGTCCACCCTTACTTTACATTCTATAGATCCAGTCTGCGGGGTTTATTTTTGTCTTGTTTTGATATATATAGAATTTCAAAACCGTTTTGCCTTCGGTGGGGCTTTTCGCCACCGTGCCTATGGTTTGTTTAGTTTTAACCTTTTCGCCGGTCTTTACGGAAACCGTTGCCAAATTGCTATACACCGAAATATAATCGCCGTGCTGGATCAACACTACCTTGTTGGCCCCTTTAATTACTTGTATGGAAATAACCTGTCCGTCAAAAATAGCGCGAACTGGCGCATGGTCCTCAGTTGCAATTTCAACTCCGCTGCTGTTGGTTGTAACATTCGGGAATTGGGGGTGCTGGTGGGTTCCAAAACTTTTTACGACCATTCCCTTTTCCACTGGCCACGGAAGTTTTCCTTTGTTGCTATTGAAATTGGCGGCAAGCGCCTTTTCCTCCGCGGTCATAGTAAAGGCTTCTTTTGAGGCTGGTTTTGTAACCACATTTTTTGTGGTGGGTGCGGTAGTTTCTGTGCTGGTCTTGCCGGCGTTCGCTTTGGCCTCTGCGAGCGCCTTTTCACGGGCAATGCGGTTTGCTTCTTCAATCGCGGCTTTTATAAGCGCGTCTATCTGTCGGTCTATTTCCTCGGCTTGCTTCTGTTTTGTTTTGATTTGGCTAGTATATTTGCCCTCGTCCTTTTTTAGCGTTGCGATTAATTCCTTTTGGTCTGCGCGCTCCTGGGTTAAACTGGCCTTGGCCTTTTCATTTTCGGCAATCAATTTTTGTTTTGTTTTTTTCTGGGCAATTAAATCGGTGTTGAGCTTTTGCAGTTCCTCCGTTTTCGCCTTTATGCCCTCGCCCTGTTTCTTGCGGAATTTTGCATATTGCTTCATATACTGAATGCGCTTGTAGGCCTGTAGAAAATTCTCGGAAGACAACAGGAACATAATCCTGCTTTGCTGGCTTTTACTTTTGTAGGACTTGCGGATCATTTCGGCATAGTCCTCCTTCATTACCTTTAATTCTGCGCGCAGCGAACTTATCTTGTTTATGTTTTCATTGATATTGCGGGTCAACAGATTGGCTTGTTGATTGGTTACACGAATTAAATTTTCAGTGGCGCCAATGCGTTGATCCAGATCCTGAACCTGCGACAGGACCGATTTTTCCTCCTTCTTAGTTTTGAAGAGCAATGAATTTATTTGCTTGATCTCGTCCAAAATGGCCTGCCGTTTCTCCTCCAATTCCTTTTGCTTATCGATCTGGGCAAAGGAATTCGCAACGGAAATTAAACATACAGTGAAAAGGAAATATAAACGGAAGTGTTTCATTTAGTTGAGTTGGATTTCTTCATAACCGGCCGGAATTTCAAATGGAAAACTTACGTCCACGTTCAAATCTATTTTTTTGTAATTGATCTCTATTTTCGTTTTTGAACCTTTTTCCGAAGTGTCTATCAAAATGCTGGAAGGAAAAAATTGCGCTCCAATTTGCTGATAATCGCCGTAACGGATGCTCAACAACCGATCGTTGTCCGGTTGCGATACGGTTTCGGAAGCCACCTTAAAATTCTCGGGGTTCAAAAACAGCGAATGTATAAAATTTTGTGGTTGCTGCTTGGGCTGAATCTTGAATTTATTCTGAAAAACGGTTGCGGAGTATTCTGCAGGATTTAAGGTGAAAATGCTCTGTCCCAATAGCATTTGTTGCGCCTGCTGAAAATTTATGGGTGTTCCCAACCACTCGCCCAAAAGCGCAAAATCGCCCTGAAAATAGGTTTTTCCAATGGTTTCATAATAACTTACGCTCGTTGGGGTGATGGAAACCTTGGCAATGGTAATTCCCAACACCGATGCTTTGATCCAAATATTTTTGTCCTTTTCCATCCGAAGGCTCACGGTGATGCTTTGCAGTTTTTGCTCGGTTTCATAGACCAGTTGTACGCGCCCTGCCAAGGTTTTAAATTCAGGACTTGCGGCTTTATGGGCGTTTATAAGGTCTTTGGCCGAAGCATTCTCCAGATCGGTGATTTTTTTTGTGCTGCCGCAAGAGGCCAGCACCATTGCCAGGAAAAAATAAAAAAGCGTCCGTTTCATGTGCAATTTTAGTTCGATGTGTTTAGGGCAGCGGCTTTTTCCGAATAATGGGATGCTTTTTTGGAATCCCCTTTTTTGGCGTATGCCGCGCTCAATTGTTTGTAAAAATCCTGTTCCATTTTCGGATCGTCCATAATGAAATCCAAACCGGTTTCAAGGCTTTCAATGGCTGCATTACTGTTTTCAAGTCCGTTATTTGCCACTCCATTAAGTAAATACAGCAATGCCTGCGCTGGAAAAATTTCCAAACCTTCCGAACTCAATTTGGCTGCGGCCGCAAATTTTCCAAAATCAATTTGGAAAAGAAGCGTATTCTTTAAGAGGTTGAAATTGTCAGGATTTTTGGCAATACCTTTTTCATAGGCGGCCAGAGCGTCCTCCTTTCGGTTTTTTGCAGAGTAATAATCGCCTAGTTTTTCATATATGCGGCCATTTTCCACAGCAAACTCGTTGACGATTTTTGCCAATTCCGGTTCAAATTGGGGGTTTTCATTTACAAATTGAATGAAATCACCCAGTACTTTATATTTAGTTTCCTTGTCCACTTCTTTCGATGCGAACACGATTTTCATTGAATTTATGGCTTCTGCAGCATTGCCTTCCTCAAGATAAAACTTGTAAAGGGCCAAATGGACCAGTTGTGATTTTGGGTTATTTTGTAGCAGGCGTTTGGCAGCGTCAAAGGCTTTCTTTGTATCGCCTTGGTCGCTGTATAGAAAAATCAAGTTTAAAAATTCTTTTTCGTTTTTTGGATTGGCGTCAATCTTTTGTTCCAGGTTTTCGATGGCTCCTTCGGTATTTCCGGTGGCGCGGTATATTTGTGCACGCAGCGCATTGCGGATGTCGCTTTCGCCCCAAAGTTGGTCCAATGCGTCCAATTGTTCCAATGCCTTGTCATATTGCTGTGTCAGCGTGTACAGATTTGCGAGGTCTTCTTTGTAATCCTCATCAAACGGGATTAGTTTTAGGACCAGCGGAATTGATTTTTGATAGTTTTTTTGCTGATAGTATAGTTCGTAAAGTTGCTCGAGCACATCCAGTCGGTCACCTTGACTTTTTATAACCTTATTGAAATTTTCCTCGGCTTCGGCATAGTGTTTTAAATAGGTGTGGTTCTTGCCCATTTCAAAATAAACAACTGCTTTGTTTTTCTCGTTTTTTGCGGACTTTTCGGCTTTGTCCAAGGCTGCGAGGGCCAGTTCATAATTTTCAATTCCCTTTTGTTTTAGGGCCTCAAAAAAATGCTCCTGGAATGCATCGGTTACATCGCCTAAGTCGTCCAAGCGCGTATCAACGGTGTCATTTTTTATTTCCTGTGCATAAAGTGCCCCCGGAAGAAAACTCCCAAAATATAGAAAACAAGTATATAGAATCTTCAATTTCAAGCTGCTTATTGGATTGGGCTTTCGTTTTTCGTTTTTTCGGAAACTCTGCGCTGGGAGTTGTTTTGTTTATTTCAATTCAGAATAATCGCCAAGGCTCACACTGGTAAATTCACCATCAAAAGTAGCGTAATTGCCGATCATTGCTTTGTTCAAATTGGCATTTTTAATTATTGCGTGGGTTTGGATTATGCTGTCCTTTATTGTGCTGTCCTCAATAACCGTACCTTCGCCGATAGAGGCAAAAGGGCCCACAACACTGTTTTTTAAGGTAACGTTCTTTCCCACAAAGCACGGCTCGATGATCTTCGAATTTTCCTGCGAAATATTTTCAGCGATCAGCGTTTCATTTGCCTCCAAAAGAAAACCCAACATTTTTTGGTTGGTTTCCACGGTAACCTCCTTGTTTCCACAGTCCATCCATTCGTCCACGGTTCCTGTCTTGAAAATTTTTCCCGCTGCCATCATGCGTTTAATGCCGTCGTTTATTTGATATTCTCCCCCATTGACGATGTTGTGTTCCAGGACATATTGGAGTTCCTCTTTTAGATCGGCAATATTCTTAAAATAATAAATACCTATAACGGCCTGGTCGCTAACATATTCTTTCGGCTTTTCCACCAATTCAATAATCTCGTTCTTATCGTTTAGGTTCACAACTCCGTATGCTTCAGGATTTGCTACTTTTTTGGTCCAGATTACTGCATCGGCGTTTTTGTCCAAATCAAAATCAGCCCGGATCAACGTATCTGCATAGGCAATAACCGCCGGTCCTGACAGCGAATCCTTTGCACACATAATAGCATGCCCCGTTCCCTTTGGATCCAATTGGCGATAAATTGTTGGTTTCGCCCCTAATTTGGTTGCCAAATCCTTTAAACTTGCCACCACCTTTTCTCCAAAAAATGCCGGATCGCCCAGAATGAAGGCTATTTCGTCAATATCCTGATTCAGGACCTTTGCAATATCTTCCACCAAACGGTGCACAATGGGTTTTCCCGCCACCGGAATCAATGGTTTTGGGACGGTTAAGGTATGTGGGCGTAAGCGGCTTCCGAGGCCGGCCATTGGAACTATGATTTTCATGCTTGATTGTTGGTTTTTTTGAATAAATGGTTCTGAAAATTGGCGTAAATTTCAATTATTTAATTCCGGTACTTCCAAAGCCACCGGTGCCGCGGGAGGTGTCGGTTAGTTTATCCACTTCTTCCCAAGTGGCACGTTCGTGTTTTGCGATGATCAGCTGTGCAATGCGCTCGCCGTGCTCAACGGTATAATCATCGTTCGAAAGATTGACGAGAATAACCCCAATTTCTCCGCGGTAATCGGCATCAATGGTGCCGGGCGCATTTAGAACAGTAATTCCTTGCTTGGCTGCCAGCCCGCTCCGGGGGCGCACTTGGGCCTCATAGCCCAAGGGCAGTTCCATAAATAATCCAGTTTTTACAATGGCGCGCTGCAAGGGTTTTAAGGTAATGGGTCCCTCAACGCAGGCGCGAAGGTCCATTCCGGCCGAAGCAACGGTTTCATAGGAAGGCAGTGGGTGGTCTGATTTATTGATAATTTTAATGCTCGTGAAACCGGGCATCGCTTTGTTTGAATTCATAGTACTATTTTTAAAAATTTAGCCCCCCAGCAATCGAAAGACCATAGTGTGGCACCAAAATATTTATTTTCGGATAATTTTTAAGAATTCCCGTTTTTCGGCGTAGCCCATTATGGCGGCAAACACTACCAATAACGCGGTTCCAAACCAAATATTTCCAGGGAAGCCATAAAACGATAGAGCCGAAAAACCGATGGCCAACAGCAAATATCCAGTTAGTTTTTTTATTTCGTACGGCACGTGGTAATATTTTCGGCCGTAAAGATACGAAAGCACCATCATACTGCCATAGGCCGCGAGGGTTGCCAGAGCCGAGCCCAAATAGCCGATGGTGGGGATCAAAACATAATTGAGCACAAGTGTTACTCCGGCGGCAAAGACCGAAATATAGGCCCCGAATTTTGTGCGGTCCGTAACTTTGTACCACACGGAAAGATTGTGGTATATGCCCAAAAAAAGGTTGGCCAAAAGAATGATGGGAACAATTTTCAAGGCTTCCCAATATTGACTGTTGGGAATTAAAATTCGTTTAAAAATGTCAATATACACCACCACCACCAACAGGATCAAACAGCCAAAAAGCGTGAAATATTTGGTGATGTCGGCATAGGTTTTTTTGGCATTTTCGTGGCCGGAATGGTTGAAGAAAAAGGGCTCAATCCCCAAGCGGAAGGCCATTACGAAAAGCGTCATAAACATACCCAATTTATAGCAGGCCGAGTAAAGTCCAACCTGTGTTTCCGCAATGTTTTCCGGAAGTAAATATTTAAGAAGAATTCTATCAAAGGCCTCGTTTATGCTGAAGGCAATCCCCGCTACCAAAACGGGTAGGGCATACTTCATCATCTGTTTCCAAATGGAGGGGCTAAAACCGAACCCTATTTTCATAAATAGGGGGAACAATACTGCAAGTGTTGCCGCGCTGGCAATCAAATTCGCTATAAAAACATAGGCAACCTTGTTTTCCGGCACCCAAAGGGAATTCCAAAAACCACTGGTTTCGGCGAGTTGGGGCAACGATAGCAGAAAAAATAAATTGAAGGCCAGGTTTAAGGTTACGTTTCCGATTTTTATGATGGCATATTTCATTGGTTTTTCATTGGCCCTAAACCATACGAAGGGCAGTACCACCAAAGCGTCCAACGCTAAAATCAGGAGTCCATAGGTTACGTATTCAATGTTGAATTCAGAAAAATAGGCGATGTAATTTCTAAAAAGTAGGGTTATTCCCAAAAAAAGGAGGGTGGAAACTGAGAGCGAGGTCAAGGTGGTGGATTGTACAATTTTCTGTTGCGAGGCATCCTTGGTCACAAATCTGAAAAAGGCGGTTTCCATGCCGTAACTGAGCAATACATTCCCCAAAATTAGAAATGCCATAACGGTGGAATAGATTCCGTATTCTTCCGGGAGCAAAACCTTCACATAGAGCGGAACCAGAATGACTGACAGCACCCGGGGCAATACCGTGGCGAGGCCATAAATAAAAGTTTGTTTGAAAAGCTTTTTAAAAACGCTCAAAACCGTTTAGATTGATAGCGCAAAAGTATTGAAAATAATGGTTCTGAAGCCGAATTGACCACGGGCAAAATCAAAGGAAAAGATTTGAGATTTCGTCCGTGATTTTTGTGGGCTTAAAAGTATTGGCATCCAAAAAACACCACAGGGTTTCGGCTTCCACGAGTGTTTTTCCGTCGATGGGCCGAATAATTTTGTAGCGCCTTTCACTTTTAACTCCCTCATAATTTTCAATCCAGGTTTGGGTTTCGAGCTGCTCGCCCAAAAACGAAGGACTTTTATAAGAAATGAAATGGTTCAGCACTACCCAAACATACTGTTGCCGATGTGCCTCGGTGGTTTTTGAAATCCAATGTGCTTCGGCAGCCTCCAAGCACCACAGCAGATAAGTTACATTGTTTACATGACCTAACCCATCGATGGCCGATTCGGGGACGATAAAACGTTTTTTGAAGATTTCGGATTTCAAAAGCCCAGGATTAGTTTCGCGATTAAAAAATACGTCAGTATTCCGAAGATATCGTTGCTTGTGGTAATAAACGGGCCCGTTGCCACAGCAGGGTCTATGCCACGTTTGTCCAGCAAAATAGGGATAAAGGTTCCGATGAGAGCGGCAATAATAATAACTGTAATAATGGCAATGCCGATGCTAATGGATTCCAGATAGGAGGTGAAAAAAATAAAATGGCTGATCACCAAAACTACCAATGCAATCGCAATGCCGTTGACCAGCGCGAGGAATGATTCCTTTAAAAGCCGTGTTACTATGTTTCCCTTTACCGTGTCGTTGGCCAAACCTTGAACCACGATAGCGCTGGACTGGACCCCTACGTTTCCTGCGGTGGCCTGTATAAGCGGCACAAAAATTATAATTTTTGGAAAGGTGGACATCATGGATTGAAAGCCGGTAATGATACTTGCGGCCCCTAAACCGCCCAACATGCCAATTAGCAGCCAAGGCAACCGGGCCTTGGTCAACTTAAAAATACTGTCGTCCGCCTCAACATCCTGCGAAATACCGGCTGCCAACTGGTAATCCTTTTCGGCTTCTTCTTTTATGAAATCTACAATGTCGTCAATGGTAACGCGGCCCACCAAAATGCCCTGGTCATCTACCACGGGAATGGCTTCCAGATCGTATTTCTGCATAATTCGGGCAACATCCTCTGCTTTGGTATGGACATTCACATAATCTACTTTTGGGATGTAAATATCGCTGATGTGGGCACGCTCCGGTGCAGTTAGCAGGTCCTTGAGCGAAAGTCTGCCCTTCAGTTTTCCTTGTTTGTCCGTAACGTAAATGGAGTGAACTCGGGTAACGTTTTCGGCCTGTCGGCGCATTTCCCGAACGCAGCCGGCAACGGTCCAGGTTTCCTTCACCCGAACGAGTTCCTTCGCCATTAAACCCCCTGCAGTATCCTCATCATAGCGCAGCAGCTCTACAATGTCTGCCGCGTGTTCTTCATCTTCAATATGGTCTATAACCTGTCTTTGGATATCGTCGTCGAGTTCTGCAATGATATCTGCCGCATCGTCTGTGTCCATTTCCTCGAGCTCCTCGGCAATTTCAGAGGGCGAAAGATTGTCCAAAATGCGCTCGCGGAAATCTTCGTCCAGTTCCATCAGGGCTTCACTGGTAATTTCACTGTCCAACAGCTTCACCAGATAGGTGGCCTCTTCGTGGTTTAGTTCCTGCAGCAGTTCGGCAACATCGGCAAAGTGAAAATCGTCCAAGAGTTCTTTGAGCGCATCGCCTTCGTTGCGGGCAATGTGCTGTTCAATTTGCTCAATGAATGCTTGGGTGAGTTCAAATTGCATCGGTTTCCAGTTTTTGGGTAAGGGCTATAAATTCTGAAACGGAAAGTTGTTCCGGGCGTAGGCCAAAGATAGCATCTTCTTTTATTTTATCTGAAAGATTGAAGGATTTTAAACTGTTGCGAAGGGTTTTTCTGCGTTGTTGAAAAGCGGTTTTCACGACCTTGAAGAGCATTTTTTCGTCGCACGGAAGGGCAAAATCGTCCTTTCTTCGAAGTCTGATTACACCGCTTTCCACTTTTGGAGGTGGATTGAAAACCGAGGCCGGTACTGAAAAAAGATATTCGGCGTGGTAAAATGCCTGGGTCAGCACTGAAAGTATACCGTAGGTTTTACTGCCTTCTCTTTCGCAGATTCGTTGCGCTACTTCTTTTTGGAACATGCCCGTAAACTCTGGTATTTGCGATTTCCATTCCAGCATTTTGAAAACAATTTGGGTGGAAATATTGTACGGAAAATTTCCGGTAATGGCGAATTGTTCTTGCCCGAAGCATTGCAATAGATCGTATTTTAAAAAATCTGCCGCTACAATTCGTAGGTTTTCCTGTGGATATTTTTTTTCAAGATAGGCAATGGATTCGGCATCGAGATCCATGGCAACCACGTGTATGTTTTTTTGGATCAAGTATTTGGTGAGCACCCCCATTCCCGGGCCAATTTCCAAAACATTCTTATAACCGTCAAGGGTTAGGGTATCGCCAATTTTTTCTGCAATGTTCTCGTCTTTTAGAAAATGCTGGCCAAGATGTTTTTTGGCGCGTACTTCATTTGCCATTAATGTTCACTAATTAGTTCCAGTTCAGTGCGGAAGGCCACAAACTTGCCTTCAAAAGGTTTGCTCTGTGCGCGTAGCTCGGGGGCATTTTCTGCGTAATATTGCTGAAGGGTTTCTTTGCTATCGGTGGTGTATTGTACGGCATACGTAATTCCGCCCATTTCCTCTTCAATCACTACGCGCCACATCAATGCCTTGCTGAATTTTCCGGTGGCCAGCATGGCTGGGATGTGTTCGGTGTTCATCCACTGCAACCAATGGTCGTGGATGGATTCATCAATATTTATAGTAACGTTATAGAGGTACATAATTTTAAATTCAAAAGGTTACAAATTCTTAATTCGAAAGGAACTATTCAAAATTCCGATTGCGACATTTTTCGTAAAAAAGAAGGTCAATTGATCGCATCTCCGCGGAGCGACCTAAATTTCTTCCGCGCCTCCACAAAATAGATACTGTCGGCAAAGTTGAAGATTAGGGCTTCGTAGGCCGCTTTTGCTTTGTCGGGCTGGTGGAGCTTTTCTTCGTAAATCTTGGCCAAGCGATAATGGGCGTCATCGGCCAAAATATCGTCGTTGTAAAATTGTATTATTTTTTGATAGTTGGCCTCGGCTTTCTCGAATTGGCCCAATTTTTCATAGATCAGACCTTGTTTTAGAAGGGCCTCGTCTTCAATTTTTTCGCCTTTGTGGTTGGTGAGAATATCATCCAAAAGTGTTACGGCTGCGGTAAGTTTGTCCTGAAATTCCAACAAATCGGCCCGTGCATATTTTTTTAATGCGGTTTGGGTGGAATCTTCCAAACTGTTGTCCCGAATCAGCAAACTGAGCTGCATGGCGTCATTCGCCATTAATTGTGAAGTGGATTTTTTAAGAACGTCCAATTGTACTTGGGCCCATTCAAAATCGCCCTTAAAATAGCTGGTACGCGCCACTTTAAAACGGGCTTCCTGCGCCAATACGTCGTTTTGCACCTTTTTTTGTATTTGAGAATAATATATCAAGGCCTCGTTGAATTTTTCGTCAAATACAAGTATATCGGCCAGTTCCATTTTCACCCGCGCCTCCTGATACTGCGTTAAATTTTGTTTTGCCAAAGATTTCAGATTTTCAATGGCACGTTCTTTTTTAGTGTCCCTAAATGCCAGAAAATGGTTATAATCAATTTGTAGTAAATAGGTTTCGCTTCCACGGCCAAATTCATCCAGCAATTGTTCAAACTTTCGCTCAATTTCGGCAAAGGCCTTTGGTTCGGCCGTTTTTACTTCCATTTTCATCAAAATCTGATTGCCCTGTAATTTGTTTTGTGGAGTGAAGGAATTGTCGATAATAAAATTCACGATTTCCCGGCCGGTTAGATAATCTTCATCTGCAATGGCAATGTAGGCCAACTCCGTTATTCCGCCCAGATCTTCACCAATGCGCTTGTAGATGGCCTTTTCCTGAGTAAATGCTTTTTTGTATTCCTTTTGTTGGATAAACAACCAACTCAACAATTCATTATAAAGTACATCCGGGTTCTGCTGGGAGCGTTGCAGCAGGATTTTTTTAAGGAGCAAATTGGCTTCGTTGGTTGGGTCTTCGGTTGTGTATAGGCTGAAGTAACGCTGTGCCGCTGATTTGAAACTTAAATTTTTTTCAATTAGCTTTAGGTAGCTGTTGAACATCTGTTCCAATTTTCCCTGTTCTCCATAAATCTGGGCAAGTTGTGGGTTGAAATCGAGCGATTCGCTAAGCGACATCCCTTTTTCATAGGTTGCAACGGCCTCATCCAGTAAGCTGTATTTTTGGAATGCGGCTCCAATGTTATAGGCAAAATTAGGGTTGGTTTCCAAGGTTTCCAATGCTTGGCTAAAATATTGGGTGGCCAGTTCCTGGTTGTTCTGAAGGGAATAATTATAGCCCAATTCCACGTATAACTGTGGAAAATTCCGGCCGTTGGCAAGTTTTTCCTTTAACAGCTTTTCTGCTTCCGAAAAATTCTCGAGTTGCTGATGTGTAGCCACTACGGCCATAAAATAATCCAATCGGTAAGGATTTTCTTTGCTCAGTTTCTCATAAAGGGTCAGCGCCTTTTGGAATTGGCCCTGCTCGTAATAATTTTTTGCCAAGGCATCACTTTGCGAAAAAGTGGCCTGTACATAAAATGCAACGAAAAGGATAACGAGTGTGCGCATGGGGTAAATATAAGGAAATGAGCCGACAGCTAAGGGTTTCTTTATTAAATTATAAAAATGGAATGCACACCTTGGCAGAAGTGCGCAATGTCCAACTAAAAAAGGGCCGCCCTAAGGCGAACCCTTTCTTCTCAACATCAAACAATCTCCTCTTATTGTTTGATGATTTTGTAGTTGGCAACTTGGCCATCAATGGTAACGTTCAACATATAAACCCCGGGATTGAGGTCGGAAATATTGAGGGTAGCTTGCGCATCCTCCAAAGTGGTTTCCATCACCTTTTGGCCCAACAGGGAATAAATTGAAACACTGTCAATGGGTTGGTTGCTGGATAAATTCAGGATATCCTTCGCGGGATTTGGAAAAATTTTTAGTGTATCAAAATTGTTTTCTTCCACCCCAATGGTTACGCCGTTTTTAGCGTCAAAGAATAGTCCGTAACCAAAACTTCCGCCGCTACTGGTTCCTGCAAAGGCCATGCAAGGCATTCCGTCACTGGTTTCCGCAATGGCGGAGGGAAACCCGTCAAACACATTTCTACCACTGTCTCCCACGCCTTCAAAGGGTAAAAACTCAGTGCCATCATAGGGTCGGGAGCGGTTAACATCGTCTTCGGAATCGTCTATTTTGTCTCGAACATAGGCTGTTTCAATTACTTCCACGGGTCCGGCAGTACTCATCCATGTATCTATATGGACAATGTTATACCCCGCAGTAGTGGTAATATAATCAATAGGAGTGTAGGCCGCGCCATTTTCCCTTCGATATCCTTGACCGTTAAATTGGTCGCTGCTGCCTGCTGCCCGAGAGGAGGCAAGAATCAGCACCTCGTCTGATCCAAACGCCTTGCGGGTTGCTCTAATTGTAGGGTTTAGCGACTCAAAAGTAGCGCCATCGGCAACGGTTTCATTGGTTCCCCAAGAAGCAGGATCATTATAATTGCCATTAGCATTGGCGCGCAAACTTCTGCTGTTAAAACCTATAAAGGCCGTGTAACAACCTCCGTTCAGGCCGTAGGCAAATTCAATCTGTTCAGTAACAATTCCCAGCGAAGTTTCATCGACCCAATCAAACCCATAGCTGCCTGCGGTACTTCGCGCCGAATAGGCAGTGTTGTCTGATTTGGTATAGGTGGCGAACACCCGTTGACTACTGGTAGTGCCCGGGAAATTGGTATCAACTCCAAAATCCAGAATGGTACCGCTGGCCACGCCTTCAAAAGCGGAGGTTCCGGTGGCCATATTCCATCTAATAACTTGAAAAGTACCGTTTTGAAAAAGACAGTAAACCAATAAATACTCGTCTCCGGTACCGTCCATTGTGATCACTTGGATTTTCGAAAACAATGAATTTACAACGGGTTGTGTTTTCCACAGCTCAAAATTTGCACCGCCGTCTGTCGATCTATAAATATAGAGATTGGAATCTGCGCCCCCGTTCAAAAAGTTTTCAAAAGCGGCAATATAGATATGGCCATCATTCGTTACATCCATATCCAATCCGTCAATGTAGCCATCGCGCACTAATTTGTCGGTACTCCAATCTTCTGGATTTCGGGTCTGGATGGGTCTTTCGGGAATGGTGGCCGGCCGGTAGTTTCCATCGCCGCCAAAGGGATAATTGGGCGCGTTTGTGGGTTTGTAGAGGGCCGCAACGGCAGGGTCAATCTCCTGCCAGGAATTTTTTATGGCCAGGCGATTGTTGTTGATATCTTCGGCGGTACCATTATACTCAAGGTCTTTCGCTTTTTGATATAGTGCCTCCAGCGCTGGTGTTCTTTCAGGAATTACAAGTGCATTCCCGCTCAAGTCTGACTGTGCCAATCCTGTTATAATACAAAGTGAGCACATTAAAAAGGTAATTACGTTTTTCATGATTACATGTTTTTTTAATTAATACTTGTTTATTTCACTTTATAATCAGGGAGATAATGAAACATAGTTTGAATGGAACTATGAAGCAAAACTAAGCTGCCAATCTTGGGGTAGATATGACTATTGTAACAAAATATATAACAGATGTAACAACAATAAAAAAGGCCGAAAACAGCAGTGTTTCCGGCCTTTTTTGGTGTATTCGAATGTGTGGCTATCCCAGTTTTTCCAATGCTATTTCATCAATAGCGTCCCAAGTTTCATCAATATCCATATTGGTTCCCTTGGCTTCCAGATAGAACCTATCACCTTGCATCAACTGAATGGTGCTGTTGTTGGTTCCAGATCGATATTCCTCTATGGCCTTGGTGCCGTTCTTGGTCACGGTTTTTCGGGACCCAGATTCATTCTCTTCCTCAAAATCCTGGCTCATGACCATTCGGATCCCTGCGGTTGCCGCTGCGCCTACCTGGCCAGCCCCATCAATTATATTGATGGTGAATTTCTTTGATTTGTCCTCATTGGCAAATGTTGCCTCAATGGATGCAATTCCCATCATGCCTGCCTGTCCGGCCTTGTAGCTGATGCGCTTCATTCCGTTAACTTCTTCGGGGAGCCATGCTTTTAGTTCCTCATTGGTCAGGGGCGTGGTTTCCTGTAACTCCTTGATGTCATCCTGCATCTTGGTCATTTCTTCCACGGCATTGGTGGTATTTGATACCGCCTCTCGTGTTTCCTTGATTTTTTTGCTTACCGGGTTGTCGCATCCCATAAAAATGGCCAGAACGCCTAGGGCCAGTACATACTTTTTCATAATGATTGTTTTAAATTAATTTATGGATTAGTTGAATTTTAGTTCACTAATATAATCAATATCAACAAAATGACTATATGAATGGTACTGTTATAGCCTACAATTACATTTCCGAGGCAATTTTTTCAAGTTCGGAATACCAATTTTCCCCGAACTTGCGGATGAGGGCGGTCTTTACAAATTTATAAATAGGAACCTGTAGCTCCTTTCCCAAAACACAGGCAGGATCGCAAATGGGCCAGCGGTGGTAGTTCACCGCGGCAAACTCGCTATGCTGCTGGACCCTCACGGGATAGAGATGGCAGGAAATGGGTTTTCGGAAATCGATAGCGCCGGCGTTGAAGGCGTCCTCAATGCCACAGCTGGCAATTCCGTTTTGAGTAAATGTGACATACGCACATTCCTTGCCTGCTACCAAGGGTGTTTCCAATTCATCAAGTTCGGTTTTAATGAAGGTGCCCTGTTCTTCGATGGCTGCAATGCCTTCGGGCCTAAGAAATGGCTTTACTTTAGGGTAAATTTCTTCAAGAATTGAAACTTCCTCTGCAGTAATGGGTGCGCCCGCTTCACCTTCAATACAACAGGCACCTTTACAGGCCGTAAGGTTGCAGACAAAATCTTTGGTGAGGATGTCTTCGGAAACTATGGTTTTGCCAAGCTGGAACATGCCGCAAAGCTATAAAATTGTGGCCAATAAAAACTTTAAAATGATTGGCAGAAATTTAATTTTCCACTGTCGGCAATCGCGTAGCACAAATTCGAATTTTAACGGAAAGATTATTTCGGAAGCCCAAACAATAGACCTAATTTTGCGGCTATAAAAATTATGTCCGTGCATTTTAGCTTTAAGGAAATAGCAACCGCCACGATGGTCCTCTTCGCGGTAATTGATATTATTGGCAGTATTCCCGTGATTATTGGGCTTCGGGAAAAAGCGGGCCATATCAATTCCGGAAAGGCATCGATCATAGCGGCCGTGGTGATGGTAGTGTTCCTTTTTTTGGGCGAGAGTATCTTGAGGCTTATTGGAGTAAATGTCAACGAATTTGCAGTGGCGGGCTCGCTGGTGCTCTTTTTTATTGCGTTGGAAATGATTTTGGGAGTTACACTTTTTAAAGAGGCGGACACCACTCCCGATTTGGCGTCCATTTTTCCGCTGGCCTTTCCGCTGCTCGCCGGTCCGGGAAGTTTGACAACCTTGTTGTCCCTTCGCGCTGAATATGCTATCGAAAACATTATCGTGGCTATATTGGTGAATATTGCCGTTATTTATGCCGTACTGAAAACATCGGGGAAGCTACAGCGATTTTTGGGTAAGAATGGCATTGCAGTCATCCAAAAGATTTTTGGCGTAATTTTATTGGCCATAGCGGTAAAATTGTTCACTTCGAATATTCAAGAACTATTTAATTAGGGGCTGGACTTTTTTTCCGATTGAAAATGGTAGGCTCCGCTTAAACTAACAAATTATGAAAATCCTAATTTATTTTTTAATGGCCTGTGCCTTTGCACTCATTGTGTTCAATTTCACCAAATTAGATTTTGATCACTTGATGGGGGGTGACAGCGCCATAGCTTTCATAAGCATTGTTGCCGGACTGTGCGCTGTGTTGGCACTCACCATTTTGCTTATTTCTAAAAAAATTGCTTCCCGCGTAAAGAAATAGAAACTTTAATTTTGATCCAAATGGTTTTTAGATTCTAATTCCAGAACCTTTAAAAGCATGGGGTCTGCTTCGTTCAAAATTATTTCGTATTCATTAGGGCCAAAAAGCTGTTGGGCGATGTTTGCCTTCAAAGTGCGTTTTAGTTGTTCGCGGTAGTTGGAGAGGTCTATCTGGGCTTCATTAAATTTTGCATATTCAATAAATTCCTTGGAAAGAATATCATCTACCTGAAAGTTTTTTCGGAAATCCTCAAATTTGATTCCTTTAAATAATGTTCGGTTCTTTTCGAGATATTCAAAAATGAAATAGCTCATAAAGCCGCTTCGGGAAACATATTGAAGGGTTTCGTTCTCCACACTGGTATCCTTCGGAACAAAAACATCCGGAATGATGCCACCACCACCATAGACCACTTTTCCTTTTGGGGTAACATATTTTAAGGAATCTGCCACCTTAATGCTGTCCGCATGGATCAATTCCCCATTTCGATATCTCTTTTCGTAATCGCTATAGTAGGTTTCGTTGCCGTTTCCGTATGGACGTTGAATGGAACGTCCGGTGGGCGTATAATATCGGGCAATGGTCAGGCGCACGGCACTGCCGTCACCTAGGGACATTTCCCTTTGCACCAATCCTTTTCCGAAGGAACGTCTTCCAACAATGGTACCCTTGTCGTTGTCTTGAAGCGCTCCGGCAACGATTTCGCTGGCCGAAGCGGAGTTTTCATTAATGAGAACATATAATTTTCCGTGTTCAAAATCGCCACGGCGGGTGGCATAGGTCTTGTTGATTTCGCCACTCTTATTTTTGGTGATCAGCACCAATTTTTCATTTTCCAAAAACTCATCCACTACACGTTCTGCCGTGGAAATATAACCACCCGGGTTGTCGCGCAAATCGAGCACGAGTTTTTTAATGCCTTGGTTTTTAAGGGTTTCCAGGGAGCTTTCAAACTCCTTGAAGGTAGTTTCCGAAAAACGGTTCAATTTAATATATCCCAAATTATCGGTCAATTTGTAGGAGGCATCCACGCTAACCAGGGGCACCTGTTTGCGGCGGACCTTAATTTCCAGGGTTCTTTTTTCGCTGGGTCTGTAAACATCCAAGGCTACTTTGCTGTTTATCTCACCCTTTAGGTAATTTGAAATGCTGTCCCGTTGCACCAGTTCGCCAAAGAGTTTTTTGCCGTCTGCATACAAAATCCTATCCCCTCCACGGATGCCCGCCTTTTCCGCAGGTCCTCCTTCAATGGCTCTTATCACCGCAATGGTGTCCTTATATATATAGAAACTAACCCCAATGCCCGTGAAAGCCCCGCGCATGTCGTCTGCTGAATGTGCATATTCGCTCTTTGGAATATAGACGGAATGTGGGTCAAGGTTTTCTAAGATTCCATTAACGGTCACGTCTACGATACTGTCTGTATTTACATTGTCAACATATTCATAATCAATATAATCAATCAGTCTGTTAAGTTTGTCTTTTTTGGAACTTGTGGCGAAGATTTTTTCGGTATTGTCGTTGAAATTGAGTTTTGACCCAATAAAAACACCCGCTGCCAGCGCCAGTCCGATCCACAGTGGCAAGTATTTTTTTTGATTTCCCATTATTCTAAATCCAAGTCTGGAATGTGCTGAATGCTAACGCCGGCTTTTTCAAGAAAGGCAATGCCTTCGTTGTCTTTATATTCATTGTAATAAACCATTCTTTTAATGCCTGCCTGATGTATCAATTTGCTACATTCCTTGCAGGGCGACATGGTGATGTAGAGGGTGGCTCCTTCACAGGCCTGTGTACTGGAGGCAACTTTTAAAATGGCGTTTGCTTCTGCGTGAAGGACGTACCATTTTGTATGGCCTGCCTCATCTTCACATATATTTTCAAAACCGGTGGGGGTGCCGTTATAGCCATCGCTGATAATCATTTTGTCCTTCACGATAAGCGCGCCCACCTGTTTCCGCTTGCAATAGGAGAGTTTGCTCCACTCTTGGGCCATTCGGAGGTATGCAATATCGTACTTGCGCTGTTTGCTGTCCTTCATACTTTTAAATAGACAACGAAAGTACTTTGAAGTTACGCCAACGCCAAAAAAAATGTTGTTAAGTTATTGCCAAATGGAAGCAGGGTATAAAACCGAACATTTTCCAGTGCCCCAACGGGAGAAAAGCACGCCACGGGCCGGTGGCGCCTTTAAAAAATCCAATTGTCCATAAGCATTGGAACGACCATCCCGATTACCAATGACGAAACTACCAGTACCCAATCTCGTTTGTTAAAGCGGAAAATGGTCTGAAAAAGAAAGGCTATAATTAAAATACATATCACCACGATTATCTGGGCGGCTTCAATGCCGAGCGCAAACTCCAATAATGCCAAGATGCCACTACCTGTATCCAGGGCCGTAAAAAAGGAAGCGAACCCGAGCCCGTGGATCAGCCCGAAGAATATGGTAACAATATAAAAAATGCCCATTTTCTCCATTTTTTTCTCCTTTCCGGCAGTAAAAAGATTGAAAAGCGCGGTAACCAAAATAGTTACCGGGATTAGAAATTCAATCAATTTGCCGGAAACGGCTACTACGTGGTAACTGGCCAAGAGTAGGGAAATGGTATGCCCGATGGTGAACATGGTTACCAAAAGCAACAATCTCTTCCAGGAGGAAAAGGTATAGACAGCGCAAAGTACAATCAGGAAAAGGATGTGATCATACGCCTTCCAGTCCAATACGTGGTGAAGGCCGAGGTTAAAATACAACCAGAAATCAGACATTGGGGATTGCGGTTTTTCAGGGTTTGCCCAAATATAGTGATTGTACCGTAGATTTCTAATTAAAAGAAAAAATAAAACCCCAACAGCTATTGTTGAGGTTTTTGTTGAGTACTCAAGGTGGGAATCGAACCCACACTCCCGAAAGAACTGGATTTTGAATCCAGCGCGTCTACCAATTCCGCCACTTGAGCAAACGGGAGGCAAAAATAAACAAATATTTATAATTCCATTTAATTTTTTGCCGGCTATTTTTTTAAATATAACAAACTATTAATTTTTAACTTTGTGGCCAGTACAAACCAAATCCGAAAAGTATGTCAACCGCCGTTCCTGAACCGAAAATCTTCGCCTGTAAACAAAGTGAGGCATTAGCAAAGGACATTGCCGAAGCCTTCGGAATGTCGCTGGGCAAGGTAATAACCGCACACTACAGCGATGGCGAATTTCAGCCTTCCTTTGAAGAATCAGTTCGCGGGAGTCGTGTCTTTTTGATTGGTTCCACATTTCCGAACAGCGACCATTTAATGGAGCTTTTGTTGATGATTGATGCGGCAAAGCGCGCTTCGGCGAGACACATTACAGCCGTATTGCCTTACTTCGGGTGGGCACGCCAAGATAGAAAAGACAAACCTCGGGTGCCGATTGCGGCAAAATTGGTCGCCAAAATGCTGGAAACCGCAGGAGCTACGAGAATTATTACAATGGATTTGCACGCGGACCAGATTCAAGGTTTTTTCGAAAAACCGGTGGACCACCTTTTTGCTTCCACTATATTTCTACCCTATTTAAGGAGTTTGAATTTAGACAATCTTACCATAGCCTCCCCCGATATGGGCGGGTCCAAACGCGCCTATGCCTATTCCAAGTTTTTGGAAAGCGATGTGGTTATTTGCTACAAACAGCGCGAAAAGGCAAATGTGATCTCCCATATGGAACTTATTGGCGACGTGAAAGGGAAAAACGTTGTTTTGGTGGACGACATGGTAGATACCGCCGGCACGCTTACCACGGCGGCCGATTTGATGATGGAACGCGGCGCTCTGAGCGTTCGCGCGGTCTGTACCCACCCGCTTCTGTCCGGAAATGCCTACGAACGCATTGAAAAATCACAAATGCTGGAACTGATTGTTTCTGACACCATTCCAACCAAACCAAATCCCAAAATTAAAGTGATTAGCTGTGCCAAGCTTTTTGCAGAGGTAATGTTGAGCGTAAATGCCAACAAGTCTATAAGCGGCAAGTTTTTAATGTAATAGCCCCCTAATCCCCGAAGGGGGAACTTTTATTTCCGAAACAAAAAATCGTATATCATAAATCGTAAATCCAAAATAAACCCTATCTTTGCCGTCCTTAAAAAATGGGGTTTCGCAACCCCAATAACTTAATAATTAATAACTTTTACAATGAAATCTATTACAATTAAAGGATCACAAAGAGAAAGCGTGGGCAAGAAGGCAACCAAGGCCCTACGTAATGCTGGAATGGTTCCTTGCGTAGTTTACGGAGGGGATGAGCCAATTAGCTTTTCAGCAGAGGAAATTGCATTTAAAGACTTGGTTTACACGCCAGACGTACACACGGTTGTAATCAATTTAGGGGGCACGAAAATTAACGCCATACTTCAGGATATACAATTTCACCCGGTGACCGACAGTATTCTCCACATTGATTTTTACCAAATTTTTGATGACAAAGAGGTAACCATGGAAATCCCAGTGCGTACCGTAGGCAACTCCCGCGGTGTCCGCAACGGAGGGGTATTGCGTATCGTTAACCGCAAACTTCGTGTGAAGGCCTTGCCAGAAAACCTACCGGATTTTATTGAGGCAGACATTACCGAAATGCGCATTGGAAACAAAATGTACACCAAATCGCTTAAAACCGACAATTACAAAATTATGCACCCGGATAACACCGTTATCTGCCAGATCAGAACTTCACGTACCGCAATTGTTGACGAAGTAGAGGAAGATGAAACTGCCGAAGGTGCCGAAGGAGAAGAAGTTCCAGCCACAGAAACCGACGATGTCGCTGCAGTAAAGGAATAGCCTTCTTTTTTTAGAAGAATACCTAAAAGCATCCCGCCAATTCGGGGTGCTTTTTTTATTTTTACCGAAGTTTGGAAGCAGTATGTTATTATTTTTCAAAAGAAGATTTTCCCGAAAGTATCCCAGTAATTTTTCAGATGAAACAGATCCAATGAAGAAATTCCTTATTGTTGGCCTTGGAAACATTGGGCCCAAATACGCAAACACCCGGCACAACATCGGGTTTAAGGTGGTCGATTTTTATGCAGAAAAAAATTCCCTGTCGTGGGAAACCGCCAAATTGGGCGACGTTACTTCGCATAAAGTAAAAGGAAGAACGCTCCTATTTCTGAAGCCGAGCACGTATATGAATCTAAGTGGAAAGGCCGTAAATTTCTGGCTCGAAAAGGAAAAAATTCCTTTGGAAAATATGCTGGTGATTACGGACGATTTAAATTTGGCCTTTGGAACCATTCGCCTAAAAACCAAAGGCAGCGATGGCGGCCACAACGGGTTGAAGGATATTCAAAGTACACTGCAAACCACCAATTACAACCGTTTCCGTTTCGGGATAAGCGATGCTTTCTCAAAAGGAAGACAGGTAGATTACGTTCTGGGCGAATGGGAACCCGAAGAGGAAACCCAACTGCCCGAACGCTTGGAACAAAGTGTAAAAATTATAGAATCCTTTGCCCTTGCTGGAATGAATAATACCATGAACACCTATAACGGTAAATAATTTTGAAGAAATATTCCTCGGCCTCCGCTTATAAAAACAATTGCCAAACGGTGGTGACCATCGGCACGTTTGATGGCGTCCATCTTGGCCACAAAGCCATTTTGAAGCGCCTGGTAGAAACCGCAAAAAAGGAAAATCTCGATTCCGTGGTGCTCACTTTTTTCCCGCATCCGCGGATGGTGCTGCAACAAAATGTGGACATCAAACTTATAAATACCATCGATGAGCGCACCGAACTGCTCCAAAACACAGGGCTGGACCATTTGGTAATCCATCCATTCACCCATGCCTTTTCTCGCTTGACCGCTTTGGAATATGTGCGCGATATTTTGGTGAATAGCCTTAAGGCGAAAAAGATAATTATCGGCTACGACCACCGCTTCGGTAGAAACCGGAATGCCGATATTATGGATTTAAGGGAATTTGGAAAAACCTATAATTTTGAAGTGGAGGAAATTTCAGCAAAGGAAATTGACGAAGTAGCGGTTAGCTCTACAAAAATTCGAAAATCCCTCAACGAAGGCAGTGTTGAAACCGCCAATGCATATTTGGGCTATAACTTCATGGTTTCCGGCAAAGTGGTGAAGGGAAGGGCGATTGGCAGAACGCTTAGCTATCCCACGGCCAATTTAAAAGTTGCGGAAAATTACAAACTAGTACCAAAAAATGGCGTCTATATTGTGAAATCCATCATTGACGGCGAAAAACTATTTGGCATTACCAGCATCGGCACCAACCCCACAGTTGGCGGAACCGAAAAAACCATTGAAACACATTTTCTCAATATCAATAAAGATCTTTACGGTAAGGAAATAACCCTTGAGTTTTTAAAATACATCCGCAATGAAATTATGTTTGATTCGGTGGAAAAACTCAAACAAGAAATTGAAAAAGACGAACAGTTCGCAAAAAAATTCATAGCCGGCGGTGGATAAATTTCTCTTTAAACAGATAGACAACATTGGGTTGGTCCTGTTTAGGGCCGTTTTCGGTCTTTTGATTACCATAGAAGCCTTTGGTGCCATCGCTACGGGCTGGGTGCGCCGGGTTTTGGTGGAACCTCCTTTTACGTTCAATTTTATAGGGTTTGACTTTTTGCAACACCTCCAAGGTCCAATTATGTATTATTATTTTGTAATAATGGGCATCTTTGGCCTGTTTGTAATGCTTGGGTTTAAATACAGGCTGAGTATGGTTGCCTACGCCATTTTATGGACCGGCGCCTATTTGATGCAAAAATCAAGCTATAACAACCATTACTATTTAATGATGCTGTTGTGCTGGATTATGGCCTTTCTTCCCGCAAACCGTTGGTTTTCCATAGACGCAAAACTGAACCCGGAAATAAAATCGCCGTCCATGCCCCGTTGGGTGCTGTTGGTTTTAATCCTTCAAGTTTGGATTGTGTACACCTTCGCTTCCGTTGCAAAACTCTATCCGGATTGGCTTAATGCCTCTATGGCCGCGCTGTTGATGGAGGGAAGAAAGGATTATTGGCTCATTGGCGACCTACTGCAGCAAAACTGGGTGCACTGGGCCATTGCCTACACCGGCATTTTTTTCGATTTGTTGATTGTGCCCTTAATGTTATGGAAGCGCACCCGTGTAGCAGGGTTTGTTATTTCTATTTTTTTCCATCTTTTTAACTCCATTGTCTTCCAAATTGGCATCTTCCCCTATATGTCCATTGCCTTTGCGCTGTTTTTCTTTTCTCCGGAAATTTTAAAAAGGAGATTGCTTCCGAAGAAAATGTTATACACCGGCAATGCGGTAATCGTGCCGAAATACAAAAACCTGTTGCTTGTGGTTTTTGGAATTTATTTCGCCTTTCAAATAGGTTTGCCCCTGCGCCATTGGTTTTTTAAGGACAATGTGCTCTGGACCGAAGAAGGCCACAGGCTAAGTTGGCGGATGATGCTCCGTTCCAAAAGTGGAAGTTTGACCGTTTGGGTTGCCGATAGCGCATCGGGGCAAAAAAAACCCTATAATTATGCACATCTCATTGGCCCCAAACAGCAAGGCTCGGTCGCGACAAAGCCCGATATAATGTGGCAGTTGGCTCAAAAAATTAAAGCCATAGAGGCCGAAAAGGGGCGGAACGTTTCCGTTTTTATGGAGGCACACGTTAGGGTAAACGATGGAAAATTCCACCCCTTCACCGATAATTCTGTCGATTTGGCCGCCGAGCCTTGGCATCCTTTTAAGCATAGTGAATGGATCTTGCCCTCGCCGGAGGATTATAATGAAAAGCCAGTAAAAGAATAGGGCGATTTTCCTAACTTTGCGCTTCAAAATATTTTAGGAAAATGCTACAAGTAACCGACATCCGCGAAAACAAAGAAAAATACCTAAAAGCACTGGCCAAACGCGGCATAGATGCTGCTTCCATTTTTGGGGAAGTTTTAAATGTGGATGAAGAACGTCGTGCTTCGCAAGCGCAGCTGGATGAGGTTTTGGCGCAGAGCAATGCTTATTCAAAGGAAATTGGGAAACTTTTCCAAAGCGGGGAAGTGCAAAAAGCAAACGAATTAAAAGAGAAAACGGTTGACTTAAAGGAATCTTCAAAACAACTGAACGACCGAATGCTTGCCGCGGCCGAAAAATTGCAACAGTTGCTCTATACCCTTCCGAACATTCCGAATGATTTGGTACCAGCCGGAACCGATGAAAACGACAACGAAGAGGTCTTCAAAGAAGGCGAAATTCCAAAACTTATGGAAGGCGCGCTGCCCCATTGGGAACTTGCGAAAAAGTACGATTTGATCGATTTTGAGCTCGGCGTAAAAATAACAGGCGCCGGATTTCCGGTTTACAAAGGAAAGGGCGCGCGTTTGCAACGGGCGTTGATTGCCTACTTTTTAGATAAAAACACAAAAGCGGGTTACACCGAATATCAAGTGCCGCATTTGGTGAACGAAGCTTCAGGCTATGGCACCGGTCAACTTCCGGACAAGGAAGGGCAGATGTACCACGTGGGCATGGACGATCTTTATTTAATCCCTACCGCTGAGGTTCCCGTAACAAATATGTTCCGTGGCGATTTACTGAACCATTCCGATTTGCCGATTACCTGCACGGGCTACACGCCCTGTTTCCGTCGCGAAGCCGGTAGCTATGGAGCCCACGTTCGCGGCCTCAACCGTTTGCACCAATTTGATAAGGTTGAAATCGTGCGCATCGAGCACCCCGATAATTCCTATGCCGCTTTGGACGGAATGGTGGAACACGTAAAGGATATTCTTCGCGAACTAAAACTGCCCTACAGGATCCTTCGGCTTTGCGGGGGTGATTTGGGCTTCACTTCCGCATTGACGTATGATTTTGAAGTATTTTCAACCGCACAGGACCGATGGTTGGAAATTTCCTCCTGCTCCAATTTTGAAACCTTTCAGGCCAACCGGTTGAAGCTTCGTTTTAAGGATAAGGATGGAAAAAACAAACTCGCCCACACATTAAATGGTAGCGCCTTGGCATTGCCGCGGGTACTTGCCGGAATTCTTGAAAATTACCAAACCGAAGATGGAATTAAAATTCCCGAAGTGCTCGTGCCCTATTGCGGCTTCGATTTTATTAGTTGATTTCGAAAATCGCGACAATTCATAAATAACAAAAAGCCCTTGCAGGATTTGCAAGGGCTTTTTCCATTTTTGATTTTTTGTTTATTCCTGCTCCTTGGCCAAGGACATATCCGTATAGGCCAAAACCAGTGCGCTAAACCAGTCCCAATTAACCGATTTGTAGGGATATTTCGCCATGAATTCGGGATTGTCTCCAAAGAGGAAATCATAGTTTTCCTCAAAATCGCTTTTTGGCAACCAAAACACCCTGTCGCCTTTTTTCACATAATACGATTTCACTACGCCACCGCCAATAGTGGGGCCAGGGCCCATTTTGAAACCTTGCGATTCCTTTGCAAATGGATCGTGGTACACATCGATGATTTGACTGAATTCGGGATTGATAAGCTGCATCAAAAATTCCTTTTCGTCTTTTCTGTTTTTAAGCGAAACTTTTTGGTTTACGAAATAAATCTGGTCGTTGCTGGTCAGTTTTTTTACGCTGTTTCTTCTTCCCATACCATAATTGCTGAACTTTTGGGAAACCTTGCCGAATTTTTCAAAACCGCTGGCATACAAGTAGGCTTCGGCAATCTGCGAGGCATCGTAGGTTTCTTTATTGTCGGTTACGCTGTCCTTAAAAACGATCTGCGCAATCTGCCCTTTTTTGGTCACCACGCCTTTACAATAGCCCTTGTGCTCGGTGCCATCCTTCATAATTACGGTAGAGACTTTTTTTGTGGCCGGCTGGTTAAAACCTTCATTGAAGAAATAGGTTTTCAACATGTCGCGTTCCTCGTCTGAATATTTAATTTTTTCCTGTGAAAATGCAATGCTACAGACCATTATCATTGCAATGGATAAGAATTTTGATTTCATAATTTAAGTGTTTAAAGGGTTACGGCAACAATATTCCAACATTAATTTCAATTGCGGAATTTTTTGGCTGCAAATCCATACTGGTTAAATTCAAAATACGGCAAATGCCCTACAAAACCTGCTGATAGTGCGCGGGTTTAAAAAAAAAGGAACCTTTTCGGGCTCCTTTCTGCTGCTTTTAAAATGATTTGTTTTATGATTTTTTGTAGCTGGTGTAATACTCGCGCATCAAATTCATTATCGCGGTCACCAAATCTTTCGTTTCCAACAACAGACTAAAATAGAGGGTGGTATTCTTTGGGCTCGATTCTTCGGTCCGCGTGCGCGCTATCTGCTTTTCTATTTTGTTGGAAAGGCTTTCAAAAATTTCATCCTTATTGTCCAGGACGTTTTTGATCCGTACAAATTCCTTTTTGTGGAAAATATCCTCGATTTCATTTAAGAGTTCTTCCAGATGTTGGTCTATTTCCTGCAAATCCTTGATCTGATTAAAACGAAGTGCCTTGTGGTTGTTGTTCACGTGCTTGTAGCTTGCCTTTGAAATAAATTCCAACGATTGTACAACATCCGTCAAATAGCCCAAAATGGTTATATAGAAGTTGCTGCCGCGGACGCTGGTCTCGTCCAGATTCTTGATAAAGTAGAAAATATTATCACGCAGTTCTTCAACTTCGTCATTAAGTTTATTTACACCTTTTTTGCTCTTTTTCAGTTTTTTGGTGTCCTGTTTGGCAAGGCCGCGCAACATATCGGTATAAATTTTATTGGTGCGTGAAACCACATTACTGATATTTTCAGCACTTTCTTGGATAATGCCTTGAACGGTCTTGCTTTCTGTTTTCTTCAGGCCGGTTTTATCCAGTTTAACCTTTACTCTGTTTTTGTGGGAAATATAGTTCCTAACGAGCAAAAGAATGGCGAGCAACAGCAATACACCAATCATGGCACCTCTTCCAATATAAATTAAATAGGCCAATGTGCCCGCGGCGGCAAAGGATACAAAGGCAGTAAAAAACCACCCGCCAATAACGTTCAGCACCCCCGCAACCCTATAGACCGCACTCTCGCGGCCCCAAGCCCGGTCTGCGAGCGAGGAACCCATGGCTACCATAAAGGTTACATAGGTAGTGGAAAGCGGAAGTTTGTTGGAGGTTGCAATGGAGATCAGGATTCCCGCCACCATTAGGTTTATGGATGCACGGATCAAATCAAAGGCCGGCAATTCATAAATTTTGTGTTTGGGGAGATTGATGACCGGTTTTTCGAACCTTTTCTCAATTTTTTCCTGAACCCTGGCCGGAACGATATTATTGAAGTAAGTAGCCACTTGCGTGCTGGAACGAACCAGGAATCTGGACAGCATATTGGGTTCAAATTTTTCACTGCCTTCGTCTTGTCTGGCCAGGTTTATTTCTGTTTCGGAAACACTTTGCGCCTTTTTTGAAAACCAAAGGGTAAGCACCATGACCACGCCGGCCCCAAAAAGCAAGAGCGGCTCTGCAGGTACGGACTGGTTTAGGCTTAGCATAGGGTATTCCATGGGATTCGCGCCAGAAGCGTTCCAGTCAATATAGCTATGGTAGGCGGCCATCGGAACCCCAATAAAGTTAACCAAATCGTTGCCCGCAAACGCCAGTGCAAGGCCAAAAGTACCCGCGCCGATTACTACGGTAAGAATGTTTCTTTTGAAAATAAGGGTGTACAATTGCGAAAATAGGGTCCAAAACACGAAACAAATTGCCAACAGTAGCCAAGTATTGGTTTCGAACAGCGCATTGAAATTTGATTGGAAGGGGGTTCCCTTTAAACCTTTTATAAGAATAAAATAGCTAATGGAAGTTAGGGCGGCACCTCCAAAAAGCGCTCCGAAATATTTCATCTGCCTTTCCACCTGGAAGGTGAAGAGCAATCTTGAAAAAAATTGGACGATAATACCGGCGGTAAATGCAATTATGACCGATAGGATAATCCACAAAATAATTTCCGGTACCTTATCCGCATTAATGTAGTTGATCAAAGAGGTAAATCCTTCTGTATCGGAATGTCCAATTTTTATCAGGGCCATGGTTACCGCAGCGCCCAATAGGCCAAAAACGATGGAAATGGTAGTTGAGGTTGGCAGCCCAATGGTGTTGAAGAAATCCAGCAGCAGAATATTGGTAATCATCACCGCCATAAAAATGATCATTACATCATCAAAATAAAATTGGGAGGGATGAAAAATGCCGCTTCGGGCCACCTCCATCATTCCACTCGAAAAGCCGGCGCCTATAAAAATGCCAAGACTGGCAATGACCAAAATCCCTTTATAGGGAATGGCCTTGGAACCGATGGCGGAATTCAGAAAGTTTACGGCGTCATTGCTAACGCCCACTACCAAGTTCACGATGGACAGGGCCACCAGCGCCACAATCATCATTAGGTAAATAGTATCCATTTAATTGTTCTTTTAAACTGGTGCAAATTTCCAACTTAAAAAAGGATTGTTTGTTACCAAATTGTTATGTGTAGTTCTAAAAATCAATCTGTAAACGACCCTGAAGGATTGTTGCATTACCCTGATTTTCAATAGTAGACCACACATGGTTCAGCATTAATCGCATGGCCGGATTAAGGTGCCAATTCAAACCCAGCGTAAAATCCGTTAGATTTCCCCCCATCACATCCTTCGAGTTCAAATTGGAACGGGAGTAACGCAGAGCCACTTCCCAGGCTCCCCAACCCCTGCCAGTACCTCCAAAATTGCTGTTGGGCCTGGTCCTTCCAAATCCTTCATAGGAACCTCTATAGTTTTTGCTTTCACCAGTTATAAAATAACCCAATTGGCCATAAAAACTTCGAAAGTTATAGGTATCAAAAGTCGCAAGCGTGGCGTTTTGTGTAGTAGCGTACAAATATTCACCTTGGAAGGAAATGGGCCCATGAACATATACCGCCTCCAGATTGGTCAGCACGATGGAGTTAATGTTGTTCAAGGTATCCGTCTTTATGTATTTTGGAGCCATATGGGCCTCTGGCCGCGAAGCAATGCTGTAGGTCTTCTGTTCAGGTTTTCGGAAACTTAGCCCCAGACCCACGTGGAGGAGTTGCCTTTTTTCCTCCTTTACAATCGGTAGGCCCGTAACTCTTCCCGTAAGTACATAACCGTCATCGGCAAGGACATCGTCGCCAAAATCGTTGGCCATTCGGAAAACTCCGGCTTGGGCGGAAAGACGGTCATCCAAAAAATCATTTAATACCAACAGCCCGCTGTTCCTGCTTTGAGAAAAGTCCCGGACCGGCGCTGGCTCCAGAAAGGTATTGTATTTGCTGCTGGTCAAAACATCAAAACGGAAAGGTTCCTTAACGTGCCCAACGCGAAGGGTTCCAAGGGCTGGAATATCTTTAAGCCCAATGTAAACATCCTTAAATGCCGTTTCGCCACCGGCAAAATCAAGCTGCATCTTAAATTCCGCATTGCCGTAAACCGTTCCGGACATAAAAACCCTTGCCCGCCGGATTTCGGTCCCGTTTTTGGATTTCAGTGGGCCAAAATTTCTGTCCAGCGCTTCGTTTTGAAAGAAATAGCCATGATCAATCATGAGCCGTCCGCCAAATTTAAAGGCGAATTGCTTATCCTGACTTTCAAGGGAAAATCCGTTGTTCCATTGAAAAGAAAAGGGATTTTCACGGGATTCCTGTGAAAGGGCAGTGAAAAAGAATAACGCTAAGACACTAAAAACCAAGTGCTTAAGTTGCATTAAAATCGTTTTTAAATTTTTGTCATTGCAAAGAACTCATTTTTAAAACAATCCAATGTTTCCAAAATGTTAATTTCACGATCGGCCGTGTCAGCATGATACTAAAAATAAGGCCATTCCGGAGTGGAACGGCCTTTCTTTAAATCTAGTCGACAAAAACTAAACGATTTTAAAGATTGCCTCTTTTCAAGGCGATACAAAGAAAAACTATCATAATCCGTTTTATGTAAACTTACCTTTACCAAATCATTAATTTAATAAGCATTGATATTTGTTAAATATTAAAACATTGAAAAACAACACTATACAACTTTAATGTTATCAAAACGTTATGTAATAGTTTCCTAAAGGTTAATTATGTATATTTGAATATTTCAAAAACTTAAAACATTTACTTATGAAAAATATAATCACATTTTTGGCAATTGTTTTGGTTGCATCCATGACTCAGGCCCAAGACAATATAAAAAGCACCTATGTCTCAGATGGCGACTTAATAGAAGCCACAATCTATCACGATAACGGAATGGTTGCACAAACAGGTTTCTACAATAAGGAAAACAAACTTACCGGAGAATGGGTAAGTTATGACCTTAATGGAAACAAAACTGCCATTGCGCAATATAATAATGGTGAAAAAGTGGGAACGTGGTATTTCTTTACTAATGAAGGAATAAAGGAAGTTTCATATATGGATGCCCGTATTTCTAAAGTTGTAACATGGAAATCTGATAATACCCAAGTTGTATCAAATTAAAAGCTAATTCTATATAAAATAAAAACCCTGACTTTTAAGTCAGGGTTTTTTATTTTAAACTTAAGGTAGTTTAGAATTTAATAGAGTAGCCTAAACTAATTTCTTGACCAGGATTCCATTTTGAATAAAGTTGATCTTCTGCTCCAAATGATTGTAAACACTTTCTACATCATCATCAATAATTGTCGAACTTTAGGATATTGAAGAGTTTTGTTTTTCCAAAGCTTTGGATATGTCAGTTTAACATTGTGAAAGGCAGTGTATATACATCGGCCACATCGCCAGCGCCTACAATCTGAAAGTTTTACCCGGGTGGCTGTAGAATATTCCTCTTGATCCAGTTTCTTCTTTGTAATTTAACCAGATTTATTAAAAAAGGACTTCGTCTTGTAGCTGTCTATAGTCCTCAAGGGTTTCTCCGTCTTAAGTTGTCTAATCTTCCTGGCCTCATCTTCACTGTACTCTGTTGAGATTCAAAGCGAAAGTTTAGGGTTGAAATCGATATTCTGCAATCCATTATAAACCCAAGATTTTTTCTTATTTCCAGCTCTCCGCCAAAAACTTTGCGTCACCTAAGTTTAGGGGTGTATTGCCCGTATGCTCTTCTATAAAGAAAGTTCAATGGGGTCGTAAAAGATTTAAGAAACCACTTACTGCAAAAGTCGCCAGCTCACCATATTGTTCATATCTAAATCGAAATTATTAACATAGGTTGGTTGAAATTAATGTTAATAAAAATAGTACTGCTAATTGGTCAAAAATTTTAGTGAAGTTTTTTAAATGAAGGTCTAGCCGTTGTATGAATAGAGGTACGTATTTTTTTTTTCATCTTCATTCAAGTCAAAATAAGATTGGCAGAAGGAAAAAAGTCAGATTTAATACTTTAGCATCTACAAGTCTTGAACCATCCTTGTCTTTCACCTGTATAAATCAAATCGGTTATTTCACACCTTTAAAGGGTGCATTCACCCAAGAGGCAAGTTTAATTTTCAGATATATAACCAGCTGTAATTTGATTTTTGAACCGTAAGAATCAGAATCATTGAGTCTTGGCGCAATATAGGTTCCACTTCCTGTATTGGGGCTGGTAATATTTTCAAGACAATAGTTGATCTGATCACCTAAAAGTTGCATCGAAAAATTAAGTATTGGTAGTGAATACTTGATTACATCAAAATCTCTTTTTTTGGGTATGCATTCCCTATTTTGGTTTAGTTCAAAACCAAATAGCGTATGTTTTTTTCAAGATCAATTTTACCTGCAAGATCTAATTCTTCAAGCGAAAAAAAATCTTGCCGCATCGCCAGATTCACTTGGTTCAATAGTATATGTCTCTTCATTGGTATTTCCGGATTAATTGAAACTTAAATGGTTGAGCGAAAATCCTTATCGTCAACCTTAGCAAGGAGGGCTAAATTCCATTCCAAATTCCAATCGTTATCACTTCCAAAAGTGTGTTGCCTTTAAAAGTCATTTGTAATGGATCTTTGAACGTATGTTAAATTGTCTTTTTTATAGTATTGCTGCTAATTATATAATTATCTACCTAAAATACCTTGCTTAGATTCCCATTCTGAATGTGGAGTATATTAAATTGATATTTGGATTTCTCGTTTAAAGTCAATCCACCAATCCACTAATCAACACAGAATTATTCTTAATTCCCCATTTTGTGATCTGCTAAAAGATCAAAATTGATTTATCAGATTCATCCTTTCTGAAATCTGTCCGTTTATGTATTCATCATAATATTTGTCTCATTTCATATGAAACGATGCCAAATACCCAATCTATTATCGCCCACCTCAAACTGATTCTGTTGTTAAGCAAAATTATAGTTCATAAAACTTGTTCTTTTCTGCGGCCATCCTTGATTAAAACGCTGCGTTAAATTGAACAAGAGCTCCATCCTGTTGTGGCAATGGAACTTCCTGTGATTGAGAAATTGGATTGTCTCTAAGACCATCATCGATAGTATTTAGGGAGAATTTCAAATAGTTGTTTTGAAATGAAAATCAATTTGCGGCACCAACCGAAACGCTATATTCAGCTCTGTGGGAATGTCTTTGGTAACAATATTAATTACACCTCCGGTAAAATCGGCAGGATATTCTGCTGCAGATTTGTAATCAAACATTTTCCAAAATCTGAGAAGGAAATATATCTAATTGCAGTGTATTTATTGGGTCTAAACCCTGCACTTCCATTCCGTTTAAATAGATTTGGTGTATCTGTCTCCTGACCCTCTACATAAACATATTTTCCGCCTGTACAGAAACTCCTGGGACATTTTGAACAGCCGCCGCACATCGCTTGCACCAGTTTTTTAATGCTTTCCAAAGAGAGGCCATCCATTAGGTAACGGAGTTTTTTGAATACTTAAACCGAGGCTTCCGTATTCTTCCTTGCCGTAGTTGTAACTACTACCTCATCGTTGGCCGCGAAGCATTAAAGTTACGTCAACAGTTGTAGTTTGCCTGATTTATTTTTACTGTAATTTCCTTGTTTGATACCCGACAAATGAAAAACAAGTGTATAGGTTCCTGCTTCTAACTTTAAATTAAACCTCCATCAAAATCAGTTGTTCCTGTTTAAACCTTTCACAATAACGTTTGCAAAAGAAAAACATCATTGTATTCACCATCATTTATACCCTGGAACAACACCCGTTTGGGAAAAGGAAATTTGAATTAAAAACATTGCAATAAGCAATGAGAAAATATTTTTCATAAATATATATTTATAAAATTTGCCCGTCTTCTTTGGAAAGACGAGCAACTAATTGATTTAAAACAAGTTAAATGAGAATGCAAATTTTTAGAAGGCTCCTTTAGATTTTGCGAAAGTCCAAGAAAGCTGGTTGATTGGCGCTGCCTGAATTTCCGGTTGCCCAAGAAGCAGCTCTTTCTGTAAATGTTGATTAAGAATATTGGGTTTTCCAGAGCCAGTTTTTCAACAAAAATATCTTTGTTAGCATCACCACTGGCAAATTCACAACCCAATTTGAAAATGTTAGTTTTCCATTAAGGAAGTTTTGAGCCATACATTATTGTCAACTCACATCAATTCACTAAAACCTACTGTAATATTTAATGTGCCCAGCTCTATCACGTAAATCAGCATATCGCTATTTTCGTAGTAGTATTACCGATTAAGTAATACCATCTAGTGAATTCAAGCCCAAAGAACCTGCTGGGACGTCAATTTCCAAAGCGTGATCTGAAACATCTGAATAACGGAATTGTAACGGTTCCAGAATAAGCCTCATCATCAAGACTTCATCGCCACAAGACCAAACTATAGGTTTGAAACATTTACTGCTCCTCCAAACCACCAATACCATCATCCACATTTGCTACTACTTCAACATTAGAAATAAAGTAGTGTTCCAACAGCACCAAAGTAAGTCCGTTAATTTCATTACCATCACCAATAGAAGTACCTCCGTGACGGATAGAAACGTAGTTTAAAGTACCAGAATCATCAGCATTATCATCCTACAAAGACCGTTAGTGTCACTGGCAGGAATACCTTCAATTTGGTTTTCAAGGCGTCCCCAGCTAAGAAGCTTTGCTTTCCAAAATAATAAGACCACCCCATAGACCTCGGTCGTTTTGAGTAAGATTTGTACCCGTTTTTTGACCCAATGTATGTTGTCTAATTGAAGTAAATATAATTGGCTTAGCTGCTGTTCCGTTAGCTTAATTTTTGCGCTCTAATAATAAGTACAGAAGCACTAGCTTCTTGTCCAGCATACGCTTTTATTATTGTGCCTTCATTTATAGTCAAAGTAGCTCCTGAAGTAACTACCACACGACCTTGAAGTTCCCATATAACATCATTGGTTAATGTCATGTCAGATGTTATCTGACCCGATAGTTTGTTGTCTACTGGATCTGGA
The DNA here is from genome assembly GCA_048265145.1 of Aequorivita sp. Taxonomy (GTDB): domain Bacteria; phylum Bacteroidota; class Bacteroidia; order Flavobacteriales; family Flavobacteriaceae; genus Aequorivita. The sequence goes on from JBLXCF010000003.1 coordinate 103,267, forward strand.
TCGGGATCAACAACTGGACCGTCATCACTGCTACAGCTAACACTAAGTAAAAGTGTTAAAATTGCTATTAAGGGTAAAAAGAATTTTTTCATTGTTTTCATATTAATTTTATAGATTAATTTCTTGGGGCAAAAATGGTCTGCTTATGTAATGCTTGTGTTAAAATGAAGTTATCAATAAGTCATTTTAGAGTTACTTAAATGTTAAGCAACTACCCAAAAATTATCATTGCTTTACTTTCTGAAAATAGTATCTTGCTTCAAAATTTTTACAAATATGATGCAATGGGAACAGTTGCTGTCCTTAAGAAAGCAGGGCGACACAAACAAGAGACTTCGGACGGAGGAGAACGAGACCCGGCTGGGTTTTGAGGTAGATTATGACAGAGTGGTATTTTCCTCTGCATTCCGAAGTTTGCAGGACAAAACACAGGTTATTCCACTTTCAAAAACCTCCTTTGTACATACGCGGTTGACACATAGTTTGGAAGTTTCGGTTGTGGGTCGGTCCTTGGGAAGGATTGTTGGAAAGGAACTATTGAAAAAACATCCGCAATTACAAAGTGTGCACGGCTATCAGTTCAACGATTTTGGAGCTATCGTGGCAGCGGCATCCTTGGCGCACGATATTGGCAATCCTCCCTTCGGGCATAGCGGGGAAAAGGCGATGGGCGACTATTTTTTGAATGGAAACGGAAAACGGTTTAAGGAATTGCTTTCTCCAAAACAATATCAGGATTTTGTGGATTTTGAGGGGAACGCAAACGGTTTTAAAATTTTAACCGAATCCAAAAATGGCGTTGAGGGCGGACTGCGGCTGACGTATGCGACCCTTGGCGCCTTTATGAAATACCCCAAGGAATCGCTTCCAAAAAAACCATCGGCACATGCCGCAGATAAAAAATTTGGCGTTTTCCAAAGCGAACTTCCCTTTTTTAATGAAGTAGTTTCAGAACTGGGCCTTTTGCAAAGAAACCACAACGGATTTGCGCGGCATCCCTTGGCCTATTTGGTAGAGGCCGCGGACGATATTTGCTACACCATCATAGATTTTGAGGACGGAATCAATCTCGGGCTGATCGAGGAAGAAATGGCTTTGGAATATTTAATAAATCTCGTTCGCCATAACCTAAAAACAGAGGTATATTCCCGGCTAAATTCCACGCAGGACCGGCTTGCCTATTTGCGCGCCCTTGCCATAAGTACGTTAATTGGCGAAGCCAGCAGAATCTTTCTGGAAAATGAAGAGGAAATTCTGAAAGGTACGTGTTCACAAGCATTGCTGGATAAAAGCCAGTATAGCGCACAAATTGATGACCTTTTGAAAATTAGCATAGAAAAAGTGTACCGGAGCACCGAGGTTACTGAAAAGGAAATTGCCGGTTACACTATTTTAACCACCTTGCTAGATACATTTACGGCCGCTTTTGAAAATAATCAAAACGGAACGCCCCGCCACTACGACAGTCTATTGCTGAGGATGTATGGCGGAAACGGTTTAAAGAATGAAACTGTCTATGACTATTTAATGGCATGTTGTAGTTTTATTTCGAGATTGACCGACGGAAACGCGTTGCAGATTTTCCACAAGATAAAGGGAAATTTATAGAAATGGCGGTACGTTGCGTCCTAATATGTTAAAAATTAAATTTATATAGTATATATCCCCAATTTTATGATATTTTTATCAAATGTATTTTTAGAAATATTAAATCAACAATTTCTTTGATCCATCATTTCTGATCGTATTCACCTAAAAACTTAATTAATTAACTTATGAAAAAAATTATTTACCTCTTTATCATGCTGGCGGTCAATAGTTCCTTTGCACAGGACTATAGCGCTTTGATAAAATCGTACCTTCAACAAAACAAGGCGAAATATTCGCTGCAGCAACAAGATGTTTCCGACCTTTCCATTGCTTCACAACCCTATTCAAAAAGTATGAAGGTTCACAACGTATATGTTGAACAACGCCACCAAGGGATTAAGGTGTTCAATTCCGTTTCAACGTTTACAATAAAGGATGGCGCCGTATTGAGTGCGAAAGTAGCATTCATAGATAATGCTGCGGCAAAGGCAAATGCAACAACCCCATCCATTTCAGCCGTAATGGCAATTTCCAAGGCGGCAAACAGCCTGGGACTTGAAAACCCTTCAAACGTTAGCTTGTTGGAAACCCTTTCGGACCACAGCTATATTTTTTCTAACGGAAACATTTCCCTTGAAAATATTCCGGTTACCCTGGTATATCAACCCATGGAAGAAACCGGTGCCCTGCGTCTTGCTTGGGACTTGAGTATTTATCTATTAGACGCTTCCCATTATTACAACGTGCGGATTGATGCACTTACCGGTCAGCTTTTACAGACCAATGATTGGGTAGTGAGCTGTAATTTTGAAGGATCCCATTCACATTCCAATACGGAAAGTTTGCTTTTTGCGCCCAGAAAGGTTGAGAACGCAAGCCGAACCTTGGGCGATGGTTCGTCCTATCGCGTATTCCCTTTGCCTGCCATTGCCCCGAACGACGGCGATGACGCTATTGTTTCTGATCCATCAGACCCAACAGCATCTCCTTTTGGATGGCACGACTGGGACGGTGTGGCTGGTGCAGATTTCACGGTTACAAAAGGAAACAACGTATTGGCCAATGAAGACAGAAATGGAAACAACGGCAATGGCGCCACAGCTGATGGAGGACCAACCCTTACCTTTGATTTCCCCTTTAACCTGCCACAAGCGCCCGTTAACTTTTTGGACGGAGCAATCACAAACCTGTTCTATATGAACAATATGATGCACGATATTCTATATCATTATGGTTTTGATGAAGAAAGTGGCAACTTCCAGAAAAACAATTATGGCAATCCCGGAAGCGGAAACGACTTCGTAGTTGCGGATGCCCAAGACGGTAGCGGAATGAACAACGCCAACTTTGGAACACCGCCCGATGGAAGCAACCCCAGAATGCAAATGTATCTATGGAACGCGCCCGGAAAAATTTTGGGTACCTTCCTAACGGTTAACAACGGTCCATTGGCAGGCCAATATTATGCCGCCGATTCCAACTTTGCGCCCGCTTTGCCAACCACTCCAATAACTGCTGATCTGGTGGTGATCCAAGATGATAGCGGCGACCCAACGGATGGGTGTAACAACGTGACCAACGGTCCAGATTTGAACGGGAAAATTGTGGTAATCAGAAGAGGTACTTGCGCCTACAATATCAAAACCCTTGCGGCCCAAAATGAAGGAGCTGTTGCGGTTATTATGGTAAATGATGTACCCGGAGATCCACTGGCCATGGGCGGAAATGGCTCTGGCATTACTATTCCTGCAGTTATGGTCTATCAATCAGACGGAGAAGCGTTGATTACATCTCTTTTGAATGGCGACACTATCAACGCTACCTTAAAGGACGACGGATCAGGAAATGATCCCTTCCAAAGAGATGGCGATTTGGATAATGTAATTATTGCCCACGAATATGGTCACGGAATTTCCAACCGGTTAACTGGGGGTCCAAGCCAAGCAAGCTGTCTTCAAAATGAAGAGCAAATGGGCGAAGGCTGGAGTGATTATTTTGGATTGGTGCTAACGATGAAACCTGGCGACTCGAGAAACGATTACCGCGGAATTGGAACCTACGCACTTGGAGAAGGCAGAGGTGGAAGAGGTTTGCGCACCAAATATTACAACACAGATTTTTCCGTAAATGATTTTACCTATAACAGTATTAAAACCCAGGCTGTTCCTCACGGCGTAGGTTCCGTATGGGCAACCATGCTTTGGGATCTTACCTGGGATTTGATAGATCAATACGGTTTTGACCCCGATGTTAAAAACGGAACTGGCGGAAACAATATAGCGCTTCAGTTGGTTATGGACGGAATGAAATTGCAGCCTTGCAGCCCTGGATTTGTGGATGGTCGTGATGCCATTCTTCAGGCGGACCAGCTTCTATTTGGTGGTGCGAACAGATGTTTAATCTGGCGTGCCTTCGCAAGAAGAGGTTTGGGTGAAAATGCCCTTCAAGGTAGCAGCAACAGCCGTTCAGACGGTACTGAGAATTTTGACATTCCCGTTGGATGCGAATTGGGAACCGCTGATAACAGCACAAACCAAATCAATTTCTTGGTATATCCAAATCCTTCAAACGGATCATTTATCATTAAATCAAGAATGGACGTTGGCGACGCCACCATTTCAATTTTTGATATGAACGGTAGAAAAGTCTTCGGACAAAGCGTTGAGCTTCATCAAGAAGCATCTATCAATGCCTCGGGGCTTTCTGCTGGTATTTATGTTATGCAGATAGACAGTGCCGACCGTTCTCAAACTATTAAGTTAGTTATTAATTAAAAGGTTTATTTAATAGCAACTAAAAAGAGGCTCGCAAGGGCCTCTTTTTTTATAGATATTTTTGAAGTACTTGCTTTATTCCTTTGGATGAAATTCCCACAATTTCATGTAATTCGGCAATAGTGCCCTGTTCAGGAAAAACATCGGCGATGCCCAGTGTCTCCACGGTGTTTTTATATCCGTTTTTTGATGCAAAGGAAACTACCGTGCTGCCCAAACCGCCAAGAATCGTTCCGTCCTCCACCGTAATGATAGTGGTATGCGTTTTAAAAATCTCGTGCAACAAAGGTTCATCCAAGGGTTTCAGAAAACGGACGTCTATTAGGCTGATTTTCTTTTGAATCACAAACGGCAGTGCATCTAGGGCCTCCTGGGCATTGGTCGCCACGGTCCCAATGGTTAAAACTGCAATTTCTTCACCGTGCTTAATACGTTCTCCTTTTCCGATCGGAATGGTTTTAAAAGGTTTTTGCCAATCTAGAATATGTCCCCTTCCCCGAGGATAGCGAATAAAAATTGGCAAATCCAATCCATGCTGTGCGGTAAACATTATGTTGCGAAGTTCAATTTCATTGCGCGGGGCAAAAATGATAAGGTTCGGTATGCAATTTAAATAGGCCAGATCAAAAATTCCGTGATGGGTAGGTCCGTCTTCACCAACTATTCCGGCCCGGTCCAAACAAAAAATCACAGGGATTTTTTGAAGGCAAACATCGTGTATTATCTGATCATAGGCCCGTTGCAAAAAGGTTGAATATATATTGCAAAATACAATGAAACCCTGTGTGGCTATACCGGCAGCCAGGGTAACGGCGTGCTGTTCCGCAATTCCTACATCAAAGGCCCTTTCGGGAAACGCGTCCATCATAAATTTTAATGAACTTCCCGTGGGCATTGCGGGGGTAATCCCTATTATTTTATTGTTAGTGGAGGCCAGGTCCACCAATGTTTTTCCGAAAACATCCTGAAATTTTGGAGGTAACTTGTCTGGGCTCTTTGGGGGCAGATCGCCCGTTTGTGCATCAAATTTTCCGGGTGCGTGATAGGTAACCTGGTTTTCCTCCGCCTGCCGCAGGCCTTTTCCTTTAGTTGTAATTAAATGCAGCACTTTTGGTCCTGCCACATTTTTTAGCCGTTCCAATTCGGCAATTATAAGGTTTGTATCGTGGCCATCCATGGGCCCGGAATAATTAAAATTTAGGGCCTCAAATATATTGTCACCTTCCTTTGCGTTGGCAACCTTTACTTTCGTAAAGTAGTTTTTAAGTGCACCCACGCTTGGGTCTATTCCAATAGCGTTATCGTTCAATATCACCAAAAGATTGGTGTCCGTTACCCCGGCATGGTTCAGCGCCTCGAACGCCATTCCGCTTGCGATGGAAGCATCGCCAACCACCGCAATGTGCTGTTTGTTATGGTCTCCGTTTAAGTTGGACGCTATTGCCATCCCTAACGCTGCAGAAATGGCCGTACTGCTATGGCCCACTCCAAAGGTATCATAATTGCTCTCGCTCCGCTTCGGAAATCCGCTAACGCCTCCCAATTGTCTATTGGTGTGAAAAATTTCTTTCCGTCCGGTTAAAATTTTATGGCCGTAGGCTTGATGGCCAACATCCCAAACCAGGAGGTCTTTGGGCGTTTCAAAAACATAATGCAGCGCAATGGTCAGTTCTACAACCCCAAGGCTGGCGCCCAAATGGCCTTCCTTGGTGGCTACTATGTCAATGATGAATTCCCGAAGTTCCCGAGCTAATTGTGGCAACTGCTCCTGTGGGATTTTTCGCAAATCTTTAGGCGAGTGTATGGTATTTAAAATTTTTTGCGGCACGTTGTAAAGATACGTCTATTGCCAAATTGTTTCTTGTAGATTATATTAATTTGTAATTTCGTTTTTATTGGGCTTTTTCACCAAAAATCCATCCATCTTAAACTTGAAATTTTAAAACAGTAGCTATTTTGAATCCCTTTGACGAAACATTTTTTATGAAAAAGGCGCTCCAAGAAGCGGAGACAGCCTATGAAAAGGGGGAGGTACCCATTGGTGCTGTAATCGTCATCAACAACCAAATTATTGCCCGTGCCCATAATTTAACCGAAACTCTGAACGATGTTACCGCACACGCCGAAATGCAAGCCATTACGGCAGCTGCAAATTTTTTGGGCGGAAAATATTTGATAGACTGTACGCTTTATGTAACCATTGAGCCGTGCCAAATGTGTGCCGGAGCACTGTTTTGGAGTCAAATTTCCCGAATTGTGTACGGAGCGCGAGATGAACAACGCGGTTGTATTAGCATGGGAACTAAGTTGCACCCAAAAACCACTCTGAGCGGAGGAATGATGGCTGATGAAGCCTCGGGGCTGCTTAAACGGTTCTTTATCGAAAAAAGGAACCTAAACTAAATTAAAAAGCCTTTCAAAAATGAAAGGCTCCCAGAATCTGCTACATATATTTTTAGTCGTGGATAACGCGAACCTGAGCCGCAACCAGTCCTTTTCTTCCTTCTTCTTCAACATACTCTACTTTGTCGCCGTCTTTGATGGTCTGGCCATTCAAGCCGGTTACGTGTACAAAGATGTCTTTGCCGGTTTCATCGTTGGTGATAAAACCAAAACCTTTTGATTCGTTAAAAAACTTTACTGTTCCTTCCATTGTAAATAAAAAATAAATTAATACTAAGCTGCAAATGTATGATAATTCTATTTCCATTTGTTAAGAAAATGAAAAATTTTTAAAACATCTGCTTGCCTTAGCGCTTTTTGTCCTTTTGAAAATCCTGCATTTTTTCAATATTTTCCTTTGTGAGCATGTAGTCTTTCACGTTTTTGTTTTTCCATCTATGGTATATAAAGACGGGCATCAACACAAAAAAACCGACCATTAACGATAGGCCAATAATCAAATTTCCGGTGGCTTCGTCCGAAGGTTTCAGGTAGAAACCTATGCCAATGCTAAATAGCACGGCAATGAACAATAGGGCTATAAAATATTTCATCTTCTTTTTAAATTATTTTCCCGAAAAGTCAATCAATTTTCTTCGATAGGCCGTCAATAATTTCGACTTTGAAACAAATCCGTAATATTGGCCGTCCTTCAACACTGGTAGGTTCCATGCGCCCGTGTCCTGAAATTTCCGCATCACATCGGTCATTTTATCTTCATTTAAATAGATTACTCCGGGCGGGCTGTGCATTAAATCGGGGGCTTTAATTTCGTTGTATAAATTTTGGTCGAACATCACCGGCCGTAAATCGTCCAAAAGAATAATGCCCTCCAAGGCGTTGGTTTCCTTATTCAAAACGGGAAAAAGGTTTCTTTTTGATTTTACCACCGCTTCGTGAACGATATGGCCCAAATTCATTTCCGGATAAATTGGGGCAAAATCTCTTTCGATTACCGTGGTGATGTCCATTAAGGTCAACACAGCGTGGTCTTTGTTGTGCGTAATTAAATCGCCCTTCCGGCCCAATTCCATAGTATAAACCGAATGCGGTATGAACGATTTTGTAAGCGAATAGGAAATGGCCGAGGTAATCATCAAGGGAATAAAAAGTTCATACCCACCGGTCACTTCGGCAATAAGGAAAATAGCGGTAAGCGGGGCGTGGAGCACCCCGGCCATCAAACCGGTCATGCCCACAAGAGTAAAGTTACTTTCCGAAACCGGGGTGTTGAGCAAGCCAATATTGTTGAGTATCTTGGCGAAGCAATTCCCCATAATGCTTCCCATAAAAAGGGTTGGCGCAAAAATACCTCCCACCCCACCGGCGCCGAAGGTGAGGGCACTGGCAATAATCTTGAACACCACCAAGCCCGCCAAAAGCATAATAACAACCCAAATGCTGCTTAAGTCCAAATTGAAGAAATTATTTTGAAGGGCGAGATTTGGGTTTCCCTGCACCAGATTGTTTATAACGTCAAACCCTTCTCCGTACAACGGCGGAATGAAATAAACTATAATTCCCAGACCTATCCCACCAATGAGCAACCGTTTTATTGGATGTGCAATTCTTTCAAAAAAATCCTGAATGTAGGAATACATTTTCGTGTAATAAACGGAAACCATGGACGCTACCAAACCCAACAAAATATAGAAAGGAATGTCGTTTATTTCAAACTTATCGGTAATCTTGAAGGGCAGCAAAATATCAGACCCCAAAAAGAAATAGGAAGTGGTAATTGCCGAAATGGAAGCCAACAGCAAGGGAACCATCGAAGCCAGGGTTAAATCGAGGCTAAAGACCTCCACCGCAAAAACAATGGCGGCTATGGGCGCCTTAAAGATTGCAGACATCGCTCCTGCGCCGGCACAGCCAATCAAAAGGGTGCGGGTGGCTTGGTTCATGTGGAAAAGCCGCGATAAATTGGAGCTCAGTGCCGCTCCCGTGGCAACCGTCGGGCCTTCCAGCCCCACGGAGCCACCAAAACCCACGGTAATGGGCGCCGTTATCAAACTTCCAAACATTTGGAACGGGCGCATAAAACCCTTGCGTTTTGAAATGGCATACAGCGTAGAGGGAATGCCGTGGCTCACCTTGTTGCGGATTACATAGCGCATAATCAAATAGGCGATGGTCAACCCGATGAGGGGAAAAATAAAATAGAAAGCCGTTTGGTAATCGGCTATCAGCCTGCCCTCCAGCAAATGTTGGATCAAGTGGGTGAGGTTTTTTAGGATTACCGCACCAATGCCCGCCAGCAAGCCCACTGCAATACTCATCAGCAACACAAACTGTTTGTGCGAAATGTGCTTGATCCGCCAAATGAGAAAGCGGGTAAGTATGTTCCTTTTTTGGGTGGGCATCTATAACAGGCTTTTAAAAAACAAACAGGTCTTCAAGACCTGTTAAGATAGCATTATTTTTTAATTTCAACTTTTAGGTGAAGTTCTTCCAATTGCTTGTGGTCTATGGGCGCCGGGGCATCAATCATTACATCGCGGCCCGCGTTGTTTTTGGGGAAGGCAATAAAGTCGCGGATGGTTTCCTGCCCGCCCAAAATGGCAACCAATCTATCCAAACCGAAGGCAATTCCGCCGTGCGGAGGTGCGCCATATTGAAAGGCATCCATCAAAAAGCCGAACTGTGCTTTTGCTGCTTCGGGTGTGAAGCCCAAATAATCAAACATCAACGCCTGCGTTTTTTTATCGTGAATACGAATGGACCCGCCACCGATTTCGTTTCCGTTTAAAACCAAATCGTAGGCATTGGCCTTTACCTCGCCGGGCTTGGTTGCCAAAAGCTCCAACTGTCCCGGTTTTGGGGATGTAAATGGATGGTGCATGGCGTGGTAACGCTGGGTTTCCTCGTCCCATTCCAAGAGAGGGAAATCTACAACCCACAAGGGCGCGAATTCGTTGCTTTTTCGCAGGCCGAGTTGTTCTGCCAAATGCATGCGCAAGGCGCTCAACTGGGTTCGTGTCTTATTTTTGTCGCCGGCCATTATAAGCATTAAGTCGCCAGGTTTCGCATTACATTTTTCGGCCCAGGTTTTTAAAGTTCCTTCATTAAAAAACTTATCAATGGAAGATTTCAAAGTGCCATCGAGATTGTATTTTATCCAAATTAAGCCTGTAGCTCCAATTTGGGGTCGCTTTACGAAATCTACCAAGGCATCCATCTGCTTTCGTGAATATTCCGCACAGCCTTCCACATTTATTGCCACAACCAATTCAGCTTTATCAAATATTGGAAAACCTTTGGGTTCAAAAGTTCCTCCTTCGGGGGTTAGGGGGCAAAACTCCATCCCAAAACGAATGTCCGGTTTGTCGTTCCCGTATTTCGCCATGGCTTCATCATAGGTCATTCTTGGGAATTCGGAGATTTCTACGCCGTTTATTTCTTTCAGCAAATGTTTGGTCAAACCTTCAAAAGCGTTCAAAATGTCTTCTTGTTCCACAAAGGCCATTTCGCAGTCTATTTGTGTGAATTCCGGTTGGCGGTCTGCGCGCAAATCCTCATCGCGGAAACATTTTACTATTTGGAAATATTTATCGAGCCCGCCCACCATCAACAATTGTTTGAAGGTTTGTGGACTTTGGGGAAGGGCGTAAAACTCGCCTTCATTCATTCTGGACGGCACGACAAAATCGCGCGCGCCTTCGGGGGTCGACTTGATTAAATATGGAGTTTCAACTTCAACAAAACCTTGGTTTGATAAATAATTGCGGACGGCAATGGCCACCTTGTGGCGGAAGATCAGATTCTCGCGCACCGGTTTTCTTCGGATGTCCAAATAGCGATATTTCATACGCAAATCCTCTCCGCCGTCGGTTTCGTCTTCAATAGTGAAGGGCGGGGTGAGGGATTCATTTAGAATAGTAAGCTCAGAAACCAAAATTTCCACGTCGCCGGTGGGCATATTTGGGTTTTTGGATTCCCGCTCTATTACCGTTCCTTTCACCTGTATTACGAACTCACGGCCCAGTTTTGTGGCTTTTTCCATTACTTCTTTTGAGGTTCGTTCCTCGTCAAAAATAAGTTGTGTAATGCCGTAGCGGTCGCGAAGGTCCACCCAGACCATAAATCCCTTGTCGCGGGTTTTTTGCACCCAGCCGGTAAGGGTTACTTCTTTATTGATATCTGTTGCGCGTAGCTGGCCGTTGTTGTGCGTTCTGTACATTTTAATATGGAAAAAATTGAGACGGCAAATTTAATAAGTAATAAATGAATGGAAGTGGTTTTGAAGGGATTATTATTGATGCGGATTTGTGTGCCACAATGCACAAATTTTTTTCAATATAGTTGGAAAGGGAGAGGTTACGATTACAGTAAGTGGAAGCATGGCTCTTTGAAGGGCAGGTTCGCCCTTAACGGAGTTGTTACATAAAAACCAAGTTATTCCTTTAAAAACTTCATTACTTCTGTGTTGCCGTTTTCATCTTCAATATTTAAAAAATACATGCCGCTTTCAAGATTGGAAACGTTCAAGGAGGTTTGCTTTTCAAGATTTAGATTTGTTAAAAGTCTGCCCTCAAAGTTGAAGATTTTCACGTTTAGATTTTCTGCGGGGTTTGTTGGGTTTAAAAACAAAATGTCCTTTGTGGGGTTTGGATAAAGCTGAAATTTATTCTTTTGAATTTCAGAAAGGGAAAGGGGATAGCTTTTGAAGATGGCGTTTCCCATTAGAGCTGTTTCTGTTGTCAAAACATAGCCTGACCCATCAGGGGTTATGGAATAAACCATTTCCATTACTATATAAAAGTATCCGTCTTCAAATGAATTGTGGTCGGGAATTCCACAATCTTCCCCGGTTTCCGAAAACTGTAATATCGTAAGAAAATTTTGTCCGACAGCTTCATACAGACCATTATAGGAATTACAGGCCGCTTCTCCATAAAATTCAAGGTTTTCGTTTATTGTGAGGTAGGGAGAAATGGGTGGTTCTATTTCTGAAACGATATAAACGGGATCCATGTCCGTAGGTTGCATGGAATATAAATACCACGTATGTTCAAAAAGCCGCGGATCTTGCGCAACAGTTGTTTGAAAAACGAGCATGGCGAGAAGAAGGTATATTTGTTTCATAGGTAAAACTTTACTACAAAGTACGAAAAAATCCCTTTGGTCATTTATGCCGCAAAGGGATTTTTAATGGAACTCTTGTTAAGTTAACCACTATACTTTCGAAACAGCCTGTTTTGCTTTTAGCTTCTTAAGCTCTTTCATCCTGCGCTTTTTTCTGAATTTAATCTTCGCGCGGTTTACCAGATAGAACATTACCGGAACCACAATTAAAGTAAGGAATGTGGCAAAGACCAACCCGAAGATTACCGTCCAGGCCAGCGGACCCCAAAATATTACGTTATCGCCACCAATGTAAATATTCGGGTTGTAATCTGTGAACAGCCCAAAGAAATCAATATTGAAACCAATGGCCAAGGGCACCAAACCAAGAACGGTAGTAATTGCGGTAAGCAAAACGGGGCGCAAACGCGATTTTCCGCCGGCCACGATGATTTCGAAATATTGTTTTTTGGTTAGCATATCGTCTTCGTCCATTTCCAGATCCTGCATTTTTCTATCAATTAGGATTTGGGTATAATCTATCAATACGATGGCGTTGTTCACGACAATTCCGGCAAGGGAAATAATTCCCATCATGGTCATAATTATTACGAAATCCATTTGGAACACTACCAGCCCGAGGAACACCCCTGCCAAACTGAGGATCACAGAGGTTAAAATGATCATGGGTTTGGAAAGTGAGTTGAACTGTGCTACAAGTATTAGCAGTATTCCACCCAGCGCATAGAAAAGGGCCAGCACCAAAAAGCCCATGTTGTCTGTCTGTTCCTCCTGCTCACCGGTAAAGGCAAGGGTGATGTCCTTGGGAAGGTCATAATTCTGGAGCTCGGTTTTCAGGTCGTTTACAAGTTCGGTTGGGTTATAGCCCCCAATCACGTTGCTGTAAACGGTAATGGTACGTTTCAGATCTTTTCTTTTTATGGAGCTGAAGGAGGCGGTGTTGTTTTTGGAAACCATGGCTGAAATGGGTATCTGCACAATCTGGCCTTGGTTGTTCCTGAAGGTGATGGGCTGGTTGAATAACGCACTCTCGTCATAGCGCGATTTTTCGGATAGGCGCACGTTTATTTCATAGTCATCATCGCCCTCTTTATAGGTGGATGCTTCTTCGCCAAAAATGGCACGGCGGAGGGTCTGGCCAATCTGACCGGTGGAAATTCCCAATTGGCCGGCCTTTTCACGATTTACCGTTACGTCCATTTCTGGTTTGCTCTTGTTAACATCTATTTTCAGCTCCTCGATACCGCTAATGCCCAGCCCTTCGATATAGGAGCGCAACTGTTCGGCTTCGCGAAGCATTTCCTCATAATCCTCACCAATCAATTCAATATTAATGGGGTAGCCCACGGGCGGTCCGGCGGCGTCCTTTTCAACAATAATGGATGCCCCGGGAAAACCTTTAACTGCATCGCGGACCTCTTCCAGAACGGTGCTGCTCTTCACCCCGCGGCGCAGTTGGAAATCGCGCATGGAAAGGGTGATTTTTCCTTTTTGCGGCATTTCGTTGCTTTGGCCGCCATCGGTCTGTGGATTGCCTGCGCCTTGGCCCACCTGTGAAATGGCAGACTCTACCATATAATTGTAGCCATTGTCCTCATATTTTGAAATGGCATCAAACACGCGTTTTTCCACCTGTTTGGTCAGCTCATTGGTCTTTTCAATATCAGTGCCCTGCGGATATTCAATATAGGTAATGATTTGATTGGGTTCATTTTCGGGGAAGAAAAGCACGTTAGGCTGCGCAATGCCCACCAAAATGAACGAGAAGATCAAAAGAATTATGGTTCCGAAGAAAAACACGTAGGCCTTTTTTCCGCGAAGGGCATATTTTAGAATTCTTTCATAGAAATTCTCAAGTTTCTTAAGCGATTTATATTGAAAATAATCCACCGCTTTTGATAGGAAATATTTGTAAACCCAAAGCATAACAGCCGTTAGAATGGCCAAGTTTCCAAAACCGCGGAATGCCGCCACATCCATGGTGAATCCCGCTGCCAACAACAAAATTCCCACGCCCAAAAGGATCAAGCTCCAGCGGATCAGTTTTTTCTTTGCCAAGGGCTCTTCCTCGGTTTTCATAAATTCCGACGTGAGCATGGAGTTAATGATCAAAGCCACGAAAAGCGAGGACGAAAGCACCACGGAAAGCGTTATTGGAAAATAAATCATAAATTTTCCAATGGTTCCGGGCCAAAGGCCCAGCGGGAAAAAGGCCGCGAGGGTGGTGGCGGTGGAAGCAATTATGGGCCAAGCAATTTCGCCCATTCCTTGCTTTGCCGCCTTTCGGGGCGACATGCCTTCACTCATAAGTGTATATACATTTTCAACCACCACGATTCCGTTGTCCACCAACATTCCCAGACCCATAACCAGGCCAAAGAGTACCATAGTGTTCAACGTGAAGCCGATTGCCGAAAGGATAAAGAGCGACATAAGCATGGAAAGGGGAATGGCGAAACCAACAAAAAGCGCATTGCGGAAACCGAGAAAGAACATAAGTACCAACACCACGAGAATTACCCCGAAAATGATGTTGTTCACCAAGTCCTTCACTTGGTTTTCCGTTTTAATGGATTGGTCGTTGGTTAGGCTAATGTGCAGGCTTTGGGGCAAGTAATTTTCCTGTTCCTCAGCCACAATTTTTTTGATCTGCTCTACGGCCTCGATCATATTCTTTCCGGCCCTTTTCTTTACGTCCAGCATGACCACAGGGTCGCCATATTCACGCGCGTAGGTAGTGGGTTCTTTTTCTTTGAAGTTGATATCGGCAATATCCTTCAGGAAAATGATGCCGTCGTCCTTTTTCACCACTACATTTTCCAATTCCTGTGGGTTCTTTATTTCCCCCGTGATGCGAATGTTTTTCTGAACGCCATTGGTTATAATATTTCCTCCGGAAATGGTGCTGTTTTCTCCCTTAACCGCATTGATTATATTGTCAAAACTAACTTGTGAGGCGGTCATTTTGTAAATATCTACTGCAACTTCCACTTCCTTTTCCTCGGCCCCGCGGATGGTGGCTTCTTTTATTTGTGGCAACAGTTCAATTTTATCCTTGAGATATTCAGCGTAGTCCTTTAACTGTTGTACGGGATAATCGCCTGTAATGTTAATGTTGAGGATGGGCATTTCTTCGGAGAAATTCAGGTCGAAAACATTGGGCTCAACCTTTGCGCCATTGGTCAGGGTGGGCCAGGTGGTTTCGGCTTTCACTTGGTCAACCTTGTCTTTCACCGATTGTTTTGCTACGGGAATTTCCACATTTTCCTCAAATTCAACAATAATTATGGAATAATCCTGAAGGGTAGTGGAGGTAATTTCCTTAACGCCGGCAACGTCCTTAAATTCTTCCTCCAAAGGCTCGGTGATGAATTTTTCCACATCCTCTGCAGAATTTCCAGGGTTTACGGAGCTCACGTATATTTTGGTTTCAATAATTTCTGGAAAGGCCTCGCGTGGCATACTGTAGTAAGCAAGGGCGCCCAGGAACAGAATGATGGTCATGATTACATAGACCGTCATCTTGTTGTCAATGGCCCAAGACGAAATACTGAATTCTTTATAAGGGTTTTTGCTCATGGTGCAAAGGATTTCTTAGTTTTTAATGGTTACTTTCTGTCCGTCGCGAAGGGTTTTTGCACCTTCCTTGATCAGTGTATCGCCTTTTTTGAGGCCAGATTTGACCTCGGTATGGTTTTCATAGGAAAGACCGGTTTCCAGCAACACCCTTTTTGCCGTGCCAATGGAATCGTTAAGGGGCTGATAGATGAAGGCAATGGTTTCGCCGGCAGCGTTTTCCTGCAATATATTTTCGGGCACGGTTATGGTTCCTTCGGCGCTGTAATCATTCACTTTTACGGTTGCAATCAGGTTAGGCTTAACCAACCCATCCTTGTTGGGGATTTCCACTTGAATATCGAAACTTCTGTTGTTGGGGTTGATGTAATTGCTCACTTGGCGGACCGTTCCGGTAAATTCTTCATTGATGGATGCCAATTTCACCTTTACCTGCGTGCCTTTTTTAATATTTCTGAGGTAGGTTTCAGGTATGGATGCTTTTACATACATGTCGCTGAGGTTAACCAATCGGATGATGGGCGTCTGTCCGGGCACTACCACTTGTCCCTGGTCGGCAATTACATCATCCACAACGCCACTGAAAGGAGCTGTGACGACGGTTTTCGCCAGTTGAGACCTCAATTGCTGGGTTGCGTTTTTGGCCGCTTCATAATTTGTCTTGGCTTGCAAGTATTGAATTTCGGAACCAATTTTTTGTTTCCACAACCGTTCTTGTCGTTCAAAGGTTGTTTGCGCTAAAGCCATTTGTGCTTCCTGCTGTGCTACTTGGCTGGAAAGGCCGCCGTCGTCTATTTTTGCCAATCGCTGCCCCTTGGAAACGCGTTGGCCTTCCTTTACATACACCTGGGTTAGGACTCCCGAATATTCGGCGTTCAGGACCACATTTTGGTCGGTTTCAACATTGCCCTGTACCTCAACGAAATGTCTAAAAAGAGTATCCTTTATTATTTCTGCGGTAACCAGGGCGGGTTTTTCTTTTTTCTCGTTGGCATCAATATAGGTGTTCAGTTTATCTATTTCGGCTTTTAGTTCGCGCTGCTGTTTGTTGAGCTCCGCGCGTTTGGCTTTTACCGCTGCCATATCGTTGGAGTTGATGACCGCATCAACAGATTGGGAGTCTCCACCACATGAAGCGAGGGTGAGTAGCGTGATTAGAAATAAAATTGATTTTTTCATTTGTTGATTTGTTTTTAGATAGTTGCTTGGTATAGGAGTCGATGAATTTAGGAGTGGGACTTGCTTGGGATTTTGTGATTTATAAGGTCCATCCAACATAGTGGTTATTTAAGTTAACTATTAATTAATATTTCCCCCGAATTTCCTCATAACCCATCCGCAACTGTGGAAGGTTCAACACGGTTTCAAGATTTGCCTTTTCATTGATCAGGGTCAGCATGGATTGAAAATACTGTTGCTGTGCACTGTAAAGTTGGGTTTGGGCCTGCCGCAGATCAAAACTGGTTGAAAGCCCTTCGGTGAACTTTATTTGGTTTTTGTCTTCAATGCGTTCGGCAAGAGCGAGATTTTTCTTTGAGTTTTCATAATTTTCAATGGCGAATTGATAATTGCTCCGGGCCGTCGTTACATCGAGTTTAATTTGCTGTTCGGTTTTTTCGAGATCGGTCTTGGCCTGGTCCAGCGCTATTCGTGTTCGCTGGTTTGCGGCGCTTCTCATTCCGCTACTAAAAATTGGAATGTTAAGACTGACCCCCAACACCGAGGATTGATACCACTTTTGGTCGCCGTTAAAAAAGCTGAAATCATCACTATTGGCAGCCGTTCCATAATTAACAAAAGCTGAAAGCCGCGGAAGAAACTTGCTTTTTTCCAGCCTGTTTTCAAAATAGCGCTGTTGGGTAAGGTTAAAGGCAATTTTATAATCTACATTTTCCTCCAGAGTGAGTGCGGCGTCCAAAAGAGAGAGACTGATGTTCTGATTGGCCAATTGGTTTAAATCTTCAGTCAGGGTTACGGCGGCCTCCACATCTATTCCCAAGGCAAGATTGAACATCTGTTTGGCTATTGCTTGGCTTCTACGCGCATTGTTCAGTTGGGTTTCTATTTCCAACAGCGTAATTTCCAATTGCTCAACGCTTTCCTCTTCGCCCAGCCCATTTTCGTAAATCTTTCGGGTTTCGTTCAGGTTCTGTTCCAGATTGGCTTTGTTCTTTTCAAAAATAGCCACCAATTCTTGCGAGAGCAGCACACTGCCATACGCATTTATCACTCCTTTTCGGACTTCCAAACGGGTTTTTTCATTTGCATTTTCAGAATAGCTTAAAAAGGCCTTTGCGGCCTTCAGGCCCACGAGGTAGCTGCCGTCAAAAATAAGTTGGTTTAGGGTAGCTACCGCATTGGCATTTTGTTTGGTGCCGAAGGTAACCGGAACGAACGTACCCGGTGCGCCGCCCACAATTTCTGCGGGAAGCAATGTTACCGGCTGTTTCAGATTGTTTTGATAGCTGATGTTGGCGTCTATCTGCGGAAGCCCCTGCGCGGTGGTTTCCCACTTTTGTTGAATGGCCTTGGCAATATCGCGCCGTGCGTTTATGGAAGTATAATTACTGTCCAGCGCAAAGGAAACGGCCTCTTCCAGAGAGAACATATAGTTTTTTGGCTGCTGGGCAAACCCGAGGGCAGCACACATCACGATGCTAACGATTGCAAGTTTTTTAGTCATTGGGTTGGTGTTCTTTAATGAATTTTTTTAGTGTCAAAAAACCTTCGGGCGTTACGATGCCGCGTAAATGATATTCCAGATATTCCTCGGTTATGAATTTTGGTGAAAACTTTTGGATTGGAAATAGGTTTTGGTCCTTGGTTCCATGGATGCCCAAATAATATAGCCTGGCTATAAATTCAATGTCCAAATTTTTTCTGTAAAGCCCTTGTTCAATGCCACGGCGCAGGTTGGTGCGTGTACATTCCATCATTTTTTCAAAATGGCTCTCCCTTAATCCATCACTTATCTCGGGATAATATTTTTGAAGTTGATACTGTGGCGATGAATTTTCGTCTTCAATTTTCCCGATTACGAATTTTTTAATTTCAAACAGTTCCTCGATCGGATTCTGCTCCAAGGCACATATTTCGTCTATTCCCGAAGTAATGTTCTGAAAAACCGTGCAGGTACATTCCTTTACCAAGGCGGTCTTGTTCTTGAAATGGGTATAAATGGTCTTTTTTGAAATCGCCATTTCGTTGGCAATATCGTCCATGGTAACACTTTTAAAACCAAGTTTTAAGAAGAGTTGGGTGGCTTTTTGGATAATCTTTTCCTTCATAAATGGGCGCAAAGATAAATCGTGGAAACTTTTAAAACAAAAAAAGTTTCCAAAGTTTAAAATTTTAACATCGGCTTAACAATGGCGCTAATTTCGCGAGCATTATTGCCTCCTTTTGATCCGCTTGTTTTACTTTAGCGAAAATTTTAGGGAATGCAATTTTTAGAAAAATACAACGCTGAGCTTGAAAAATATCTTACAAATGCCGTTGCCGCAAGGCATCCGCGGCAACTCTATGAGCCTATAGACTATATTCTTTCCTTGGGCGGCAAAAGATTGCGCCCTACGCTGACCTTAATGGTGTGTGATTTCTTCAGTGCCGATTTCGAAAAGGCGGTCCCGGCGGCCCTGGCAGTTGAAATGTTCCATAATTTTTCATTGATTCACGATGATATAATGGACCACGCGCCCTTGCGAAGAGGTCAAAAAACGGTCCACGAAAAATGGGATGTGAATACCGCCATTCTTTCCGGAGACGCAATGCTAATCCTGGCCTATCAATTTTTTGAGAACTACGAGCCCCCCATGTTCCGCGAATTGGCCAAAATTTTTAGTGAAACGGCCTTGCAGGTCTGTGAAGGGCAACAGCACGATATGGATTTTGAGACCCGTGACGATGTTACCATTACCGAATACCTTAAAATGATAGACCACAAAACAGCAGTATTGGTGGGAGCGGCCATGAAAATGGGCGCTATTGTGGCCGGCGCGACGGAACGCGATAAGGAGGCGATTTATGAATTTGGAAGAAATTTAGGCATTGCGTTTCAATTGCAGGATGATTATCTGGATATATTTGGACACCCTGAAACTTTTGGAAAACAAGTGGGCGGCGATATCATTTCCAACAAAAAAACATTTCTGTACTTGACGGCACATGCCCTCGGCTCCCGCAAACAGGCCGAAGAACTGGAGCATCTCTTCAGCATTGTGCCTTTGGACCCCACCGACAAAATCAATACCGTTCGTGAAATTTTCTTAAAAACCAAAGCAGCAGACGCCACCCGTGAAGCCATTGAAAAATATAGCCACCTGGCCTTTTCACTATTGGAAGCATTGGCCATCACCGAGGAGAAAAAGGAAAAGCTTCGCCAATTCGGAAATTCCTTAATGCAGCGAAAGGTTTAAACCACTATGTAGCCGGGGTTTCAAAGGTCGTTTTCATTGTGATTATTTTATGATTGCCATCCCAACAAATATAAAGAATCCGGGGAGCTAGTTACTATAAATATTGTACTTTTGTACCGTTTTACAAAATAGCCCATTTGCATATTTATCATGGATAAATTTTCTTTTTTAAATGCGGTACATCCCTCCTATATCGCAGAGCTTTACGACAAATATTTACAATATCCCGACAGCATTGAACCAAGTTGGAGAGCCTTTTTCCAAGGGTTCGATTTCGGTTCGGAGAATAGTGTGCAGGAATTTTTTGGCACAAATGAAGAAGGCGACGCGCCCCAATTTGCCGAAGGAGCAAATTGTGAAGATGTTATTAAGGAATTCCAAGTAGTAAAACTTATAGACGGCTACCGGACCCGGGGCCATCTTTTCACAAAGACCAATCCCGTTCGCGAGCGCAGGAAATATACGCCCACCTTGGCCTTGGAAAATTTTGGGCTATCCCAGCACGACCTCAAGGCAACCTTTAAGGCCGGAGAAATTATAGGTATTGGCGAAGCTACACTTGAAGAAATAATCAAGCACCTCGAAAGCATTTATTGCGATTCTATAGGGATAGAATATATGTACATCCGAAAACCTGATGAAATTCAGTGGATTCAGGAAAAGCTAAACATAAACGACAACCAACCCAATTTTTCAACGGAACACAAAAAGCACATCCTGAAAAAACTGAATGAAGCTGTTGCTTTTGAAAGTTTTCTTCACACAAAATACGTCGGCCAAAAGCGTTTTTCGCTGGAAGGGGGCGAAAGTTTAATTCCCGCCCTGGACGCTCTTATCGAGAATGCCGCAGAAAAAGGCGTAGAGGAATTTGTAATGGGAATGGCGCACCGCGGGCGTTTAAGCACCCTTACCAATATTTTCGGGAAAAGTGCCAAGGATATTTTCAGCGAATTTGATGGAAAAGACTACGCACAGGACGTTTTTGACGGCGACGTTAAATATCACCTGGGCTGGACTTCAAAAAGAAAGACCGAATCAGGCAAGGAAATTAACTTGAACATTGCGCCCAACCCTTCACATTTAGAAACCGTAGGGGCCGTGGTGCAGGGTATTGCACGCGCAAAACAGGATGACCACCACAAAGATACCCCGAACAAGGTGCTGCCAATCATCGTTCACGGGGATGCCGCCATTGCCGGACAGGGAATTGTGTATGAAATCGTGCAGATGGCGCAACTGGATGGCTACAAAACCCAAGGAACCATTCATATTGTGGTGAACAACCAGATTGGGTTCACCACAAATTATCTCGATGCGCGCTCCTCCATCTATTGTACGGACGTTGGGAAAGTTACCCTTTCGCCCATACTCCATGTTAATGCGGACGATGTGGAAGCAGTAGTCCACGCCATGCTATTCGCCTTGGACTTTAGAATGGAATTTGGGCGCGACGTGTTTATCGATCTGTTGGGCTATAGAAAATATGGCCATAATGAAGGCGATGAACCCCGTTTCACCCAGCCCAAATTGTACAAGGCAATTGCTAAACACGACAACCCGAGCGCTATTTATGCAAAAAAACTTATTGCCGAAGGTGTAATCGACCAAGGATATATAGATACTTTGGAGCAACAGTACAAGGATAAATTGGAAGAAAATCTTGAAAGTTCCAGAAAAGAAGATAAAACCACCATTACCCCTTTTATGCAGGACGAATGGGATGGATATGAGTATGCCGAGGAAGATAAAATGATGGAGGCAGTGGACACCACGTTCAATTTGAAGGAGATGGATGAAATTGCACAGGTAATCACCAAATTGCCGGAAGATAAAAAATTCCTCAAGAAAATAGCAAAACTTATCGAATCCCGCCACCAAATGTATTTTGAGGACAACAAATTGGATTGGGCCATGGGCGAATTGTTGGCCTACGGAAGCTTGCTAAAGGAAGGCCACGACGTTCGCATGAGCGGACAGGACGTGGAACGCGGAACATTTTCGCATCGCCACGCCGTTATAAAAGTAGAAGATAGTGAAGAAGAAGTGGTGCTGTTAAACCATTTGAAGGGCGATCAGGGCGATTTTTACATTTACAACTCCCTGCTCTCAGAATATGGTGTCGTTGGTTTTGACTATGGATATGCCATGGCCAGCCCAAATACGCTAACCCTTTGGGAGGCCCAGTTTGGCGACTTTAGCAACGGCGCGCAGATAATGATAGACCAATATATTTCCGCTGCCGAGGACAAATGGAAATTGCAGAACGGGCTTATCATGCTTTTGCCGCACGGATACGAAGGGCAGGGCGCCGAGCACTCCTCTGCAAGAATGGAGCGCTATCTTCAGCTCTGCGCTACCGACAATATGTTTGTGGCGGACGTAACGACTCCGGCAAACCTATTCCACCTTTTTAGAAGACAATTGAAAGTGGACTATCGCAAACCGTTGATCGTTTTCACTCCTAAAAGCTTACTCCGACATCCAAAAGTGGTATCGACTAAGGAAGAATTGGCCAACGGAAGTTTCCAAATGCTTATTGATGATGCGGAGGCGAAGGTTTCAAAAATAAAAACCTTGGTTTTCCTTACCGGTAAATTTTATTACGATCTGTTGGAAAAAAGAGAGGAATTAAAGCGTGATGATGTGGCTTTGGTGCGGATTGAACAGCTGTTTCCGCTGCCTACGGAAGAAATGAGAAAAATTCTTAAAAAATATAAGAATGCAAACGATATTGTTTGGGCACAGGAAGAGCCGAAGAATATGGGTGCCTATTCCCATATTTTGATGCATTTTGAGGAAGCCCGAAATTTCAGGGTTTGCAGTAGAAAAATGTATGCGGCCCCCGCAGCCGGAAGTACCGTAAGGTCAAAGGCAAGGCACGCAAAAGTGATCGAAAATGTTTTTGACAAGAATATGGAGTAACAAGGCTTGCTCTTGGTTCCACCGTATTTTCAATTACGTCGGCGATAGATATGAGGAATTATTTTAGTATTTTCATAGGGCAGAATCGAAAACGAGCAATCGAAAATATATAGAACAAGTAATAAAAATTCGAAAATAAAAAATAGCAACCATGAAGTTGCAATAAACGATAGATTATGGCATTAGAAATGAAAGTTCCCTCTCCGGGAGAATCAATTACTGAGGTAGAAATTGCATCTTGGTTGGTTAAAGATGGCGATTATGTTGAAAAAGATCAAGCAATCGCCGAGGTTGATAGCGATAAGGCCACCTTGGAATTGCCAGCGGAAGCCAGCGGGATTATTACCTTAAAAGCCGAGGAAGGCGATACTGTTGCGGTGGGACAAGTAGTCTGCCTGATTGATACGGATGCCAAAAAACCAGGCGATGCCGGCGCTTCCAACAAGGATGACGGAGGCAAAGAGGAAGATTCCAAGCCCGCCAAGGAAGCCAAGGAAAATGTCTCCAAAAAAGTCGAGCCCAAGACCCAAACGCCTTCAAAATCCTCTACTCCAAATCAGGAACAGGACAAAAAATCCTATGCCTCGGGCACCCCTTCGCCTGCAGCCAAGAAAATTCTGGATGAAAAAAATATGGCCGCAAAGGATGTAAAGGGAACCGGCCGCGATGGAAGAATAACCAAGGAAGATGCATCCGCTGCAACCCCATCTATGGGAACTCCAGGAAAGGGGAGCCGAGGCAGCGAACGTAAAAAACTTTCCATGCTGCGAAGAAAAGTAGCCGAAAGGTTGGTATCGGCCAAGAACGAAACCGCTATGCTTACCACCTTTAACGAAGTGGATATGACCGCCATTTATGAATTGCGAAACCAGTACAAAGAGCAATTTAAGGACAAACACGGGGTAGGGCTCGGCTTTATGTCATTTTTCACCTTGGCCGTAGTGCGTGCGCTGGATATGTATCCGGACGTAAATTCAATGATTGATGGTGATTATATGGTTACCTATGATTTCAAGGATATCTCCATTGCCGTTTCTGGGCCCAAGGGACTGATGGTGCCCGTGATCAGAAACGCCGAAAATCTAAGTTTCAGAGGTGTGGAAGATGAAGTAAAAAGGCTGGCGCTTCGGGCAAGGGACGGACAGATAACTGTTGATGAAATGACTGGCGGCACATTCACCATTTCCAACGGTGGGGTTTTTGGAAGCATGCTTTCTACCCCAATTATCAATCCTCCACAATCCGCCATTTTGGGAATGCACAACATCGTGGAAAGGGCCATTGTTCGCGACGGCGGGATTGTTGTGGCGCCGGTGATGTACGTTGCACTTTCTTATGACCACAGAATTATTGACGGTCGCGAATCTGTAGGGTTTTTGGTGGCCGTTAAAGAGGCCCTGGAAAACCCCGAAGAACTATTAATGGACGGAAACGTGAAACGAGCGTTGGAGCTATAGGGCTGCCTGTTCCTTAAAATATAAAATCCGGCTCAAGACAGGGCCGGATTTTTTGGTTAGTTAGGAAACATCTTCTCAGCTAAAAAACAAGGTATTAACCAAGTTGAGCAAAAGCACCAAAATTACGGAAACGGTTACTACAATTACTGCTGGCCTAGCGAAGAGAGGAGCAGCGTGTTGCTCCTTTTCATTTTCCTCTATAAAAATGGTTTCTTTCATAGTGTAAATATCCATCATTGTATGGAAATATGAAATACGTGGTAACACGTAAATTTTTTCTGTGTCCCCAATCCCAATCATAAAAGCTTGTCGTGGTGTTCTTTAGCCCAGATTAACAGGCTGTTCGTTTTGGGTTCAATATTCAGTTTGGTAATGATATTGCTTCGGTGTTTTTCTACCGTTCTATAGGAAATAAAAAGATGGGAGGCAATTTCCTTGTTGGTCTTGTCCTGGGCGATCAATTTTAAGATCTTTTTTTCGGAAGGGGTAAGCGTGTTGAGCTCTCCATCATCCACAAAAACTACCCCGATCAGTTCCTTGATTTTTTCACTGAAGAAGGGCGTTCCGTCAGTTACGGTCTTTATGCAGTTTTCAATTTCTTCTAGGGCAAATTCCTTTAGGATGTATCCAAAGATATTAAGCTCCTGCGCTTTTTGATAGAGATCTTTTTCCTTGTGGAGCGTTATTAGAACAATTTTGGTCGTTAGGTCTTGCGCTTTGCATTGCTGGGCAATTTCCAGCCCGGACATATAGGGCATCTGTATGTCGAGGATGGCAATATCGGGCATTTTTTTGGTAATGAGGTTATAGGCTTCCCGCCCGTCTTTACCGCTTCCAAGGAGGTTGTATCCCTTTTCTATTAAAAAATCGCTTAAGCCTTTTAGGAGCAAGGGATGGTCGTCCGCAATAATAATGGATGGTGTAGTTGTTTGGTTCATAATGGAAATTGAAATTCCAGCACAGTACCGGTATCCCGCTTGGAGGTTACCTTCATTTGGCCTTTTAAAAATTTTGTACGTTCCAGCAGGGTTTTCAGGCCGAGTGATTTTACGTCTTGGTATTTTTCGGCAAAATCAAAGCCTACCCCGTTGTCCCGAATGGATATTAAAATATTATTGGCAAGTTTTTTCACTGAAACCTTTCCGGCCTCAGCGTTTGCATGCTTTAGGATGTTGCTCAGGCTTTCTTGAATGATTCGATAGATGTTGACTTCATCCTCCTTTGAAAAGATATTGTCTATATTGTCTATTTCGGCGGAAATGAAAAGCGTGGTGTTTTCGTCTATCATGTTTATGGTATATTCAATGGCCTTGGTAATGCCCAGTTCCTGGAGCTGGAACGGATGCAGGTCCCGGGATATGGCCCGTACCTCCTCAATAGTGTGATCTACCATTTTTTTGGTGTCTGCATCGCCATTGGCCATAAGCTTGTTTTTAATGACCAGCAGTTGTTGGCCCACACCGTCGTGAAGGTCCTTTGAAATTCTTCTGCGTTCGCCTTCTTGGGAAATGAGGAGTTCCTGGCTGAATTTTTCCTGAAGTATTTTATGGCTTCTTAAATGTCTTTGATTCCTGAAAAGCAGTATGAGCCCGAATCCCAAGAGGATTGCAATGCCTCCAAAAATCATGGCTTTTTTAAAACCTTCGTTGTCCTTTTCCAGCAGGCTTATGCTGGTAGATTTTTCTACCAATTCCTTTTCCTTCTTTTCCGTTTCGTACAGCGTTTGGTAATAGGCCAGGGCATTGGCCGTGCTTCGATTGTAAATGGAGTCTTTAATGGCGTTGGCCGCATGATTGTTTTCTACGCTTTTCTTGTAATCGCCCATTGCATAATAGAGTTCCGAAAGAAACGAATAGGAGCTCATTATTTCATCTTCAAGCCCTATTTTTTTGGCTATATCCAACTTGTCTATGGCCAATTCCAAAGCTTCCTCATGCTTGCCCTGGGTTTGCAATAGCTTTGCCTTTCCGCCCAAAAAATTCAACGCCGCCAGCGGATTGCCTCCAAGATCAAAATTTAGGTTTTCGATAAGGGCCAAATGTTTTTCCGCTTCTTTTAACTGTTGGTGCTCGCAATAATATTCAATCAGCCTGGAATGGATACCTATATAGGTAGAAAGGTCTGATAGGCTTCTGTCAAAAACTTTTTCGGCCATCAACAAGGATTTGAATTCTTGATCGCGCTCGCCCATTTTTTTGTAATCCAGCGCTTGGTTGTAATATTCATTGGCCAAAAACCTGTTCAGGCCCAACGATTTCATTTTCCCTATCAGAGCATCACGCTCCATTTTCGCCTTTTCATAAAAACCGTTCATGCTGAACATGCTAATTATGCCTTGTTGGGCATAGACCATATAATCATACTCCTTTTTGCTTTCATAGATTTTGTAGGCTTGTGTAAAATCCTCACCGGCCAATACAAATCTGCCCAGATTGGAATAGGCCTGTCCGCGGAAAAGATAGGTGTCTGCAATGTTCAAGGAGTCCGTGGTGGAAAAATTTTTAAGCGCCATGTCGTAATCGCTGATGGATTTTTTAAAATCTACCTTCGTATTGGCCTTTCCGCGTTTAATGTAAAGGCCGCCCAACAAAAGACTGTCCCTAATTTTGTATTTGCGGGCAAGAACACTGTTAATTATGGTTATGGCGCTCAAGGGATCGTTGGCGTATGAGGTCAGCGGATATTGAAGGTTCATGGCCTTTCGCGCCGCATCCTCAATGCTGTCAACCTCCTGCGCTAAGTTTATATATTGAATACTATAGGCAATAAAGGCATCCTTATCTGCGGTAAATGTTCTGGACAGCAGGCTGTCCAGCGCGACCATGCGTTCGGCAGTAGTGTTGGCTTTGGCCAGTTTTTGTTGGTAATAGGGTATATCCTGGCAAAAGGCCGAAGGAAAAGTGGCTATAAGAAAAAAATAGGAAAATAGTATTTTTCTTGGCACGAAATGGTTCTTGTTGTCAACCAGATAAAAGTACTTAATTTATTGTAAATAAACACACCAGCGATGCTATTTCACATAAAAACAATTCCTGCCATAATCAATGACTGCCCGGTGCTGCTTTAAAAAATCGGCTCCTATTATTCCGTGAACGGGCCCTTCGCCAACCTGCGCAAGTGCTTGGTTAACATGATTGAGATCAAATAGCACAAGATCCATGTTGGGTACGCTCCAATGATGAATGCTGAACTTATTTTTGCGAGAGATCATGGTTTCCATATTGATCGCTCCCGCCCCGGCGGCCTTTATAAGGCTTTCCTCGCTAATTAGTTCAAAATGCGAACTATCTGAAAAGCCTACACAGCTCGTAGAGGCGCCCGTGTCCAATATGAAATGTCCTAAAACCCCATTGATCTTTGCCGAAAAAAGATAGTGGCCCGTGGCCAGTTTTTTTAAGGGAATTCTATAAAATCCGTCGGATTCCAAAAATTTGCGTAACTGCATTTATTTTTTAGCGTAAAGATAGCAAACAAAATAAGTAGCTTTGCAGCATGCTCACAGATACACATACCCATTTATACAGTCCCGCCTTTGATGAGGATCGCCCCGAAATGATGCAGCGGGCCATAAATGCTGGGGTTTTGCGCTTTTTTGTTCCTGCCATCGATTCTGGATACACGCAGGCTATGTATGCTCTTGAAAAACAATATCCACAACATGTTCATTTGATGATGGGGCTTCATCCAACTTCGGTTAACGCAAACTTTGAGGA
Source organism: Aequorivita sp. (assembly GCA_048265145.1). GTDB lineage: Bacteria > Bacteroidota > Bacteroidia > Flavobacteriales > Flavobacteriaceae > Aequorivita. The sequence goes on from JBLXCF010000003.1 coordinate 131,241, forward strand.
GGAATTGGCACATGTGGATGCACAATTCCAGCAGCGAAAATTTATTGCCGTTGGAGAAATAGGCATCGATCTATATTGGGATAAAACCACCTTGGAAATCCAGAAAATTGCATTCAAGCGGCAAATCCAACTTGCAAAAAAGAACAAACTTCCCATAGTAATCCATTGCCGCGATGCGTTCAACGAAATTTTTGAGGTGCTTGAAACTGAAATGGACGAGGCTTTGTATGGAATATTCCATTGTTTCACCGGAACTTTGGAGCAGGCCCAAAAGGCAATTTCATTCAATATGAAATTGGGAATTGGGGGGGTAGCTACCTTCAAAAACGGAAAATTGGACACGATTTTGGACCAAATTCCATTGGAGCACATCGTTCTGGAAACCGATTCGCCCTATCTTGCGCCGGCGCCCTTTCGCGGTAAACGAAACGAAAGCAGCTATTTAACGCTTGTCTGCAAAAAACTTTCAGAAATTTATAATGTTTCCGAAAAGGAAATTGCGGCCATAACCACCCAAAATTCCAAGAAAGTATTTAAAATCTAACCAAAAGGGACCATTGCCGAGACAACCATGAGGAGCGATTTCCCCAAAATATTAAATGTATCACTATGACTAAACCCACGCCTAACATACTCCTAATATATACGGGCGGGACCATTGGAATGATCAAGGATTTTGAAACCGGGGCGCTCCGCAATTTTAATTTTGATGAATTGCTCAACCACATCCCCGAATTAAAACTATTGGATTGTAATATTACAACCACTTCCTTTCCGCATCCAATCGATAGTTCCAATATGAACCCCGATTACTGGATAGCCATCGCCACCATTATTGAGCAAAATTACGAAACTATGGATGGGTTCGTGGTGCTTCATGGAAGCGATACCATGAGCTATACAGCCTCGGCACTCAGTTTTATGCTTGAAAACCTGGGAAAACCGGTAATCTTTACCGGGTCACAACTGCCTATTGGAGATTTACGTACCGACGCAAAGGAAAATCTGATTACGTCCATTCAAATTGCTGCCCTGCAAGAAAAGGGCTTCTCCAAAATTGCAGAGGTAGGCCTTTATTTCGAATACAAACTTTATAGGGCAAACCGCACCACAAAAATCAACGCCGAACATTTTGAAGCCTTCACCTCGCTCAATTATCCAGAACTGGTCCAAAGCGGAGTGCATTTGGTAGTCAACAACGAGGCTCTTTACAGACCCAATAGAAGAAAAAAACTGAAGGTCCATAAAGCACTGGAAAGCAACATTCTTTTGGTGAAAATGTTTCCGGGCATTGATGAGTCCACAATAAACCATCTTTTTGATTATCCCCAAATGAAAGGGCTTGTTCTGGAAACTTACGGCAGTGGCAACACCACAAATGCTCCCTGGTTTCTCCACGCCTTGAAAAAAGTGATTAAACGGGGCATTCCAGTAATAAATGTTACCCAGTGCTCCGGCGGTAGTGTGCATATGGGCCTTTATGAGACAAGTACGGACCTAAAAAGACTGGGTGTTATTAGCGGAAAAGATTGTACTACGGAAGCGGCGTTGGCCAAATTGATGTATTTGCTGGGCCAAAAAATTTCGGCTAACAGCTTCAAAACCATATTCGAAACTTCATTGCGTGGAGAAATGCAATAAATAAAGCATCCAATTTATTTTATCGCGTTGTTTTTTTTTTGATATTTGGCACTTGTTTCGCAAAAAACACCATTACCTTCGCGAAAAGGTCTGTTTTGAAACCTAATGTCAACAGGCATTTACCGGTATCAATACAGGGAACAAAAAAACTAGAGAGGTGGCCGAGTGGTCGAAGGCGCACGCCTGGAAAGTGTGTATACGCCAAAAGCGTATCGAGGGTTCGAATCCCTTCCTCTCTGCAACCAAAGGATATTATGTTAACAGACTCTGCCCGAGTGGAAGTAATATTCTTGCAGATTAACTAAATTATTTTATATCTTTAAACCTTTAACTAAAAACAAACTTTAAGTCGATAGCAATGAAAAAATTATTTTCTATTCTGGCACTTGCCGCAATCGTTTTTGCAGGCACGTTAAACGCAAATGCTGCAACAGCGCAAACTATGCCAACCAGTTCCCAGGCCTTGGTAACGGCGGCTACCTTTACCATTATTCAAGATGAAGCGGCGCCTACTGCGCAGGCCGAAAAAGGATTCCATCAAGAGTTGAAAGAACGTTTTGTAGAAGGAGGCCCCGGTTTTATGGGGATCGTACTATTATGTTTGATTCTCGGTTTGGCCATTGCTATTGAACGAATAATCTACTTGAACCTTTCTACTACAAACACCCAAAAATTGGCCCAAAATGTAGAGGACGCCCTAAACAGCGGCGGGATTGAGGCCGCAAAAGAGGTTTGCAGAAACACCAAAGGCCCTGTGGCCTCCATCTATTATCAAGGATTGGACAGAGCCCACGAAGGCATCGATATTGCTGAAAAGGCCGTCGTCGCCTATGGAGGAGTTCAAATGGGTCAACTTGAAAAAAACGTTTCCTGGATCTCTCTGTTTATAGCATTGGCCCCGATGCTTGGGTTTATGGGAACGGTAATCGGGATGATTATCGCCTTTGACAAAATTCAGGCGGCTGGCGATATGAACCCATCCCTGGTTGCTGGTGGTATTAAAGTGGCTTTGTTAACAACAGTTTTTGGTTTGATCGTTGCCATTATCCTTCAAATTTTCTACAACTACATTATTGCTAAAATAGATAGTATAGTAAATAGTATGGAAGATGCATCCATCACATTGATCGATATGTTGTTCGACTACAAACAAAAAAATAAAATCTAAACAAATCCCAACATGGCATTACATAAAATTTTAAAAATAGTAGCATTGCTCCTGAGCATTGCAGGAGTTATCTTCCTGGCAATGATCATTGCCAAAGGCGATGAGGCCGTAACTGCCACCGGTGAAGGGGTTGATGGGTTCCTGTATGTGGCATATATCACCTTTGCCATAACCATGGTTTTTGTTCTGTTCTTTGTGCTAAAAGGAATATTTGCAGGAAATCTTAAAAATACCCTTATTTCAGTGGGCGCCTTTTTGGTGATCGTAGTGATTTCCTACGTGTTGGCTGATGGAAACCCAATGGAAATGCAAGAAGGGGAAGTGCTTTCAGCCAGCGGATCCAAATGGGTCGGAACGGGTCTATATGCCTTTTATATCTTGGCCATTCTCGCAGTGGGCGCCATGGTATTCAGTGGAATCAAAAAAGTATCAAAATAATGGCTAGAAGAGCAACACCCGAAGTAAATGCGGGGTCGATGGCGGACATCGCTTTCCTATTGCTTATCTTTTTCTTGGTAACAACGACCATTGAAAAAGATAAGGGTATAGCGAGACAATTGCCGCCCAAAGAGCCGCCTACAGATGAACAAGTGAAAATCAAGGAAAAGAACCTCTTCATTGTCAACGTTAACCGAAACGACCAATTGTTGGTAGAGGAAAAATTGATGGAACTGAAAGATCTGCGCCAGGCAGCCATAGCCTTTCTCGACAACGGGGGAGCTGCATCCGGCACCGCTGAATATTGCGATTATTGCAAAGGAAAAAGAAATCCCGAATCTTCGGATAATCCTGATAAGGCCGTAATTTCAGTCCAAAACGACCGGCTTACATCCTATAAAATGTATATTGCTGTTCAAAATGAACTTGTTGCTGCCTACAATTTTTTAAGAGATCGGGAGTCGCAACGGCTTTACGGTTGGAAATTTACCGAGAAAACCAAAGATCTTGATGAAGGAAAAATAAAAGGCGAAGCGGCAAAGGAGGCGTTACAGGAAAAGTTGGAAAACATCCAAAAATTGTTCCCGCAAAAACTTTCTGAAGCAGAACCTAAAAAATCCGGACAATAAAAGTTAGAATATGTCAAAATTTAAAAAGAAAAAAGACGGCGGGCTGCCAGCCATTTCTACAGCATCATTACCCGATATTGTATTTATGTTACTATTCTTTTTTATGGTGGTAACTGTGCTGCGCGATGACAATCTGCTGGTCCAGAACAAGCTTCCAAAAGCCGATCAGGTCGAAAAACTGAAAAAGGACCGTTCTGTATATATTTATGCCGGAAAGCCCAGCGCAAGATACCAAGACAAATACGGTGCTGAACCAAAGATCCAAATTGGTGATAAATACACTGATCTTTCCAATATAAAATTTGCCTTAACCGAGGCGCGGCAAAAATTGTTGCCCGAACTTCAGGATAAGGTAATGGTGGCTTTAAAGGTAGATGAAAAGACCAATACCGGAATGGTTACAGACATTAAACAGGAATTGCGCGATTTAAACATGTTAAAGATTATATACATTACCACACCTGGTAATGAAATCAACGAGTAGCAACTTTTAGCGCGCTGTTTTAAAAACGCCTTGTTCTTTATTTTTTTGGGATCAAGGCGTTTTTCGTTTCTTTGCAACAGCCAAAAACATGCAACCCTATCACTATGGAGAGGATTCTAATAATATTCTTTGCTGTTTTATTGGGGATAGTTCCTGGATCGTCATTTGCGCAGGATACCATTTCCAAAGTAGCTGTAGATTCCCTTTATAGGGAAGATCAATTTTATTTTGGCCTTTCCTATAATCTGCCGCTCAATATGCCTTCCGGAGTGAGTCCTCGCGGATTATCGGGAGGGATCCAATTCGGTTTTGTGCGGGATATGCCTATAAACCAACAACGAAATCTTGCCATTGCCGTTGGTGCCGGGCTTGCGTTTGACCAATTTGGTCAGAATTTGTTTATAGGCGAAAGTGCGGCCGATGAAACTATTTTTCGGGTTTTGGATGGCAATGTGGATTTTACCAGGAATCGATTCAATATGGCGATCATCGAAGCTCCGATAGAATTTAGATGGCGAACCTCTACGCCATCCACCTACAAATTTTGGAGGGTTTATACCGGGGTTAGGGTGGGCTATGCTTTTTGGTATAAATCAACCTTCAAACAACCTGATAATAGCGTAAAACAAACCAAAATTCCAGAATTTGACCCCCTGCGTTTGTCGGCTACCTTGAGTGTTGGCTATAGTACGTTTAATCTATTTGCCTCCTATAGCATCAATCCCTTTTTTAAGAATGCTGAAACGACTGAGGGAAATCCCGTGGAATTTAGAACACTAAAATTTGGTTTAATGTTCTATATATTATAACCATAGATTAAAGAGAATTAGTTGTGGCAGTGCGCCCAAAAGTAGACCGATAAGTAGCTCTGGATAGGTGTGCGCCTCCCTATGGAGCCTCGAGGATGCTACCCAACCGTTTGCGAAAAGGAAAAAACTGATGGTTATTAATAGGTTTATTTTGAAATGGGCACTCAACCCTACCAGAAATATCAAAAGACCGGAAACGCCCATTTGGTGCAAACTAACTTTAAGTTTGAAAAAAACCATGAGCAGCGCACTAAAGGCAGAAAACAATATTCCCACGAAAAAATAATATAGCTCCGGATCGTCATAGGGATCAAATACGGTTTTAAGTATCAGCAACAAAAGAATGCACTGAATCATCAATGGAAATTTTCTTTCCTTTACCTCCTTTAGATAAATAGTTTCTACCACCTTTAGATTTTTTAGCAGGAAAAAAACCACAATTGGAATGAGAAAGGTAAGAATTACGATTGCAAAAACCTCGACCCTAACGAATTGGGGATCAATATATTTCGGAGTAACGCTATAATAAAGAATGGTTCCGAGGATGGGCATCAGCAACGGATGGAACAGATAGGATGCCGATTTGAGAAAAAAATTCATCAGATTTCCTTTCTGAGTCTTGCCACTGGCAGATCCAATTGTTCGCGATATTTTGCGATAGTTCTTCGAGCGATGGGGTAACCTTTTTCAAGTAAAATTTTCGCCAATTTATCGTCGGTGAGCGGTTTGCGCTTATTTTCCTCTGAAATGGTAATTTCCAGGATTTTCTTAATTTCCTTTGTTGAAACGTCTTCTCCCTGGTCGTTTTTCATAGACTCACTAAAAAGTTCCTTGATAAGCTTGGTTCCATAGGGCGTATCCACATATTTGCTGTTGGCCACCCGCGATACAGTGGAGACATCCATGTTTATTTTATCGGCAATATCCTTCAGAATCATGGGTTTCAGTTTGCGCTCATCGCCGGTCAAAAAATATTCTTCTTGGTGGTGCATTATGGCATTCATGGTCACAAACAATGTTTGTTGCCGCTGTTTTATGGCATCGATGAACCATTTGGCAGCATCTAATTTTTGCTTTATGAAAAGCACGGCATCCTTCTGGGCTTTTGATTTGTTTTTGGCTTCTTTATAACCCTTGAGCATATTGGTGTAATCCTGGCTAACGTGGAGCTCCGGTGCGTTGCGGCCGTTTAGGGTCAATTCCAGTTCACCGTCAACTATTTTTATGGCGAAATCGGGCACCACGTGCTCTACAATTCTATTGTTCCCTGAATAGGTTCCGCCCGGTTTGGGGTTCAATCCTTCAATTTCGCGTATGGCTGCGCGAAGTTGATCTTCCGTAATGTTGAAGCGTTGTGTGAGTTTTTTATAGTGCTTTTTGCTGAACTCCTCAAAGGAATCCTCTATAATTTGAATGGCCAGTTGCACAGCCGGTGTGGGTTCCCTGCGTTCCAGTTGAAGAAGCAGACATTCCTGCAGGTCGCGTGCGGCAACTCCGGCCGGATCTAGCTCCTGGACTGTTTTTAAAACCTTTTCAACCTTGTCTTCCGTGGTATAAACGTTTTGCGTAAAGGCCAAATCGTCCACAATATCTTGGATTTCTCTTCGAATGTAGCCGCTTTCATCCACGCTACCCACTAAAAATTTGGCTATTTCCTCTTCTTCATCATCCAAACGGTAGGTGCTGAGTTGTTGCATTAAATGTTGGGTGAAGGACGTACCTGCGGCATATGGCATTTGCCGTTCTTCATCGTCGGCACTATAATTATTTGCGGAAAGTTTGTAGCTCGGAATTTCATCGTCGCTTAAGTAATCGTCCACATTTATTTCGGTTTCAATTACTTCGTTGCCCTCGTCATACCCCTCTTCATACTCATTGTTCCCAAATTCTTCCTCAAAATTTTCACCATCATCCTTTCCGCCCTCCAGTGCCGGATTTTCCTCTATTTCCTGTGCAATCCGCTGTTCGAATGCCTGCGTGGGCAGTTGGATCATCTTCATCAACTGGATCTGTTGAGGCGATAGTTTTTGTGAAAGCTTAAGGCTTAATTGTTGTTTTAACATATTGTCGGTACTACTTCATAAAGTTAAAAAAAACTGGCTACTAAAATAGTATGGCAGCCAGTTTTAATACAATCTTATGTTTTATTGCCCTAGAAGGCCGCGTTCCCCGGCGTGCGTGGATAGGGAATTACATCGCGGATGTTTCCCATACCAGTGGTGAATTGTACCAACCGCTCAAAACCCAAGCCGAAACCACTGTGAACGGCGGTGCCAAATTTGCGAAGATCCAAATACCAGTAAAGTTCCTCCGTGCTGATGTCCATCGCTTCCATTTTTTGTTTTAGCACTTCATATCGTTCCTCCCGCTGCGAACCACCAACTATTTCTCCAATTCCTGGAAAAAGTACATCCATGGCCCGAACGGTTTTGCCGTCATCATTCAAACGCATGTAGAACGCTTTGATTTTTGCGGGATAATCAAAAAGGATTACTGGGCTGTTGAAATGTTTTTCTACCAAAAAGCGTTCGTGCTCGCTCTGCAGATCCGCACCCCATTCTTCTATTAAATACTTGAACTTTTTCTTTTTGTTGGGGGTTGAATTTTTAAGAATGTCTATTGCTTCAGTATAACTAACTCTTTTAAAGTTGTTGTCCAAAATAAACCGAAGCTTTTCCCGAAGGCGCATCTCGCTTCTTTCTGTTTGTGGCTTTGTTTTTTCCTCCTCCAACAATCTATTTTCCAAGAACTCGAGGTCGTCCGCGCAATGCTCAAGGGCATAGCCTACCACATATTTTATAAAGCTTTCCGCCAAATCCATGTTCGCGTCCAGATCGTTAAACGCTACCTCTGGTTCAATCATCCAGAATTCTGCAAGATGGCGGCTGGTGTTGGAGTTCTCGGCGCGAAATGTGGGGCCGAAGGTATATACCTTTCCAAGGCCCATGGCATAGGTCTCCGCCTCCAATTGTCCACTCACGGTCAGGTTGGTTTCCTTTTCAAAGAAGTCTTCCTTAAAGTCAACATTGCCATGTTCATCCAGGGGTGGGTTTTTGGCCGCAAGACTGGTCACCCGGAACATTTCTCCGGCACCTTCGGCATCACTTCCCGTTATGATTGGGGCGTTCATATAAAAAAATCCGTTCTTTTGAAAATATTCGTGGACGGCGAACGCCAATTTGGAACGCACGCGCATAACCGCCCCGAAGGTATTGGTGCGGATGCGCAAATGGGCCTGCTCCCGAAGGGTTTCCAAAGAATGTTTTTTGGGCGAAAGAATGGTGAGCTTGACATCTTCCGGATTTGCCTCGCCCAATAGGTGTAGCTTGGCAACCTGAATTTCTACGGTCTGGCCCTGGCCTTGGCTTTCTACCAAGGTGCCCTTTAATTCTATGGCGGCACCTACGGTAATTTTTTTAAGCAACTGCTCTTCAAAATTATTAAAATCTACTACACATTGCAGGGTTTTGATAGTGGAACCATCTGTTAACGCAATGAATCTGTTGCTTCTAAAAGAGCGCACCCAGCCCCGAACGGTAATTTCTACATGGGTCTTTTGGCTGCGCAGCACATTGGCTATGGTGTTTTGTTGCATGGTCAATTTTTAAGAGGAGCAAATATACTTTGAAATAAAATCCAAAAAAAACAAATGCTCCAAATTCCAGCCACGGGGAACGCTGTGGCTTTAGGAAGAGGCACCTTCCAAATCTTCTTCTTCCTCACCATCGCTTAAAATTTCAATTGCGGGCTTCTTCATGGTTTCCTTATTGGCAATGCTCTTTTCTAGGGAAAGCAGCAAGGTGGGCAACAAGAGCAGGTTGGATAGCATGGCGAACAACAAGGTTATTGAAACCAAGGCGCCCAAGGCTACGGTGCCGCCAAAGCTGGAAATGGTGAATACGGAAAACCCAAAGAAGAGTACAATAGAGGTGTAGAACATGCTGACGGCGCTCTCGCGAAGGGCCGCGAAGACCGATTTCTTGATTTTCCAGTTATGGGCAATGAGTTCCTGTCTGTATTTGGCCAAAAAATGGATGGTATCATCCACCGAAATTCCAAAGGCAATGCTGAAAACCAAAATGGTGGAAGGTTTTATGGGAACGCCAACAAAACCCATAACTCCCGCAGTAATGATTAAGGGCAGTAAATTGGGAATCAATGAAATAACTATCATCTTAAAACTTCGGAACATCCACGCCATGAAAACCGCAATCAAAAGGATGGCCAAGGAAAGCGAAAGGATCAGGTTGTTCACCAAATAATGGGTTCCTTTTTGAAACACCAATGCTTTACCAGTAACGGAAACGTTGTACCGTTCCGGCGGAAACACCTTGTTTATTTCCTCGTGAAGGTCTTCCTCTATACGGTTGAACCGGTCAGGTTCGGTGTCTTTCATAAAAGTGGTAATACGTGCAAACTGCCCAGTGCTGTCCACATAACTGTTCAACAGGTTGGTGTTTGTGTTGCTGCTCTTGGCATAGCTCAATATGAAATTTTTTTCTTGGCTATTGGGAAGTTGGAAATATTCAGGATTACCGTTGTAATAGGCCTGTTTGGAATATTTTACCAATTCTACCACTGAAATGGGCTTGGCGAATTCTGGAATTTCCTTAATGTGGTCTTGGAGTTCATCTATCCGTTTTAGCGTGGCCAGGCTCATTACGCCTTTTTTCTTTTTCGTGTCCACCATGATTTCCAACGGCATGATGCCTTCATATTCCTTTTCAAAAAAGCGGATGTCGTCAAAAAATCCGGTATTTTTCGGCATATCCTCAATCAGGCTTCCGGAAATTTTTATGTTGTAAATACCAATAATGCTGGTGCAGAGCAGCAGCAAGGCCACAATATATATGGAAATCCGCCGGTCGCGGACCATTCCTTCAATCCACAGTACAAATTTGTTGATCCACGTTTTGCTTAAATGTTTAAGGTGCTTATCCTTCGGAACCGGCATATAGCTGTACATAATGGGTATGATCAGCAGGCTCAGCAAAAAGATGGCCACTATATTTATGGAGGCTACAATCCCGAATTCGCTCAGCAGTTCGCTTTTCACCAAAATAAATGTGGCAAAACCTGAAGCCGTAGTTAGGTTGGTCATTAAGGTAGCGTTGCCAATTTTCGCAATAACGCGCTGGAGCGACTTGGCCTGATTGCCGTGTTTCTTGATTTCCTGTTGGTATTTGTTGATTAGAAAAATACAATTGGGAATCCCTATAACAATAATTAGCGGCGGTATGAGGGCCGTAAGTACCGTGATTTCATAATGCATCAATCCTAAAAACCCGAACGACCACATTACCCCAATAATTACCGTGCACATGGAGATAAACGTAGCGCGCCACGAACGGAAAAAGAAGAAAAAGATAAGTGAGGTAACCAATAGCGCCGCACCAATAAAAAGCCCGATTTCATCAATAATGCTTTGCGAGTTGAGCGTGCGAATGTACGGCATCCCGGAGGTGTACACATTGATCCCGCTTTCGGCCTCAAAGTTTTTAATGAGCGGAATGAGGTCGCGGATTACAAAATCCTTGCGCGCAGAGGTATTTACAATGCTTTTCTTTAAATATACGGCTGAACGGATACTTTGTTTGTCCGGACTGTAGATCAGCCCGTCATAAAAGGGCAGTCTGTTAAAAAGTTCGTCTTTGTAGGCGGCAAGTTTTGCGTCCGTAAAAATGGAATCTTTCACAAAGGGCACCAGCTCGAAACCCGTAGTGTCCTTTTTTTTCTCTAATTTTTTTAGGTTTCCTACGGAAAGGGTAAGTTCTACTTCACTGAACTTGCCGATTTCCTGGGTCAGTTGGTTCCAGGCTTTGAAGTTGGCAGGCTCAAAGATCGCAGGGTCCTTCACGCCCATTACGATCAGGTTGCCCTCTTCGCCAAAATGGGAAAGAAATTGATCGTACTCCAGGTTGATGGGATGGTCGTCCGGCAGGAGGTTGGCCTCGGTATAGGTGAAGCGCATGTTTTTCCACTGCAGTGCCAACAGCACGGTTGTGCCTAAAATCACGATTAAAATTAGGGTGCGGTTGCGCAAAATGAAGCGCGCCACCCAGCTCCAAAACCCGATGCTGAAAAGTTTGTTCAAAGCAATTTTTTATAGACTGCCACAAAGGTAACCATTCCCGAGGAGTAGGGAATTTATTTTGAACTATTTTGGGCAGTTGCAGGGATGGCAAGTCTTGGATAAACAATTAATTTCAGGCTTTGCTACACATACCTACATTGAAAACCCACCATTAAAAGTTTGGAGCCGTCCTTTAGGTCGACGGGAGCCGTTCCTTTGGTCGATGGGAGCCGTCCTTTTGGTCGATGGATGCCGTCCTAAGGAACCTTTAATGCTGCATCTTTGTTAACTGGTATAGGCAGGGGCTTTGCAACCCCTTTTTATAATTTCAGATTAAAGGTGAATTTAAAAGACACGTTGTCCTCAAGGTTGGGCAGGTTGAAGTATCCATACCGATACGCAAAGCTGAGCCCAAAGCCCAACGCAATTTTGTTGAGCTCCAGTCCAGCCTCATTATAAAAATGGTCCATCGTGTTGAAGGGAATCCCCAAATGCCTATCTGGATTTTTCATGTCGCCTATGGCATGTCGGGAAATAAGGACCAATTCCGGCTTCCAGTTTTTCGCCAGTTTAAATCTTCTAAAGGTATGTTTCATTTGCAGCATCGCCAATCTATCCGAATAGAACTCCCCAAAATACATGGTTTCAAAACTTTGAACGCCGGCCACTGAAAAGCGTTTCAAGAGCTTTTCCTTTGTTGGCTGGTTCGGAAATGCGTGGAACAAATGGGTCAGCGGCACATCGCCCGTGGCCAGTTCCCCCTGCAACTGGAAACTGGTGCTCGACAGGTTTTTTCGCGCGATGTCATAATTAAGTTTGAGCCCATATTTGGTGAAATTGAAATCGCTTTCGGCCACGCCCTTGAACCCTTTGGTAAGCTGCACACTCACCTTGGGCAACCGGTCCGTCGCCGTTTTTTTTCCTTCGTCGTTTACAATCGAATCGGTTTTCAGTTTTACGCGCAGGGAGAACACCGCCTCTGCAAGTTGATATTTGTTATGGGCCCTGCCGTTATGGAGGAAATAATACTCCTCAAAATTCCCAACATCGGAATGTTGCACCCTTAGCTCGGCAAGGATGCTTGGGGAAATTTCGCTCTGCAGATTTGCTTGCCATTCGGTATATTTATAAAACTGGATGATGTTCAACAGGCGCGGTTCAAACAGCGAATAAAATCGGGCATCGGTCAGGAACTCGTAGGTGCCTATTTCATTAATATCGTCTGTGTAGTAAAGGCTGATCCAAGTTTTTTTGGCCTTGTTCAGCCGCGCGCTTCCGCCCAAACTGTACTTGAATTTTTGATCTTTGAAACCGTATGCAATGTAGCCCCCCAGTTTGTATTTCTCAAAAAGGCGTTCGTTGGTTATCCCCCCAATGCCTAAGCGGAATCCCTCGTGGTCGTTAAACTTGAACAACGTTTTCAGGTCAATGTCAAAAAAACCTATGGGAAGGTAGCCGGTGGTAAAAGGATGTCCCTTTTTCTCTGAAAACTCGGCGAGCGTTTTTTTTAGTCCGCTAAGGGTATCGGTCGTGGAATCGGTTGTTTCCTGTGCGGCTGTTGAAAATCCAATCAACAGCAGGAGGATACAGAAAAGCTTACGCATAGGGTTCAAACATCGTTTTGGAAAATTTAAATGTAAAAAGAAAGCGGCATAGGCGCCGCTTAATTGTATTTAGTTTAACGAATGGAACCTATACGGTCATAATTTCCTTTTCCTTTTTGGCGAGGATCTCGTCAATTTTTTTAATGTGCGCATCGGTCATTTCCTGAATGTCCTGCTCGAGATCCTTTTTAAGATCTTCGGAAATTTCAAGGCCCTTAAGATCGTTATTGGCATTTTTCCGATCGTTGCGAACGCCGATCTTCGCCTCTTCTGCGGCGGCCTTGGCCTGTTTTGCCAATTCCTTCCTTCGTTCCTCCGTAAGCGGCGGCACACTAATTATAACGCTTTCGCCATTGTTCATTGGGTTGAAACCAATATTGGCCAGGTGGATTCCGCGCTCAATTTCGGGAATCATGCTTTTCTCCCAGGGTTGGATACTGATGGTCATTCCGTCCGGCGTGCTAACGTTGGCCACCTGGCTCAGCGGCGTGGGGCTTCCGTAATAATCAACCATAACGCTGCCAACCATAGAGGGCGATGCCTTTCCGGCCCGTATATTTACCAATTCCTTTTCAAGATGCTTAAGGGCCTTTCCCATCGCCTCTTTTGTTCCTTCTATTAAAAAATCAATTTCGTCTTCCATGGTTTTTAGTATTCAGTATTTTGTTCAGTATTGGGTATTGTTAACGGCTATTACAAATTCACCTTAGTTCCAATTTTTTCTCCCGAAACTACCTTAAGCAAATTTCCCTTGGTGTTCATATCGAAAACAATGATCGGCAACTCGTTTTCCTGGCTTAGGGTAAAGGCCGTGGTGTCCATAACTTTCAGGCCTTTTTGGAGTACGTCCTCAAAGCTTATAAAATCAAATTTTGTTGCCATCTTGTCCTTTTCGGGGTCACTGGTGTAAATGCCGTCCACCCGGGTTCCTTTCAATATAACATCGGCACCAATTTCAATGGCCCTGAGTACCGCTGCGGAATCTGTGGTGAAATAGGGGTTGCCCGTGCCGCCGCCGAAAATTACCACACGGCCTTTTTCCAAATGCCGAATGGCCTTTCTTCGGATAAAGGGTTCCGCCACCTCGTTAATGTTGATGGCGCTCTGCAAGCGGGTGGGCACCTCCACGTTTTCAAGCGCGCTCTGCAGGGCCAGGCCGTTTATGACCGTTGCCAGCATTCCCATATGGTCGCCCTGAACCCGGTCCATGCCGCTGCTGGCGCCCGAAAGTCCCCTAAAAATATTGCCACCTCCGATCACGATTGCAACCTGCACTCCCCGGTCCGTTATTTGTTTTATTTCATTGGCATATTCCTTAAGCCGAACGGGATCAATACCGTATTGTTGTTCGCCCATTAAGGCTTCGCCGGAAAGTTTCAAAAGAATTCTTTGGTAGTGCATAGCAAATTTTTACTGCGCAAAAATAAAGAAAATTATTGATGCAAAAGGGTAAATTTTTTGGTGGGCACCGTCGGGGAGCTATTTTTAAATAGAGTAGTTTCAAGGTGATGACAATTTGTTATTGTTCCGATATTGGGGTGAAGAACCTTAAACTTTGTTAGTATGAAAACACAATTATTTTATCTCTGTTTTGCAATTGCCGGAACAACTTGGGCGCAAATACCCACGGCGGAAGTCCACCCGGTGGAATTTGAAAAAACAGAATGTATCACTGATTCCCAACGGCGGGAGGTAAGGCAGGAAAATAACTTGAATAAACAACAGATTCTGAAAACAAATCCAAATGCCTTTCAACGCGTGGTGGCGTCGCCATTGTTCATTTTCCCCATTCGGCCAAAAGCTGGATTTAATGATTACGGCTATTATACCGTGAACAACTACGTGGACCATGATTTAACCCCAAACGGCCATTTATTGGATTATGAATGTGGGCAGCGCACTTACGATTGGGGAAGCGGCAACCACGAAGGCACAGACTATGTACTGTGGCCCTATCCGTGGAAACGGATGCAGGAAGAGTTGATGGAAATTGTTGCGGCAGCCCCAGGAATTATAATCAACAAAAGAGATGGATTTTTTGATTTGAACTGCGTGAACAACGGAAACCCAAACTGGAACGGAATCATCATTGAGCACGCAGATGGAAGCCAAGCTTGGTATTGGCATTTTAAAAATGGTGCCATTACATCGAAAAACATAGGCGATTCCGTGGCAGCGGGCGAATATTTGGGGGCCGCCGGAAGTTCCGGCAGCAGCGTGGTGCCCCATTTGCATTTTGAGATTTACGATTCCAATAATAATTTAATAGACCCCTACCAAGGCCCATGCAACAATTTTAATACAGACAGTTGGTGGGCGGACCAACCTGAATATTACCAACCTACAATTA
Source organism: Aequorivita sp. (assembly GCA_048265145.1). Classification (GTDB taxonomy): domain Bacteria; phylum Bacteroidota; class Bacteroidia; order Flavobacteriales; family Flavobacteriaceae; genus Aequorivita. Next base: position 146,437 of record JBLXCF010000003.1, read on the forward strand.
ATAGGCTATCCACACACAACACACAAACCTTTGACGACGATTGTGGCGTTGTGGAAAACACCTATGAGGAACTGAATTTTGAACCTGGCGAGGAACTCGTATTCCGTATTTTTTACAGAGACCTGCAGACCAATGCAGATACACATATCATTTTCAGAAAACCCGACGGTACCGTGCTGTACGACTGGATTTTTACCTCTCCTTGGCCATTCTATCCACAAGCTTGGGCGCAATGGGCATTTCCGATAGACAATTCTTGGCCCGATGGAGTTTATAACATTGAAGTTGATTTTGGAGGCAATAGTTATGAAACTATTTTTGGGGTGAACACCAATTTGGGAGTCGAAGAAGAGGCTTTGAATACAATGGTATTGTACCCAAACCCAACAAATTCACAGCTATTTTTGGAAAGCAAGGAACCTATTGAATCCATTTTGGTGTATGATCTTGCTGGAAGAAAAGTGCAAACATTGAAACCCAATGTTTCTAAAGCTGAAATGGATCTTTCCGCGCTTTCATCAGGAATTTATTTAATTAAGACCACAGTAGGTACAAAAGTCCAAACCTTTAAAGTGAATAAATTATGAAATTTTTCATTTTACCATTAATAACTTTTTTGGTATGGCTTGCTCCAAAATCATTTATGGCGCAAGAACTTGCTTGGGCCAAAAGTATGGGCGGCAACGGTTTTGACCGTGGCGAATCCATAGCCATTGATGCCCAAAACAATGTGTATACCCTTGGATATTTTACCCAAACCGTCGATTTTGATCCCGGAAGCGGTACGTTTGAAGTTACTGCCCAAGGCGAGGCGGATATTTTTCTCACAAAATTTGATGCCTCCGGAAATTTTGTTTGGGCAAAAACAATCGGGAGCAATGATTCTGAATATCCCGATACCTTGGTTTTAGATACTTCGGGCAATTTATTGATAACGGGCTATTTTGAGACCGATCTAGATTTTGATCCGGGTGCTGGCACGCAAATCCTTACGAGTGCTGGAAATCTTGATGCTTTTGTATTGAAGTTAAACGCAGAGGGTAATTACCTTTGGGCCAAAAGCTTTGGCTCAAGTAGTCCAGACCGCGGCCGGGGCATTGCAGTTGATAATTCCGGAAATGTTGTTACCATTGGGTATTTCAACAATACGGTTGATTTTGATCCGGGCGCAGGCACGGCCAATCTAACGTCTTTTGGCGATGAGGATATTTTTATAGTGAAATTGGATGCTAATGGCAATTACCTTTGGGCAAAACAATTGGGTGGCACTCGCGAAGACTTTCCAAATGCGGTGGCCGTTGATGCTGCCGGAAATGTGTATTCCACCGGAAGTTACACGAATAGCGCGCCCGATTTTGATCCAGGTTCCGGCACTTTTCTCTTGGAATCAGCTGGAACTTTGGATAAAATGTTTGTTTCAAAATTGGATGCCGATGGCAATTTTGTTTGGGCAAAACAGGCCAATGGCAGCCACTACAATGTTGGAAATGACATTGCGATCGGCCCCAATGGCGAAGTCTTGGTAACAGGCTATTTTTATGCCACACAGGATTTTGATCCCGGTGCCGCCACTTTTGAACTTACCAGTGAAGGCTTGGCAGATGCCTATATTTTAAAATTGGAAACCAATGGAAATTTTGTTTGGGCAAAACGTATGGGAGGTCCTGTTTATGAAGAAGGAGTTTCCATAAAAACCGATAGCAATGGGGGTATTTACACCACCGGGAGGTTTGAGGAAACTGTAGATTTTGATCCCAATGGCGGTACAACAACCCTTACTTCTGCAGGGTTTATTGACGTATTCGTGCAGCATTTGAATGCCTCAGGCAATTTTCAATGGGCTTCCTCCGTTGGCGGACCGGACGAGGATCGCGGTTTGGGGATTGCGGTTGATAATGAAGGGAAGGTTTTGTGTACGGGATATTTCAACACTACCGCCGATTTTGATCCGGGCAGTGGGGTTTTCAATTTAACATCACAAGGCGAAATGGATGTATTTATTCTGAAATTGGAAAATGCCCCCCTTGGGATTCCGCAGTATTTGGTATCGGGAGAACCGGTACTATATCCCAATCCGTTTCAAGATATATTGAACGTGGAATCAAAGTCAATAATAAGCACAATTGCAGTTTATGATCTTTTGGGAAGAATTGTTTTGGAAACGTCTCCTTTCGCTTTAACAACAGAATTGAATCTTGGCAATTTAGAAAGCGGCATGTATGTGGCAGTTATTTCTTCCGAAGGAAAAAGACTGGTGAAGAAAATTGTGAAGGAATAACTTAAATAAAAACGTTCGGTTGGGTGCTGTCCGGACTTTTATTTAGCATTTATTAAAAATCCATTGGGCGAAAGCTTTTCCAATGGATTTTTGTTTTGTGGGGAACAAATGACATAAAACCGAGATAACTCCCAACGGAAAAAACTTCCTTTTTTAACCAAAAAAAGAATATTTTATCTGATTAGTTGTTAATTTTTTTGTATTTTACACATTGCTAACCAATTAATCAATTAAATTATGGAACCACACGCCCACACGCCCACACTAAGCAATTTTTAGTTTTTTTCTTCGCTTTATTTTTTTCTATATACCTAAGGGCTCAGGATACAAAAAATTATTATAGTGAAGTAAAAGAAGGTGTGAGTTTGGAAATTCAAAATAAGCAGACCAATTCCGACGGTACGGTAACCATTATAACAAACATTCCTCCAGTAAACTATATTGCAGATGAAGCTATCTCGGCCTATTTGATGGTGACCCCCACCTCGGGCGGCACCTCAAACAACTACATTCTGGATGGAAACGAGACAAGCACCACCCTAAACATTTCAGGCTATCAGCCCGGTATTTACGCCGTGGCATTAGTATGCAACGGCGAGATCGTGGATTCCAAGAACCTTTCAAAACAATAATCCCAAAAACTATAATATTATGAAAACCTTGCTATATATTTTATTATTCCACATCAGCGCAGATACCTTTGCACAAGACCCAATACTTTTAGATCGCGAATGGTTTCTAAATGAACTTATAATTAATGGGGAAAGCTACCCGCGCACACCAAATGTGGACGGATTGGCATATTTTTTAGAGGAAGCAATGTACACCTCTCATGCTACTTGCGCGGGAGGACTTAATGCAACCATTTCCTACCCATCTACCAATATTTTTGAAATTTATGACGGGACAGTATTGGTGGATATGGGCTGCAATCCGGAGGCTAAGGTATTTATGGAAGCGCACCATCACTTTTATGGGGCTTATGAAAATCCTCACAACAATCCATTTGATTATATAATTGTGCCCAATGGCAACCATTTTATGTTGACCGTCACTAATACAAAGGGTGACAAGGCCATATATGGAACACAGCCTATATTTGCTGTTGGGAGTTTTCGGAGAAACACCCTAACCGTTTATCCAAACCCCGCAAAATCTAAACTCTTTATATCCGCAACAACACCCCAAGAAAATATAGCCCTCAAAATCATCAACATAGAAGGAAAAGTTTTAAACACCCAAAATGTAGTGTTCAAAAAGGAAACTTCCATGGATGTTTCAGGATTATCCAGCGGCATCTATTTTGTGGAAATTAAAGATGGAAGCGGCAACACAACAATCAAAAAATTTATTAAAGAATAAAATAGCTTTGACATCAGTTTCCCCCTTGCACAGCCCAAGAAATCAGTCGGGCGTTTCACAAAAAAAGAGGCTGAAATTTTTCAGCCTCTTTTCTATTTTGAATATTCTTAAAAGCTTATGCCAAAGAAACCCTTTTAAAGCCAACAACTTCTACATCGCCATACGTTTTTACGTATTCTGCAACGCTCTTTTTGTCGTCTTTAATAAAATTCTGGTCAAGCAACGCTTTTTCGTGATCCATCGTAGTATTGTCACTGATAAAGCGCTCGATTTTTCCGGGTAGGATTCTGTCCCAAATGTTTTCGGGTTTTCCTTCTGCTTTCAATTCAGCCTTTGCATCGGCTTCAGCCTGTGCCATTACCTCAGGCGTCAATTGTGCTCTTGAAATATATTTAGGTACATTTTTAAGGGTTTTGCCCAAACGGCCCAATTCTATGTTTTCCTTTTCAATTACTGCAATTCTTGCCTCCGTTTCAGAAGCAACAAATTCTGGATCAAAATCTTTATAAGAAAGGGTAGTGGCGCCCATGGAAGCCACTTGCATAGAAACGTCCTTTGCCAATTCCTCTGCATTGTCAACCTTTTTTGAAAGACCAGTTAAAGCGGCAATTTTGTTCCCGTGAACGTATGAACCTACGAAAGGAGCTTCCAAGATTTCGTAGCCGCCAATCTCAATTTTTTCACCGATAACACCGGTTTGCTCGGTCAATTTCTCGGCAACGGTAATATCGCCAAAACTTGCATTCAAAAATTCCTCTTTAGAAGAAGTGTTTAAAGCTATTTCAGCCATTTTGTTCGCCATTTCAACAAACGATTCGTTTTTGGCCACAAAGTCGGTTTCGCAATTCAATGAAATGGCCACACCTTTGGTGTTGTTGCTGTTCACTTTTGCGGTAGCCACCCCTTCGCTGGAGTCGCGATCTGCTCTTTTTTCAGCAATTTTTTGGCCCTTTTTTCGAAGGATTGAAATCGCTTCTTCCATATTTCCGTTTGCCTCGACCAATGCCTTTTTGCAGTCCATCATTCCGGCTCCGGTAGTTTGTCTTAGTTTATTTACTTCTGCGGCTGTTATATTTGCCATTTTATTTATTTTTTAAAGGTTAAAGCACAACAGGTTGTGCATTTATTTTATCGGTTTGCCCTGCATCTCTGTGGAGACGCGATGCATCTCTGTGGAGACGCGATGCATCTCTGTGGAGACGCGATGCATCGCGTCTCTTCAATACTACTCCTCTTCTGTAAGGACTTGTTTCTTAGATTTTTGGCGAACGGGTTTCTTGGCGTCTCTCATATCTTCTACATCATCTTCGTCTGTAGAAGGTACCTCTGCTTTTACCCTGTCTTTTTTGGCTCCTCTTTTGGCAGCCATTTCCATTTTTTCATCTTCGTATTCGTCATCCTCATTGCCACCGGATTTTCTTTCGGAAAGGCCTTCAACAATGGCTTCGGAAACAAGGTTCATAATGCTTTCGATAGATTTTGAAGCATCGTCGTTTGATGGAATAACGTAGTCGATATCGCGCGGATCGCTGTTGGTATCAACCATTGCGAAGATTGGAATATTCAATTTCAATGCCTCGGCAACCGCAATGTGCTCGCGGGTGGTGTCCACCACAAAAAGTGCTGCCGGAAGACGGCTCATATCAGAAATGGAACCTAAGTTCTTTTCCAATTTAGCACGAAGACGATCTACCGCCAAACGCTCTTTCTTCGAAAGGGTGTTGAAGGTGCCGTCCTGCTTCATTCTATCAATGGAAGCCATTTTCTTAACGGCTTTACGGATAGTTACAAAGTTGGTAAGCATACCGCCGGGCCATCTTTCAGTGATGTAGGGCATGTTCGCGTTCTTTGCTTTTTCAGCAACAATGTCCTTTGCTTGTTTTTTCGTAGCTACGAAGAGAATTTTTCGGCCACTGGCAGCAATTTTTTTAAGGGCCTCGTTGGCCTCCGTAATTTTTGCAGCGGTCTTGTAAAGGTTGATAATATGGATCCCGTTGCGCTCCATATAGATGTAGGGCGCCATGTTTGGGTTCCATTTGCGGGTAAGGTGGCCAAAGTGCACACCAGCTTCAAGTAAGTCTTTTACTTCTACTTTTTTTGCCATTTTGTTTTAGTTTACGTTCTGTGAAAGGATAGCAACCTGTTCCTAAATTATGGATTTGGTTTAGATGCTAAACTAACTCCCGAACTTTTCGGGATAACAGCTTTTTTGATTAATAATGAAAATGAACTTGGGTTTTTAGTTATTGGGTTACTGAGTTATTAAGAAAAAACCAATAACTCAGTAACTTTATAACCAAATAATTATCGTTTAGAGAACTGGAATTTCTTGCGCGCTTTTTTCTGTCCGAATTTCTTGCGCTCTACCATTCGTGGGTCTCTTGTAAGCAAACCTTCAGGTTTTAGGATGCCGCGGTTCTCGTCATTTACCTCACACATGGCGCGGGAAATTGCAAGACGGATCGCTTCTGCCTGGCCGGTAATACCACCTCCAAAAACATTTACTGTAATATCATAGGTGTTTTCGTTGTTGGTAAGGGTCAATGCTTGTTTTACTTTGTATTGTAAGGTCCCAGTTGGAAAATAATTCTCCAATTCGCGCTGGTTTATGGTAATGTTGCCTTTTCCTTCTTTAAGGTACACACGAGCAACAGCCGTTTTTCTTCTGCCTATTTTGTGGATGGTTTCCATTATTTGCTGTTGTTAAGGTTAATAGTTCGTGGTTTTTGTGCTTCCTGACCGTGGTTTGCATCGGCATATACTTTCAGGTTTCTGAACAATTCTGCTCCCAATTTGTTTTTTGGAAGCATTCCCTTTACAGCTTTTTCAATAAGCCTTGCAGGATCTTTTTTGTACATCTCGGTAGCGGTAAGGCTGCGTTGTCCACCGGGATAACCCGTGTGGCGGATGTAGGTTTTGTCGTTCCATTTGTTGCCGGTAAGGTTTACTTTTCCGGCGTTGATAATAATTACGTTGTCACCACAATCTACGTGCGGGGTGAAACTTGGCTTGTGCTTCCCGCGCAGCAATACTGCAACTTGGGTGGCAAGACGACCCAATGCCTGGCCGTCCGCATCTACCAATAACCATTCCTTTGTAACGGTGTTTTTGTTGGCAGATACTGTTTTGTAACTTAATGTATCCATAAGTTTTTTGTCAAAAATTGTTAATAAATCATTGTTTTTTCACCCTTTAAACAAAAGGTATTTTGCTTAAGAGGGGTGCAAATGTAGTGTTATTTATTTGAAAAGCAAGGCGGCGGAAATAAATTTCTTATGAAAAAAGACGTAAGACCGCTACGCTGAAAGATGAAAGACAAAAGACCATAATAATTCAGAATTCAGAATTCAGAATTAAATTTACTCCTTCACAAACTTTTTCAAGGCCACATTTTTCCCGGAATATAACTGCACATAATAAATCCCCGCAGCCAAACTGGAAACATCCACAGTCGGGGAAACGGTGTCAATATCCCGTTGCAAAACTTTACTGCCCGTCATGGTGTAAATGTTTATTTGGTCTATAGTTTTGTCTTGGGTATTGAGTTGCAATTTGTTTTTTGCTGGGTTGGGGTAGAGGGTTATTGTGGTGTTGAAAGGATTTTCTTCTAAGCCTAAGGTTGCAGCATGTTTTATAATCCAAAAATCAGCTTCCCCTCTACTATTTTCAGTTTTATCTCCAGATATATTTGAAGAAGATTGGCCGCAAATCATAAAGCTACCATCGTTATTTTGAATTGCTTTTGGAAGTCTTTCCCCCAACGAGCCATCTATATCATTTTGCCACTCAATTATGCCTACAGAATTAAGTTTCAATATCCAGAAGCTCTGGCTGTCTTCGAATGTATTGTCTGTTTTATCGCCGGAAATATTTGAAAGAGAACTTCCGCTAATAAAATATCCTCCATCAGAAGTTTCTATAACTGTAAGGGGAATGTCACCTGAAGCTCCACCAATAGTATTTTGCCACATAATGTTTCCACTTGAATCTAACTTTAACACCCAATAATCTTGATAACCTTGTGAATCTTCTGTTTTATCTCCAGAAGCATTCGAATCTGATTGTCCAATCGCCATATATCCTCCGTCACCTGTTAGTATAAAATTTGTCAAAAAATCTTCACCATCCCCACCATAAATTTTTTCCCACATAGAGCCGCCGTTTATATTTAATTTAGAAACAATATAATCACTAAAAACGCCAGGTGTTCCCTTACCGGCTAATATAAAACCGCCATCGTTGGTTAATTTAGCATTGCTTAAAAAAGAATTCGCAAAAAAATCATATCCCTTTTGCCATAAAATATTTCCATTTGCATCTAATTTTAGAATCCATATATCGCCTACAACTGTTTTGTCTCCAGATATTTCTGAAGAAGCTGTGCCGCCAATTAAAAAACTTCCATCTGCTGCCTGTTCAACGTCTGAAACAGTGTCATTTTCATTACTTCCTATTGTGTTTTGCCACATTATATTTCCTGCTTCATCCAGCTTTAGTATCCAATAATCTGTTCCTCCTAGAGAATTTTCAGTTTTATCACCAGATATATCAGAACTAGAATAACCTACTGCTAAGAAGCCATTATCAGATGTTTGAATGATTTTTCTTAAGTAATCATCCTCACTGCCACCTAAGGTTCTTTGCCATTGAATATTACCCGAGTTATCAAATTTTAATATCCAATAATCGTAACCTCCTCTAGAATTTTCGGTTTTTTCTCCTGAAATGTTAGATTCTGAAAAACCTCCAACTGCAAATCCCCCATCATTTGTTAGTGTAATAAAAGCTGGTTGATCCCATTCACTCCCCCCAATAGTCCGCTGCCAAAGAATGCTTGGGTCTTGGGCGTAAATTGAAATTGTAATTAATGCTAAAACTAAACTGCTAAGTATATTTCTTTTCATAATTGATGGTTTTTATTCTTTAACAAACTTCTTTAAAGCCACATTTTTCCCAGAATACAGCTGTATGTAATAAACGCCTGAAGCCAAGCCGGAAACATCCACAGTCGGGGAAACGGTGTCAATATCCCGTTGCAAAACTTTACTGCCCGTCTTAGTGTAAATATTTACTTGGTCTATAGTTTTGTCTTGGGTGTTGAGTTGTAATGTGTTTTTTGCAGGGCTGGGGTAGAGGGTTATTGTAGTTGCGAAGGGATTTTCGTTTATGCCTAAAGATGCAGCGTGCTTTACAATCCAGAAATCGTATTCCCCTCTTGAGTTTTCAGTTTTATCCCCTGAAATATTAGAGCTTGAATATCCCCCAATTACATAACTTCCATCAACAGCTTGTATTGCCTTTGCACGATGGTCAGCCTCTTCGCCTCCCACTCTATTTTGCCATTCAATGATACCTACACTGTTAAGTTTAAGAAACCAGTAATCTGAACTTCCTTGAGAATTCTGTGTCTTATCTCCCGAAATATTGGAGGATGAATATCCACATACTAAATAACTTCCATCTAAACATTGAATAATAGAATCTGGCTGTTCGGGTTCTGAGCCTCCAATGGTATTTTCCCAAACAACATTGCCGTTTTCATCTAATTTTACAACCCAATAATCAAAAGAACCTTGAGAGTTTTCAGACTTATCACCAAAGGCATCGGAATCTGAAGCTCCGGCCATAATATAGCCACCATCAGTAGTCGGGTTAATCTTTGGAAACCAATCAGACTTGTCTCCCCCAATAACTTTACTCCACATTTGATTTCCAAAAGAATCCAGTCTTAATGCCCAAAAGGCATCATGAATTGGTGTAATTCCAAATATTGTAGAGCTTAATATAAATCCTCCATCAATTGTTTTTGCTAATCCGGTAAGAGTAACATCATTATAACCGTATGACTTCTGCCATATTATACCCCCGTTTAGATCTAACTTTACAAGCCAAACATCACGAAAACCATTTTTAAAAACCGTTCTGTCCCCTGATATAGCCGAAGTAGAATGACCACCTATCAAAAAATTTCCCTCATCAGTTTCAACAATTTTATTAATTATATCAATGCCATTACCACCTATAGTATTTTGCCACTGAATATTTCCTGAATTATCAAGTTTTATAATCCAGTAATCAAAATCGCCTTGAGAATTTTCCGTTTTGTCGCCAGATATGTTTGAGTTGGAGTGCCCACCCAAAATAAATCCTCCATCAATTGTTTGTTGAACAGAGAAAAGATAATCGTCGGCATTTCCTCCAAAAGTTCTCTGCCATAAAATATTGCCATTAGGATTCAATCTGATAACCCAATAATCATCTCCACCCCGAGAATCTTCATTCTTCTCTCCTGATGTATTTGAATCGGAATTTCCACCAACCAAAAACCCTCCATCGCTGGTTTGAACTATGGACCAAAGCTTATCACTTCCACTTCCCCCAATAGTCCGCTGCCAAAGAATGTTTGGGTCTTGGGCGTGTATTGAGAGGGTAAAAAGAAAAATTGCAAGAAGAGTAATTTTTTTCATTTTATTGATTTTTGCATCGTGCAGCAAAATAACACATTTCTTTTAAAAAAGTTAAGGCTTTGTTAAACCTACTTTAAAACTCTCGTAAATCTCACTTAAGCATTTTTTAAAAAGATACTTGCGACTTTGAAAAATCGTTTCATTTGAAATCCTAACATTAAACTTTTATAAATTATGAAACGATTTTTGAGCATTTTATGCATTGCGATCTTATTCGCCGCCTGTTCTTCCGATGACGATTCCCCGGCCGCTACAAATAGGCTGGAAGGCTCTTGGACGCTGACCCAAGCAAATCTTGCCGTGCCGGTAGATTTCAATAACGATGGCACGCCCGACCGGAATTTTAAAAATGAGGTGCCATGTTTTGAAAGCAATATTGTTTTTAGGGCAGACAACACTTTTACCCAAAACATTACAAGTGTAGCTATTCAGCAGGCCAATGGCAACTATACGGCTGTTTGCGATGGCACCATAACCACAAATGGGACTTATGAACTAAACGGAAATCAGTTGACCACCACAGTACAAACGGGGAACGCTCCCGAAGTTACCACCGTAACCATTGATTTAAGCGCAACTACCTTAAAATCTACCGTAGATTTTGAACCTTACGGAAATGTGGAACTGGTGTATCAAAGGGATTAGAAAACACAATTTTCGCAAACACAAATCCCAAATTCCAATTGCGAGCATAGCAGAGCAATCTTTTGGAATTTGAGATTTGTCTTTTTGGGATTTTCGCCGCAAGGCGACTAATGCGCCTCCAGCCAATTCTCCCCCACGCCCAAATCCACATCCAACGGCACCGTAAGTTTATAAGCGTGTTCCATTTCGTGCTTTACCATCGTTTTTAGTTTTTCGAGTTCGGGTTTGTAGGCGTCAAAGACCAATTCATCATGCACTTGAAGGAGCATTTTGCTTTTGTAGTTTTCTTCCTCCAGTTTTTTGTGAATGTTTATCATCGCAATTTTAATGATGTCCGCCGCGCTTCCTTGTATTGGGGCGTTTACGGCGTTTCGTTCCGCGGCGCCGCGAACTACTTGGTTGCTTCCGTTGATGTCTTTTAAATAACGTCTTCGGCCCAAAACCGTTTGCACATACCCATGTTCACGTGCAAAATCTATTTGCTCACTGATGTAATTCCGAAGTTTTGGATAGGTTTTATAATAGGTGTCAATCAGATCCTTCGCCTCGCCTCGGGAAAGATCGGTTTGGTTGCTCAATCCAAAAGCTGAAACGCCATATATAATTCCGAAGTTAACCGTTTTGGCATTGCTTCGTTGCTCTCGCGTCACTTCATTTAAAGGCACATTGAACACTTTTGAAGCCGTCGAGGCGTGAATATCCTCACCATTTTTAAAAGCTTCGATCATCGTGGTTTCTTCACTCAAAGCAGCAATTATTCGCAGTTCTATTTGCGAATAATCCGCCGCCATCAAAACGTAATCCTCGTTTCGGGGGATAAACGCTTTTCGTACTTCACGCCCGCGTTCGGTGCGGATTGGTATGTTTTGCAAGTTTGGATTGTTGCTGCTTAAGCGGCCCGTGGCTGCAACGGTCTGCATATAGTCGGTGTGGACCCTCCCAGTGGTTGGTTCCACCTGACCCGGCAAGGCATCAACATAAGTGCTTTTTAGCTTCGTCAAGCCACGATACTCGAGCACATCGCGGATTATTTTATGGTCCTTTGCCAAAAAGGAAAGCACATCTTCCGCAGTTGAATATTGACCCGTTTTGGTTTTTTTCGGTTTATCAATTAATTTTAGTTTTCCGAAGAGAATATCGCCCAGCTGCTTTGGCGAAGCAATATTGAATTCCTCGCCGGCCTCTTCGTAAATGTTTTTTTCAAGTTGATGAATATCTTTGTCCAATTCCTTGGAAAGTTTTTTAAGGAAATCTTCGTCCAGATTGATGCCTTCCAATTCCATAGCCGCCAAAACACGTAGCAACGGCACTTCAATTTCGTCAAACAATTTTTGGGTGTTGGCCGCTCCCAGCTCTTTTTCGAAATGTTCCTTCAATTGAAAAGTTACGTCGGCATCCTCCACGGCGTATTCGGTCTGTTTCTCAATTTCAACCTCGCGCATATTGAGTTGGTTCTTTCCTTTTTTGCCAATCAATTCCGTGATGGAAACTGGCGTATAATTCAAATACGTTTCGCTCAAAACGTCCATATTGTGGCGCATATCGGGATTTATCAGGTAGTGCGCAAGCATGGTGTCGAATAATTTTCCTTTAACTGAAATGTTATATTTCGCCAAAACCTTGATGTCGTATTTTAAATTCTGACCAATCTTTTCGATGGATTCGTCTTCAAAAAACGGGCGTAGTGCTTCCAAAAGCTGTTGCGAATCTTCTTTATTTTCTGAAAACGGAATGTAAAACCCTTTTCCCTTTTCCCACGAAAAAGCAATGCCGACAAGTTCTGCTTCCAACGGATTCAGACTGGTGGTTTCGGTATCAAAACACACACTCTTTTGCTTCATCAAATTCTGAAGAAACAGTTTGGTGCCCATTCCTGGTTGTACGGTCTGGTAGAAATGTTCGGTGTTTTCAATGGTTGCGCGGGAGTTGTAATTTTTTATGGTTTCAGAAACTTCGCCATCGCCACCAAAAAGGGAAAACTGTCCGCTTCCGGCAGAAGATGCAGTTGCTTTTTTGGCACTTTCGGAATTTGAAATTTGCGTAACTTTTTCCGAAGCGCCCTCTTCCGAAAACAATTTCATGAACTGCTCTTTCAGCCTGCGGAATTCCAGCTCCTCAAAAATCTGCTGTACTTTTTCGCCATCGGGCATGGAGAGCTCATAATCCTTTTCGTTAAAAGTAACATCGCAGGTGGTGCAGATTGTGGCGAGTTTTTTTGAAAGCAGTCCGAGCTCGGCGTTCTCCTCAATTTTCTCGCGCATTTTTCCCTTCAGCTTATCTGTATTTGCCAAAAGATTTTCCATGGAACCAAATTCCGCAATAAATTTCATCGCAGTTTTTTCACCCACCCCCGGCAGCCCGGGAATGTTATCGCTGGCGTCGCCCATCATTCCCAGATAATCAATCACCTGTTCCGGGCGCTCTACGCCGAAGCGTTTCTTCACTTCCGGAATTCCCCAAATCTCAATGGCGTTGCCCATTCGCGCGGGACGGTACATAAAAATATTTTCGGTTACCAATTGCCCAAAATCCTTATCGGGCGTAACCATAAAAACTTGGTATCCCTGTTTTTCTGCCTGCTGCGCAAGGGTGCCGATAATATCATCAGCCTCCAAACCCGAAAGTTCCACGCAAGGAATGTGCATTGCCTTTAAAATGTCCTGGATTATGGGCACCGATTGGCGGATGGCATCGGGCGTTTCATCACGATTTGCCTTATAATCTGCAAAAAGCTCGGTGCGTTCGGCGCTTCCGTCCTTGTCAAAACAAACGGCCAAATGGTCGGGCCGTTCGCGGCGGATTACATCAAAAAGCGAATTGAGAAATCCCATAATGGCAGAGGTGTCCTGCCCTTTGGAGTTAATAGTTGGATTTTTTATTAGTGCGTAATACCCGCGAAAAATAAGGGCGTAGGCATCGAGAAGGAAAAGACGTTTTTGGGAGGACATAGTTTATTTTTTATTGGGAAATGTCTCCTAAGCACTCCCCATAGCCATCGGGAAGAAGACCAAAGCGAGTTTGTAAATTGAGAACGTTTCAACGGTGCTCAAAGGGACATTCATCTTGTTTTCAAAAATAAAAATAACACTTTAGAAACAAGGCGTTTTATATGAAAAAGAACTGGCGGATGCCGGACCTCACAGGTTTTCAAAACCTGTGAGGTCATTTCGCAGTAAAATTTAAAACCAAAGCGTACTTTTGCCGCAATAAATAATAAAAATGAAAAATGGAAAATTTAGCATAGCCATCCACGGCGGTGCGGGAACGCTGGTAAAAGGCCTGATGACACCCGAAAAGGAGGAACAGTACAAAGCAACTTTGAATGTTGCCTTGGAAAAAGGCTACGCAATCTTGGAGAACGGGGGAAATGCCTTGGATGCCGTAGAAACAGCGGTAACCCATTTGGAAGATTCGCCACTTTTCAACGCAGGAAAAGGCAGCGTTTTCACCAATGAAGGCACCCACGAAATGGACGCTGCCATAATGGACGGAAAAACGTTGGATGCCGGGGCCGTGTCTCTGATAACTGGCATTAAAAACCCCATTTCGCTGGCACGCGACGTAATGGAAAAAACCGAGCATGTTTTTTTGGCAGGCGAGGGCGCGATGCGGTTTGCGAAAAAATTGGGTTACAAAATTGAACCGCCGGAATATTTTTACGATGAGCATCGCTACCAGCAATGGCAAAATATAAAGGACAGCGATACATTTCAATTGGACCACAGTATGAAAAAGGATGGCAAGTTTGGTACCGTGGGCGGAGTAGCCTGCGATAAAGACGGAAACATCGCCGCCGCAACCTCCACGGGCGGAATGACAAACAAACGCTGGGGACGTGTAGGCGATAGCCCAATGATTGGCGCGGGCAATTACGCCAACAACAAAACCTGCGCGGTAAGCTGTACGGGCAGTGGCGAATATTTCATCCGCGGTGTAGTGGCTTACGATGTTTCGTGTTTGATGGAATTTAAGGGAATGACATTGAAAGAAGCCGCAAATGAAGTTATAAATAACCGTGTTTTAAAAATTGGCGGCGACGGCGGCTTGATTGCGGTTGATGCCGAAGGAAACGTGGCAATGCCCTTCAACACCGAAGGAATGTACAGAGCTTTTAAAAATTCCGAAGGGGAAAAGAAAATTGGTATTTATAAAGACTGATACTTTTAATGCTGCGGATACCGTTGTAATTTTCAACAATCAACAATCAACAATCAACAATCACAATGCTTCCGCGTCGGTCATTTGAATATGAAATGGTGAAATTTTAATCCTGTTCTTTTTGATGTCCAATTTGTCGCCATTGGCCAAAATGTGCGTTTTTAAATTGGTAAGCGACATTGGCGAGCCTTCTACCACCACATTTTGATTGTTGTGTTTCAGTTTTCGCGGGTCGAAGAGAATCACCATTCCAGAACCTATTACTTCAGCTTCGTTGCAGTTTTTTATAACCAATCCGGTGTCTTCCGCAAGGCCGATACCAATCATTTTTGGGAAACGCGCCACGGCTTCTGCAAGCCTACCGAAGCGCCCGCGGCGAATAAAGTGTGAGTCGATTATCAAATTGGGAATAAAACCCATTCCTATGCCCATCAGTACGGCTCCTTTGGTAAACGCTTCCTTTATGCCACCGCCTTTTATCATTTCTTGGCTCATGCACATCGCCCCAGCACTGGTTCCGGCAATTACAAAGGGATCGTGTTCGTACCTTTTTTGAATTATTTCGTGAAGTTTCGTTCCACCTATATATTGAACAATTTTTGACTGGTCGCCACCCGAAAACATCACGCAGTCGGCCTTTTTCATTAAATCAAGATGGCGTTGTTCTTCAGCCTGTTCGCGATTGCGGATGTCCATAATTTGGACGTTTTTACAGCCTAGTTTGCCAAAAGCCTGTAGGTAATTTTCACTGACTTCCCTCGGAATGCTAGAAGCGGTTGGAATCACAACAATGAGTGCGTCTTTGCCGCCGCTCTCTTTCACAACCCGTGAAAGGATGCCGGACTGAATGTATTCCAACGTATAAATTTCACTTTGTTCAATACCCTTATCTTCATTTCCACCTATGGGGATCAGTGTGCCTTTTACGCTCATGAATTTATTTGATTTGCGGGCAAAAATACGCTAATTGTTATAAAAATTAATCATATATTTATCAAATTCGAACCAAACTAACAAATCCGTCAACTTATGCGAATCAGAGAAATCAACGCCATGCGGGGGCCAAATTATTGGTCCATTCGTCGCCATAAATTAATCGTAATGGTCCTCGACCTCGAAGAAATGGAAGAACTGCCTTCCAATAAAATTGAAGGCTTTAGCGACCGGCTAAAAATGATGTTCCCGAGTATGTACAGCCATCGTTGCAGCGTTGGCGAACCGGGCGGTTTTTTCCAAAGAGTGGAGGAAGGTACGTGGATGGGCCATGTAATAGAGCACATTGCGTTGGAGATCCAAACGCTGGCCGATATGGACACGGGCTTCGGAAGAACGCGCGGTTACGGCGAAAAGGGCGTTTACAATGTGGTTTTCAGTTATGTGGAAGAAAATGTGGGGCGCTACGCCGCCAAAGCAGCGGTTGATATTTGTAAGGCCTTGATTTCAGGGAATAACTACGATCTTGCGGCAGACATCCAACGCATGCGCGAAATACGTGAAGATGAACGCCTGGGCCCAAGTACCGGTTCAATCATTGAAGAAGCCGAAGCACGCGGCATTCCGTGGATTCGGTTGAATAAATATTCGCTCTGCCAATTGGGCTACGGCGCCAACCAAAAACGCATCCAGGCCACAGTTACCTCCGAAACCAGCAGTATTGGCGTAGAACTTGCCTGCGATAAAGAAGACACAAAATACCTACTGGAACAGGCCGAAGTGCAAGTGCCCCGCGGCGATATTATTGGTCGCGAAAGCAGTTTGGAAGAGGCTTGCCGATATGTTGGGTTTCCACTGGTGGTAAAACCCGTTGGCGGCAACCACGGCCGCGGCATTACCGTGAACATTAAAAATTATGAGGATGCATTGGTAGCTTTCCGTGCCGCCAAAAACGTTTCGCCGAAAGTGATTATCGAAAAATATATTACTGGCGAAGATTACCGATTATTGGTAATAAACAATGTTTTGGTTGCTGCTGCCAAACGCACGCCGGCAAATGTCGTAGGCGACGGAAAATCTACCATCAAGGAATTGGTGGAGGAGGTAAACAAAGACCCACGCCGTGGCTACGGACACGAAAATGTGCTTACTAAAATTACGATAAACGATTTGACCAAAACCATCATTGCCGCCAAAGGCTATACTGAAGATTCGGTGCCAAAGGCTGGCGAAATGGTTATTCTTAAAGATACCGCAAACCTTAGTACGGGGGGAACAGCAGAAGATGTTACCGATATCGTACACCCCTCAAACGTTTCGATGGCGGAACGCATTTCAAAAATTATAGACCTCGACATCTGCGGAATTGATATAATGACTACCGACATCAGCAAACCCTTGGAAGAAACCGGAGGTGCGGTTTTGGAAGTAAATGCCGGTCCCGGTTTCCGAATGCACTTGGCACCCACAACGGGTTTGCCCCGAAATGTTGCCGCCCCGGTAATTGATAAACTATTTCCACAGCACGGCGATACGGGAAGAATTCCAATTATTGCAATTACCGGTACCAATGGGAAAACCACAACCACGCGCTTGATAGCTCACATGGCAAAAATGAAAGGCCATCGCGTGGGCTACACCACCAGCGATGGTGTTTATATCCAAAACAGATTGTTGATGAAAGGTGATTGCACCGGCCCCGCCAGTGCCGAATTTGTGCTGAAAGACCCAACGGTAAATTTTGCCGTTTTGGAATGTGCACGTGGCGGTTTGTTGCGCGCCGGTCTGGGTTTCAAAAAATGTGATGTAGGAATCGTTACCAACGTAGCCGCCGACCATTTGGGACTGAAAGGAATTCACACCATTGAACAATTGGCGAAGGTAAAAGGGGTTATTCCCGAAACCGTTTTACCGGATGGCTATGCCATTTTAAATGCCGATGACGACTTGGTTTACGAAATGCGAAGAAGCATTACCTGCAATCTCGCTCTTTTTTCGATGGACGAGGAGAATCCGCGGATAAAAGCACTCCAAAAATTGGGCGGAATTACCGCGGTTTATGAAAACGGTTACATCACTTTGTGCCGTGGCACTTGGAAAATGCGTATTATGAAAGCGGAAAATATTCCGCTAACCTATGGCGGCAAGGCTACCTTTATGATTCAGAATATACTGCCGGCGGTAATCGCGGCAAACGTTCGCGGCATTGGCATTGAGGATATGAAAATGGCTTTGGAAACCTTTATACCCTCCGCCTCGCAAACTCCCGGTAGGTTGAATCTTTTCCAATTTGAAAACTTCAGCATTTTGTTGGATTATGCCCACAATCCGGCTGGAATGTTGGCCCTGAAAAATTTCACCGATTCGCTGGAAGCCACAAAAAAAGTGGGCATCATTGCGGGAGTGGGCGATAGAAGAGAGGAAGATACCAACGAATTGGGAAGCATAGCCGCCGAAATGTTTGATGAAATAATAATCCGACAGGACAAAAATCTGCGTGGCAAAAGCGAGGAAGAACTGATAAAAATGTTGGACGCCGGAATAAAAATGAAAGACCCCAATAAGAAGACCACGATTATACCTTCGGAAAAAGAGGCCATCACACACGCCGTCAATAACGCCCAAAAAGGTTCACTCATCATTTGCTGCAGCGATGTTATTCCGGATGCGCTTGAGCTCGTGATGAAATTTAAGGAGCAGGAAACGCGAGGGGAAGTGGTTTTTGCGCGGTAATTCTGTCAAAAGAGTTTAAAAAGCTTAAGCGTTACTATCCTGCAAGGTTTCTATAACCTTGCAGGAAGTGGTTGTCTCCAAAATATTTTACTCACTAAATTGGTCTTCTTCCCTTCAAAAAACCAAAAAATAGAATATATCCATAACAGGCAATCAACAAAAACAGCGCGAGTTTAAACCCAATTTCATCAGTTAAAAAACCATAGGCCGGCGGGATTACCGCGCCGCCCACAATCGCCATACAAAGCAGGCCGGATGCTTGCGGTTTTAAATCGCCCAAACCGTCAATGGTTAGCGCAAAAATGGTTGGGAACATAATGGAATTGAACAGCCCGACAGCCAAAATAGACCACATTGCGGTCATTCCTTCGGTATTCATTGATATAAAAAGCATTAAAACTGCCAGTGCCGCAAAAATGGAAAGTACAATAGTTGGTTTCATAGCCCTTGTTAAATAGGCGCCCACAAAACGGCCCACCATGGCACCGCTCCAATAAAATACCACGAAAGCGCCCACGATGGCTTTCGCATCAATCGAATTCAGATCGGTGTTTAGTAGCATTTCGGCGAGACCGCGCATCATTTCCTTTTGCGTTATTATTTCAGAAAGGTTCATACTCAGAAAATAATTCACCAAATAACTACCAATGGCCACTTCGGCGCCCACATAAACGAAAATGCCCAATGCGCCTAGCATCACGATTTTATTCTTAAAAAGTTTTCCATAGCCGTCCACGGGACTTTTTTCCAATATCTTAGGAAGTTTTATAAAGAAAAATAAAAGCGCCAAAAACCCGATAAATGCCGCAATGTATAGAAAAGGCGTCTGCACTGCGGACGCTTCGGAAATGTAATAGGAAGTTTTTTCGAAATCATTCAAAGTGGCAATTTCTTCCGAAGTTTTAATAGTATCGCTCAACAAAAACGAAGCGCCAACCAAAGGAGCAATGGCGGTTCCCAAGCTATTGAAAGCCTGCGAAAGATTCAGTCGGCTGGAGGCGCCGTCCTCGCTTCCCAAAACCGAAACGTAGGGATTGGCGGCCACTTGCAGCACAGTAATTCCCGCGGCCAGCGTAAAATATGCAACTAAAAAAACACCAAAAATCCGCTCAGAAGCTGCTGGGTAAAAAAGCAAGCAGCCAACGGCCATCGTTACCAGACCTACAATAATCCCCTTTTGATAACCGATGCGCGAAAGCAAAGCACCCGCGGGAACCGAAATCACCAAATACGCCAAAAAGAAGGCAAACTGAACTAGCCCGGCTTGAAAATAACTCAGCTCAAAAACGTCTTTCAATCGCGGAATCAAACTGTCCACCAACACGGTGATAAATCCCCAAAGGAAAAAAAGTACGGTAACGGTAATAAATGCGGCGCGGAAGGATTTTTTTTCGGTCATATTAAGGCCCCTTAACCCCAAAGGGAGGAACTCGGGGCGGAGTTGGATTAAGTTTAATTATTGTTTATTGTAAAATTCCGAAGCAATATTTTCATTCTTCCCGTTTTGGAATTTCGTTACCCAAAACCCGTCGTGAATGGCATAATAGCCTGTTTCGCCTTTTTTGTTCACCGCAATGTAGCCCACCTGAAAATCCTTGTAATTCGGGCTATTTTCGATGATTCTACCAATGGCTTCCTCGCAAGCCTGTTGCGGGGTTTTGCCTTGGCGCATCAATTCCACGATCAAAAAACTGCCTACGGTTTTTAAAACTTCCTCGCCCAAACCGGTTGCGGTCGCGGCTCCAACTTCATTATCCACAAACAATCCCGAGCCGATTATGGGAGAATCGCCCACGCGTCCAGCCATTTTGTAAGCCAAACCGCTCGTTGTGCAGCCGCCGGAAATATCTCCGTTTTTGTCAATCGCCAACATTCCGATGGTATCGTGGTTTTCAATATTGATGATGGGTTTATATTGTGAAGTTTTTTTCCATTCCTCCCACGCTTTTTTTGAAGCATCGGTAAGGAGATTTGTTTTTTCAAAACCTTTGGAATAGGCAAACTGCTCGGCTCCTTTTCCTGCCATAATAACGTGCGGTGTGTCCTCCATCACTTTTCGGGCCACGGAAATGGGATGCATAATATTTTGAAGATAAACCACTGCGCCATAATTGCCTTTGCTGTCCATTATGCAAGCATCGAGCGTAACGTTTCCGTCACGATCCGGCAAACCGCCGATGCCCACGGATTGTCCCTCGGCATTGGCTTCTTCAATATTGCAGCCTTTTTCCACGGCATCGAGCGCAGATTTTCCTTCCTGCAAAACGCGCCAAGCCTCGGCAGTGCTATCGTTTACGTTCCACGTGGCGATTACCAATGGAAAGTTGGCTGTTGAAATTTGTGATTTTTCTTCTTCGGAAATAATTGAGGCCAAACCCTTTTCGGAAGCAAAAACAGAACTACCCACGGCAAGGCCAAAAGTGGAGAGCGAGGCGTTTTGGAGGAATTTTCTGCGTTTCATAATATAGAATTTATGTTGTCAAACCTACAAGGAAGCCCTGCGGGGAATACCTTGCAGGATTTTTCTTAAACCTCACAGGTTTTAAAAACCTGTGAGGTTTGGTCGTGTTTCGTGATTCCTTTTAGTCGTGTTTCGGTTTCGAGCCCATTTCAAAAACAATTTCTTTGCTCTTTGTAATTTCATCGTGCGTCAAATAATTCCGGTTCAGTTTCTTTCCATCAACCGAAACACTTTTCACATACACATTTTTTGCGCTTTGGTTTTTCGCAATGATTTTTAGCGAATTTCCGTCCAAATGCAAAACTGCTTCTTCCACCAAAGGACTTCCCAAAGCATAATTAGGCGAGCCGGGTGTTACCGGATAAAAACCCAACGCACTGAAAATATACCACGCGCTCATTTGCCCGGCATCGTCATTGCCGCAAAGGCCGTCCACTTTTGGGGCGTACATTTCGTTCATAATTATCCGTACGCGTTCCTGTGTTTTCCAATCCTTTCCCGTCCAATTGTACAAATATGGAATATGGTGGCCGGGCTCGTTACCGTGAACGTAATTGCCCATAATTCCGTCGCGGGTGATGTCCTCATTTTTTTCGATGTATTTATCATCGAGTTTCATCGTAAAAAGCGAATCCAAATGTTTTGAAAAACGTTCCTTTCCGCCCATCATTGCAATCATTTCATCCAAATGCTGCGGCACATATAGCCCATAATTCCAAGCATTTCCTTCAATGAAACCTTGTCCGTGTGTGTCCAGCGGATCAAATTCCTTTCTGAATTTTCCATTGGAAAGTTTCGGTCGCATATATCCAATTTTTGGGTCGTACACATTTTTGAAATATTCCGAACGCGCCAAATATTCCTTCTCTGCTTCAGAATTCCCAACACGTTTCGCTATCTGCGCAATACACCAATCGTCATAAGCATATTCCAATGTTTTTGAAACCGAGGAATTGCTTTTGTCCTCCGGCACAAAACCCAATTTTTTATAGTCGCCAACGCCGTCAAAATAATTCACATTTGCGGTGTTTATGGAGGCTTCCAAAGCGTGGTTTTTATCGAAATCACCCACGTTTTTCACCACCGCATCCGCAATCACCGAAGTGGCGTGATAACCAATCATACACCAATTTTCATTGGCATAATGGCTCCAAATGGGCAACATTTTATGTACGCTTTGGTCGTGGTGGGCGAGCATACTTTTTATCATATCATTATTTCGCTGCGGCTGCAAAATGTTGAAAAGCGGATGCAACGCCCGATAGGTGTCCCAAAGTGAAAAAATGGTGTAATTAGTAAACCCATCCGAAGTGTGGATGTTTTGGTCAAGACCGCGATACTGCCCGTCAACATCTTCATAAATTATTGGACTGAGCATCGTGTGGTATAGCGCGGTGTAAAAATTGATTTTATCTCCGGGAGTGATTGATTTTACTTCAATTTTTGAAAGCTCTTTGTTCCATTTTTCCTTGGTTTCATTTTTTGTTTTTTCAAAATCCCAATGCGGGATTTCGGCATTTAGGTTTTTCATCGCGCCTTCCGTGCTTACTGATGAAAGCGCAAATTTTATGGCAATCTTTTCATTTTCCTCGGTATCAAAATTGAAATAGGCACGGATTTCCTTTCCAGCCATTTCTGGGAAATTTTCTTCCTCGTTGAATTTTCTGTAAAAGCCGTTGTATTTGGCTTTGTTGTATTTCTTGTGGCCGTAACTTTTGAAAGGTTTTGAAAACTGCATCACAAAATAAACCGTCCGCGTGCGTGCCCAGCCGTGCGTTTGGCGAAATCCTGTAACGGTTGAATCATTTTCAACCCGAACAAAAGTCCAAACGTTCTTATCGTCGTGGCCATAAACGTTATAAACCATATCTAAAATAACGTGCGCCTCATCGCTTTTTGGAAAAGTATATTGATGAAAACCCACGCGATCGCTGGTGGTAAGTTCTGCGGTTATATTGTAATCATCCAATTTCACTTTGTAAAATCCGGGCGAGGCCATTTCGTTTTTATGTGAAAATGTGGAGTAAAAACCTTTTTCGCCCGTTTCGGTTTTTAACGGATCCAAAACCAATTTCCCAACGGTTGGCATCACCAAAAAATCGCCCAGATCGGAATGTCCCGTCCCGCTGAAATTGGTATGCGAAAACCCGATAATCGTGGAATCTGCATATTGATAACCCGCGCAATATTCGTAGGTTTTTGGGTTGTAATTTCCATCGGGTTTGTACATTGTTTGCACATTCGTCTGCGGACTCAATTGCACCATCCCAAACGGAGCCGTGGCACCGGGAAACGTGTGGCCCATCCAGTCCGTGCCGATAAATGGATTTACGAATTGGGTAAAATCTTTCGTTTGGGCTAATGTGTTTATGGAATTGAAAATTGCGATGGTAAAAATTAGTTTTTTAAGCATTTTTTAAATTTAGTCGTGGTTCGTGTTTCCCTTAAGTCTTGGTTCATTTTATTTCAATTTCATCCACAAAAAGCCAAGCCTTTCCGCCATAACCCAAATGTCCTTTGGGAAGTGCGCCAAAGTTTTTTGCCCAAATTTTTACGAATTGAATATTTTTATTTACTTCAAATTGAATGGTTTTAATTCCAGCTTCTTCGGAAGGTTTTTCCGCTTCTATTTTTTGAATTGAGAGTTCCGTAAAATCTTTTCCATTTTCTGAAATTTCACAAATAACTTCCGTGGGATAAAAAATCCAGGAGCGCTGGTCCTGCAGAAAATTTACCGAAACGGATTTTACTTCTTTTTTTGAACCCAAATTTAAAGTCGCCTTCAAATCTTTATCGTGATATCCTTGCCAAGCGCCGGTCCTAAAATCAATCGCGCCGTGAACCCCGTCAATCAAGGCATTATCGCCGCCGCCGTTGTATTGGTTGGCGTACTCGGTTTCCACTGTAATGCTGAGGTCTGGATCGATTTTGTAAAAATGTGTTGACAGGATTTCACTTTTTGAATTTTCTTTTTTCGAATAAGTTTTCAGTAAAGTTTCTTCGGAAATAGAAAAAGGTTGATTGTATTTTTTAAATTCTGAATCGTTTAAAGAATAGAAGATTTCAATATTTTCAGAAATTTGGTTGCTGAGCGAAGCCAAAGCAACCGCAAGCGAAATTTCAGTTTTATTTTTAAAAGCAACTTCGCCTTTGGCAATAAATGGCGCGGGAACAATCAAATTTTCAGTGATTTCAGTCTTTGGAATTTCGTAATCTTTTGTTGCCCAAGTGGAAGGTTTATCGGTCATTTTGAAAACCAATTTGCCGCCGTCCATAATTTCCGAATGATTGATAAAACTTCGGTTCAGTGGTTTTCCATTCAAAGTTGCCGAAGCGATGTATTTATTCGTATCAGAAAGATTTTCAGCAGAAATTTCAAATTTTTTATCGTCTTCTAAATTGATTGTAGCCCTTTCAAACAAAGGAGTACCGATGATGTACTGATTGCTCGCGGGCGTTACGGGATAAAAACCCATCGCACTGAAAACGTACCACGCGCTCATCTGCCCGCAGTCTTCGTTGCCCGAAATTCCGTCGGGCGCGTTTTGGTACATTTCGTTTAAAATTTGATGCACTTTTTCCTGCGTTTTTGCGGGTTTGTTCACAAAATTATAGAGATATGCCATATGGTGGCTGGGCTCGTTTCCGTGGGCATATTGGCCAATCAAGCCCGTAATATCAGCCTGTTCGCGGCCCGAGGTTTGGATTTTTGCAGTGAAAAGTTTGTCGAGCTGCATTTCAAATTCAGCCTTTCCGCCCATTAAATTTATCAGGCCCGAAATATCCTGTGGTGCGTAAAATCTGTATTGCCACGCATTGGCTTCCGTATAATTAAAATTCACTTCAAACGGATCAAAAGGCGCAAACCACGTATTGCGGAAACGGCCACGCATAAATTTGGTTTGGGGGTCGAAAACGTTTTTATAATTCTGTGCTCTTTCTGAAAAAAGGTTGTAATCCTCCGTTTTGCCCATCGCCTTCGCCATTTGCGCGATTGTCCAATCGTCGTAGGCATATTCCAAGGTTTTTGAAACCGATTCGCTTTCTTCTTCCACAGGAATAAAGCCGAATTCCTTATAACTTTTCAATCCCAATTTATCCTGCAGCGCGCTGTGCTTCATCGCTTCAATGGCTTTTTCCGAATCAAAACCTCGAATTCCTTTTAAATAAGCATCGGCAATAACGGGCACTGCGTGGTAGCCAATCATACAACCTGTGTAATTGCCCGCCAATGGCCAAATGGGAAGTATTCCGCCCTCGTCATATTTTGCCAAAAGTGAATTTATAAAATGTGTGGTTCGCTCCTTTTCAATAATGGTGTAGAGCGGATGCGCGGCGCGATACGTATCCCAAAGGGAAAAAACGGTATAATTCTCAAAATCGCTGGAATGATGGATTTCCAAATCCATTCCCCGGTAACGGCCGTCAACATCGTGATATAGATTGGGCGCAAGCATCGTGTGATACAATGCGGTGTAAAAAATTGTTTTTTGATCGTTGTTTGAAGTCGTTATTTCTATTTTCTGAAGTTGTTTTTCCCAAGCAGTTTCCGCTTCGTTTTTCAGTTGCTGAAAGGATTTATCGGCAATTTCAGCTTCCCGGTTTTTCTTTGCCCCGGCTTCGTCAACTGCTGAAATGGCTACTTTTATTTCAAGTTCGTTTGTTTCGGAAGGGTCGAATTCTAAAGCAGCTTTGGCCCCCTTGCCCCCGAAGGGGGAATTTTCCGAACGTGTAAAATAGGTAATGGATTTATATGGGCGGGAAAATTCGATATTGAAAAAAAGCCGCTGGTCCTTTGCCCACGCTGCGGAATGGCGATGGCCGGAAATTTCGGTTTTTGAAACCACATTTATTGCAGAACTCAAAACTTTGTCGCGGTGTTCGAGATCGACGATTACAATCTGTTTTGAACCCTTCGGAAAGGTGTAATGATGCATTCCGCTTCTTTTTGAAACCGTGAGTTCTACTTCAATATCGGTTTCATCAAAAAGAACTTTATAATAACCTGGGGCAGCGATTTCATTTTCGTGTGAAAAATGTGCACGATAACCCGGATTTCCATCCGAGCCGTTGTTAAAGTTTATAGCATTTGTGGGCATTATAAGCACATCGCCATAATCACTTACGCCAGTCCCGCTTAGATGCGTATGCGAAAATCCGTATATAAATTCATCGCTGTAATGGTATCCGCTGCAGCCGTCCCAACCATCCAATCGCGTGTCGGGGCTCAACTGCATCATCCCAAAAGGCAGCGTGGCGCCGGGATAGGTGTGGCCGTGGCCGCCCGTGCCGATGAAGGGATTTGCGTATTTAATTAGCTTTTTAGAAGCACTGTTTTCTTGTGAAAAGCAGAAAAAAGAACAGAGAATAAAGAATAAAGAGAAAGTCTTTTTCATTTACAATGTTTGACTTTGAAAGATACTAAAACCGTTAAAATAAAGTGAACGTCCGCATCAATTTTTTGAAAGGTATTACCTTTAAAAATTCCTTTGTTTATGCGCTGGTTTCTATTTATACTCTTTTATATTCTTGTTGATATTTACGCCTTCCAAGCCGTGAAGACACTATCAAAAAGCCCGTGGCTTCACGGCTTGTATGTACTAATTTCCTTGGCGGTTTTGGGCGGGCTCATTTACGAACTTTCCTTTTTGGGGTCATCACGAATGATGCGGCCGCCAAAAATGTACTTCTTCGGAATTTTTCTGGCTGTCTTTGTGCCGATACTCTTGCTCGTCATTTTTATGTTCGGCGAAGACATTGTTCGATTTTTCGTTGGCATTTTTATGAAAGTTGCGGGAAGTGACCAAACTTTTTATATGCCTTCGCGCAGAAAGTTTGTGAGTACCATTGCATTGGGAATCGCGGCAATTCCCTTTGCATCGTTGATTTATGGAATGATACAGGGAAAATACAATTACAGGGTTTTAAAATACGCATTGGAATTTGACGACCTGCCGGATGCATTTGATGGCTTCACCCTAACGCAAATCAGCGATGTGCACAGCGGCAGTTTTGACAATCACCACAAAGTGGCATATGCCGTAAATCTTATCAATGAGCAACAAAGTGATGTGATTCTTTTTACGGGCGATTTGGTAAACAATACTGCCGATGAAATGGCCGATTGGATGCAACTTTTTTCAACCCTAAAAGCTTCCGAAGGTGTTTATTCGGTTTTGGGAAACCACGATTATGGCGATTATGTAAATTGGGAAAGTGCTTCAGATAAAGTTGAAAATCTTCAGAAATTAAAATCAATTCAAAAGGAAATGGGTTGGAGTTTGTTGCTGAACGAAAATAGAATTTTTGAAAGAAATGGCGAAAGAATAGCTTTGGTTGGCGTTGAAAACTGGGGCGAAAATGGTTTCAAACAAGCTGGCGATCTCGATAAAGCCTGTGAAGGAATTTCAGAAAAGGATTTTAAGATTTTAATGAGCCACGACCCGTCCCATTGGCAGGCAAAGGTAAAGGCGGATCCGAGAAACTTTCAATTAACATTGAGCGGGCATACGCACGGGATGCAGTTCGGTATTGAGATTCCCGGCATTATAAAATGGAGCCCCATAAAATACAGATATAAAAATTGGGCTGGGATTTATGAGGAGTCCGGACGGTTCATTAATGTGAACCGCGGATTTGGATTTTTGGGCTATCCGGGACGTGTGGGGATCTGGCCCGAAATTACTGTGATTCAACTTAAAAAGAAACGGCATATCGTATAATATTCGGGAAATGTTATATTTGTAATATCATTGTTCAACTAACACCGTAGGCAAATGTCAAAATTTGGAGAATTAATTGAAACAAAAGTTCCGGTTTTGCTAGACTTTTATGCAGAATGGGACGAAGCCTGTAAGGGAATGCATTCCGTTTTACGCGATGTTGCCGCGGCCCTCGGCGATAAGGCCCGCGTAATAAAAATAGATGTTGATAAAAATAAGGAACTTGCGGACGCCCTGCGCGTCAAGGGCCTGCCCACGCTAATGATCTACAAAAATGGCGAAATGAAATGGCGCCAGAGCGGGGAACAGGATGCGAGTACGCTGATAGGCCTGGTCAACGAATACGTTTAAGGATTCTATATAGAATTTCATAATATTCAATTTTCCCAATTATTTGTTTATTCCATGTATAATTGGGATTTTTTATAGCGTTATTTCATCTTTCACGTCGCTATTATTCGTTTCTTACAAAAAAGTTAAATTTAATAAACTTTATCGTTAAAACGTTCGTATTTATCGGTAAAGTAATTATTATTGTCAGAAAAAATTTACTTATCCCCAATAAGTTATGAAAAATTCCTACGAAACATTCAACTATACCCTAAAAGAGATTTCCTTGGTTGCTTTATTGTTTATTGCCTCCATTTCCCAGGCCCAAGTGGGCATTGGTAACACCAACCCCGCTGCAACGTCGATGCTGGATATTACTTCAACAGAAAAGGGCTTACTGGTTCCAAGGATGACTACTGCACAGAGAACAGCCATCATTACACCCGCAAACAGCCTTTTGGTCTATGACACCGATTTGGAATCGTTTTATCATTATGACGCCACACCGGCTCCGGGCAAATGGATAAAAATGAATTCGGCCTCCAACCAACGGAACAATTATGTTTTGGTGAAATCTGCTTCAGATTTGCCTGCACCTTCCGGAGGGAAGATTACTTTGGCGTCCAATACTTTTTATGAAATAAACGGCCCTATTACCATTACCGTTCCCATTGACTTAAATGACGCCTATGTCGCGGGGCTTGATGCCAACGAGGACAAGTTGATAAGTGCCTCGGGGCCTGTTTTTGCGGGCAGTACTGGCGGTAGCATCCGGAATATCACCATTACCGGCGGTGGCACTGCCTTTGCCATTACGGGCGGTTCCTCGCTACTTGTACAAAATACCATAATCGCAGGAATGGCGAGTGTAGGTTCTATTGCAAATGTTGGCCTTTATTTTGGAAATATTGTGCAGTTTATCAATAATAATGGTGGCATAACTTATGAAAACATTGGAAATCTTTTATTAAACAATCAGGCCTGGTTGCAAACAAACAAAGGAACCTTTGAAACTTTGAAAGGTACATTTGGTTTGGTGGAGAAGGCGAGTGGATTTAGCTCTGTTAGCGATGGTGCGACAGCTTTTGATGTTAGTAATAATCCTATGGTAGGTGAGGGTGTACTCTTAGGAACTGTTTTTACAAGACCTACTGGAGGCACTACAGGAATTTTTGTAAAAAAATATACTTCCGGATCTTACACCGGTTATAATTTTACGAATTCATGGAGCGTAAACTGTCCCGGAATACCGAGGGAAGCAGATGATGCTGCTACTGGAGATATTAATTTAAGTGCAGCCGTTGGTAGCGGGGCACTAACATCTTTCTCCGGTACCGGTGCGGGAAGCAGGACCAAAGTTAATGGAACAACAACCTCTAATAACTTATTCAGGTTTGAAAAGGTAGGGGACAACCGTATAACTTATAGAGGGGCAAAAAAGCGATTTTTTCAAGTAACGGCATCCGTATCTTATCAAGCCACCGCTGATTTAACACTTATATTATATATTGCTAAAGGAAGTGGTGCTGGCACAGCGACAGTAATTGAGCAAACCAAAGTATATGGTAAAGGGGCTTCTGGATTTTTTGTTACAGATCAAGGGATTCTTGCTTTGCCTATTGTTGGTACGGTCGAGTTAAATAAAGATGATTATATAGAAATTTGGGCTGAAAGATTCTCCGGAAGTGGAAATATTCAAACAGTTTCACTCAATTTAACAGCGCGCTAAAGAAGATTTTTGGTTTATTGGCCTACATAATAAACCTTTCTCCCCAATAAATTCCAAAACCTTCGGCAACACATACCGAAGGTTTTTTTCTGCCTTTAAGCTGTCGTGGAAAACAACTATGCTTCCCGGTTTAATGTTTTTCAATACATTCTGAAGGCATTTTTCTTGGGAAATGTTTGCGTCATAATCATAGCTGATGATATCCCACATCACTATTTTAAAGCCTTTTTGTTGTAGCAATTTTGCTTGTTTTGAAGTTATTTTCCCGTAAGGCGGACGAAAAAGAGATTGTTGATTGTTGATTGTTGATTGTTGATTGCTGATTGTTCCATTGTCTGTCACCCATTTTCCGGTTTCCGTCATCTGTCTTTCCGCTTTTTCAACATTCTCGATATATTTTGAAGTTTTGGTTTTTGTTCCTTTTAAATGATTGAACGTATGGTTGCCCACGGAATGTCCTTCATCAATAATTCTTGTGAAAACTTCCGAATGTTTTTGAACGTTTTCGCCTATACAGAAAAAGGTAGCTTTTGCATTATGCTTTTTTAATTCATCCAAAACCCAAGGGGTTACTTCAGGAATTGGGCCGTCGTCGAAGGTGAGGTAAACGGATTGTTCTTCACGCGAAAATGCCCAAAGGCGCTCAGGGTATAACCGCTGGACGAATCTGGGCATTTTTACTAAATTGAACTTCAATTTTTTTTTAATTTACGGGTGCATCCACATCCCTATTTCCAGAAGGGGTTTCCTCCATTTTTCTCAAAAGATTGGAGTCCAGCGGAATTTCAAGGGTTGAATCCGGTTCCATATCCCTATCCAAATCGATAGCTTCATCTGGCGAATAGAAGTGGCGGAACATTTTTAAATAGTCATTGAATTTGGTGGCCTCCGCACGGCCAAAGGCTTCATCGTCATATTGAATTACAAGCTGCACCAAACTTCGGTAGCGTTCCACATCGCTGATTATTTCATCGGCAATTAAACGTTGCTTTCCAAATTTTAGACTGTTGTAATAGTTGAGGTGCTCTTGGTATTTTTTGGTTACGTCCAAATATACTTTTCGCGCTTTTTCGTCCTTGTCCAATTCATAGTAGCCAATAACGTAGGGTTCCAGCAACGAGTAGTATTCAAAATATTCTACCGGCATTTTCTCCATTGCCAAATCGAGTACCTTTTCGGCCTTGTCTTTTTCGCCATTGTTTATCAAGGCTTCGGCAAGACGGGCCAGATTGCTTCGGTAGGTAATTCCGTTTCGGCGGGTTTCGGTGTCGTGATAAATATCGGGGCTGCCGCTATTGCCCCAATCCCACGCCATAACGATATCATACATTTTATCGGCATCAATTCGGCCCATATCAAACGGGCTTCGTTTGTTGATCGGCGTTTTTATGGGCACTAATTTATAGACTACTCCTTCCAGTTGCAGATAATCCTTCATCCATATATAATCATCGTCGCCAAAACTACCGCCGCTAAAATAAATGGGCCGTTCCCAATTGTTATTGGCAATAATGTCCAGCATCATCATTCGGTTTTTATAAAGAACATCTCCTTTTAGGTTGATATAAATAAAGGGTACTATCTTGTCGGCATCTTTTTTTGCAACGATACCATTTTTCAAAACCGTTTCCTTGTCCACTGGAATCCGGATTACCTTGGATGGGAAAGTGTGCACCTGCTGGCCACTGGGCAACTCCATTTGTGTTGCGGGGCTGTCGTTGGCCACAAAGTTCATCCAGGTTTTTATGTCGATAGTGTCTTGGGTGGTTTTTTGGTAAATTAAATAATCGCGCGTTCCCCAGCGGTACTTGTCGTGTGTTAATTGTGACGGTATGGGGTCGCTGGTGAAGGCCTTCTTTTTCATATCGTCAATATACCAATCGGTTTGGAAAAGGCTGGTGTTTACAATTCTTACATCCTGCCTGTATCCCTCCACATTCTGGGCATACCAAAGGGCGAAGGTATCATTATCGCCAATGGTGAAGAGAATGGCATTTTTATCGCAGGAATCGAGATACATTTTGCCCATGGATTGGGCGGTATAGCGGTTGCTTCGGTCGTGGTCGTCCCAGTTTTGGGTAGCCAGCAATACGGGCGCTGCCAAAGCCGTTGCTATCAATACCGCCGGAAGGGCAACTTTGGGTTTCACATAATTTTTTGCCAAATCGAATAGGGCATAAACCCCATAGCCGATCCATATAGCAAACACATAAAAACTTCCAACCAACGCATAATCGCGCTCTCGCGGCTCGAACGGGCGCTCGTTAAGATAAATTTTTAGGGCGAGGCCAGTGAACAGAAAAAGCACCAACAGCACCCAAAAGCTTTTTTGGTCGTTCTTAAAATGAAATATCAACCCGATGATCCCCAAAATCAAGGGCAGGAAAAAATAGGTGTTCCGGGCCTTATTGTTGACCATATCGCTGGAAAGCTCGTCCTGGTTACCCAGCCGGAGCTCGTCTATGAACTTGATACCGCTCAGCCAGTTTCCATGAAGATCTGTATATTGGCCCTGCACGTCGTCCTGCCGGCCGGTAAAGTTCCACATAAAATAGCGCCAGTACATATATCCAAACTGAAACTCGAACATGAATTTCAAGTTCTGAAAAAAGGAAGGTTTTTGGATATCCAGATAGGAGCCAAAGTTCTTCAGGAATTTGTCATAGCCGTCCTTATCTACCAATCCCTGGTTGTAGGCCTGTTTAAATTTGTTGACCTCGTCCACCAGTCTGGGCTCGCTTAAATATTCACTTTTAACCGAAAAATCGAGCCCGCCGGTAAATTCCATATAATTGGTGCTGTGTTCGGTACTCCACATTCGGGGGAAAAGGCCTTTCTGGGAATCCTCAGTGTTTTGGCCCGCATTTTTATAGTTGTTTACAATTACATATTTTCCGGTGGCTTCGTCCTTTTCATAATTGGGCTTGTCGTCTTTATATGGGTTGTCCTGGTCAAGTCCCACATAACTTTCGGTAAACATAGGCCCATAAAAAAGATGGGTTTCGGGATATTGTTCCCGATTGTAATAGGCCAAAAGCTCTCGCGCGTTGTTTGGGTTGTTTTCGTTTATTACGGTGCCGGCGTTTGCACGGATGGGAAGCATCAACCAACTGGAAAAACCAATAAAAATGAATAGAACACAGAGCAATAAGGTGTTCAACTGGATGTAACCTTTTTTGCGGGTGAATCGAAGACCATAAATAAATAGCACAACAAAAAGAAGCGCCGCAAAAATAGTCCCCGAGTTGAAGGGCAGGCCAATGCTGTTCACAAAAAACAATTCCGAAGCACTGAAGAACTTCATCGTCATTGGCAAAAGCAGTTTAAAAATGAACAACAAGATAGCCACCGTAACAATGTTGGCAATGATGAAATTTTTAACGGTTACCGTTTTATAA
This sequence comes from Aequorivita sp., assembly GCA_048265145.1. Taxonomy (GTDB): domain Bacteria; phylum Bacteroidota; class Bacteroidia; order Flavobacteriales; family Flavobacteriaceae; genus Aequorivita. The sequence goes on from JBLXCF010000003.1 coordinate 179,653, forward strand.
TGTTTGAAGAAATATAAAAACCCGATGGCGGGAATGGTCAACAAGGCCATAAAGTGTACCCCGAAGGACAGCCCAATAATAAAGGCAATCAGGATGACCCATCGATTGCCGCGCGGATTGAACATATCGCGTTCCCAGCGAAGCGCCGTGTAAAAAAGTACGGCCATTAGAAAGGCAGCGCTCGCATACACTTCTGCTTCTACCGCATTGAACCAAAAACTATCCGTAAAGGTAAAGGCAAGGGAGCCAATCGCGGCGCTGCCTAGTATGGCAATTGCGCTATTTTTGTCAATTTCCTGGTGTTTGGAAACCAGATTGGTCAATAAAATGGTAAGCGACCAAAACATAAAAAGTATGGTAAAGGCACTTGCGAAGACCGACATCAGGTTTATGGTTAGCGCAATGTAGGAGGCATCCGGTGCAAAAATGGAAAAGAAGGCCCCCAATAGCTGAAAGAGCGGTGCTCCCGGAGGATGGCCCACTTCTAAATTGCTGGAGGTGGCAATATATTCCCCGGCATCCCAAAAACTTACAGTGGGTTCCACGGTCAGCCAATAGGTTGCAAGCGCGATGGCAAAGACCAGCCAGCCGGTTATTTTGTTCCATTTTGTAAAATTGAATGACCCCATAAAAGATAAAATTTTTGAACGGGACGAATTTACTAATAATATACATAGCCCCAAGTATGTAATTGGGGTAACGTGCAATCCGGAACGATATTTTTAAGGCATAAGGGTTCGGATCGCGGATTTTTTTTTTTATATCAAAATATTTGTACAAGCCAAAGTTTGTATTAAATTTGCCACCTCATTAAGGCCCCGATTGGCGTCGGGGTGCCAATGATGGCCCATGGTGTAACTGGCAACACGTCTGATTTTGGTTCAGAAGAGTCTAGGTTCGAGCCCTAGTGGGCCAACAAAATTCCCGATCTTTTTTTAGGTTGGGAATTTTTTTTCAACGGATTTATGGCGAGAAGTTTACCCTGAGCGCAGTCGAAGGGAGCCCTAGTGGGCCAAAAGAAAAAATCCCAATTTCGAAAAATTGGGATTTTTCATTTTTAAACAACCATGATTGATTTAATTTCGGTGGTTGTAATTGTAGAATTATGGCATGCCTTAATTCTACAATTACAACATTGCCCGTTCATTTTCCATATCAATAACCTTAGCGACCGTTTTTACAAGGCGATCGTGGTTTTTTACGAATGGATTGGTTTCGTCCCATACATAACCCGCCAAAACCGAACAAATCTGTTCTTTCACTACCGGATTTTCAGGTCTGTGGAAGAATATTTTCTGAAGATTGCCGGTGTACCATTCGCTCACATAGGTTCTAAATACATCAACTCCTTTCATAATATAGCCGGTGTACTCTTTTTCCCAATCTATTTTTTCTCCGTTCAATTCTTTGGTGATCAGCTTTGCTGCTTTTAAACCAGATTCCGTGGCAAAGGTAACGCCCGATGAAAAAACAGGGTCCAGAAATTCGGCACTGTTTCCGGTAAGGGCATATCCTTTTCCGTAAAGTTGTTTTACTGCTTTTGAATAGTTTTTGATAATATGTGGCTCAAAAAGAAAGTCCAAATCCTTTAGCCTTTCATAATAATAGGGCGATAACTTCAACATTTCGCGAAGCTTTTCGGAATTCGTGCCGCTGTAGGACTCAATAAATTCCGTGGGGCCAACAAAGCCTATGCTGGTATTGCCGTTGGAAAAGGGAATCACCCAGAGCCAGACCTCATCTTTCACCACATCAAAAGTGATTAGGGTTCCTTCCACTCCGTCCGGCCGATCCGTTTCCTTAACATGGGTAAAGATGGCCGAATTGGCCTCCAGGGACGACGGCTTGTCCAAATCGAGCAACCGCGGCAATACCCGGCCATAGCCACTGCTGTCAATAATAAATTTTGCACGGACTTTATATTCGGTGCCATCCTCTGTTTTAACGGTGGTGGTGGAGTGGCCTTTTTCATCAAAATCAACGGCCGTAACTTCGTGGCCAAAAGACACGTCAACTCCCTTTTTCTCAATTTCCTTTACCAGGGTGTAGTCAAAATCTGCCCGCGGCACCTGCCAGGTGTAATCCCAGCCCGGGGTGTGCTTTTGCGAAAAATCAAAATTGCAGACAATATCATTTTTTAAAAAACGTGCTCCGGCCTTTATCTCAAAATTTTGCTCCATCAAACAATCCAAGAGGCCTGTTTCCTCAAAATGATCCATGCACCGGGGCAACAAACTTTCGCCTATAACGAACCGGGGAAACTTGCTTTTTTCTACCACTTTTGAGCTAATTCCATTATTTTTTAAATAGGAAGAAGCCACGCAGCCCGAAGGACCTGCGCCAATAATTAACACATCAACTTGAAGATCGTTCATATTATTAAGATATAGATTGTTAAAAAATTCTAAATTTGCAGTCGAAAGTTACTAAAATATTTCAGACCTAATAGATAACAAATCCATAGATTCAACCCTAAATGCCAACATTAAAAGGAAAACTGGATATAGCCGATTTTGAAAAAACAATCTTCCGCAACGAGGCTGTCCAGCTTCACAAAGATATAGTAGAACGCGTTCAGAACAGCTTCAATTTTCTAAAAGAATTTTCTGAAAATAAAATTATTTACGGTGTGAATACCGGTTTTGGACCCATGGCCCAATATAAAATTAAGGATGGCGAGCGCGTGCAATTGCAGTATAATTTGATTCGTAGCCATGCCTCGGGCACCGGAAAACCAATCCCGCCCCAATATGTGCGTGCGGCCATGCTTGCACGGATGAACACTTTGAGCCTCGGGAACAGCGGTGTGCATCCGTCAGTACTAAAATTAATGGGGGAGTTGTTGAATAGAAACATTGTGCCGCTAATTTATGAGCACGGCGGCGTTGGCGCCAGCGGCGATTTGGTGCAACTGGCCCATTTGGCGCTGGTGTTGATTGGCGAAGGCGAGGTTTTTTATGCCAATGAACGCAGAACGACAGCCGAAGTCTTTGAAGTTGAAAACCTTGAGCCCATTAAAGTGGAACTTCGCGAAGGATTGGCGCTGATGAACGGCACTTCCATAATGACGGGAATTGGCGTGGTAAACGTGCTCTACACAAAGCAAATTATGGGCTGGATGATCAAAGCGTCGTCTGCCATAAACGAGATTGTAAAGGCCTATGACGATCACCTTTCGTTTGAATTGAACGAAACCAAAAGGCACCAGGGCCAGCGGCAAATTGCCGAAATGATGCGCCGCCATTTAAAGGATAGCAGCCTTACCCGCAAGCGGGAACACCATTTGTACAACGGCTCCAAAAACGAAGAGGTGTTTGTGGAAAAAGTACAGGAGTACTATTCGCTGCGTTGTGTTCCCCAAATTTTGGGCCCTGTTTTGGACACGCTAAATTCCGTTGAAAAAGTATTGATTGAAGAAGTAAATTCAGCAAACGACAACCCCATTGTCGATGTTGAAAAGCGAAACGTCTATCACGGCGGAAATTTCCACGGCGATTATGTTTCCCTTGAAATGGACAAACTGAAAATTGTGGTAGCAAAAATGACGATGCTCGCCGAGCGCCAATTGAACTATTTGCTCAACTCAAAATTGAACGACATCCTTCCCCCTTTTGTGAACCTGGGAAAACTTGGATTGAACTTTGGAATGCAGGGCGTGCAGTTTACGGCAACTTCAACCACGGCCGAAAGCCAAATGCTCAGCAATCCAATGTATGTGCACAGTATTCCCAACAATAACGACAATCAGGATATCGTCAGTATGGGCACCAACGCGGCCCTTATAACCAGGAGGGTAATTGAGAATGCCTTTGAGGTAGTTGCCATAGAGCTTATAACCATTATCCAGGCCATTGAATATCTGAAGGTACAGGACAGCGTTTCGACAGAAACCAAAAAAATGTATAATGAAATCCGGGCAATTGTGCCAGTGTTTAAAGAGGATGTAGCGCTTTACCCATTCGTGAACGGCGTCAAGGAATTTTTGATGGCTTCCGTAAAATAGAAATTCAATATTTTTGTAAATTGTTCAACACTCCTCAACTAACTTAAATAGATGTAATTATGAAAACATTTTTTTACTTCCCGCTCCTTTTTTTAATTTCAACAACCGTCCTTTTTGCACAGGAGTTGGCGTTGGTACGCGACAATGGCAAGTTTGGCTACATTGACAGAAGCGGCGCTTTTGCCATTCAGCCCCAATTTGAAAAGGCCGATAGCTTTTCGGGCAAACTCGCCGCAGCCATGAAAGATAAAAAATGGGGTTACATCAATACCGCCGGCGAATGGGCCATTCAACCCCAGTATGACCGGGTAAAGGAATTCAATTCCGGATACGCCCTGGTAATGCAGAATGAACAATGGAAATACATTAACACCAAAGGGGAAACATTGGAAACACCCGCCCGTGAAAAATATTATGATTTTGACAACGGCGTAGCCATTATCCGCGAAGGAGAAAAAATAGGTTTGATGGACACCAATGGCAAGACTATTTTGGAGCCAAAATATGATGAAATCAAAGGCTTTAATAACGGATATGCCAAGTTCAAAAATGGGCTGTTGTGGGGTTTGTTGACCAAAAAGGGAGAAGAATTTGTTCCGGCAGCATATGATGAGATTGGCGATTTCAGCAAGAATGGAATTTGGGCGCGAAAGGGCGAAAGCTTTGGCGTATTGATAAACGGTACCTTTACACCCATCAATGGGGTGGATAAAATTTGGGATTTTACCAATGATTCCCCGCTAACCTATGCCCGCAGCAACAAGAAAATTGGCTTTATTAATGGAAAGGGCGAGTGGATAATCCAACCCGCCTACGATAAGGCTCGCGCTTTCAACTCTGGCCTGGCACCTGTAAATGAAGGAAAAAAATGGGGCTATATCAATGAAAAAGGTGAAAAGGTGGTTGACTTTTTATATGCTGATGCCGAAATATTTTCAGACAACGGCCTGGCCCCAGTAAAAGAAAAAAAGCTCTGGGGTTTTATCGATACATCCGGTAAATTGGTAATTCCAATGGAATATGATATTTCCATAGGCATGTTCGGATTTCTGCAGAGCGGATCTGAAAAGGGTTTCCAGAATGGTCTGGCCCGTGTAAAAAAGGATAAAAAATGGGGGTTTATTGATGAAAAAGGGACCGTATTGGGTTCGTGGTATGAAAATGCTGAAGTCTTCAAGGATACATCAAAATAAATAAAACCCAATTTCATCGGTTTTAAGAATCAAATTCTTTTGAGTGGATTATAAGCGCAGGAACCCCTTCGCAATTAAAAATTTATGGAACAAACACAGCAGAAAATAAAATATGCACTGATAACCGGAGGATCCCGAGGTATCGGCCGCGCGGTGTGCATCCAATTGGCCAAAGACCTGCAGTATCACCTGCTCATAAACTACAACGGCAACAAAGAAGCGGCCCAACAAACCTTAAAAGAAGTGGAGTCGCTTGGAGGCCAGGGTGAAATAATCCAATTTGACGTTACCAATCCTGAAGCTGTTAATAAGGCAATTGACTTATGGCGCGAATCCCACAAAAATGATATTATTGAAGTCATTATCAACAACGCAGGCATCACCAAGGACGGCCTATTTATGTGGATGAAGCACGAAGACTGGCACACCGTAATCAACACAAGCTTGAACGGTTTTTACAATGTTACCCAGGCGCTCATCCAGCAGTTATTGGTAAATAAATATGGACGGATCATCAACATGGTTTCCGTTTCGGGACTGAAAGGAACCCCTGGGCAGGTTAATTATTCCGCGGCAAAAGGTGCTGTTATTGGCGCCACCAAAGCGCTGGCACAGGAAGTAGCAAAACGCAACATTACCGTAAACGCAGTGGCCCCGGGATTTATAAAAAGCGATATGACCGCAGACCTTGACGAAAAGGAATTGAAAAAAATGATCCCGGCCAACCGTTTTGGCGAAGCAGAGGAAGTGGCGCACGTGGTGAGTTTTCTGGCATCGCCAAAATCGTCCTACATAACCGGTGAAGTGATAAACATTAATGGAGGAATTTATTCTTAAATTGAAGTAGCAGTGAGAAGAGTTGTAATAACCGGAATGGGCATTTATTCCTGCATCGGCAAAAACCTGCAGGAGGTTAAGCAATCATTGTATGAAGGAAGATCCGGCATTATCAGTGATGACAGACGAAAGGATTTTGGCTATCGCTCCTGTCTGACGGGTTGGGTGGAAGAACCCAATCTGAAAGACCAACTTTCCCGAAGGGAACGCATCAGCCTTGGAGAGGAAGGGGCCTACGCCTACGCCGCAACCGTGGAAGCCCTGAAAAATGCAAAAATAGACCAGGAATTTCTTGATGCCAATGAAGTAGGTATTTTATATGGAAATGATAGTACCGCAAAATCGGTCATTGAGTCTGTAGATAAAATACGCGAAAAGAAAGATACCACCTTGGTTGGGTCCGGTGCCATTTTTAGGGCGATGAATTCTTCGGTAACGATGAATCTTTCCACCATCTTTAAATTGCGCGGCATTAATTTCACCATAAGTGCTGCCTGTGCCAGTGGGTCCCATTCCATTGGCATGGCCTATTTTCTAATAAAAAACGGCCTGCAGGATTGCATTATTTCCGGCGGCGCCCAAGAGATTAACGAACTCGCCATGGGCAGTTTTGATGGATTGGGCGTTTTTTCAACCCAATTGGATCCTACCAAAGCTTGCCGCCCTTTTGACAAGGATCGCGATGGCCTGGTGCCCAGCGGCGGTGCTGCCACCTTAATTATTGAAAATTATGAAAGCGCCATAAAGCGGGGCGCTCCCATTCTTGGGGAAATTATTGGCTATGGTTTTTCGTCAAATGGCGACCATATTTCAACCCCCAATGTTGACGGTCCCGCCCGTGCTATGAAAATGGCGTTGGAACAGGCCCATATTCCGCCCGCCAAAATTGATTATGTAAATGCCCACGCAACCTCCACTCCAGTAGGTGATGCCAATGAGGCCCTGGCCATTGCTAACGTGTTTGGTGAAAACGGACCCTACGTAAGTTCTACCAAATCCATGACAGGCCACGAGTGTTGGATGGCGGGTGCCAGTGAAATAATCTATTCTATGTTGATGATGGAACACTCCTTCATTGCCCCAAATATCAATTTGGAAACGCCAGATTCGGCGGCTTCAAAATTAAACCTTGTTAACAAAACGTTAAATAGAAAAATTGATGTATTTTTGTCCAATTCATTTGGGTTTGGGGGAACCAATTCCGCGTTGATAATCAAAAAATGCACGTACTGAAGATGAATAAAGAAGTTATAGTTGAGAAAATAAACTACTTTTTGGTAGATGAGTTTGAGGTAGAGACTGACGATATTGAGCCAAAAGCCAATTTGAAGGAAACTCTGGAACTTGATAGTTTGGATTTTGTGGATTTGGTAGTTGCCATTGAAGCCAATTTCGGCGTAAAATTGACCGGCGAGGATTTCCTTAATGTAATTACCCTTCAGGATTTTTACGACCTGATAGAAACAAAAATACGCTGAAAAGTGCAATAGCAGTTTATGGCTGGCGAATGGGAAGGCAAAAGCAAAGGCACCGTTTTAGGATATAGAATCTTTATTTTTTTTATTAGGAATTTAGGGGTTTCCGCAGCATACGGCCTACTGTTCTTCGTTGCGCTCTATTATGTTTTTTTTGCCGGAAAGAGCACCCGTTCTATATTCTATTATTTCCGCAAACGGCAAAAATATTCCTGGGCCAAAAGTATCCTCGGCATATATCAAAGTTATTATACCTTTGGAAAAACCATTATAGACAAGGCTGCAATCTCCTCAGGCCTCAAAAACCGGTTTACACACCAATGTGATGGCGTTGAGAATATTATTGAACTTCTTGATAAAAACCATGGGGGAATAATGATTAGCGCACACGTTGGAAATTTTGAAATCGCGGAATTCTTTTTTGAGGACATCGACACCCGATCGCAGATAAGCCTGGTAACTACCGATGCCGAACACAAAAACATCAAGGAATATATGGAAAAAGTTACCCTGCGTTCCAATGTAAAATTTATCTTGGTTAAGGAAGATATGTCACACATTTTCGACATAAACAATGCCCTGAGCAACGGCGAATTGGTATGTTTCACCGGAGATAGATATATGAAAGGCCAAAAAGTATTGACCGAAAACCTCCTCGGAAAAGCCGCCCATTTTCCCGCCGGGCCATTTTTATTGGCCAGCAGGTTGAACGTGCCCGTACTCTTCGTTTATGTTATGAAAGAAACAAACAGCCATTACCACCTCTACGCCCGCAAGGCTGAGGTAAAAAATCGCGATGCCCAAGGCCTTCTGAAAAAATATACCGAAAGTGTGGAGTGGATGTTGCAAAAATATCCAAGGCAGTGGTTTAACTATTTTGATTTTTGGGATAGAAACGATTAGAAGATGAAAGAAGTTTTAGTGGTCTATTATTCCCAGTCCGGACAGCTTTTGGAAATTCTGAAAAATGTAGCTTCAGCCATTTCAGATACGGAAGTAACCATTTCCTATTTTGAGATCCGTCCCGAAAAACAATTCCCATTTCCGTGGAAAGAGGATGCGTTTTATGATGCGTTTCCCGAAACCTTCCTCCAAATTCCCGCCGCCCTGGAACCCATACCTACACACTTGCTCCATAAAAAATTCGATTTGGTAATTTTGGGCTACACCACTTGGTTTTTAACGCCGTCCATTCCCATTAATTCCTTTTTAAAATCCTCGGAAGCCAAAAGCTTGCTTGCGAACACACCCGTAATTACCGTTTCGGCCAGTCGAAATATGTGGATTATGGCACAAGAAAAGGTAAAAAAACTGTTGGTTGAAAATAAGGCACGTTTGGTTGGTAACATTGCCTTGGTGGACAGAAACATCAATCACATAAGCGTAATTACCATTGTGCATTGGCTCATGGGGGGTAAAAAAACCCGAATGTTCGGGATTTTTCCCAAACCCGGCGTTTCGGATTCCGACATTGCAACGGCATCCCGATTTGGAAGCCCCATCAAAAACGCATTGCTCAAAAATAATTACGCAAACCTCCAAGAACAACTCTTAAAACTGGGAGCCGTAAAAATTGATCCATCGCTTGTTGCAACAGATATTCGCGGAAATGTGGTTTTTTCAAAATGGGCCAGCCACCTCATTAAAAAAGAGGGCCGTGAAAGAACAAAATGGCTCGTATTTTTTAAATATTATTTGTTATTTGCAATATGGCTTATAGCCCCAATAGTATTTGTTGTATTTTTGCTCACTTATTTCCCAAGGTATCGAAAAATACAGCGGGATAAAGCCTATTATTCATCTGTTGCATTAAAGCAAGATTAATGAAGAACGTATACATTACAAGGATTGCGAAGTTTTTGCCCAATGAGCCTGTGGACAACGAGGCCATGGAGGAAAAACTTGGGGTCATCAATGGAAAAACCTCAAAAGCAAGGCGCATTATCCTTAGGAACAATCAAATAAAAACACGATACTACGCCATTGATAAAGATGGTAATGTTACCCATAACAATGCACAGCTCGCCGCCAAAGCCGTAGAGGCGCTGTGTGACGAATCCTTCTCCAAAAACGATATTGAATTGCTCTCTTGCGGCACCTCGAGCCCCGACCAAATCTTGCCCAGCCACGCCGCCATGGTGCACGGTTTTTTAAAAAATGGCAATCTTGAAATCAACTCCCCTTCGGGCGCTTGCTGCAGTGGAATGAACGCCCTGAAATATGGCTATCTGGCCGTAAAGGCGGGCCAGGTCCACAATGCCGTCTGTACCGGATCGGAACGAACTTCTTCTTGGATGAAAGCGGATATTTTTGAAGACGAAGTTGCACATTTGCAACAGATTGATGAAAACCCCATTCTGGCCTTTAACAAAGAATTTTTACGCTGGATGCTCTCAGACGGTGCCGGCGCCCTGCTTCTGGAAAGCGAGCCCAACGGCACTACGCCCCTTAAAATTGAATGGATGGAAGGCTTTAGCTATGCCTTTGAACTGGATACGTGTATGTATGCCGGCGGCGAAAAACTAGCCGATGGCAGTTTAAAACCCTGGAGCGAATATCCGGCGGAAACCTGGGGAAAAATGTCACTTTTCGCTATGAAGCAGGACGTAAAATTGCTCGGCGAACACATTCTTCAAAAAGGAGTGGAAAGCATGAAGCAGGCCATGGAAAAACACGGCATAACTGAAAATGATATCGATTACTACCTGCCGCACATTTCTTCCTATTATTTCAAGGAAAATCTTTACGCCGAAATAGAGCGCCAAGGCCTGCATTTGCCGTGGGAAAAATGGTTTCTAAACCTGCAAAAGGTTGGAAATGTTGGTGCGGGTTCTATCTATTTAATGTTGGAAGAATTGGTGCATTCCGGAAAACTTAAAAAAGGCGATAAAATTTTTCTGCAAGTACCCGAAAGCGCCAGGTTTGCCTATTCCTACGCCTATTTAACGGTTGTGTAAATGAGGCAATTCAACGAAAAAATAACGGACAAGAATTTTATCGGAACGTTGATTCCACAGAAATTTCCGTTCGTTATGGTGGACAAATTGCTCCATTTTGAAGAAAAAAAAGTAGAGGCCGGATTGACCATTTCCGAAGAGAATATTTTTGTCCAAAATAATAGATTTTCCGCCCCGGGCCTAATAGAGCATATGGCACAGACCGTGGCGCTATACACCGGCTACCAATTCTTTCTTCGCCAGGAAGCTGCACCCACAGGCTATATTGGTGCCATTAAAAAAGCCGAAATTTTTGAATTGCCTTCCACAGGCCAAGAATTAAGGACCACCGTTACGGTGCTTCACGATATTATGGGCGTTACCCTCGTAACTGCAGAAACCCAATGTAATGGAAAAATTATCGCTGCCAGCGAAATGAAAACCGTACTGGCCAATTGATGAAAAGCCAAGACGTCTCAAATATCGACATTTCCAACTATTTACCGCACCGCCGACCGATGCTTATGGTTACTTCCGTACTCGAAATTGACGATATTTCGGTTGCAACCCAATTCCATATTTCCGAAGATTGTATTTTTTTAAAAAATGGAAAGCTTTCCGAAACCGGGCTCATTGAAAATGTAGCCCAAGCTGCCTCTGGAATCGTGGGGCAAACTTTTTTTGAAAAGGACGATCTGGACGGCAGCGGCAACAAGCTTGTGGGCTATATCAGCGCCATAAAAAAAATTCAGATTTTCCAGCTTCCAAACGCCGGCGAAACCATTGTCACCAAAGCGAAGCTGCTCTCAAGATTGGACACCGGCCAGGTAACGATGTGCAGCCTGGCAGCAGAAACCTTTCTTGCCGGAAAATTAATCGTATCTTCTACCATGAATTTTTTAATACATGAAGTCTGATTATGAATAAAAACGAAGTACCACAGGACAAAAGCAACTTAGCGTCGGCAAATTTCCGCGAACTTTGCTATGCCGTTGACGAAGATGGCCAATACACCACCGAAAACAGTACCGGCTGGGAACCAAAAACCGTAGCGCTGAACAATGCCATTGAAGAAATTAATGAACGCATTGCCAATGCGAAAAACCGTGTGCTTGCCGGAAAAACCAGCCCCATTGAATATTATATGGAATTGCACAAAATGGACGTGGGCATATTGGCAAGTTACGTGGGGTTTTGGCAATGGAAAGTGAAACGTCATTTTAAACCTTCAATCTTTAAAAAGTTGAGTGAAAAAACCTTGAATAAATATGCCGAAACCTTTAATGTTTCGGTTGAAGAATTGAAGTCGATGAGTTGAGGCCTCGGTAGGTTTTGTTCAACCGAAGAAATCTTATACTTTAAAATAATCATAGAAAAAACCTGAAACTTGAAACCTGAAACCATCATTAACTTCACCCACCACCAATCCGCCCACTGCGAAAACGGCGTGGTTTCCAATTTGATGAAACACAACGGTTTTCAGGTAAGTGAACCTATGGTCTTTGGCATTGGCAGCGGCTTGTTGTTCTGCTACATTCCGTTGTTAAAAGTGAATCATGCACCCGTAATTACCTATCGCGCCCTTCCGGGACATATTTTTAAAAAATTTGCAAAGCGGACGGGCGTAAAAATGAAGCGTGAAAAATTCAGCAATCCGAAAGAAGCCAAAGCGCGTTTGGACGAAAATCTTGAAAAAAACAATCCGGTCGGGCTGCAGGTTGGCGTTTACAATCTGCTCTATTTTCCCGACGAATACCGGTTTCACTTCAACGCCCATAATATGGTGGTGTATGGAAAACAGGACGACCGCTATTTAATTAGCGATCCCGTGATGGAAGATGTAACCTCCCTTTCCGAAAAGGAATTGGAAAAAGTACGTTTTGCCAAAGGGGCTTTTGCGCCCAAAGGGCATATGTATTACCCAATTTCCTTCCCCAAAAAACTGGAACTTGAAAAAGCAATCGTAAAAGGAATAAAAGATACCTGCAAGGCAATGTTGGCGCCCGTTTCGTTTGTGGGCTATAAAGGAATCCACAAAATAGCAGGATTGATTCGAAAATGGCCAAAGCAAAAAGGCATTAAAACCGCCAACCATTATTTGGGACAAGTAGTGCGCATGCAGGAAGAAATAGGCACGGGCGGCGGTGGTTTCCGCTATATTTACGCCGCATTTTTGCAGGAAGCGGGAAAAATGCTCGGCAATGAAAAGCTGATTGAACTTTCAAAAGAAATGACTGAAATTGGCGATTTGTGGCGCGATTTTGCACTTGAAGCCTCGCGCATCTACAAAAACCGAAGCGCACAAACTGACAGCTACAATAAAGTCGCGGATCAATTGGACCATATTGCCGATTTGGAAAAGGTGTTTTTTAAGAAATTAAAGAAAGCTATATAAAAAGTCCCCCTTCGGGGGATATAGGGGGCTTATGATACAAACAAACCAACTTTCAAAAAAATACAAAAACGCCGATTTCTACTCGGTAAAAAACCTTAATTTGAAAGTTGAAACAGGAGAAATCTTCGGACTTCTCGGGCCCAATGGCGCTGGAAAAACCACGCTTATTTCCATGCTCACTTCTCTACTGAAACCTACTTCGGGCACTTTTACAATCAATGGCCTGAATTTCAGGGAACACAAAAACCAATTAAAACAGTTGATCGGCATTGTGCCCCAGGAATACGCATTGTACCCCACGCTTACGGCTTTTGAGAATTTGTTCTATTTTGGCAGTATGTACGGAATAAAAGGTGAAATGCTGAAAAAATCCATCAACGATCATCTCGACGTTATGGGCCTTTCCAAATTCACCAACAAAAAAACCGCCACCTTTTCCGGCGGAATGAAACGCCGCCTAAACCTGATTGCCGGAATCCTTCACCAACCCAAAGTGCTATTTTTGGACGAACCAACGGTGGGCGTTGACGTGCAATCAAAAAACGTAATTATTGACCATTTGAAATTGCTGAACCATCAGGGAACAACAATCGTGTACACATCGCACCATTTAAACGAGGCCGAATTTTTTTGTACCCACGTAGCCATCATCGACCACGGCGAAATTATTGTACAAGGAATTCCTTCTGAATTGGTGAAAAACCAAGAAAACGCCAACTCTCTGGAAGATGTGTTTTTGGCAAGGACCGGCAAGGCACTTCGCGATTATGCATAAACTTTGGGCTTCAACATATAAGGAATTTTTGCTGCTAATCCGCGATTTGGGCGGAATTGCCATCCTTTTTATTATGCCGTTGCTGCTGTTGATTGTAATCACTTTGGTGCAGGACAGCACCTTCAAAACCATCAGCGATGTGAAAATTCCCGTGCTTTTGGTGGATAAAGACAAAGGCGAGATTTCAAAAAGTATCCTTGAAAATCTTTCCGAATCCAATTCCTTTGAAATTCTTCAAAAAACCTCAGAGGAAGAAGCCAAAGAGGCCGTTTTCACCGGAAAATATCAACTTGCCATCGTGATTCCGGAAAATCTTTCGGCATCGCTTCAAAAGAAAGTGGACCAAAACGTGGGAGGAATTCTTTCAAAATTCGGTTTGGAAGAAGATAGTTTGGCAGTTGAAAGAGAAATGATTCCGCAAAAGGAAGTCCGACTTTATTTTGATCCCGCAACGCAAACCAGTTTTAAATCATCGGTGAAAAACGGCATCGACAAAATGATTTCAAAAATTGAAACGCAACATATTTACAAGGCGTTTCAAGCCGAATTGGGCGAAGAAGAAGAAGAAGAAGAACCCATTTTCGATACCGGAAACTTTATTGCTTTCAAGGAAATATTTCCCACAAAAAACAATGCCGAAATTATCCCAAACTCGGCGCAGCACAACGTTCCGGCGTGGGCGCTGTTTGCGATTTTCTTTATCATCGTGCCACTTTCCATCAATTTGGTAAAGGAAAAAAATCAGGGCACATTTGTGCGTTTGCGAACCAATCCGGTGAGTTACGCCACGGTTTTGGGTGGGAAAACCATTGTTTATTTAGGGGTTTGCCTAATCCAATTTACGCTGATGCTGTTGGTGGGTATGTATCTTTTTCCAGCCATTGGGCTTCCGGGTATAACAGTTTCAGGAAAGGTGCCCATGCTTTATATGGTGGCGATTTTTTCAGGGCTGGCGGCGATTGGGTTGGGATTGCTTTTGGGAACCATAGCAAGAACACAGGAACAGGCCGCACCTTTCGGTTCCACCTTGGTCGTTATTTTAGCAGCCATCGGCGGGGTTTGGGTGCCCGTATTCGTTATGCCGAAATTTATGCAGTTCGTTTCAAAGATCTCCCCCATGAACTGGGGCCTTCAAGCGTTTTATGATGTGTTTTTAAGAAACGTTGGTTTTGCCAGAATCCTTCCTGAAATTTTATTATTATTGTTCTTTTTTCTTGCAACAATTTTAGTGTCAATAATATACAACAAAAGAAAAAATGCCGTCTGATAATAAAAAGGAAATAAACTTTACCTCTGAAATCCGGGTGCGATTTACAGAAACCGATCCCCTTGGAATTGTGTGGCACGGCAATTACATTCAATATTTTGAGGATGGCCGCGAAGCATTTGGGCGTGAATTTGGCATTTCCTATCTGGAACAAAAGGCGAACGGCTATACCTCGCCCATCGTGAAATCCTCCTGCGAGCACAAATTGCCCCTGCGCTACGGCGATGTTGCCACAATAAAAACCACTTTTGTTGATTCTCCAGCGGCCAAAATGGTTTTCCGTTATAGAATCTTCGATCCAAAAGGGCGGTTGGTGTGTTTGGGTGAAACAGTTCAGGTTTTTTTGAATGAGGAAGGAGAACTATCATTGACCCCGCCCCACTTTTTTGCCAACTGGAAAATGAAAATGGGATTGTACTAAAAATGGCCACGACCTTCGTATCACATAACAATATTATCAGCAATCTGGGTTTTGACAGTCCATCTGTCGTTGAAAATATTTCCAATGGAATTTCGGGCCTGAATATATACACAGAGGCCTCCCTTTTGCCCGAACCCTTTTGCGCCTCCATGATCGCTTCGGAAACACTGGCGGGCGAATTCAATAAAATTGGGGACGCTTCAAGGTTTACAAAACTGGAACAGATGCTGATCCTTTCCTTGAAAAAGGTGATTGACGCAGCAAAAATTCCATTAAATGAAAACGTGGGGTTAATAATTTCCACTACCAAAGGAAATATTGATGTGCTCGAAAAGAAGAACCTTTTTCCTGAAAATCGGGTATATTTAAGCGAATTGGGAAGAACAATCCAAAACTTTTTCGGTTTCAAAAATGAAACGATTGTACTTTCCAACGCTTGTGTTTCGGGGGTTTTGGCCATTTCGGTGGCAAAACGGTTTATCGCCGAGGGAAAATATGAGCACGTTTTTATAACCAGTGGCGATTTGGTCTCGCGGTTTATTCTCTCGGGTTTCCACTCGTTTCAGGCATTGGCCTCAGCACCTTGCAAGCCCTATGATAAACATAGGACCGGAATTAATTTGGGCGAAGTTGCCGCAAGCGCTTTGGTAACTTCATCAACAAAAAATCTTCCGCAGGAAACCGTGGCCATATTGGGCGATGCAACCTGCAATGATGCCAACCATATTTCCGGACCGTCGCGCACCGGGGAGGGTCTCTTCCGCAGTGTGGAAACTGCCTTGGCCGAAGCCAATATTTCTGCCCATCATATAGATTATATTTCTGCCCACGGAACGGCCACGCCCTTCAACGACGAAATGGAAGCGATAGCCTTTAACCGCTTGGGGATGCAACATGTGCCATTGAATAGTTTAAAAGGTTACTTTGGCCACACTTTAGGCGCTTCCGGACTGTTGGAAACAATTGTAGCAATGCACGCTATGTCCAGAAAAATGCTTTTTTCTTCCAAAGGATTTTCCGACCTTGGGGTCTCAAAAAATATAAATGTTATAGCCAAAAATACCCCCGCGGAGCTCCGGGTCTTTTTGAAGACGGGCTCGGGTTTTGGCGGCTGTAATACGGCAATTTTATTTGAAAAATTAAACAACTAACCAACCTAAAAAATGATAAGTCCAACCAAAAAAATGAATGCCGTTGAAGCTTTGGAAGAAGCCCATCGCATTGCCTTTGCGCCCTTTGTATTCCAAGCCTCCGTTTCCTTGCGGAAATTGGGCATCCTCGATTTTATTTTTGAAAAACGCGATACCGGAGGGCCCACGGTGGAGGAAATTTCCAATCATCTTTCCATTACGCCCTATGGCGTGGGGGTTTTACTTGAAATTGCCGAAACTTCAAATATCGTTGCAAAAAATATCCATAACCAATTTGAGCTAACCAAGGTGGGCTATTTTTTGAATTTCAACACCACGGCTGGAGTAAATCTTAACTTTGCCAACGACGTTTGCTACAAAGGCTTGTTCCATCTAAATGACTCCATAAAAAACGGTAGGCCGGAAGGCCTAAAGGAATTGGGCCAATGGAAAACCATTTACGAAGGGCTGTCACAGCTCCAACCTGTGGAACAGCAGTCGTGGTTTGATTTTGACCATCATTATTCCGACGATATTTTTGAGGAGGCCATTGCGCGTATTTTTGAGCGAAAACCCAAAAACCTTTTTGATGTTGGCGGCAACACTGGCAAATTTTCATTGAAATGCTGTGCTTTTGATGACGACGTAAACATTACCATCGTGGACCTTCCGGGTCAACTACAAATGGCCCAAGCAAATGCCCGCAACCACGGATTTGAAGACCGAATTTCTGGACACCCCATTGACTGGCTTTCTGAAAATCCCACAATTCCAAAGGGCGCAGACCTTATTTGGATGTGCCAGTTCTTGGATTGTTTTTCTGAGGATGAAATTGTAAAAATCTTGACCACCTGCACCAATGCGATGGACGATACAGCGGAACTGATAATTGTTGAAACCTTTACGGACCGGCAAGCCTTCCGCGCTTCGCAATTTATTTTGGAGGCTACCTCGCTATATTTCACCGTGCTGGCCAACGGAAACAGCAAGATGTATCCATCCACCGTTTTTAAGAAATTGATAGAAAGGGCAGGTTTAAAACTTAAACAGGATTTGCCTTTGGGGGAATATCACACCATGCTCGTCTGTGAAAAGAAAAACGCAAAATCTCCCGAGAGGACTTTTTGAGGGAAAGAGAAATGAAAAATTTGAAGGAACATTTCCATATAAAAAGCTATTGCCATATTAAATCCCAAAAGATTTCGGTTAATGGAAACGTTCTTTTTGGCAATGCCCCGGTGGCCAATGAAGCGGATGGTTTTTCAACCTTCATAAAAAATGCCTATAAACATTTAAAAATAGGGTATCCCAAGTTTTTCAAAATGGATAACCTCAGCAAGCTCGCATTTTTGGCGGCAGATGTTTTGCTGAAACATGAAAATTTAAACGAAGCGGAAAATAACATCGCACTTGTTTTTTCAAACAGAGCCTCCAGCTTGGATACCGATAGAAAACACCAAGCAGCCATTGAAAACGATGCAGCATATTTCCCCAGTCCGGCGGTTTTTGTGTACACGCTTCCCAATATTTGCTTGGGCGAGATAAGTATCAAGCACAGGCTGTATTCTGAAAATAGTTTTTTTATCTTTGACCGCTTTAATGCCGAACATTTACAACTGTACTCCAACAGCTTATTGCGAAATGAAAAAGCCGAAAAGGTCCTCTGTGGCTGGGTAGAATTTGATGAAAATAATTACGAAGCTTTTCTCTATTTAGTTGGAAGCGAAGGCGAAATTGAACACGAAACCGAAGAAATAACCAGATTATACAAAACGTTATGAGCGATTTAAAACAAGAATTGAAAGCGAAAATAATTGAACAATTAAACCTTGAAGATATTGCGGTTTCCGATATTGCCGATGATGACGCCCTTTTTGGCGACGGTCTCGGACTGGACTCCATAGATGCGCTGGAGCTAATAGTAATGTTGGACAAAGACTACGGCATCCGCTTGAGCGACCCCAAAGAAGGCCGGAAGATTTTTGAATCCGTACAGGTAATGGCGGATTATATTGAAGAGCACCGCACCAAGTAATTTTTTAATAAATCTCAATACTATCCTCGAAAAGATAATATCTGGTCGAGCGCAGTCGGGACCTCTCACTTATTAGAATCAAGAAATGGGCAAAGGCGTAGCCATAACCGGAATGGGCATTATTTCTGCCATTGGCAACAATGTGGCCGAAAATTACCACGCGCTCATAAACGAAAAAAAAGGCATCACCCGCGTTGAGAATGTTGAAACCATTCAGCGCGATGAAATTATGGTCGGCGAAGTGAAATTTACCAATGCCGAATTGATTGCCCAGTTGAACCTTCCGCCAGAAAATAACTACTCCCGGACCGCCATGCTCGGTGCCATTGCGGCAAAGGAAGCTTTTGCAAGCGCCGGAATTTCTGATGCAAAAAAGTACAAAACTGGTATCATTTCGGGCACCAGCGTGGGCGGGATGGATATGACCGAAAAATATTATTACGAATACCTAACCGATAAAAATTCACAAAAATATATTGAAAGCCACCACGCCGGCGATTCCACGCAAAAAATTGCACAGCAATTGGGCATTGAGGAAAGCTTGGTTACAACAATCAGTACCGCTTGTTCTTCCGCCGCAAATGCTATTATGCTGGGCGCAAGATTAATTAAATCTGGAAAATTAGATAGAGTTTTGGTAGGCGGCGCGGATTGCCTTTCAAAATTCACCATCAACGGTTTCAAGACTTTGATGATTTTAAGCGATACGTTCAATACCCCTTTCGACGAAAACCGAAAAGGTTTGAATCTGGGTGAAGCCGCAGCATTTTTAGTATTGGAAAGCGATGATGTTGTAAAGGCCGAAAACAAAAAGGTCCTCGCCTATGTGAAAGGTTACGGCAATGCCAACGATGCCTTTCACCAAACGGCTTCGTCCGATAACGGCGATGGCGCAACTTTGGCGATGGAAAAAGCGTTGAAAGTAGCCAACTTAAAACCTTCGGAAATAGATTACATCAACGCTCACGGCACGGCGACCGGCAACAACGATTTGTCCGAGGGGCGCGCCATTCTCAGGGTTTTTGGGAACGATTTGCCGGAATTCAGTTCCACAAAAGCATATACAGGCCATACTTTGGCCGCTGCCGGAGCGATTGAGGCGGTTTATTCTGTTTTGGCACTTCAAAATAATATCATTTTTCCAAACCTTAATTTCAAAACCCCGATGAAGGAATTTTCAATGATTCCCCAAACCAAATTGAAGCAAAAGGAATTGAAAACCGTACTTTCCAATTCGCTCGGTTTTGGCGGGAATTGTTCTACGGTTATATTTTCAAAGGAAGCGTAATGAAAAAAGTCTACATAAACAGCATCGCTTCCATTTCGCCCCAAAAAACGTTTGACAATGGCATTTTTTTGGATGAAGTAACCAACTACAACAATACGGTAATCTTTGCGCAAGATCCCGATTACAAACAATACATCCCCCCCGCCGCCGCAAGAAGAATGGCAAAAGGCATAAAAATGGGCGTGGTGGCTTCCAAAATCGCGATGGACGAGGCCGGAATTGAAACCGTGGATGCCATCATCACCGGCACGGGAATGGGCTGTATGATCGATTCAGAAAAATTCGTGAGCGCCATTATAGACAATAACGAGCAGTTTTTAACGCCAACTTCCTTCATCCAAAGTACGCACAACACCGTTGCCGGGCAAATCGCATTGGGAATGGAATGTAAGGCCTATAATTTTACCTATGTCCATTCCGCGATTTCGTTTGAATCTGCATTGCTCGACGCAAAAATGCAGCTTGAAAATGATGAGGCCGAACATATTTTGGTTGGCGGCGTGGAGGAATTGGGCGAGCATACCACAAAAGTGCATCGCTTAATAGATCATATAAAACCTGAAGCAGTTACCATTTCGAAGGTTCTAAATTCAAAAACCCAAGGCGCTGTTTTCAGTGAAGGCGCAAATTTCTTTGTGGTTTCAAATAAAATGGTAAAAAGCTGTTATGCCGAATTAATTGCCGTTGAAACATTTAATACACTCAAGAAAGAAAGGGTCTCCGAAACAATCGAAGCAGTTTTAAAGAACAATAATTTGAAAATTGCCGACATTGATTTAGTAGTTTTCGGAAACAACGGCGATGTTGATTTCGACGAATTTTACAACCAACTTTCCGACGGGATTTTCAGCAAGACCCAACAGGTTTTTTACAAACATTTGGTGGGCGAAAACAACACCGTTTCAGCATTTGGGATTTGGTTGGCTTCAAAAATATTGAAAACCCAAAGCGTTCCGGAAAGTGTAAAACTCAATAAAAAGAATCCTTCCGAAATTAGAACGGTTTTGTGCTACAACCAATACCGGGGCGAAAACCACAGTTTTGTATTGCTTCAAAAATGCTGAGGTTTTACACCATAAACGCACTTTTTTTAGTGATTTTTTCGCTACTTTTTGTGTTCGACTACTTCGGAAATGTTTCTATCTACTTGTTTTTGCTGTTTGTTTTTCTGTGGATTTTGATTACCGCAATCGGTTCCTTCCAAATAAAATGGAACTATCATTTGCAATCTTTCAATCATAATTACAAAACTTCGGAAAACCATATTTCAATCACTTTTGACGATGGCCCAAACCCAGATTTTACGCCAAAAGTTTTATCCCTTTTGAAAGAAAACAATGCTAAAGCAACATTTTTCTTAATTGGAGAAAATGCCGAAAAGCATCCGGAAATTGTTCGCCAAATTTTCGCCGAAGGCCATTCCATCGGCAATCATTCGTATTCACATTCCAAAAATTTCGGTTTTTTTTCTGCGGAGAAAGTTGCTGCTGAATTGATTCAAACAAATTTAATTTTAAAGAAAATTACCGGGAAAAACGTAAATATGTTCCGTCCGCCCTTCGGCGTAACCAATCCGAACATCAAAAAAGCCTTAAAAAAAACGGGACATTTTTCCATTGGCTGGAGCAAGCGCAGTTTCGACACCACAAATCTTTCCGAGGAAAAAATTTTAAAACGCATCACTTCCACCCTAAAAAAGGGCGATATAATTTTGCTGCACGACACAAGCGCAAAAACCGTTGCCGTATTGGAACAGTTATTGCTAATTTTGCGATCGCACAAATTGCAGTCGGTCCCAGTGGACCGTTTGCTTGAAATTGAGGGGTATGCGTAATTATTTTCCATTTTTATTTTTTATTGTTTTTTGCAGTACTGTTTGGGCGCAGGAAAGCGCGATGAATGCTTCGGAAATTGCTGCTTTTAAACAAAGGGTGATCGCTTCGGCACAGAAAACAAAGAGCATAAAAACCGATTTCACACAGTACAAACACCTCGATTTTTTGGCGGACGACGTAAAAACTTCCGGAAGAATGCTCTTCAAAGCGCCCAATTTGGTGAAGTGGGAATACACAAATCCGTACCAATACAGCGTGGTTTTTAAGGAAGAACAATTGCTGATCAATGACGGCGGAACAAAAAGTAAAGTGGATATTGGCAACAGCAAGCTTTTCAAAAAACTGAACCAACTGATCGTGAGCAGCGTTAAGGGAAATATGTTCAGCGATGCCGATTTTACGGTTTCTTTCTTTAAATCCCCAAAATACAACAAAGCCGTTTTCGTGCCGAAGGACAAGAAAATTGCGGGCTATATCGCTGCTTTTGAATTGCTTTTCAACAAGGATGACGCCCAGGTTTTTGAGGTGAAAATGGTGGAGCCGTCGCAGGATTTCACACGCATCGTTTTCAACAACCGAACCTTAAACACTACTCTAAATGATTCGGTTTTTAGCAATTAGTTTTTTCTCAATTTTGCCTTTCATTTCGTGTTCGCTAAAGACCACGGAGGGCTTGCGGCAGGTGCATTTCAATATAACAGAGATTGAAAATCCGTATTTTTCAGATCCTGAAATGGATTATGTTTACAAGGCGAAAATTGAAGTTTACAAAAAGAATTTCGGTGGAATCTTAATAATTAAAAAAATAGCCGAGGATAACCACCGCATCGTTTTTACGACCGAATTTGGCAGCAAACTGTTTGATTTTCAGTTTGAAGGAGATACTTTTACCAAGCATTTTATAGTGGAAGATTTGGATAGAAAATTTATCGTCAACATGTTGCGCGACGATTTTAAATGGTTGGTGAAGGAGCAAGCAACGATTATTGGGGCTTATGAATCAGAAGGTAATAGAATTTACAAAACCCACGCTGAAAAACGCTTCAATTATTATTTTTTAGGAAATGAATCGGAGCAACTTGAAAAAATTGTAAACACTACAAGAACCAAGGAAAAGGTGGAAATTAATTTCACTTCTTCCGACGGAAAAATTGCCGAGAAAATCGAAATTAAACAAAACAATATCAAGTTGAAAATTGACCTTGAAAAATTCAAAAACAACTAACCCATGCTCATCGAAGGATTATACAAAGTAACCGCAAACGAAAAGACCGCCGATGGGATTTCGGCAAAAATCCATTTAAACAAAGATCACGACATTTTTAAAGGTCATTTTCCCGGAAACCCTGTGATGCCGGGCGTTTGTATGATCCAAATTATTAAAGAGCTCACTGAGGAAGCAACGGGGAAGGACCTGTTTTTGGCCGTTTCGTCCAACATAAAATTTATGGCGATCATCAACCCCGAAAAAAATCCCGATTTGCAACTTGTAATTGAAATCGCCGAGGAAAACGGTGAGGTGAAGGTAAAGAACACCACCACTTTTAAGGATACGGTGGCGCTGAAACTAAACGCGACTTTTAAAATTTTAGATTGATGAGAGCATTATTTTTTATATTATTTTTGGTTTCATTCCTTGCGCAGAGTCAGGATTTGAAAACCATTCGCACCCAATATCCAAAAGCCGTGGAAAGTGCTGAGATTACAGCAAAACTTGACGGCGAACTTGCAAATATTAATTCCTCCAACAAGCCGGTCTTGATTGCGTACAAAGGTGCGGTTTTAACCCTACAGGCAAAATTTGCCCAAAAGAACAGCGACAAAAAGGAATTTTTTAAGCAAGGCGTTTCGTTGATTGAAAGTGCCGTTTCTGCCGAATCCTCCAATATTGAACTCCGTTATATCCGCTTGAGCGTGCAGGAAAACGCGCCCAAATTTCTTGGCTATCATAAAAATATTGAAGAAGATAAAAAGTTTATTTTGAAGCATGCCGGCTCAATTTCTTCCGCAGAATTAAAGGAAATGGTAAAGGATTTTGTGATGAAGTCGGTGAATTTTGAACAGAACGAAAAAATTCAGTTTAATTAATTGATATTTTGATTAAACAAAATGTGCTAACCTTTTCCTGTTTTTAATTCCTAAAACCTATATTTGCTTCGCGCCCTCTGCGCCTTTGTGGTAAATTGATTCACCGCAGAGGCGCAGAGAACACAGACACCAAAAATCCCAAATGAACCAAAACCCTATTTCAGAAAAATTCAATATCCTGAAATGTTGCGTAATTATTCCCACCTATAATAATTGCAAAACATTGAAAAATGTTATTGAAGGCGTTTTGGTGTATACTGAAAATGTGATTGTAATAAACGACGGTTCTACCGATTCCACTTCGGAAATATTGGCGAACTTCCCACAAATTCAACGGCTACATTTTCAAAAAAACAAAGGAAAAGGCCATGCGTTGCGCCAAGGTTTTCATCTCGCAAGAAATTTGGGATATCATTTCGCAATAACCATCGACAGCGATGGCCAACATTTTCCGGAAGATATTCCTGTTTTTATAGAAGCTTTGGAAAATGCGCCAAATAAAGATGTTTTGTTTATTGGCTCCAGAAATATGACGCAACTCGGAGTTCCAAAAAAAAGCAGTTTTGGCAACAAATTCTCCAATTTTTGGTTTTGGGTAGAAACCGGAATCCGCTTGCAGGACACTCAGTCTGGCTTTCGGCTGTACCCACTTTTCGCAATGAAGAACCTGAGGTTCCACACCCGAAAATTCGAGTTTGAAATAGAAGCCATTGTAAAGTCGGCCTGGAGCGGAATTGAAGTGAAAAACATCCCGATTCAGGTACATTACGAACTGGAAAACCGGGTGTCGCATTTTCGCCCGTTTAAGGATTTTACGCGCATCAGCATACTAAACACCTGGCTGGTGCTGCTCACCTTTGTGTACATTAAACCACGAAACCTCCTCAGAAAATTAAAAAAAAAAGGTTTCAAACGGTTTTTTATGGAAGACCTTTTGGGCAGTGAGGATTCCACAGAAAAAAAGGCCCTGTCCATTGCCCTGGGGGTTTTTGTTGGACTTTCGCCCCTCTGGGGTTTCCATACGGTAGTGGTCATTTTTTTGGCGCTCATTTTCAATCTGAACAAGGTTATTGCCTTCGCTTTTTCCAACGTTAGCTTGCCGCCCTTCATTCCGCTTATTCTCTATTTTAGCCTAAAATTGGGCAGTTGGATTTTGGGAGAACACTTTGTGCTTACCGTACATGAAATTGATCCAAGTT
This sequence comes from Aequorivita sp., assembly GCA_048265145.1. Taxonomy (GTDB): domain Bacteria; phylum Bacteroidota; class Bacteroidia; order Flavobacteriales; family Flavobacteriaceae; genus Aequorivita. The sequence goes on from JBLXCF010000003.1 coordinate 204,530, forward strand.
TGGAGCTGGTAAAATATTTAAAATCCTATCTTGTAGGCAGTTTTGTGCTTTCCGTAACCTCGGCGTTTTTGTGTGGCCTGATTGGATATTTGTTTTTAAATTTTTTTGAAAGAAGAAAAATAGTGGGCAATGGGTAAATGGTTTTTTGGAACATATCAATTTTTTCAAAAGCATCGAATAGGCAGTATATTACTGCTTTTTTTGGTGCTTTTCGGATTGATATTTTTGGTTTCCAAGATTAAATTTGAAGAAGATATTTCAAAGTTGATTCCCACGAACAGTGAAAACCGTGACCTCCAAAAAGTATTGAAAACCGTTAACTTCACCGATAAAATCATTGTTACCATTCATCGCACGGATTCCGCCGAACTTGAGGACCTCACCCAATACGCCTCCGAATTGGTGGACAGTCTGCACGCGGGCTCGGGAAAATATATAGCCTACATTCGCGGAAAGGTGGACGAGGGCGATCTGCAGCGCACGATGGATTTTGTGTATGAAAACCTGCCGTTGTTTTTGGACAAGGAAGATTATAGGGCCATCGCCGGAAAACTTCAAAGAGATAGTATTTCCAGCAGAATTGAGGCCAACTATCGCACCCTAATTTCGCCTTCGGGTATGGTTTCCAAGGATATAATTTTGAAGGATCCGCTCGGAATTTCCTTTATTGCCCTGAAAAAATTGCGCCAATTGGGCGTTACGGACGATTTTGTTTTGAAAGAGGGTTTTTTGGTGAGCAAAGATGAAAAGAACATTCTATTGTTCATTACCCCAAAATTTAGCAGCAGTGAAACCGCGGAAAACGCCAAATTTGCGGAACAACTGTATGCGCTCCAAAAAAAATTGGACCAAAAATACCGCGGAAAAGTAAACAGTGAATATTTTGGCGCAGCCTTGATTGCTGTGGCCAATGCCCAACAAATAAAAAGCGATATACAATTTACCGTCGGTATCGCCCTTACGTTGTTGATTGTTGTGTTTGTCTTTTTTTACCGCAAACTTTATGTGCCCGTAATTCTTTTTGTGCCCACTTTTTTTGGAGGTCTTTTGGCGGTGGCAATTTTATTTCTTTTCCGCGGTGAGATTTCTGCCATTTCCCTCGGCATCGGCTCGGTGCTTTTGGGCGTAACCTTGGATTATTCATTGCACATTTTAACCCACATTCGCAATAACGAGGCTTTGCAAAGTCTTTACGAAGACGTGACTGAACCCATATTGATGAGCAGCCTGACCACCGCATTGGCGTTTCTGTGCCTGCTGTTTTTGGATTCGCAGGCCTTGCAGGATTTGGGGATCTTTGCCGCCGTTAGCGTTTTGGGGGCTTCGGTTTTTGCGCTTTTCTTTATTCCTTTGGTGTATAAAAATCCGTTATCGCGAAAGCAGCAATTCAATGTCCTGGACAAAATTGCGGAGTTTCCGTTCCACAAAAAAATTGGATGGCCCCTCGGGTTGGGACTACTTTTTCTGATCAGTCTGTTCACCTATCAACGAGTGGTGTTTGATAAGGATATTTCTAAATTGAACTACGAGCCACCAGAAATTAAAACTGCCATGCAGCATCTGGATGCCTTGACGGATATTTCCTCAAAATCGGTGTATTTGGCTACCTACGGAAAATCGGTGGAGGGCACGCTCCAATTGAATGATTCCATCCACGAAAGTCTGGAACAATTGAAGGCGTCCGGAAAAATCAGCAGTTTTAGCTCCATTGGTGCATTGGTCCATTCGCAGCGCGACCAACATAAAAAAATTGAGCTGTGGAACCAATTTTGGAAGGAACCGCGGAAGGACAGTTTGGAGAACAATATGGTTCAGATCGGTCAGGCGCGCGGCTTTAAGCCCGAAACCTTCAGCCGGTTCCATAGCTTTTTAGACGGCGAATTTACAACCCTGAAACCCGAAGATTATCAACAAATCCCTTCGGTTCTTTTGGAAGATTATATTACGACAGAGGCAGATTTTACTACTATTACCACATTAATAAAACTGCATGATGAAAACGCGGCGACGGTAAAGGCGGCTTTTAGCGACATTCCGAATACCATTGTTATTGATCGGCAGGAAATGAACGAAACCTTCCTTGGAAATCTGAAAAACGATTTTAACCGGTTGATAGGTTATTGTTTGTTGGCGGTTCTTTTCATTCTCTTTCTTTTCTTTCGGAGTTTCGCGCTTACCTTAGTTACGTCCGTGCCTATTTTTATGACCTGGTTTTTGACCTTGGGGATTATGGGACTTTTGCACATTCATTTCAACATTTTCAATATAATTATTTCCACATTTATTTTCGGTCTTGGAATTGACTACAGCATTTTTATGACCAAAGGGTTGCAGAAGGAATTGCGCACCGGCCAAAAAGTTATGTCCACCCACAAAACGTCCATTATGCTTTCCGTCCTGACAACCATTTTGGGCGTGGGCGTGTTGGTTTTCGCGAAGCATCCGGCACTTTTTTCCATTTCGGTAGTTTCCATTATTGGAATTTTTTCAGCGATGATTACGGCTTTTACCGTGCAGCCGTTGCTGTTCAAGCTTTTTATAGGCAGTGCCAAAAAGCGCCCCATTACACCCCGAATGTTTATACATTCTCTTTTTTCATTCGGGTATTTTGGATTGGGCGGCATTTGCCTTTCCATTTATAGCAGCACGCTAATGCCCTTGCTTCCCATCAGTAAAAAAATTAAAATGGGGTGGTTCCATAAAGTGATTGCAAAATTTTTCAAATCGGTGCTTTATACCAATCCGTTTGTAAAGAAAAAAGTAATCAACGAAAGTGGCGAAGATTTTTCGGAACCTGCCGTAATCATTGCTAACCACACATCGTTTCTCGATATTTTGGCGGTAGGAATGCTCCACCCAAAAATCTGTTTTTTGGTGAACGATTGGGTCTATAATTCGCCCGTTTTTGGAAAGGCGGTGCAACGTGCCGATTTCTATCCGGTCTCCAGCGGTATCGAAAACAGTTTGGAGCCCCTTAAAAGGAAAATAAAACAAGGCTACTCGCTAATGGCCTTTCCCGAAGGAACCCGAAGTGAAAGCAATAAAATAAAACGGTTCCATAAAGGCGCCTTCTTTTTGGCGAATGAATTCAAATTGGACATCCTTCCGGTCCTGATCCACGGCAACAGCGAGGTAAACCCAAAGGGAAGTTTTATCATTAAGGATGGAAGCATCACGGTTGAAATTTTGCCGCGAATAAAACCTGAAGACACTTCCTATGGCGAAAACCATAGGCAGCGGGCCAAAAGAATTGGCTCCTTTTTCAAAACCGAATTTCTGAAACTTCGCGCAGCCGTGGAGGGGCCTACCTATTTCCACAGAATCGTTTTGGAGGAGTACCGTTATAAAGGCGATCCCTTGTACCGAAAGGTGAAAAGAGATTTGGCGCACTATGCGCAATCCTATTTCGAGATACTCCACAATGTGGATAAAAGCGGCAGCATTCTCCATCTTTCTGCCGATTTTGGACAACTCGATTTTCTGTTGAAATTGGACGGACCGGACCGAAAAATTAAAAGTATTATTCAGGATTCCGAAGCGTGCACAATACTTCGGAATAGCTACCTTACCCAAAAATACGGAAAGCTCCATTTTGCCCAAAGCCTCGCGGACGGAATGTTTTTCAAGGTAGATACGCTGGTGGTTTCATCTAAGCAACTGGCCACGGAAGCCCTTTCTCATATGGAAAAGGACGCTGTGGGAACCATTGTATTGTTAAAAAACTGCGTTTCCGCTCATACCGAAAATATTCTTACCTTAGGCTATCAAAATGTATTTAGAACTTCAAACATAAGTATTTTTAAACCCTCGGGAAACAAGGCAACATGACAGAAAAATATGATGTAGTTATCATCGGTAGCGGTCTGGGAGGGCTGGTTTCAGCAATAATTCTTGCACGGGAAGGCTACAGCGTATGCGTGCTTGAAAAAAACCAACAGTTTGGCGGCAATCTGCAGACCTTTGTGCGCAACAAAACCATTTTTGATACCGGCGTTCACTACATTGGCGGTCTTTCCGAAGGGCAAAATCTGTATCGGTATTTTAAATATTTGGACATTCTGGACGATATTCCCCTCAAAAAAATGGATGAGTACGGTTATGACAGAATTACATTCGGCAACGACCCGAAGGAATACTGCCACGCCCAGGGGTACGAAAATTTCAGGAAAACGCTATTGAATGATTTTCCCGAGGAGGAAAAGGCCATTGATGCCTATTGCGAAAAGATGAAGGAAACCTGTGGATTTTTCCCCCTCTATAGACTCAAGCTCGGCAAACCCTATTACGAAAATACGGCCCTATTTGAAATGGGCGCCAAGGAATTTTTGGATTCCATAACTACCAACGAAAAACTAAAGGCGGTATTGGGCGGCAGCAATCTTTTGTACGCAGGCGAGGGCAACCGTACCCCGTTTTATATGCACGCACTTTCGGTAAATTCATACATTGAAAGTTCCTACAGGTGCATCAATGGCGGCAGCCAAATTACCAAAGCCCTTCTGGCCCGTCTGCGCGAAAATGGCGGAAAGGCCCTCAAACGGCACGAGGTTACAAATTTTGAAACTGAAAACGGAGTGGTCACGGCGGTGCAAACGGCCAATGGAAAAACAATCTACGGCTCAATTTTCATTTCCAATATAGACCCAAAAATGACCTTGCCGTTGGTAGGTCAAGAGCATTTCCGAAAATCCTTTACCAGCCGGATTGAAAATATTGAAAGCACCATAGCCGCCTTTAGCCTTTATCTGGTTTTAAAGCCCAATACGTTTGAATATATAAACTACAACTACTATCATTTTAAGGATTACAACCGCATTTGGGATGCCCATAACTACACGCAGGAAAGTTGGCCGGAAGCCTATATGTTCTCTATGGGAATAAGTAAGGACCAGGAACAATATGGCGATAACATAACGGTAATGACCTATATGCATTTTGACGAGGTAGCACCTTGGGCCAATACCTTCAATACGGCAGCGCAGAAAAACGATCGGGGGCAAACTTATGAAGAGTTTAAGGCGCAAAAGGCCGAAAAAATAATTCAGGAACTGGAAAAGAAATTCCCGAACCTGCGCGATTGCATTGAATCCATATATACTTCAACCCCTTTGTCCTATCGCGATTACATTGGCTGTTACAAGGGTTCTATGTATGGATATGTAAAAGATGCCAGCAATCCGCTGAAATCGTTCATTTCGCCACGCACCAAAATCAGAAATCTGTATTTTACCGGTCAGAGTTTAAATATGCACGGTATCTTGGGCGTTACCATCAGTGGTGTGGTTACGTGTTCGGAAATTTTGGGCGGCGAATATTTGCTGAACAAGATTCTGGAGGCTACAAAAAAGGAAGAAATCACCTAAATATTTTTGGGAATGGAACAAATCAAAACAACACCTATTGAACGTGTCCGGAATATTTCAAAGGAGGATTTCATCAAGAATTACTTCAAGCCCCAAAAACCTGTGCTTATTGAGGGCTTGACGGAAAACTGGGAGGCTTTCCAAAAATGGAACTTGGACTATATCCAGCAGCACGCCGGCGACCAAATAGTACCGCTTTACAACAACGAGCCCACCAAAGGCAAACAAAATTCCGCAGAACCTGCCACGGAAATGAAAATGGCCGATTACATCGAACTTATAAAAACCAAACCCACCGACCTGCGCATTTTCTTTTACGATTTAAAAGTGAAGCTTCCCGAACTGCTGAAAGACTTTGAATATCCCGATATTGGCCTAAAATTTTTCAAAAGGCTTCCGGTGCTTTTCTTCGGCGGCGAGGGTTCCAAAGTACTGCCGCATTACGATATGGACCTGGCAGATTTGGTGCATTTTCATTTTCACGGAACCAAGCGCGTTTTGCTGTTTGCGCCCAAACAAACAAAATATCTCTATAAAATTCCATTTGCCGTGCACAATTTGGAAAGCATCGATTTGGACCATCCCGATTTTCAAAAATATCCTGCCCTTCAATATCTGGACGGCCTGCACGCTACCATGAAACACGGCGACGCGCTCTATATGCCCAGCGGGTATTGGCATTACATTAAATATTTGGACGGTGGTTTTTCGATGACGCTCCGGGCGTTTCCACGGCATTTGGGGCGTTTTGGAAATATGCTTTACAACGTGTTCTTTATGCGCCATTTTGAAAATGTGATGCGCAAATCCTTCGGACAGAAATGGATTGATTATAAAGAGGGACGCACTTATTCAAAAACCAACAAGCGCGCAGCAAAACTGAAAAAACAAGCCGGTTAAGATGAAATATTTGGAAAAAATATTCGCGTGTGCGCTACTATTATTTTTTCTGAATTCATGCGGGGTTTCAAAATCCCTTCACGATCGGCCCGATGTAAGTGGTTACGATGCAACCATTCCCGAAAAAGTAAAAATCAATGATTCCACTTTTGTTGCGGGAGACAATTTTCTTTTAAAAAACAAACAGGGGCAATGGGAACTATACGTGGAAGGCAACCCGTTGCAAATTGGCAAAATTACTGGCAGCCTCACGCAGGATTTAATGCAGAAACAGGAAGCTATTTTCTTCAATAAAGTAGAAGATTTGGTGCCCTCAAAAACGCAACAGTATTTGTTGCGAAAATTTTTGGCGTGGTACAATCGCAAAATGTACCTCCACATTCCAGAGGAATACAAAGCTGAAATTTATGGGCTTTCGCAGTTTTCGTCTTCAAATTTCAGGGAAATTGGCGATCCTTATTTGCGGTTGCTCTATCTTCACGGCGCCCACGATATTGGCCACGCCCTGCAGGATTTGATGCTTGTGGGCTGTTCGTCTTTTGCCGTTTGGGGCGATAAAACCGTGGACGGCGAATTGCTGATCGGCAGAAATTTCGACTTTTACGCAGGCGACGATTTTGCGAAGGAAAAAATAATTGCCTTCGTAAACCCTTCCAAAGGCCACAAATTTATGTCGGTTACTTGGGGCGGAATGATGGGTGTGGTTTCAGGAATGAACGATCAAGGGTTGACGGTAACGATAAACGCCGGAAAATCTGAAATTCCGTTGGTTGCGAAAACGCCCATTTCCATAGTTACGCGCGAGATTCTACAATATGCCTCAAACATTGACGAAGCCATAGAAATTGCAAAAAAGCGCGAAGTTTTTGTTTCCGAGGCTATTTTTGTGGGCAGCGCAAAGGATAAAAAAGCGGCGATTATTGAAGTGGCACCGGATAATTTCGGGGTTTATGAAGTTGAAAATACGGATGAACTTATTTGCAGCAACCACTTTCAAAGTGAAGCCTATAAAAACGACGAACGCAATTTGAAATGGATTGAAGAAAGCCACTCGATGTACCGTTTTGAACGGATGGAAGAATTGATTTCGGAAGAAGGAAAGTTGGATATAAGTGATGCCGTTGCCATTCTTCGGAACAAAAAGGGATTGGACGACAAAGAAATTGGTTTTGGGAATGAAAAGGCTTTAAACCAACTTTTGGCGCACCACGGCATTGTTTTTAAGCCTGAAAGCAGAAAGGTTTGGGTTTCTTCCAATCCGTATCAATTGGGGGAATTTGTGGAATATGATTTGAGTGAAATTTTTCTAAACAGGGAAGGAAATCCTGCAACCAAAACCATTTCAAATTCAAAAGGAAACATTTCCGAAGATCCTTTTGTGCATTCAAAAGAATATAAAAATTATGAGGACTACCGAATTTTGGAGCGGGAAGTGGAAGAGGCAATTGAAAATGGAGAAACTATTTCTGCAGAAAAACTTTCTGAACTGCAACAAAAAAACCCTGAATATTGGAAAGCCTATTATTTAACGGGAAAGTATTACTTTGAAAAAAAGTATGATGCCGCCGCGAAAATCGCTTTTGAAAAGGCTTTGACTAAAGAAATTACAACTGTTCCGGATAGGGAGAAGATTGAAAAATTTCTTCAAAAATTGAAAAACTAACTCTGTGTTCCCTGTGCCTCTGTGGTTAATTTTACACCACAAAGGCACAGAGGACGCAAAGAAAAACGAATATGATTCCAAAAATAGAAAAATCGTCAATTGCAGAAATAAAAGCCTTTCAGAAAGAAAAACTGAAGGAAACGCTTCGCTATTTGAATGAAAATTCTCCTTTCTACAAACGCTTTTTCAAAGAGAACAACATTCAGATTTCAGAAATAAAAACGTTGGAAGATATTCAAAGGATTCCCGTTACTACCAAAGACCATCTTCAGCAATTCAACAATGATTTTATCTGCGTTCCAAAAGCTGAAATCATCGATTACGTAACTACTTCGGGTACGTTGGGCGATCCCGTAACCTTTGCTTTGACTGATAATGATTTGGAACGTTTGGCTTACAACGAAGCGATTTCCTTCGCCTGTTGCGAGGTTGGAAAGGAAGATACGCTACAATTAATGACCACAATGGACCGCCGTTTTATGGCCGGTTTGGCGTATTTTTTAGGCGCTCGAAAATTGGGCTCGGGTATTATCCGCGTGGGTTCGGGCATTCCGGAATTGCAATGGGATTCCATTTTGAAATTTAAACCCACCTATTTAATTACGGTGCCATCTTTTCTTTTGAAGTTAATTGAATATGCGCAGCAACACGAAATAGATTTGCAAAATACGGGCGTGAAAGCTGCCATCTGCATAGGCGAACCCATCCGCGAACAGGATTTTTCACTGAACATTTTGGCGAAAAAAATAAAAAAGTATTGGGATATCGAACTGTTTTCAACCTATGCTTCCACCGAGATGAGCACTGCTTTCAACGAATGTGAAATGCACAACGGCGGCCACCACCATCCGGAATTGATTATTGCTGAAATTTTGGATGAAAACAATTTACCCGTTTCCGATGGCGAAGTGGGCGAATTGACCATCACGACCTTGGGCGTGCAAGCCATGCCGCTCTTGCGGTTCAAGACCGGCGATATGGTGCAGGCCTATAACGAACCCTGCAAATGTGGGCGAAATACGATGCGTTTGGGACCGGTGGTGGGCAGAAAAAAGCAGATGATTAAATATAAGGGCACCACGCTCTATCCGCCCGCTATGTACAATATTCTGAATGATTTTTCGGAAGTTGAAAGTTATATTATTGAGATTTTCCATAATGAATTGGGGACGGATGAAATTTTGATAAAAATTGCTTCTGAAAATACCTCCGAGGAATTGTTGCTGAAAATTAAAGACCATTTCCGAGCAAAACTTCGCGTTGCACCAAAGGTTGAATTTGCTGCTGCAGCAGAAATGGAGAGCATTCGTTTTCCGGCCCTGAGCAGGAAGCCCGTAAATTTTCTGGACCACCGGCAATAGGTTTTTTATATGGACTATTTTCGAAAAGAGGAATTTGACCTCTTTTTGCCTAAAAAAAGAATTTTTTATCTGATTAGTTGGTAATTTTATATTACACATTACTAAACAATTAATCAATTAAATTATGAAACCACACGCCCATGCATTAGTATGTGACGGAGAGATCGCAGATTCCAAAAACCTTGGCAAAACAATAATCCAAAAACTATACTATTTGAAAACAATACTATACATACTTTTATTTAATTTCAGTGCAATTTCCTTTGCGCAAGACCCCATTCTTTTTGAAACCGATTGGTTTTTAATGGACCTTATTGTAGATGATGCTAACGTAACCATACCCAATAACGGAGAAATTGGAAATATCCCCCTGGATTTTATTCAAATTGGCTTCAGCACTCAACCATGCAATCTCTTGAATATGGAAATTGAAGATTTAACAAATTCAGATTTTACGACTTCAAGAGCAGTTATTTACGAGTATAATTGCTCTTTCCCTGACACATACTATTTTGAAGAAGTTTATTTTATGGATTTTTTTCATTTCGATATGATGGGGCTAACTTTTAATTATGCTTTAGAGATTGGAGCCAATGACACCCGTATGCTAACGATTACCAATATTGAAGGAGATATTGCCATATACGGCAATGCCGCATTAAGTGTTGATGATAGTCCAGCAGCTACGGTTTCAATTTATCCAAATCCTGTAAAAGATAAATTATTTCTTAGCACTAAAAGTGCATTAGGTAATCTAAAAATAAAAATCTTCAACATAGAAGGCAAACTGCTAAGCACGCAAATTACAGATCTAAAAGGCCAAACAAGCATAGATGTTTCAAGCTTAAAAAGTGGCATCTATTTTTTGTATATTGAAGATGGAACCAGAGAAACAGATGTGACCAGGTTTGTTAAGGAATGAAATATTCCAAGATGGGTCTGCGCCCTCCTCGAAACGCTATCAGCCAACTGAAAAACTGTGGCTACCGTTTTGGCTTCATTTAAATTTTAAAGGTAATCACAGGCATATTGGCGTGGTTTACCATATCTTCGCTGATACTGCCGTTAAAAAAATGTGAAATGCCCTTACGGCCGTGCGTGCCCATTCCGATTAACTGTGCATTAATATGCTTGGCAAAATTGAGAATCCCTTTTTCCACAGAGGTGTCGTTATAAATATTTAGGGTATAATTTTCAACACCCATACCCCGTACCAAATTCTCCATTATCCGCTGCGCCTGTGCGGAAGTCTTGAAATCTGCCGGAGTGTTCACGAACAGTAAGTGCATCTTGGCTCCCAATTTTTTCGCAAATTTCTGTGCCTTGTCCAATACGCCCCGCGCTTCTTCGGAAAAATCAGTGGCAAAGACAAAATCAGTTACATGGAATTGCTCGTGGTTGTTTTTAATAACAAGCACGGGCGTTTTGGAAGTCCGTACAACTTTTTCGGTGTTGCTTCCAACGAACATCTCTTTAAAACCGCTCGCCCCGTTGGAGCCCATCACAATTAGGTCTATTTTGTTTCGTTTACAGGCCTCTTCAATATCTTCATAGATTTCATTGTGCCCAATGGCCTCGTTTACCGGAATATCTGCCAAATATGGTTTTTTTCTAAGATCGGTAAAGCGTTTTTCGGCAAGCTTTATGAAAAAAAGACTTTCCGGCAAGCTGCCTTTATCGCCCGAAGTTGCCAAATGAAGGGGCATTTCCATGGAATGGAGCACAAAAATTTCGCCGCCGTGTTTTTTGGAAAGTTTGACGGCCACTTTCAGCGCATTTTCGGCTTGTTCGGAAAAATCGGTGGGTACTAGGATTCGTTTCATAAAAATAGGTTGTTTGCTGTTTGGTAGCATTAAAGTACAAAAATAATTCGTTTGGCCTTGGTTTTTATAATTTTAAAAAATATAGTATATTTGCCCCGAATTTGATACGGAAACGATCTGAGGGGACTAAAGTCCCCTCTTTTTATAGCTTTAATTGATGCGTGAAAAAGTAGCACACTTGCTGGAGAAGGCGCTGGAGGAAAACAAGTCCCTTTTTTTGATAGACCTGACCGTTACCGACGACAGCCAAATAAAGGTCGTTATTGACGGCGATAACGGCGTTTCGGTGGAAGATTGTATCGCCGTTAGCCGTGCGATTGAACATAATCTGGACCGCGAAGAAGTGGATTTTTCCCTGGAGGTTATGTCCGCCGGAGTGTCTGAACCGTTATCGTTGCCGCGACAATTCAAAAAAAACATTGGCAGAAACCTCAAGGTGAAAACCACAAACAACGAAATAATAGAGGGTGAATTAATAGCCGCAACCGAGGAAAACTGTACCTTAACATGGACTACGCGCGAGCCCAAGCCCGTGGGAAAGGGAAAAATTACCGTTCAAAAAGAGGCCGTGTTGCCCTACAAAGAAATTATGGAAGCAAAAGTGATGATAACATTTTAATTGGATTGATATGGAAAATTTAGCACTGATCGATTCTTTTTCGGAATTTAAGGATGACAAACAAATTGATAGAGTAACGCTAATGGCGATACTCGAGGACGTTTTTAGAAACGCCCTGAAGAAAAAATACGGCAGCGATGACAACTTTGATATTATCGTAAACCCAGACAAGGGCGACCTGGAAATTTGGAGAAACCGGGTGGTGGTTGCCGATGGCGAAGTAGAGGATCCCAACGAGGAAATATCGCTCAGCGCAGCCCGAAAAATTGAGCCCGATTTTGAAATTGGCGAGGATGTTTCGGAAGAGGTTAAATTGATAGACTTGGGCCGGCGTTCCATTTTGGCCCTGCGCCAAAACTTGATTTCCAAAATCCACGAACACGACAACACCATCATCTATAAGCAATTTAAGGATTTGGAGGGCGAAATCTACACCGCAGAGGTACACCACATCCGCCATCGGGCCGTGATTCTTTTGGATGATGAAGGCAATGAGATCATTCTTCCAAAGGAAAAGCAAATCCCTTCGGATTTTTTCCGCAAAGGCGATAACGTTCGCGGGATTATTGAAAGTGTGGATTTAAAAGGAAACAAGCCCACCATCATCATGAGCCGTGCCAACCCGATATTTCTCGAAAAATTGTTCGAGCAGGAAATTCCGGAAGTGTTTGATGGGCTGATCACCGTTAAAAAAGTGGTGCGGATCCCCGGCGAAAAAGCCAAGGTTGCCGTTGATTCCTATGACGACCGTATCGATCCCGTAGGCGCCTGCGTGGGCATGAAGGGTTCCCGAATCCACGGCATTGTCCGCGAATTGGGCAATGAGAATATTGATGTAATCAACTACACAAACAACCTGAACTTGTACATTACACGAGCGCTAAACCCTGCAAAGGTAACCTCCATTAAAATTGATGAAGAAAAGAAGCGCGCCGAGGTAATCCTACGCCCCGAAGAGGTGAGCAAGGCTATTGGCCGTGGCGGTCACAACATTCGCCTGGCCGGACAACTGACCGGTTATGAAATAGATGTGTTGCGCGAAGGAGCTGAGGAAGATGTGGAACTCAGCGAGTTTTCAGATGAAATTGAAGGATGGATCATTGATGAATTCCACAAAATAGGTTTGGATACCGCCAAAAGTGTGCTGGAACACGATATAAACGATCTGGTAAAACGCACCGATTTGGAAGAGGAAACCATCCGCGATGTTATTAATATATTAAAAGAAGAATTTGAGGAGTAGTTAAAACTTTGACTACTTTTATACAAATTTTTTAAAAAGACAAAACAGGAAAAAGCATTTATGGCTGAAGTAAAAACAAAAAGGCTAAGTCAGGTATTACGTGAGTTCAACATCTCGTTGGATCGTGCCGTGGAATTTTTGGGTTCCAAAGGTTTCGATGTGGACGCAAGTCCCAATACCAAAATAACGGGTGTGGAATACGAAGTTCTTTTTGAGGAGTTTGAAACCGACAAGAGTAAAAAAGTAGCCTCGCAAGAGGTAGGCGAAGAAAAGCGAAAGGAAAAGGAAGAACTCCGTTTGGAGCGCGAGCGCGAGCTGGAGGAAAAACAGAAAAAAGAAGAAGCCTCCCGCGTAATAAAAGCAGAAGCCAAATTAGAGGGCCCAAAACAGGTTGGCAAAATTGATCTTGACGCCAAGAAACCTAAAAAAGAGGAGCCAAAAGAGGCACCAGTAGCGCCGAAAAAGGAAGAAACTCCGAAACCTGTTGCGGAGAAACCTTTGGAAGTAAAAAAGGAAACTGAGGAAACCAAGCCTATACCACCTTCAGCCGGGGTTAAAACAGAACCCGAAAAACCTGCCGATGTTGCCGAAAAAGCAGCAAAAGAAGCACCCGAAACCGAAGCCCCCAAAGATCCGGACACCGTTACTACCCAATATCGAAAATTGGAAGGCCCCAACTTTACAGGTCAAAAAATAGACTTAACCCAGTTTAAAAAACCGGAAAAGAAAAAGGAGGCCAAAGCAGACGACAAAAAGGATAAAAAAGGAAAAAGACGCCGCATAAGTAAGGAAACGCCAAAAAACGGCGGAAATAATTTCAAGGAAAATCGTTCCGGCCGCAAAGGAAGGAATACACCCAAAGAAGAACCGAGCGAGGAAGAAGTTCAAAAGCAAGTTCGCGAAACCCTTGAAAAACTGCAAGGAAAGTCTTCAAAGGGCAAGGGTGCAAAATACCGCAGGGAAAAACGCGACACCCACCGTCAGAAATCAGAGAGCGAACTGGCTCAACAGGAAGCAGAAAGCAAACTATTGAAAGTAACCGAGTTTGTTACTGCCAGCGAAATGGCCACCATGATGGATGTGCCCGTAACAAAAATTATCTCCGCTTGTATGAGCCTAGGAATGATGGTTACCATGAACCAACGCCTCGACGCTGAAACCTTAAGCATTGTTGCCGAGGAATTTGGTTATGAAGTGGAATTCATAACAGCAGATATAGAAGAATCCATTGACCAAAAAGCCGACGCTCCGGAAGACTTGCAACCGCGCGCACCTATCGTTACTGTAATGGGCCACGTGGACCACGGAAAAACCTCCCTGTTGGATTATATCCGAAAGGAAAATGTTATCGCCGGTGAATCTGGTGGAATTACGCAGCACATTGGCGCCTATGGTGTGGAGCTGGACAACGGCCAAAAGATTGCCTTTTTGGATACACCAGGCCACGAAGCATTTACGGCTATGCGTGCCCGAGGTGCACAGGTTACTGACCTCGCCATTATTGTGGTGGCGGCAGATGATGATATTATGCCGCAAACCAAGGAAGCCATCAGCCACGCACAGGCCGCAGGTGTTCCTATTGTTTTTGCCATAAACAAAATAGATAAGCCCAGCGCAAATCCAGACAAGATTAAGGAAGGACTTGCCAATATGAACCTTTTGGTCGAGGATTGGGGAGGAAAAATCCAATCGCACGACATTTCTGCAAAAACGGGCGTGGGCGTTAAGGAACTTTTAGAAAAAGTATTGTTGGAAGCCGAATTGCTGGAACTGCAAGCAAACCCGAACCGATTGGCAAACGGAACCGTAGTAGAGGCCTTCTTAGATAAGGGGCGCGGCTATGTGTCCACCGTGCTCGTTCAGGGCGGAACCCTAAGGGTCGGCGATTATTTGTTAGCCGGCCAACACAGCGGCAAGGTTAAAGCCATGCAGGACGAGCGCGGCAATAATGTGAAAGAAGCAGGACCATCAACCCCAGTATCCGTTTTGGGTCTGGACGGCGCGCCACAGGCGGGCGACAAGTTTAACGTTTTTGAGGACGAGCGCGAGGCCAAAACCATCGCCACCAAACGTACCCAATTGCAACGCGAACAGTCCGTGCGAACCCAACGCCATATTACACTTGATGAAATTGGAAGACGTATTGCGCTTGGCGATTTCAAAGAACTCAACATAATTCTTAAAGGTGATGTGGATGGCTCCGTGGAAGCGTTGACAGATTCGTTCCAAAAACTTTCCACTGAGGAAATTCAGGTAAACATTATCCACAAAGCGGTGGGGCCTATTACCGAAAGCGATGTATTGCTGGCCTCCGCTTCTGATGCAATCATAATCGGCTTTAACGTGAGGCCAATGGGCAACGCGCGCCAAATAGCCGATAAGGAAGAAATAGACATTCGAACCTATTCTATTATTTATGACGCCATCAATGACGTGAAGGATGCTATGGAAGGCATGCTTTCACCGGAAATGAAGGAAGAGATAACCGGAACCGCGGAAGTACGTGAAACCTTTAAGATTTCAAAAGTAGGAACCATTGCAGGATGTATGGTTACCAGCGGAAAAATCTTCAGAAATTCCGGAATTCGTCTAATCCGTGAGGGAGTGGTAATATACACTGGCGAATTGGCCTCGTTGAAACGCTTCAAGGACGATGTAAAGGAAGTGTCAAAAGGTTATGACTGTGGAATGCAGATCAAAAACTATAACGATCTTTATGAAAACGATGTTATAGAGGCATTCCAAGAAGTAGCCGTAAAGAAAAAGCTGAAATAGTTTTCTCCCATAGAAAATTTATAGCTGTTTAAAGAGCAAACAACCCAAGTAGTTCCATAGGTCCAATCCAATCTGGACCGCCGTGACGGGAGTAGATTTGGTTCCCAAATTGGCCAAGAACGGCTAAGTTGCTTTTTGAACAGCTATTTTTTTTTACTACATACCGCCTCGGGTTTGGACACGTTCCAAAAAAAAACGAATAGGAACAAGAAAAGAAATATTCTTTTGAAAAATTCGCAAAGACGAAGGTGTAACATCCAATTTTTTTCAGAGTCTATTAGGAAAATCATTTTTAATGAACTTTTCCTTCCGACCCGCCTTTGTTTTAGTTTTTTCGTGCTACACTATTTTTGCCCAGGCGCAACAAACCGATAGCATCCAAAGAAAAGCCATTACCATTCCCCGCATAACGGAACGGCCTAAAATAGATGGCAATTTAACCGATGCGGCTTGGGCGCAGGCCCCAACGGCAACGGATTTTGTAGAGCGCCAGCCCAACAATGGCCGTCCTATAGCAGATAGTTTAAAAACGGAGGTGAAGATTGTGTATGATGATCTTGGAATCTATTTTGGAGCCTCCATGAAAGACCCGGAACCCGAAAAAATAATGAAGGAACTGACCGAACGGGATGGCATTGGAAATGACGATTTCTTTTTTATTCTTCTTAATGGCTACAACGATCGCCAACAGAGCCTGCAATTTATCGTTACTGCCGCCGGTGTGCAATATGACGCGAAAATGACCAATGGCAATGAGGATACTTCTTGGAACGGAATTTGGTACAGCGCGGTCCAAATAAACGACGACGGCTGGACCGCAGAAATTTTTATTCCTTATTCCGAGGTGCGCTTTCCCAATAAAAATGAGCAGGAATGGGGCCTGAATATGGAACGCGAAATTCGGCGCACCCGCACCCGCTACAGTTGGAGCCACGTTGATAATACAAAAGGGGCATTCTCAATATATGATGGTGAAATTTATGGAATCCAAAACGTACAAACGCCCACCCGACTTTCTTTCCTGCCCTATGTGTCTGCCTATGTGAACGATTTTGACGGAAAAACGGAAACCATTTTCAATGGGGGCCTGGACCTAAAATATGGAATAAACGACGCCTTTACATTGGATATGGTCCTGATTCCCGATTTTGGCCAATCAAAATTTGATGCTGAGGTTTTAAACCTTTCTGCTTTCGAAACGCAATATGAGGAAAACCGCCCCTTTTTCACGGAAGGAACAGAGCTTTTTAGCAAAGGCGACCTTTTTTATTCGCGGCGGATAGGCGGATATCCTTCAGGTAGGGTCAATCTTTCGGAACATGAGGAAATCGAAAAATATCCTTCCACAGTGGATCTAATCAATGCCTTCAAGATTTCCGGCAGAACCGATGGCAACTTGGGCATTGGAATTTTCAACGCACTGACGGAACGAACCTTTGCCGAAATAAAAAATACCGAAACAGGTCAGGCCCGAAAGGAAATTGTAGCGCCTCTGGCCAATTACAATATTTTGGTCCTGGACCAACGGTTTGGTGATAATTCCTCCGTTTCCTTTGTAAACACCAATGTGCTGAGGGAAGGCAATTTTCGCGATGCGAACGCTGCCGGGCTTTATATTGATTTAACCAATAGGAAAAACACCCTGAATTATTTTGCGAGTGCCGAAGGTAGCTGGGTAAATCAGGATTCCACGAGTTTCGGCATGGAAGGGAGCGCCGCGCTTTCAAAAATAAACGGAAAACACCGGCTCACGGGCGAGATAAATTTTAGGACCAAAAATTATGACATCAATGATTTGGGCTATTCCAGCAACACCAACTACATAAACTATTATGGCTATTATGGATATAGATTTCTACAGCCAAAGGGTTTTTTGAACAATCTGTACCTGAATTTCAACGTGAACTATACCCGAAGGTTGCAAACCGATCTTTACACCAATTTCAATTTTAATTTCAATTCCAGTTTTACAACCAAGAAATTTTTTGGCTTCGGCGGTGGGTTTGAAATGACGCCCCTTGGAACCAACGATATATACGAGCCCAGAGCAGATGGACGTTATTTCAGCATCCCCGAGTATTATGATGTATGGGCCTGGATATCCACAGACTATAGAAAAAGGCTTGCTTTGGATGCCACTATCGATTGGTATAAATACAATCAACCGGGCAGGGGCGAGCTGCGTCTTGAGTTTCGGCCACAATATCGGGTTTCGGATAAATGGAAACTGTTTTTGGCAACCAATACCATCTTTTCAGACAAAGAAGAGGGGTTCGTTGATTTTTTGGAGAATGACATAATCTTTGGCCAACGCGATCGAAATACCGTCATCACTTCCTTGGAATCACAATATATCTTTAACAACAAAATGGCGCTCAATTTAGCGTTTCGGCACTATTATTCTGAAGTTGAATATTCCCAATATTTCACGCTGCAGCACAACGGTAAACTTTTTTCAAATCCAGCCTATGCCGAAAAAAATGATGCTACCTATAACAATTGGAATGTAGATCTGCGGTTTTCCTGGTGGTTTGCCCCTGGAAGTCAATTGACGCTGTTGTACAGGAACGCCATGGAAAATTACATTGGCGATTCAAGGATCAATTTTTCAGATAATTTCAACCATCTTTTTGATGAACCCCAACTCAACAGCATTTCCCTTAGACTCAGTTATTATCTGGACTATAACAGGATAAAGAATTGGTTCGGCACAAAAAATCAGAACCCTGATATCGGCATGTTCCACAAGGCCGAAAAAATGGGGAGAACCGCCAGTTGATGGAACTGTATCGAAAAGCACCACGAGTTATTTTCGACGCTCCGGTTTGAGGATGAAGGCAGCCGAAAATGCTTTCTGGATTTCCAACAATGCCCTCTCTGCCTCAATACGTGAAGAAAAATTGCCTGCCCAGACTTTATAGTTCGGGGTTTCATATTCAATGGATGCGGGCCAATTAGGGTAGCTCCCCCGATATTTTCTCAGTGTTTGGTTTGCTTTGTCCAATTCGCCGTAATAGAGCTGAATGGTGTATCCGTCGGAAAGCTTGTTCTCCTTTTCCAAATCCTTTTTTAGCGCGAGCAATTGATTGATCCTTGGATCTTCGTTAACCGTTAGCGTAGCGCTCTGAGCAAGACTATTCTCTGAAAATATTACCAATAAAATACTGGCAATAAAAAGTTTGGAAAGGAGGGGGATTTTCATAGAATTCCAAGTTTGTTGCAAATGTAAAACTTATTAACTTTCAAGAGGCCAAAATTATTATTTAGAACTAATATAAATTAAAGGTTAACACTTTGTTTGCATTTTCAAAATCGACTTTATAGTGTACTTTTGTGCCTTAATTTGGGTACAAAATAAGCCGAAAAAACGCGAGTGTCCGTAACTAATTCTGTGCCAAACTGTCGACCATAATTTAACCATTAGTATGAAAAAGGTGAATTTTATACATCTACGCTCAAAATTGCCATTTCTTCTGTTAGTGTTCTTGCTAACTTTTTCAACTACCATATATTCACAGGATGCTCCTGCTGCTGGAGGCGATGTTGCTGCCGGGGAAGCGTTGTTTAAGGCCAACTGTGCCGCCTGCCACAAACTGGATGCAAAAGCAGTAGGGCCTGCCCTGCGCGGGGTGGCAGATAAGTTCGATCGTGACTGGCTTTACAAATGGATCCATAATAGCCAGGCGTTAATTGCCTCTGGCGATGCACAGGCCATAAAGCTTTTTGAGGAAAATAATAAAGCTATAATGACTCCTTTTCCGGCCCTGTCGGAAACCGATATTGACAATATCCTTGCATATACTAGCCAGCCTAAAGCCGTGCCCGCCGCAGACGTAGCTGCTGGAGCCGCTGCCGCTCCCGCAACTGGCGATGGGGCAGGTGTTTCAAATACACTTGTGTTAGGAGCCTTGGCGCTTATCTTCTTGCTGTTGGTAATTATGCTCTTTTTGGTAACCAATACCTTAAAGCGCATTGCCCAGGCACAAGGAGTGGAAGAGGTTCAAAAGGAAAAGCGCCTGCCAGTTTGGAAGGCCTTCGTTCAAAACCAATTTCTCGTACTGGTTTTTACCATTTTTCTATTGCTCTCGGCCGGCTATTTCGCCTACGGTTACATGATGCAGGTTGGGGTAGACCAAGGATACGCGCCCGTGCAGCCCATTCATTATTCCCATAAAATTCACGCGGGAGACAACCAGATAGATTGTAATTATTGCCACAGCTCGGCCAGACAAAGCAAGCATTCCGGAATTCCATCTTTGAATGTGTGTATGAACTGCCACAAAAACATTTCTGAGGTAGCCCCCGAAACCGCTACAGAGGAATATTCAAAGGAATTTTATGATGGCGAAATCGCGAAATTATACAAGGCTGTTGGCTGGGATGTGGAAAACCAACAATATACCGGTAAAACGGAACCTGTAAAATGGGTTCGAATCCATAATTTGCCTGATTTTGTTTATTTTAACCACTCGCAACACGTTACCGTTGCGGGCGTTGCCTGCCAAACCTGCCACGGCGAAATCCAGACCATGGAGGTGGTGGAACAGTTTGCCCCGCTTACAATGGGGTGGTGTATTAATTGCCACAGAGAGACCAACGTAAACTTGGAGACCAACGAATATTACGCCAAAATTCACGAAGAACTATCAAAAAAGTATGGGGTTGAAAAATTGACCATTGCTGAAATGGGCGGTTTGGAATGTGGCAAGTGTCACTATTAATTAATAAATAAGGATTATTACAGATACTGATATGGCATCAAACAAGAAATACTGGAAAAGTGTTGAAGAGCTGAACGAAGACAGCGCCATTGTGAAAGCGCTGCAGGACAATGAGTTTGTAACTGAAATTCCAACGGATGACTTTCTTGGAAACAAGAAAGCCCTGGAAACCTCTTCAACCACACGTCGTGATTTCTTAAAATATGTGGGCTTTACTACAGCTGCGGCTACACTGGCCGCTTGTGAAGGTCCCGTAATTAAGTCAATTCCTTATGTAGTTCAACCTGATGAAATCGTGCCCGGGGTGGCTAACTACTATGCCACTACCCTTGCAGACGGTTACGATTTTGCCAATATTTTGGTGAAAACCCGTGAAGGCCGCCCTATAAAAATAGAAATAAACGATTTGGCACTAAACGGCGGTAGCGTCAACGCTCGCGTTCAAGCCTCCGTTTTGTCCTTATATGATAAACACAGGCTGACCGGCCCTATGCTGAACGGCGCTGCGGTGAGTTGGGCTGAATTCGATACGGCCATTGCCCAAAAATTCAATGAAATGTCTGGTAAGGAAATGGTGCTGCTTACTCAAACTTTTGCCAGCCCATCCACATCCAAGCTCATTGCTGAATTTACAGCGAAGTATCCAAATGTGCGGCATGTGGTGTACGATACAATTTCGGCATCGGCAGCATTGGATGCTTTTCAAAATAAATATGGTACGCGCGCTTTGCCAGATTACGATTTTTCAAAGGCCGAAGTCATTGTTTCTGTTGGCGCGGATTTCCTTGGCGATTGGCAAGGAGGTAGTTACAGTAAAGGGTATGCACAAGGCCGCGTCCCGAAGAACGGAAAAATTTCAAGACATATTCAGTTTGAAGCCAATATGACCCTTACGGGGGCCAAGGCCGACAAGCGCGTGTTGGCAACACCTTCTCAGCAAATGCAAATAGTAAGGGCTTTGGCCGGAGGCAGTGCTTCAGGTTTGCCTGAAAATATTATGGAGGCTGTAAATAAGGCAAAAGCACAACTCCAAAAGGCCGGCAGTAAAGCACTGCTCGTAACCGATCTGCCAGATGTGGAATCCCAAACTTTGGCATTGAACTTTAACGGAAATAGCGAGGCAATTGATGTTAACAAACCATTACTTATTCGTCAAGGAAACAATGCAGAAGTCATGGCAGTGGTAAACGGCGTAATTTCTGGAGATATTAAAGGACTGATTACTTTTGGAGTAAATCCAATTTATTCATTGCCAAATAGTGCGCAGTTTGCAGAGGCCTATAAAAAGCTTGAAATGAGCTTGGCCTTTGCCACAAAACAGGATGAGACCGCTTCCTTGGCAAAAATGGTTGCGGCAACGCCGCACTATTTGGAATCTTGGGGCGATGCGCAATTTAAAAAAGGAACCTACAGCCTAACTCAACCAACTATCCGTCCTTTGTTCAACACCCGCCAGTTTCAGGACAGTTTGTTGCAATGGACTGGAAATTCTCAAAATTATTATGATTATTTGAAGGCAAATTGGAACACGTCCATCCTGGAAGGAGGTTCCTGGAACAAGGCCTTGGAAGCAGGAGTATTGGTAAGCAATGCCGAAATGGTAATGGAAGCCGTCCAGACAGCTTCCGAAGGAGCAGGCTCTTTGGAGAATACTACTTCCAATGGTGCGATGGCGGCATTGGCCCAGGAGGGAGGTTTTGAACTTACCCTATATTCCTCCACTGGTCTGGGAGATGGACAACAAGCCAATAACCCTTGGTTGCAAGAGTTTCCAGATCCAATAACCCGGGTTTCATGGGATAATTACGTAACCGTTTCCGCCCAAGATGCCGAAGCGCTGGGACTTGAAAATTATCATGTTTCCAACGGTGCGCTTAATGGTAGCTATGTAAATATTACTTTGGGAAAAACCGTTGTCAACAATGTGCCGGTCATTATACAACCGGGTCAGGCAAAGGGATCCGTAGGTTTGGCGTTGGGTTATGGCAAAACTGCCGCCATCCAAGAAGAAATGCAGACTGGAGTAAACGCCTATCCGCTTTATCAGGATTTTTCGCCCATTCAAAAAGTATCGCTTGAAAAGGCGGGCGGCACACACGAATTTGCCTGCGTACAGCTGCAGAGCACCATGGCCGGTCGCAGTGAGGACATCATAAAAGAGACCACTATTGAAATTTTCAATACGAAGGATAAGGAGTTTTTTAATTCCGTACCGGTAACAGACTATGACCACAATGAAATTTCCGTACGTGATAAACGTGCTGACATTTGGAGTCCGTTCGATGAAACCGTGGGGCACCACTTCAATCTTTCCATAGATCTTAATGCCTGCACCGGTTGTGGTGCCTGTGTTATCGCTTGTCATGCCGAGAACAATGTTCCGGTGGTGGGCAAGGAGGAGGTGCGAAAGTTCCGCGATATGCACTGGTTGCGTATTGATAGATATTATTCCGCAGGGGAAAGTTTCAAGGAGGAAATAGAGACGCTCGAAAACTTGCCCGCCTTTGATACTTACAAAGTAGTAGAAGTACCTGCCTATGAAAACCCTCAGGTTGCATTCCAGCCTGTCATGTGCCAGCACTGTAACCACGCTCCTTGTGAAACAGTATGCCCCGTTGCGGCAACCTCACACGGGCGTCAGGGCCAGAACCAGATGGCTTACAACCGTTGCGTGGGCACACGTTACTGCGCGAACAACTGCCCATATAAAGTGCGCCGCTTCAACTGGTTTTTATATAATGAAAATGACCAGTTTGATTACAACATGAACAACGATCTTGGGCGAATGGTGCTGAACCCAGATGTGGTAGTTCGTTCACGCGGTGTAATGGAGAAATGTTCCCTTTGTATCCAAATGACCCAAAAAACAATTCTCGACGCTAAGCGGGAGGGAAGACCAGTGAAAGACGGAGAGTTTAAAACCGCCTGTTCAAGCGCCTGTGAAACCGGAGCCATCGTCTTTGGGGACGTAAATGACAAGGATTCTGAAATTGTGAAGTTGAAGAAGGACGATAGAATGTATCATTTGCTTGAGAATGTTGGTACCAAGCCAAACGTGTTCTATCAAATGATGGTTAAGAATACCTCCGAAGCATAAAATTTTAATCAAGAACCAATTATTTAAGAAATAAATATGTCGTCACACTACGAAGCACCTATTAGAGAGCCTTTGGTTCTGGGAGAGAAGTCCTATAATGACATCAGTGTAGATGTTGGGGCACCCGTTCTGGGAAAGGCCAATAAATCTTGGTGGATTGTTTTTACTATTGCCCTTATAGCCTTTTTATGGGGGTTGGGATGTATTATCTACACCGTCTCCACCGGAATCGGGGTTTGGGGATTGAACAAGACCATCGGTTGGGCTTGGGATATCACCAACTTTGTATGGTGGGTGGGTATTGGTCACGCTGGAACGCTTATTTCTGCGGTGCTCCTGCTGTTCCGCCAAAAGTGGAGAATGGCTGTTAACCGTTCTGCCGAAGCGATGACCATCTTTGCCGTCGTACAGGCCGGCCTTTTCCCCATAATCCACATGGGCCGTCCGTGGTTGGCCTATTGGGTTTTGCCCATCCCAAACCAATTTGGATCCCTTTGGGTGAACTTTAACTCTCCGCTGCTTTGGGACGTTTTTGCGATTTCTACTTACCTATCCATATCGTTAGTGTTTTGGTGGACCGGGCTGCTGCCTGATTTCGCGATGATCCGGGATAGGACCACCAGTCCCTTTCAGAAAAAGATTTATGGAATTTTGAGTTTTGGCTGGAGCGGTCGAGTAAAGGATTGGCAACGTTTCGAGGAAGTATCGCTCGTTTTGGCCGGTTTGGCAACGCCATTGGTACTTTCAGTGCATACCATTGTATCCTTCGACTTTGCTACTTCGGTTGTTCCGGGTTGGCACAGTACCATCTATCCGCCGTATTTCGTTGCGGGAGCCATTTTCTCTGGTTTTGCGATGGTGCAAACGCTTCTTATTATTATGAGAAAGGTTTCCAACCTTGAGGATTACATCACGATTCTCCATATTGAATATATGAACAAGGTAATCTTACTTACGGGTGGAATTGTGACCGTGGCCTATATTACCGAATATTTCATTGGCTGGTATTCTGGGGTTCCTTATGAAAACTACACCTATCTTTCCTTTGGAGCTGCAACGGGACCGTATTGGTGGGCTTTTTGGGCATTGATAATCTGTAACCTTATTGTGCCACTTTCCCTTTGGGTAAAAAAATTAAGAAGAAATATTGTTTGGACATTTATCGTAGCGCTCATCATAAACATAGGTATGTGGTTTGAACGTTTTGACATTATCGTTATCGATTTGAGCAAGGACCGTTTGACCTCGTCTTGGACTATGTTCCAACCTACCTTTGTTGATATTGGGACCTTTATGGGAACCATTGGTTTCTTCTTTGTGCTATTCCTTTTGTATTCCAGAACCTTCCCCGTTATTGCACAGGCCGAGGTGAAAACCATTCTTAAATCCTCAGGCGAGGCCTTCAAACGATTGCGCGCAGAGCACGGCGATGACCACAGCCACGTACAAACGGTAGAGGAATATCCGGCAGATGCGGGGCCGGCAGCAAATGTGGAAGGAAAACATTTCGACAGCTCCTTCAATTCGGCGGATGAGGATTTGGAAATCAATGATGTTGATTATGAAGCACAGCGCGGAAATATCGATAATCTATTGGCTGGCGTTGGTTCGTTCAATCCAGAATCTCAGGTGCAGGACGATCTTAAAAAAATTAATGGTGTGGGGCCGGTAATGGAAATGAAACTTCACCAGATTGGAATTTTCACCTTTGAACAAGTAAGTAGAATGACTGATCGGGAATATGATCTATTGGATCAAATAATCAGTGAATTTCCGGGAAGGGCAAAACGCGATGATTGGGCCGGACAGGCTTTAATACTCAAAACTAAGAACTAAGTATGGCTGCAACTAAAATACACGCAATTTATACAGATGACGACCTGTTGCTACAGGCCGTTAAGCAAACCCGTACCGCAAATTATCACATTTCGGAAGTGTTTACCCCTTTTCCGGTTCACGGATTGGACCACGCCGTTGGAATAGCTCCTACGCGTATAGCCATTACCTCCTTTCTGTATGGACTGGTAGGCCTAAGTGTAGCGGTTGCCATGATGAATTTTATGATGATCGAAGATTGGCCTCAGAACATTGGAGGAAAACCCAGTTTTACTTTCTACCAGAATATGCCGGCCTTTATACCCATTATGTTTGAATTAACTGTATTTTTTGCCGGGCACTTAATGGTAATAACCTTCTATATGAGAAGCAAATTGTGGCCGTTTAAGAAAGCTGAAAATCCTGATCTCCGCACCACCAATGACCACTTTTTAATGGAAGTTGACGTTGAAAACCATGATCTCGAGAAACTGACCAAGTTTCTGTATGATACTGGAGCATCAGAAATTAGCCTAATTGAAAATGAACAAGATCACTAATATGAGGACATTGATAAACATAGGAATTGCAATTATTGCTTCAGCAACACTGGTTTCTTGTTTTAACGATAAAAAGCCAAATTATCAGTATTTCCCGAATATGTACGAACCCGTGGGATATGAAACCTATGGTTCTTATAATATTTTCCCGAACCAGCAAGAAGCCATGCTACCTGCCGAACACACTGTTCCGCGAGGGTTTACGCCGTATGATTATGAAAACAGTACGGAAGGATTGGCACTTGCAAAGGAACAGTTGACCAATCCCTATGAAATCACCGAAGAAAATTTGGCAGTAGGGAATAAGCTGTATACCATCTACTGTGCCGTATGTCATGGCGATAAAGGCGATGGAAAGGGAATACTGGCAACCCGCGAAAAATTTCTGGGTATTCCCAGTTTTGCGGATCCGGGAAGAAATATAGTGCTTGGGGGAATTTATCATGTGGAAACCTACGGTCTGAATGCTATGGGCTCTTACGCTTCCCAAACAAGTGAAAAGGAACGTTGGCAAATAGCAATGCACGTAATGGATTTAAAGGCCGCCCTCAACGGGGAAGCGGGTATTATGGAAACCTCCAAGGCGAGTGCAACCACGGACAGCACTGCAGTGGAACCCACCCAAGACCAAACCGAAAAGGCTTCCGAATAGGACTAAATTAAAGATATAAAAGAGAATAGCTAAAGATATGTACACGCTACCCAAAAATTTAAAACTGTTTTCTATTGTTCTCATCGTCTTAGGACTTGCGGGAATAATCTTCGGTTTTCTTTCTACACCGAAAACGATCGATGACGTTAAAAAAATAATGGCGGAGCAGGATGCCCACCACGGCAGTGCGCACAATATGGCTGGTCATGAAGAGGGCCACACCGCCAACTTTGTCGATGAGGCGCGGGGGCAGGAAGGATATTCCAAACAGGCCATGGAGCACGCAACCGATTTAAAACCCGAGGGCCACGGCGCGGTCTCGCACGAAGAACATGTATTGCATCAACTGCAGGCCCGTCCATGGTCCGCAACCTTTATTGCAGCATTTTTCTTTATGATGATTGCTCTTGGAGTGCTGGTTTTTTATGCTATTCAATATGCTTCACAAGCGGGATGGTCCCCTGTATTATACAGGATTATGGAAGGAATCACAGCCTATTTGCTGCCGGGTTCAATAATTGTGTTTTTAATAGTTGTTTTCGCAGGAACACATTTCTTTCCATGGCAGAATCATGAACTTGTAGCAGAGGATAAAATACTGCAGGGAAAAGCCGGCTACCTTAACTTCCCATTCTTTGTTATCCGCGCGGTAATCTATATTTTGGGATGGAACCTCTATAGGTATTTTTCCAGAAAAAATTCCTTGGCGCAGGCCGAAACCAATCACTACGGCCCCTACAGGAAAAACTTTAAGGCTTCTGTATTGTTCCTGATTTTCTTTATCGTTACCGAAGCTACCATGTCTTGGGATTGGTTTATGTCCATGACCCCACACTGGTACAGTACCCTATTTGCTTGGTACATTTTTTCAAGTCTATTTGTTTCGGCAATCACGGTGCTGGCCTTGGTTACCATTCATTTAAAAGGCCGTGGATTGATTCCATTCGTCAGCGATAAACACCTTCACGATCTTGGAAAGTATATGTTTGCCTTCAGTATATTCTGGACCTATCTATGGTTTGGGCAGTTTATGTTGATCTGGTATGCCAATATTCCCGAGGAGGTGACTTATTTTATTATTAGAATTCAAGAATATAAAGTATTGTTTTTCGGAATGCTAATTCTTAATTTTGTATTCCCTATTCTCATATTGATGAATAGTGATTATAAAAGAATCCCTTGGTTCGTGGTTATTGCTGCCGTATTTATTTTGGTGGGCCACTATATAGACATTTTCCTATTGGTTATGCCTTCCACTGTGGGTCATAATTGGTCTTTTGGAATTCCGGAAATTGCAGCATTGCTTTTCTTTTTGGGGCTTTTCATATTTGTGGTTGGAACAGGACTTGGCAAAGTTTCTCTAAAACCTGAAAATGATCCATTTATTAGAGAAAGCGAAAACTACCATTTTTAATCATTTAGTATAAAGAAGAATTTGTAAAGATGACCGCATTTTTAGTTGTATTAGTAATCATTCTTTTTGGGATCTCTGTTTGGCAGATGAGCCGTATTTTTAAATTGGCCCAAGTAAAGCCTACCCTCTACTCCGAAATAGCCACGGACAAGGACAACAATACCCAAGGTTATTTGATGATGGGATTTTTGGCGTTCATTTATATCCTTACCATTGTAAGTTTTTGGTTGTGGTTTGATACGCTTTTGCCTATTTCCGGTTCGGAACACGGCGATAGGATAGACACGCTGATGTTGGTAACGATGATCCTTATTTTCTTCGTTGGAATTGTTACCCAGGCCATCCTGCATTACTTCGCGTTTATTTACAGAGGAAATAAAGTGGAGCGTGCAACTTTTTATGCTGATAACGATAAGTTGGAGTTCATCTGGACCATCATTCCCGTCATTACCCTGGCAGGGCTGATTATTTATGGATTGTTTACTTGGACTGATATCATGAACGTGGATAAGGACGACGATCCGCTAATTGTTGAGCTTTATGCACAACAATTTAACTGGAAGGCCCGCTATGGAGGGAATGACAATACCCTAGGCGAGGCCAATGTCCGTCTGATCGAGGGTATTAACCAATTAGGGGTAGATCCCGCCGATCCAAATGGACAGGACGACAAAATCGTTACGGAACTCCATTTGCCCGTAGGTAGAAAGGTGCTTTTCAAAATGCGTTCGCAAGACGTGCTCCATTCCGCATATATGCCCCATTTTAGGGCCCAGATGAACTGTGTCCCCGGAATGGTTACCCAATTCGCGTTCACCCCAACGGTAACCACCGAGGAAATGAGAAAGAACGATTATATAATCCAGAAAGTTGCCAATATAAATGATATTAGAACGGCGAAGAGCAAAGAACTTACCGCCGCAGGAGAAGAACCCCTCGAGCCGTATGAATTTGACTATGTTTTAATCTGCAACAAAATTTGCGGTATCAGCCACTATAACATGCAAATGAAAATTATCGTGGAATCTGAAGAAGACTATAAGGCCTGGTTAGCAGAACAGCCCACCTTGGCAGCACAACTTAGTAACGAAAATAAATAATATTAGCTTAAAAAGATATGTCAGCACACGCACAGGTTCAAGCAATGGAAGATCATCACGATGATCATGGGCATCATCATAAACAAACGTTTGTAACTAAATATATTTTTAGCACAGATCATAAAATGATCTCCAAGCAATACATGATTACCGGTATTTTTATGGGGATTATAGGTATATTAATGTCCCTTTTATTCAGGCTTCAACTTGCCTGGCCCGATCATAAGTTCACCATTTTTGAAATTCTACTCGGAAAATGGGGGACTGACGGGGTTATGGATCCAAGTGTCTACCTGGCTTTGGTAACCATCCACGGTACCATAATGGTGTTTTTTGTCCTTACTGCAGGATTAAGTGGAACTTTCAGCAATTTATTGATTCCACTACAAATTGGAGCAAGGGATATGGCCTCCGGATTTCTAAATATGGTTTCCTATTGGATGTTTTTTATCTCTAGTGTAATCATGTTGAGTTCGCTGTTCGTGGAGGCTGGGCCGGCTTCAGCGGGTTGGACCATCTATCCGCCCTTAAGCGCGCTGCCCCAAGCTATTCCTGGATCTGGAATGGGAATGACGCTCTGGCTGATTTCCTTGGCTATTTTCATTGCCTCTTCCCTTCTAGGCTCGCTGAATTTTATAGTTACGGTTTTAAACCTTAGGACCAAGGGGATGTCCATGACTAGACTTCCGTTAACAGTTTGGGCGTTTTTCCTTACGGCTATTATCGGACTTGTGTCTTTCCCAGTTCTGTTTTCTGCAGCTTTAATGCTCATAATGGACCGGAGTTTCGGCACTTCCTTCTTTCTTTCGGATATCTATATCGCAGGCGAAGTGTTGCACCATCAAGGAGGTTCTCCGGTATTATTTGAACACCTTTTTTGGTTTCTCGGACACCCCGAAGTGTATATTGTAATCCTCCCCGCAATGGGTATCGTTTCAGAAATTATGGCAACCAATTCGCGTAAACCAATATTTGGATATCGCGCTATGGTGGCCTCTCTTTTAACCATCGCATTTTTGTCTACTATCGTTTGGGGGCACCACATGTTCGTTTCTGGTATGAACCCGTTTTTAGGATCGGTATTTACTTTTACCACCCTTTTGATAGCTATTCCTTCCGCTGTGAAATCCTTTAACTGGATTACTACACTTTGGCGCGGAAAGCTGCAAATGAACGTGGCAATGCTTTGGTGCATTGCCTTTGTTTCCACATTTATTACGGGTGGTTTAACCGGAATTATTATGGGGGACAGCGCTCTGGATATCAATATACACGATACTTATTTTATTGTGGCCCACTTCCACTTGGTAATGGGAATATCCGCGGCCTATGGGTTTTTGGCGGGTGTGTATCACTGGTTCCCAAGAATGTTTGAGGGCAGAATGATGAATAAAAAATTAGGGTACATCCATTTCTGGATTACCACCATTGGGGCCTACGGAATCTTTTTTCCAATGCACTTTGTGGGACTGGCAGGACTACCCCGAAGATATTACACCAATACCAACTTTCCCTATTTTGATGACCTCGCGGACATAAATGTGGTGATGACCGTTTTCGCCATTATCACCATTGCTGCCCAGGTAATATTCCTTTACAACTTTTTCCACTCCATGTTTTTCGGAAAAATTGGTCCAAAAAACCCTTGGAATGCCACCACTCTGGAATGGACTGCAGAAGTCAAGCACATCCACGGAAATTGGGCCGGCCCCATTCCACACGTGTACCGATGGGCCTATGATTATAGCAAATTGAATAAAGATGAGTCTGATTTCGTCATTGCTGGGCAGGATTTTGTGCCACAAGACGTACCTCTTCAGGAAAATGAAGATGAACTGGATCACTAAAAATTAATACACGACCAGCCTTAAGCCCTTTCTTCTTTGAAAGGGTTTTTCTTTTCTACGTAAAATTTAAGTATTACCACGTACATATATTTTCGGAACAATGTAATATCTTTGGGGTATAATACATAATAAGTAGGAAGTGAGGAGCCTGCTAATCTATTTAAAGAAGGTCGTTTAGTTTTAAATTAAGCGACCTTTTTATTTTGGCGTTATCCAACTACTGTCCTTTTACTAATGCTTTCCACCACATTGCTATTGCCCATTTTCCTATATTTGCTTTATGAATGAACACCTCGATCCTTCAGGGCAAAACCTAACGCCACAGGAACTTGATATCGAAAAAAAATTGCGCCCCCTTAGCTTTCAGGATTTTACCGGGCAAGAACAGGCTTTGGAAAATCTGCAGGTCTTTGTGCAGGCCGCCAATCTGAGAAGCGAGGCGTTGGACCACACCCTTTTCCATGGGCCGCCCGGTTTGGGAAAAACTACCCTCGCCTATATTCTGGCCAATGAACTTGATGTAAATATTAGGGTAACTTCCGGCCCAGTATTGGATAAACCCGGCGATCTGGCAGGACTGCTGACCAATCTAGAGCCACGCGATGTTCTTTTTATTGATGAAATCCATCGGCTAAGCCCTATTGTTGAAGAATATCTATATTCGGCAATGGAAGACTATAAAATTGATATTATGATCGAATCCGGGCCCAATGCGCGTTCGGTGCAAATTAATCTCAATCCGTTCACCCTCATTGGAGCAACAACCCGATCTGGACTGCTTACCGCACCTATGCGGGCACGGTTTGGAATTTCATCTCGTTTGCAATATTACACCACAGAGTTGCTGACCACCATCCTGCAGAGAAGCGCCGGCATATTGAACGTGCCCATATCCATGGAGGCCGCCGTTGAAATTGCCGGACGAAGCCGAGGAACCCCACGAATCGCAAATGCCCTATTGCGAAGAATTCGCGATTTTGCCCAAATAAAGGGCAATGGAAAAATCGATATCCAAATTGCAAAATTCGGCTTGGACGCACTCCACGTAGATGCCCATGGTCTGGATGAAATGGACAACAGGATTTTAAGGACCATCATCGATAAATTTAAGGGAGGTCCCGTGGGTATTACCACTATAGCCACCGCCGTCTCCGAAAGCACCGAAACCATTGAGGAGGTTTACGAGCCCTTTTTGATCCAGCAAGGATTCATTATGCGAACTCCGCGCGGCCGTGAAGTTACCGAAGCCGCTTACAAACACCTTGGCAAAATAAAAGGCCCTATACAGGGTGGATTGTTTTAATGTGAATTTTCAAATTCCGAATTTGGCATCGTCAGGACAGGTAATAATTTCGAGCCAATTCTCATGAATCTTAAAGGCAAACATACCGAATTGATAAAAACCGAAGCCAAACGCCTCGGTTTTTTATCCTGTGGTATCAGCAAGGCCCAATTTCTTGAAGAAGAAGCACCCCGACTTGAATATTACCTGAAAAACAACCTGCATGGCGAAATGCGCTATATGGAAAACCATTTCGACAAGCGGTTGGACCCCACCAAACTGGTGCCAGGCGCCAAGAGTGTAATTTCTTTGCTACTGAATTATTTTCCTTCCGAAAAACAGATTTCCGATACCTATAAAATTTCAAAATATGCCTACGGTACAGATTATCATTTCGTTATAAAAGATAAATTGAAACAACTGATGCATTTTATTTCGGAAGAGATAGGTGAGGTCCACGGACGGGCATTTGTAGATTCGGCTCCGGTGTTGGACAAGGCTTGGGCCGCAAAAAGCGGTTTGGGCTGGGTCGGTAAGCATAGCCTTCTGCTTTCAAAAAGCACAGGTTCCTTTTTCTTTGTGGCCGAACTCATTATTGATCTCGACTTGGTTTACGACACCCCAGTGACGGACCATTGTGGCAGCTGCACCGCCTGTATTGATGCTTGCCCTACACAGGCCATTGTTGCGGACCGGGTAGTGGACGGCAGCAAATGTATTTCTTATTTTACCATAGAATTAAAAAACGAAATTCCCTTTGAACAACAGGGCCATTTTGAGGACTGGATGTTCGGGTGTGATATCTGCCAAGATGTATGCCCATGGAACCGGTTCAGCAAGCCCCACAGCCAACCGCTTTTCAACCCAAATCCGGAATTGCTGACCATGTCAAAAAAAGAATGGGAGGAAATTACGGAGGAGATTTTTCAGGAAATTTTCAAAAAGAGCGCAGTGAAGCGCGCCAAATTTTCCGGTCTAAAAAGAAACATTGAATTCTTAAAGGAAAAATGAGCATTGTTTTTCTCACTAATCAAAATTATATTATTGGTAAAGCACCGTCCGCGGTTTTCCAATCTGAAAGTTCGGAAAACCAAAATCGTCATTTTCGAAAGCGTTGGTGTTAAAAATATGGGAGCCCTGCCCTGGAATTTCCGGATAGTAAGCAAACGACAATTGAAAAGAACTGAAAACCAAATAATCGTTTCGGATTACACAGCCCACCCCAAATGAGGAATACAGCCGGTTGCTTCCAAAATTTTCCACCCGATCCGAAAGCAGGCCGGCAGTAATATTTACAAAGGGATTAAACCGAAACCCCAAAACTTCCCAAGGCGAATAAAATTGGGTCTGAAGCGCAATTACATATTTTGATACCCCCAAAGCCTGGCTGCTAAACCCATGGATATTGCCGTTGCGCTGGTCGTAATATAAATTGCCATACACTCCGTTGAAATCTGGGTTTTCATTGAGGCTCAGCCTATCGGCAACGGTGTTAAGCCTGTGAAATCCCAGCACTATCTGCGGTTTTATGAATTGCCTCATCTTCCACTTGGGGCCTAACCATAATAGATGCGAAAAATAGTTGGCGCGAAAACTGAAAGTAGCCTGTTCTGTTTTTGATTGGTTGAAAAAACTGCCCAGCTCAAAATTCAGGCTTAAAAACCCCCATCGGAAATAGTTTCCATACGCAGCCCTTCCGCCCAAATAAATTCGGTCCGAATTGTTTTTATGCTGGATTCCTCCGGTAATTGAATATATAGTACCCACCGGAACGTCTTCAATGATGCCATCTTTAAAAATATAACTGTCTTCAATAAACTGGCGCGAAGCAATTCCAATATTCCCCAAGTAGATGGCTTCATCAGAAAAAAAACGAAGGCTGTCATACTTGAATTCGGGCAGGGATTTGTAATCCACAATCAAGGCGCGCCCGCTCAAAACAAGGTTGGTGGTCCGTTCCCGTTCGGTATTTCCCTTAAAAATCCGGAAAGAATGGCCGGCCCAATAATCCTGGGCCACAAATTTAAAATTTTGCGACACGAAGGCAAGCGTATCATCTGGAAGTGTTCGGGAAAGAAATTGTTCCTGCAGAAAAACCCCGCCTGCCCAGCGGGTCAAAGGCGAATAGAACAACCTGTCAAATGAAATTTTCTTTTCGTAGAATCCCTCATAATCTGTAGAATAGGCACCAGTGCCGCTAATGAAGGTGTTTTTGAAATTCGGTATCATATAGCTGGCCTCAAAAGCATCCTTGCCATCCTCCATTCTTTTGGAATAACCCACACGAAATTGGTGGCCGGTACCAATAAAATTGCGCTCCCGAAGTTTCAGTTTTGTCTGCGAACCGGAAATATCCGCCTTGGGGATAATGCTCCACGAGTCCAGCACGACCACGGAAACATCTACCGAATCTTTGTCTTGCGAAACAAATTTGGGCGTGATCCTAACTTCGCGAATATAATTTTGAGACCGCAGCAATCGAGCAGATTCTGTGAGTTGAAGGGTGTCCAAAACTTGGTTCTCCTTGAGCAGCAAAAAATTGCGAACGGCCATCCGTGTTGATTTTATGTGAATGGCGTTGCCCGTTTTCTCTAACCAGCTATTGGCGACTTCTGTACTATCCGAAAAGGAGAAACCGAAAGGGTCCATGGTCTCAATAATAATGTTGCGGATAATTTTTCCTTCAAATTCCCGGAAATTAGGTTTTAGTTTTTCCTGTATGGGCTCTCTTTCCACCTTACGCCCGGTAGGCCTGAAAATCCATCGATGGAGCAGCTTTGTAAACTTCCTTTTTTCCGAATAGGTCTTAATTTTGTTGTAGAACTGCACGCTGTCCTCAACCGCATTTTTCTGCTGGGCCGTCAGCGTAGGGCCGGCGGCTACCATCACAACAAAAATCAGGCAGCGAACAATTTTCAAGGCTATCTTTTTAATAGGAATTTTATTCAAAAATATTGAAACCAATTGGGAATATGATATAGAAACTTCCTGATTTTTCCAGCCACCAATGTGGGAAATTCTATTTTCGATTCTTTCAAAACCCGTACCTTTGGCTTCTACTTTTCCTTGGCATCGTTTGAAAAGTATTTTTACATTTAAGAAAAAAAAATTATGAGCAAACAGAGCAGACGCCGCGAAGCATTATTATATCACGCAAAACCCAGGCCCGGAAAAATACAGGTTGTTCCGACGAAAAACTACTCCACCCAGCGCGATCTTTCCTTAGCCTACTCGCCTGGCGTTGCGGATCCTTGCCTTGAAATTGAAAAGGATACCAAAAACGTCTATAAATACACCAATAAAGGAAATTTGGTTGCGGTAATTTCCAATGGGACCGCGGTCTTGGGGCTCGGAAATATTGGTCCGGAAGCCTCCAAGCCGGTCATGGAAGGAAAGGGACTGCTGTTCAAAATCTTTGCGGACATTGACGTTTTTGATATAGAAATAAACACCGAAAATATTGAGGAGTTCATTGCAACGGTCAAAAACATAGCGCCCACCTTTGGAGGCATAAACCTTGAGGATATAAAGGCGCCGGAGGCCTTCGAAATCGAAAGACGGCTGAAGGAAGAACTGGATATTCCCGTAATGCACGACGATCAGCACGGAACTGCAATAATATCGGCTGCGGCCTTGATCAATGCTTTGGAAATTGCCGGTAAGAAAATAGACGAGGTTACCATCGTTATCAGTGGGGCAGGTGCGGCAGCGGTATCCTGTACGCGTCTATACAAGGCCTTTGGCGCAAAGGCCGAAAATATTGTGATGCTCGACAGCAAAGGGGTAATCCGGAAGGACCGGGATAATCTTTCTGAAGAAAAGGCCGAATTTGCGTCCCATCGAAAAATTGATACTTTGGAAGAAGCTATGAACAACGCCGATGTTTTTGTAGGCCTTTCCGTAAAAGATATTGTTACGCCGCAAATGTTGAAGAGTATGGCGCCCACGCCCATTGTTTTCGCCATGGCAAACCCAGATCCCGAAATAGAATATGACTTGGCGGTAAAGACCCGAAAAGATATTATAATGGCCACCGGCCGAAGCGACCATCCAAACCAGGTGAACAATGTGCTCGGCTTCCC
This sequence comes from Aequorivita sp., assembly GCA_048265145.1. Lineage (GTDB taxonomy): Bacteria > Bacteroidota > Bacteroidia > Flavobacteriales > Flavobacteriaceae > Aequorivita. The sequence continues at coordinate 240,847 of JBLXCF010000003.1, forward strand.
CTTTATTTTCCGAGGCGCACTGGATGTTCGCGCAACAAAAATAAACGAACCTATGAAGATGGCAGCCGTAAAGGCCCTTGCAGAATTGGCCAAGGAGCCAGTTCCGGAGCAGGTGAACATAGCCTATGGCGAAACCAAACTCGCTTTCGGCAAGGAATATATAATTCCCAAGCCCTTCGACCCGCGGTTGATTGCAACCGTTCCCCCGGCCGTTGCCAAGGCAGCAATTGAAAGCGGTGTTGCCACTGCCGAAATTACGGATTGGGAAAAATATCAAGACGAACTTATTGAGCGCATGGGAAGCGATAACAAAATTATTCGCCTTTTGCTGAACCGGGCAAAATTGGACCCCAAGCGAATCGTATTTGCGGAAGCCGACCATTTGGATGTGTTGAAAGCCGCACAAATAGTGTTTGAGGAAGGAATTGGAATACCTGTTTTGTTGGGAAGAAAGGAAATAATCCTCGACCTGATGAAACAGATCGATTTTGACGCCGACATTGAAATTATAGACCCCAAGAGCGATGAGTATGCTGATAAACTCCAGTTTTACGCACAGAAATTTTGGGAAAAGCGCCAACGGAACGGCGTTTCCCTTTACACGGCAGAAAAATTGGTTCGCGAACGAAACTATTTTGCGGGAATGATGCTGAGCCTGGGCGATGTTGATTGTATGATTTCTGGCTACGCAAGATCCTATCCGTCCGTGGTGGTTCCAGTTTTTGAAACCGTGGGCAGATTTGAAGGCGTTACAAAAGTGGCCACCACCAATTTGATGCTAACCAAACGCGGCCCATTGTTCTTTTCGGATACTTCTATAAATATTGATCCAACCGCCAAGGAACTTGCCAAGATTGCGCAAATGACCAATTACACGATGAAAATGTTCGGACTGCAGCCCGTTATTGCCATGATTTCCTACGCCAATTTCGGTTCTTCCAAGGATCCACATGCCACAAAGGTTCGGGAGGCTGTGGACCTGCTTCACAAGAGTAACCCCGATATGATCGTGGACGGAGAACTGCAGACCGATTTTGCCCTAAACCCGGAACTGCTCCAGAAAAAATTTCCATTTTCAAAACTGGCCGGCAAGAAGGTGAACGCATTAATTTTTCCAAATCTCGATTCGGCCAATAGCAACTACAAATTACTGAAAGAACTGAATGGCGTGGAATCCATTGGGCCAATAATGCTCGGAATGCGCAAGCCGGTCCATATATTGCAGTTGGGTGCCAGCGTTGAGGAAATGGTGAACATGGCAGCAGTGGCAGTAGTAGATGCCCAACAAAAGGAAAAGCGCCAAAAGGAGCAGAAAGACAAGTAATTCAATGGGTTTTCGGGCAAATAATTTTCGCGAAAACCCCAATGGCTGTTGCAAATAATTATGCTATATTTGAGCCCTTAAGTTTTCGTTAACACATGATAACCCATATTCAGGGCAGACTGGTTGAAAAAAATCCGACAGACGTAGTGATAGATTGCAATGGAGTGGGCTATTTCATCAATATCTCGTTACATACTTTTTCCGAACTTCCCGCTGGCGAAAATGTGAAACTCTTTACGCATTTGCTGGTTCGGGAAGACGCCCATACACTATATGGATTTTCAAGTGTGGCAGAGCGCGAAATCTTTAAACTTTTAATCAGTGTTTCAGGCGTGGGAGCAAGTACCGCAAGAACCATGCTGTCCTCCCTGGCGCCCGATCAAGTTTTGGAAGCTATAGCCTCCAACGATGTTGCCGCTATCCAATCCGTTAAAGGAATTGGGTCCAAAACAGCCCAACGGGTAGTGCTGGATTTAAAAGACAAAATTTTAAAAGTATATGGTCTGTCCGCTATTTCTGTTGGATCGAGCAATACGAACAAAAATGAAGCGTTATCTGCTTTGGAGACCTTAGGTTTTAACAGAAAATTGGCAGAAAAGGCCTGCGAAAAAATCCTTCAGGAAAATCCGCAGGCTTCGGTAGAAATGATCATTAAACAAGCTTTAAAAAATTTGTAGAATTTGAAGGCAAAAAATTACGTTTACAAGGGTAGCTTTTTCAAGCTTTTAATATTAGTAGGTTTCATAACGGCCAGCAACTTTTCGCTGGCGCAGGATTCAACGGCTGTAGGCAACGAGATGGGACGGATGGATCTGCCCACCCCCAAAAGTATTCAGGATCTATATACCTACGATCCAATTACAGACCGATACATCTATACCCAAACTCTTGGCGGTTTTAACATTACCTACCCCATTATCCTTACACCTCAGGAATACCAACGCTTGGTGCAGGAGGAACAGATGAAGGAGTATTTCAAACAGAAAATTGATGCCGCCGACGGAAGAAAACAGGGCTCCGAGGAAGAACAGAAAAACCTGCTTCCCACTTTTTATGTGAACTCCAACTTTTTTGAATCAATTTTCGGTGGAAATACAATAGAAGTTATTCCCCAAGGTTCTGTGGAAATGGACCTCGGGCTTTTGTACACCAAGCAGGACAACCCCCAATATTCCCCCCGCAACCGAAGCAATTTTTCTTTTGATTTTGACCAACGCATCAGCTTGAGCCTGTTGGCAAAGGTGGGCACCAGACTGCAGGTTACAGCCAATTATGATACCGAAAGTACTTTCGATTTCCAAAACCAGATAAAGTTGGAATACACCCCCACCGAGGATGACATCATTCAAAAAATTGAAGTAGGTAACGTTAGCATGCCTCTCAACAGCGCGCTCATTCAAGGCGCACAGAGCCTCTTTGGGGTAAAGACCCAATTACAGTTTGGAAAAACGACCATAACCGGTGTCTTTTCCGAGCAAAAATCCGAAACAAGGACCGTAACTGCGGAAGGTGGCGCCACAATTACCGATTATGAGCTTTTCGCCTTGGATTATGATGACAATCGCCACTTTTTCCTCTCGCATTATTTTAGGGATAACTATGATCGCGCCCTCAAACAATATCCCTTCATTAACAGCAACGTGCAGATAACCCGAATGGAAGTTTGGATTACCAACCGCACGAGTAGAACGGACAACGTCCGGAATATTGTTGCCCTTCAGGATATTGGAGAGTCAGACCCTACAAATATTGGTTTAACCACGCCTCCGGGAGGTTTTATTAGGTCTTCACGAAATGCCTACCCCGATAACGCTAACAACCTTTTCAACCCATTCGGCATCAATGGTGGCGCTCCTTCCCTTTTAAATCCAGCCATTCGCGATGTGGCCAGCGTCCGGCAAGGATTTACCGGCGTGCAGGTGAGCGAGGGGACAGACTATGTTACTTTAGAGAACGCCCGAAGGCTCGATGCTGGCGAATATTCCATAAACTCCCAACTGGGTTATATATCGCTAAACCAACGCTTGACCAATGATGAAGTCCTGGCCGTTGCCTTCCAGTTTACCGTTAACGGAAATGTGTATCAAGTAGGTGAATTCTCCAATGATGGGGTAGAGGCCAATGGCGGCACCAACAACACAGGCGGTGGGGGAAATCCCCCCGGCGGGGAAGTGGGGTTGGCCCAAAACTTAGTGGTAAAACTGTTGAAGAGCAGCATTACCAACGTGCAGGAACCGGTTTGGGATTTGATGATGAAGAATATTTATCCCATCGGCGCCTACCAGCTGGAAAAGGAAGATTTCCGGTTGAACATTCTTTACACCGATCCGTCGCCCCTAAATTATATTGAACAGGCATCGGGCGGGCCCGAACTTCCTGAGGATGTTAAGAATCAAATTCTATTGAAGGTTTTCAATCTCGATAGGTTGAATTTCACCAACGACCCCGTGCAGGGCGGCGACGGATTTTTCGATTTTCTGCCCGGTATTACCGTGGATGCGCAAAACGGAAGGATTATTTTCACCACGGTAGAGCCTTTCGGGGAGTATCTGTTCAATAAATTGAATGTGCCGTCATCTCCAGCGGTTTACGATCTACCCACTACTTACAACGCAAACCAAGCAAAATACGTTTTCCGGACCCTATATACCGGAACCAAGACCCAAGCGGAACAACAGGAAAGTGAGAAAAATAAATTTCAACTTAAAGGAAGTTACAAATCCACCGGGGCCGACGGAATTCCCATTGGCGCATTCAATATTCCCCAAGGGTCGGTTACGGTAACCGCCGGTGGAAGGACGTTGGTTGAGGGTGTGGACTACACCGTTAACTATCAACTGGGAAGAGTTCAAATTTTGGATCCTTCCTTGTTGAACAGCAACATTCCAATCTCGGTAAGTACTGAAAATAATTCACTATTTGGACAGCAAAGCAAACGCTTTACCGGCTTGAATGTGGAACATAAATTTAGCGACAAGTTTTTGATAGGAGCCACCTATCTAAACCTGAACGAACGTCCGTTGACCCAGAAATCCTCGTATGGAGTTGAACCCATCAACAATAGCATTTTTGGAATTAACGTGAATTATTCCACAGAGGTTCCATTTTTAACGCGAATGGTAAACCATCTTCCAAATATTGACACCGATGTGGAATCCAATATTTCGCTGCGGGGAGAATTTGCCTACTTAAAACCCGGCGCTCCGAAAGTTTCCGACTTTAACGGAAAGACCACGGTGTATGTAGATGATTTTGAAGCATCGCAAACGGGGAACGACATTAGCACCCCGCTGAGCTGGACATTATCGAGCACGCCTATTGGCTATGGTGGCGAGTTGGGCAATGACAATTTGGGCTATAACTACAACCGCGCAAAACTGGCCTGGTACACCATTGATCCTATTTTTTACAGCACGCAACGTCCGGAGGGAATCAATGACCAAGACCTGTCTTCGCCTTTCACACGTCGCGTTTTTAGGGATGAAATTTTCCCGTTGCAGGACATTGTGCAAGGGCAGACACAAGCACTTTTCACCTTGGATTTAGCCTATTATCCATCCACTCGTGGCGAGTATAACTACAATCCGGAGGCTTCGGGAAGCAATACGCTTCCCAATCCTGAAAACAGATTTGGCGGAATTATGAGACCGCTGACCACCACTGATTTTGAAAAATCGAACGTGGAGTATATCCAGTTTTGGGTGATGGATCCCTTTATTTATGATGAAAACAGCGGAAATCCGGGAGGTATGTTGAACTTTAACCTTGGAAGTATTTCCGAGGACATATTGAAAGACGGAAGAAAGCAATATGAAAATGGACTTCCCAAAGACGGAGGTACCGAAAATACAACGAGCACCGCTTGGGGAAAAGTACCCACCAATCAAGCACTAGTGTACACTTTTGACTCAGATGGCCAAGAACGGATAAATCAGGATATTGGGTTGGATGGACTGGACAATGGCGCCGAAGGTGCAAAATATCCAGCGTTTGCTGGCCTTCCAGATCCTGCCAATGATGACTATCAATACTTCCTGCAGGCAGATGGCAGTATTTTGGACCGGTACCTAAAATATAACGGCACCCAAGGAAACTCCCCCGTGGAAGTTTCCAATACAAACCGCGGAAGTACAGCCCAGCCAGATGTAGAGGACATCAATAGGGACAATACCATGAACACCATCGATAGCTATTTTGAGTACAATGTTCCCTTCAAAAACCTTAACGGTCAATTGGATACGGAAAATAATAAATACGTAACCGATGTAAAACTTCAGCAGATAACCACCCCGGATAACAATACCATGAATGTTCGGTGGGTACAATTTAAGGTTCCTATCAGTAAACCAGATCAGGCCGTTAATGGAATCTCAGATTTTAGATCTATCCGGTTTATGCGTATGTTCCTGTCCCAGTTTTCGCAGAATACCGTATTGCGTTTTGGAACCTTGGAATTGGTTCGGGGCGATTACCGTCGTTTTGAGAAAACATTGGACGATATAACCTTTGAGGATCCCAGCAACGACGATACCCTATTTGAAGTGGGCTCGGTAAGCATTGAGGAAAACGAAAACCGCGAACCCATTCCTTACGTCCTGCCTCCCGGACTTGAGCGCGAACAGCTGAACAACAACAACAATATTATCCGTGAAAACGAACAATCCCTTTCCCTTCGGGTTTGTGGCCTGGAACAGAATGATGGCCGTGCGGTCTATAAAAATTTTAATGTGGATATGCGCCAATATAAAAATTTGGAAATGTTCATCCACGCCGAATCCATAATCGATAACACCAACGGAACCGAATTGCAGGATGGCCAACTGGTTGCCTTCATTCGTTTGGGGAACGACCTTACCAATAATTATTACGAAGTACAGATTCCTTTAAATCCAACCAATTTCAATGCCCGAAGCGCTGAGGAAATTTGGCCTCTTGCAAACCGATTAAATTTACCGCTGGATTTGCTTCAGCAAATAAAGACAAAAGTTGTGGGCGACCGAAGTTACGATCGTACCCGAGTAAATTTCTTCAACCAGTCTGAACTGGATGGGGGAAGTACCAATGGCGAAAATGAACTGAGGATTGGAATTAAGGGAAATCCGAGTTTTGGCAATGTGCGCACCATTATGCTGGGCGTTCGCAATAGCACCACCCAGGAACTGTGTGGAGAGGTTTGGTTCAACGAGCTGCGCATGTCTGAATTAAAGAACAAGGGCGGTTGGGCAGCCGTGGTAAGTATGGACGCGAACATTGCAGATTTTGCTACCATCAGTGCTACCGGAAAAAGGAGCACCATTGGCTTCGGATCGCTGGAACAAGGCCCAAATCAGCGAAGCCGTGAAGATTTCCAACAGTACGGCGTAGTCACCAATTTGAACCTTGGGCAGCTATTGCCAAAAAAATGGGGAATCCAACTGCCGTTCAACTATGGCCGTTCCGAAGAACTGATCACGCCACAATACGATCCCGAGTTTCAGGATATTGAATTGCAGACGCGTTTGGACAATGCGGAAGATGAAGCCGAAAAGGATCGCATTAAAAACCAATCCGTAAATTATACAAAACGGGAAAGTGTTAACTTAATCGGGGTGCGAAAGGAGCGCACGGGCGATTCCAAAGCGAAGGTTTACGATATTGAGAATTTCACCGGATCGTTTTCGTACAACCAAACAGATCATCATGATTTTGAAGTAGAAGATGCGGTGGAGCAGAACGTTCGTGTAGGGGCCACCTATAACTATAATTTTATTTCGAAACCTATTGAGCCCTTCAAAAAGAACGATTCCATTTTCCGAAGCCAATATTGGCGATTTATGAAGGATTTAAACTTCAACTATTTGCCAACCAATATTTCTGTGGGGTCCAACATCACCCGTCAATACAACGAGCAGAAATTCAGGGAAATTGATCTTCAGGCCGGAAATATTGGCTTGCCGCGCCTATACCAACGCAACTACCTTTTCGATTGGCAGTACACCATTAATTACAACTTGACCAAATCATTGCGATTAAACTTTACCTCTACCAATAATATGATCGTAAATAATTATTTGAATGACGGTATCGTAAACAATGAAATTGGCATTTGGGACGGTTTCTTCGATGTGGGAGATCCCAACCAACATTTCCAATCGCTTCAAGTGAACTACGATCTGCCTTTCAGCAAATTTCCATTTTTGAAATTCATCAGGGCAACCTATTCCTATACGGGAGACTATCAGTGGCAACGCGGCAGTGAGCAATTCAACAACCTGCCCATTGAGTTGAGCGATGGCACTACCCAAACCTATAATCTTGGAAATACCATTCAAAATGCCAGCACACATCAAATAAACTCCAATCTGGATATGAACGGTTTCTATCGCTACATTGGGCTTACCAAGATAAAAAAGAGCAAGCCGCGAAAATCCAGAAATGGTGAAGGCAAAGAAACCGGTGGCGAGGGCGAATCCAAACAGGACAGGGAAGGCAAATTGAAGGCCGAGGAAAAAGGTGCATTGGCCAACGGAACCCCGAGCGTAATGGGAAGGGGTGCCACCAATGAAGGGGGTCTGAATGCCGGCGACAAAGCGCTGAACGGCGTAATTGGCTTGGCCACAATGTTGAAAAAAATCCAGTTTAACTATCAAGAAAATAACGGAATCTATTTGCCGGGCTATACGCCATCCATAGGTTTTATTGGTACACTAAAACCCACCGCTGGGTTTGTTTTCGGAAGCCAGGCCGAAGTAAGGGAACTCGCCGCTCGAAAGGGATGGTTGACGCTCTATCCGGAATTCAACGAGCAATATACCGAAGTAGAAACGCGCCAAATGGATATTCAGGCCAATCTTGAACCCATCAACGATTTGACCATAGACGTGAATGGAAGCCGAATTTATTCCGAAAACTACGCCGAAAATTATATCGTGCAGGACGGGCTCTACAATTCGCTAACGCCAAATACCTTTGGTAACTTCAATATTTCCACCGTTCTGATAAAGACTGCCTTCAGCTCCAGCGATGAAAACAGTTCTGCCGCTTTTGACGAGTTCCGAAGCAATCGTCTGGTTATTGCCAATAGATTGGCGGAAGAACATTACCAAGGAAGACCCATTCCCAGGGACAGCGAGGGGTATCCTATTGGTTTCGGCAAAAACAGCCAGGATGTTCTGTTGCCGTCCTTCCTTGCAGCATATAAAGGAAGTAACGCATCCAAAGAAAAAACAGGCATCTTCAGGGACATTCCGCTGCCCAATTGGGATGTAAAATACACAGGCTTAATGAAACTTCCGTGGTTCAAGAAAAATTTCAAGCGCTTTTCATTGGCACACGGGTATCGGGCAAGTTATACGGTCAACCAATTCCAATCCAATCTGGACTACGATCCCAACAATCCCGAAGCACCCGACCAATCCGGAAACTTCAAGGTCAAAACCTTGTTGACCAACGTAAACCTTACCGAACAATTCTCGCCGCTACTGCGCCTGGATTTTGAAATGAACAATTCCATAAAAATCCTTGCCGAAATGCGAAAGGACCGTGCGCTCTCCATGAGTTTTGCCAATAACCTTCTAACCGAAATAAAAGGGAATGAATATATTATCGGGCTCGGGTACCGGGTGAAGGATCTGCGCATCTCCACAAACTTCGGGGGCAAGAAATCAGTCATTACGAGCGACCTTAATTTTAAAGTGGATCTTTCACGAAGGGATAACATTACCATTGTGAGATATCTGGACATCCAGAACAATCAGACCACTGCCGGACAAACCATATATGGAGCACAACTATCGGTAGATTATGCCTTGAGCAAAAACTTGACGGCACTTTTCTATTATGACCATACGTTTTCTGAATATGCCATTTCAACCGCCTTCCCGCAAACAACAATCCGAAGTGGAATTACACTTCGATATAATTTTGGAAATTAAGAATCTATATACTAAACTATTATGAAAATACCATCAAATTTAAAATACACCAAGGATCACGAATGGGTTCTTGTAGAGGGCAATATTGCAACCGTAGGAGTTACCGATTTTGCACAGGGCGAGCTCGGCGATATTGTATATGTTGAAGTTGATACCGTGGGCGAAACTATGGACAAAGATGAAGTGTTCGGAACCGTAGAGGCGGTAAAGACCGTATCAGATTTGTTTTTGCCGCTTTCCGGTGAAATTGTTGAATTCAACGAAAACTTGGAATCTGAACCTGAAAAGGTAAATTCCGATCCCTATGGTGCTGGTTGGATGATCAAAGTGAAAATTTCAAACCCAGATGAAATAGCAGAACTGTTGGACGATGCAGCATATAAAGCGGTTATTGGTCAATAGGTTTGTATTTCCGTTCGCCCTATTGTATACCTGTACCATTTCGGTCCTGTTCTTTATTCCCGGCGGAAATCTTCCTGAGGTCCAATTTTCGGCAATAGACAAAGTAGCCCACGGTTCCATTTACTTTTTTTTGGTAAATCTTTGGCTACTTTTTCTGTTTGTAAACAACGGATTTGAATTTAAAAGAAAATGGGTGCCAGCCCTGATCCTTTCCGTGTTGCTTTATGGCATAATAATTGAGATTTTGCAAGCACATTTCACCGTTTCCCGCAGCGCAGATATTTGGGACGTTGTAGCAAATCTGCTGGGATCATTGATAGGAACCTATTTTTTTTTACGCATAAAAAGCACCTTGAAAACTTAAAAATTCAATTAAGTTTTAAATTGAATGATAATTTCTATATTTTAGCAACACGTTAAACCCACTTATTATTATGGAACCCAAAAAAAATCCGAAGGCAGACGTTAGCCGCAGAAGCATGCTTTTTTTCCAGCTTGGAATGGTGCTTATGCTTTTCTTGGCGTGGCAAGCCATTGAATGGAAATCGTATGACAAAACCCAGACCGATTTCGGAAAACTGGATGTAGGCGAAGATCTTGAAGAAGAAATACCGATCACCCAGCAATTAACGCCACCGCCGCCCCCGCCGCCACCGCCGCCAGCCCCAGAGGTAATCGAGGTGATGGAAGACGAGGTGGAAGAAGAGGAAACCGTAATTAAATCTACCGAGGTAAAACAAGATGAAAAAATTGTTGAGGTAAAGGAAATTAAGGAAGAGGTAGTTGAAGAAGAAATTGCCGATGTACCTTTTGCCGTAATCGAAAACGTGCCGGTCTATCCCGGATGCGAGAATGAGAAGGGTAACGATGCTAAAAAGAAGTGCATGTCCTCCAAGATCAGTGAGTTTATAAATAAGAAATTCAATACTGATCTGGCTTCGGATCTTGGGCTGGACGGAAGACAGCGCATAGCCGTTCAATTTAAAATTGACAAAAACGGAAAAGTTACCGATGTACGCGCTCGCGCTCCACATCCAAGATTGGAAAAGGAGGCCATTAGTGTTGTGGAATCCTTGCCCAGTATGACACCCGGAAAGCAACGTGGAAAACCTGTTGGTGTGCTATACTCCCTGCCCATCGTTTTTGATATTCAATAAACATTCTGATATTTAACTAAAACCTCCGTGTTTGCCCAGTAAACACGGAGGTTTTTTGTTTTGGCATAACAGTTGTATTTTGGAAACAATAACTCCTTAAATTTTATTGTTATGAAAACTACAACAGAAAATTTTGCAAGCAAACGTGATGAAAAACAGCAAATAAACATTCGGTGGAATTCCCGCTTGTATTTCCAAATGGGTCTAATTAGTAGCCTGTTCGTTGTTTTCCTAATAATGCAGACCAACTTTAAAAAGACCAGCACCGAGGTTAGAATATCTTCCGTCAACGGTATCGAGGAGCCACCTTTTAAAGAATATGTAATAGAAGTTGAAAAACCGAAGCCCGTGGAATCTGTGCAGCAGAACATCAAGAAACCCACTCGGGTTGCCAAAGTGATAAAGAGTTCAGAAATTGTGGTGAAATCAAATTCCAGCCCAGAGCCCGAAACCCAACATGTCCCGACAGATGTTTTGGCGGTAGATACCCCCGAGCCTACTCAAAACCCTGTGGCCGTCGGAAAGGATTCCGAACCCAGAAACATATTGAACGTTGAATTCGTACCGATTTTTCCGGGCTGTGAAATTATGGGCACCAATGCGGAAAAGATAGATTGTATGTCGTCCAAAATAAATGCATTCATAACTAAAAATTTCAGAAAAGAAGTATTGGAAAAGTTGGGACCAAAAGAAACCCATAGAATTTATGTCAACTTTAAAATTGATTCGAACGGCTCCATTGCTGAGGTAAAGGCGTTGGCGCAGAATGAAGCCTTAAAGCGGGAGGCCACCCGGGTAATTAAATTGTTGCCTACCTTCAGTCCGGGAAAACAGGGGGATAAAAAAGTGGACGTATTCTATACAGTGCCGATCACCTTTCAGATACAGTAAACGTTTCCCTATAAAGAAAGGCTTCCGAGAAATTGGGAGCCTTTTTTAAAGCAGGTCCTTCCAAAAAAACTGTATCTTTCGGCTTTAAACATCTCCACCCCCGATGAAGCAGTTTTTCTTTCTTTTCGTTTTTACGATTTCCGTTGGTTCCGTCGCACAGATCACCACGGTTCAGTATGAAAAATATCCCGTTTTTGAAAGCTGTACCTCTGTTGAGGTGGCCAATTTGGAAGACTGTTTCAAAAATACCCTGCAACAGTTTGTTTTTGACAATTTTAAAGTGCCCGAAAAGGTGTATGCCGAAAATTATAAAGGAAATGTAAATGTGCTTTTTGAGGTAACCAAGAAAGGCGAATTTATAGTACTATATGTGGATGCCATTTATGAGGAATTGAAAACGGAGGCCCGACGGGTTTTCAACGCACTTCCAAAGGTTTCGCCCGCAACTTATAACGGTGCGCCCGCTTATGTGCAGTTCACGCTGCCTATCGCCGTTCCTTTGGTCGCTCCCGGTGAAAGTATTGCAAAAACTGAAAATGGAACCCAACAAAATGAACGGGAAGCTTTGGTAAATGAATATGATGCCCTTAAGAATTTGCCCTACAGCAATGAAGAATACGAAAGCAACATTAATATTCCGTTGTCCCACCACAACTACAGTCTCTTTGATTCGGCCTTGAATCGGGTGGGGCTCAATAATCACACTGCCCAGAAACCGTATATTTATAGTGAGGTAAATAAATATTATGATTTTGAAGCCGCGAACGAAGCTTTATTAAAGGACAAATCTTCCTGGTTTGGCCGCAAACTTTGGAACGAACATTTTGTTACTATAAAAGGGAAGGATTATTGGCTGACCATTGATCCCGGGGTGGACTTGCAGGCAGGAAAGGATTTCGATGGCGAAGTGGACACCTATAATAACACCCGATTGGTTTATACGCAAGGCGGTATCGGAAAACAGCTCGGTTTTTTTGGGGTTATTTATGAAAGCCAAGGGCGGTTTGCAGATTATTTCAACCGCTATGCCGAATCTATCAGGCCCGACGGGGGAAATCCTGCCATTATACCGGGACGCGGAATTGCGAAACGCTTTCGGACCGATTCCTATGATTATCCCATAGCAACGGGGCATATTTCCTATACCCCATCAAAATATTTCAATGTTCAACTGGGCCACGGTAAAACATTTCTGGGCGATGGGTATCGTTCCTTGTTCACCAGCGATAATGCCAGTCCCTACCCGTTTTTTAAAATAAATACCACCTTTTGGAAATTGAAATATACCAACACTTGGATGTCCCTTCGCGATGTACGGCCGGAAGTTACGGAAGACGGGTCATTCCGAACCAAATATATGGCAAACCATTATTTGAGCTATAACATCACAAAACGCCTCAACATCGGGCTTTTTGAATCGGTTATTTGGCAAAATGATAACAATCGCGGGTTTGACGTTAATTATTTGAATCCGATAATATTTTACCGGGCCATAGAATTTTCAACGGGTTCAAGGGGCGGAAATGCCTTGATTGGTTTAAGCGCTAAATACAAGGTAAATGATCGGATAAACGCCTATGGCCAATTGATTATTGATGAATTTTCCGGCAGTGATGTTTTTGGCGGAAAAGGAAGTTACAAAAACAAAACTGGCTATCAATTGGGTTTAAAGTATTACGATGCGTTTGGGTTGAAAAATCTATACCTTCAAACCGAGTATAACCGGGTAAGGCCCTACACCTATTCCCACAACACGGTGGTGTTGAACTATGGCCACAACAATCAATCCTTGGCCCATACCCTTGGTGCAAATTTCTCCGAATTTGTAGGCATTGCACGCTACCAAAGGGGACGCATCTATGGCGACGCCAAGATAGTAGTTGCCAAACGCGGACTTGAATTCAATACGCAAACAGACACCTATTTCTATGGCGGCAATATCTATGGAACCGAAGACGATCGGGTTTCTGATGAAGGAAATACCTTGGGCCAGGGAAACACGGTGTCCTTTTTCCACGCGGAGGTGCAGGCGGGCTATGTCATTAACCCCGCAACGAACCTAAAAATTTACGGTAGTTTTATTTTTCGGAATTTCAGTCCTGATGTGGACACTGAAACCGTATTTAAAACCCAGACCACTTGGGTGAATTTTGGAATCCGGACCGATTTGTTCAATTGGTATTACGACTTCTAAAATTTTTAATTTTTAATCAAATAGAAAATTGGGCCCATTTTGGGAATCAATTTTTCTTCTTTTCGCTGTTCTTTATCATTTTTTCCACCTTTTCCCGAGCCTTGGCGTTTTTGGCCGCATTGTCTTCAATTTCCTTGCGCTCCAATGCCACACTTTTGTATAGCATTTTCAAAAAATCTTCGGTGCTAATAAAGCCGGAGCCATATCCCTTGGCATCAAATTCTTGGGTCAGGTCGGCCATTTTGGTTACCTCATCCACCGTTTTCTTGTTCACGTAATGGGTATAAACCCGTTTGTAAACGGTGGAAAGCACATTTTCTGCATTTTGGAGATCTCTGTAGTTTCCAACATTTCCGTGTCCGGGAATTATTTTGGTGTCCTCATTGATGAGCATCAGTGCCTTTCCAATTGCTTCAACGGTGCCTTTTAGGCTTCCTCCATTTTCTATATCTATAAACGGATATTTTCCATTGAAGAAAACATCGCCGGTGTGCAAAACGTTGCTTCCGGTAAAATAAACCATGGCATCCCCGTCAGTATGGGCATTGTGGACATGAAACACCAAGATTTTTTCGCCATTAATATGAAAGGTCAAATCTTCTGAAAATGTTACAATGGGAAGTGCCTCCTGCGAAATTGTCTTGGAGTCCTGTTGGGTCATTGCCTGCAGTCGGGCGCGTACATTTTCCTGCGAAAAAATTGTAGCTCCCGTGGCGGCCATCGCGGCATTTCCTCCCGTGTGATCGCCGTGAAAATGGGTATTCACCAAAAATCGGACAGGGGCATTGCTCAGCTTTTTCACCTGTTTCTGGATTTCCTCAAAATCTTCAGCAAATTGGTCATCAATCATAAAAACCCCGTCATTCCCGAAGTTGAGCCCAATATTACCGCCCTTTCCCTGCAACATATAAATTTTGTTGGTGATTTTTACCAGTTTGGTGTTGTTCTTCTCTCCGTTATCAGCCTGGGCCAAGGCCGCAGTGCTTAAAAGAAGCACAGAAAAATAAAATACGTATTTGTAAAACATTTTTTGAAAATTAAAATTGGTTGAAAATACTAAAATTGCTGAAATAAAGCATAACATTGAGAAATATATATTGTGCAAAAAATAAAGGAAGCGTATCTTTGCACCGCCTAAAAATAATGAGCTTGTCCGTTTCGCAATCACAAACAAATTCCCAATCCGTAGTTAGGAATTTTATAGAAATTACCAAATTTCGGCTTTCCGTTAGCGTGGTTTTTTCTTCGGTTGCCGGCTATCTTTTAGGGGCAGACTCCATAGATTTTTTTGTACTTTTTTTGTTGTGCGTGGGTGGCTATTGTATGGTTGGCGCCTCCAACGTATATAACCAAATTATTGAACGTGATCTGGACGCGCTGATGGAGCGGACCAAAAATAGGCCGTTGCCCGCCGGACAGATGTCGGTGCAATCTGCATTCATTTTGGCTGTGGTCCTGACCCTTGTGGGGATTGTGGTGCTGTATTCCATCAATCCGATAACCGCCATGTTCGGTGCCATTTCCATTTTTATGTACGTTAGTCTGTACACGCCCTTAAAAACCAGAACCCCCCTGTCGGTTTTTGTGGGGGCCTTTCCGGGGGCCATCCCTTTTATGTTGGGTTGGGTCGCGGCTACCGGCGAGTTCGGCATTGAACCGGGGACCCTTTTTATGGTGCAGTTTTTTTGGCAGTTTCCACACTTTTGGGCCATTGGCTGGTTCTTGTTTGAAGATTATAAAAAGGGCGGGTTTTTTATGCTGCCCAATGGAAAACGCGATAGGGGAACTGCCATACAAGTTATTTTGTATTCAATCTGGACGGTATTGGTTTCATTGGTGCCCGTTTTGGGGATCACCGGCAAACTTTTTTTAACGCCCATTTCGGGAGTATTGATAGGCTTTTTAGGAATTGGACTGCTATACTATGCCCTACGGCTGTACAGAGAAAAAACTTCCAAAGCCGCCAAACAGCTAATGTTGGCCAGCGTGACCTATATAACCCTGTTGCAAATAATTTATGTGGCAGATAAATTTTTAAGATAGCCATCGCATGGGATAGTAGCGGAAATTGATGGGAACCCATATTTGAATATAACATTTTACACAAAAATATAATGGACTTAACCAAGGGTACTGAAGAATTAAAAAGAAACCGGGCCAAGAAGAATATTTTATGGTTCGGAATTATAAGTTTAACCATGAGTTTTGCGGGCCTGACCAGTGCCTATGTTGTAAGCAAGGAACGGCCCGATTGGATTTCAACCTTTCAGATTCCACAGGCCTTTTACATCAGCCTTGTGTTGATTGTCATTAGCAGCATTACCGTTTTTTTTGCCGGAAGAGCCATCAAGAAAGAACGGAGTGCCCTCGGCCTCGGGCTGTTGATTGGCACATTTATTTTGGGGGTGCTGTTTGTGATCTTTCAATTTATTGGTTTTTCGGAAATCGTGGCCAGTGGCTATTATTTTACCGGGCCAACCAGCAGCATAACGACCTCCTTTATATATTTGGTCGTCCTGTTGCACGTGGCGCACGTTTTTGGTGGACTGATAGCGCTTTTGGTGGTAATTTATAATCATTTTAAACAAAAATATAATAACGGCAAAACCCTTGGTGTTGAACTGGCTGCAACTTTTTGGCATTTTGTGGATGTTGTGTGGATATACCTGTTTTTATTTTTATATTTCGTTAAATAAAAATTAAACGTATTTTTGAACCCTATTTAAAAACCAACTAAAGTTTATGGAAGCTACTGTTGTTAAAACAGGTACCGAAGGAAAAACCTGGGGCGGAGGCACCCTGCCGCTAAAAGCAAGTTACGGCAAAATGATGATGTGGTTTTTCATTGTTTCCGATGCCCTGACTTTTTCAGGATTTCTCGCCTCTTACGGATTTTCAAGATTCAAGTTTGTCGATGCATGGCCAATTCCTGACGAAGTATTTACACACTTTCCCTTTCTTCATGGGGTAGAGGCACCCATGTACTATGTGGCGTTCATGACCTTTATTTTGATCTTTTCTTCCGTTACCATGGTTTTGGCCGTTGATGCGGGCCACAGAATGAAACAAAACAAAGTTATTCTTTATTTGTTCCTTACCATTATTGGCGGTCTCATTTTCTTGGGCTCCCAAGCCTGGGAATGGGCAACTTTTATTAAAGGTGATTATGGCGCCGTTGAAACAAAGGGCGGACAAATTATACAATTTCTTGATACCCAAGGCGAACGCGTAGCTCTGCGCGATTTTGCCGCAATGGCCGCAGGAGAGCGTACCGAACAGACCAGAGAAAATGGCATTTGGTATAAGGAAGAATCGGAATACTTCCCCAGCGTTTCGTTTGAACAGGTGAAAGCGGGCTTCTTGGCCAACGACAATATTTTAGTGCGCATCCAGCACAAGGACGAACACGGAAAACACATAGTGCTGAACCGTCAGGAATCTATAGAAAAAGTGGTGAACGATGGCGTAATGGTGGTGGAAGGTGCAAACCTTCGACATAATGAATATGGCCATCCGCTGTTTGCTGACTTTTTCTTTTTTATTACCGGTTTTCACGGCTTTCACGTAGCTACCGGGGTTTTTATCAACTGCATCATTTTCTTCAATGTAATCTTGGGCACCTACGAACGGCGTGGCCATTATGAAATGGTGGAAAAGGTTGGTCTTTATTGGCACTTTGTGGATCTGGTTTGGGTATTTGTATTTACCTTCTTTTACCTTGTATAAAACATTTAACACTGAAAAATGGCACACGAACATAAACTTGAAATCTTTAGGGGCGCGATTAAGTTCAAATCCAATGTATCCAAAATTTGGGGCGTCTTTATTGTACTGTCTATAGTAACCACTGTTGAAGTTGCGCTGGGGATCATCCGTCCGGACTTTTTGGTAGACCATCATTTTTTGGCGCTTCGGCTGCTCAACTGGGTGTTCATTATCCTAACAATTTTTAAGGCCTATTATATAACCTGGGATTTCATGCACATGCGCGACGAAACATCAGGACTGCGTAGGGCAGTAATCTGGACCTCCATTTTCCTGATTATCTATTTGGTAACATTGGTTTTAATTGAAGGCGATTATATTTTTGAAGTCTATAAAAACGGCTATATCAAATTCAATTTCTAATTTGAGAAAAGCAACCTAACAAAAACCCTCGGATTGAGGGTTTTTTTATGGTATATTTCATCACAAAAGGAGGATTTGCTGTTTTCTTAATATTAGTAAGCAGTCTGAAATCTGGCTTTTTTTGTTATTTCCGACAGGGAAACATAACACTACAGGGGTAAACTACTCTAATGTCCCTAGAATCTAAGATCAACAATATCCCCTTATTACGCTGGCTTGCCCAGAGGACAAAGGAGTTTCATGATAAAAAAAAATTAACGCAGCTCCAATGTTTTCCTACAACTAATGTCCATATTGGTAGAATAGAACAGGGAAAACGCGATATTTCCTTTACTACTTTTATTAAATTGTGCGAATATTTCAAGATTACCCCCATTTAGTTTTTTGAAGGTTTTACAGATTTCCATAAAAATCAAAATTAACACCCAAAACATTGTCCAACCCCCTTTTACCCGTTATTTTTGCAACTGTCCAAAACTTGCAGCAATGAAAAAATATTTGGTTCTCGCCATCCTGTTTATTTTGCCCATTACGGCATACATATTTTTTGCGATGAGCACAAACTATTTTAGGCCCCTGCCCGTGTTGACCCCTGCCGTAGAAGATCTTCAGGGTTTTGAAACTTTAGGCGGACAGCCGGTGCAGTTAAAGGAGCGGATAACCGTATTGGGGTTTTTTGGAAGCAATCTTGAGGATCATAAAGCCTATGCCTATAATCTTGCGCAAAAAATCTATAGCAAAAACCATGAGTTTAAGGATTTCCAGTTTGTAATTCTGCTGCCTGCCGAGGCGAAGGATCAGGCTCGAAGGATTGAACAAAAACTAAAGCAAATAGCGCCCACAGACGCTTGGTACTTTGCCTTTGGTTCGGAAATGGATATAAAAAAGGTGTTTCAGTCCTTGGGTTCCAACCTTGTTTTGGACGCTACATTGTCCACACCCTATGTTTTTATTATCGATAAGGAGCGCAACCTGAGGGGTAGAAAGGATGACGAAGATCTTGGAACCATGTATGGTTTTGACGCCGCCAATATAGCCGAAATCAACAATAAGATGAGTGATGACGTCAAAGTACTGTTGGCTGAATACCGTCGCGCCTTAAAAAAATATAAGTCGAATAGGGAAATCTAAATGTGGGTAGTGTTCCCGAAGGCCGTATCTAGTTAAAGTAACGAAAGCATTCAACAAAAAATGAAAAAAAATTATTCGTACATTGGCATCTCTTTCATCGTTTTGATATTCGGAATATGGGCGGTGCCAAAAATCGTGGATACCCTTTCTAAATCTGAACTTGAAACCATTGGCAAGGTGCCCCAGTTTCAATTTACCGATCAGCACGGCAACACTATATCCAATTCAGATTATAAAGGAAAGGTGTACGTAGTGGAGTTTTTTTTCACAACCTGTCCAAGCATTTGCCCCATAATGACTGAGAATATGATCAAAATTCAAAATGAATTTTTGGGCAATCCCAAAGTGGCCATGGCATCTTTTTCCATAGATCCGTCCCACGATACGCCGGAGGTTTTAAAGGAATATGCAAAAACAAAAGGGATAACCAAACCCCAGTGGCATTTACTAACAGGCAATAAAGAGGAAATTTTTAAACTGGCCAACGAAGGGTTTAATCTCTATGTGGGGGACGCGCCAGAAGTAGAGGGCGGGTTTGAACATTCCGGATTTTTCGCCTTGATAGACCAAGAGGGAAACATCCGTTCCAGAAAGGACGCCAACGGAAACCCCATGATCTATTATGATGGTTTGGACGACAAGCAAATTCAACTTTTAAAAGAAGATATCAAAAATTTATTGTAGCTATGCAGCCTTCCAAAGCCAACCCGAAAAGCTATAATCTTTGGATCTGGATTTTGTCCATAGCCATTCCGTTGGCAGTGGCGGCGTTATTTTCGGTAAAAATTCCGGGTGTTCCCCGGTTGGGCTTTTTGCCTCCTATTTATGCAACTATCAACGGCGTCACAGCCCTGTTGTTGATTTTGGCAGTAAACCAAATACGGAAGGGAAATCGCAAAAAACACGAACGCCTTATGAAAACGGCGCTTGGGTGTTCGGTCCTGTTTTTGGTGCTTTATATAATCTACCACATTACCTCCGATAGTACGGCCTATGGAGGGGAAGGCTTTCTGAGATATGTTTATTATTTTGTCCTTCTTACCCACATTCTGCTGTCCATCATAATCATTCCCTTTGTGCTGATTACGTATGTTCGGGCCATTTCCGGTCAATTTTATAAACACCGGAAAATTGCGAGAATAACCTACCCCTTGTGGCTTTATGTAGCTATTAGTGGCGTGGTTGTCTATTTGATGATTTCGCCCTATTATTAAAAATTTATATATTGGGATCCAAGCATATTTTCACCGTTAAAGGATTTTTTACAATGAAACTAAAATATCTACTTCTAATAGCCATCTTATTTTTTACTGCTCTTCCGGCGGAGGCCCAATGTGCTATGTGCCGGGCGGTGTTGGAAAGCGAGGATGGAGGACAAGCGGCAAAGGGAATAAACAACGGCATTGTTTATCTTATGATATTTCCGTATCTATTGATGGCCGGCGTAGGGCTTGCCATTTACAGGAGCAGGAAAAAAGCTAGGTCTCAGGAACAGATCTAATTTTTCCTTTGGCTGTAACAAAAGATCCTTTTTATAGTCCTATAGTTTGTCAACAGCCTTTACTTTCTGAGTCTTAACAAGAATTTCACAAATAGAAGGGCATTTCCGCTTTATTTTGCAAGGCAAGCAATTTTAGGATGATAGCAATCGAAAATCTACATAAATCATATCACATGGGCAAAAATTCACTCCATGTGCTAAAGGGTATCAACTTTTCTGTTTCTGAAGGTGAAATGGTATCCATCATGGGATCTTCTGGTTCGGGAAAATCTACCCTGCTCAATATTCTGGGCATTTTGGACGAGGCCGATAAGGGCACCTACACCTTGGACGGAACCTTGATCCAAAACCTTAATGAAAAAGTGGCCGCTCAATACCGCAACAAGTTTCTTGGTTTTATTTTTCAATCCTTTAACCTCATAAACTATAAATCTGCTTTGGATAATGTGGCCCTGCCGCTCTATTATCAAGGGGTTAAAAGAAATATCCGAACCGAACGGGCCATGCATTACCTTGACAAAGTGGGACTGGCGGATTGGGCCGGTCACCTTCCCAATGAACTTTCAGGTGGGCAAAAGCAGCGCGTGGCCATTGCCCGTGCCCTGGCCAGCGATCCCAAGGTTTTGTTGGCCGATGAGCCCACAGGAGCTTTGGATACCAAAACGTCCTATGAGGTTATGGAACTCATCCAAGGCATCAATGATGAAGGGAAAACAATCTTGATCGTAACCCACGAAGATGACATTGCACACATGACCAAACGCATCGTGAACCTTCGGGATGGAGTTATAATTGACGATTCCAAGGTAAACCAAGTGCGGGCCAAAGCCGAAGACTATGTTTAGTATTGAACGCTGGCAGGAAATTTTTGAGGCCATTCGCAAAAACAAATTGCGGACCTTTTTGACCGGACTTTCCGTGGCTTCCGGTATTTTTATCTTGGTAATCCTGCTCGCCATAGGACAAGGTATGTCCAACGGCGTTGAAAAGGAATTTCAGAACGACGCCACCAACCGCATTAGTGTTTGGACGAACGTTACCTCCGTTGAATTTAAGGGCCTCAATCCAGGAAGAATCATTGAAATGGACAATCGCGATTATGATCTTGCCGTGAAAAAGAACCAAGACAAACTGGAACTCAAATCGGGGGTTTACAGTAGGTGGGGCCAATTGACCACTTATAATAACGAAAACGGCAGCTATCGTGTGGAGGGCGTCCGGCCAGATTATCAATTTTTGGAGAATGAAAGCCTCGTGGCGGGCAGATATATAAACCAGGGCGATGTTGCTTCCTTTGAAAAAGTTGCCGTCATTGGGAATCAAGTGTATCTCGATCTTTTTAAGGATAAAAAGGCTTTGGGTGAATATATTGATATTGCCGGCATAAAATTTAAGGTGGTTGGCATTTACACGGATCCGGGAGGCGAACGCGAGGAAACGCGGATATTCATTCCCTTGACCACCGCCCAGCGGGTTTACAACGCCGGCGATAAACTGCGCTCCCTTGCATTTACATTGGAAAAGCACGATTCCTATGAAGCAGCCCTGGCTGCCTCCGAGGCTTTCTCAGAACAACTGAAAGCAGATTTAAAAGCAAAACATTCCATAGCGCCCAATGATGAACGTGCCATAAACGTGAATAATACCTTAGAAAATGCCAAAAGATTTTACGATTTGAACCAAATGATACGCTGGTTTTTTTGGGGAGTAGGCATCTGCACCATAATAGCCGGAGTGGTTGGCGTTAGCAATATTATGCTCATAATCGTTAAGGAACGCACCAAGGAAATTGGCGTCCGCAAGGCCATTGGGGCCCAACCGTGGTCCATCATCGGTATGATCTTGCACGAGTCCATTTTCGTTACTGCCATTGCGGGCTTTACGGGGCTTGTCTTTAGTCTGGCACTGTTGGAATTCGTAGGTCCTCTTATTGAAACAGATTACATTCAAAATCCTTCCGTTAATTTTTCGGTAGCCATTACCACCGTGTTCATTTTGATTGTTGCTGGAGCGGTGGCCGGTTTTTTTCCAGCCTATCGGGCCGCAAATATAAAACCCATTGAAGCCCTTCGCGATGAATAGATTATTCAGCAGGGACAGTTGGGCCGAAATCATCGAGGCCTTGAGCAGCAATTGGTTTAGGACCGTGTTGACGGCCTTCGGGGTGCTGTGGGGCATTTTCATACTTGTTGTTTTGCTCGCCGCCGGCAACGGGCTAGAAAACGGCATAAAACAAGGTTTTGAAGGCATGGCAACAAACTCCATGTTCATGTGGTCACAAACAGCTTCGCAACCCTATAAAGGATTGCCCAAAGGTAGACGATACAATTTCAAAACCCAGGACGTGGCCGCAATCAAACAACAAGTCCAAGGCCTTCGGTTTGTTTCACCGCGAAATCAGCTCGGTGGTTTCCGGGGGAGCAACAACGTGGTTCGTGGCTTGCAAACGGGAGCCTTCAATGTGTATGGCGATTATCCCGAAATAATCCGGCAACAACCCATGAGCATCACCTCGGGCAGGTTCATTAATTATTCGGATATTAATGAAAAAAGAAAGGTAGCCATCATTGGCAGCGGGGTACAAACAGCACTATACGCTCCGGGAGAGGAGGTAATCGGGTCCTATATTAAAATCAACGGCGTAAATTTTATGGTTATTGGCACTTATAAGAAAAAAGGAAACAATGGCGATCCGGAGGAAATGCAAAAGGAAATTTACGTTCCGTTCACCTCTTTTTCCCAAGCCTTCAATATGGCCGATATTGTGGGTTGGATGGCCATTACCGCGGAAGACGGCTATTCGATTACCAATTTGAAATCCCAAATTTTTGACGTTATAAAAACCAGACATACCATTCATCCAAACGATGATCGCGCCGTAGGTAGTTTTGATCTTTATCAGGAATACAGCAAGATTACCGGACTTTTTACCGCCCTGAATTTTGTGGCCTATTTTGTAGGGATTCTTGTTCTTTTGTCCGGAATTATCGGCATTAGTAATATAATGCTGATAGTGGTAAAGGAGCGAACCAAGGAAATTGGCATCCGGCGCGCGTTGGGGGCCACGCCGTGGGGAATCCGTGCCCAAATATTGTTGGAGTCCATTTTTCTAACCATTGTTTCGGGTATGGCCGGAATTGTGTTGGCTACCGCGGTACTCTGGCTGGTCAATCAACAATTAAGCAGTATGGACACTAGCGAGATGATGTTCATCAACCCATCCGTAAACATTGGGGTAGTGGGCGTCGCGCTGGCTATTTTGATTGTATCGGGCCTTTTGGCAGGACTGATCCCAGCTCAGAATGCCATCAGGGTCAAACCGGTGGAGGCCCTGCGTACCGAATAATTTTTATTTAATTTTAAAGAACTATAAAAAACAGCATCCTTTTTTAAAAACCAAAATCAACGAACCCAAAAATGAAAAAAACCAAAACCATTATCATCCTCGTTTCCATCGCGGTGCTGTTTGTGGCATCCATGTATTGGCTCTATTCCAAGAATATGGAAAACCCGGTGGTCTATGAAACGGAAAAGCCCGTGGTGGCTTCCGTGGTAAAGAAAACGGTGGCCACTGGCAGCATTGTACCGAAAGAGGAGGTATTGATAAAACCGAATATTTCAGGAATTATAGATGAAATCTTCGTTGAGGCGGGACAAGTAGTTAAAGCCGGAGATTTGATAGCCAAGGTAAAGGTGGTTCCAAATGTATCTTCGTTGAACAACGCCAAGAGCAACATCAACAGCGTGCGCACCCAGGTTGAAACCGCCCGCTTAGCTTTTGAAAACCAAAAGAGCATTTACAACCGGCAAAAGGCACTGTTCGAAAAAGGGGTAATATCCGCCAATGAATTTGATACGGCACAACTGGCTTACGATCAGGCCCAGCAACGCCTAAAGCAGGAGCAGATAGCCCTTACCGCTGCCAACCAAAATTTCGACATTGTGAAAACCGGAACCACGAGTGGCATGGGCGCCGCGGCCAATACTGAAATTCGCGCTACAGTTTCAGGAATGGTTTTGGACGTTCCGGTAAAAACCGGAAATCAGGTAATAGAGGCCAATAATTTTAACGACGGAACCACCATCGCAACCCTTGCCGATGTGGACAGAATGATTTTTGAAGGCAAAGTGGATGAAAGCGAAGTGGGAAAAATCAAGGTGGGCCTGCCGCTGGAAATAACCGTGGGCGCCATTCCTGAAAAAACCTTTAATGCCCAATTGGACTATATTGCGCCCAAAGGGGTAGATGAAAACGGCGCCATTCAATTTGAAATAAAAGGAACAATGAAGCATCTCGACACCGCCAAAACCTTTATCCGTGCCGGACTTAGCGCCAACGCTTCCATTATTTTGGCAAGGGCTGAAAACGTGCTTACCATTAAGGAAGCCTTGGTGCAATACGACCCAAAAACCGAAAAACCCTTTGTTGAAATTAGTGTTGGCGACCAACAATTTGAACGCAGGGATATCGTTTTAGGCGTGAGCGATGGACTGGATGTTGAGGTTAAAAGTGGTATTTCGGAAACCGACCAGATCAAAGTTTGGAATCAGCTGCAGCCCGCGGCGCCCAACGGCAATAGACAATAATCAATAATTTTTTCAGTATAAGAAACAAAATGCACCCTTTGCCAACCCGCTTTTTTTCAAATTGTAACGCCCACACAACAAAATAGACTTATTCAGCAATAATAAAACCATGAAGCAGCTAACCATCTTTTTGATCTTTTCAATATTCTTTGTGTCCCTTTCGGCCCAAAACAAACAGTGGACCTTGCAGGAATGTGTAAACCATGCTTTGGCAAATAACATTTCAGTAAAGCAGAGCGAGCTCGATTATGAAACGGCTGAAATAGCCAAAAAGGACGCCTTCGGAAATTATCTGCCCACTCTCAATGGCTCGGCCTCCAATTCCTGGAACACGGGGCTAACCCAAAACGTAACTACCGGCGTGCTCCAGTCGCAGACAACGCGCAATTCCTCCTATAATTTAACCGCTGGAATTACGCTTTTCAATGGGTTGCGAAACATTCGCACCTCCCAACGGGCCGAAATGGCAAGGCTCGCGGCCCAATATAATCTAGAAAAAATGAAGGATGATATTTCGTTGCTCGTCGCGAACGCCTATTTGCAGATTCTATTGAACAAAGCCAATTTGAATGTGGCCAGATCGCAAAATGAAGTAACCCTAAAACAGTTGCAAAGAACCAGCGACCTTGTAGATGCCGGAGTGCTCCCCCGAGGAGACCTTTTGGAAATAAAGGCGGCGGAGGCCAATGAAAAACAAACTATTGCGGTGGCCGAAAATACAGTACAGATCTCGCTAATTAATTTGGCCCAGCTGCTGTTGATTAAAGATTATAAAACCTTTGATATTGTGGACGAAGGTTATGAAATAATTCAAGATGAAATTGCAGACAAACCTGTTTCAGAATTGATTCAGGCCGCACAGGTAAACCGTTCCGAGGTGAAGATAGCTTCCGAAAACGTAGCATTGGCAAAAAAGGATCTGCAGCTGGCCCGCAGTGAATACTACCCAACGCTCACAGGTTTTGTCAATTACAATACCCGCGAGTCTGATGCTGCCAGAATCCTGCAGGGCGGAATTGATCCGGATAGCCCTACCCAAACCATCGGCGTGGTTGAGGCTACCGGTGATGTGGTGGTGGCACCAAATTTTGCGCTTCTTTCGGCTTCCCCGCTTCCCTACACCGAACAACTTTATTTGAATGATGGAATTTCCTATGGATTTCAGTTGAACATTCCCATCTTCAACGGGCTGTCCGTGAGGAATAATGTGAAAAGGAGCAAAATCAATTTAAAAAGGACCGAATATCAATTAGAACAGGCAAAACTCGATTTGGAATCCAATGTATATCAAGCCTATGTAGATGCCCGGGGCGCCCAAAAAGCCTTCGAAGCGGCAACGGTAGCGTTGGAATCGCAGGAACTGGCCTATCAATACGCCCAAGACCGCTATGACGTGGGCCTTACCAATGCTTTCGATTTCAGCCAGGCCAAATTGCGATATGACAATGCGAAAATCGAACTGAATAGAAGTAAATTTGACTATATTTTTAAATTAAAAGTTTTGGAACTATATTTTGGTGTTCCCGCTAGCCAATTAAAATTTTAACCATGAAAAAAAAGACGCTTATTTGGATTGTTTCGGCCGTTGTGCTTCTTCTAATCGTGCTCATTGTTGGGAAAAAGGCAGGATGGTTTGGTAAATCCGGAGACTCCCGCGAGGTGGAGGTTACCAAAATAGAACCCGTGAATATTGTTGAAAAGGTGGCTGCCACCGGCAAGATTCAGCCCGAAATAGAGGTGGCGCTCTCTTCGGAAGTGTCGGGTGAAATTATTGAGCTTCCAATTACCGAAGGCCAAACCGTGGCAAAAGGAGATCTTTTGGTAAAAATAAATCCAGACCTTATCCAAGCTGCCGTAAGCCAGTCCCAAGCGGGACTACAAAACGTTCGCGCGCAACTTTCGCAGGCGCAGGCCAGTGAAAAAAATGCAAAACTCAATTACGAGCGCAACAAGGCCCTTTTCGAAAAAGGGGTGATTTCAAAATCGGAATGGGACAAATCCGTTGCCGATTATGATATGGCCCAAGCCAATGCGAAAGCGGCATATTTCAACGTGCAGAGCGCCGCCGCCAACGTAAAGCAATCTGTGGACAACCTTTCCCGAACCACCATTTATGCACCCATGGGCGGAACCATTTCCAAACTTTCTGTGGAATTGGGCGAGCGGGTAGTGGGCACTGCCCAAATGGCCGGAACCGAGATCGTTCGGGTTGCCAATCTTCAAAAAATGGAGGTAGAGGTGGACGTCAATGAAAACGACATCGTGAAGGTTTCCGTTGGCGATTCAACCATTGTGGAGGTTGATGCCTATCTAAAACGTGAATTTAAAGGCATTGTAACTGCCATTGCCAACAGTGCCGAAAGCGCTCTAACTGCAGATCAGGTCACCAATTTTAAGGTGAAGGTGAGCATCCTGCCAGAATCCTACAAGGATTTAACCGAGGGCAAACCCGAAAGCTATTCGCCTTTTAGGCCCGGAATGACCGCTACCGTGGATATCATAACCAATAAAAAGAACAACATAATTGGTGTTCCGATCAGTGCCATCGTCATAAAAACCGATACTGCCGAAACCAAAAGGCCCAACCCGCGTGAAGGGGTAAATGCAACTGCAGAAAAGTTTGAGGCGGTGTATGTGAAAGAAGGCGAAATTGCCAAATTGCGAGTAGTGAAAACCGGTATTCAAGACGATTCCAATATAGAAATTATTTCCGGCCTAAAGGAAGGCGAAACGGTAATTACGGGGCCTTACAATACCGTAACCAAGCTTTTGAAACAAGGTGATAGAGTAGAGGTATCCTCTCCCAAGAAAGAAAAAAACGAAAAATAATGGCAACCATCCTGTGTCTTGAAACGGCAACCACAAATTGTTCTGTGGCCGTTGCCGTGGATGGCAAAATTCTATCCATCAGGGAAGAAAACAACCAAAAATTTTCCCACGCGGAAAAGTTGCATAGTTTTATTGAGGACGTGTTGCGCGAGAGCAATATTCCAAAAAACCGTATGAACGCCGTGGCCGTGAGCAAGGGGCCTGGCTCCTATACGGGCTTGCGTATTGGTGTTTCTGCAGCAAAAGGGCTATGCTTCGCGTTGGATATCCCGTTAATTTCCACGCCAACCCTACAAGTCTTGGCCCAACAAATTACGCATTTTGAAGGCCATATCATTCCACTTTTGGATGCGAGACGAATGGAAGTGTATGCCGCCGTCTTTGATTCAGAAAAAAAACAGGTTCGGGAAACCAAGGCCGAAATCTTGAACCCCAATTCCTTCGGCAATTTCTTGGCTAACGAAAAGGCGGTTTTTATTGGCGACGGGGCTTCAAAATTCCAAGCCATCTGTACGCACCCGAACGCTTCGTTTGTAAGCGATATGTATCCTTCGGCCAGAGAAATGGCCGTATTGGCGGAGTCCAAATACAAAATAGGCGACCTGGAAAATGTCGCCTATTTTGAACCTTTTTATTTAAAGGATTTTATGCTCGGGTAACGCAGCTCATAATAGGGAATCAAAATATTTAATAACCAATACAAGATCTGCTTCCTTGTCAATATCAATATTGTTTTCCTTGATGTATTTCTTGACCTCCTTTTCTTTTTTGTTCATCATTTTCATCAATTTGGATTTGCTCTTGGGCATTTCCAAAAAGGTGCCGTCCTTTACTAAATAATAGGTGGTGGATTTTTCAAAGGAAGGCGGTATGTCTCTTTCATAACTGGTCTGGGCTTTGCGCGGTTCCCTGTAAATGGAGGTGATCTTTTTGTACAGATCATACGTTTTGCCATCGCTCAATACATTGAAATACCCCCCTTTTTCCTTACTTCCTTCAAATGGAACAAATACATAAAGGTCTGAACCTATTTTAACGAAAATATTGGGATCCTTAATTAGGGCGCTGTAGTCTTCCTCAAAATTGTTTTTCTTGATTTCAATTTCGTCCGCATAGGCGTTGTAACGCATCAATACGTCATTTTTCGCCAATTGGTCTTCCTGATAAATATTCCCTTTTACAAAGGTAGGGTTTGCATAAGCCTCATTCTTGATGGCATCAAACTGTGCCTCGGTCAACCCAAAGGCCAATGATTTTTGGTTTATATCTATCGTTCTGTCAAAAACATTGGTATAGGAGCTCTGACGCGCCTGCGAAAATAGTGAGGCCGTCATAAACGCGAAGGTTAGGGTGAGCATTATTTTTTTCATGGTATTCTTTTTTTAGAAGTTTTATAAATATAAAAATTTTCGGCCAAAATAGGGATTTATTTTTTAAGCACGTCCAAATTGAAATGGTGCACATCGCGCTGGGGGAAAGGAATGCTTATTCCGGCAGCCTCCAATCTGGCCTTGCCTTCTTCCAGCAGAAGCCAGCGCAGGTTCCAGAAATCATCATTGTTTGCCCAGTAGCGCAGGGTCAGGTTTACAGCGCTGTCCGCCAATTCGGCAACGGCCACCATCGGTTTTTTGTCTTCCCGCTGTAAAACGGTTTCTTGCTCGTTTACTAACTTAAGTAGGATTTCCTTTGCTAGTTTTATGTCGTCATCATACCCAATTCCAAAAGTAAGGTTCTCGCGCCTAATGCCTTCAACCGTGTAATTTATAATGTTGTCATTGCTCAACTTCCCATTGGGGATAATAGCCAGCTGGTTGCCGAAGGTAGTGAGCTTTGTGTTGAAAATGGAAATTTCCTTTACGGTCCCGTCCACCCCTTGGGCACTGATAAAATCCCCCACTCGGAAAGGTTTTATCAGCAATATGAGCACCCCGCCTGCAAAGTTTGCCAAAGATCCCTGAAGGGCGAGGCCAACCGCCAGTCCGGCAGCACCAATGATCGCTACCAACGATGCCGACTCTACTCCAAGTTGGGTAATCACCAAAACGAAGAGCACAATTTTCAAGCCCCAGTTTATCAGGCTGGCAATAAAATTTTCAAGGGTTGGATCATATTCCTTTTTGTCGAAAAACTTTTTGATGAACCGGTTAATGATTTTTATTAACCATAGGCCAACAAGCAGCATGAGTACCGCTGCTATCACGTTCGGTAGGAAGTCTAAAAATTTTTGTCCATATTTTTCAATGTAAATGTCCAAGTCTTGAAATTTTTCCATAAAATTTATTCTTTTTTGTTTAATAATTCAATTGCAATACTACTGTTCTTTATAGGTGTTTGGCAAGCATTGTTCTGGCAAATATAAATAACAGTCTCGCCTTCCACATATCTGTTTTTAAAAAGGGGTGTCGAATTTTCAACCTTGCTTCCGGCAAAAAGCACGTTCGGGAAATAATGGCCTGCAAGGGTTTTTATCGTTTCCGAAGCATGTTCGCCAACCACTACTGTTTCGAAAAAGGGTTGCTGAAAATTTGCCAGCAAGTCCATCCAATTGGAATATACACCCGGATATTGGCCCATTTCGCCAAGCACGTTTTTAAGCATTTGACGGGATTTTTCCTCAAGGGATGCATCGGCAAAATATTTTGACAGCAAAAAAAGATTTTTTGCCATTACTGAATTTGAAGACGGAATCACGTTGTCGCGATATTCAAAATTCCGCAAAACAATTTCGGGATCTTCCTTAGAGGTGAAATAAAACATGTGCTTTTCAATACTGAAAAAATGCGCAAGTGCATACTCCGTCATTTTTCTGGCAAATGTCAACCATCGTTCTGCCAAGGTTATCTGATAAAGGCTGCTAAAGGCATCCACAACAAAGGCGTAATCTTCCAAAAACCCATTAATGCTGGATTTCCCGTTTATAAAACTGTGGAAAAGCGCACCGTTTTTCTGTAACTGATTTTCCAAAATAAAATTGGCA
Organism: Aequorivita sp.; assembly: GCA_048265145.1. Lineage (GTDB taxonomy): Bacteria > Bacteroidota > Bacteroidia > Flavobacteriales > Flavobacteriaceae > Aequorivita. The sequence goes on from JBLXCF010000003.1 coordinate 271,881, forward strand.
TTCAGTAGCGCGGTCTCCAAATATGCCTGGTTCCCGAAAGCTTTGTAGGCGTCTATATATCCCTTCAACATCAAGCCGTTCCAAGATGTTAGGGTCTTACCGTCCAACCGTGGCCGTTGTCGTTTGTTCCGATAGTCCAACAGCTTTTTTTTCCATTGTTCTTTTTTCCGTTGAAATTGTTCTGCGCCCATTCCAAACTGCGATTCTATTTCGGAATCGGTCTTTTTGCGGATCAAAACGTAGGCATCATCTTCCCATAGACCGTAGGAATTCACATTGTAGTATTCCGCAAAAATAGGGAAGTCATCCTGCAACAGCGCTTTCAATTCTTCCGAAGAAAAAACATAAAAGGCACCTTCGCTTAATTTTCCCGAAGGGGAAAGGCTATCGGCGTCCAGCGCGGAATAGAAATTTCCGTGTTCCCCAGTCAGTTCTCTTGCTATAAAGGAAAGTGTTTCCTTCACGATTTCTGCGTACAATGGGTTTTTGGTTGCCGAATAGGCTTGGCTGTAGAGGCTCACCAGCTGGGCGTTGTCGTAAAGCATTTTTTCAAAATGGGGCACATGCCATTTTACGTCTGTGCTGTAGCGTGCAAAGCCTCCGCCAATGTGGTCGTAAAGCCCGCCGTGGGCCATTTTGTTAAGGGTGAGCACCACAAATTCCATCAATCCTTTATTGCTTTCATATACGGCCTGCCGCAATAAAAACTGAAGGTTGTTGGGCATCATAAACTTTGGGGCTCCCTTAAAACCTCCCATTTCCAGATCAAACTGGCGCGACCATTTTTGGATGGTCATTGCCGTGGGAAATTTTTTAAAATCAATGGATTCTGTATTCAATGAAATTAACTCCAAGTTTTTCAGACCTGCCTCCAGTCTATTCGCATAAGCAAGCAATTTTTCCGGTTCGCGAACATAAAGCTCCTGAATGTGTGTTAATGCCTGAAGCCATTCATTGTTTCTAAAATAGGTGCCTCCCCATACCGGCCGGCCATCGGGTAACGCAACCACGTTGAGCGGCCACCCTGCACTGCCGGTCATTATCTGTACGGCATTTATATACGTTTGGTCCACGTCCGGCCGCTCTTCGCGATCCACCTTTATGGAAATAAAATCCGCGTTCATGACCGCAGCAATGGCGGTATCCTCAAAACTTTCCTTTTCCATAACGTGGCACCAATGGCAAGCCGAATAGCCAATGCTGATGATCATGAGTTTCTTTTCAATTTTGGCTTTTTGAAGAGTAGCTTCGTTCCAAGCCTTCCAGTTTATTGGATTGTGGGCATGTTGCAGCAGATAGGGGCTGGACTCGTTTCTTAGATCATTTGTAAATGAACTGCTTTTCAAGGGTATAAAAATTTTTTTTGAACCAAATTATACTGTGGTTCGCTAACTATTTGTAGAGCGTTTTCTAAGTTATTTCCGTTGTGTGTGGAGGAAACAAAAATACGCTCCTGATATTTCAAAAGCGTATTTTCAACTCTTCTTTCTATGCTTAATTTACTTCAAAAGTAACTTTCACATTTACCCGAAAATGGGTAATATTTCCGCCATCCACCACGCAACTCTGTTCCTTTACATACACAGATCGGATATTCTGAACGCTTTTGGAGGCTTCCTTTACTGCGTTTCGGGTAGCATCTTCCCAGCTTTCCTTGGAGCTTGAAAGAATTTCAATAACTTTTAGCACTGCCATGATATTTCGTATTTAAATTAATAAAACCTCAATATACAATTAATTATGCCCAATTTTCGAAAAGTTAAGTTAAAAACCTCAAGATGATTGATCTATCCGTTTACGGCAACAACCCGTTCCACCTGGCCTTGCAACATCTCCCTCAGCATCGTTTCAATTCCGTTTTTGAGGGTAAGCGTAGCCGAAGGACAGCCACTGCAGGCGCCCTGCAAAACCACGTGTACGGTTTTGGTGTCTGCAACATAGGAATCAAAAAGAATGTGGCCGCCATCGCTTGCCACTGCGGGAAGTACATATTCCTCCAAAATGGCAACGATTTCCCGTTCCACCGCTGAAAGTGTTTTTGAATTTTTTTGGCCGGTTTTTTTTGAAGCCGCTTTCAAAGAAATAGTTTCGGTGGAAGTTGCGGCAGGTTCGCTAACCACTGGTTTTCCGGCAGCAATAAAATTGCGGATAAATTCCCGTATCTCCATGGAAATTTCCTGCCACTCCACAAGGTTGTTCACCATTACCGAAACAAAATTGGTGCCTATAAACACCTCCTTTACAAACGGAAAATCAAACAATGCCCGGGCCAAAGGGGAATTTTCGGTGTCCAGGATTCCCTTATACTCAAAGGTTGCTTCCGCAAGGGGTCTATTGGCTATAAATTTCATTACCGAAGGATTTGGGGTGCTTTCGGCGTAAATGGAAATGGGCACTTTTTTCGGCGCTTCCGGTTCCTTGATCACGGGTTTGCCACTGTTTAGATAGGCTGTAATGGACGCCGCCACCTCCTCCTGAACATCGGCCCAGTCCACAATGTCATACTTTTCAATGGCAATGAAATTTTGCGAAATGTAAACGGTTTTTACAAAGGGAAGATAAAAAAGTTGTTGTGCCAACGGACTGTGCTGCGCCTCGTCAATATTCTTGAATTCATAACTGTTGGGACCCGTTAAGAAAGAATTAGCATTAAATTTAACAATATTTTGGTTGCTCGTTTGAAAAATTTCAATGTTAAATTGGCCCATAGCCCTCTTTTTTTTGCGAAATTATAAAAAGAAAAACAATGTATTCAATATATTTGGCATCTTAACAGCCCAATTATGAAAAAATTAATACTCCTTTTTCTTATTGCTTTTCCCTTATCTATTTTTTCACAACCAGTCCAGCTATTTGAACGATTTAATGGACATTATGATTTTACGGCATTTGGAAATACGCTAAGCACCGCCGAAAATAATGGTGGGGGTAATCCGTGCATTTTACTTCCCCAGAGTAGTGCTTCTCTAAATTTAACCTTAAATCAGACAATTATTTCCGCACATATTTATTGGGCATCTGTAGGTAACGGTGATTTCGATGTGGCCCTTAATGGAACGCCAATAAGTGCCCAAAGGACCTTTAGCCATAATTTTAATGGATTGCCGTATTTTGCCGCTTATGCAGATGTTACTAATATTATTACTGCTACCGGAAACGGAACGTATACTTTCTCCGGAATGGACATCCCACAAGCTACATTGAACCAATATTGCGGTTCTACAAATTTCGGAGGTTGGGCCATTTATGTAATTTATGAAGATCCTTCCTTATTGCTAAATCAAATTAACATTTATGACGGTTTAGAAAGTGTTTCAGCGAATAACCAGAGCCTAACAATTACTATTGATGGTATAGATATTACATCTGATAGGTTTTCAAAAATCGGTTTTTTGGCTTGGGAAGGAGATTTGCCCAATCCTGTGGGAGAAGATTTGGAGTTGCGCACAATCAATGGATCCTATTTTCCTGAAAATGGATTGAATCCTCGGTATAATAACTTTAATAGTACCAATAGTTATACCGGATCAACCGTCTCATATCAAATGGATTTAGACTATTATGATCTGGAAAATATAACCCCTCCAATCATACAGCCCGGAGTTACCTCTATTGATGTTATCTTGAGTTCAGGGCAAGATTATATCATGGTGAACAATATAATAACGAGCGTAAATTCCGAATTGCCAGATGCCACCATTGTAATTGATGATATTGGGCTAATTTGTGAAAATGGAGACATGGATGTAGAATTCACCGTTTATAACATAAATAGTACCAATGAACTTCAAGCTAATACGCCAATTGCCGTATATGCAGACGATGGCATAAATCCACGTACCCTTCTTGCCCAAACCGCTACCGTGAATGAAATCCCTATCGGAGGATCAGAAAGCGGTACGGTTACAGTTAGTTTGCCGGGCGCCCTTCCGAATAACTTCAACCTTATTGCCGTGGTGGATGATATTGGAAGTGGAATGATACCTCCCCAAGGCATTGTTGCAGAAATTGACGAAACAAATAACGAATTTATCCTCCCTGTTGATAAAAGCAACCAGATTATTTTGATTAACCCCGGTCCCGCCTGTTTAGGTGCACCCGTAATTTTGCAATCTGGCCTTACCAATCCGCCTTATACCGAAATTCATTGGTTCCGAAATGGAATCCTCATTCCCGCTGCCGAAGATAATCCAGAACTTGTAGTTACCACAGATGGAATTTATACCGTCCAAGCATTCAACGGCGCTTGTGAAGTTAACAGCTTCGCAAACCCTGTTGTCATCACATTTAGGCCCCAACCCATCGCCCACCCCGCCCCGGACATGAAGCAGTGCGATTTCGGCACGACCAACGGCACGTTTTTGCTGACGGACCAGGACCCTTATATATTGGGCGGCCAGGACCCTGGGGTCTTCCAGGTCCGCTATTTCGAG
>JBLXCF010000004.1:0-205046 GCA_048265145.1 Aequorivita sp.
AATTAACTTTTTGATAAATTTTTCAAAATCTACTTTCATTAAAAGTTGGAATTGTAAGATTTTATTGGCACTTTTGGGGTGCTAATTCAAACAAACAAAAAAATGAAAACAAAGTTTAGTGGAATTTTAACACTTTTATTAGTGTTGATTGTGCAGCTCTCTTTTGCACAGGAAAAAATGATTTCCGGAACGGTGACCGACGATACCGGTCTGCCGCTTCCAGGAGTTAACATAATTATAAAGGGAACAAGTACCGGAACGCAGTCTGATTTTGATGGAAATTATTCTATCGAGGCCGCCGTTGGTCAAACTCTTGTTTATAGTTATGTAGGTTTCGAGACCCAAGAGATTGCTGTTGGGGCCTCAAACAAGATTGATGTTACTATGAAAGCCGGTTCCGTTTTGGATGAGGTGGTAGTAACTGCACTTGGTATCTCTCGCGAGAAACAGTCCTTGGGGTATTCAACCCAGGAAGTGGAAGGCGAGGAGCTTACCAGAGTGAAGGACGGAAACTTCGTTAATGCACTTTCAGGAAAGGTGTCTGGTCTTCAGATCAGAAAAAACACCAACTTTGGTGGTTCTACTAACGTGGTTATTCGTGGTAATGCTTCCTTAACTGGTAGCAACCAGGCGCTTTTCGTAATTGACGGAGTGCCAATTAGCAACAGCAACTCTAATGATGCAGGCCAGGCTCAAGCCCGTGGTAACTATTACGACTACGGAAACGCTGCTTCTGACATTAACCCTGAGGACATTGAGTCAATTAACGTACTAAAGGGTGCAGCTGCTTCCGCACTTTATGGTTCGCGTGCTGCAAACGGTGTTATTATGATCACGACTAAGAAAGGAACCAAATCCAAAGGTTTAGGGGTAACCATTAATACAGGTGCCACCGTTGGTTTTGTTGATAAAAGCACTTTTGCCGATTATCAAGAAGATTATGGTGCTGGTTATGGCCACTATTATGGTGGTACAGATGGATACTGGTTTGAGGAAGATATTAATGGGGACGGTATTATTGATGAAGTAGTGCCTTATCAAGAAGATGGTTCATACGGAGCTCCTTTTGATGGCCACTTGGTTTATCAGTGGGATTCTTTCGATCCGGATTCGCCTAACTATTTGAAAAAGACGCCATGGCGCAATGCTGAGAACGGACCGATTACGTTCTTTGAAACTCCTGTTACGTTGATCAACTCTATCGCTATCGGTAACGGATTGGAAAATGGTTCTTACCGTTTGGCCTACACAAAATATGACCAATCTGGTCTTATGCCCAATTCACAATTGGATAAGCACAACTTTAGTTTTAGCGGAACTTATGATGTTACCGATAAATTGACTGTTAGCGGTTTCGCTAATTATATCAAAACTGCGGCCGTTGGTAGAAACTCCACAGGTTATAGTGACAACATTATTGGTAACATGAAACAATGGTGGCAAACCAACGTTGATTTGAAGGCACAGCGTGATATTTACTTCAATACAAAACGTAACGTAACCTGGAACCCTGCAACTTCTAGCCCAGGTTCAGCGCCAATATTCTGGGATAACCCATATTGGACCCGTTATGAGAATTACCAAAATGATTCAAGACACCGTTTCATTGGTAACTTTGAGTTAAACTATGAACTTGCAAGCTGGTTGAATGTTACTGGTAGAGTATCTACAGATACATATAACGAACTTCAGGAGGAGCGCAGAGCCATCGGATCGGTGCCTGCCAACTTTGGGGTTTCCCGAGGTGATGTTGACTCTGGTTATGCAAGAAAAAACATTACTAATACTGAAACCAACTATGACCTTATCTTAAATTTCAATAAAGATTTGTCTGAATCCATCAACCTTTCCGGTTTGATTGGAACAAACATCCGTCGTAGCGAATACCAATCTATCTTTGCGTCTACCGCCGGTGGTTTAAGTGTACCTGGCCTATACTCGCTATTGAACAGTAGAAACCCACTTCCGCTTCCCGTGGAGCGTGATGAAAAAGTTGGTGTTGATGGTATCTACGCAAGCGCGTCTTTAGGATTTGGTGGAATTTTCTTCGTGGATGGAACTATTCGTAGAGACCATTCCTCAACCCTGCCAGCTGACAATAGCTATTACAACTATCCTTCTGTATCCGGTAGCTTCGTTTTCAGCAAGTTGATCAATGCTGACTTTATGAACTTTGGAAAAATTAGAGCAAACTACGCTAAAGTAGGTAACGATGCTCCGTTTGATTTCCTATATGATAGCTATGTTGTGAACACTCCAATTGAGGCCGCAAGTACTTCTGTTGCAAACGCAAAGAAAAACCCAAATCTTAAGCCTGAGGAAACCACAAGTATTGAAGCTGGTTTGGAAATGAGATTTGTGGATAACAGAATTGGTTTCGATTTTGCATACTACAAAACAAACTCTGTGGACCAAATCTATTCAGTGCCTGTTTCAAGAGCAACTGGTTATACCGGAAAGATTTTGAACGCTGGTGAAATTGAAAACAGAGGTTTTGAGGTTTCATTAATGTTGATGCCAATAAAAACTGAAAACTTCAGCTGGACTTTCAATGGTAACTTTACCAAGAACGAAAACGAAGTTATTAAATTGGAAGATGGAATCGAAAGTTTACAGTTAGGTTCTTTCCAAGGGGGTGTTACTATTAACGCAGAAGTTGGTCAACCTTACGGTGTTATTTACGGTACCGACTTTACCTATCTAAATGGACAAAGAGTGGTTGACCCTTCAAACGGTCAATATATAAAAACTGCTACTTCTAACAACGTAATCGGTGACACCAACCCTGATTGGTTAATGGGTCTTTCAAACACTTTAACTTACAAGGATTTATCTTTAAGTTTCTTGATTGACATCCAAAAAGGAGGAAGCATTTTCTCTCTTGACCAATATTATGGATTGGCTACGGGTCTATATGCTGAAACATCTTTCATCAACGATTTAGGCCAGCCTGTTAGAAATTATATTGAAGATGGTGGTGGATTCATCAACCAAGGTGTAAACCCTGATGGTTCCGTAAACACTACCCGTATCCGTGCCGACCGTTACGGAGCTTTCGGTTATGCAAGAGGATTGCCTAACTCTGCCTTCGTTTACGATGCAGGTTACGTTAAGTTGAGAGAAGTTGCTCTTACCTATAACCTTCCTTCAAAATTCCTAAAGGATTCATTTATGACTGGTTTGTCATTTAGCTTCACAGGTTCTAACCTTTGGATCATTGACAAGAGTTTGCCACACGCCGATCCTGAATCTGGCTTGAGTTCTGGTAACCTTCAAGGGTATTCCACTGGTTCTCTGCCATCTACACAGGATTATGGTTTCAACATTAAAGCACAATTTTAATTCATAAACAAATGAAAAAAATATTTTTAATCTTATTGACAGCCATAGTCGCTGTATCATGTTCGGATAACCTTGAGGATCTGAACAAAAATACCAAAGACCCTTCTCAGGTAAGCGGCGAGAGCTTGTTTACCAATGCGCAGAAGAATCTTGTGGACCAGATGGTTACCCAGAACGTTAACTTAAACAATAACAAGCTTTGGGCCCAGTATCTTCAAGAAACTACCTATACGGATGAGAGCAATTACGATCAGGTAACTAGAAGTATTCCTGACAACCATTGGTCTGTAATGTACAAGGATGTTTTAAAGGATCTGAAAGGCGCTTCAGAAATTATTTCTGAAACCGTATATACTACAGACGAATTGAACAGCCGAATTCCTAATAAATTGGCCATTATTGAAATTATGAGTGTGTATGCCTATGCCAACTTGGTAGAAACATACGGTGACATTCCTTATTCTGAGGCTTTGGATATTAACCAATTGTTGCCAAAATATGACGACGGAAAAGAAGTGTATCTTGATTTGATCTCAAGAGTAACCGCTGCCGTTAATACTTTGGATCCAAGCAAGGCGAGTTTTGAAGGTAACGAAGAAAGATTGTATGAAGGCGACGTTGCCAAATGGAAAAAATTCGGAAATTCCCTTAAATTGAGAATGGGTAATATGCTTTCTGATGACGATCCTGCCGCCGCTGAAGCTGCTATCGTTTCTGCTATTGCTTCTGGAGTTTTCACAAGTAATGATGACAGCGCAACCTACAACTACCTTTCTGCCGATCCAAACACTAACCCTGTATACGCAGACTTGGTGTTGAGCGGACGTAGCGACTATGTTGCCGGTAAAACCATTGTTGACATTATGAACGAAAGAAATGACCCAAGAAGGGCGGTTTATTTCGAAACTGTTGATGGTACCAATTATGTTGGTGGCGAAATCGGTTTTGCTGCAAACTATGCAACCCACTCACACATGGGAGATATTTTCTATACTGCACAAAATCCTGGCGATATTTTAGACTATGCAGAAGTAGAATTTATTATGGCCGAAGCCGCTGCGCGTGGTTTTGCCGTGCCTGGGACCGCTGAAGGTCACTACATAGCCGGTATTACTGCCTCTTTTGACTATTGGGGTGCTACAGATGTTGCCGGATATTTAGCACAACCAGAAGTTGACTATACCAGTGCAATTGCTGCAAGTACTGCAACCGATCCTTGGAAAGAAGTTATCGGAACCCAAAAATGGATTGCTATGTACAATAGAGGTTTTGCAGGATGGAATACTTTAAGATTGCTTGATTATCCTATCTTGTCTCAACCAGTTGATGCACAATCCGGTTTCCCAACCAGATATCTGTATCCAGTATTGGAGCAAACCCTTAACGGTACCAACTATGCTGCTGCTGCTGCTGCTATTGGTGGCGACGCTGCTGAAACCAGACTATTCTGGGACAAGTTTTATACCTTCGACTTCTAAAATTTAAATTTAGATACCATTTCAAAAATCCCTGGCAATTCCTGTCAGGGATTTTTTTTGGAATATTTATTATGAAATATTTCCGAAATAATCAGCTTTGTAAAACGTTTTCAAAACAAGTTGGATTCCGTTTCACATTTATTATCCAAAAGCCCAATGCCGTTTTCAATGCGTACAGAAATTGATGCCCCGTGGTTGATACCATATGCGTATGGCATTGTTTTTATGGGTTTCCTATTTTTTCTTTACCGAGCTTTTGAATTCTGGTATGCAACCCAGTTCAATAAACCATTGTTCAGGCAGCTATTTGCCTATAAAAAATTGAATGCAACACAACTACAACTCCTTGAAAATAACTGTGAATTTTATAGCGACCTTACCTCCTTACAGAAACGACAGTTTCGCCATCGGGTGGCAATTTTTGTTTCACGAAAGCGTTTCTTTGGCCGGGAAAATTTTGTGATAGATGAGCGGGTCAAGATTTTGATAGCGTGCTCCGCCTGCACCTTAAGTTTCGGAAGAAAAAATTATTGCTATGGTTTGGTGGATTCCATCGTGGTTTTTCCAAATGAGTTTTATAGTGAGGCAAACCAACATTTTCACAAGTTTGAATTTAACCCTTCCGAAAAGGTACTCGTATTTTCGTGGCAGGATTTTTATAATGGATTCCATCTTCAAAGCCAATTGCCAAGTATTGGAACGCGAGGGTTTGCATTCGCACTTCAATTGGAGGCTACCCAAGGAAATGATTCAGATTCCGTGCGCTTTTCACGCCAGTTCCAAAAAATATTGAAACATCTTCTGAAATCGGGTGTAAAAGAAAAATTGAGCAATACCTCTTATTTCCAAAGTTTTTCATTTGCCAATCAATTTGAATTTATGGCGCTGCTAACGGAATATTTCTTGAAATCGCCGCAAGAATTTAAAACCAGCCTTCCGGAATTGTACAAACATCAAAAAATATTGTTGAATTTTAATTTCTTGGATTATTGATTCCCGGCGAGGTATTCGGCTATTCGGATGGCGTGGATCCTCGAATTCTCGATGAACCATTTGTGGGTTTCATTTCCACCACAAATTACCCCCGCCAGAAAGAGCCCCTTTACATTTGTTTCCATAGTTTGGGGATCATAGGTTGGAATCTGGTTTTGATCCGCCGAAAATCGTACCCCCAATTTCTTAAGAAATAAAAAATCAGGTCTATACCCCGTCATCGCAACTACAAAATCGTTTTGTAAAACAATTTTGCCGTTTTCCGTTTGGATGACGACTTGACTTTCTGTTATTCGTTCTATTTTGGAATTAAAATAGGCTGTAATGCTACCTTCCTTTATTCTATTTTCGATATCGGGTTTTACCCAATATTTCACGCGCTCGCCAATTTCCGGACCGCGAACAACCATGGTAACCTCGCCGCCCTTGCGCCAAATTTCGAGAGCTGCATCCACTGCGGAATTGCTTGCGCCAACCACAACAACCCGCCGTAATACGAAGGGATGTGCCTCTTTGTAATAATGGATTACCTTGGGCAATTCCTCCCCCGGAACGTTCAGTGTATTCGGAATGTCGTAGAATCCGGTACTAATAATTATGTTTTTGGCAAAATAGGTCTGTTTGTTGGAATTAATTCTAAAAAATCGCCCCTCATTTTCCGCAGTTATAATTCTTTCATATAGATTAATATAAAGATCGTTTGAAAGGGCCACGCGGCGATAATATTCCAAAGCTTCATTTCGCGTGGGTTTTGGATTTTGGCTAATAAATGGAATGTTGTCGATTTCAAGTTTTTGCGAAGTAGAAAAAAAGCGCATGTTGAGCGGATAATTGTACAGCGAGTTGGTAAGGGTTCCTTTTTCTACCACAATGTAATGCAGATTTTTCTTCTTACATTCAAGCGCACACGCTATCCCGATGGGGCCTGCGCCAATAATCAACACATCAAAGAGTTTTTCCGGAGGGGAAATAGGTAGCATTTTGGGCACTATTTTACAATTTCTTTTAAATCTTGAATGGTCTTTGTGGGGTTGCTGGCACCAAAAACATAACTGCCCGCCACCAGCACATCGGCTCCAGCCGCCACAAGCTCTCTCGCGTTTTTGTTGGTTACCCCACCGTCAATCTCAATTTTGGTTTGGGCCCCATTGGCTTCAATAAGCTTTCGGAGCTGCTTTATTTTCTTATAGGTGTTTTCAATAAAACTTTGGCCCCCAAATCCAGGGTTAACACTCATCATGCACACCAAATCTATATCTTGAATGGTATCTTCCAACAAAGAAACATTTGTATGAGGATTTATGGCCACACCAGCCTTCATGCCTTCAGATTTTATATATTGAAGCGTGCGGTGCAAGTGCTGGCAGGCTTCAAAATGGACCGACAGCACATTCGCTCCCAGTTCCGCAAAAGTCTTGATGTAACGGTCGGGGTCCACGATCATTAAATGGACATCCAATGGTTTTTTGGCATGCGCAGCAATACTTTTAATCACGGGCATACCGAAGGAAATATTGGGTACAAACACCCCATCCATCACATCTAAGTGGAACCAATCTGCTTCACTTTTGTTTACCATTTCAATGTCGCGTTGAAGATTTGCGAAATCGGCGGCGAGAATGGAGGGGGCAAGAATGGTATTTTTCATAATCTAAAGTAAAAATGGTTTCAAAAGCTCTTGAACGTTGGAGGGATATTTTTCCTTTTCTTCGAAAAGAGACAAATAGCCGTTTAGGTTTTTTAAATCTCTTTTGCTTTTAAGGATGCTAAAGCCAGCGTTATAGTCGCTAAAAATTCGTTTCTCAATAGGTTGGTTGAAAATAGTTAGAATTTTATGATGTCTTTTATCTGCCTTAATGCTTTTATACAGAATTTTCAACACCTCTTTTTCGCCTTCCAAAACTTGGAGAAAAATTCCGTTGTTGAACAGAAGGATTCCGGTGATCTCGCGGGGTGGGTTATTTTTTAAAATATAATTGAAAAGTGCGTGGAGATCCGGTTCCGAAAGCTGTTCCTTTTGATTGCTGATATAGCAGATGGTGTGGCTCATTTTTTCTGTAAAGATAGAAAAAACCCCCGGTAATCAGCCGAGGGTCATTCATCAATCAAAAAACGAACAGTATTTTTTCAGACTGGCTGAAAAACTGATACTGTAAGTTATCGTTATGGGTCCATTTCGGCTCCGCTCAATGACCACCCGTCAAAGCTCGGTAGCTGAGCGCAGTCGAAGCTATCCCAAATAGGTCATCAATATTTTGCTTCTTGAAGTGTGCTTCAATCTTCGGATTGCTTTTTCCTTTATTTGGCGTACACGTTCGCGGGTAAGATCAAAAGTTTCGCCAATTTCCTCCAAGGTCATTGGGTGCTGGTCGCCAAGACCAAAGTAAAGACGGATAACATCGGCTTCCCGTGGAGTCAATGTTTCCAGAGCCCTTTCAATTTCAGTCCTTAGCGATTCGTGCAAAAGGGTACGGTCTGGATTTGGACTTTCGCCACTTCGCAAAACATCGTATAGGTTACTATCCTCTCCCTCCACAAGCGGAGCGTCCATGGAAACGTGGCGGCCAGAGTTTTTCATCGACTCTTTTACGTCGTTAATGGTCATGTCCAGCTCTTTTGCGATCTCTTCGGCGGAAGGCGGCCGCTCGTTGGCCTGTTCCAAATAAGCGTACATTTTGTTGATCTTGTTGATACTTCCAATCTTGTTCAATGGCAGACGAACAATACGAGATTGTTCAGCCAAGGCTTGCAGAATGGACTGGCGGATCCACCAAACGGCATACGAAATAAATTTAAAACCACGGGTTTCGTCAAAACGCTGTGCGGCTTTAATAAGGCCAAGATTTCCTTCATTGATAAGGTCGGGAAGGGTAAGCCCTTGGTTTTGGTATTGCTTTGCCACCGAAACTACGAAACGAAGGTTGGCCTTGGTCAATTTTTCCAAAGCGCGCTGGTCACCCGCTTTTATCCGCTGTGCCAATTCTACTTCTTCGTCTGCGGTGATTAAGTCAACTTTTCCAATTTCCTGAAGGTACTTGTCTAAGGAAGCAGTTTCCCGATTGGTAACCTGCTTTGTGATTTTAAGTTGTCTCATTTAAGGTTTGTCCTGTAGATTAAGGTTTAAAACTTGTGTAATTCATTATACGTAACAAACCCAGAAAAGGTTACAAAAGTTTTAATTTTTATTTAAAAACGAATTCTACTTGTATTGAAATGGTGCTAGGAAGGATGGTGCACAGAATAAAAAAACGCCTCTATTGCTAAAGGCGTTTTCATAATCCATAATTCTGAACTCAGAATTAATCTCTCTTTCTATCACGGTCGCGATTGTCGCGGCCACGGTTGTCGCGGTTTCGGTTGTCGCGCCCGCCGTTGCGCTTGTCATCGCGTGGGGGACGCTCCTGGAAACCTTCCGGTTTTGGAAGAATGGCTTTTCGCGAAACGCGTTCCTTTTTGGTGCGCGGGTCAATTCCCATATATTTCACATCAAAAACATCGCCCATGTTCACAACGTCGCTCACGTTTTCGGTGCGCTCCCAAGCGAGTTCGGAAACGTGCAGCAAAATCTCGTTTCCGGGTGCTTCGGTATATTCTACCACTGCGCCAAAATCGAGCATTTTGATGACTTTTACTTCATAGATGCTGCCAACCTCTGGCTTGAACACTAAGGATTCCACAGCCTTCAGCACATCATCGATGCCGTTTTGGTCGGTACCCAAAATTTCAATAATACCCTTTCCATCGGCTTCGCTAACCACAATAGTGGTTTTTGTTCTCTTTTGAAGTTCCTGAATGTGTTTTCCGCCGGGTCCTATAAAGGCTCCAATAAGATCCTCGGGAATGGAGGTGTAAATAATTTTTGGCGCGTGTGCCTTCACCTCTGCATTCGGAGCTGAAATGGTTTCGGTTAATTTCCCCAAAATGTGGAGTCTTCCTTCCGCAGCCTGTTTCAAAGCCTTTACCAAAATCTCATAGGAAAGTCCCTTCACTTTAATGTCCATCTGGCACGCTGTAATGCCATCTTCGGTACCGGTAACTTTAAAGTCCATATCGCCCAAGTGATCCTCATCGCCCAAAATATCGGAAAGCACTGCGTATTTTCCGGTTTCACTATCGGAAATCAGTCCCATAGCAATACCTGAAACGGGTTTTTTCAATTGAACCCCGGCATCCATTAAGGCCATAGTTCCGCTACAAACAGTTGCCATGGATGAAGAACCGTTAGATTCCAAAACTTCTGAAACCACCCGAACGGTGTATGGGCAATCTTCGGGGATCATTCCTTTCAAAGCGCGCTGCGCCAAGTTTCCGTGCCCAACCTCTCTACGGGAAGTGCCTCGAATTGGGCGAGCCTCACCGGTGGAGAAAGGAGGGAAGTTGTAATGAAGATAAAAGGTTTCCTCGCCTTCAAAAGATGGCATGTCTATAACGTTTGCTTCACGGGATGTTCCCAAAGTAACTGTTGCCAATGCCTGTGTTTCCCCTCGGGTAAAAATGGCAGATCCGTGGGTGGAGGGAAGATAATCCACTTCGCACCAAATGGGTCGGATATCTGTCGTTTTCCTTCCGTCAAGTCGAAGTCCCTCGTTCAACACCAAGTCACGAATGGCTGCTTTTTCTGATTTGTTGGTGTATTTTGAAATCAGAACGGCGTTTGCCTCTAGCTCTTCCTCGGAAAAATGTGATTTTACTTCTTCCTTAATTTCGGAAAAATGCATCCCGCGTTCGTGTTTTGAGGAGCCTCTTTTGGCGACCTCGTACACTTTATCATAAACAAGGTCGCGGATTTTCTTTTCAAGGGCTTCGTCTTCGGCCGCCGTTTCAAATTCGCGGGTTTCTTTCTTGCCTACGGCCTGCGCCAATTTCACTTGGGCAGCAATTTGGTCTTTGATGGCATCGTGGGCAAACTTGATGGCCTCCACCATTTCTTCTTCTGAAATTTCTTTCATTTCCCCTTCAACCATCATCACTGATTCCTCGGAAGCACCGATAACCATATCGATGTCGCTCTCCAATAATTGGGCGCGGGTGGGGTTGATGATCAATTCGCCATTTACCCTTCCAACGCGCACCTCAGAAATGGGGCACTCAAAAGGAATGTCAGAAAGCTGGATGGCCGCAGAGGCCGCCAATCCTGCCATGGCGTCTGGCATAACATCTTCATCGTGGCTCATCAATTGGATCATTACTTGGGTTTCGGCGTGATAATCTTTTGGGAAAAGCGGGCGCAAAACGCGGTCCACCAATCGCATAGTCAACACTTCCCCATCGCTGGGTCTTGCTTCTCTTTTAAAGAACCCGCCGGGGTAACGTCCCGAAGCGGCAAATTTTTCGCGATAGTCCACCGTTAGCGGCAGAAAATCGACCGGGCTTTGCTCATAGTTTGAAACAACGGTGCAAAGCAACATACATTTTCCGGATTGAACAACAACGGAGCCGTGGGCCTGTTTTGCCAATTTTCCGGTCTCGATGGAAATTTCACGTCCATCCCCGAGGTCAATAACCTCTTTAAATACTTTAGGTATCATGTGTTTTTCATTTTGTGCGCAAAAAACGCACGGTTAAAAATGGTCAACGACTGTGTCTCAGCCGCGGTTTGTTGTGTTGTTGTGATTTGACCAATGAAAAACCTAAGGGTAGCTTTTCTGTTTGTTCCGGATTGCCTTCCGAAACATAAAAAATAATTAAAAAAAATAAAAAAGGCTCGTTAGAGCCCTTTCGAATATTACTTTCGTAATCCTAATTCCTTAACAATTGCACGGTAACGAAGGATGTCTTTCTTCATAAGATAATCCAACAAAGCCCTGCGCTTACCTACCATTTTCACCAAAGAACGTTCTGTGTTGTAATCCTTGTGGTTGTTTTTTAGGTGGTTTGTTAAATGCTCAATACGGTGCGTAAACAAAGCGATCTGCCCTTCTGCAGAACCAGTGTCGGTCTTTGACTTACCGTGTTTTTCAAAAATTTTTTCTTTTACTTCTTGTGATAAATACATGCCAATATTATTAAAATGATTTTTATGTACTGATTACCATTTTGATAATCAAGGGCGCAAAAATACAAAATGGAATTCGATTTAGCAGTTTTTGATGTTAAATATTTCCTCCAGTTTATATTGAAATGTACATTTTTAACGTTATGTAGTCCTAACCCCTAAACATTAAGCTCTATGAAAAACCTCCCAATTAGATGGATCGTAGGATTTTTTTGTGTTGGAATCTTCTTCTTTACAAGTTGTGATAAAGAAGAAACCAATACTTCTGAGGAATACAATTTTAATTCTGAAGACTCCTCCCGCGCGGCAAAAATGGACAATGTTTCCGAAGGCACCTTCTCCATTATGGAACAGGCATTTGTTGAAAACGAAACCCAAGGCCGCGGCTTGAACCAATTATCGCTGTTTCCGGATTGTACTGAAATTACTGTAGGCGTCGAGGGAAATGTCTTTACCATACTCCTGGATTTTGGCGAAACCTGTACGCTGAACAACGGAAATGTGGTTTCCGGTAAAATATTGTTGGAGTACGGTCCGTTGGTTAGCGGCACTTATACGGTAACTTATTCCTTCCAGGATTTTGTTTTTAACGGCAATGACGTTGGGGGCGGGGGCACCATTCTTTATGAAATAGCAAACCAGAACGGTAATCCGCAATCTACCGTGAACGAAAATATTACTGTCAGTTTTCCCAATAATTCAGTCACCGGAACGCGGGTTGGAACCCGAATATCCGAATGGGTTGAGGGTGTTGGTTCGGGCACTTGGATGGACAACGTATATCACGTAACCGGAAATTGGCAAACCCAATTCACCAATGGCTTCGAACGAAGTGGGGAAGTAACCGAACCTTTGGTTTTTACAACTGCCTGCCAATGGATTGTGGCCGGCCGATTGGAAGTGGCACAAGACGGATTGACCGCTGCCATTGATTTTGGCGATGGTTCCTGCGACAATCAGGCAGTATTTATCTATAATGGCGAAGAATATCCATTCACAATGAATTGATTGCGCTTCAAAAAAAGAAAGCTGCCAGAACAAGGCAGCTTTTTTTTATGCAGATTTTTCACGAAGCGGCCTGTTCAGAACCAGATCGAGATATAAGTTTATCTTTCTTTTTAGGTCGCGGCGATGGGTTATAAAATCAAGGAAACCGTGTTCCAAAACAAATTCTGCGGTTTGGAAACCCTCGGGCAATTCCTTGCCGGTAGTGTCGCGAACCACCCGCGGACCCGCAAAACCGATCAACGCGCCGGGTTCGCTAATGTTTATGTCGCCAAGCATCGCGAAAGATGCCGTGGTTCCGCCCGTGGTGGGATCTGTACATAGCGAAATATAGGGAATGCCCGCATCGCTCAATTGCGCAAGCTTCACACTGGTTTTTGCGAGCTGCATTAGTGACAGGGCCGCTTCCATCATTCGCGCGCCTCCGCTTTTTGAGATTATTAGCAGCGGAATTTTCTTTTTCAGGGAATAATCGGCTGCCCGCGCAATTTTTTCGCCCACGACGCTACCCATCGAGCCACCAATAAAACTGAAATCCATACAGGCCACCACCAAATCTGCGCCCATCGATTTTCCAACGGCACAACGGATGGCATCCTTTAAGCCGGTTTTGTCCTGGGCCTCTTTCAGTCGTTCGGTATATTTCTTTTTATCCTCGAATTTTAAGGTATCCTGTGAACTAAGATTTTTGTCGAGCTCTTTGAATTTGTTGTCATCAAAAAGTATTTCAAAATATTCTTTGCTGCCTATCCTTACGTGATAGCCATCTTCGGGGCTAACGTAAAAATTGCGTTCCAGTTCATCGCTGTCCACAATTTTTCCGGTGGGCGATTTATACCACAATCCCTTTGGGACGTCCTTTTTTTCTTCAGTAGGGGTCTGGATCCCCTTTTTCGTTCTTTTAAACCAAGGCATATTAATTTTGAATTGCGAATTCAGAATTATGAATTCCGGTTAATTGTTTGCAATTTTGATTGTTCAACTCGTTCCTGAAAAATTAAAGTGTGTTCACGTTGTTCAGATCTTCAAAGGCTTTTTCCAATCTTTTTTTGAAGGTAATTTCGCCATCGCGAAGCCATTTTCGCGGATCGTAGTATTTTTTGTTTGGTAAATCCTCGCCTTCGGGATTGCCTATTTGGGTCTTCAAGTAGTTTAGGTTGTTCACCATATAATCGCGCACCCCTTCGGTAAAGGCAAATTGCATATCGGTATCTATGTTCATTTTGATAACACCGTAACTGATGGCCTCCCGAATTTCTTCTACCGTAGAACCGCTTCCGCCGTGGAAAACAAAATCGATTGGGTTGGGGCTGGTGCCAAATTTTTTCTGCACAAATTCCTGTGAATTTTTCAGAATTACGGGAGTCAGTTTTACGTTTCCGGGCTTATAAACGCCGTGAACGTTTCCAAAGGCCGCGGCTATGGTGAACTGGTCGCTAATCTTTGAAAGTTCTTCATAGGCATAGGCCACCTCCTCGGGCTGGGTGTAGAGTTTAGAGGAATCGACCCCGGTATTGTCCACGCCATCTTCCTCACCGCCGGTGATGCCCAATTCAATTTCAAGGGTCATTCCCATTTGGCTCATGCGTTTCAAATATTTTTTGCAGATTTCAATATTCTCTTCAATAGGTTCTTCGGAAAGGTCTATCATATGCGAGCTGTAAAGCGGTTTTCCGGTTTCCTTATAGTGTTTTTCGCCTGCGTCCAGCAAGCCGTCTATCCACGGAAGCAATTTTTTTGCGCAGTGGTCTGTATGCAGAATTACCGTGGCGCCGTATGCCCTTGCCAGTTCGTGTATATGTTTTGCGCCCGCAACGCCTCCGGCGATGGCCGCTTTTTCGTTTTCGTTGGAAAGTCCTTTGCCCGCATTGAAATGCGCACCGCCGTTGGAAAATTGGATGATTACCGGCGCGTTCAAAGCCGCGGCGGTTTCCAGAACGGCATTCACGCTGTTGGAACCCACAACATTTACGGCTGGCATGGCAAAACCTTTTTGTTTTGCGAACTGATGGATTTTCTGAACTTCCTTTCCCGTGGCTACTCCGGGTTTAATTCCGTGACTCATAATGTATGGGATATTTTTTTTGCGTTTTTAAACCGTCATTGGTTGTGGTTGCTTTCATAAACCTTCCAAAAAGGTACACTTCAGCTTTGGACAAAAATAACAAATTTTAATGGTTTAGAAGGGATAGTTAATTCCGATGTTATAAACCGCATGGGCAAAATTGTAATCCTTAAACCAGCGTTCGCCCACGGGTCTTCCGGGGTCGTGGGTTTTGAAGCCAATGTCAAAACGGAACACGAAAAAACCGAAATCATACCGAAGTCCGAATCCGGAAGCTACTGCAGTTTCCTTTAAATCGGCAATGCCATCAAAGCGGAAGGCCGGGATGTCCACATCATCCAGCACGTTCCAAATGTTTCCTGCATCCACGAAAAACGCACCTTTCAAATCGCCCAGAATGGTATATCTATATTCCGCGTTAAGCGCCAGCTTGAAGTTTGCGTCGTTAAAATCGAGCACGCTGCCGCTGCTTCCAGGGCCCAAGTCATAGGCTCGCCATCCGCGATTGTCGTTGGTGCCTCCCGCAAAATAACTTCGGGTGAAGGGAATGTTGTTGCTGTTGCCATAGGGAATGGCGATTCCACCGAAGGCACGAATCGCTATGCTGTTTTTTCGGTCCAATTCCCAATGCTTAATATATTCCGCCTCCACTTTGCCATATTGTGAATAGGCAATTCCGAGGATTTCATAATTATCTTGCTCATTTTTGGAAAGACCTGCCAGACTGGAAATACCCGACAGCAAATTTCCGGCCGATTCCAACTTAATGCGAAGGCGCGAAAAATTATTGTCGTTCAAATTCTCACGGGTGTCGCGGGTCATCGTTACGTTGGAGGCGAAAATGAGATTGTTCTCGCTCAGCCTCAGCTGGCGTTCGTATATGCTCAGCACCTCTCTGTAGGTAGCGGGAGTGGCATAAATTTCTCCGCTGAGGACGTCGTTTATAAATTGATCAGTTTCCGTGGGAACCTCCAAAAATGGATTGGCTCCGGGATTGTTGAAGGTGTAGTCAAGATCGCGCGCAATTCCATTCAAAATGGAATAGGAACTTTTATAAACATTGAAATAATTTT
This sequence comes from Aequorivita sp., assembly GCA_048265145.1. Classification (GTDB taxonomy): domain Bacteria; phylum Bacteroidota; class Bacteroidia; order Flavobacteriales; family Flavobacteriaceae; genus Aequorivita. The sequence goes on from JBLXCF010000004.1 coordinate 15,952, forward strand.
CAGGGTTCAAGTTCCTAACAAATTGAAGATTGAACAAATCTACCTGATAGGTCAATATTTTTGATGGCTTCCACCGATAATTGAATATGGCGTTTGAAGTCTGCCGGTCCAACCCAATATTATTCTGGACGCTATATCCAAAACTAACGCTGGTGGTTGGGGACATATATTTAGGGATGATTTTTTCGGTTTTAATGGGAAAAAGAATGCGTGGGAAGGTTAATTTAACATCGCCCCCAAATTCTGAAATATTGAAAAATTTGCTTTCCCTATCGGCTGCGTCCTTTGAAGAACCTAAACTTCCCCGGCCCGAAACTTCCAGAATTTCCGCACCCCGAAAAATATTCCTAAAAGTCATGCTTCCGCTAAAACTGATACCGAACTGTTGAATGGTGGATGTAAAGGCATCAAAATCTACCCCAAGGGTAAACCGGTCGCGCGGGGTCAATAAAATGGTGGAATTCAAAAGTTTTCCCGTTGTGTCTGTGGCTATTTCGTTATAACTGATGTTTGGGTATTTAAAAATGCGCAAATCGCTCAATTGGTTGTAGGTCAGGGTTCTGTCTATGTCCTTAAAAATAGTGCCGGGGGTTATGGAAATGGCGGAAGTAATGGCCTTGGGCCGAAACCGCATTTTTCCATAACTGTAAATTTTATATCCATTAAAGCTGATGGAATCCTGAAACTGCTTATTTCTGTTTTCATAGCTATAGTCCGTAACAATGCGAACCTCGTTAATGGTATGCACCTTAAAGGGAACGGTGCGGGTGCTATCGCCTTCGGTAATTTTTCGGTCTGGAATTATATAGGTAATGTCTGCTTTGTGTCCGGTGTTTACGGTGTCTGCTTCAAAGCCTACATATTCCTGTTCAAAATGGTAGAAACCTGAATTTCGGAATAAAATAGTCAACCGGTCGCGTTCATTTACAAAATCGGTTGCGGCATATTGCTTTCCGGGTTTGATAAACGAATTGTCTTTTTTAAGCTGAAAAAGGGAATCAATCGCAGGCGAGCTAATTTTTTCGGCAATGGAATCGCCAATAAAATAGGGCTGATGCCTTTTCACTTTATAGACTATTTCGGCCCTTTTTTTCTTCTTTTCGCTTGGAATTATGGTGTAGTCCACTTCATCGTTGAAATAGCCATAGCTTGCATACCACCGTTTCAGCCGGTCCACCGATTTATCGATGCGCGCTTCGCTAATAATTACAGGCGCGTCTCCCGATTTCTGCAGCCATTTATTAAAGCCCACATAACTGCTATCAATTTGATCCACTTGTTTTTTGGAGAAAAGGCGAATGAGGCGCTCCTCGCGTTTCGGGTTTTTGTGGAGCCATTTATAATAAGTGGAATCGGGTTGTGGATCGGCCAAATTATAAATGTGCAGCCCCAACGGAACCCCTATAAGCGGAATGGACGGATTGGGTTTTTGCGCCAGCTGGCTATACACTCCCGCGTCTTTGGTTTCCACGCTATCTACCAAAATAGTGTTTTCGGTAAGCAAATATTTTCCTTCGGGAACACGTTTTACAGCATCACACGAAAAAAACAAACTGATTAATACTGTAAATAGTGATATTTTTGTGAGGTCGCGCTTCAAGGGTGTGTTTTTATTCAAGTTCAAAAATACTATATTTTGATCAGCAAAAGTCAAACAAAATTTATAACGGGCCTTCAACAAAAAAAGTACCGCGAGCAAAACGGCCTTTTTGTGGCAGAAGGGCCAAAAATAATTGCCGAGCTGCAAGACGAAGGCCTTAAACTTCACGCCCTTTTTTCCACCAGTCCCGAAGATGTAGTTGCTGAAAACCACTTTTTGGTTTCCGAGGCGGAACTCAAAAAAATCAGTTCTCTGAAAACGGCCAACACGGCCTTGGCACTCTTTGAAATTCCCACCCCCAAACCGTTGGAGCAACAAGATTTGATCGTTGCTTTGGATGCCGTGCGCGACCCCGGAAACCTCGGCACCATCATCAGGCTTTGCGATTGGTTCGGCGTTCGCCATTTGGTGTGTTCCGAAGATACGGTGGACTGTTTTAACCCGAAAGTGGTGCAGGCAACAATGGGCTCTTTGGCGCGTGTACACTTGCATTATATTCCTTTGAGGGAATTTTTGAAAAACTCCCACTTGCCGGTTTTTGGAGCGGCAATGGACGGTAAAAATGTGTACTCACAGCAATTGCCGGCCGAGGGCATATTGGTTATGGGAAATGAGGCAAACGGTATTTCCAATGAAATACTGGAAACTATTCCAAACCGCATAGGCATTCCCCGTTTTGGAAAAATCCAAAAAACCGAAAGCCTGAACGTTGCCACTGCCACCGCAATTCTCTTAAGCGAGTTCCGAAGATTTACTGAAAGGTAAAATTGACGAAAATGCCCCGCGTTGCAAGATTATCAATATTTCCCGTCCACGGGCTGTTGGGATCGTCATCGGGCACCAATTCGTTGCCCATCGCAAACACCCCACGGATGGAAGGGGTAAATTTAAAGTAGTACAGATAGAGGTCAATCCCAAAACCGAGCTCATAATAATTGGTACTCTTAGTCATCCGGAACCTTCCTTCTTCATTATCCTCGGGGTTATTTTCATTGCTGGATAGATTGATGGAGGTGGAAACCCCGCCAACAATGAACGGTTTAATATTATTGAGTCGTTTTGTGGAAACCTTAAGTAGCAGTGGCACGTGGATATAGGTAGATTTCACTTCGCGCAGATAATCCTTCGGTTCGGTAAACCCTGGAAACGTAAGGTCCCGCTGGGTGAAATATAATCCTGGTTCCAAGCGCAGGTTGAGGTATTGGTTGATGCGCATATCGCCAATAAGCCCCACGTTAAACCCAGTGGAGCGCTCTGATTGAATTTCGGCGTTTTCCTCGGCATATTGATTTACGTAATCTATCTTGAAATCATAACTGTTGAAGCCCAAATAATACCCCCAGCTAAATCGTTTTTTGTCGAAGTTCTCCAAATTGGCCAATCGTTCCTTATTAAAGAACCATTGCGCTTGTGCGCTGTTCGCAATGCATAGAATAGTAAGGACAAAAAGTAGTTTCTTCATAAATTATTTTGTGGCTTTATAGATGGTGGCCACCCCAAAAGTTTGCGGATTGTTTATTACTTCATTAAACCCGATTTTGCGCAAAATATTGTTGAGCGCCTCTCCGTGGGGAAAAACGGAGGCGCTTTCGCTTAAATAGGTGTAGGCCACCTTGTCCTTGGAGAACAATTTGCCCACCAGCGGCAGCACATTTTTTGAATAGAAGTTATAACCCTGCTTAAAAGGAAATTTTGTGGGTACCGAAGTTTCCAAAATAACAAAAATGCCCCCTTTTTTTAGAACGCGATAAATTTCGGACAGGCCTTGTTCCAAATTCTCGAAATTCCGGATTCCGAAGGACACTGTAATAGCGTCGAAAGTATCCGCGGCAAAGGGAAGTGCCTCCGAATCTGCTTGTATAAATTCAATTTTTTTTGAAATGGGCGTACCCGTAACCTTTTTGTGCGCTACGGAAAGCATCCCTTCGGAAAGGTCGAGCCCAACAATTTTTGTGGCTGCCGTTTTTTCGGCAAACTGAATGGCCAGATCGCCGGTGCCGGTGGCAATGTCGAGAATGGATTGCGGATTTTTGTCCGCCACCATTTTTATAACCTTCTTTCGCCACTTTACGTCAGCGCCCAAGGAAATCACACGGTTGAGGCCGTCGTAATTTTTAGAAATGGTATCGAACATTCGCTCTACCTGTTTCTTTTTTCCTTCGGAAGAGTCTTTATAAGGGGTTACTTTCTTTTCCATAAAAAATTGTGCCTGCAAAACTACTGTTTTTTAGTGAAAGGAAAATCGAATTCAAAATTCATTATATGTCGGTACGAAGCCCGACCTAGCTACCTGGGCAATATTTCTATATCTTTGCACAGTTCGTTTTTAAGCATTAAAGAAAAGCTCGATGAAAATTATCATTGCTGGTGCTGGGGAAGTTGGGTTTCACCTCGCAAAATTGTTGTCTTTTGAATCGCAGAACATTACGCTGATCGACACCAATCGAGAGGCCCTAGCCCATGCCGATACCAATCTGGACATTCGCGTGGTGCGCGGAGATTCCACCTCTATTTCGGTTTTAAAAGATGCCCGGGTGGACGAGACGGATTTGGTCATAGCGGTAACCTCAAGCGAAACGACCAATATTACGGTGTGCGTACTAGCCAAACAGTTGGGCGCAAAACGCACCATTGCGCGAATCTCGAATACCGAATTTATTGACGGCAAGGACGAAGTGGGCTTTTCGAAATTTGGAATTGACGAACTAATATCGCCAGAATCGTTGGCCTCAAATGAAATTGAATTGCTGCTCAGCCAAAGCGCCTTTAACGAAAGTTATGAATTTGAGAACGGCGCCCTGACCATGATCGGCCTTAGCCTTTCGCGCACCTCGGCCTTTGTGGGCAAATCGGTTAAGGAAATGGCCAAGATCTATCCGGAATTGCAGTTCGTTCCCATTGCCCTGCAACGCTTTGGAACCCAATACACGATTATTCCGCGTGGCGACACCCAATTTAAGGAAGGCGACCAGGTATATTTTACCACGGTGGGAAAAGGCGACGACCAAATTTTTAAACTCTCGGGCAAGAGCAAGCAGGAAATAAAGAATGTAATGATTTTGGGCGGAAGCAAAATCGGCTATAAAACGGCGAAGGATCTATGCAAAAACCGTTTCAACGTAAAACTAATTGAAAGCAGCAAGGACAAGGCATTCGAAATAGCCGATGATATTCCCGGCTGTCTGGTAATCAATGGCGACGGCCGAAATGTAGATCTGTTGACCGAGGAATCTATTGAAGATATGGATGCTTTTATTTCGGTAACCGGCAATAGCGAGACCAATATTATGTCCTGTTTGGTGGCAAAATCCAAAGGAGTGAAAAAGGCCATAGCGCTTGTGGAAAATATGGATTATTTTCAACTTTCACATTCCATCGGTATCGATACGCTCATCAACAAAAAGCTTTTGGCGGCCAATAATATTTTCCGCTACGTCCGCCGGGGCGAAGTGGTGGCTATGACCAAGCTCAACAATATGAATGCGGAATTGCTTGAGTTTGTCGTCTATTCACATTCCAAGGTTTGCAACAAACGCATCAAGGATTTGGATTTTCCAACCTCGGCCATTATTGGCGGCGTGGTACGAAACGGAAAGGGAATTATTGCCTTGGGCGACTTTGAGATCAAAAATGGCGATAGGGTCGTCGTGTGCTGCTTGCCGCAATCCATCGGAAAGGTTGAAAAGCTTTTTATATAATGAATTCCGTTACCAAACTTAATTATAAAATCATTTCGCACCTTATGGGCCTGTTGCTGATGGTGAACGGTGGTTTTATGTTGCTTTCCGCCGGAGTGAGTTGGTACTATCGCGATGGGGTTTTTAACGAAATGTTGATGGCCGGTTTGGTGGCCGTGGTGGTCGGGGCCCTTATTATGGTTTCCACCAAAAATCACCGAAAGGAAATACAGAAGCGCGAAGGCTATATTATTGTTGCCTTCGGTTGGATTTTTATGGCCTTAATCGGCACCTTGCCCTATCTGTTTACTGGCGCCATTCCGAGTTTTACCAATGCGTTTTTTGAAACCATGAGCGGCTACACCACCACCGGAGCTTCCATTTTGAAGGATATTGAAGCAATCCCTCGGGGTGTCCTTTTCTGGCGAAGCATTACCCACTGGATTGGCGGAATGGGGATCATAGTTTTGGCCATTGCCATTTTACCGCTTTTGGGAATAGGCGGCATGCAACTTTTCGCCGCCGAGGCGCCCGGGCCCGGAGGAGATAAACTCCATCCGAGGATCACGGACACTGCCAAACGATTGTGGCTGATCTATGTTGGCTATACCCTTGCGGAAACCGTTTTATTGAAACTGGCCGGAATGAGTTTCTTTGACGCGATAAACCATTCGCTCGCAACATTGAGTACTGGGGGATTTTCAACCAAAAATGCGAGCGTGGCCTATTGGAATGATAATCCGTTGGTGCAATACATTATTATTGCATTTATGTTTTTGGCCGGAAGTAATTTTGTGTTGAGCTATTTCGCCTTTAAACGGAAATTCCAGAAAATATTACAAGATGAGGAATTCCTGCTATATTCAGCTTTTGTAGTCGGACTCACAATAATTTCGGCACTCCTCATTTATTTTCAGGCTGATGTTTCCCTTTCTTCCATTGCCCATCCTATGGTTTGGGGACCTTTTGAAAGCGCTGTCCGACACGCCCTCTTTCAAGTACTTACCGTTATTACTACCACGGGATTTGTGAGTGCGGATTATACCTTATGGACCCCTTTTCTGACCATCTTCTTTTTCGGAATGATGTTTCTTGGGGGTTGCGCCGGCTCCACTGCCGGCGGCATTAAAGTTATGCGCCACCTAATAATGATTAAGAACGGGGTTCTGGAATTTAAGAGAACCTTGCACCCACACGCAATTTTGCCGGTTAGATACAACCGAAGGGCCATACCGCAACCCATTGTGTTTAATATATTGGGCTTTTTTATTCTGTATATGCTTTCTTTTATTGTGGGTACATTGGTGTTTTCCTGGCTCGGACTCGATTTTAAAACTTCGCTGGGCGGTGCTGCATCCACGCTCGGAAATATCGGCCCCGCCTTGGGAGATCTGGGACCGGTTGACAATTATTCCAACCTGCCGGATGCCGCAAAGTGGTGGTCCAGTTTTCTGATGCTTATTGGTAGATTGGAATTGTTTACGGTGCTTATATTATTGACTCCCTTTTTCTGGCGAAATAGATAGTTTGCAGTAAATTCCCCTCGATTTTATTTTATTAATCAATTTCCTTCAATTCGGGTAAAAGGAAGATTTTTTTATTATGAAAATCTTTTGAAGCGGCCACAATGGATACAAGGTTTAATTTCCGTCTACAGTTGGTATAAATAAAAAAAGCCCGAAGCAAATGTGCTTCGGGCCATAATTTTAAACGCGTGCGAATTATTTCACGATTATCCGTTTCACACGACCGTCTTTCTTGTTGCCTATTCGAATGAGGTAAACTCCTTTGGCAACATAGCCCATATCTAATTTATAATGATAGCCATTGCCATTGTTTTCAAGTTTTTTGTAAAGCAAACGCTGGCCCAAGGTATTGTGTACCGAAAGGTTTAATGCTTCGGAATAGTTTACCGTTTTAAGGCTTATATCAAAAACATTGTTGTCCTGCGACAGTACCATCAATCCGTTTTCACCAAAAATGCTTTCGTCAATGCCCACTACAGTGCCGATCTGCGCTGTATAATCTTCTGTTTCCCCATAGTTTGTTTCCTCACACGCATCTTCGGGCACGGGATTGTTCCAATTGGATTTTGCGCGCATTAAGTGTTGTCCTTCGGCCACCCCCGCAGGAATAACCAGATCCATGGTTTCGGTGTAGGTACCGCCGCCTTGGCCGGGAGCGATTACATAGTTGTTTACCACTTTTTCATTGGAGGTGAAAACAAAATCATCATTAAAATCTATCCACACCGTTACGTATTGGTTGCCATATTGCGTGGTTACAGTAAGGTCGTTTGTGGAATCTAACTCCATTTCTGCCACCAAATTTGTGAAATCGCCATACCCTTCGCAGGCAGATGGATTGTTGATGGTTGTTACATTGAACAATCTGAAACCATCACCTAAGCTACAATTGGCAGTAGGTTGGCAGTTTTGTTTGGTGATCACCACCGAAGTTTCATCATTTGAGGGGTCGCTATCGCCCGAAAGGGAGGTGTAGGCACTCAAATTGTAATTGCCAAGTGCGGAAAAATCGCCTGTTTGGTTGAAGGTATAAGAAGTTGAAGAATTTCCGGCCAAAGGACCCGCAACAACTTCGGTAACCACCGTTCCGTCCAAATTATAGGATACATCAAAATTGGATTGGGCCGCGCCACCATAATTATTAATGGTCACCACGATTTCCTCGGCTGCAGTCAAGTCGGTTCCGGAAACGGGCGCCGTAATTGCACTGACCCCAAGGTCGTTGGGCGGTAAATAGGTAACGCTTTTGGTTCTGGAATCGTTCGTGGTGTCTTGGTCGTTCGCCAAATTTGTTCGGGCCGTAATGGAATAGGTTTGTCCCACCGTACCTAAATTGGCCGTTGCCGTAAATGTATATTGTGCCGTTGCGGCAGATGCAATTGTTCCGGTAAATGTTTCAGAAACCACCGTGCCGCCATCTACTTGAAAGCTCACTGGAAAGTTTGAAGCGCTATTTTGGCCATAGTTGAAAATGGTAATGGTCACCGGCTCACTGGTAGAAAGCGTTCCGGTAACTGGGGCGTCTATACTTACAACTCCCAAGTCATTATTAAAATTTGGAGCAATCTGAAACACACCCACCACATCTTTTCTACCGTTGTTCATATATTCATTTATGAACCAAAATTGTTTATCGTTTGCCGGATCGATGTCTATTTTGCTGTAATCGCCGAAACGCAAACCTGGGATGTTCGCGTTTCCTGCTGCAATGAGTTCTTCTGAAATGGTCATTGTATTCAACGGGTCGTTGGCATAGCGACCGGTATAATAGGAGCTAACGCGTTTTGTGGTTGGGTTCGGAGTGGTGGGGCCGGCCATAGAGGTATAGCCCATTCCTATATTTCCCTGAACATCCATCATCATACTTGCGTGCCAAGCGTGTTTGCCATCGGGCGCGGTATAGGTTCCTTCTTGAAAAATGGTCCACGGCTGTCCATCTGCAGTTTGGCGCAACTCGAACCATCGTATTCCTGCAAGCTCACCGCTTGATGCATCGGTATCTACAACAAAGTTGAAGACAGCGGAATTGTGGTCGCCAAATTTTCTAAATTGGGCTTGGTTCATAACGGTTGCCTGAAGGGCATCGATATCCGCGCCACCCCCGGGTTGGGCGAGGTTAGAGAAGCTACCGCCGTCAAAAACTGAAATAAATGGGGTGGTTATCAATTCGGTTGGCGCGGAAATCGTGGAGCTACCGGGGCTGGCCCAATTCACATCCACAGTCCATAGTTTAACGTGGTCCTGCGAAACGCCTGACCAAGCATCGTCTTGTAAATAAACAATGGGCAAGCCCCCGGCAGCCGGTAAATTATTGTTGCTCACATTAAGGGCTTGCGGGCTATAAAATCCACTTGTTACAATTCCTGGCAGCGGAAAGCCGATGATTTGGGCAGTGGGATCGCCAGCGAGCATTTTGCTGCGCTCCAGCGCATAGATTCGATTGGTAGCTGAGGTATTATCCGTCATGTAATATCCATCACTCCAAACTGAAAGTTTTTGATAGTCATTTATTTGGGGAATGGTGTAAACATACCAACCGTCATTTACCGGGTCGGGACCGTCAGAAACCGCGATCTGTGCACCACTTCCCAAGAAAGTCATTACGAATCTATCTGCGGCATTATCATAACTAATGGTAAGGTCACAACATCCGCCATTGGGGAAAATGGTTGGGTTGGGGCTAATTTGCCCAGTTAGTGGATTCCCGCTTTTATCAAAAATTCTAAAGCCGGTATTGAATACCACCACGGCGTGGTTGGGACCTACGCCAATGGATGGATCGGTGGGCTGCGAATTTGAGGCGGCGGCATCAAACACCAGGGTGGGAGCCCTGCCGCTGAGCACCTGCTCCATTTTATTGGGGTTTCTTACAAAATAGTCATCTTCAATTTGAGGATCTTTTCCAGGAATGATTAGGTTTCTGGAGGCCCTGCCGTCTTGCATTACTTGCTCTTTTACCCGAGCAGGGGCATGATTGGTCTGCGACGCAATGGAAGGAACGTGGACCATGGAGGCCACAGTGCCCACAAGCGTTGCCTTCGTTTTTTCCTGGGCCTGGCCCGTAAAGGTGAGGGAAATCAGGAGTAGAAGTAGGGTAATTTTGGTTTTCATTTTTGGAATTGTTAATAGGTTATGGTTTAAAAGTCTAAAAATACAGAATAATACTAAATTAAGGTTGCCCTCATGGTTTTTTAACCTAATACGGCAAAGATTGAAATTTAGGATGCAACGGCGGCCTTTATGCGTTCCATTGCCTCTCTGATGTTTTCTTCGGAAGCTGCATAGGAAAGGCGGATGCAGTTGGGGTCGCCAAAAGCTTCGCCGGTAACGGTGGCCACTTGGGCTTCTTCCAAAAGATATAAGGAAAAATCGGAGGCGGTATTGATGTTTTTTCCGCGGAGCGTTTTGCCGAAGAAATAGGAAATATCCGGAAAAACATAGAATGCCCCTTCGGGTTCATTGGTTTTAAAACCTTCAATTTTGGACAGCAAATCCAAAATCAGGCTTCGTCTTTTCTTAAATGCGTCCACCATGAATTTTATTTTGCTTGGCGGGTTTTCAAGCGCGGTAATGGTGGCCCGTTGCGCGATACAATTGGCACCGCTGGTTACTTGGCCTTGCATTTTGTCGCAGGCGCGTGCAATCCATTCGGGACCGCCAATGTAGCCAATACGCCATCCGGTCATGGAAAAAGCTTTGGATACCCCGTTGACTACCACGGTTCTGTCGTACATATCCTCAAATTCCGCCATTGAAGCGTGCTTTCCGCTGAAGTTTATGTGTTCGTATATTTCATCGCTAATCACGATGATGTTGGGATATTTTACCAGAACATCCGCCAATTTCCGAAGCTCTTTTTTGCTATATACAGATCCGCTCGGATTGCACGGCGAACTATAGATGATCATTTTGGTCTTGGGGGTGATGGCCGCCTCCAACGCTTCGGGGGTTACTTTAAAATCCGTTTTTATGGTGGTGGGAATTTCTTTGGGCACTCCTTCGGCTACCTTGCACTGGTCTGCATAACTAACCCAATAGGGCGCGGGAAGTAAAACCTCATCGCCTTTATCCAAAAGAACCATCATCAAATTGGCCAAGGATTGTTTGGCGCCGGTGGAAACCACGATTTGTGATGGTTTGTACTCCAGGTTATTGTCCCTTTTGAATTTGGTAATAATGGCTTTTTTCAAATCGCCATAACCATCCACGGGGGTGTAGGAATGATAGTTTTCTTCAATGGCGCGGATTGCAGCTTCTTTCACAAAATCTGGCACCGGAAAATCGGGCTCCCCCAGACTTAACCCAATAATATCTATGCCTTGTTCTTTTAGTTCTCTCGTTTTGGCCGCCATGGCCAAGGTGGCCGATGTGGCCATTTCATTCACTCGTTTTGATAGTCTATTGTCCATAATAATTAAGCCGATGCAGGTTTAAGCCCCATTTCCCTTAAATGTCTGAAATGGGCCAAGATGGCCTGGCGTGTGGTTTTGTATTCCTTATAAGGTAGGTTAAATTCCTGTGTGGTCCGTTTTAGTATTTTTGAAATATTCTTGTAATGAATATGGCTTATGTTCGGAAAAATGTGGTGTTCAACTTGATGGTTGAGTCCTCCGGTGTACCAATTTACGATTCGGTTATTCGTTGAAAAATTCATTGTCGTGAACAATTGGTGGATGGCCCATGTATTTTTCATGGTGCCGCCCTCATCGGGAAGCATAATTTCGGTATCCTCCACCACATGGGCAAGTTGGAAAACAACGCTAAGGATAAGACCGGCCACATAGTGCATTATAAAAAAGCCCAACAAAATTTTCCACCAGACAATATGGAAAAATAGAATGGGGATTACAATCCATAGGGAAAGATATATCAATTTTGTAATAACCAAAATGCTCCATTGTGTTGCTGGTTTGGGAAGTTTTCCATAAGCAAGTTTGCGCGCCAGGTATCTTTTGGTCTGAAGGAAATCTGTGGTGAGCACCCAATTGAACGTTAACAGTCCATAGAAAAAAATGCTGTACCAATGCTGGAATTTATGGAACCGATGCCATTTGGAGTGTTGTGAAAATCGAAGTATCCTGCCTGCCTCCAAATCTTCGTCGTGGCCGTGTATGTTCGTATAGGTGTGGTGAAGCACGTTGTGCTGTACCTGCCAGTTATACACATTGCCGGCAAGGATATACATACTGCTGCCCATAATTTTATTTACCCATTTTTTGGAAGAATAGGAGCCATGGTTGGCATCGTGCATCACGTTCATACCCACCCCAGCCATGCCAACTCCCATGATTATCGTAAACAAAAGTTGCACCCACCCAGGTAAGTGCAGGGTCAGCAGCAGAAAATAGGGCGTTAGGTAAATGGAAAACATAATCACCGTTTTCAGGTGAAGTTTCCAATTGCCCGTGCGTGAAATATTGTTTTCCTTAAAATAATCATTTACGCGTTTGTTTAGCGTTCTGAAAAATTTAGCGCTATCAACACGTGAAAAGGTAAGATTGGTGTATGTCAAAATGAATTTTTTTACTGAAGATTTTTAACGGCTCGAGCCACAAAAATAATTATCTTTTGTTGAATTGCTGGGGTTCAAAACCAGAATTTTCACAAAGATACCATACTTTTGCCTCTTAAATTCAATTATGGAACTGATAACTAAATATTTTCCACAACTCTCTGATAATCAAAAAGAACAATTTGCATTGCTACAGGAGCTTTATGGGGATTGGAATTTAAAAATCAATGTGGTTTCCCGAAAGGACATCGAAGAGCTCTATCTCCGCCACGTGCTCCATTCCCTCGGAATTGCCAAAATACAGGAATTTCTTCCGGCTTCCAGGATTCTTGATGTTGGTACCGGGGGAGGTTTTCCAGGAATCCCGCTTGCTATTCTCTATCCGGAAGTAAACTTTCATTTGGTAGATAGCATTGGGAAAAAAATAAAGGTAGTAGCGGAAGTGGTGGAAGGTTTGAAACTTCAAAATGTAAAAGTCACCAACGCCCGCGTGGAAACCATTGCGGGCAAATATGATTTCATCGTAAGCCGAGCGGTGGCCCAAATGGAAACCTTTGTACACTGGGTGGAAGGAAAAATTGCCAAAAAAAATCTTCACGAAAGAAAAAATGGTATTCTATATCTAAAAGGAGGCGATTTGGCCGAGGAGTTAAAGAATTTTCCCGAAGCAACGGTTTTTGCGCTCCGGGATTATTTTGACGAGGATTTTTTTGAAACCAAGAGCGTTGTCCACCTACCTTTAAAATATACATCTTAATTTTTCTTTCAAAAGTAAAGTGAATTCGTGGGGCTTTGGCCTTCATTCAACTTCTATTCTTCAGTAGCAGCCATTGCAGTGCGAGAATCGTTTTGGCATCCTTCAGCTTCGGAATTTCCATTGAAATTTCCGAAACTGGAATTTTTACAAGGGCTATGTCCTCATGTTCATGTGTATTTCCACCGCCCTTGCCAATTCTATCTTTTTCTGAAACCTCGCCGTAAAACAAAAAAATACGTTCGGTTGACGCGCCCGGAGACACATAAAAGGTACAGATGAGATCCGGATGGTTTAAATTGTAGCCCAATTCCTCCATTACTTCCCGTTTTATACATTGGGTGGGTTTTTCGTCTTTTTCAAGTGAACCGGCGGGTATTTCCAATAGCCAGCCTTCGTTTTGCTTGCAGGTTGGATACCGAAATTGGTTGGTAAGCAAAACGCTCTCGGTTTCTTTTTCCACCAAAAGTATCGCAACAGAATCGCCCCTTTCAAAGGCAAGTCTCCGGGTCGTGATAGAAGACCCATCAAACGATTCGTAGGAAACTTGGGCCTCCATGATTTTATAATGATCTTGGAAGATGGGTCTTTCGTTTTCAACGGAATATTTCATAGATGTTTAATTTTTTAGAGAAGTTTGCCGCCCACAGCTACAGACGGAGCCGAAAAAAAAACCCCGATCAAATCGGGGCTTTATAATATTTGGATAAGCGCTGGCTATTTTACCACTACAAATTTCTTGGTGGTTACAAGATTATCCTTTGAAATTTTCATAAAATAAGTTCCTGCCTGAAGTTGGGCAACATTCAGTTCGGCATCCATCGATATGTTATTTTTGGACAGGATCATTTTGCCCAAAACATCATATACCTGCACATTGGCATTTTCGGCATTTTTAATGTGAATGGTAGCCGTTGCGGGATTTGGATAGAGGCTAACATTTTCAAACAAATTTTGATTTACGCCCAATTGTCCATTGCTGGAAAAGGGCGACCTTTCGCCGTTGCCATAATTTCCATTGGTATGGTAAAGTTCGTTGCCAAGACTATCCGTAAGTGTAATTTCACCACCACCATTGCTCGAAGTATCCAAAATTCTGAAAACGTAGCAATCGTTCGGTAAATCAAAGGTTTCCACAATGAGCTGTGGGTTGTTATTTGGGTAGGGTCCGCCATTATAAATAGCAGTACCATTAGAATCATAAACGTACCATCTGGTTTGGCTTCCAAAATTGTCAATTTGGAGCTCCATAGTTACCAGGCGTGTTCCATTTGGCGCTCTATCAAATGTGGTTGAAGCTGTGTTGTTGGTGTTGTTGTCATCATTCGGCAGTTTTACTTCCAGGGAGTTGTTTTCTAAAAGATTGTAGGCAACCTCTGGCAGTTCGATGGTTTCACTGTGTAGCGACATAATGTTACCGGTCCAGTTATAAGTGTGTGATGTTCCATTAATAATATATTCAATAGCCAGGGCCGTGATAGGATCTTGTCCTAAATTCTGGACACTGATTTCTGGAGCGAGGGTTGTGTTACAGGTTTCAGGAATCTCGGTTATCGAACGAATATTGGCGTCGTTCGCGTGTGTAAGCCCGGTATAGGTTGGATAGGCGCGGTTTCCACTGGGAATTTCCTGTTGGGTATTGCTAATAAAGGCCACAACCTCCATATCCGCAAGTTCGGTAGGCACGTTGTTGTACGCAGCCGGAATGGTGTAGGTGTACGTTCTATCTACAAAAGTTCCTGCTGTGGTAGTGTTGATCACTTCGCCCCATTGGCCAGTAATCAATTCCACCAAACGGTGCATGTGGACATAGTTATTTCCCTGTCCACCCCCGGTTTGTGGACCTAAGGTGTTGTTCTGAAGCAAGGCCACATTCAATAAATTGGTCGCTTCTGGGCTATTTCCGGTGTAATAGGCCTCTACGTGAACCGTTAAGACATTCGTGTTTACATCGATGGATGCTTCAACGCCAACGTTTACGACCGAGCCTATGGCAAGGGTTTCATTCGAAGAGATACTCCAATAGGTTCTAGACATTGCGGTACCACCGCCGGTGGCCATGGAACGGCCGGGGAAAACGTGTCGGTTTACAGTGCCGGACGGATATCCAAAACCAGTTCCGGAGTAAGATTGGGCAACGATGGCGTTGCCATAAGGTGTTCTAAAATCGGGTTCGTTGCCGCTTGGAACCGCGTAGCCACCTTGGTGAATGTTTATCAACGAAACGCGATCTGGATTTGCATCTTGGATGGCCTTTGCTTTGGCATGCCCATCTGGACAAAATTGACAATGGATTCCTGTAAATTCCTCAAGAACAACATTTTGATCTTGTGGCGATGTCGAAACAATGGTTTGCCCATAACTGGAAAAGACAAAAGCTGCAGCAACCAAACTAAGGGGTAGTTTTTTAAACATAATTTTAATTTTTAAATATTATATTGTTAGGGTTGGTTACAAATGTAGTTTTTTATGATTCATTATAACAAATTCATTGTCAGTTTTTAGGCCAGATAATGTTAAATTTTGGTGGATAATTTCGAATTCTGAAAAAGTTGTGCGCATTGCCAAAAAAAACCCCGAATAATTCGAGGTTTTTTACTAAAGAAAAAGATTGAAAAAATTCCTATTGTCTCGCTACTACAAGTCTTTTGGTTGTGCTCTGGCTTTCTTTCGAAATCTTCACAAAATAGGTTCCCGTCTGCAATTCCGAAACATTAATCTGGGCATTGCGGGTTAAGTTTTCTTTTGAAAGTACCAATTTTCCCAGAACATTAAAAATTTGGATGTCAGCATTTTCGGCGTTTAAAACATTAACGACATTTGAAGATGGATTTGGATAAAGCGAAATGGCATCCAGTTGATTTTCTGAAGTGCCAAGAACAAATCCGTCAGTAGAAAATTTTATGGTGTCGCCACAGCCGAAATTTCCATCTGTTTGGAAAATAACTGTATTGTTTGCATCCGTATCGGTTAACGTTACAGGTCCGCCACCATCACCATAGGTGTCAATAATATTAAAGGTGTAGCAATTTGCTGGCAAGTTAAAGGTTTCATTAATCGTTTGGTTAGCGCCGTATGGACCGCCACTGTATATAATGTTGCCGTCAAAATCGGTAACGTTCCATCTGCATTCGCTTCCATACTGGTCTGTGTGGAGCTCCATGTTTACGGTAGTGGTGGCATCATAAGCTTTGTCAAAAGAGGCCGAGGTTGCGTTGTTTGTGTTGTCATCGTCGCTGGAAGTGGAAACCGTTAAGGTATTTGTAGCTTCTATGTTAAATCGCATAGCAGGAAGATCAATGGTTTGATTATACATAGGCGCAATGCTGCCACTCCAGTTATATACTTCGGGGGTGCCTCCGTTCACGGAATATTCAAAAGTTAATGAGGAGAGCGTGTTCGATCCCAAATTTTGGACATTTACCTGCGGCGCCAAATAATTTGCACACGGATTTTCGAAATCAACTACATAGCGAACATTGGCATCATTGGCATGTGCAAACCCATTAAAGGAAGGATACGCCCTATTGCCTGAATAAATTTCCTGATGAGATTCAGCCATAAAAGCAACTACTTCCAAATCGGCTAGCTCTACTGGAATGTTGTTGTAGTCAGCGGGAATTGGATAGGTATAGGTTCTGTCCACAAAAGTGCCACTCGTGGTAGTAGTTATTTGTTCTCCCCATTGGCCGGTTATCATTTCTACCAAACGATGCATGTGGTTGTATTCGTCACACATATTTCCGCCTACTTGCGGTCCTTTGGTGTTGTTTTGTAATAAAGCCACATTGAGCATGTTGGTGGCTTGGGGGCTATTGGCAGTGTAGTAGGCTTCAACGTGTACCGTAAGTACATTGGTGGAAACGTCAATAATGGCCTCAATACCAACATTTACCGGCGATGGTTTGGCCATGGTTTCATTCGCGGAAATGGTCCAAAAGTTTCTATACATTGCAGTTTTGCCAGGAGTGTTCTCCCTGCCGGGAAACACGTGGCGGTTAATGGTTCCTGCAGGATAACCGGTAAGTCCCGATTGTCCCACAATGGCTGAACCATAAGGGGTCCTAAAATCCGGTTCTCCCGGACCGGGATTCGCATAGCTGCCAACGTGAATGTTGATTAGGGAAACCCTATCTGGATTGGCATCTTGGATGTTCTTGGCAATGGCGTGGCCTTGGGGGCAATATACGCAATGAATGCCAGTAAATTCCTCAAGAACCACATTCTGGTCTTCCGGGGAGGTTGAGACAATTGTTTGGGCTTGCAGAGCGCCAACAAACAATGAAACAAAAAAGGCGAAGGGTAATTTTTTAAACATATTCATTAAATTTTGAGGTTTACATATTGTATTGTAACAAATTTACTTTTTTAAAATAAAAAATAGACATCAGTACTGTAATATTTTTTGTTTAAAAGTTAATTTATTATGGTTGCCATAAAATTCAATACAATTCTATTGACTTAATTTTTAAATGGTTATAAATGTGATGGCAAATGTTAAATTACGAAAATTGAAAGTTCATGGAAGATTAATTTATTAAATTTTATCGCTACTTTTGTAACACTTAGAAACTTTTTTAAAACATTAATCCTAAAAATCAAGAAAATGAAATTCAAATTACTTTTATTAGCAATCGTTGGTTCTGTGGCTATTGCATCGGCGCAATATACGGTGAGAGACATTAATGGTGTGGAACTAAATAACGGCGATGTACTGGAGTTTGGGGAATATGGATACAATACTTCCGCCAATTGGGAATTTTTCGTTACCAACGATAACCCCTCTGAGACCATTTATACACGAATAGAATTTGTAGATGCCGTAAACGCAACCGGCGAGTTTTTTGAACTTTGCTATGCCCAGCAATGTTATACAGACCTTAGCGTGGGCTTCACCATTCCGACCGCTCCAGAGGTTTTCCCTATTGAAGTGGGCCAAACAACCGGGCAGGGAAACCATTTTTTAAATGCGGACCCAGGAAACGGAACCGATGTGCTTGACTATATCTTTGCGTTTCACCAGTATGAAGCAGATGGTGTAACCGAAATCGGAACGCCTTTAACTTTTACCTATCGCTATGATCCATCCATGATAGGTGTTAACGAAAACGCAAAGGTGAATTTAAGTATTCAATCTACCGTGATCTCCAATGAAATGGTTTTAACGGTAAATGAACCCGTAAACATGATTATCTACAATCTGCAAGGAAGTGTTGTTAAACAAGCTCATTTTGAAACTGGAAAACAATCGGTCAATATGGGTGACTTAAGTGCACAAGCCTATATTGTTAAATTCAGCAATGAGAAAGGCGCTACACAGACTACCAAAATAATCGTAAAATAGCCATTCCCCTTCAATAAAAAAAAGTGCCCCGGACGTTTCGGGGCACTTTTTTTTGGGAATGTTTTTCGTTAAAAAGTAACAACAAGATTCGCGGTAAGACCTGTGTTTGTTGGAACAAATCTGCAAACCCCGCCTACACATATCAATCCTCCGCGCTGGCGTCCATAATTTAGCGCAAAACGGGCAGGGCCTTTGGTGTAGCTTCCGCCAAAACTGTAATAATGTATTTCTCCTTCACCTTCGTAATTCCAGGCATCTGCTGCATACAAAGTAAATGACGGGTTAAAACTATACTCCAAAACCCCGGCAGCCCAATTTTTATCATCTACATTTTTTCGGCTTTTATCAATCCATAAATGTTGCAACTCCATTCTAAGAGCCTTTCCGCCTTCAAATTTTCGCGTACCTTCCACCACGGCGATCTGTGCTCGGATGTCTCCCTGCTCGCCCAAGGGTCCACCTTCGGTAACGCCCTTGTCAATAATTACGTCTTGAAAAGTGGCCACCGAACTCCATTTGGAGGACCATCGGTTTTTCACTTCAATATTTAAGTCGCGGAAATATCTTGGGCCATCTCCAATAAATTTAGCTTCATAGGTTTGATCTTCTGAATTAAATGTAGCATCGAGCCCCGCCCAATAGGAAAAATTTCCGGCTAATTTGGTCCCCACCTTACCCAAGACAGATTCCTTTGGGAAGGAATAAAAAACGTCCACCTGGCCGCCCACCTCGCCAGCTCTTTTCTTTTCGGCCTCACTGAAGAGCAACCGTGGCTGGGCGTTGTAAACATAAATGTTGGATAACAAATAATCGTGCTGTTTTGTTAATGCAGGAACATAGTTTACGATCTGTTCGTTGTATACGTTTCCTTCTGCATATCGGTCTGCATAAAAACTGAAGTTTTCCAATCTGCGAAAGGTTGAATTAATTCCAAGTCCCTTTTGGGCATACCCTAAATTAACCTGTAGGGCCGTGCCATCGAATAATTGAGGAGAGGAAACAACTTCTTCTGTCACAATTACATCGGGGTCCTTGGTGATGGCTTCAATACCTCCGTAGAAATTCTTGACCACAAAGTCCAATCTCCCTCCATAGGCATTTACGGTTGAGGGTATGGAATCATTGGATCCGTTGTTTTGATAGCGGCCCACGTAACTGGCGCCAAGCTTTAGGTCTACCACATCAACCTTAAGCAGACTGCTCAAGTCAACATTGGCATCAATACCCTGCATAACTCCTTCAGAAACATCAAAACCATTTCGAATTTGGCCATAAATTCCCGTTAATTGAACTTCGTTGATAGGGGTAAATTTTACGCGCAATCCCTTGAGCGCATTGTTGATTCCCAGTTGACGGTCTTCCCAAGTCCGAAGGATCAGTCCGCTTCCGAATTGTTCATAAAAATAACCCCCAGTAATATCCAGGGTTTCATTTTTGAAATTCAGATAGTAGGTGCCGATCCCGTTCTGGTTTTCCCAAGTGTCCGAATATCCCAACAGCACTGTGGGCAGATAGGCTTCGTATTGTACGCCGGCGGTAAATTTGCCGAGCGCATAGTTAAGCTGGAGATAATTGTTGGAACGGAAGCGATCTTCCGGAGCATCAAACCCAATTTCGTCATCAGGCATTAGCCATTGTGAATTGGATTCAAGACCCCCAAAAAAGTAGCCATTCTCTTGCGAGAACGAAACGGTGCCCACAAAAAATAGGGCAACAAGGATAAGTTTTTTCATTATAAAAGTTTGGTTGGAAAGTTTGTATTAATTGGCTGCTGAAAATTCTTTTATCTTTTCATAAAGTGCATTTTCCGCCCCCGGACTGTAGCCCGAATGTCTGTAAACAATTTGATTGTTTTTTACCAAAAGTGTCAAAGGTACGGTTGCGGCGCCCACGGCACGTTTAAAATCATTGTTGGTGTCCAAGAGTACCGTGTAATCCCATCCCTTACCGTTTACCATGGGTTTTACCCGCTTTACGCCCCGACTGTCGTCTATGGAGACCGCATACAATTTAACATTGGTCTCTTCTTGCCAATCCGGATAAATTTCGCTGATTGCATCCAGTTCTTTGATGCAAGGAACGCACCAAGTTGCCCAAAGAGAGATTACCACCACATTGTTGTCGGTTGATAAATCGTTGGAATTGATGGGTGTACCGTCCAGGGTGGTCAAATCAACTTTGGGTAAATCATTTTGTGCCAAAGCGCCCAAGGTTATTAGCGCCAGCAGAAAGGGGAGTAGTTTTTTCATCCGAAAAATTTTTAAGATTAATAAAAGCGTAGGCAATATTAAGTCATTTTTAATAAAAACTTAAATTTGTATTGCCGAAAGTTCGGGTTTTTAACATTCTAAAACCGTGCCTTTTTTTATAATTGCTTTATATTAGCCCATTCTTTTTTAACATATTATTGGTATGAAATTAAATCCCTTTTTAACGTTTTCAGTACTTTTTCTCTTCGTAGCCATTTTGGGCTGTAGCAAAAAGGAAGATCCATTGGTGGGACCCACAGAAGATCTGACCATTACGCTTTCCAGCGATGCCGGTTCCAATGAACTGGAAATTTTGACCATTGACCAGTTGGTGAATTTTTCAGTTACTGGTAGCGATGGTGAAAACTATACAGCTGCGGCCAAACTATATGTAAACGATAATGAAATCCAAGGTTCTTCCTATACGTTTTCAGCAACGGGGAGCTTTGAGGTGAAAGCGGTTTACGAAAATATTACAAGCAACAAACTCAGTTTTGAGGTTCTTGGAGAAACCGAGCGGGCTTTGACCCTTGACGTTTCACGAGCCATGAACAATCAGACCATTACCTTTGGCTTGCTGAACTCCAATGGCGAAGATACGGCCGCTGAAGCAACATTCTTCGTGAACGGAACCGCCATCTCAGGCTTTACATATTCCTCTGCAACAGAGGGGAACTACACGGTTTATGCCCAATATGAAAGCAATGGCGAAATTTATACTACCCCAGAAAAATCCTTTACCGTTTACATTCCTAAAAGAAATGTGGTGTTGGAGGATTACACAGGAACCTGGTGTGGCTATTGCCTAAAAGCTTTGGTGGCAATAGACTCTGTAAAAGTGTTGACCGATCACGTATCCGTGGTTGCCATTCACGAAAGTTCCATTGGCCCCCCGGATCCCATGGACTTTGCGCAGATTGATGATCTTCAAGCAGAATTTGATGTTCCCGATAGTTTTCCGCAAACACAGTTAAACCGAACCACAAAATGGAACGCTACCCCGCCATCTTCCTTAATTTATGATTATGGCGTGGTCACCGCCATTGCAGGTCTGGAAACGGATCTTTCCATCGCCATCAGTTCACAGATAAACGGCGCCACCCTCTCTGTGGATGCCAAGGTTATGTACAGAAACGGTTCGGAGCCCGGCGATAAATTGGTGGTTTATTTGTTGGAAAGCGGCATACTTGCAGACCAAGTTAATTATTTTGACCTGAATCCGGAAAGTCCTTATTATGGAGCCGGCAACCCCATTGTAGATTTTGTCCATAATGATGCCTTGCGCAATTCGCTGTCCAACCTTTTCGGCGACCCGATTCCGGAAACGGTGGCATTTCAGGAGTATAAAAAAACCTATACGTTTACGGTGCCCGCAGAATATAATTCCAACAACCTTAGCTTTGTGGTTATGGTGGTAAAGGCGGACAACAGCGCCAAAAATTCACAGCACGCTGTTCTGGGCGAAACCAAAATATACAATTAATCCAATTTCCATAGTCTTACAACCCATTCTAAACATTTTTTGGAATGGGTTTTTTTATAGGGACTAATAAACACAAAATTGCATTTCAGAAATGGGCGAAAAACTTACCAAACAGGAGCTCCACAACCTGGCAATGAACATTGTTGGCAAACAGCTGGAAGCGGAAGGCTATGAATTTCTGGGTGTAAACTCCAAATTGAAGAGAGATCCTCAGTTTGTGGCCCTAAAGAATAAAACTTTACATTTTATCATAGTTCGGGCAATTTCCTTTCCTCAGGATGCCAATGCTTACGACCCCATTTTTATGCAGACCATAAAGGAACACGCAGCCAAATTTGAGGCCAAAACATTCTATGCCGGCGTTGGACTGGGCCATGGCAGCGATTATGGAAAACCGGTTTTAAAGGATGAAGAGTATACAATGGTTTATAAAGGGCTGCAGGAAATACGCTGAAACCAGATTAAAATTTCTAAATTTAATAAAAAGGCGTTGTGCTAATTTTGGCCAAACCCATAGCTTCGGACAAAAAACTTTTCGACCTTTGTGGCAAAAATTTAAAGTATGCTTAAGTACTTCTCCATTGCAGCCATATTCATCTTCATATCCTGTAACGAAAATCATTCAGAACTGGTTTATATGCAGGGTGATGCTTTTGGGACAACCTACAATATTCAGTTTTATTCCGATAGGGATATCGATTTCAAAAAAGGTTTGGATTCAGTAATTGCCGCGGTAAACCATTCCGTGAGTACCTACATTCCCGACAGTGATATTTCAAAAATAAACCAAGGCGACTCCACCGTAGTGGTGGATTCCATATTTATGGAGGTGTTTGAAATTTCAAAGGAAGTGAACGCAAGAACTGAGGGTTATTTTGACCCTACCATTGGCGTTTTGAGGAACGCTTATGGGTTTGGAGATGTGAAGCCCTTAAAAAATATTGATAGCGCTGCGCTGGATTCGCTGATGAAATTTGTAGGTTTTCAGAAAGTGAAAATCAATGAGGATGGTACTGTTCGCAAAGTATATCCGGAGATTTACTTTGACTTTAACGCAGTGGCAAAAGGCTTTGGAATTGACTGTCTGGGCCGGTATTTGGAATCGAAAGGCGTAAGGGATTACTTAATTGAATTGGGTGGAGAAATTCTAGCGAAGGGAAAAAATCTTCAAAAAAATCAACCTTGGGTGGTCGGTATCGAGGCCGTAGATTCCAAACTGGAGGACCGAAGTTTCGAAGCCACCGTAGAATTAATAAATGTGGGGATGGCTTCCTCAGGGAACTATCGCAAGTTTAGGATAGATTCCCTTACGGGGAAAAAATTCGTCCACACCTTAAACCCCTTGACGGGTTCCGCAGAAATGAGTGATGTTACAAGTGCCACAGTTATCGCCCCTACCTGTGGTCTGGCCGATGCATACGCAACCTCGTTTATGGCGTTGGGCTTGGAAAAATCCAAAAAATTGCTGAAAAACCTTCCGGATATTGAGGCCTATTTAACGTTTAATGATTCGCTGAACAACCACCAAATTTTTATAACCGATGGTTTTAAAAAACGTTTAGGAAATTGACTTTCGACCAACTGGAATAAGTTCGCCTTGTGGCAAGCGGTACTTTTCAATGGCTTCAGATGATAGTGTTTTAGTATAATCTACGGCTTCAACCTGAAAACCAATTTGCGCCAGTTTTGTGAAAAAATCCATCCCGTAAACCCGAACGTGATCGTACTGCCCGAAAATTTTTGCGCGCTCTTTCGGATCGGTAATGCTGTTGTCCTCAAAGGTATTCCTTAAATCTGCCTTGTAGGGAACCTGTAGAATTGCAGTGCCGCCTGGCGCCAGTACGCGATAAATTTCCTGCATTGCCTTGGTGTCATCCGGAATATGTTCCAAAACATGATTGCAGATAATAAAATTGAATTCATCATTTTTAAAAGGCAACTGGCAAATGTCTGCCTTTACATCGGCCATAGGCGAATTGAGATCGGTAGTAATGTACTCCAGGTTTTTAAGTCCGCGAAACCGTTTGAAAAATGCCTGTTCTGGCGCAAAATGAAGGACTTTTAAATTTTCGGTAAAAAAACCGGTTTCATTTTTAAGATAAAGCCAAAATAACCGGTGCCGTTCCAGCGAAAGGGTTCCCGGCGAAAGTACGTTCTCCCGAACGGTTTCATAACCATAGGGAAGAAATTTTCGATAGGACCTTCCATCAATGGGGTCTGTGTAGTTATTTCCTCTTAAAAGAAAAGCGAGGATAGGCCTGGCAAGAATGCTCAAACGTATGAGCAGCGGTCTGGGGATGGTATTTAATATTTTTTTGAACAAGCCGCGAACATCAATTTTATAGAACGAATTCCTTTTCCCGAAACTCCTTTTCCTCATCGCTCACGATACCCAAGGCTTCATATATATAGGCAAAGGTGGACAGCAATTCGGGTTTACCGTTCACCAGTGCAATGTTGTGCTCAAAGTGGGCGCTGGGTTGCCCGTCCTGCGTAACGATGGTCCAGCCATCACTTAATTGTTTTACCCGGTGGGTTCCCATATTGATCATCGGCTCTAAAGCAATGGTCATTCCTTCAATGAACTTTTTGCCCTTTCCGCGACGCCCGTAGTTTGGCATTTCAGGGTCTTCGTGCATTTTCCGTCCCAGTCCATGGCCTACCAATTCGCGCACCACGCCATAGCCTTGTGCCTCGCAGTAGTTTTGAATGGCATAGCCTACATCACCCACGCGATTTCCCGATCTAAATTCACGGATGCCTATATACAAAGACTCTTTGGTAATCTTAAGTAGTTTTTTCAGGTCCGAGGCCACTTCGCCCACCTCGAACGTATAGGCGTGGTCGCCATAAAACCCGTTTTTTATGGCGCCACAGTCAATAGCCACAATATCTCCTTCCTTGAGCGGAACGTCTGTGGGCAGACCGTGCACCACCGCATCGTTAACACTGGTTAACAACGTTGATGGACAATCATACAAGCCCAAAAAGCCGGGAATGGCGTCCTGGCTGCGGATGTAATCCTCAGCCATTTTATTGAGTTTATTGGTGGTGATGCCCGGTTTTACTTCCTTGGCAAGCATTCCCAAGGTGCGGGACACTACCAAAGCGCTCTCGCGCATCAATTCTATTTCTTCTCTTGTTTTTGGAATTATCATACGGCTATTTTAAAAAGGAAAAGAACCCTTTTTTCTGTGTTTTAGGATTAGCGGGTGCGGGTTCGCCCACCAACTGTTGGTAAATCTCGCCCCAGCTTTTTAGGCCGCCAATGTTGCGGTCGTCTATAAATACATCGGCGTGGATTTTTCGGCTATGGGATATATCGAATTCTTCTTCAGGAAAGCTTTGGTTTACCGCATAAAAAATTACGCCGTTTGCTTCACAGAATTTTACAGCTTCCTCTAATGCCCGCCCTTTTCGATAGGTCCACAAAATGAGCCGATGACCCTCCAGCTGTAGTTTTTTTAAGGTGTCAAAAGCAAAAATAATGGGCCTGCCAATGCGGGGATATTCGTCTTCCACGATGGTTCCATCAAAATCTACCGCTATGGTAAGGGTTTCTTTTAGCATCGTCATTTTTCAAGGCGGCAAATTTACGAAGAATTATCCCGTTGCTAAAGTTTTATTCGGCGTATGCGTGTTTGTATTCCTTTCCGCTTAAAATGGCAAACATATCTTTTTCAAGGCTTTCAATAGGGTATTCCACGATTCGGCCCAATTCCTTTTCGTTTTTTTGGAAAATAAAAGTCGGAACGTTTGTAATATTTTTTCCGTCCTCAAAGCCTTGCGGCGTGGTTTTTTCATCAGAAACGGTAATCAAAGTGAGCTTTGATTCATTGAAATTTGCTTCATCCAAAATCTTATAAAAGTGTGGCGTTTCGCGTTGGCTGTCTTCGCACCAAGTGCCCATAAAAATGGTGATATTTACGTCTTTTAAAAGAGGTTTCAACTGTTCCAAAGTTTCTGAATCCACTTTATAATCTTCATAACCAGTGGTAAACCATTCCTTAAAAGCATCCATTTGCAAGCCTTTCCGGTTGGCCTTTCCCAACAGTATTACGGTTTCTTCATAGGGAACGGTGTCGTTTATTTTTTCCGCTGTTCCGAGGCTTTGGGATTCTGAAATCATTTCTTTCGAGGTGTTTTTGTTCAATTTATATTTTTCTTTTGAAGAATTGCAGGCGATTAAAAGGGTTGGCAAAAGGATTATAAATAGTTTTTTCATAAAATTTTAAATTAGGGAATGTTGCGTCATAACTTCGGGTTTATCAATTCCCATAATTTTTAGGATTGTTGGGGCAATATCGCTCAAAATGCCGTTGTTCACCGTGTTGATTTCATCATCCACAATTATTATTGGAACGGGATTGGTAGTGTGCGCGGTGTGGGGCGTTCCATCGGGATTTCGCATCGTTTCGCTGTTGCCGTGGTCGGCGATAATTATGGTTGTGTAATGACTTTCCAGCGCTTTTTCAACAATGGCTTTTGCGCATTTATCCACTGTTTCGCAGGCTTTTACTGCCGCTTCAAAAACACCGGTATGACCTACCATATCGGGGTTTGCAAAATTTAAACAGATAAAATCGGCCGTTTCGTTTTCAATTTCGGGCAAAATCATATCGCGGAGGTCATAGGCGCTCATTTCGGGTTTTAAATCGTATGTGGCCACTTTTGGCGACGGACAAAGAATCCTTTTTTCGCCTTCAAATGCAATTTCCCTTCCCCCGGAAAAGAAAAACGTTACGTGCGGATATTTCTCGGTTTCAGCAATGCGTATTTGTTTTTTTCCGTTTTTTTCCAAAATTTCACCCAGGGTGTCGTGCAGATTTTCCTTGTTGTAAACCACGTGGATATTTCCAAAGGAATCGTCATAATTGGTGAGCGTCACAAAATAAAGCGGCAAGGTTTTCATTCCAAAACCTTCGTAATTCTTTTGTGTCAACACCTCGGTAAGTTGCCGCCCACGGTCGGTCCTGAAATTAAAGAAAATAACCACATCATCCTTTTCAAGGGTCGCAACGGGTTTACCTTCGGAGGTAGTCATCACGATGGGTTCAATGAATTCATCGGAAATGCCTTCCGCATAATTTTCTTCAATACTTTTTACGGCATTTTGGGATGGTTTTCCAATTCCGAAGCGCAACAAATCGTATGCTTTTTTAACGCGTTCCCAACGTTTGTCGCGGTCCATGGCATAGTAACGCCCAATAATCGATGCCAATTTTCCTCCCGTTTTTGCCAAATGGGTTTCTAATTCAGCAATAAAACCAATTCCTGAATGTGGATCCACATCGCGGCCATCGGTAAAGGCGTGAACATACATATCTTTTATACCATAGTCGTGTGCGGCAGAAAGTAATCCTTTTAAATGGTCTATGTGTGAATGTACGCCCCCGTTGGAAACAAGGCCCAAAAAATGTACCTTTTTATTGTGGACCATAGCGTGATTGAAAGCTTTTTCCAGTTCGGGTTCCTTTTTCAAACTGCCGCTTGCCACGGCTCTATTTATTTTGGCAAGATCTTGATATACAATTCTTCCAGCGCCGAGGTTCATGTGGCCAACCTCACTGTTGCCCATCTGGCCGTCCGGTAGGCCTACATTCATACCATCGGTGCGTAATTGGGCGTGCGGATAGTTTTTATAGAGCGAATCAATAAACGGGGTATTTGCCTGCGCAATGGCAGAAACTGCGGGATCTTGCGTAATTCCCCAACCGTCGAGTATCATTAAAATTACTTTTTTGTTCATTGGAAAAGTTTCAAGTTGAAGGTTTTAAGCTTGAAGTTTGGCATCTTGTAATTTCTTTATAATTCAATTTCGATTTCGAATTCAATTTCATTTTAGTAAAGGATTGATATCCGAAATATTCTCTTTCACATATTTTAAAATAAAGGCTTCGGAAAAGTGCTCGTTGCCCATTATTTTTTCTTCGGAAAGCATCTGTTTTACGTCTATTTTTTCTTGGTATGCTTTCAACATCAGGATGGAAACGGGCGCATAACTGAAATGCCATGGTTCATATTTAAAGCCTTTTCGGTTGCCATTGTCAGTATAAACTTCGTAAAAATCAAACTTCGCGGCATTTTCGTTCAGCCACATTTTCAGTTTGCAGTACGGGCCGTTTCCGTGGAAATTTTCCGGCATCAACACATTTGAGGGCCGCGGAGCGTTGGCGTCAATAATGTCGAGATCCGTTCCCCAATGATGGCGCGAAGTACCGGGAATGGTGGAATATTCAATTATTTTTTCAATTGCCTTTTCGGGCGTAAGTCCTTCGGAAGTGAATTTTTTGTATTTCCCTTCAAAAATTTCCTTTTGCCGCTGGAAACTTCGGTAGGCTGAAACCACTTCAATATTGATATGCTCTTTTGCGGCTTCGGCTTTCATCCGTAAAAATGCTTCCTTTGCGGTTTTGTGCATTTTGGAAGTGTAGCTATCGCCGATAATATCTGGATTTCCCTTCCCGATCAATTGGTTTCGGGTGAATTCTTCTGAAAAATTATTGAAAGAAAACTGCGGAAAAACAGCCAAACCGAATCCCGCAAGGCCCGAAATTTTAATAAATTCGTTGCGATTCATTGTAAAATATAGTGACGATTTAAAAGTACCATAATAAATTTTGAATTCAGAATTTTGAATTCAGAAATGCGCCGCTTTCAATTTCATACGGCTCTTTTCCTTGCTCAAAAACACGGGCTTTTAATTTACCTTTCAGAATAATTTCATCTCCATTCACACGTAGCCAACTGCCTTCGCGAAGCCCAACTACCGGTACGGTATTTTGTGTGTGGAATTCCGCAATTCTGGTTTCGCGGGTTTCGCCCATGTGCTTGCTGTTGGGGTCGGGATCCAAATAATGCGGATTTAGGTTGAAGGGAATGGCTCCCAAGGTTTTGAAAGAAGGCGGATACACAATGGGCATATCGTTGGTGGTTTGCATGGAAACGCCACAAATATTGCTGCCGGCGCTCGTTCCCAAATAGGGCAGGCCGTTAAAAATGGCTTCGCGGAGCGGTTGCATCAGTTCCAAACGGTAAAGCGCGTTTACCAAAACAAAGGTATTTCCGCCACCCGTAAAAGCTCCTTTTGCATTTTGTAACGCTTCCACGGGATTTTTAAATGTGTGCAAGCCAATCAATTTTTTTCCAATTTTATGGAATGCCTTTGCTGCTTTTTCGGTGTATTCGTCGTGGGTGATGCCACCGGGACGGGCGTAGGGGATGAAGATTACTTCTTCGGAATCTTTAAAAAGTTGGGCCATTTCATCCAGTAAATAATCGAGATATTCGCCGCCGTAAACGGTGCTGGTGCTTGCTATTATCATTCGCCGAACGGGCGGGAATCCCTTTATTTCCTTTTTACTCATGAATTGATTTAAAAACTGTAAATTTAAACATAGTGTGCCGATTTGTTAAAGAATTTGCTTCAAAAATGATGCGATTGGCTATTTAAGGAGTAGGATGCAGAAGGGAGCCAAATTAATGAAGGAACCGCAAAATGTTCGGTTTTGCTTGGTATCGCTGAACCGCCTTCTTAAAATTTTTAAATTTAAAAAATTGGGCACCATTCATAGCGTTTTAAAGGAATGCTAAAGTTTTGGCCAACGCCAATTTTGGGAATATGCCATTTATTATTTGTAACTTTAATCGATTGAAAGCGTCTCATCCTTTCGTAGCTTCAAAATATATTCATGAAATTTTTAAGCATTTTTCTTGTACTGCTCGCGTTTCCACTAATTTCCGCAGTTCCCACACATAAATTTTATGTAAGCATTACCAAGATTGAATATGTAAAGGAGAAAAATTCCCTTCAAATAATCACCAAAATTTTTATTGACGATATAGAGGTGGCACTACGGGAGCGCTTCGGTCAGGATATTTCACTGGCCACGAGCAAAGAAACGGAAACGGCCGACAACGATTTGAAGCAATACATCCTTCAAAATTTAAAAATAAAAGTAAACGGAAAAAATACCCAGCTCCGTTATCTTGGAAAGGAATATGAGACTGATATGGTGGTGGCCTATTTGGAGGTGGAACCTATAACTTCCCTAAAAACCATTGCAATAGAGAACAAAATTTTGATGGAAATTTTTCCGGAACAACAGAATATTATCCATTTAAAAACCGCCAATAATAGAAAAAGTTTGATCTTGGACCCAGAGGAACCGGCCGGTGTTCTCAATTTTTAAAAGCTATTTGTGAGCCACATTCCATAAAAAAACGAAACCCAAACCCTACAATGAAAATAGTAAACTTCCTTTTTTTAGCTTTCCTTTTGTTTGGTTCCGCTGATCTCCGGGCACAGGAAACGGAAATTCCGGAAAAACGCGAACCTGGACATTACAACACCAATCGCTTCAAGCAGATGTATGAGGAATTTTCCACTCCAAATATGTTCCGGACGGCAAGTGGTGCCCCAGGCCCCAACTATTATCAGCAACAGGCAGATTATGTAATGAACATTGAATTGGACGACCAGAAGAAAAAAATCTTGGGATTTGAAACCATTACCTACACCAACAATTCGCCGGATAAGCTTGAATTTCTTTGGGTACAACTGGATCAGAACAAGCGCGCCCCAGATTCCAAATCGCCGTTGATTGAGCCAACAAGTCTGGCCCCGGCAGGGATGGCGGACAACTTTGTAAAAACCTATATGGAAAATGAATTTGATGGCGGTTTTAATATTTTGGAAGTAAAGGACGCTAAGGGCAACCCCTTGGCCCACACCATCAACCAAACCATGATGCGGATAGATATGCCAAAAGTTTTAAATCCGGGCGAAAAGTTTGTCTTCTCCATAAAATGGTGGTACAATATAAACGACCACGTGGTGGACCGTGCCCGCAGTGGGTACGAAACTTTTGAGGATGGAAACCGCGGTTATGTAATAGCGCAGTTTTACCCAAGAATGGCAGTCTATAACGATGTGGAAGGCTGGCAGAACAGCCAATTTTGGGGAAGGGACGAATTTGCGCTACCCTTCGGAAATTTTGAAGTGAACATTACCGTTCCCGCCGATCATATTTTGGATGCAACCGGAGCGCTTCAAAACAGAAAGGAAATTTTCAGCAAAGAAATGATGAACCGCTATGAAGCCGCCAAAAAATCATTTGACAAACCTGTCATCATCGTAACCCAAGCTGAAGCAGAAGCTGCTTCAAAAGGCTTTTCAACGGCAAAAAGAACCTGGAAATTTAAGGCCGAGAACGTGCGCGATTATGCCTTTGCAACTTCCCGAAAATATATTTGGGATATGATGGCAGTAAAAATGGGAAGTGGTTCCGTTATGGCGGTGTCGCTCTACCCGCCCGAAGCCAATCCGCTATGGGAAGATTGGTCCACCCGAACAGTGGCCAGTACTTTAAAAACCTATTCTCGGATGACTTTTGATTATCCATACCCGAAAGCAATTTCAGTAAGTGCGAAAAACCAAGGGATGGAATACCCCATGATTTGTTGGAACCACGGTCGCCCCGAAAAAGATGGAAGCATTAGCGAAAGGACCAAATTTGGAATGATAAGCGTGATTATCCACGAGGTGGGCCATAATTATTTTCCAATGATCGTAAACAGCGATGAGCGCCAATGGACCTGGATGGATGAAGGATTGAACACTTTTACCCAATTTGTAGCCGAACAGGATTTTGGCGAGGCCTATCCCGATGCCATCGCGCCCAACAAAAAATATCCTTCTCGGCGCGGTCCGGCCAAGAATATTGTAGATTATATGGCGGGCGACCAAAGCCAGCTGGCTCCAATAATGACCAAAGGATTGAATACTTATAATTTTGGCGCCAACGCCTATGCAAAACCTGCCACGGCCCTAAACATTCTCCGAGAAACCATCATGGGGCGCGAACTTTTCGACTTCGCTTTTAAAACCTATGCAAACCGATGGATGTTCAAACACCCAACTCCCGAGGATTTTTTTAGAACCATGGAAGATGCTTCGGCCGTAGATTTGGACTGGTTCTGGAGATCGTGGTTTTATACCACCGATTATGTGGATATTGGAATCAAGGAGGTAAAAACCTTTTTTGTTACTTCCCAAATGAATAAGGAGGTGAAAGAAATGATTTCCGCCCGCGGCATTTCGGAAATTGAATTGCCTCCCTTGGTGTATATGGTGGAGGAAGGAAGCGATGATTTTGAGGAGCACCTGCGCCCTTCTAATTTGGAAAATATCGAAACATTAAATGAATATATAAGGGCCAATTATACGCCGGAAGAAAGATCAAAATTAAAACGCCCAACCTATTTTTATGAGGTTACGTTTGAAAAACCCGGAGGCATCCCAATGCCCATTATTGCTCAAGTTACCTATGCCGATGGCACAACAAATACACTTACGTATCCAGCGGAAATATGGCGAAAGAACGATAGCTCAGTGGGAAAGGTTATCGCTTCGGAAAAAGAAATCATCAAAATAGAAATCGATCCTGAGGAGGAAACTGCCGATATTGATATTAGGAACAATGTTTGGCCAAAACAAAAAATTCTGGGCGCTTTCGATAGATTCAAAAATAAGACAAACCCCGATTAATATGTAAATTTTTTGTACCAGCCCTTTCTCAGATTTAATCGAAGAAGGGCTTTTTTTGATTGTGGATTTCAGAAAAACTCAGTACGTATCACCCATAACTCATAACTCGTTACTATATTTGCAGCATGATTTTCAATGCAATCTTTCTATTTATCAGCGGTGCCGAAATAGGTTTCATCCTGTTCATCGTGCTTTTGGTTTTTGGCGCAGACAAAATACCCGAAATTGCTCGCGGTTTGGGCAAGGCGATGCGACAAGTAAAGGATGCCACCAACGATATTAAATCTGAAATAACTAAAAGCGCCGAAAAACAAGGGATTGATTTAGATATAACGAAAGATTTCCAGAAACAAATAGATCAGGTAAAAGAGGATGTTGATGAGGTTACCGGACCTATTAAACGAAAATTTTAAATCACTCGTGAAATAGTTAATCCATCGCGGATGGGCAATATGATAGTTTCCAACTTTGGGTGCTCGTTCAACATTTTATTATAGTGAAGAAGCGCTTTTGTGTCCTGGTCATCTTCCTTCACATCCTCCACAATTTTCCCGCTCCACAATACATTGTCGCTCAATATTACCGAGCCCTTTTTTAGCTTCGGAATGATGAGTTCCAAATAGTTCGGATAGTTGTTTTTATCGGCATCAATGAAAACCAAATCGAAGGTTTTTTCGAGCTTGGGGATAATTTCCAAACCATTTCCCAAATGTTGGAATATCTGTTTCCCGAAGGGCGATTCGTCAAAATATTTCCGTTGGAAATCATACAATTCCTCGTTGATGTCTATGGTGTGAAGTTCCCCATTTTCCTGCATTCCTTCCGCCAAACAAAGTGCGGAATAACCCGTATAGGTTCCAATTTCCAAAATATTTTTCGGGCGAATCAATTTTGAAAACATACTCAAAACACGACCCTGCAAATGGCCGCTCAGCATCCGCGGCTGCATTTGTTTCTGCCAGGTTTCGCGGTTCAACTTTCGGAGCAGCTCGGGTTCGGGCTGCGAATGTTTTTCAACGTACTCGTTTATTTTTTCGGGAAGAAAATCCATTTTGAAATTTTTAGTGAATGCCACCCATCATTCTTTTGATGATAGGTGAAAGCAATATCGCAAAGATACCAACAACTACGCTAATAGTCCCAAAACTTGCATACACCGAAACATACGAAAACAGTTGCTGGAAAGCATCGCTTTGTCCCGAAGCTACTTGCGGCGTCAACCCGGTTATGTATTCAGTGATCTTTCCAAAGATTCCTTCGGAAAAAATATTGGTGCTTCCTTCGGAAACGGTAGTCAGTTTGGCAATTTTCCCCGCGAAAAAATGGCCGTAAAAATTCGCCGAAAACCATACGCCCATAATGAAAGCTACGTATTTTAAGGGCGAAAGTTCCGTCATTTTTGAAAGGCCGATGGGCGAGAGGAAGAGTTCCCCAATGGTCAAAACCAAATAACCGATTACTAAATAACTCATCGAGGTTTTGGCAAAATCGTCAACGCTGTGGACCGAAAGGGCAAAAACAAGAAAACCGAGCCCGAGGAACAACAATCCCAAACCAAATTTTACCGGCGAATTCGGATTGATTTTCCGTCGGCTCAAAAAGGTCCAAAGCATCGAAAATGGAATGGCAAAGAGAATTATAAAAGCTGCATTTATACTGTTTGTTCCGGCGGCGTCCATACCCACTAAATTCACATTTCTATCGGCAAAAAGCGTCAATGAGCTTCCGGCCTGCTCAAAAATTGCTGAAAAAAGAGTGTACAAAATGGTAAAATATACGGCTACCAGTAATCGCTTTCTTTCCTTTGATGAAACTTTGGAAAGAATAAACCCAATGTAAACAACCAAAAACGCCGAAACGATCCACACCAAATAGCCTTCAAATTCGTGGAAACGAACGATTGTCGCAAAAACCGGCACCGCCAAAATTGCTGCTGCGACAATCCATTTTCCGCGATTGAGTCCCCATATTTTTGTGTTGTAAATTTCATTATTAGGAACAAAACCCTTGTTTCCAAAAACACGGTTTTTCAATCCGCCGCGGAAGACCAAAAGTCCGGCCACCATCCCGATTCCTGCCAGAACAAAGCCGTAATGCCAGCCATATTCCGCCGCGAACCACGCGCAAAGCAAGGGTGCAATGGCGGCGCCCAGGTTTATTCCGAGGTAAAAAATGGTAAAGCCGGAATCGCGGCGAGCATCGCCCTGTGCGTACAATTCGCCTACAAACGAGGAGATGTTCGGTTTGAAAAAACCATTTCCCACGATAATCAATCCCAACGAACCGTAGAAGAAAACGGGCATTTCAATGGAAAGGAAAAAATGGCCAAAAACCATCAAAATTCCGCCCAAAAGAATTGCTTTTCGGTAACCTAAAATTTTATCGGCCAAAATCCCGCCAATCATCGGCGTTACGTATACCAGCGACATATAGGCCGCATACACGCCAAACGCCATATCGTCATCATACAGCAAATGTTTCGTCATATAAAGTACGAGCAGGGCGCGCATTCCGTAAAAGGAAAACCGCTCCCACAGTTCCGCGAAAAATAGGTAGAGAAGCCCTTTTGGGTGGCCGAAAAGTTGCGGTTGTTCCGCTTGGTTGATTGCACTGTCCATACTTGAAAATTTATGTTTGGACCAAGGTAACGCAACCGGGAAACGGAAACTTTCGCAGTTTTAAATTATACCAAAAAATAGCGGAATGTGCCTACTTGTGAATAGGGCAACAATCAATTACAAAAACGCTTTATAGTCTTTGTTTTCGGCGCTTTCGGAGAATTCCTCCAGCAATCTTTTGTCAATGAAAATGTTGTTCGGAACAATGCGAAGCCGGTATTTGCTTTCGCCGATAAAAGTGAAAAGATCGCGGCGGTCGAGTTTTTGGGCATCGTCCAGCTGAAGGATGTCGTTGATATTTTCGATAATTCGAGTTAAGTAGGTTTGGTTTTTTATCTCGCCGCCCAAGGTAACGGGAATCGTCTGTGCATCACCTTCGGCAAATTTTCGGCGGATGGCGAACTTCAGCAGATTTTTATATTGGGTAGTCTTTGACCCGAAATCTATGGTTTGGTCGTAAATGTTTTTGGTGGGAATATTCAGTTTTACCAAACTCCAATCCAAAAAATGGATGGTAATTTCATTGGGTTTTGGCGTGCTGGCCAGCCGGATTACCCAGGTGGTGGCCAATACCAAAAAGAGGGAAATCAATGAAGTCTTTGCGATTATTTTTATAAAATTGTTGCTGAAATCGGTTCCGAAAGTCAAAAACACTTCCGAGAGTTGGGACCCAAAGATAAGAACAATCA
This sequence comes from Aequorivita sp., assembly GCA_048265145.1. Taxonomy (GTDB): domain Bacteria; phylum Bacteroidota; class Bacteroidia; order Flavobacteriales; family Flavobacteriaceae; genus Aequorivita. The sequence goes on from JBLXCF010000004.1 coordinate 51,953, forward strand.
CCAAAATTGAAATGACGCCGATCACCTTCAACCCGCGATAGGCAAAGGTCCGGTAAAGGGAAACGCCCAATAAATAGCTCAAAAAAGCGGAGAGCAGCAAATCCGGGATCCCACTGATGCGTATGTTTTTTATGATATTGTTTTCGTCCAAAATAGCGGGCAAAAGAATGGTGATCACGGCGGTTAAAATGATGACCGCAATAATTTTTTTGATGTTCTTTTTGTTGTGATAAATAAAACCCGGCGCATAATAAAAGTAGAATAGCGCGAGCAACAAAAACATATTGTTGACGATGGAAAACAGGTTTACCGCAATATTGTAGCCCTGCGTTTGCGTGTAGTTGAAAACAGTGCCGCCATAAATCCAGCAGCCCGAAAGCACCCAGACAAACATGGCACAACTTAAATAGAGCAAGCCTTTGTCAACCCTTTTTTGCGAATCGTCTTCTTCCAAAAGTTGGCTAAATCGGTTGCGGATGTTGAACCAGAGTGCCAGCAGCAAAACCGCGCCAATAAAGGCAATGCAGATGTGCGAAAGGATATAGAATTTAGCTACCTCGGTCATCCTCGCCCAAAATTCTATTCACCAATTTTTCCCTGGCCTGCTCATCATCGCCACAAAGCCACTCGATCACGTTTTCCTCCCACATGGCATCTGCCTGATCCTGCGATACGATGTTCCGCTCCAACGCCAAATCCAGTATTTTTCCGGGATAGGAAGATTGTGGGGCGCTTTCCATTTCGCCGAGTGGATACGGATCGTCCAGCCCCACGAGCACTTGTTTATACCCTTGGTTTTTCACCAAAAGTTCCAGCGAACCGGTATCGTGCACTAAGGTGTCGAAGAAAATATTTTTATGGCCCACGCTTTTTCGCGGGTGTACCTTTCCTTTGAAAAGATCGGGGCGGCCGTCAAAACCTTGTATCCTTCGGCCCAGATTGATCTGCGCCAATTGTCCGCCGTGCGCAAAACAGGTGCGCATATTCGGAAACTTATCGGCATAGCCGTTCAAAGTTAAGAAGTGATAGGCATCCGCACATTGTGCAAGCATCCAGATTAAGTGGAAGCGCCACGAGGTATTTTCAAGTTTTATGAATTTTTCGCCGTCATACGGATGTATTTCTACTGCTAGGTTATATTTGGAAGCGAGCTCGAAAATGGGTTCGTTTTCTTCATCAAAAATGCAGCGCCACGTACCGATGGTGTCCATGTAGTGCGTGGGCAGGCACAAAAGCTGCAATCCCAATTCCTCCACACAACGCTCAATTTCCCACATTGCCCCTTTGATCAAACCGGGATGCACCACAAAACCACAGGTAAATTTTGAAGGATGGTCGTGCTGCACCTTTGCGTTGAAATCATTCTGAAAACGCAATGCCTGCTTCATTTCTTCCACGCGCAGCCCGTTTCCATAAAGTTGGGAAAGGTTCAAAACCACGGCGTGATCAATTTTGAAACGCTCCATCCATTCCAATTTTTCATTTAAAAAGAAACTGGAATCGGTTACGGGACGGCTCCAATCTTTTTGGAGCATAAATTTTCGGTCCTTATCCACCCAAAAAATTCCTTTATCCTGCATAAACTGCGGAATTTCCTCGGGGTAGGGAAGTAGGTGAGAATGGCCGTTAATGCGTAGTTTTCGTTTCATATTTATCCCCCTGCCCTTCGACAACCGCTCAGGATAAACTTCGGCAGGGGTCGTATTAATTGCTTTCAAAATTTTTTTAAAGTTACAAACTTCTATGTTTTAGACCTACAAGGTTGAAAAAACCTTGCAGGACCCGCATAATGATTCTTAAAACGCAATCCAAACCTCATAGGTCTCAAAGACCTGTGGGGTTTTGCCGCCGAAAACTAGTTTACAAACTTTTGGTCCTTCCGCCATCCACCGGCAAATTGACTCCGTTGATATAGCTGGCGGCTTCCGTGGCCAAAAATGCAACGGCATTGGCAATCTCCCCGGGTTGGGCAAAGCGACGTGCTGGCACGAGGCTTTTCATAAATTCGCTTGCTTCCTTTTTGGTCTTGTCCATTTTTTTGGCGGCGTTGCCTACAATATCTTCTAATCTGTCCGTTGCTGTAAAGCCTGGCAGGACATTGTTCACGGTTATCCCAAATTGCCCCAATTCATTGGCCAGCGTTTTGCTCCAACTTGCCACCGCTCCGCGAATGGTATTGCTCACGCCCAGGCCGTCAATGGGCTGTTTCACTGAGGTGGAAATGATATTGATAATCCGGCCGTAATCCGCTTCTTTCATTCCGGGAACGACGGCCTGTACCAAAATCTGGTTGCAAATCACGTGCATTGAGAATGCTTTTTCAAATTCCTCGGTTTCTGCGGAAAAGATGGGACCGCCTTTTGGACCGCCCGTATTGTTTACCAAAATATGGAAGGTTTTGTTGGAAGCGGCCAGTGCGGCTTTTTCTTTTACCTGTTTGGGGTTGGTAAAATCTGCCACAAAATAGTTGTGTTTTTGGCCTTTTTCATGCGGAAGTTCAATGAGCGTTTCCTTCAGTTTTGCTTCGTCTCGGGCAACCAATGTTACCGTTGCGCCCAATTTTGCTAACTGGATTGCCGTGGCTTTTCCAATCCCGGCAGTGCTTCCGCAGACCAATGCGTTTTTATTTGTTAAATCTAAATTCATGTTCAATGTTCAATTTTCAATTTTCAATCCTCAAATTTTAACTTGTAACCTGTAACCTGTAACCTGCAACCTACAACCTGCAAAAGTTCCCCCTTCGGGGGTTAGGGGGCTTCATACCTAATACAAACATTCTTAGCCTCCGTAAAAAACTGAAGCGCTTCAAAACCACCTTCGCGGCCTACGCCGCTGTCTTTCATTCCGCCGAAAGGGGTTCGCAAATCACGGTTTAGCCACGTATTTACCCAAACAATTCCCGCTTCAATCTCTTTTGATATGCGCATCGTGCGGTTTAAATCGGAAGTCCAAAGGGTTGAAGATAAACCATATTTAACGGAATTTGCCATTTGTAAAACTTCTTCCTCGGTTTCAAAAGGCATAATGGCTACTACGGGACCGAAGATTTCTTCTTGGTTTACACGGCATTGGTCGTCAAAAACCTCAATGACCGTGGGTTCCAAATAGTAACCGTTTTCGAAATTTTTCACCGAAACCCTATTTCCGCCACAAAGGATTTTTCCGCCTTCTTTTTCGGCGAGTTTTATATACGATTCCACTTTTTCCAAATGTGGTTTGGAAACCAAAGCGCCCAAATTGATTTCGGCATCAAAGGGATTTCCCACTTTTAGTTGCTTCACCTTTGCAACAAAATCTTTTTTGAACTTTTCATAAATCGGTTTTTCAACAAAAATTCTGCTTCCGCAAAGGCAAATTTGGCCTTGGTTTGCGAAGGAGGAACGCACTGTTACTTCCAGCATTTTTTCATAATTGCAATCGGCAAAGATGAGGTTTGGGTTTTTTCCGCCGAGTTCCAAAGAAAGCTTTTTGAACATTGGTGCGGCGGTTCGGGCAATGTGTTCACCGGTTTTGGTTCCGCCGGTAAAAGAAATTGCTTTAATTTTTTTATGTTCTACAATTGCCTGGCCTGCGGTAGGTCCCGTGCCGTGAACGATATTTAAAACTCCTTTTGGCAAACCTGCTTCTGTGCAGATTTCACCTAAAAGAAAAGCAGTGAGAGGTGTGATTTCGCTAGGTTTTGCAACTACCGTATTTCCTACAGCAATTGCCGGGGCGATTTTCCAAGTGAACAAATATAACGGAAGGTTCCAGGGTGAAATACAGCCCACAACGCCAAGCGGCTGGCGCAAGGTGAAATTCATTGTATTCAATCCAACACTTTCGTGGGCTTCGCTTGAAAATTGGGTGATTGCATTACCGAAAAATCGAAAGTTTGCTGAGGCCCGTGGAATATCAACTTCCAAAGCCAAACTCAATGGTTTACCGTTGTCCTTTGCTTCGGCTTCCGCCAAATCAACCAATTTTTCTTCAATTAAATCTGCTATTTTTAGAAGCATTCTGCTGCGCTCGTCAATAGGGGTATTGCTCCATTTTGGAAAGGCTGCTTTGGCGGCTTGATAGGCTTTTTCAATATCTTCCGCATTTGAATTTGCAATCTGCGAATACACTTCACCATTGGAAGGATTGTAGTTATCCAACCATTTTTTGGAAATTGGTTCAACGTATTCGCCGTTTATATAATTTACGATTTTCATATAATTTTGAGTTCAGACCTCATAGGTTTTTGAAACCTGTGAGGTCTTTTCCATAAAACTTTTTGGGTTTCATTTTTCCGCTATTGTTTACCATCAACTGGCTTATACGCCATTGCCTTAATCTCCACCACCAAATACGGATGTGGCAATTGGTGCACGGCTACAGTGGTACGCGTTGGCCCAGTTTCTTTGTTGAAATATTCGGCATACACTTCGTTGTAACCAGAAAAGTCGTTCATATTTACCAAAAAGCTCGTTACATCAACCACGTCGGCCAAGGTGGCGCCTTCGGTGGCGAGGTAATCTTTTATGTTTTCCAGCACGGCACGGGTCTGCTCGCGAATGTCGAAATGCATCGTGCCCATTTCATCAATTTTATGAACGCCCGCAAACGTATTGTCGGGCAATCGCGAACTTGTACCGCTGATAAATATAAAATCGCCCACGCGCTTTACGTGCGGATATGCGCCACGCGGCGTTGCTTTTCCTTCTACTAATCTGCTTTTGTTGCTCATAATTTATATTTTATCCAAATGCCACTTCATCATTGTGAAGAATGGCTTCGGTTTCAGTTTTTACCATTTCAAGTTTTTCCTTTAACGACATTTCATCTTTTATTTTTCCATCGTCCAAAAGATTTAAAATTGCTTTGTCCTGCGCTCTTCCGCGTTTCATTGCTTCGGAATAGCTGATTGATTCCTTAAAGGTAACCAAAGAATATTTGCTGTAATATTCCTCGGGAAATTCGGCTTCAAAAGCAGTTTCCAGTTTTCTTTTCTTTTGAAAGATTTCCATTGCGGTGTGCTCTTTCATTTCGTGGAAATTGTCCACCGCCAAATCAGCGATGGCGTCGGTATCTTTTTTCCGAAGGGCTTCGTATTCCTTAAAAATCATTTCCCAATTAACTCCTTCCCTTTGGGAAGGCTGGGATGGGACATATTTCTCAAGGATTTCATCAAAAACCACAACATCTTCAAAGGAGGCGTTCATTCCCTGTCCGTAAAATGGAACGATGGCGTGGGCGGCATCGCCCAGCAACAGTACCTTTCCGAAGGCATTCCACGGTGAACATTTAACGGTGCCGAGGGGGCTGGTGGGGTTGGTAAAGAATTCGTCGGCAAGATTTGGGATCATTTCCACCACATCGGGAAATTCCTTGTTGAAATATTCGTGGACCATTTCTGGCGAAGTCAAATTCGCGAAACAGTAATCGCTGTTTTCATACGGAAGAAAAAGTGTTACGGTAAAACTTCCATCCAGATTGGGAAGCGCAATCAGCATATCTTCGCCGCGCGGCCAAATGTGCAATGCGTTTTTATAGGTTCTGTAACCGCCATTCTCAGTAGCTGGGATTTCAAGTTCCTTATAACCGTGACTGAGCCATTGTTGTGAAAAACTGAAGAGGAACCGATGGTCCTCAAACATACTTTTTCGCACTGCGGAACCCGCGCCGTCGGTTCCGAAAATTGCATCAGCTTCTATTTTTATTACTTTTTTTGAATTGAAATCCTTGAATGTTGCCGAAGCATTTTCCAAATCGACTTCTTCACAAGCGTGGTTGAAAATGATATTGACGTTCGGCATTTTTTCAGCTTCATCCAATAACAGCATATTGAGTCCGGGACGTGAAATAGAGTTTATGTATTCATCTTTCCTCCCGCTGTAAGGACTCAAAAAAGAGTTTCCTGCCTTGTCGTGAATCATCCGACCAGTCATTGGGATGCAGAGTTTTTTGGCTGCTTCCTCAACGCCTGCAAGTCGCAAGCCGCAGAGGCCGCGATCGCTCAGCGCTAAGTTTATGGAGCGCCCGGCATCTTGGGTCACTTTTCGCAAATCGGGTCGCTTTTCAACCAAGGTTACTTGAAAACCGCGCTGCGCCATTCGCAAAGCTAATAGGCTTCCGCAGAGGCCGGCGCCGATGATTAATACATTATTCATTGTTTATTTTTATTTTTATGACTTATGACGGTAGGACATAAGACATAGGACTATTAATCATTGCAAAATGGTCTTACGTCCAAAGTCTTAAAGTCGTATGTTAATTTTTCAAAACATCTTTTAATTTTTCCGAAAAACGATATACATCCTCAAAACTATTATACAGTGGGGCGGGGGCAACACGGATCACGTCGGGCTCGCGCCAATCGCTGATTACGCCGGCTTTGGTCAACTTGGTGTGCAAATTTTTATCTGCGTTTTTCACTTGAATTGAAAGTTGGCAGCCGCGTTCCTCGGGGTTCCGTGGTGTTATTACGTTGATGGATTCGTTTTGCATTTCGTCCAACAAAAACTCCAAATAGCCCGTGAGTTTTTCAGATTTCTTCCGAAGGTTTTCAAAACCAGCTTCCGCAAATGTGTCCAATGAAGCACGGATGGCGGCCATGGAAAGGATAGGCGGATTGCTGAGTTGCCATCCCTCGGCCCCAGGCAACGCGTCAAACTCGTGCCGCATATTGAAACGCGTTTGCTTGTTGTGGCCCCACCAGCCTGCGAATCGGTTGAGGTTTTCATTGTTCGCGTGGCGCTCGTGCACAAAACAGCCGCCCAGGCTTCCCGGGCCGCTGTTCAAATATTTATAGGTACACCAAACGGCGAAATCGGCCCCTGTTTCGTGCAGGTTTGGCTGAATATTTCCTGCGCCGTGCGCCAGATCGAAACCTACCATACACTTGTATTTATGGCCGAGTTCGGTAATTTTCTTCAGCGGAAAGGATTGCCCGGTGTAATAATTGGTGCTGCCAATCATCAATAAAGCAATTTCGTTGCCGTGGGTTTCCATAATTTCTTCCAAATCCTCAAAACGGCAAAGTTCTTCGCCGGTTCTCGGTTTCCAAAGAATCAAACCCTCCTTTGGGTCGAAGCCGTGAAATTTGAGTTGGCTTTCAACCGCATATTTATCACTTGGGAAAGCATCGCTTTCCACCACAATTTTATATTTGGTTTTTGTAGGCTGGTAAAAGGAAACCATCATTAAATGAAGGTTGGTTGTCAGCGTATTCATCACCACCACTTCCGAAGGTTTTGCGCCAACGATTTTCGCCATGTTTTCGGTAAGAAATTCGTGGTACGGAAGCCACGGATGTTTTCCTTCCACGTGGCCTTCCACGCCCAGGTTGGCCCAATCGGTGAGTTCTTCCTTTATATATTCTGAAGTGATTTTCGGTTGTAGCCCGAGGGAATTTCCGCAGAGATAGACCAGTTCTTCACCATTCGAATTTTTGGGGATATGGAATTTATTTCTGAAAGGGGCCAATAGGTCTTCGGCATCTTGTTTTTTTGCGTATGCTAAGTTATTTTGGAACATTGGTATGGTAGCTAATTATAGACTTTCCACAAAAATAAAAATTTATATTCGTTTATTTCGGGCCCTATTTTTTAACCGCAATATTGGTGAAATACAATTTGAAATTGCCCGTGCTGTCTTTATGTTTGGTGGCAATTTCTAGACCATTAAAGTTTTTGTATTCCTCCCAGGTTGTTGACATTGTGGGTTTCTCGGCATTTGCTTTTCGGTAATTCCATTCTTTTATATTGTAGTTTTCATCGTAAAAGAAATCGTAGGCATCGCCTGGGGTATAACCGCCCTCATTGGGATAGGTAATAGTGAGTTGCTTCAGGGTGTCTTTCGAAATGGGTGCCGTTACGGCATTGGTCTCCTCAAACCGCAGGTCTTTATCCCATACCAATTGAAAAGGTGCAAGTAGCCAATATTTGTCATTTATAAAGGCTGCATCTGTTTTTTGTTGTAGGCTGTCCATTGTCGAGCGATTGTAAGCGACGGTGTCTTTTTCTGAAATCATGGTGATTGCCCCGCTTTTGGGTTCCCAGGTCCACGACCGCTGAAAATGGTTGTCGCCGCGGTCCACATTAAAGGTAAAGGAGATTTCAGAAACGTCCTTCCACTGACTGAATCCGCTGGCCTCGGCTATTTTTTGGGCTGTTGTCATAGCGTCTGTTTCCATAGGTATCGGTTCATTTTTTTTCAATCCATTCGCATCTTGGCTGCCTTGTTTGCAGCTTGCTACGAGGAGGGAAAGAGTTAAAATTTGGGCATATTTTTTCATGGCATGAAATGGTTTTTCGTAAAAGTAAGGAATACTTTTGGCTTTTAATTTTTTTGTATTTTTATATTGTGAAATTCAGAAATCTTCCCGTTCCATGCGAGTAATAGATAATAAGGAAAAAAACCGTTTTGAAGCTGAAGTGGATGGACACACGGCTATCATTGAATATACCGTGCAACCCGGGATTTTGTCATTAACCCACACCGAGGTGCCGCAAGCCCTTTCGGGGCAGGGCGTGGCCAGTGAAATGACCGAAAAGGTTTTGATGCAGATTGAACTCCGCGGTTTGAAAGTGGTTCCGGTTTGTCCCTTTATAAAAAAATATATCGACAGACACCCCGAATGGAAATCAATCGTAAAATCCTAAAAAATTAAAAAGCCCTTCCAACAACTGTGGAAAGGGCTTTTTTTTAAACCGAAATGGTAAATTAATCTACTGCGTCCTCAATATCGTCCGCAACATCTTCAATTTTATCTCCGACTGTTTTTTTCTCACGGCAACTTGTAAATCCTGTGGACATTAAACCTGCTGCGAATAAAATTAAAAATATCTTTTTCATTTTTTGAGAGTTTTTTGGGTTAGTATATTAATTTATTAGGGTCTGCGTCCTGTTGCCAAACGGTAAAGAATACCAATAACGGCCAAGACCAATAAAATGTGGATAAGGCTACCTACGGCTTCTCCGAAACCAAAATAACCTACCAGCCATCCTATTATTAGGAGTACTACGATTAACCAGATGATGTCACCCATAATGTTAGTTTTTAATGTTAGTATTTTTTAAAGCTACAACAAAACATTGCGGAAATAAATTATTTTAACCGATGTTTAACGATATTGGCAACAAAATGTCAAAAGTGTTATTAATTTTATTTTATGTGTTAATCGTCAATTTTAAACTATGTATTCGATGGATTTCAACAGCCAATTTGAGACTAACCGTAATACTTGGAACAAAAGGGTAGCCGTTCACGCAGCGAGTGGATTTTATGATTTGGAGAATTTTAAGAAGGGGAAGACCTCATTGAACTCTTATGAAATTGGGGCTTTAGGAAATATCAATAATAAAAGGGTCCTGCACTTGCAATGTCATTTTGGGCAGGACACATTAAGCCTTTCTCGGATGGGTGCAAAATGTACGGGAGTTGACATTTCTGACGAAGGAATTAAATTGGCAAAACAATTGAATTCTGAATTAAAACTTGATGCGAAGTTTGTTTGCTGTAATGTTTTGGACACCTCAAAATATCTTCAGGAAAAATTTGACATTGTTTTTACAAGCTACGGGACGATAGGTTGGTTGCCCGATTTAAAACCGTGGGCGCAAATAATTTCGGAACGGTTAAAGCCCGGCGGCTTTTTTTATATGGTGGAATTTCACCCTATTCCATGGATGTTTGATTATAACGTTTCGCCACCAATTATGAAATATGGCTACCAACAAAAAGAAGCGATTTATGAGGAATACCAAGGTACGTATGCCGATAAAAATTCAAAAATGGTGAGCAAGGAATATGGCTGGAACCATAGTTTGGGTGAAGTGATATCTTCGCTTGCCGAAGCAGGACTTCAAATAGAATATCTAAAAGAACATGATGCTTCTCCTTATGATATATTTCCAGAATTAATTGAGAATGACAAAGGAATGTTTGAGCTCCCCAACAAAATGTATCCTTTGGTTTTTGAAGTGAAAGCAACAAAAAATTCCACAACCGAAGCTATGGAATTGTAATGGTTTATTTTTTATAAAATTAGTGGGTGGAATCCTCTTTTAAGATCTCCGGAAATTTCTCTTTAAATCGATTTAACCGCGGAATTGAAACATTTTGAATGTACGGATTTTCAGGATTGTTCCGTTCGTAGTCTTGGTGGTAGGCCTCTGCTTTCCAAAATTTTTGAAAGGGCAAAACCTGTGCTGCAACTCTATCACCGTCTAATTGTTTATTTAAGGCAGCCACTTTTGCATCAATTATTTTCTTTTCTTCGTCATTTTGATAGAAAATTATGGAACGATAGGATTTGCCGTGGTCAGGGCCTTGACCGTTTACTTGGGATATATTCTGTGAGCCGAAATACACATCAACCAATTGGCTGAAACTCACAACTTCGGGGTCATAAATAACCTCTACCGCTTCGGCGTGGTCAGCGTGGTTTTGATAAGTTGGGTTTTTCGTTTCGCCGCCACTATAGCCAGAAATAGCTTCTTTTACGCCCTTTACGCTTTCATAAATGGCTTCCACGCACCAAAAACACCCACTGGCAAAATAGGCTTTTTTTAGACCATCTTTGGTTTCGGTCTGTACCGGAGTCTGTTCTTTTTGCGCTATGGCCTCTTCTTTTTTATTGCTTTCGTTGGAGGGTTTGCAAGCCATTGGAAATGAAAATAGAAAAATGGTAGCAACAAGAAAAGTGATTTTTTTCATAATAAAGGATTTTAATTTTTTGGATTAAGTCCTTGAAACCTTTTTATCCTTTCAAAACAAGGTAAAAAAAAAGCCCCCACATTTTGTGAAGGCTATGTTATAATTTAATGTATTGTTTACTTCAATTGGGCAAATTTTGCTTCCATTTTTTCGCGCTCTTCGTTTGCCAAATCTGGATCGACCAAAATGCGTCCGCTGTGCTCATCGGTGATAATTTTTTTGCGCCCTGCTATTTCAACCTGCACTTGGGGCGGAATAATAAAGAAGGATCCGCCGGAGGCGCCACGTTCAACGGGAACAATTGCAAGGCCATTTTTTACGTTATTGCGTATTCTTTTATAGGCACGGATAAGTCGTGGTTCAATTTGCGATTCAAAATTTTCCGATTCCTTTATGAGAGCTTGTTCCTCTTTTTCGGTTTCTTTCAAAATTTCATCCAGCTCATTCCTTTTGTGTTTAAGGTGTTCAGAACGTTCGTTGAAACGCCCTTGGGTTTCTTCAATAACCAAGGACTTTTGTTCTATCTGTGCGCGATATTCCTTGATGTTTTTTTCTGAAAGTTGAATTTCAAGTTCCTGGAATTCAATTTCCTTGCTCAACGAATTATATTCGCGGTTGTTGCGCACGTTGTCCTGTTGGGAGGCATATTTTTTTATAAGGGCCTTGGACTCCTCGATATTGTTCTTTTTTTCCTTAATTTGTTCTTCAATTACGTCCAAATCCGCTTGAAGTTTTTCCAAACGTATCTTCATGCCCGCTACTTCGTCCTCAAGGTCTTCCACTTCCAGAGGAAGTTCACCGCGAACGCCGCGAATTTCATCAATTCTGGAATCGATAAGTTGCAGATCATACAGGGCTCTTAACTTTTCTTCAACAGTAACTTCGGTTTTTGTTGCCATAAATTATAAATAGCTAATAGGATTGGTGTTTATTTCTGATACAAAGACCCTGCCTGCCGACAAGGAGGGTGCAAAATTAAGAATTTTTTTCTTAAGGAACGCATATAGAAGCTCTTTTGTGTGCTGTTCGCTTTCGTAATGGCCAATATCTGCCAGAAGCAGCTTGTTTTCTGCTTTAAAGAAATCATGATATTTAAAATCGGCAGAAATAAATGCGTCGGCCCCAGCATTTTTTGCGGCTTCTATGGCAAAACTTCCACTGCCACCCAAAACGGCTACTTTTTCTATTTTTTTACCCAACAATTTGGAATGCCGAACACATTCGGTTTTCATAGTTTTTTTAAGAAAATGGAGAAAATCATTTTCTGCAAGGGGAGTTTCCAATTCGCCAACCATTCCCATTCCCACATGTTGGTTTAAGTTTTCCAGGGTAGTAATTTCATAGGCCACTTCTTCATAGGGGTGGGCCTGAAACAGGGTTTTCAAAATATTGTTTTCAAGATGTTTGGCGAAGGTAATGCCCAACTGTGTTTCTTTCTCAAAATGTAACTGTCCTTTTTTGCCGACCACCGGTTTCGAAGCTTCATTTCCCCTAAAACTGCCAATTCCTTCTACATTGAAACTGCAGTTTTCATAGTTGCCAATACTGCCAGCGCCGGTTGAAAACAGCGCATTTCTTAATTTATCCGCATCCTTGGTGGGCACAAAGGTTACCAGTTTTTTAATGGTATTTTCTTGTGGTACCAAAATGGCTCGTTTTTTTATTCCCAGTTTTTCGCAAATCATAGCGTTCACGCCATTCCACGAATTGTCCAACGCGGTATGGTTGCAGAATATCGCAATATCATTTTTAATGGCTTTTTCCACCACGCGTGCCACGTAGGTTTTTCCGGTGAGTTTTTTTAGGCCGGAAAAAATTATTGGGTGAAAACTGACAATAAGATTACAGTTTTTTGCAATGGCCTCCTCAACTACCTGCTCCAGCGTGTCCAGCGTAACCAGTATTCCCGAAACAGTGGCTTCATTGTCGCCCACCAAAAGCCCCGTATTGTCAAAATCTTCAGAATAGGCCAGGGGAGCGAGTTCCTCCAGCAGTGCAATGACTTCTTTTACCTTCATTTTTATACATTTTCAGTAAAGATAACGGATTATATGCTTTTGGCCCGAGTCTATTTTTAATTTAAACGGGCTTCATTTTCATTGGAATCATTACTTTCGTTGCATGGATTTTCTTCGGAAGTTGCTGTTCCCTTTTTCACTGTTGTACGGAAGTATTACCGCACTGCGCAATTTTCTTTACAGTCGCGGACTTTTAAAAAGCAAGGCCTACGGTTTTCCCGTGATCTGCGTAGGAAATCTTTCCACGGGCGGTACCGGAAAAACACCGATGATAGAGCTTTTGGTTTCCTATTTGGAAACGGATTTTAAACTGGCCATTTTGAGCCGGGGCTACAAGCGAAGTACTACTGGCTTTCGGGAGGTTTTTTCGGATAGTACGGCCAGGGAGGTTGGCGATGAACCCCTACAGTTCAAAAATAAATTTCCGAATGTAACGGTTGCCGTTTGTGAGGACCGACAAATGGGAATAGAAAAACTTCGGGAAAAAACGGAGGTTGTTTTGCTTGATGATGCCTTTCAACATCGCAAGGTACGCGCTTCCTTGAATGTGCTGCTCACGCCTTTTGACTCGCTATATGTGGACGATTGTATGCTTCCAACGGGAAACTTAAGGGAGCCGAAACTCGGAGCGCGCCGTGCAGATATAATTGTAGTTACAAAGTGTCCCGAAACCATTAGCGTTTCACAAACGGACAGGATCAGGCAACGGCTGAAACCCAAGTTGCATCAGGAGATTTTCTTTTCAAAGATTGGGTATTCCGTGGAAATCAAAAATAGACGGGAGTCCAAACCTCTTTATTATTTAAAGGAACGAGCGTTTCTTTTGGTCACGGGAATCGCCAACCCAAAACCCTTGGTGGCATTTTTGGAAAGCCAGGGATTGGATTTTTCCGTGAAAAATTTTCCAGACCATCATAACTTCACCCCATCAGAAATGGAATGGCTACAAACGTATTCTTTAATTTTAACAACGGAGAAGGATTATATGCGGTTGAAATCCATGGACCCCGGCACAGAAATGTACTATTTGCCTATAAAGACGGAAATTCTTCATCATAAAGAAGAAAAATTCAAGGACCAAGTTTTTCAAAGGATGAAACCTTTAGTGTAATCAAAGCGCAGAAGTATCCTTAATGCGCAGCACCCTGCTAATTTTTTCGAAAAAGTCTTCAGCCTTAAACGGTTTGGGAATAAATTCGTTAAAACCTGCCTTATAGAAATCTTCCAGATTTTCTTCTATGGTAATTGCCGTTAGCGCAATTATAGGGACGGATTTGTTGAACTCCCGGATTTTCTGGGCGGCCTCGATTCCGCTTATTCCCGGCATGTGGATGTCCATTAAAATAATGTCAAAATCCTCTTGTTTCGCGTGTTTAATGGCGTCCACTCCGTTATCCACTACCGTGCAGACCATGTTTTTCTTATCGAGAATTTTTTTGGTAATCATCTGGTTTATTTTATTGTCTTCCACGATCATTACCTTTTTGTTTTCAAAAAGATTATCTTCCAGCACGACCTCAATATCGTTTACATTGGTTTCGGCTATATTGCTTTCTGCAATATCATAGGTAATATTGAACCAGAATTTAGATCCCTCGCCCAGCTTGCTTTCAAGAAAAATTTTGCTGCCCATTAATTCCAGCAGATTTTTCACGATGGAAAGACCAAGTCCGGTTCCCCCATATTTTCGGTTTATTTGGAGTGAGCCTTGGGAAAAGGATTCAAAAATGGTGTTTTGTTTTTTCTTTGAAATTCCATCGCCGGTATCCTCAACTTCAAAATGGACGATAACCCGTTTTGCGGTTTTTTCGGCATTTTTTACACGCACCCAGATGGTTCCATTTTCGGTGAATTTAATAGAGTTGCTGATAAGGTTTATCAAGATCTGCGATATTTTGAGAGAATCGCCTATTACCTCTTGGGGAAGACTGGAATCAAACTCATAATTCAAAATATTATGTTTGGCCTCAGCAGATTTTTTTAGGGCGGTAAGCACGCCATCTATCCGTTTGTTTAGGTTGAAGGGTACTTTTTCTATTTCTACCTTGTTGGCTTCCAGTTTGTTCAGGTCCAAAATGTTGTTGATCAAAGAAAGCAGGTATTCTCCCGAAAATTTTAGCGAGTTTAGATGTTCTCGCTGTTCCGGTTTTGGATCTTCTTCCAACAACAAATGGGTCAAACCTGTTACGGTGTACATAGGTGTCCGCAATTCATGGGTAATGGTAGAAAGGAACAGCGCCTTGGCCTGCGATGCCTTTTCGGCATTTTCCTTGGCTTTTTGAAGTTCGGTGTTCTTGTCCTGTAGCAATTCATTCGCCTTTGCGCGCAAATTATTGTTTTTGTAGAGTGAAAGCGTTAGCAGCGACAGAATTAAAATAAGCGCTATACTCAACCAGCCCGTTAGCTTTCCAAGAAAAAGCGATTTGTCCTTTTTGGTCAGGTCGTCCTGTTGGTTGGCAATGGTTTCCTTCAAATCGCCAATGGCCGATTCGGCCTGAATTCCACGCTCAATAGCGGTGAGGTGGATTTGTTTTAGGCTGTCTTTTTCGTGCAGGTAAAATTTAAGTTCCTCTTCTGCTTTTGTTCCTTTTTTTTCCGCAATCAGGATTTGGGAATTTATGCGGTGGTTTTCCACCAACAATTTGGAGTATCCTTCGCGGGCGGCAATCTCTGAAACCATATTCAGAAGTTTTTTTGCCTCTTGTAATGCGTTTGGATGGCTTTTCGGATTTATAAGCGATAGTGCATCTGCAAGGTTGCTGTAGGTAAGTGCTTCGTGGTAGGTCATTCCCTGCTCTTTAAAGGCTTGTGCAGCAAAATTAAATTGCTTCACCGCACTTTCATAATCGCCTATTTGCAGGTTCAAGAGGCCGCGCCCATAGGCGGTCCGAACGTTGCTGGTGGTATCGTTTATTTTGGTGAATAGGGAGTCCGCTTTGGCCAAATAGGTTTTGGACTCTGCATATTTCCGGTTTGAAATCAGGACGATGGCGTACAGATTATAGGCTTTGGCCAATTTATGATCGTTGGAAATTGCCTCAGCACTTTTCACCGCCATTTCTGCTTGGTCTGCAGATTTTCCAAAGTATTCCAAATTGTAATAAAGCTCGGCAATGCTCAGTTCAACATCAGGTTTATAACTTCGGTATTTCGGCAACATTGCCAGTTTGTTAGCATCGTTCAGGCTTTTTATCGCATCTATGAAGTTTTCCTTTTCAATAGCTTTCGCGGCGTTGTACTGTAGCTGCTTTATGGCAACAATAGTATCCTTTATCTGGGCAGCAAATGACTGGCCGGAAAGCAGCAAAATAAAAGCAGCGGACAGTAGAAGCTTGTATTTCAAAAAGGGTAGGCGCATTGGTTAGTGTAAAGGGGCAATAAATATAATTATTTCACTGAAATTCTTTCAATTAAATCTATAATTCTGCTGGAATATCCTATTTCATTATCGTACCACCCAATTACCTTCACCATTTTTCCGACTACCGAGGTCATTCCTGCATCAAAAATGCAGGAATGGGTGTTTCCCACTATGTCAATGCTTACGATTGGGTCTTCCGTATATTCCAAAATTCCCTTCATACTGGTTGCCGCAGCAGCTTTGAAGGCGGCATTAATGGTATCGGCAGAGACCTCCCTTTGGGCATTTACGGTGATATCTGTCAAGGAGCCATTCGGAACGGGAACGCGGATCCCGCAACCTCCAATTACGTCTGAAAGCTTGGGGAAAATTTTGGTGAGGGCCTTGGCGGCCCCCGTGGTGGTGGGTACTATGGATTGGCCCGCCGCTCGCGCCCGGCGCAGATCGCGGTGTGGCTGGTCGTGCAGGCTTTGGTCTGTGGTATAGGAATGTACCGTGGTAATATATGCCTGCTCAATTCCGCAGAGGTC
Source organism: Aequorivita sp. (assembly GCA_048265145.1). Taxonomy (GTDB): domain Bacteria; phylum Bacteroidota; class Bacteroidia; order Flavobacteriales; family Flavobacteriaceae; genus Aequorivita. Next base: position 68,546 of record JBLXCF010000004.1, read on the forward strand.
CATTATTATTTTAAGCATCGGGGCAGCGTTGTTGGTAGTGCAGGAAGCATTGGAAATGATTGTGTCCTCCGTTGTTAAAATAGAATCATTTACGCCAAGAACCACTGTTTTAATATCATCATCAATCGGGGGGACCGATAGGATAACCTTGTTCGCGCCCTGGGTTAAATGGTTTTCCAGCTGTTTCCGCGATTTGAATTTTCCAGTGCTTTCCACCACTACGTCTATCTTGCCCCACGGTATGTTCGCAATGTTTTCTTCGGATGTAAAGACAATTTCCTTTCCCTTGATTGAAATTCCATTCTTGGTGTAAGTGATGGTTTCTTTCAAAACCCCGTGGATGCTGTCGTATTTCAGCAGATGCCCCAATGTTTTGGGGTCGGCCAGATCATTCACCGCTACTACCTGTATAGCAGGGTGGTTCAACAATAGTCTAAAAAGGTTTCGTCCAATGCGACCAAAACCGTTTATGCCCACTGTAATTTTTTTTCCCATTTCTGAAATACTTATTATGAAAGATGTTTTTGTGCCTTATAGGAAGAGCGCACCAAAGCGCCGCTCTCCACGTGGCGGAAGCCCATGGCAAGTCCGTGGGTTTCGTATTTTTTGAATTGTTCCGGGGTAATAAATTCCTTTACCGGCAAGTGTTTTTTTGACGGTTGCAAATATTGGCCAATGGTAAGCACATCCAGCCCCACTTCCCGAAGGTCGTCCATCGTTTGCAGCACTTCGTCTTCCCGCTCGCCCAAACCAAGCATAATCCCACTTTTGGTGCGAAGTTTCCCTGATTCTTTTAAATATTGAAGCACCCCGAGACTGCGTTCATATTTCGCCTGTATTCTTACCTCGCGGGTCAGCCTTTTTACGGTTTCCATATTATGGCTCACAATTTCAGGCCTCACGGCAATAATTCGGTCAATATTTTTGGTGTTCCCCTGAAAATCCGGAATGAGCGTTTCCAAAGTTGTGGAGGGATTCATCCGGCGAATGGCCTTGACGGTTTCCGCCCAAATTATGGAACCCATATCCTTCAGGTCGTCGCGGTCCACCGAGGTGATTACCGCGTGTTTGATGTTCATTAATTTTATGGAGCGCGCCACTTTTTCAGGTTCATCCCAGGCAACTGTTTCTGGCCGTCCGGTCTTTACACCACAGAAACCACAGGAACGGGTGCAAATGTTTCCCAAAATCATAAAGGTAGCTGTGCCTTCGCCCCAACATTCACCCATATTGGGGCAACTGCCGGAAGTGCAGATGGTGTGCAAATTGTATTTTTCAACTACGCCACGTAGCTGGGTGTATTTTTTACCCGTGGGTAGCTTAACGCGAATCCATTTGGGCTTTGGCTGTGGCTTTTGCTGCGGTAAGGTTTCTGTACTCATAAGACATACAAAAGTACAAAAACGAAATTCGAATTTTGAAATTGAAATTGCCAAAAACAAGCGCACCGAGACAATCGTTTTTTAAGCTCGTGGTCAATTGTTTCTTACGGAGGCAAGAGGTTCATCAACCTTGTTGGGTGATGAGTTCTGCCAAAAGTTTTCGCGCCCGCAAAAGCCGGACCTTTACATTGTTCAGCGGTTCCTCGAGCGCTTCCGATATTTCGTTGTAGCTCATTTCATGAAAATACCGCAGATTTATTACCTCTTGGTAATGCGGCTTTAACTGTTTTATGAACCGCAAAAGCTCGGCCAGGTTTTGTTCCGTAATCAGCTTGTCCTCAGGAGTTGGGGAATGGTCCGCTATTTTTTGGACGTGCTCCTTGGAGGCATCGGTGGTGTTTTTGTAGATCGACGCGTTTTTTTTTCGCGTTTTGTCTATTTGGATGTTTTTCGAAATGGCGATCAGCCACGTAGAAAAGGTGTAGCTTTCATTGAAAGTATCTATTCTGTCAAACGCCTTGGCAAAAGTTTCTATCGTTATGTCCTCGGCTTCGTGTTCGTTACGGATCCTTTTTAGCTGAAAACCAAAAACTTCGTTCCAATAAAAATCCAGCAGAAACTTGAAAGCGCCTTGCTTTCCTTTTTTTGCCTTCTCAATTTGATGGGCTATTTCTTGGGGGCTTATTTCCATCGGGCGTTTTTTTCGCTGCTGTTGGAAATAAAGATACTTAATTGAGTGATAATTAAAAAAACTTCATAAAATGGAATTAGAGCCATCAAATCTGTTTCCCTTAATTTTTTTGCTGCTTTTCCGATTACGAGATACTGCACGCCAACACGAAGCGCCACCAACGCGAGCCCGTACATCCAATATGTTGTCAACATTACGGCTGGCAACAGCATCCAAAATAGTGCGCTGAAAATAAAATAGGTTCCCAATAGCAGACGATGCCCAATTTTATAGTGTTTGGCCGTGGAATAATGTCTTTTTTTCTGCGCCAGCCATTTTCTGCGTTTGGTTTTTGGGAGAGAATAGGTAAAGGCTTCTGGCGCAGTGCTGAGCGCTACATTGGTGGAGGTTGCGGCTTGGTTCACAAAAAGATCGTCGTCGCCAGAGGTAATTTTTATATGGCCCATAAAACCGTTGTTCTCATAATAAAGCGTGCTGGTATAGGCCAAATTGCGGCCCACGCCCATATATGGAATACCGCATTTTGCATAGGAAAAATATTGAACGGCCGTCATCAAGGTTTCAAAACGGATAATTTTGTTGAGAAATCCGGGCCGCTTTTCGTAGGCGCCATAGCCCAAAACAAGTTGTTTTTTATCGGAAAAATGACTCGCCATGTTGGCCAGCCACACATCAGAGGCCGGATAGCAATCGGCGTCGGTAAATATTAGCCGTTTGTTTTTTGCACGTTTTATGCCCAAGGTGAGCGCGTATTTTTTGTTCGCCCAAAAGGCTTCGTTGTTTTTTACGTTGACTATTTGTATCCGGGGATCCATTTCGGCAAAATGCTCCATGATTTCCAGGGTATTGTCTATGGAGGCATCGTTTATTAAAATGATCTCAAAATTTGGATAGCGTTGCCGTTGCCACAACGGAATGTGATTTTGAAGATTTTCCGCTTCATTTTTGGCACAAACGATTAACGAAACGGGATATTTTTCATCTGAAAAATGTTCAGACGGTTTCATAAAGGAAAACTTCGAAAAAAGTAGGAAATAAACACAGTTAATCAACGCGATCGCGCCGAAAACGTAAAGTAGCACCATAAAAATTAAGGAGGGTTAAAAATGTATTTACCGAAAAAAAATCTGGCGGTACAGCGAAAATTATTCAAGACTCGGCGAGCCAGAAACTCCGCGTGAAAATTATTTATTGGTGGACGAATGGTTGCCATTATCGCCGGTGCAGGTGTCAAACTGGTCCGGTGTTTTTCCGCAAAAGCCGCAGGCTTGGCCTTCCTTGTTTAAAAAAGGACTTTGGCTGGCACAGGTTCCGGCAAACTTGCCATCCTTTTTGGCCCAGAGTTTTATGGCAATTCCAGCTACGGCCAACAATAAAATTGCTAAGGTTATAAGTAAAAGTTTCATGGTGTAATTTTAGTCCACAAAAATACGATCTTTCTCATTGTTTCCTTTCAATTTTAAGTATTTTTAGCCTCGATTTTAAATAATTTAACGATGGCCAAACCAATTCTTTCCGCTCTGTTTATTTTCTTAATTCTCGCGTTTTTTTCCTGTAAAAATAAGGAGTCCGAGGGCCCGTTAGCAAATGATGCCATTATGGTAAAGGAAACTCCTGCAACACCGGTCAAGCGGGCTCCAAAAAAGGAGCTTACGCCACAGGACATAGCCATAATTAAAAGCGTAATGTCCAGAATCATGAACGAGCCCCAATTAAAGAAATATGCCAGCTATCTGGTAACGGCCGAGCTGGGAGCCAAGCTTTCTGAGGAATCTGGCCCCTATTTGGTGTTCGCGCCCACAAACGTAGCTCTTGGGTCGCTTAAACCCGAAAAACGAACATTTTATGCTTCGCCGGAAAATAGGCCCCAATTGTTGGTTATGCTGGAATCTTATATTGTGAATGGCGCTATGGATAATGAAACCCTGCAAAAAACCTTGAGCAAAAATGGAGTTGCAAAATTGAAAACTCTTGCAGGTACTACCTTGACCCTTAGAAAATCTGTCGAAGGCATATCCATTTCCACCAGCTCCGGCACTTCCGTTAAAGTAGTTGGCAACGGCATTGCGGCATCCAATGGAATGGTTTACGTAGTTGACGGTCTGTTGGCAGATTAATTAATAGACGTTAACTTCGGGTTCAATAAAAATTCCGGTCAATTCCTTCACCCGTTGTTGGATCTCCAAGGCCAGTTGCCAGATTTCCGCGCCAGTGGCACCGCCGTGGTTGACCAAAACAAGGGCTTGATTTTTGTGCACGCCCGCCGCTCCGAAACGCTTGCCTTTAAATCCTGCCTTTTCAATTAGCCATCCGGCAGGAATTTTGAATTCAGTGGGCGAAACTTCATAAAAAGGTGCATCGGGAAATCGTTTTCGGAATTTTTGAAATGCTTCAGCATTCACCACCGGATTCTTAAAAAAACTCCCGCTGTTACCCAAAAGTTTGGGGTCGGGCAGTTTGCTTTCACGTATGGCGATGACCGCCTCAGATATATCCTTTAAGGTAGGTTTTTCAATATTTCTTTCAGTTAAAACCCGTTGGATATCCCCATAGGAAGTATTGGTTTTATGATCCGTTTTTGAAAGACGGAAGGTAACGCTCGTAATTATATATCGACCTTTCGCCTCGTTTTTGAAAATGGAGTTTCGATACTCGAAGGTACATTCCGCCTTGGTGAAAATTCGTTCAGTTAAGGTTTCAATTTCCAGCGCGGTACAGCTAACAAATGTATCTTTCAATTCGGCACCATAGGCTCCAATATTTTGAATGGGCGCCGTGCCAACATTTCCCGGAATGAGCGAAAGGTTTTCCAGCCCTCCGAAATCGTTCGCAATACAGTATTGAACAAATTCGTGCCAGTTTTCGCCGGCCATTGCTTTTACCAAAACTTGGGTGTCGGTTTCCGAGACTACCTCGATTCCCTTAAGGTTAATATGGAGCACAAAGGCATCCAGGTCGCCCGTTAACAACATATTGCTGCCACCACCGAGGATGAAGAGCGGAACGGAAGGTTTATTTGAAAGTGCGCTTTTTAGTTGTGCAACGGTTTCAACGGAAACAAAATAGCGCGCCCTGCTATCTATTCCGAAGGTATTATAGGTCTTGAGCGATTTGTTCTCCTCAAGTTCCATCAATCCTTGTATTTTTCCAGGGCAAGTTTTAAGATTTCCACAGCGCGAACGAGGCTTTCCTTTTTCAGTACATAAGCTATGCGCACTTGGTTCAGCCCAACGCCGGGACTGGAGTAAAATCCTGCGGCTGGTGCTACCATTACGGTTTCGCCTTTATTGTCAAAATTTTCTAACAGCCACTGGGCAAATGCATCACTGTTTTTTATAGGTAGTTGAACGATGCAATAGAACGCGCCTTTTGGCTCGCCCACTTGCACTCCGGGAATGGCTTTCAGGGCAGCTACCAAGGTGTTTCTTCTGTCCTGATATTCAGAAATTACTTCGTCAAAATAACTTTGGGGAGTTTGCAAGGCTGCCTCGCTGGCGATCTGAGCGAACGTGGGTGGGCTCAAGCGGGCTTGGGCGAATTTTAAGGCAGTAGCTATAACCTGTTTGTTTTTGGAGACCAAGCAGCCAATTCGGGCGCCGCACATGCTGTACCTTTTAGAAACCGAATCGATAATAATTCCGTTCTCGGCCAAGCTGGGTTCTTCCAAAATTGAATAGTGTTTGGAACCGTCATAGGTAAACTCGCGATACACCTCGTCTGCCACCAAAAACAAGTCGTGTTTGCGAACAATTTGTGCTAAGGTCTGTATTTCTTCTTTGGAATATAGATATCCCGTGGGGTTGCCGGGGTTACAAATGAGTATGGCCTTGGTTTTTGGAGTGATGAGTTTTTCAAACTCTGAAATAGGGGGCAGTGCAAAATTGTCCTCAATTTTTGATATAACAGGAACAATTTTTACGCCGGACGCGGTTGCAAACCCGTTATAGTTTGCATAGAATGGCTCTGGGATTATTATTTCATCGTCTGCGTCTGCAATGCTTCCCATGGCAAACAAAAGTGCCTCGCTTCCGCCGGTGGTCACAATAATGTCATTGGCCTCTACCGGAATGTTGTTCTTTTTATAATATTCGGCAATTTTTTCGCGATATTCAAGCGAACCTTCCGAACGTGTATAGGCAAGAATTTCCAAATGGTGGTTGGCCACGGCATCCATCGCAATTTCGGGCGATTTTATATCGGGTTGACCAATGTTGAGGTGGTAAACGGTTTTATTGGCTGTATAGGCTTTTTCGGCGTAGGGAACCAGCTTTCGGATCGGCGATTCGGGCATATTTTTCCCTTTGTTTGAAACTGAAGGCATAATAAAATTGTTTACGGCAAAGTTGCGAAATAAAATTAGATTTCCATAGTGCCATCGCGGACATTCACCTTTTTTTTATACCTTCAACAGATTGCAGAAAAATCCTTAAAATGTTGCGCAACCCACTTCTTTTTGTGATAATTTTTACCTTCAGCACCGCCGTTTTGGCCCAATCGGGTTTTGTTATAAAAGGCAGCAAAAAAAAGGAGCGGATTCCCTTTCAATTGGTGAATAACCTGCCCATAGTTAATGTTGAAATCAATGGAACGCCGCTGTCCTTCATTCTGGATACCGGCGTAAAATCTACAATACTTTTCAGCCTGGAAGCCGCGGACAGCGTACAGCTCCGCAATACTTCGCCGGTGCAACTTCAGGGTTTGGGACCCGGCGGGGCAGTGGAGGCACTGAAAAGTTTGAACAACGAGGTGAAATTGGGCGGGGCAGTAGATTGGAGCCACTCCCTATTCATCATTTTTGACAGCTCTTTGAATTTTTCACCGCGAATGGGTATTCCCATCCACGGAATTCTTGGCAATGAATTTTTTCAAAATTTTATTGTGAAGATTAATTATTCCTCACAAATGATCACCATTTACGATCCGAAAAAATATCCCTTAAAACCGTGCAAAAAATGTGAGGACTTGGATTTGAATTTCGTGGGCAGCAAACCTTATATTTCATTAAAAGTAGCTTCCCAAGAAAAACAGCAGGTCGTAAAACTATTGGTAGATTCAGGCTCCAGCGATGTGCTTTGGCTATTTGATGAAATGGATTTCATTTCTGAAAATCCCAAAAATTATTTCAAGGATTTTTTGGGCCTTGGCCTAAGCGGAAACATTTTTGGCAAGCGGGCACGTATTCCGGAAGTCATTCTTGGGCGTTATATCCTGCAGGATGTAAATACTTCCTTTCCCGAAGAGGATGCCATATTGAAAGCACGTTATTATCAAGATCGGGATGGCAGTATTGGCGGCGGTTTTTTAAGCAGGTTCACCGTTACTTTTGATTATGGCCACCACCGTGTTCGGTTCAAAAAAAACCATAGGTTTAAGGATCCATTCAACTACAACATGAGCGGGCTGACCATTGAACATCAAGGGATGGAATTGGTAAAACAGGAACGGCAGGCGGCAGTGAAGGCCAATAGGCCCAATGAAAATGACAATATTGTCAGAAACAGCGTGTCCATAACCACGGAGGTTCATTTTACCTTGGTTCCAAAATATGTGGTTGCAGATGTACGGGAAGAGTCGCCAGCGGCACTTTCGGGAATCCAGCGGGACGATGAAATTGTAAGTATAAATGGCAAACCGAGCTATCAATACAATTTAAATGAATTGATAGAAATGTTCTCCTCAGACGAGGGCAAGAAAATTTATATTGAATTTAAGCGCAATGGGCAGCTCCAAAAGGTCCGTTTTTTTCTAAGGAGCGTCTTTTAACCGAAAAATCCGGAAAGACCCTTCGGCCTGTCCGGATTTTTATATGGTGTAAAAATTCTATTAGCTTTTTTCCAATACGCTGGCGGCATCTTTTAGCACTTCCCCTTTAATCTTCAAGGCCACCATAGGTTCGCTGGCATTGGAATAAACGGTAACGGTCTTGCGGATAGGTCCAACGCGGTTCGTGTCATACTTCACCTCTATGGTGCTGCTTGCCCCGGGAGCGATCGGGCCATCGGGCTTTTTCGGGACCGTACAGCCGCAACTGGATTTAACATCACTAATAATAAGCGGGGCATCGCCAGTATTGGTGAATTCAAAAACGCGAACGCCGTCGCTGCCTTTCGCAATTGCGCCGTAATCCACGGTGTCTTCCTTGAAACTGATTTTTGCTTGTTGCGCCTGCGCGGTAAAACCGATAAAGGCAACAAGAGCCATTAGAGCTAATTTTTTCATGATTTTGTGTTTTTAATGATTGCTAAAGTAGATAACTTTTGAAGAACTCGCAAAATAACTTATTCACTTTTATTATCCTTTAGATATATTTACTTTTGCTCCCTATTACACAATAACCAGACCAAAGTATGGCGATAGCGGCAAAATACAGCGCAAAAGATATTGAGAACAAATGGTATAGCTACTGGATGAAAAATAATTATTTTCATTCCGAAGTGGACGAGCGAACGCCCTACACCATTGTTATCCCCCCCCCAAACGTAACGGGTGTGCTCCATATGGGCCATATGCTCAATAATACCATTCAAGATGTATTGATACGCCGCGCGCGTCTACAGGGTTTCAATGCGTGTTGGATTCCGGGTACCGATCACGCCTCCATTGCCACCGAAGCCAAAGTAGTCGCCAAATTGAAAGCAGAGGGCATTGACAAGGCATCCCTTTCTCGCGAAGAATTTCTCGAGCACGCCTGGGAATGGACCCATAAACACGGTGGAATTATTTTGGAACAGTTGAAAAAACTTGGCGCCTCTTGCGATTGGGAACGAACCAAGTTCACCATGGATGCAGATATGTCAGCTTCGGTGATAAAGGTATTCGTTGATCTGTACCGAAAAGGAAACATTTATCGCGGTTACCGAATGGTAAATTGGGATCCGCAGGCCCAGACTACCCTTTCTGACGAAGAAGTTATTTATGAAGAAAAACAAGGGAATCTTTATTACCTAACCTATAAAGTTGAAGGCGGCGAGGACACATTGACCATAGCCACCACACGGCCCGAAACCATTTTGGGCGATACCGCTATTTGCATCAACCCAAATGATGAACGTTTTGATCACCTTCGGGGTAAAAAGGCCATCGTTCCTGTTTGTAACCGTGTTATTCCTATTATTGAAGACGAGTATGTAGATGTAGAATTCGGTACGGGTTGTTTAAAGGTTACGCCCGCACACGATGAAAACGACAAGATGCTTGGCGACAAGCACAATCTTGAAATCATAGATATCCTGAATGATGATGGAACCTTGAACAGCTTTGGTCTGCATTACGAAGGAAAGGATCGTTTTATAGTTCGCAAGGAAATTGTGAAAGAACTGGACGAAATGGGCGTGGTTTCAAAAATTGAAACACATATGCACAAAGTTGGAACCAGCGAGCGAACTGGGGCTGTAATAGAACCTAAGTTGAGCGACCAATGGTTCCTTAAAATGAAGGAACTGGCCCAACCCGCGTTGGATGCCGTACTGGAAAAGGAGGTAAACTTAGTACCCGAAAAATTTGTGAACACCTATCGCCATTGGATGGAAAACGTGCGCGACTGGAACATCTCTCGCCAATTGTGGTGGGGGCAACAAATACCGGCTTATTTCTATGGCGAGGGGAAGAATGATTTTGTAGTTGCCGAAACCATTGAGGAAGCCCTAGAGCTATCTAAAGAAAAAACGAACAACTACCAACTAACAATTACCGACTTAAAACAAGACCCCGATGCCCTTGACACTTGGTTCTCCTCTTGGCTTTGGCCCATTAGTGTTTTCAACGGAATTTTGGAGCCAGACAACAAGGAAATAAATTATTACTATCCTACGAACGAACTTGTTACAGCGCCCGAAATTCTTTTCTTTTGGGTAGCCCGAATGATCATTGCCGGCTATGAATACCGAAACGAGCGGCCATTTCAAAATGTATATTTAACCGGAATCGTTCGCGACAAGCAACGCCGAAAAATGAGCAAATCGCTGGGCAATTCGCCAGACCCAATAGATTTGATGGATACCTACGGAGCCGATGGCGTGCGGGTGGGCATGCTTTTGAGCTCGCCGGCAGGAAACGATTTAATGTTTGATGAAGACCTTTGCAAACAGGGGAGTGCCTTTGTAAACAAAATCTGGAACGCGTACCGATTGATTGATGGCTGGGAGGTTGATTTGGAAAAAAAACAATCACAAAGCGACATCATAGCACTACAATGGTACCGCAGCAAATTCCAGAAAACTCTTTCAGAAATTGAGGATCATTACGGCAAATACCGCATAAGCGATGCATTGATGGCAACCTATAAATTGGTTTGGGACGATTTCTGTTCGTGGCTTTTGGAAATGGTAAAGCCGCCCTTCGGCGAAAAAATGGCCGAAAAGACCTATTTGGAGGTAATCTCCGTTTTGGAGGATAATTTGAAAATATTGCATCCTTTCGTGCCTTTCATTTCAGAAGAAATTTGGCAACACATTACCCAGCGCGACATTTCCGAAGCATTGATTATTTCCGAATGGCCCAAGCAGCAGGTTTTTGATGAAAAGATAATTAAGGATTTTGAATTCGCTGCGGAAGTTATCTCGGGAATCAGAACTCTTCGCAAGGAGAAAAATATTTCATTTAAAGACAGCATTTCACTTTTCGTGCTCAATAATGATAACGCCCCAACAGATTTTGATGCTGTTATTTCAAAGCTCGGCAACATTTCGGAATTAAAATATATTTCAGAAAAAATGGACGGCGCGCTCACATTTCGGGTTAAAAGCAATGAGTATTTCATTCCCATCGCGGGCGCGATAAATGTGGAGGAAGAAATAGCAAAGCTTTCCGAAGAACTAAAATACACCGAAGGATTTTTAAGAAGCGTACAAGGAAAACTGAAAAATGAGCGCTTCGTAAACGGTGCACCGAAAGAAGTTGTGGCCTTGGAAAAACAAAAGGAGGCAGATGCCCTTTCGAAAATCGAAACCTTAAAGGCGAGTTTGGCGGGATTAAAATAATTGGGGCCCCTTTCGATGATTTTTCCAATCAAAATTGGGCGAAATTTCGTCGATAGCTGCGAATGGTTCCATTAATTTCTTTATTTAATTTTACCCAAAACCCCAGTAGGTTTCTTCCAAAAACAGGCGTATTTTAATTTTAAGCTTTTGGCAGCGGCAGCGAAGCTCCTTATTTTCGGTACAAAAAATATTGGTTCACCACTTCTATATATAATTGTTTTGCCTCTTCGGGAGATAGTCCGCGGGTCTGGAACAGTGCATTGGTCTTAAACGCTGAAATGTGGGGCTTGCCGCCGCTTGGCATTTCTTCGTCATTGGTGGCACGCTTGTAATAGGCATAGAGGCGCAAGAGCACGTCTGCGGGAAAGGGTTCCGTGTGTTCGTTGATGCTCTTAACGGCATTTTTAAATGCGATATCCAGGGGGTCCGAGTCCATTATTTTTCTGCAATTATCGAAATCCCACCTTTAACCTTTTGGTTCAGGGATACTTTAACTTTTGCATCCAACGGAAGAAAAATATCCACCCTTGAACCAAACTTTATAAAGCCGCTATCGGAGGCCTGTTCCACCTTTTGGCCTGCTTCGGCGTAATTTACGATGCGCTTGGCCATGGCTCCGGCAATTTGTCTGAAAAGTACATCGCCAAACTGTTCATTGTGCACCACCACGGTGGTCCGCTCGTTTTCTTCCGAAGATTTCGGGTGCCAGGCCACCAAAAATTTGCCGGGGTGATATTTGCTGTAAACAACCTTTCCGCCCACGGGATAGCGGGTGACGTGCACATTAATGGGGCTCATAAAAACGGAGATCTGTAGTCTTTTTTCGTTGAAATATTCTTTTTCAAAAACCTCTTCAATAACCACCACTTTTCCGTCCACCGAGGAAAGAACGCGTTCCGGATGCACCAAAAAGTTTCGTTTTGGATTTCGAAAAAATTGCAAAACCAGCAACAACAGAATAATTAAGGAAATAATTATGCCTCCGCGAATCGTTGGATTTTCAACAAAAACATTTGCCAAAAGGCTGAGTCCGATTACCACCACAAGGGCGATGAAAATTATTTTAAAACCTTCTTTATGAAACATTATCGACAATTAATAAAAAAGCATAAACAAATGGACTGGCGTAAATAATGCTGTCCAACCTATCGTATAAGCCCCCGTGGCCGGGCATGATAATTCCACTATCCTTTACGCCGGCCTGCCGTTTAAATTTTGATTGGATAAGATCACCAATGGTGCCGAAGAGCGATACGATTATTGCCATCACTACCCAAACCCAGAACGGATATTTCTGTGCTTCCAGCGGCCGGTATTCCTTTAGTACCGTAAAGATAACAAAACCCGCCAAAAGGGAGCCCAGCAGACCGCCCACAAAACCCTCTACGGTTTTTTTGGGCGAGATGCGTTCCAATAATTTATGTTTTCCGAATTTGGAACCGATTAGATAGGCCAGGGTGTCGTTGCTCCAGACCAAAATGAAAACCGCAACTATCAATTCGGGCATGAATTTTCCGTCTATATTCATTACCGGAATTAGGGTAAGGAAAACAAATCCGCTGATAATATAGAATACCACCGTTATGTATTTTTTCTTTTCAAACATGGGGATTTTGCTGGTCCATAGAACATCCTTTAAAAGAAAGAGATTTACAAAGCCGCTCAGGATCAACAGCAAATAAACCGCATTGTCTGCAAAAACGTTGTAACTCAGGAAATAGAAGGCAGCGGCAAGCAGAAAGTAAGCCAAATAGCTGGTGAGGTGAACAAGTTTTAGATATTCGCTTAGGGTAATGACCGCAAGTACAAAAAAAAGCCCCATAAACCATTCGCGCGAAGTAAACATTGCAAAAATGATAATCGAAATGTATAATACGCCCGAGAGGGTCCGTACGAGAATTTCCTTCATATTATAAGTCTTCCAGTAGCAACAAATATAGGTTTTTTGTGCTACTTCCATAACTCATAAAATCCTTTTCTTTGTCGGTTTCAAAGTCTTGAATGGTAGTAATATTGGTGGGGATATACCCCGTGCTATGGTTTTTAATAATGCGGAGCCCCTCGCTAATGGTATCTACAATTTGGCTGGTAGTGGCAAAAATTATAAAGTTTGCGGGCAGTTCGTTCAGTTTCTTTTCCTTTATTTGGTTGGAGGAGAGCAAAATGGACCCGTTGTTGGAAACCAGCGATTCACAAGTGGAAAGAAAAAATTTTGAATTTGTGTTTTTGGTGAAGGTCAGGTTGAAGCCATCAAATTTTTGGGAGAGCAGGGAATTTACACAGAAAACGTCCTGCTCGTACCAATCGTTTTCGATCATAATGTTGTCAAACGCCTCGGTAACCTCGTCCCAATTTTCACAATAGATAAATTTGCCACCGTTGTTTTTGAAATTGTAGGTGAATTTTTCATCAATGGGAAGTTTTTGTTCAGGGTAATAACTGCTATGCTCGGTTTTTTCGGCCCGCTTGGCCTCGTCCGATTTATAATTTGGGTTTAAAAGTCTTTTGAATAGACTCATTTATAAATTCATTGAGGAGTTCATAGATTACCTTAAACGTCAAATATATAAAATATAGCTTGAAGTTGCGTACGGGAAAAAACAAAGTTCAGCAAACTTAACAAAAGCGGCATCCCTTAGTCGGCTGCCACTTTTGAAACTGTTTCGGGTGCTTCGAACGGCCTGTCGCCAAAAATCTTTTGAAGATTGTCTTTAAAAATAACTTCTTTTTCGAGAAGGACATTGGCCAATTCGGTAAGCTTATCTTTGTTTTCCTCTAAAATTTTTACGGCCCGCTCGTATTGTTCTTCAACGAGCTTTGAGATTTCCTGGTCAATTAATTCAGCCGTTTTTTCGCTATAAGGCTTGTTGAAATTGTACTCAGATTGCCCACTGCTATCGTAATAGGTCAGGTTGCCGATTTTTTCGTTCAGACCATAAATAGTGACCATGGCCCGTGCTTGTTTTGTAACCTTTTCCAAGTCGCTCAAGGCCCCGGTTGAAATTCGGTCAAAGATTACCTTTTCTGCAGCGCGACCTCCCAAGGCTGCGCACATTTCGTCCAACATCTGTTCAGGGTGAATGATTAATCGTTCCTCGGGCAAATACCAGGCAGCTCCCAACGATTGTCCTCGTGGAACGATGGTTACTTTTACCAAAGGCGCTGCGTGCTCCAACATCCAGCTTACAGTGGCGTGGCCTGCCTCGTGGAAGGCAATGGCGCGTTTTTCGTCCACCGTCATAATTTTGTTTTTCTTTTCCAGTCCGCCCACGATTCTATCAACGGCATCCAAAAAGTCCTGGCGCCCCACCGATTTTTTACCATTTCTGGCGGCGATCAGGGCCGCTTCGTTGCAAACGTTGGCAATATCGGCACCGGAAAATCCCGGGGTTTGCTTGGCCAAAAAGTCCGTATCGAGCTCTTCGTCCTTTTTAATGGGCCGCAGGTGTACTTCAAAAATTTCCTTGCGTTCGCGCACGTCCGGCAGATCTACATAAATCTGTCTGTCAAAACGACCGGCGCGCATCAAAGCTTTGTCCAAAACATCGGCACGGTTGGTGGCGGCCAGTACAATAACATTGGTGTTGGTGCCAAAACCATCCATTTCGGTGAGTAGTTGGTTCAGGGTGTTTTCGCGCTCATCATTACTTCCCGAGAAATTATTTTTTCCACGGGCGCGACCAATGGCATCAATTTCATCAATAAATATAATGGCCGGACTTTTGTCCTTGGCTTGTTTAAATAGATCGCGAACCCGTGATGCGCCCACGCCCACGAACATTTCCACGAAATCGGAACCTGAAAGGGAGAAAAAAGGGACCTGGGCCTCGCCTGCAACGGCTTTTGCAAGAAGGGTTTTTCCCGTTCCGGGAGGGCCTACCAACAAGGCTCCCTTTGGAATTTTTCCGCCCAGAGAAGTATATTTTTCGGGGTTTTTAAGAAAATCTACAATTTCTTGGACCTCTTCTTTTGCGCCTTCAAGACCGGCCACATCCTTGAACGAGGTTTTCACGTCTGTCTTTTCGTCAAAAAGTTTGGCCTTGGATTTTCCAATATTGAACAATTGGCCCCCCGCACCGGCTCCGGCGCCAGAGGACATTCGTCGCATAATAAATATCCAAATAGCAATAATAATTACAAAAGGCAAAATGCCCATTAAAATATCGCCCCAAACATTGTTTTCGGTTTCAAAATTTAAAGCCGTGGACAAGTTGTTGTTGGCCTTGATTTCCTGAAAATCCTTTTGGAATAGTTGCAGATCGCCAAATTCAAATTGATAATCCGGATCGTTTGGGCCGGGAGCCAAAAAAGAGGGCGTTCTTTTGTTTTTGGAATGGATTTCCTTTTGTTTGGCGTCGTCGGTTAGATAAACTTTTGCAATTTTCTTGTTTATGATGTCTACCTTTTCAACATCGCCGTTTTTTAAAAATTCCTCAAAGGTGGCCTGATTTGTTTTATCGGGCTGCGACCAGCTGCCGCCCCCGAAAATCTGTATGCCGAAAAACAGCAGGATTATTGCTGCATATACCCAATAATAGGAAGGTTTGGGTCGTCTGGATTCGTTCTTTTTATTTTTATTTTCTTCAGCCATAGGGCAAATTTCTTTTTAGTGTGTTGATTCTATTTTAACCGACTTGGCATCGCCCCAAAGCCCCTCAATATCGTAAAACGCGCGAATGTGCTTTTGGAAAACGTGAACTACAACATGCACATAATCCATGAGGATCCATTCCGCGTTATCACTGCCTTCAACGTGCCACGGTTTTTCCTTTAAAGCTTTGCTAACGGATTTCTGGACGGAATTTACAATGGCGTTTACCTGGGTGTTTGAGGTTCCATTGCATATAATAAAATAGTCACAAACGGTATTTTCTATATCTCTTAGGTCGAGGATCTCAATGTCATTTCCTTTAACGTCCTCAATTCCTCGTATGATTTCGGCTATAAGTTGATCTGTTCCTGCTTGTTTTTTCTGCATTAATTATTTTTCTTTTCTTTTTCGCAAAGTTATTACTTTTTTGTTTCTTGAAACGCCATAAAAGCGTAATCCTAAACATAATTGTCGTTTTGAAGATAATCAAACTTAATGCCATCGATTCTACCAATGACCACCTAAAAAAATTGGCCAAAAATGCCTATTTGGAACAGGGTACCACGGTTGTTGCGAAAAGGCAAATTGCCGGAAGGGGGCAAGTGGGAAATGGCTGGATTTCCAAAGAAGGGGAAAGCCTTACTTTCAGCATTTTCAATAGGTTTGAAAGCCTTCCGGCGGATCGGCAGTTTGCTATTTCCATGGCGGTTTCGCTCGGTATTTTTGAAGCGCTAACCGCTTTATATATCCCTAAAATTTCAATAAAATGGCCTAACGACATATTGTCAGCCAACAGGAAAATTGGAGGTATTTTAATTGAGAATGTTTTGGAAGGCAGCCACGTTAAATATTCCGTTGTTGGCATTGGCGTTAATGTAAATGAACCTTTTTTGCCAAACTTGCCACAGGCCAGTTCGCTAAAACTGGAGACCGGGACTACTTTTAATTTGGAAGAAGTGCTGCAACTGATGTTGAACCATGTTTTCAGGAATTTAGAACAAGTTTCAGAAATGGATTTTCTTGAAATGAAACGGCTTTATGAAAATAACCTTTTCAGAAAAGAAATGGTTTCGGTTTTTGAAAATCCCGAGGGTTCACGTTTCAATGGAATAATAAAAGGTGTTTCCGAAATCGGTGAACTTGTTGTGGAGACCGAAAATGATGGAATTCGAAAGTTTCAGTTGAAAGAAATTAGTTTAATTTATTGAAAAAAATCATTTGTCCAATCGAGCATAGGCAAGACCTCAATTTCAGTTTGTTGTCCTATAGTTCTCGACTGCGCCCGAACTGACATTTTTTAAATTTGCTCCAAGTTTGAAGCCAGCGTATCGATAAATTTTGAAATGGGCCCTTTTACCATCATTGCCATCATTGCGTTGAATTCGCCTTCAAAAAGCAATTCTACCGTGGAGGAATTTTCGGAAACTTCTTGAATATTTCCAGTTAATGAAAATGGAATTTTATCGCTGATTGCTCCCAAAACCACTTTTTTCGGTTTCTGAACTTCCTTTACTTCCAGCGCAATTTCGGGCATTCCCTTTAGTGCAAAGACAAAAGATTTTTCGCTTAAAACCTCAAATTTGCTGATGTTTTCGGGCATCAAACTTTCAAAATTCTTTACATCGGCCAGAAAATTACAAAGTTCAGCTGCGGATTTACGGGTGGTTACTTTTTTGCTGTTTAGTTTCATTGAGAATAATTTTTTTATTCTGTAATTTTTATTTTTTTATTTTAAGACGGAACACTGAACACTATTTTCCCCAACTCTCAGGATTCTTCCGCCATTCCGAAAGCAAAATTGCTTCTTCAGCATTTATATATCTTGATTTTTCGGCCTCTTGCAGCAACATTTCATAATTGCTCAAGGTATTCAAGGTAACATTTGCGTTTTTGAAATTTTCTTCCGCAGTCTTAAAGCCGTAGCTGAAAATGGCAACCATTCCCTTCACATTTGCATTTGCTTCCTTTAACGCTTCCACGGCCAACAAACTGCTTTTTCCAGTACTGATTAGATCTTCGACCACCACCACATTGGTGTTTTTTTCCAAATGGCCCTCAATTTTATTTTGGCGGCCGTGGCCTTTCGCTTCGGGGCGTACGTAGCAAAAAGGAACGTTAAGGTAATCGGCAACCAAAGCGCCAATCCCGATCGCTCCCGTGGCAACGCCGGCAATCATTTCGGGCCTTCCATAAAGCTCATCGATCTGCTTTGCCAGATTTTCGCGAAGGTAATTGCGTATGCTCGGGTAGGAAAGGGTGATGCGGTTGTCGCAATAAATGGGCGATTTCCATCCCGATGCCCACGTAAAAGGGTTTTGTGGTTGCAATTTTATTGCATTAATTTGCAACAGCAGGGCGGCAGTTGCCTGGGCCGTTTCTTTGTTTAATATCATTGTGCAAATGTATAAAGTTTTTGTAAAAGATATTCCCATTATACTTTCCACCGAGGAAAATATTGGGGAACATTACACCACCATCCCATTAAAACAGGCTCGTTTTAAAAAGCTGGTGCGAAAGATAAACGACGGCGAACTGCTTTATGTAAACCTGTTCCACAAAAATGCGGAAAAACTGGAGCGGTTTCTTCGCAAAAAAATAAAAGTGGTCGAGGCGGCAGGCGGACTGGTCTATAACAGCAAAAGGGAAATCCTTTTTATACGAAGAAATAAAAAATGGGATCTGCCCAAGGGAAAAATCGAAAAAGGCGAAACCCACCGTGAAGCCGCAATTCGCGAGGTAATTGAAGAAACAGGGGTGAAGGACCTTGAGATCCGAGATTTTCTAAATACCACCTACCATGTCTTTACCCGCAACGGAAAATTTAGGCTCAAGATTACCTATTGGTACGAAATGTTCAGCGATTACAACGGCCCGCTCATTCCCGAGCCGGAGGAAGGAATTAAAAAAGTACGCTGGAAAAATTTTGAAAAAGCACAAAAGGCCCTGCAGGATTCCTATGAAAATATCAAATTGCTTTTTCCGAAGGAATACCTAACCACCCACCCGAACGATAGGATAACGGAGGTGTGATTTTTCGTAAAACGGCGATTGTTTGTGGATCCAATCCAACTGTAAATACCAATTTTGAGCAAATTGGGGCTCGCTGCTTTTTTTGGCTTCAAACTCCTTTTTGATTTTCGGGTTTTCATTTAGGAATTTCTCGGCCATATCTTCCCAAACATAGGGCGAAAACCCTTCCTTTTGTTGCAGGATGGCGTCGAAAAAATTCCAATTGAAAAAAGAATCTGTTGCTGAGGGCTCCAACGTTTCCAATAGATACCGAACGCCGGGCTGTTGCGTTTTTATCAAAACATCGCCTGCTTTTAAGGTGATTTTTTCGGGGTTTTTTGAAACTTCGGTTTTAAAATGAAGATAATGCCCTTCAAAAGGATTTTTCACTGTTTCGAAGTTTTTTATGTGGTATACTTCCACAGAAATTGTTGAATCTCTTTCGATTTCCGAAAATTCAATGTTGTTCAGTTCCAAAAGCTCGATAACATTCCAATAGCCTTTCGGAACAACGTATGCCGAAGGAATTGTCACGGAATCCGTCGCTTTGAAAGTGTTGTAATAGGTAACATCTTTCGTAAAGGGCTTATCGCGAAAATATTTTAAACGGGGGGCGCCCGTAATCTGGCTGGGTATCATCTTTCCTTCGAAACCCTTGAAATGGAGGGTAGTGGTTTTTGACGAATCCACTTCCCACGAAAGTGGATAATAGCTTCCCGCTTTATAGTTTTCCAAAGCATTTTTTCGAAGGGTTTTTATTTCCGATGCAGCCGAATCTGCAATTTTTATAAATGTTTTCATCAATTCATAGGTTCCTTCAACTCTTTGTTTGTAGGGCTTCAGCATATGCGTTTCCACGGTAAGCCCAATAGTGTTAAAGAGGGTGGTGTAGCCAGAGGCATAGCGCGGCGAATCAAAAAACTGCGTAAAACCAACTTCCGGCACTTGGTTGAAAACGTTTACGTAGGGCGTAATATCCCATTTTTTTTGATGCAACAAATCTTCCAACTGTGGCATAAAGGAAGTGTGCAGATAGTTGCCCAATTCGCCTCCCAGTTTGTTGTGCTGCGTAAAAAGATGGGTGAGTACATATTGATAATCGGCCCCGTTACTAACGTGATTGTCAATGAAAAGTTCCGGATCCAGCCAATGGAATATTTCGGCAAAAGCGCGTGCATTTTTGGTGTCGTTTTTTATAAAATCTCGGTTCAGGTCATAATTTCTCGCGTTTCCACGAAATCCGTATTCCTCCGGGCCATTTTGATTGGTGCGGCTGGTGTTGTTTCGGTTTAAGGCACCACCTATGTTATAAATAGGAATAGCGGCAATAATCGTGTTTTTGGGCGCGGGTAAATGCCCTTGGGCGAAATCGCGAAAAAGCTGCATTGTTGCATCAATACCATCGGGCTCGCCGGGATGGATGCCATTGTTTATTAGCAACAGGTTTTTATCTTTTTTTGAAAAATTTTCTTCCGACTTTTTTTGCGTAGTATTTTCTGAATCAAAAATGACAATATGCAAGGGTAAGCCGCTGTCAGTCTGGCCCATTTCATACACAGAGATGGCAGGGAATTTCTTTTCCAAGGCCAAATAGAAGGCAATGGTTTCTTCATAAGTGGCGGTTTGTAACCCTTTGGAAGTTTCAAAAACTGTTTGTTGACCGAAGCAAGCAATTTGTATGCAGAGCGCAGTGAATAGTAAAAATATTTTCATTGGAAATTTTAAAAGACTCACGCAAATATAATCAAGGGTGTTAAATAATTTCCTGCCAAGAAGTAGGCAAAAAAAAGTCCTGCAGCTTTTGTGCAGGACTTTGGGTATGAAATTTTAAAAAAACTTATCCGTTCATTGAAATCAAAAACTCTTCGTTGTTTCGGGTTTGTTTTATTCTGTCATTGATAAATTCCATCGCTTCCACAGGGTTCATATCGGCAAGATATTTTCGTAGTACCCACATACGCTGGATCACGTTTTCATCCAGCAACAGATCGTCACGGCGGGTGCTGGAAGAGGTAAGGTCTATGGCTGGGAAAATTCTTCGGTTTGAAATTTTCCTATCCAATTGCAGCTCCATGTTACCGGTTCCCTTGAATTCCTCAAAAATAACCTCGTCCATTTTTGATCCGGTTTCTGTCAATGCAGTGGCAATGATGCTCAGTGAGCCTCCGTTTTCAATATTCCGAGCTGCCCCGAAGAAACGTTTTGGTTTGTGAAGTGCGTTTGCATCCACACCACCGCTCAATATTTTACCGCTGGCGGGCTGCACGGTGTTGTAGGCACGCGCCAAACGGGTAATGGAATCCAAAAGAATCACTACGTCGTGGCCACATTCCACCAGACGTTTGGCCTTATCGATCACAATATTTGCTACGCGCACGTGCTCGCTGGCTTCTTTGTCAAAGGTAGAGGCAACCACCTCGCCGCGTACGTTCCGCTGCATATCGGTAACCTCCTCGGGGCGTTCGTCAATCAACAATACTATTTGATAAACCTCGGGATGGTTGGCAGCAATGGCGTTTGCAATATCTTTCAACAACATGGTTTTTCCCGTTTTTGGTTGTGAAACGATCATGCCGCGCTGGCCTTTGCCAATGGGAGCAAAAAGGTCAATGATACGGGTTGAAATGGTGCTCTGTTTGTCTGCCAGGTTGAATTTTTCCTGGGGGAAAAGCGGCGTTAAGTGTTCAAAGGAAACGCGGTCGCGGACCACATTGGGGTTCAGCCCGTTTATTTTGTTCACCTTAATTAACGGGAAATATTTTTCGCCTTCTTTGGGCGGGCGCACCTCTCCCAAAACGGTATCGCCGGTCTTCAAACCAAAAAGTCTAATTTGCGATTGCGAAACATAAATATCATCGGGCGATGAAAGGTAGTTGTAATCGCTGGAGCGCAAAAAACCGTAGCCGTCCTGCATGATGTCCAGCACGCCTTCGCTTTCTATTATGCCGTCAAATTCATAGTCGGGCTCTCGATAGCGGTTGCGTGAATCCTTGTTGCCGTTGGTTTTGTTGTCGTGGGCAACATTTTCTTTTTGTTTATGGCTTTGGTGTTTTTGTCGGTTGTCGGAATTGCCCGTGTCGTTTCGCTGGTTTTTCTGCCGGCTGTCATTTTGGTTGTTTGCCGACTGTTTGGTTGCAGGCGGATGTTTGTCACCTTCCTTGTTTTCAACTTTTTCCTGCTGCGGACGCTTGTCGCTGGCGGCCTTGTTGTCAACCTCTTTCTTTTGGTCGTTGGACGGTTTTTGGTGCTGCGGCCTTTTGTTTTTAATGTCGTTTTTTTGTGGTCTGTTTTTTTGGTCCCTGGGTCGCTGCTCGTTTTTGGATTCTGGTTTTTGGGCCTCCTGTCCTGATTGTTGGTTGTCTTCCGTTTTTATTACCGCTTTCACGGCCTTGGGGTTTGAGGCTTGGTAATCGAGTATTTGATACACCAGATCCAATTTTTTTTGGGTGCGGTATTTTGGCACATTAAGCTCTTTGGCTATTTCCTGTAGCTCAGGTAGCTTTTTTTCCTTTAATTCTGAAATTTCAAACATGTAGAAAATGCTGTTGTTTTAGTTGATACAAATGTTCCTTTTGAGAAGGTAAGTACGTTGAAAATTTTTACGAAGACTAAGTAACCCTGATTGAATCGGTTACGAATTGTTACTGCAATAATACAACAATAAATTAAAAACCGGCCTTATTTTTTTTAAAAAGAAACAGTATTTTTGCTGCTCGTTATAGGTATTAAATAATGATCCAACGCATTCAGACCATATATTTAGTTGTTTCCATTCTCGTTATGGCCATCTTGTTTGCATGGTTCCCGACCGTTCTTGGAACCGACGGCACTGTTATTCTGGACCGTAGCGAACCGTTGGTGTTTGGCCTTATTTTCGGGTCTATGGCCTTGGCGGTTATTTCCATTTTAAGTTTTAAAAAACGGCAGCTACAGTTTGTGCTCAACCGTTTGAACATCATATCAAACTTTGTATTACTAGGAGTTTTCGTTTACAGATTGCTAAGATTATCCGGAGAGACTTTTGTTTCCGAGAAGGGTATTGGGGTGCTTTTGCCCATCATTTCTATCGTTTTTTTAGTGCTGGCCAACAAGGCCATTAAAAGGGATGAGGACCTCGTAAAATCTGTTGATCGTTTACGGTAAACCAATCTTGGTATATTAGTGCGAGGCCCCCGGAGTATGCCAACTTCGGGGGTTTTTTTGTGGGTTTCGGGTTGCAGTCTTGGGTTGCAGGTTGCAAGTTTCAGGTTTCGGGTTTCCGGGTTGCAGGTTCGGGCATTCAGGTTGATTATTCATTTTCTGCGGAGGATGACAGCGTGGAATTTTTAATTTATAAACATGAAACTACTATTTATAAGTCCGAAACTTTCGCTCTTCACTAATTCCTCTTTCCCAAAAATCATTTTTCAAATTCAATCACTTCCAAATTTTGGATCTTTTCGCCGTCAATCTCAAAACGCAACATCGTGCGCACTTTTTGGAACCCATGCTTTCCCACGGCGCCGGGATTCATGTGAAGCAATCCGGTTTTTTGATCGGTCATTACCTTTAATATATGGGAGTGTCCGGATATAAAAAGCCGCGGCGGATTGGCATAAATTTCCTGTCGGATGGCGGAATTGTATTTGCCCGGATAGCCGCCAATGTGTGTAATCCATACCTCCACGCCTTCGCACATAAAACGGTTGTTCAACGGAAAGTGCATCCTGGCCTCCGCGCCATCTATATTTCCATACACAGCCCGAAGCGGTTTCAGCTTTTCTATGGCTTCCGTAACCGATAGATCGCCGATATCTCCGGCATGCCAAACTTCATCGGCATTTTTCACATGCTTCAAAATTTTTTCGTCTATATAGCTGTGGGTGTCGCTAAGGAGCAGGATTTTTTTCAAGTTGGATTTTTTGGATTATTGGATGGTTGGATTTTTTGATGGCTAAGGTATTATTATTTTGAATCATTCCCCTGTGTCGAACCATCCAAACTTTTAAACCCATAACCCCACAAACTCCTAAACTATATCGTAATTTTGTCCATTCCGAAAAACAAGATTTGCGATATTTTATTGAAATAGCCTACAAGGGCAAGAACTATTTTGGATGGCAGCGCCAGCCCAATCAACCCAGCGTACAACAGGTTTTGGAGGAGACCATTTCAACCTTGCTCCGAAGGGAAATAAAAATCACCGGAGCCGGACGGACCGATACCGGCGTACATGCAAAACAACTTTTTGCCCACTTTGATTTTGATGCGATTGAAAATCCTGATCATTTCGTGTTTAGGATGAATTCCTTTCTGCCTAAGGATATTTCGGTAAAAAACCTGCTTCCGGTAAAAAAGGATGCCCACGCCCGTTTTGATGCGCTGCAGCGGGAATATGAATATGTTATTTCTGTTGAAAAAAATCCGTTCTTGCAGGATTTTGCGTTTCAGATATACAACTGGCCCAGTGTGGAACGGATGAATGAGGCAGCAATCTTTCTATTGGAACATAATGATTTTCAATGTTTTTCACGCTCGCGGACCGATGTAAAAACGTATAATTGCACCATTGCAAAAGCGCAATGGGAAGCTATGGAAAATAGACTTATTTTTACCATCGCCGCAGACCGTTTTCTGCGGAATATGGTTCGCGCCATTGTGGGGACCCTTTTGGATGTTGGTTTTGGAAGGATTTCGTTGGAAAATTTCAAAAAAATATTGAAAAGCAAAAGCAGACAGGAAGCAGGACCATCCGCACCGGCCCACGGGCTGTATTTAACGAAGGTCGTTTATCCTGAAAGTATTTATTTGGGAAGAAAGAATAAAGAATAGGAAATAGGGAATAGGGAACAGGGAATAGGGAATAGGGAAATCGCAAAGTAACGAATCCCAAATTAACAAATCACGAATCACGAATCACCAAGTAACGAATTAACAAAAAACCGTGTCAGAAACTACCGGAACCGCATTCGATTTTAGGCTCTTTAAGCGCCTGTTGGCATTCACCAAGCCCTATCGGGCGGTGTTTTATTTTGTGGCCTTTGCCGCCATTATTATGTCTGGTCTGGCGGTGTTGCGGCCCTATCTTTTGAAGCTCGCCATAGACGATTCCATGGTGCCCAAGGATGGCGATGGGTTTATGAAATACATCATTTTGATGGTGGTCGTCCTGATGCTGGAGGTAATTTTTCAGTTTGCATTTATTTTTTACACCAACTGGCTGGGACAAAGCGTAATTCGCGATATGCGCCAAAAACTCTTCCGCTTGATGATGAGTTTCAAAATGAAATATTTCGACAAAAGTGCGGTGGGCCGGTTGACTACCCGTGCGGTGAACGATGTGGAAACCATTTCCAGTATTTTCAGCGAAGGGTTGTTCATGATTATCAGCGACCTGCTTAAAATGCTGGTCATTGCCGGATTTATGGTGTATCAAAGCTGGCGCCTTTCATTGATTGTCTTTATTGTGCTCCCGTTCATTCTCTATGCCACCCGCGTTTTCCAAAAGGCCATGAAGGCTGCTTTTGAAGACGTACGGAACCAAGTGGCCAACCTTAATACCTTTGTACAGGAGCGCATTACGGGAATGAAAATAGTTCAAATATTTACAAGGGAAGAAAAGGAATACCAAAAGTTCCAGGCAATCAACAAAGATCACCGAAAGGCTTGGATACGAACCGTTTGGTATAACTCCATTTTTTTCCCAATTGCAGAAACCGCGGGGGCAGTTGCAACTGGGCTTGTGGTTTGGTACGGCGGCCTGAACGTGGTTGGCGGCGGGGTGATTACGCTCGGAATAATTACCGCTTTTATTCAATATGCCGAAATGCTTTTCAGGCCCCTCCGGCAGATAGCAGATAAATTCAATACACTACAAATGGGAATGGTGGCCGCCAATAGGGTTTTTGGAATCTTGGATACCAGATCCCACATTGCGGATAACGGCACGGTGGACTACACCACTACCACCGGGGCGATTGAATTTAAAAATGTCCACTTTGGCTATAATGAAGATGAAGAAGTGATCAAAGGCATTTCCTTTAAGGCAAATCCGGGGGAAACCGTGGCCATAGTTGGCGCTACCGGGGCCGGAAAAAGTACCATAATCAATCTCTTGAATCGTTTTTACGAAATTAATAGTGGCGATATATTAATAGACGGAATTTCTTTAAAGGATTATAAATTGGCGTCACTTCGAAGCAAGATTGCTGTGGTCCTGCAGGATGTTTTCCTTTTCGCAGATTCCATTTTGAACAATATAACGCTCAATAATCCAAACATTTCCGAAGAAGAAGTAATAGCAGCTGCAAAGGAAATTGGCGTCCATAAATTCATACAATCGCTGCCCGATGGCTATCATTACAACGTGAAGGAACGCGGCAGTATGCTCTCCTCCGGCCAAAGGCAGCTCATTTCGTTTTTGCGGGCCTATGTCAGCAGGCCCAGTATCTTGGTTTTGGATGAAGCTACCTCGTCCGTAGATACCTATTCTGAAGAATTGATACAGAACGCCACGGACAAGATTACCAAAGGAAGGACATCCATAGTGATTGCCCATCGCTTGGCTACCATCAAAAAGGCGGATAAGATCATAGTGATGGACCACGGTAAAATCGTGGAGGAAGGAACCCATAAAGAACTGTTGAAACTGGAAAACGGGTTTTACCGAAATTTATACGAAGTCCAGTTTATGGCGGAGGAAACACTATAGGTTTAGCTCAAATCCTTTTTGAGTAGTTTGTAAAGTTCCTCGGTATCTTCAAACAACACAAAGTCGCCATCCTTCAAATAGGAAATCTGGCCGTTTTCTTCAGAAACCACCAAGCTCACGGCATCGGTTTTTTCGGTAATGCCCACTGCCGCCCGATGCCTGAGCCCAAAGCGAAGGGGTATTTTTTTGTCGTTGGAAACGGGCAGGATAACCCGGGTAGCGGTTATTCTATTTTCCTCAATTATTATGGCACCATCGTGCAAGGGACTGTTTTTGAAAAAAATACTTTCAATAATGGGCTGGTTTACCTCCAAGTCCATCGCATCGCCCGTGTTTTTGACAAAATCAAGGCTGTTGTTTCTTTGAATTACGATCAGGGCGCCCGTTTGTGATGCCGCCATTTTTTTGCAGGCAGCAATAATGCCCTCCAAATTGGTTTTTAGCCCCCCATCGTTGCCCGAAAATCTAAATTGTTTCAAAAACCGGCGGCGCGCGTTGAAGTTGGTGGAACCCAACATCAAGAGAAATTTTCGGATTTCGGGTTGGAACACAACCACCAGTGCAAACATTCCAACGCCCAAAAAGCCACCCAGTATCTTGCTTAAAAGCTCCATCTCCAACAGCTGGGTAACAACGTAAATTGCGTAAACAATAATTATTCCCACCAAGATATTGATGGCCACGGTTCCCTTTACCAAATTATAGAGATAGTATAGCAGGAAGGCTACCAGCACTATATCTACAATATCGATAATCCGAATGTCTAAAAAATCCAAGCGTGAAGGTTTTTGTAAAAGTAATTTAAAAATTTAAGGTTCAAAATTCAAAATTCAAAATTCAAAATTTTTCAGCATTGGTACCTTAGCCTTTAAATCTCATCCCTAACACCACAAATTTCACCAAACAACGTTACACACTCTACGGCTGCTTTAACGTCATGGACCCTTAAAATAGAAGCTCCTTTCAAAAGCGCTACCGTATTTAGGGACGTGGTTCCATTTAAGGCGTTTTCCGCGGAAGTTTCAAGCGTTTTATATATCATCGATTTGCGTGAAATTCCGGCCAATATGGGAACATTTAAATTTTGGAAAAGTTGAAGGTTGTTCATAATCTCAAAACTTTGTTCGCGGGTTTTAGCGAACCCAAAGCCCGGATCGGCAATAATGTCAATAATGCCGGCGGCACGTGCATGGGCGATTTTAATGGATAAATCCTTTAAAACCGCAACGGTAACATTTTTGTAATCGGTCTGTTTTGCCATTGTTTTTGGCGTGCCGCGCATGTGCATCAAAACGTACGGAACTTTCAATTTTGCAACGGTTTGGTACATTTCGGCATCCAAGGTTCCGCCGGAAACGTCGTTGACGATGGCTGCGCCAGCTTCCACGGCTTTTATTGCAACCTCACTTCGAAAGGTATCGACGGAAATCAATGCTTCGGGGAATCTTTTCAGAATACTTTCAATGGCCTCCGCAACTCTTCGGATTTCTTCGGTCGCCAAAATTTCCTCAGCGCCCGCCCGTGTGCTGTACCCGCCAACATCCAAGAACGTAGCACCTTCGGAGAGCATTTTTTCGGCCTGTTTCAAAATTTCCTTTTCTGAAATAGTTTTTCCACCGTCATAAAACGAATCTGGCGTAACATTAATGATGCCCATTACTTTGGGCACGGAAAGGGCTATAAGTTTGCCGCGGCAATTAAGGGTCTGCAATTTTTTTTAAATTGATATATTTAGGCGAAATTTACGCAAAATCTTAAACATCACTCATGGCCGATACTTCCAATCAATATAACGACCAGATTGAAAAATGCAGGGAGCTATTTATCAATAAAATGCACGATTACGGCAGCGCGTGGCGCATCCTTCGGCTGCCATCGCTTACAGACCAGATTTTTATAAAAGCCCAACGCATCCGTGGGCTGCAACAAAACAAGGAACGCAGAATTGCGGAGGATGAAACCAGCGAATTTATTGGAATTGTAAATTATTCCATTATGGCGCTTATCCAATTGGAAAAAGGCATTGTGGAGCAACCGGATCTTTCCGTGGAAACGGCTACCCAGCTTTACGACGAGCAAGTGGCAAAAACCAAGCAGTTGATGTTGGACAAAAATCACGATTACGGGGAGGCGTGGCGCGATATGCGCGTAAGTTCCCTGACAGATCTGATTCTTCAAAAGCTACTGCGCGTAAAACAAATTGAAAATAATAGTGGTAAAACATTAGTTTCTGAAGGAATTGATGCCAATTATCAGGATATGATAAATTATGCGGTTTTTGCGCTGATTCATTTAGAGGAAAATAAAAATAAATAAAAAACGGATGAAAATATTAGTAGGAATATCACGAGTAATAGTTGGAATACTTTTTATTATCAGCGGCCTGGTCAAGCTGAATGACCCCGTCGGTTTTTCCTTTAAGCTGAAGGACTACTTCGCCCCCGAAGTTTTGGACCTTGGGTTTTTGGTGCCCTACGCCCTCCTGCTGGCAATCGTCATCGTTATTTTTGAAGTGCTCTTGGGCGTTTGCCTGCTCTTAGGATATATGAGAAAATTCACCCTTTGGTCGCTGTTGTTGATGATTGTGTTTTTTACATTTTTAACGTTCTATTCGGCCTATTTCAACAAAGTGACCGATTGCGGGTGTTTTGGCGATGCCATCCCTTTAACGCCTTGGGAATCTTTTATTAAGGATGTGGTGCTACTGTTTCTTATTCTAATATTGTTTCTTGGCCAAAAATACCTCACGTCCCTTTTCAATGCTGGCACGCGAGGCATTCTGGTCTTTGCCGTATTCGTGGGCTGCCTGGCGATGGCCTATTATGTGCTGAAACATTTGCCCATCGTGGATTTCCGTCCCTATAAAATTGGTGCGAACATAAAAGAGGGGATGAGTATTCCCGAAGGCGCGCCGGGACCTGTCTATGAATATAAATGGAAATTCAACATCAATGGCGAAGAGAAGGTTATAACCACAAACGGCGATTATCCCCAGGTTGACGGCGAATTGATAAGTACAGAAACCGAAATGATTCAGGAAGGCTACACTCCGCCAATCCACGATTTTACCATGGAACGGGATGGCGAGGATTTTACGGAACGATTTCTAAACGAGGAAAATTTGGTGGTCGTGGTTGCCTACAGCCTCGGCAATACCGAAAAGGACGGTTACATACCTATTAAAGAAATTACTGATAAAGCCTTAAAAAATGGGTACAGTGTGATTGGTCTTTCGGCTTCATCACAGGAAATGACGGAGGCACTGGCTGAAAAATACAAGCTTAATTTCAATTTCTATTTTTGTGACGAAACAACGCTAAAAACAATTGTCCGCAGCAATCCGGGAATTATGGAGCTGGACAATGGCACCATAAAACAAAAACTGCACTGGAACGATGCGCACAAATTACAACTTCCGCAGGTGCAAAATGCAAAGCCCAATCTTGACCTCGAAATGAAACGTCGTTTGGACAGCATTGCAGTGCTCGACCAAAAATATCGCCGACTTATGCAGGCAGAATCTTTGGAAGAAAGAAAAAAATTAGGAGATAGTATGGGCCTTTCGGAAGCAGAATATAGCGGCGATCTGTGGAAAATGCAGGTGGTTATTGATAGTGCCAATTTAAATTATGTAGAAAAATTATTCAACACGGTGGGCTACCCAGGTAAATCGATGGTTGGGGAGCCAACCAATACCGCTGCCTGGTTCGTGTTGCAACATTCCAACAAAATTGGAAACTATCTGCCATTGGTTAAAAAGGCTGGCAAGGAAGGGGAAATTCCTATGAAGCTGGTGGCGATGATGGAAGATAGATATTTAATGCACGAGGGGAAGCCCCAAATTTATGGCACACAGGGAAGAATGGAACCAGACGGTGAAAATTTCATCTGGCCCATCGAAAATCCGGAATCGGTAAACCAACGCAGAAAGGATGCAGGTTTTCAGGAAACTGTTGAGGAATATGCAAAAACACTGTTCGGAAAGGATTTTGAATACAGACCCCTAACCATTGAGCAGGTTATGCAATAACCAAAACGGAGCTATAAAAAATTAAAAATTTACAAAAAGCACTAGAAAATTGGCCGGTTTTATTCTCCAAAAAATAGGGTATGCCATGCTCACGCTGTTCGGGGTAGTTACGGTAATTTTCCTTTTGTTCACAATACTTCCGGGCGATCCGGCGCGAATGATGCTGGGCCAGAACGAAACTGCTGAACAGCTTGCCGTTGTTAAAAAGAAATATGGGTTTGACAAACCCGTTTCGGTGCAATACATTCGGTATTTAAACGATCTTTCACCAATTTCCTTCCACAGTAAAAACCCCGCGGATTACACCTTTCTTTCCGACGGGAAATACAATTCAGCAACATTATTTTCTATTGGAAACACAACCGTCGTTTTAAAAACACCATATTTACGCGAATCGTTCCAAAAAAATGGAAAGGAAGTTAGTGAAGTTATTGCCGAAACGCTACCAAATACTTTTATACTGGCGGTTTCAGCGATTGTTATTGCAATGTTTAGCGGAATTATTTTGGGGATCATTTCCGTGATTTTCAAAGATGGATTTATTGATAAAACCATTCAATTGGTAAGTACGTTGGGAATGAGCGTTCCTTCGTTTTTTAGTGCCATTATATTTGCGTGGATTTTCGGGTTTTTGCTGCACGAGTACACACATTTGAATATGACGGGAAGCCTTTACGAGGTGGATGATTTCGGCCGTGGAAAATACATTCAATGGAAAAATTTGCTGCTGCCGGCAATTGTTTTGGGCATCCGTCCGTTGGCGGTGGTAAGCCAGTTGATGCGCAATTCACTTTTGGAAGTTTTAAATCAGGATTACATTCGCACGGCAAAGGCGAAAGGACTTTCCTTTTATCAAATTATAAAAAGACACGCGTTGAAAAATTCATTGAATCCCGTAGTTACGGCCATTTCGGGCTGGTTCGCCTCGATGCTTGCGGGCGCGGTTTTCGTAGAATATATTTTCGGATGGAACGGTTTGGGAAAGGAAATCGTAAATGCGCTCAATACCTTGGATTTGCCAATCATTATGGGTGCGGTGCTCGTTATTGCCACATTGTTCATAATAATCAATATTTTTGTGGACATCATTTACGGTTGGTTGGACCCGAAAATCAGCAGGCAGTAATCAATGTTCACGACAAGCAAGCCGATTTTATAGACCTACCGTTTTTATTTGGAAAAAAGATTATTTATGAAAACACTCCTTACCTTATTTTTAGTTGTGGGTTTTGCACACGCGCAAACATCCTTTTCCGAAGCGGCCTTGGGCGATGTATTTCTTTCTGAAAATGGAAGGGAAATCTCCTTTTCTGAAATTCTCCAGCAATACAAAGGCAAAACCATTTTTATAGATGTGTGGGCCAGTTGGTGCAAAGATTGCATTGCCGGGATGCCAAAAGTGCAAAAGCTTCGGGAGGGAAATCCGGAAATTGTTTTTCTATTTCTTTCCTTGGACAAGGAAACCGATAGCTGGAAGCATGGTATTGAAAAATATGGCGTGGTCGGTGAAAATTATTTCATCCCTTCTGGGTGGAAAGGGCCCTTCTGTGCTTCGATAGATTTGGATTGGATTCCGCGATATATGGTTGTAAATCCCGAAGGGCAAATTAGTCTTTATAAAGCCATTGAAACAGAGGATGAAAATCTTTTAAAATTAATGAAATGAGAAAAAGAATAGTAGCCGGAAACTGGAAAATGAACAACGATTTGGCCGAAACCGAAATGTTTCTCGTCGATCTTAAAAAACAGGTGTTTCCCGAAGGCGTAGTGGTTATGATTGCGCCGCCCTTTACAAGTTTGAACCATGTATTCCGATCGCTTCGGGAGCATCCGGTAACCCTCGCCGCACAGAATATGCACCAAAGTAATGAAGGTGCTTTTACGGGTGAAATTTCCGCAAAAATGCTGAAAAGCGTAGGCGCCAACACCGTTATCTTGGGCCATAGCGAGCGTCGGGCATATTTCAACGAAGACAGCGCTATTCTTGCTGAAAAAGTGAATACGGCGCTCGAAAATGAAATGACCGTAATTTTCTGTATTGGCGAAGAATTAAAGGACCGAAAAAAAGGAAATCATTTTGATGTGATAAAAACTCAACTTTCCGAAGGACTGTTTCACCTTTCAAATGATTCTTGGGAAAATATAATTATAGCCTATGAACCTGTTTGGGCCATCGGGACGGGAGAGACCGCGAGTCCCCAACAGGCGCAGGAAATGCACAAATTCATCCGCAAGGCAATTGCTGAAAATTATTCAAAAGCAATAGCCGAAGAGGTTCCAATACTTTACGGTGGGAGCGTAAAACCCGACAATGCCGCTGAAATTTTCGGCCAAGCCGATGTTGACGGCGGTTTGATTGGCGGGGCTTCGCTGCAGGTGGAGGGTTTTATGAAAATTGTAAATGCCTTTTCTAAATAAAAATTTGGTGCATTAAAAATGAATTACATAGAATATATTTTTAAAATAGAACCGCTTCAACCGGGAACGGAAATCCTGATTGCCGAATTGGGTTACGCCGGTTTTGAAAGCTTTGTGGAAACCGAGGAAGGAGTTACGGCCTATATTCAAAAGGAAGTTTGGAATGGAGCCATTTTGGATGAAATAAATATACTTTCTTCTGAAGAATTCGAAATAACGTTTACCTTTTCAGAAATTGAACAAATTAACTGGAATGCCGAGTGGGAAAAGAACTTCGACCCCATTGAAGTGGACGGAAAATGTACGGTGCGCGCGCCATTTCATCCAAAGAAAAATTTTGAGTACGAAATAGTAATCGAACCCAAAATGTCCTTCGGAACGGGCCACCACGAAACCACGTTTATGATGCTGCAGTTCCTTTTGGAAAACGATTTCAAAAATAAAACAGTGCTCGATATGGGTTGCGGCACCGCGGTTTTGGCAATTTTGGCCGAAATGCGCGGCGCGTCAAAATTGGACGCCATCGATATTGATGAATGGTGTTTTGAGAATTCGATGGAAAATATACAGCGAAACAATTCTGAGAATATTTCGGTGTATTTGGGCAATGCCTCACTTTTGGAAGGAAAAAAATATGATGTGATCATCGCTAACATCAACAGGAATATTTTGCTCAACGATATGGAAACCTACAGAACTTGTTTGGAAATGGGGGGAGAGCTATATCTTAGCGGCTTTTATACAGAAGATTTGCAGGTTATAACGGAATGTTGCAATAATTTGGGATTTTCTTTCGTTGAAAACAAGGAGAAAAACAAATGGGTTGCGGCCAAGTTCAAAATTTCGTAATTTTCATTTGTTTTAGGAATTTTAAGATATTATGAGTACCAAAGAAAAAATTCAGGAAGACGTATCGGTTGCAGAAATGGAAGGCAATTTGAACGAAATTGTACTGTACAACGACGACGTAAACACCTTTGACCACGTAATTAACAGTCTTATTTTTGCGTGCGAGCACACCCCCGAACAGGCCGAACAATGTTCAATAATCGTACATTACAAAGGAAAATGTACCGTAAAAACAGGAGAGTTCAACGATTTGAAACCCCGTTGTACGATGCTTTTGGAAGCCGGGCTAAGTGCCGAAATCATCTAAAACCACTCAAAATACAATCCCGAAACGATTACCGCGATTATTAAAATTATTAATACGGTAATTATAAACCCTGCCCCGAAGCGGGTTTTTTTGTTGTCTTGAAGAATATAGTCCCGTTCTCTTTTATCTTCGGAGTCTTTTACTAATTTGGTCATATTGGATGTTTTTAGGAATATCAAAATACTTATTATTTCCGCACTTTTTGTGAAATAAAAGCTAAAAAAGCCAAGTTAAATACGGTGGAATTTATTTTGTGACCTCGTCAGGACTCAAACCTGGAACCTTCCCTAAGCAAGTTCGGGATGGGATTTTTGGTGGCGACCATTTTAATAAAAAAAGGCCGTCCATTTTTTGGGACAGCCTATTGTTCGTGACCTTGCCAGGATTCAAACCTGGAACCTCCTGAGCCGTAATCAGGTGCGCTATTCAGTTGCGCCACAAGGCCCTTTTAATTTTCACTTAAAGCGGGTGCAAATATATTTCTTTTTAACTTGCAAGGCAAATTAATGTTTGTAAAAAATGAATTTAACGAGTTATATCAGAAACATTGAAAATTTTCCAAAGTCTGGGGTCCAGTTTAAGGACATAACCCCACTATTGGCCAATAGCAGCGCAACCAAGGAGTGTCTTGACAAATTACTGGAACTTGTGGGAGGCTTAAAAATAGACAAGGTGGCGGCCATCGAATCTCGCGGTTTTTTCTTTGGAACCTTGATGGCACAACGGCTGGGGGCGGGCTTTGTTCCCATTCGAAAACCGGGCAAACTTCCTTATTCTACCCATAAGGAATTTTACCAATTGGAGTATGGTCAGGATGCCGTAGAAATACACATAGACGCCATCAGCCCCGGAGAGCGCGTTCTTTTGCACGACGATGTACTTGCAACCGGAGGCACCGCTGCCGCGGCGTGCAGGCTAATCCAAAAGATGGAGGGGGAAATTGTTCAGTGCAATTTTTTGTTGGCGCTTGAATTTTTAAATGGGATGGAAAAATTAAAAAATTTCGAGGTAAAAACTTTGTTGAAATATTAGTCCAAAGCGTTTTTTGTGACCCACAATTTATAGGCAAAAATGGCCATCTGAAATTTGGATGCTTTTGCCAAATCCACTTCGTTTTTTGTGAAACTTGGAAGCAATGTACGATTGATTTTTGCCAGAATTTTGAAGATTTTTTTTTTCATTGCAGTTGAAATTTTTAATGAATTTAAGCAATGAACGTCAACTTGTTCCCAAAAAGGATGTCAAATTCTATTCTGCCATTTTCATAATAGTGTGTTGTTTATCAACCAGTAAATGGATTTCCCGAATTGGATTTTGGCCGTCGCCAAAGGAGGAAGCGGCAATGGAGCCGGCTCTGTTATCAACACTAATGGAAACGTGGGTAATTGCTCCTTTTTCATTGCGTTGTACATTTTTATACCGAAATGTAATACCATCCGCGTCAAGCAATTCAGCAAGTTGTGCTAATTGCGCATCGGTAGTAGTCGGGGTTATATTGTGTTTTGTTCCTTTAAAATGGGATTCCTCCCGAATGTTCTTTGCCGCGCGCCTACTGTCTCTTTTTTCCATTTTCGCTCTCATTGCTGCCATTCTTTCCTCCATTTCCTTTTCCATTTCTTCCATTTCTTGCTTCATTAGTTCCGAGGCCTTGTCATTACCACGGTCCGTATCTGCAATTGGTCCGGCATTTCCCTGTTGTATGATTGCTTGGTTGGAGGAGCCCGTACTTCTTACTGATATTTGATTTCCTTCAGCTTCAATTATAATGTCGTTTATGGGCCTTTCGCTATTAACACTATATGTCCCGGAATTGTTATTTTTATCCTTGTACGAAATGGTAATTGCGATAATCTCTTGAAGCTCGTTATATCTTACATTTGAATATTCAAAACCCAGACCTTCAGATTTCAATTGATTTTTTAAACGTTCTAAATCTTCCAAAGTGGAAGTTTTTGTAATAATTATTTTTGATTGGTACGGGATTTCCATTTCCTTGGAAAAATGCGCAAATGCGGTTTTGGTCGTAATGGGATACAACGAATAGGCACTCAGCATCAAAATTGGCAGCACCGCAATAATCTTTAAATTTCCTTTTGCTTTCATAATTAAGTGTCATTAAATTTTTCCAGTATTTTTTGTGGAATCAATTGGGATAATTATGATTTGGGAGGGATAGTGGCAAATATACAATTTATTCCTTTTCGCATTTAGTATCTTCGTGCCAACAATATTTTTATGGATTATTTTTTAGTATTAATTGGGTTTGCATCGTTAGTTGTGGGGGGTGAATTTTTAGTAAGATCATCCGTTGCGCTTTCTTTCAAATTGCATCTTTCAAAAATGGTTATTGGCTTAACGGTGGTTTCTTTTGCAACGTCGGCGCCGGAACTTTTGGTCAGTCTGCAGGCCGCCCTCACGGGATTTTCGGATATAGCTTTGGGCAATGTCATTGGTTCCAACATAGCGAACATTGGTTTGGTGCTGGGTATTACTGCTATTATTTCACCGTTAACTATTGATCGTGAATTCTATAAATTGAATTGGCCGGTAATGATAATCTTGTCTGTGGGGCTTTATTTTTTGCTCCGAAGTGGCGGCGAACTTTCCCGATCTGAGGGATTTGGGCTTTTTCTAACCCTTTTTGTCTATTTGTGGATTTTGATAAGAAAAGCCAAAAAAGAACGGAAAACCCAGCCAACCGAAGACAGTATTGACGAAGGTCTTTCAAAATCGTCCAATTTTAAAATTATAATTTGGTTGCTCATTGGTGGCGGCGCACTATATTTAGGTAGTGAAATGCTAATTACCGGTGCGGTTTCCTTGGCGGAAAAATTTGGGGTTAGCGAGCGGGTCATTGCCGTTACAATGATTGCGGTGGGCACAAGTATTCCTGAACTTGCGGCCTCAGTTATTGCTGCCTTGAAAAGGGAAAAGGCAATTTCGTTGGGCAATTTAATAGGCTCCAATATCTTCAACATATCCTCAGTGCTTGGTATTACTGCAATAATTCAGCCAATAGCTATTAGAAGCCAGCAAGTTTTATCAAGCGACATTTTTTGGATGATTGGTTTTGCGGCCATACTTCTTCCATTAGCTTTTCTGCCCGAATCCTTAATGCTGGGCAGAAAGAGAGGTTTGTTTTTGGTGGCCGCTTATGTAGTCTTTGTTGGATTGACAATTTTCTATTAAATTGGTTTAGACCCCAAAATATTTAGGGGTATTCGTTTAAAATTACCTATCCGTATAAAAAAATATAAAAAATTTAGGGGGCTAAATTCCTTTTTTAATAAATTTGCTGGGTCTAACCCTTAAAAAATAATTTATGCCCACTTTGCGATTCCATGCTATTAAGGAAACTTTAAACAGAGTTCCCGTTCCCGTTAATGAAGCAGAAAGACGTTCGGAAATATTCGGTAAAAACGTCTTTAATGAAGCGGCCATGCGCCAATATTTAACGAAAGATTCTTTTAAGAGTGTAATGGGCGCCATTGAAAATGGCTCCAAAATTGAACGGCATATTGCGGACCATATTTCTACAGGTATGAAGGAGTGGGCCATTGCAAAAGGTGCCACCCATTATACGCACTGGTTTCAACCTTTGACTGGAGCTACGGCTGAAAAGCATGATGCCTTTTTTGAAACTATGGAAAATGGGCACGCCATTGAGAAATTTGGCGGTGGCCAATTGGTGCAACAGGAGCCCGATGCGTCCAGCTTTCCGCACGGGGGCATAAGAAATACGTTCGAGGCGCGAGGTTATACTGCTTGGGATCCAACCTCGCCCGCATTTATATATGGCACAACCCTTTGTATTCCTACGGTTTTTGTTTCATATACCGGGGAGGCCTTGGATTATAAGACCCCTCTGCTTAGGGCATTGCAGGCGGTTGATAATGCAGCCACGGCGGTTGCGAAATATTTCGATAAAAATGTTTCCAAGGTGAACGCGACCTTAGGATGGGAACAAGAATATTTTTTGGTGGACAGCGCTTTGGCAGCCACCCGTCCAGATATATCCTTGGCCGGACGGACGCTTTTGGGCCATTCCTCTGCAAAGGGCCAACAATTGGACGATCACTATTTTGGGTCCATCCCTGCGCGGGTGCTGAATTTTATGCGCCACCTCGAAACGGAGTGTATGCTTTTGGGAATTCCGGTAAAAACCCGCCACAATGAAGTAGCTCCCAATCAATTTGAATTGGCGCCAATTTTTGAGGAAACCAATCTAGCGGTAGATCATAATTCATTGTTGATGGATCTAATGCACAAAATTGCATACAAACACAATTTTAAGGTATTGTTTCACGAAAAACCGTTTGCGAACGTAAATGGCAGTGGCAAACACAACAATTGGTCTTTGGCAACCAATACAGGGGTTAATCTTTTGGGGCCGGGTAGCACACCTATGAAAAACCTTCAGTTTTTAACCTTTTTCATCAATACACTAAAGGCAGTGGACCAGCATGAGGAATTGATCCGGGCCTCAATCGCTAGCGCCAGCAATGATCATCGGTTAGGAGCAAACGAGGCGCCACCGGCCATTATTTCAGCCTTTATAGGAACGCAGCTTACCGAAGTTTTGGATGAACTTGAAAAAGTTACTAGTGGCAAACTTTCGCCCCAAGAAAAAACGGATTTAAAGTTGAATGTTGTGGGAAAAATTCCTGAAATACTATTGGATAATACAGATCGAAACAGGACTTCCCCTTTTGCTTTTACCGGAAACAAATTTGAATTCCGAGCTGTGGGTTCAACTGCCAATTGTGCCAACCCAATGACGGTAATCAATGCCATCGTGGCCAAACAGCTGATTGAATTTAAGGCGGCTGTAGATGCATTGATCGAAAAGAAGAAAATGAAAAAGGATGACGCTATTTTTAATGTATTAAAGGAATATATTAAGGAGTCAAAGAGGATCCGTTTTGAAGGAGATGGCTACGGAGAAGCCTGGGAAAAAGAGGCGAAAAAAAGAGGGCTCAGCAATCATAAAACTACTCCACAGGCCCTTAAAGCGAAAATTTCCAAAACTTCCATTGCCCTTTTTGAAGATTTGGGAATAATGAGCAGAAAAGAATTGGAAGCGAGGTATGAAATTGAATTGGAAGAATATACCATGCGAATTCAAATTGAAGGCCGGGTCCTGGGTGATATTGCTAGAAACCATATTATTCCAACCGCCATCAGATATCAAAATATTTTAATTGAGAACGTTCAAGGCCTCAAGAATATTTATGGTACGGATTTCAAGAAATTTGGCGGAGAGCAGTTGCAACTTATCGAGCAGATCAGCGAACATATTGCAAAGATCAACAAAGGAATAACCGATATGATTGAGGAAAGAAAAAAGGCGAACAAGATTGAGAATGCAGAAAAAAAGGCCTATGCCTATTGCGATGGTGTTAAGCCTTTTTTTGAAATTATAAGATATCACTGTGACAAACTTGAACTTTTGGTGGATGATGAAATTTGGCCTTTAACCAAATATCGCGAGCTTCTTTTTACCAAATAACATCATAATAGTATTGAATGTGAAAGAAAAAGCCGTTACCAATTTATGGGGCGGCTTTCTCATTTACTACAAATTTAAATAGCAGATTCCGCGCCTATAGCATTTTCACATTTTCTATTTTGTGTTATGGATAGATGGATTATTAGATTCTGATCAAAAAAACCTTAAAATTAGATTTAACAAAAATTTAACATTTTCATTTAAGAAGGGCCAATGTGTAACTCATCGAAATTTTTTAATCCTTCACCCGAGAAAATTAATTTTTTGATTGATATCATCCTTTTTTCTTAAAGGGTGAATTCCCCCTTTTTTGTAAGCCCGGTCATAACGGGTTGTTAGTTAGGGTTTTTTGTTGCATCTTTGAAGTGTGAACGTTTCGAATATTCAAACTATCACAAATCTCCTCAGCATACAAATAACAAACCTATCCCCTTGGTAAAAATTCTTTTCGGTAATTGATCGTATACAAAATTCGGTCCTTATTGAAGCCCTAATTCCTTTAGTGTTTTAATACACTTAAAGTCAACCCCCATTTTTAAAGTTTACCACAAGGCGGTCTTTTTAGAATGCTAAGAACTGGTCTCCTTTTACATCGTAGAATTTTTTTTAACCAAATATTAATCTTTAAATCTTTAAATTATGAAAAAAGTGATTTTTTGCGCAGTTGCGCTTTTTGCTGGCGGTATGACCTATGCACAGGTTACCGATGCCAATGGAAATTCATCTCCCAACCCTAACGTAATTGCTCCACTAGCAGGTTCGGCAGCAGGAGCCAACTCGGGTCTATCCATTCAAAATGGTCATGAAAACAAGGTTCGTGTACGTCAAGCAGGTACATCCCAATCTGTGTACACATTCCAAGATGATGGAACAACAGGTTTTGGTGAAAACCAAGCAGATGTACGTCAAACCGGAGCGGTTTCAAGCATGAGTGGTGTTGCCAACGCAGCAGATGTACGTCAATCTGGCGCCTTAAACAATTCAAGAACCATTCAGGAAGGTGACAACAATGAAGCTGTTACCAGACAAGGGCAATTGGATGGATCCAGTACCGCAAACCGTGCTAGAATCCGTCAAGGAACAGGACAGCAAGCACAGGATAACTATGCGGCCATAGATCAGAATGGTGATAACAACTGGGCATCAACCCAACAGACCTATGACAATAGTGATGCCTGGACGCAACAGACCGGAGATAAAAACAAATCTAAAATATTGCAAGATGCTGGTCCAAATCAAACGGATGGACATTATGCAATGAACCAGCAAGAAGGCAACGAAAACGAATCTTACATCGATCAACAAGGGAACGGTGCCCGTAACTCAGCCCGTGCTTATCAAGTAGGCGATAATAACCAGTCCAAGCAATATCAAACCGCAACAGCTACAAGTGGTTCTGGTAATGATGCCGGTGTGCAACAAGGCGGTGGTTCTGGAACTTTAGGGGCAGTTGCTCAAGAAGCAGTGACTCAATGGGTAAATGTCATTAATAATGTGGATGGCGCTGCGAATCCAATTTTCTTTAGCTATCCAAATGATTATAACAAGGCGCTTCAAGTTCAAGTTGGTGACGACAACAGTGCCGGTATTTTCCAAGTGGGTGGCGGTGCTGCAGGTTCAAACTATGCTGAGCAAAACCAAGATGGAAATGCAAACAATGCCGGTATAGCACAAGCTCACCACTTTAATGGCGAAGCTGACAACTATGGCCGTCAGGATCAAGAGGGCGATAGCAACACTGCAGGCCTAGTTCAACAAGGTTCAAACAATAAATCTTATCAGGCTCAAGATGGTGATTCAAATACTTCTTTGGCCCACCAAGCCGGCAGCGGACATAAATTGAATACACATCAATTTGGTGATGGAAGTATTGCTCATGCAGCTCAACATGGTGCTGACAACAGAGCTTTAATTGTTCAATATGATGGTCAAAGCTATACTGTTGAGCAAAATAAGAACTTAGGCGTATTTGATCGTTCAGCCGGTGGCAACCAAGCTGATATACTTCAAATGGGTCCAAGCGGCGATTTTGGAGCGGGTGCAGTTGAATGTGATTTCGCAGATCCAAAAGATTTGGATATGGATTATACATTCCCAGAAGTTGATTTGGGTAATATTTGTGGTGGATGCTAATATACAATGTAAACCCACCTATCAATATTAGATGGGTGGGTTTTTAAATATTTTTTAAAGTATTCCAAAACTAAAAACCCGAAACTTAATATTATGAAAAAATTTATATTTATATTCTTTGCTTTATTATTAAGCACTTTCGGTTTTGCGCAGCTTAATCCTGCACCTTACGGGCCACAATATGTTGGTCCTGCCTCTAAAGCTACTTTGCAGCCCGCCCTTCCCGGGGCACAAGCTGGAGCAAATACAGGTCTTTCCGTTCAAAATGGAAACGCCAATAAAGTGCGAGTGCGTCAAGCGGGCACCTCCCAATCCGTTTATACCATTCAAGATGATGGCACGGGCATTGGAGGAAACCAGGCAAAGGTGATGCAAACAGGTGCCGTTCAAGCTATCAGTGGAGTCGAAAATGCCGCTGAAGTTTATCAATCTGGAACAAATAATAGGTCACAGACCAAGCAAGAAGGCGATTATAATAGTGCCATAACTCGACAAGGTCAAAATAGTCCAAACTCAGCAAATAATAAGGCCGGTATTCGTCAAGGAACAGGACAGCAAGCAGAACATAATGTTGCAGTAATTGATCAGGATGGCGAAGATAATGAGAGTTCGATCAAACAAACTTATGATAATAGTGAGGCTTGGACTGTGCAAAACGGTAATAGCAATCAATCCATGGTGGTTCAAAACGCGGGTCCAAACGGAACCGCTGGTCATTATGCATATACAGAACAGTTAGGTATAGATAATAAAAATGCCATTCTACAAAGTGGGGAAGGCCAATCAAACTGGGCGTTTACCTACCAAGAAGGTGAAAACAACCTATCGGAGCAAACTCAGGTGCAAACAGATATGGTGGGTACAAGCTTTGTTAATTACGCAATGGTGGACCAAGGTACTGACAAGGAGGGGTTGATTTCCGGAATTAAAACGAATCTAGATGGCGTTGATTCAAGGATCAACAATACTGCCCTTAATGGAGCCACAACAAACTCGGTAGCCCTTCAAAACCAAAATGGAGGAGATCTGGATGCTGAGACCCACCAGTTTGGCAATGGCAACCATTCTGAACAATATCAATCTGGTTATGGAAATGATGCATACATATTGCAAAACTCCTATGGTTCCGGCAACTATGGAAGACAGGATCAATCAGGTACAGCAAGTACCGCAGGACTGGCCCAAGTGGGGAGCGGCAATAAAGCTTGGCAACGTCAAATGGATGATGACAATATTGTAACCTCTACTCAGATTGGCAATGGAAATTTGTTAAATACATACCAAGATGGAAACGGAAATAGGGGAATAACCTCGCAATATGGAACAGATAATGCAGCCCTTTTGGTTCAGAGAGGAGGGCACAGTTATACTATCCAACAGGATGGAACAGGAAACCAAGCAGATATTTTGCAGTTAGGGCCTAACGGAAGTTTTGAAACAGACGGAATAGATTGTTTCTTTTTGGACC
Organism: Aequorivita sp.; assembly: GCA_048265145.1. GTDB lineage: Bacteria > Bacteroidota > Bacteroidia > Flavobacteriales > Flavobacteriaceae > Aequorivita. Next base: position 111,601 of record JBLXCF010000004.1, read on the forward strand.
CAAATACACCTAACATTGAGTTTCCAGACTTAGATTTTAATCTTCCAGATATTTGTTCAGGTTGTTAAACCTTTGATTTTTTTTCTGGGTAAATTCAAAGGAGGACAAATGCAGGTCCTCCTTTTCACATAATTTTAATATCTTTATAATTATGAAAAAATTAAGACATATACTTCTGGGCTTAGTTATAATGCTTTCAACTTCCTTATCTTGGGCTCAAACCTATGGAAAGGATAAGTCAAGCATTGAATTAAATGGCGAGAATGTTACCGCTAATGTCTTGGCCAATTTGGGCATTGTAAGCGGCGCCAATCCAAAAAATTCTCTTATTCAGGGAAATGCGGTTTCTATCCGGCAAATTGGAGAATTTAATACCACGGATATACAAACAAGTACCGTTGCCAGCGAGATAAATCTTCTGCAAAATGGGGATGCAAACAATACAACATTGAATTACGTTGCAAATACTGCAGTAGCAGATTTAGTACAAAACGGAAATAATAATAAAATAATAGATTTGGTAAATGATCCAAATGCTGATATTTCTTTGGAATTAGAGCAAAATGGCGATAATTATTTTGAGCGAAACGGGGTTAATGAAATCACCAAATCTCTAAAATTTAAACAGAATGAAGGTTCTCCGGATTTAATAATAAGAAGTTCCAATTAAATGAGGAAATTTTGCAAGAACATGTTACAACGTTTTTTTTCAATATGTATCATTATTTTAGTTGTAACTAGTGCAAATTCTCAAGTTTATAACCGAGAATTTGTGGCAAAATTATATGTGAAACAAGACAGCGAGTTTTATACATTTACGGCTACTGCTGAAAACTTAACCCCAACGGATGTGGATTTGCGATATGATTTTTCTGTTTTTAAAACCGATGAAAACCAAAATACGTCAAAAAATAATCAATCCAATCGTTTATTTCTGAGCGGCAATGAGAAAAAAGTACTTTCATCAGTGACCATAAATCAAAATGAGCAAGGTAAAATTATCTTGCTACTGGTTCTTTACGACATTAATGATCGGCCAGTCGGAAAGGACCGGATTGAATTAATTTCTGAAAATGGATTTCAAAAAGTTGTGAAGGATGAGCCTACATTGCACGAAAAAGGGCAAATTGACGATGAGGCCCCTCCTCAAGATGGTGTAATTTTAGGAGGATTGGTTTTAGAAAAAACCTTGACCAAAGCCGGTCGTGATTTTTATAAATATTTTTATTCGGAATATTATAATAGGCAAATAAATACCAAGAAAAATATTTTTATTGAGGAGGTTCCCGGGAAATTTAGAAATACAAGGATTTCCGTAAAAATTGACGATCAATTAATTTGGCAATTCTTTTCCCAACCAAAAAAAACTTTTCTTCAAACCATGGCAAAGACTTCATTGGACAGGTGCATTGCCCACCTCCAAAAATTGGAACGGATAAAGAACGATAATATAACCCGCTATTAATATGAAAAGATTTATAAAATTTGTTTCCGTATTGGGAATGCTTTTTGTTGTAACGGTTGGCTTTTCGCAGCAATTTTCATATAAGCCCTTGAATCCCGCATTTGGAGGAGATACATTTAATTACAATTGGCTTTTGAGTTCTGCCACATCCCAAAACAAACTTACCGCTCCCGCAAATCCCCGAGATCAGGAATCTGAACTTAAGAAGTTTGGATCAAATCTTAACAGGCAGCTGCTCAGTCAGATTTCAAGAATTCTTTTGCAGCAACAAATAGGGGGGCTTGGTAATTTTGACCAAGAAGGGAGTTTTACCTATGGTACACTGAATGTGGAAATTTACCAATCAGATGAAGGATTGGTCATTAATATTCTCGACACTTCCAATGGAGAGGAAACCCAAGTTATAGTCCCAAATTAAAACATACATGAGCATTTTTTACAAAGTAACTCTGTTGTCTGGAATGTTGTTCCTATCTTCTTGCGCAGCTTATTTTAATCAACCAGTTTTTCAGGAGCCTTCCCGTACTGGCGAATTCTCAAAATCTACACAATTATTGTTGGATTTACCCCCTGCGGCCGAACCTTTGGAGGTCGGAGTGTACAATTTTAGCGATCAGACGGGTCAATATAAAGCCGTGGAAAGTGGAAGCACCTTTAGTACGGCCATCTCCCAAGGGGGTACTACAATGTTGATCAAAGCCTTGGAGGATTCTGGATGGTTTATTCCTTTGGAAAGAGAGAATTTCAATAATCTCTCTACAGAAAGAAATATTATTAGGAATACAAAACAGGAATACATTAAAAACCTAAATCCAAATGAACCTCCATTACCTCCTCTTTTATACGCGGGTTTGCTCTTGGAGGGTGGCGTTGTTTCCTATGATACAAACATCATAACCGGTGGAGTTGGCGCCCGTTATTTTGGTTTGGGGGGTTCCGCCAAATATAGGCAAGATCGAATTACGATTTATCTAAGGGCGGTATCAACCAGTAATGGGGAAATATTAAAAACCGTATATGTTTCAAAAACAATTCTATCACAAGCCATAGACGCCAGCTTTTTTCGTTTCGTGAAATTTCAAAGGCTGCTGGAAGCCGAAACTGGGGTCACACAAAATGAACCAGTACAACTTGCTATGAAAGATGCCATTGAACGAGCAGTCCACGACCTCATTATTGAAGGAATCCAAAAACAATTCTGGAGCTCTGCCGGAGGAAAGGAAGTCAATGATCAATTAATAGCAGACTATCTTGAAGAAAAAAGATTGGACGAATCCACTATGTTGTTTGATAGAATGCAAGTGAGTCGCGAAGCCTTAAATTCACTTGGGATTTCTGGTGGGGGTAACTTGCCAGATAATGATTATGCCACTCAAAAACTTGGATTTATGGGCCGATTAGAATATCAAAGACATTTCGGTCGATTTTTTAACGTAGGATTATTGGCATCGGTATTTAAAATTGATAATGGAGTCCAGTACGATAATGTATTCAGTAGCTTAGATATTAATGGGCAGTTCAGCTTACTTCCTAACGACAAATTATCACCTTTTATTTATGCAGGGCCGGGAGTCATTATGAGCGTGCTGGATCCAATTGACAACTCAATTGATTTTGGAGAGCCTTTTTTTAAAATTCAATATGGAGCGGGCGTAGAATATTTTATTTCTAACAAAATAGGAATCAAATTATTCGGAGAACACAATCTTGTATTTACAGATAAACTCGAAAAGGCCGTTAATGGGAAGAGAAATGATTTTTATTACAATATAGGCTTGGGTCTAAATTATTATTTTAAACTATAATTTATAAACCGGATGGACAATGAAAAAATATAAAAGCTTAATTTGTGTACTGTGCCTTGTTTTTATTGTTGGCTGTAGTGAGGATACACTTGATGTGGTGAGGACAGGCCGAATTTCCGGAAAAGTTATAGACAAGGTGACCGGAGAACGACTTAGCGGGGCAAAAATCACTACCAATCCTGCCTCTACGACCGTTTTCTCGGATAGTTTGGGAAATTTTAGAATGGAGAATGTAGTTGTAGATGATTATTCCGTGCAAGCCGAATTAGCGGGATATGCTTCCGCATTTGAGTCTACATCCGTACTGGAAGGGGTAATGTCGCAAGTTTCTTTTGAACTCACTGTTGCAGATACACAAAATCTTCCTCCGTTGGCACCAAATTTGGTAACCCCCGAAGATGGCTCAGAGGAGTTGCCTTTGGAAGTAACATTTGTGTGGGAATCCTCAGATCCCAATGGAGACGAACTATCTTATACCTTGGATTTAAGAAATGGATCAACAGACGAAACCCAGGTCTTTGAAGTCGGCCAAGACACCACTTTTACTGTTCAGAATCTTCAACTGGCCACAAAATATTTCTGGCAAGTTACTGTTACTGATGATGTAAATCCGCCAGTCAGTTCTGTCATCAGTGAGTTTAAAACTCTTACATTACCTGATAATCCGTTTCTATTTGTTAGAAAGGAAAACGACAATTTGATTATCTATTCCGGAGGTGAAGATACCAATAACGGAAACGGTCAGGAACCTGATTTTAATGTACTTCAGTTAACCAGCGCCAATACGAACAGCTTCAGGCCCCGAAAAAGTAATATTCTGAACCGAATAGCTTTTTTGAGAAATTCTGGTGGTTCCACCCAGCTCTACACCATGAATTTTGACGGAACAGATGTTAAACAAGTTACTATCCAGAGACCCGTGGCCGGCTTTCGGGTTGAACAGCTAAATTACACTTGGGCCCAAAATGATAGTAAACTTTACTATCCACATTTTGATAAATTATACTCTATTAATCCGGATGGTACAGGAAATAAATTGGAATATACTACCAGTGATGGCTCATTTATATCTGAAGTAGCCGTTCCGGAATTTGATGATGATTTGGTATTGCTGAAAACCAATAATTCAAGTGGCTATGATGTGCGAATTTTCACCGCAAGGTTATCCACAAATTCCGAAGAAACCGTTATTTTGGAAAATGTAGACGGGGCGGCTGGCGGTATTAATATTTCGGCCAATGCCGATAAGGTTTTGTATACTTATGATGTATCAGGTGCCGAAAATTCGGTTTATAAAATCTTTGAAAGCAGAATTTTTATGAAAACTATCGGTAGCCCGGATCCCGCAGTTCTCATTGAAACAGATGTTCAAACAGGAGAAAATGATTTGGATGTTCGATTTTCACCTTCCGAAGGCGAAATAATCTTCACCCGTGTCAAGAATAATATTAATGCCATTCCGAGCGTTTATTCCCTCAAATTTGATGACAATCAGACCGATTTGCTCTTGTTTACCAAATCATTCATGCCCGATTGGGAATAATGCGTTCCTCTTAATAACCTTTCTAAGCCCACCTTTGTGGGCTTTTTTTTAATCCGTACTTTTGTGGCCTAACACTTCAAAATGAGCAAGGAAATTTCAAAACGATACGCACAAAGGGGCGTTTCCGCCGCAAAGGAGGAAGTGCACAACGCCATAAAAAATGTGGACAAAGGGCTGTTTCCAAAGGCATTCTGCAAAATTGTACCCGATTATCTAACGGGCGATGCTGACTATTGCCTGGTGATGCATGCGGATGGCGCCGGAACAAAATCTTCCTTAGCCTATACCTATTGGAAAGAAACTTTGGATAACTCCGTTTGGAAAGGCATCGCCCAAGATGCCCTGATTATGAACATAGATGACCTACTTTGTGTAGGCGCTACCGAAAATATTATGCTGTCCTCGACCATTGGCAGGAATAAAAATTTGATTCCCGGAGAGGTGATTTCAGCAATTATCAATGGCACCGAAGAATTGATTTCTGAAATGAAGCAATACGGCGTTACTATTCATTCTACCGGCGGGGAGACGGCAGATTTTGGCGATTTGGTGCGCACAATTATTGTAGATTCAACGGTTGTTGCCCGAATGAAGCGCAGTGAGGTTATAGACAACGCCAACATTCAACCGGGCGATGTGATTATTGGGCTTGCCTCCTTCGGACAGGCTTCCTATGAAAAGGAATACAACGGCGGTATGGGCAGTAATGGCTTGACCTCTGCCAGACACGATGTTTTTGATAATTATTTGGCCAAAAAGTATCCCGAAACTTTTGATCCCGCTGTCCCTAAAAATCTTGTTTATGCGGGTTCAAAAAAGCTGGACGATGCCGTTGAAAATAGCCCCTTAAATGCGGGAAAATTGGTGCTTTCGCCTACGCGCACCTATGCACCTATTATTAAGAAGATACTCTCCCAGTTTTCAAATACCCAGATTCATGGAATGGTGCATTGCAGTGGTGGGGCACAGACCAAGATTCTTCACTTTGTGGAAAACCTTCATATTATTAAGGATAATCTGTTCGAAATTCCGCCGCTTTTCAAACTAATTCAGGCAGAAAGTGGAACGGATTGGAGGGAAATGTACCAAGTTTTCAACATGGGTCACAGAATGGAACTTTACGTTCCGGAGAATATTGCACCATCGCTTATTGAAATTTCAAAATCATTTCAAGTGGATGCAAAAATAATAGGAAGGGTTGTGGCTGCCGATGCCCCGAGATTGACCATAAAATCGGTCTTTGGAGAATTTGAATATTGAAATTTTACTCTATATTCGCATTATTTTGTTGCGGTCAGCCTTAGATTTCCGCGAGAATTTTCAGGATGTCAGAGAAATTATTCTTCAAGAACTACAAAATTGGACTGGGCATTCTGGCCGTTTTTTTTATTGTTTTAAGTGTAACTATTCATCTTTTTCACAATTTCTTTCTGTTCCGGCTTTTGAGGGGCATTATTTGCTACACTGCTCTGGTCTATTTATTGGTGGCACAGGGAAGCCGCCTTCAAAAGTGGATGGCTGGCTTTCTTTTCTTTTATGGCGCCTCCAGCGTGGCTACAGTGTGGTATGAAAACGCAATTATGGCCAGCGTGGCTATGATTCTAAACTTTGTTTCGTTCCTGATGCTCCTATGGTATGTGATTCCCAAGTTTAAAACGGAAAACCTGACCAAAGCTTTTAGCCTGCTTTTTGTAGTGATGATCATCATAAACGGGTATTTATTTTTCCAATTGGTTGAATTAATGCGGGCCATGACCTTGAGCGGAACGCAGTATATTTTTATGCTGTTGTCTGCTTGCTGTGGAATTTTGCTTGCGTTTTTGGCCCTTTTCCACAATCATTTTTACAATACGCCGCAGTCTATGGCATTTACATTACTAATTTTTCTAATAATTTTCGCTGAAATATTTCGTGGCATTGGATATTACGATTTGGGCCAAAGCGTAATCTTTATCTATTTGGCCCGTATTTTTTTGGTCCTTGCTCTTTGCACTGCGGTGCATTTTTCCTTTTTGGATAGTAAAAGAGGAAATATTCAAAAATAAGTCCTTCCATCCCCAATTTTGTGAGCGCGTCGATTGTTTCTCAGGTCTTCGGAATACGTTGCCGTATTGGCGTCTTCAATAGAATAATCACATTCCTTTTCTTGTTTCTTGAAATAGGTATTCTTATATACCGATACGTGTCCGGATAATACAAATACGGTAATTTCTCGTTACTTTGAATGAAAATTCATAGTATGGATTTCTCAAAAAATTGATTTTGGACAAAATATTGTAGCTTTGCAGCCATTAGAAAATAGATATGTTAGATAGGCTTCAAATAATTAAACAACGCTTTGATGAGGTGAGCGATCTTATTATCCAACCGGATATAATAAGCGACCAAAAACGATACATTGAGCTGAACAAGGAATACAAGGAATTGCGGATTTTGATGGAAAAACGGTCGGAATACATAACGCTTTCCAACAATATTAACGAGGCGGAGGAAATTATTCAGGATGGTAGTGATGCAGAAATGGTTGAAATGGCCAAATTGCAATTGGAAGAGGCAAAAACACGTTTGCCAAAACTGGAAGAGGAAATCAAGTTTTTATTGGTACCTAAAGATCCCGAAGATGCAAAAAATGCAGTAATGGAAATTAGAGCAGGTACGGGGGGAGACGAAGCAAGTATCTTTGCCGGCGACCTATTCAGAATGTACACCAAATATTGCGAAAGTAAGGGCTGGAAAACCAATGTTATAGATTTTAACGAAGGTACCAGTGGCGGTTTTAAAGAAGTTCAAATTGAAATAGAGGGCGAAGATGTGTACGGTACCTTAAAATTTGAAGCAGGGGTACACCGTGTACAGCGCGTGCCCCAGACCGAAACTCAGGGTCGGGTGCATACCAGCGCCGCTACGGTAATGGTCTTTCCAGAGGCGGAAGAATTTGATATTGAGATTAATCCAAAAGACGTGCGCATTGACTTCTTTTGTTCTTCGGGGCCTGGCGGACAATCCGTGAACACCACCTACTCGGCAGTCAGATTGACCCACGTGCCAACGGGTATTGTAGCACAATGCCAAGATCAAAAATCGCAGCACAAAAACAAGGAAAAGGCTTTTAGGGTGCTCCGTTCGCGGCTCTATGATCTTGAACTTGCAAAAAAGCAAGCCGAAGATGCCGCTAAGCGGGGCTCCATGGTTACCAGTGGCGATCGTAGCGCAAAAATCCGGACCTACAATTATCCACAAGGGAGGGTTACGGACCACAGAATCAATTTAACGCTATACAACCTGGGCAATATTATGAACGGAGATATTCAGGAAATAATAGATGAGCTCCAATTGGTGAGCAATACCGAAAAACTGAAGGAAACGGGCGAAACCTTTTAACCGCGTTGTTCCTTAAAAACTAAATAGATGAAGATTAAAACATTAGTTTCGGAAATAAAAAGAAAGGGTTCCTTTCTCTGTGTTGGGCTAGATGTTGATCTTGAAAAAATTCCAACCTTCCTGCTGCAAGATGAGGATCCAATATTTTCCTTTAACAAAGCAATTATAGATGCTACGCACCCATACACCGTTGCCTATAAACCAAATACTGCTTTTTATGAGGCCTACGGAATGCGGGGATGGAAATCCTTACAACGAACCATTGCCTATTTAAACAATACCTATCCCGAAATTTTTACCATTGCAGATGCCAAGCGCGGTGATATTGGAAATACATCAACCCGTTATGCCAAGGCCTTTTTCGATGATTTGGGGTTTGACTCCGTTACCGTGGTACCCTATATGGGACAGGATTCGGTGGAACCGTTTCTGGCTTTTGAAGATAAGTTTACCATTTTGTTGGCCCTAACTTCCAACGATGGGGCCTTAGATTTCCAGACAAAAAAAATTAATGGGGAGGAATTATATAAAAATGTTCTGAAAACGTCAAAAACTTGGAAACACCATGAACGTTTGATGTATGTGGTTGGGGCCACCAAAGCCGCCCACCTTGCGGATATACGAAAAATTGTTCCCCAAAATTTTCTGTTGGTTCCTGGAGTGGGAGCCCAAGGAGGTAGTCTACAAGAAGTCTGTAAATATGGGTTGACCGAGGAAGTGGGCTTGCTCGTAAATTCTTCCCGGGCAATAATTTATGCTTCAAATTCAGATAATTTTGCCATTGCTGCGGGCCTTGAGGCGCGAAAAATCCAAATGGAAATGAAAGCGATTTTAGATGGAAATTGTTGATCAACTACAACGAACCATTAAGCTGCCACATAAACCAAAGCGTATTATATCCTTGGTTCCTTCCCAAACCGAATTATTGGTAGATCTCGGTTTACGCCAACATATAGTTGGGGTAACAAAATTTTGTGTGCATCCCCAAAATCTGAGAAAGGAGAAACAGGTTGTTGGTGGAACAAAACAGATCCATATCCAAAAAATTAAAGCACTTAATCCAGATATTATTATTTGCAATAAGGAAGAAAACACCCTTTCAATGGTAGAAGAAATGGAAAGTATTGCTCCCGTTTGGATCAGTGATGTTAATTCCATAGATGACAGTCTTGATTTAATTCACCGGTTGGGAGCATTGTTCCAGGTAACAAGAAAGGCGAAGGAAATAGTAAAAACTGTGAATGCCCAAATAGTTGATTTCAATAAGTTCATCTCCCATTTTCCAAAACGAAAGGTGGCATACCTTATTTGGAAAAATCCGTTTATGGCAGCAGGGTCCAATACATTTATTAACTCCTTCCTGAAGCTTAACCGATTTGAGAATATTATCGATAGAGCAGATTCTCGCTATCCTGAAATTACCCTGAATGATTTAAAGGAAGCGGAATTGATACTTTTGTCCAGCGAACCTTATCCCTTTAACAATAGTCACGTTATGGAGTTGCAACAGTTTTCAGCCGCAGAAATTAAATTGGTGGACGGGGAATATTTTAGCTGGTACGGAAGCAGAATGAGTGGGGCATTAGAATATTTTAAAACCCTTCACTAGCGGTCATTTGTCTTTGTGCTGTAGCGATAGATAGTTGATTTCCTGAAAAATTTTATCCGCCTGCCGATGGATCTGATCGCTTTTCTCCCGATCCCGAAGCGCGGTTTCAAAAGAGCGTTTCATTAAAAACCGGTAGCGTTCTTTAAGTTTTTCCAGTCTTGTTTTTTTTTGGAACCAATTCATTATCACAATCCTCATTTTATTGAAACAAAGTTACGTGTGAAATCGAAAAAGTAGTATTAACGCAAGGTTAATGGCTTCACAAAACCAAATTTCGGTAAAGACTGAAATGTTAAAAATTTAATACTGACTAATCCTGTAATGCAAAGACTTGTCTCAAAAGCGTTGTCGTGCGGGCCGAAATGTTATTGCGAATTTCCTTTTCCTCAACACTGATCATTTTGTAAACACCTCGAAGAGCCTCATTCGTAACATAGTCGGTCAAATCTGGATTTACCTTGGTAACAAAAGGAACTGAATTATACTTGGTGATAATGTTCTTCCAAATTTGATCAGCACCCACTTTTGCAAAAGAATTTTCAATAACGGGATTGAATTTGGCATAAAGTGCATTGTTGGTTCGTTGTTCCAAATAATTTGTGGCCGCATTATCCGGACCCAAAAGGATGTTTTTTGCATCGGCAAAGGTAATATCCTTTACCGCAGAAACAAATATGGGCGTCGCCTCTTTTATTGCATTTTCGGCTGCTCGGTTCAAAGCTTTTATGCCCTCATCGGCCAAACTACCTAAGCCTATATCGCGCAATGTTTGATCCACTTTTTTTAGTTCCTGGGGCAGAAAGATTTTTACGAGCGGGTTTTTATAAAATCCATCGGGCTGGGTAAGTTTGGTCACTTGTTTGTCAATCCCCATATCCAGAGCTTGTCTCAGGCCGCTTGCAATAGTATTGGAGTCCATTCCTATTCCGGACTGATTGGGGAGCGTATCTACAACTTGTTGCAATTCCGCGCATGCTGAAAAAGATAAAATTGAGAGAAGGACAATAATTTTTTTTACCCACATAATTTGAATTTTAATTTTTCAAATATAAAAAAGCCCTTCAATCTTGAAGGGCCTTTTTTGTAAAAATTCACAAGGTTTTTATTATTTAAGAACCTTAACTGTTTTAGAAGAATTCCCGATTTTAACTTGAACTAAGTAAGAACCAGAAGCCAAGTTGCTCATGTTGATAGCTGGAGAAATTTTTCCAGGATTTTCTTGAAGAACTACTTTACCAAGAAGGTCATAAACAGTTACGTTATCAACAGCAGCGCTAGATTTGATATTCAACATATCCTTAACAGGGTTAGGATACACAGAGAAACCATTTGCAGCGAAATCTTCAGTACCGATGGTGCCATTGTAAAGAACCACATCATCGATGTACATTGAGTTGTGGGCAGCTGCAGAATAGAAATCCAGACCGGCCAATTCGATAAATACTTGAGTTCCAAAAGCAAATGGCTGGGCGAAAATGAATTGAACATCATCTATATACATATCCCAAGCTTGGTTGTCGATGTCATAAACACAGTCAACTTTAAACCATTGATCTTCTGGATAAGTAAAAGTTTGGTCGAAAGCAGAGCAATCGATTACCCCAGTTACACCACCTATACCACCAGAGTTTCCATCACAGTTAAAATATACGTTTCCTCCCATCAATGCTTGTGTCCAAGCGCTACCTTCTGGGGTTAGAGCAGCTTGCATGTTAAAATAACCTGATTGTCCTGAAGGAATGTACGCATTAAATTGAATGGTGTAAACTCCGCTGATAGGAGCAGAAGGCACCAATAAAATCAAATCCGTAAGCTCGTTTCCAGGAATATAAACAGACTGAAGACCAGATAAGGACTCGTCATCAACTACGTTTGCATCATCCGAACCCCCGTTAACACCGCTCCACGGTCTCCAATGAGTAGCTTGCGCAGAAATAGGTCCTAAGTTGTAAGATTCAAAATCATCTGTAAGCTCTTGCTGAGCGTTCGATGAAAAACTAAATGCACCTAAAAGAAGTGCCAGAATGTAAATTTTTTTCATAATGTAAGTTTTTAAATGTTTAATATTGATGGTGCAAGATACAAAAATATTGAACCATTGCAACACTTTTTTCAAATATTTGTAGCGTCATCACTTCGCTTAGGCGGTATGTTCGTTGTGTTTTGCCTAAATTTGCACCAATTAGATTAAAGAACGCTATACTATGCAACAGATAAAATCCTATAAACCAAAACATAAAGTCCGTATCGTTACCGCCGCTTCTCTTTTTGACGGACACGATGCGGCAATCAATATTATGCGCCGAATTATTCAAAGTACGGGCGTGGAGGTTATACATTTGGGACATGATAGAAGTGTTGAAGAGGTTGTCAACACGGCGATTCAGGAGGATGCCAACGCAATAGCCATGACCTCTTATCAAGGGGGCCACAATGAATATTTTAAATATATGTATGATCTGTTGCAGGAAAAAGGTGCGGGACATATCAAAATCTTCGGCGGCGGCGGCGGTGTTATCCTTCCCTCTGAAATCAAAGACCTGATGGAATATGGCATTACGCGAATATATGCGCCCGATGACGGCCGTGAAATGGGTCTGCAAGGAATGATAAACGATTTGGTGGAACAGTCAGATTTTGCAATCGGCGATACGTTGAATGGAGAGTTTTCGAAATTGCCCAAAAAGGAGTTTGGTGCAATTGCCCGAATTATTTCCTCGGCAGAAAATTTTCCCGAAATAGCAAAGGAAACACTGGCGAAAATTCACAAAAAAAACAAGGACATTAATACACCCGTCTTGGGCATAACAGGTACGGGCGGCGCAGGAAAATCGTCGCTGGTAGACGAGCTCGTCCGCAGGTTTTTAATAGATTTTCCCGAAAAAACCATTGGAATCGTTTCCGTGGATCCATCCAAAAGGAAAACCGGCGGCGCCCTTTTGGGAGACCGCATTAGAATGAACGCCATCAATTCCCCAAGGGTATATATGCGAAGTTTGGCAACACGGCAGAGCAATCTGGCCTTGTCTAAATATGTTTCCGAGGCCATCGAAGTCCTGAAAGCAGCCGAATATGATTTAATTATCCTCGAAACCTCCGGCATAGGCCAAAGCGATACCGAGATTTTAGAACATAGCGACGTTTCCTTATATGTAATGACCCCGGAATTTGGCGCTGCTACCCAACTTGAAAAAATAGACATGCTCGATTTTGCGGATTTGGTGGCCATAAATAAATTTGATAAGCGCGGATCCCTCGATGCGCTACGCGATGTGAAAAAGCAATATGTTCGTAACCATCAACTATGGGATACGCCGCAAAAGGACCTTCCCGTTTATGGCACCATTGCCTCCCAGTTCAATGATCCCGGAATGAACCGGCTCTATAAGGCGGTAATGGCAAAAATTGTAGAAAAAACAGAAGCCCGGCTGGAAAGCCAATTCCATATTGCAGAAGAAATGGAAGAAAAAGTTTTCGTGATACCGCCCTCCAGAACCCGGTATCTCTCCGAAATTGCCGAAAACAATAGGGCCTATGATAAAAAAACTGAAGAACAATCAGAAGTAGCGCAGCGACTCTACGGAATTTTCAAAACCCTGGAATCCCTTTCGGGTAAAAAGCCTGAGTTGGATAAAGCCGGTATTGTAATGGAATCCACAGCCCCTGTTGAAAAAAATAGGGAATTATCTAAACTCCTGCTCGCCGAATTTGATAGGGAAAAATTGAATTTGGACCCCTATAACTGGGAAATTATTACCAGTTGGGAGCAGAAGGTTGCCAAATATCGAAATCCGGTGTATACCTTTAAGGTTCGCGGAAAGGAAATACATATTAATACCCACACAGAATCTCTTTCCCACTCCCAAATTCCAAAAGTTGCCCTTCCCAAATATGGCGCTTGGGGGGATATTTTGAAATGGTCCCTCCAAGAAAATGTGCCGGGGGAATTTCCTTATACCGCCGGGCTTTATCCGTTCAAAAGAACAGGGGAGGATCCTGCCAGAATGTTTGCCGGTGAGGGTGGACCGGAGCGAACCAATAGGCGTTTTCACTATGTAAGTTTGGGCCTGCCGGCAAAAAGGCTTTCCACAGCTTTTGACAGCGTTACCCTATATGGAAATGATCCAGACCTAAGACCCGATATTTATGGAAAAATCGGCAATGCCGGGGTTTCTATCTGTTGTCTGGACGATGCCAAAAAACTGTATTCCGGTTTTGATCTTAGTCACGCATTGACCTCCGTTAGTATGACCATTAATGGGCCTGCCCCAATGTTATTGGGCTTTTTTATGAACGCCGCCATTGACCAAAACTGTGAAAAATACATCGTGGAAAATGGAATGGAAAAGAAAATCCTTCAAAAAATAGACAAAATTTATAAAGAGAAAGGCATTGACCGTCCAAAATATCACGGGCAGCTGCCAGAAAGCAATAACGGTTTAGGTCTGATGCTACTGGGCGTGACCGGGGATCAGGTGTTGGATGCCGAAATTTACAAGAACATAAAATATGAAACCTTAAAGCAGGTGCGCGGAACCGTTCAGGCAGACATTTTAAAGGAAGACCAAGCGCAAAATACGTGCATATTTTCAACAGAATTTGCCCTTCGGTTAATGGGCGACGTGCAAGAATATTTTATAGAGAACGGCATTCGGAATTTTTATTCCGTATCCATCAGCGGTTATCATATTGCAGAAGCAGGCGCCAACCCCATAACTCAATTGGCTTTCACCTTGGCTAATGGGTTCACCTATGTTGAATATTATTTGAGCCGGGGAATGGATATAAACGAATTTGGCCCCAATCTTTCCTTTTTCTTCAGTAATGGAATTGATCCGGAATATGCCGTAATCGGGCGCGTGGCTCGGAAAATATGGGCCAAGGCGCTGAAGGAAAAATACGGCGCCAACCCGCGGGCACAAATGTTAAAGTATCATATCCAAACTTCCGGCCGTTCGTTGCACGCCCAGGAAATTGATTTTAACGATATAAGGACCACCCTTCAGGCCCTCTACGCAATTTATGATAATTGTAATTCCCTACACACCAACGCCTATGACGAAGCCATCACTACGCCCACGGAAGAAAGCGTTCGGCGCGCTATGGCCATTCAGCTTATCATTAATAAGGAATTGGGCTTGGCAAAAAATGAGAACCCGCTCCAAGGATCTTTCATTATTGAGGAATTGACAGACCTGGTAGAGGAAGCCGTTTTAAGCGAATTTGATAGTATCACGGAGCGCGGTGGCGTGTTGGGAGCAATGGAAACCATGTACCAACGCAGCAAAATCCAGGAAGAAAGTCTTTATTATGAAACCCTAAAACACAATGGCGATTTCCCGATTATTGGGGTAAATACCTTCCTGAGCAGCAAAGGTTCGCCAACAGTGCTTCCCGCAGAGGTTATCCGAGCCACGGAGGAAGAAAAAATGGTGCAAATTGAAACCTTGAAAAATTTGCATAAAATGTATGGCGAAGAAGCCAGTGTTGCCATTGAAAAAGTGAAAAGTGCGGCAATCCACAATCAAAATATGTTTGAACAATTAATGGAAGCAACCAAGGTTTGCTCCCTAGGACAAATTACTGAGGCACTTTTTGAGGTCGGGGGCCAGTATAGGAGAAATATGTAAGCTTCTGTTCTGGTTTAGGCCCGCAAGAAAATGGCACCAAAATCTTTGCGGGCCGTTTTATGAGAATTTAAAGTTTGGAGTTGCTTCGCGTCAAAAAAAGAGGTTTCTGCGAACCAATGGTTTTTTCAGAAATCTTCCTCTTCTCCGTCGCTTTCGGATTCGTCATCATCCATATAATCCTCGGACCAACAGTCCGTGTCCTCGTCCAAATCGTCTTCAAAGAAATTAAAAAAAATGTCCTCATAATCAAAGGACTCCTCATTCGGGTCATATTCATCATAATCCACTCCGGGCGGATTGAAAATTCCCCAACGGTCAATCATGTAAACCTCCGGATCAAATGTTTTAACCCACTGTACGAAGAGATGGCGAAACGATTCAATTTCGTCCCGCAGTATATTTAAATATTCCGTTTCCTGAAATCCCAAGGTTTCAAATTCATCCAAATCCCTTAAAAGTTCTTGTGCGGTCTTTCTGATGATTACCGCGTTTTCCATCTTTATTGCATAGAAACTAACAATTTCTGCACGCAATATCAGGGAAGGGATGTCAAAGGAATTTTTCAAGAAATCAGAAGCGATATCCTCCAATATTTCCCGATCCAAATCGTCTTGTTCCTCCAAATCGGTTTTATCTATCGATTCCGCGAGGTGATGGGCCAAATAACTAATTTCTCTTGCCTTTTGGTAAAGAGGCATGGCTTGTATTTCATGCATTCTTTTCCGGGAATTGGAATTGTCATTAAACATGGTACCTGTTTTTTTTGTTTTATAACAAATGTAGGTAATGAAAATGACGAATCGAAGAAAATTCCTGCCTAAAGCGTTAGCCTCCAGTTGTGATGTAGTTTTCGAAATTTTTTAAGTTCCTTTCGCAACAGCGGTAAAAAATCCTTCCCGTTGCTGTTCACATGCTCGAGTCTTTGGCAATTCTTGTACAACAAATTGGAAATGGTGAACACCGATGCCGCATATTTGTGGCGCTCCTCAGAAAATGTTTGGTTCTCCGCTTTTAATATCTGTGGCGCCAAGGATATGGACTGTTGCACAATATCGCCCGTGAAATAAATATGCTGATCCTCCTTGCCGTTTCTTTGAAGATGGGCAAGGTCGTGGCTTAAATAATAGGAAATATGCCGGGCAAGGGTAAAAATTTCCTGTGCTTTTTTATAAAGCGCGGAAGGATGTTTTTGTCCGGCGGAATAGGGCGCCATAGCTATACTGAATTTTTTTTAAAGTGAACCAAATTTAAGGAGAAGCGGCAAGTTTATGCAATACACATTAAAGGAAATAGATATATTTGCTTTAAATAGTATTATAATTTTGAAAAATTCTTTAAAATGAGTATCGATTCCCTTAACTGGAAAATACTGAACAGCCTTCAAAAAAATGCACGGCAGCCCAATACCGAAATCGGCAGACAAGTGGGCATTAGCTCGCCGGCGGTTTCGGAACGTATAAAGAAAATGGAGGATGCCGGTATCATTCAAGGTTATTTTGCCGTAGTTTCCCCTTTCGAGGCCGGGTATCAATTTAAGGCAATCATTACTCTTCGGGCATTCATGGGAAAACTGAAACCCTTTCTGGAAATTGTGAAAACCTATGATGAAGTATTGAACTGTTACCGCATAACGGGCAATGAAAATATAGTTATGGAGGTAGTTCTAAAAAACCAGAAACATTTGGAAACTTTTATTGACCAACTGATTGTTTACGGCGAAACCAAAACGCAGATCGTCCTTTCACACGTTGTGAAAAACAATGATTTGAAACCGCTTAAATAACCGCAACAGTGTTAAAAGTCTGATAATTGATTTCTTCTTAAGAAATTTCAGTTTTCGCTCGCAGTATCTTTAGGAAAAAGAAAAACTAAAAAATTGCCATCATGAAAAAATAT
Source organism: Aequorivita sp. (assembly GCA_048265145.1). Lineage (GTDB taxonomy): Bacteria > Bacteroidota > Bacteroidia > Flavobacteriales > Flavobacteriaceae > Aequorivita. The sequence goes on from JBLXCF010000004.1 coordinate 128,930, forward strand.
ACTTTCCAATTTCTAATAGCCACTTTGATTACCGCACTTTTAGGATTCACGGGATTGGAATTCCCCGGAGCCGTAGCTGTACGTCTGCTTTGTCTTTTCTCCTTTATCGCCCTTTTGGTTTCATGTCTGGACGCGGTAATTGTAAGCCATAAACGCCGGCGGAACGTTAAGAAATCGCGCGCCGAAAGTTCCCATTAAACATTTATGTTGACAGATTTTTTCAATAAAAAGTAGAGCCAAATGGTAAGGAGGCCCAACAACAGCAAAAAAATTGAGAAAAGCGTCCATGTGTTGAAGTATCCAAACCGATCCACCATATTCATTCCGCCATTGTGGCCCAAAAGGTGCGCAAAACTAAAACTCATACTATATAGCCCCATGTAGCTCCCCTTTCGGCCTTTAGGTGCCATTTCCAAAGCGAGCGCGTTGGAAAAGGGAAAGCCAATCATTTCGCCTAAGGTCATCAGTAGCATGGCTACAACCAAAACGCCACTCCACGAACTAATATTGAGCACTAAAAAGCTTAGGCCCAAAAAGAAAATTCCCCAGAAAGTAGCCATGGTTTTTGAAATCTTTTTGCGGTCCAACCAAGCAATTAGTGGCATTTCGAAGATAACAATGGTAGCTCCGTTTATGAACAGCAGCCAGCCGATAACATCTTCCGAAAGAAAATGGACCTTTTCATAATATACCGGCATCACCGAAAAATATTGCACAAAAGCAAGGCTGTAGGCCACCATAATTATGAAGAAAACAATGAACAGTTTATTCAAATATGGCGGCTGCCCCTGTTTGATAACCGGTATTTTTTCAAGATGGTGTTCTTTCGCTTTTTTAGGTTTCAACAGTAAAAACACGCCCAGTGAGGCAGTCATACAAGTTAGCCCATCGATCCAAAATAGCGAGGTATAATTAATGTGGGCTATGATCAAACCACCAATCAATGGCCCGATGGAAAATCCCAAATTGATGGCCAATCGTATCAGCGCAATCCCACGGGTAATATTTCCAGGCTTGCTGTAGGCGTCTGCCGCCACGAAAATGGCTGGCCTTCCCGAATCGGTCATCAAGGTCAATAGAAAAATGCCGATGCAAAAACCATAAAAAGTGTTGAGGTACTGCAAAAGAATGAATCCAACGCCGCCCAATAAAAGACTGAAGAGGATAACTTTATAAAATCCAATAGAGTCCGTTAATTTCCCTCCAAAATAGGTCCCAACTAGGGAACCCAACCCAAAACAAGACATGATCCAACCAACTTGCGGAAGGGTGAAGCCTTCAACATTTATAAGATATAAAGACAAAAAGGGAATAACCATTGCCCCGGCCCGGTTAATGAACGTAACCAAAGACAACAGCCAGATTTCCCGGGAAAGTCCCCTGAAATTGGCCAAGTAATTACTGTAAATTTTTTTCATATTGAATAGGGTTTAAACTAAAACGTCCCGGTGGAAGCCGGGACGTTTTTTATATTGGATCAAATAATCGCTATAGAATCAATACATACATCGCCGACATTTCGTCTGTGAAACGACCTGGGTTTTTGGGCAGGTGTATGCTCTATTTTTCATCTTTTCTTTAATTTGAAACCAAAAGTAATGAAAAATCCCAATTAAAAAACAATGTCCATACGTTATTCATTTTTTATTTTTACTGAAAATTAAGCTATGAAAAAGTCTATTCTTTTAGTTTCAATGCTCGTAAGCCTTTGGGTCACTGCCCAATCTGACGAAGATATAGCGGATAGCAGGGCCGCGCAGGTGGCCCTTAATGAGGAGTTCACAAATCCCGAAACAACCATTCTGGAACCCGGAGATTTTAAGGAATTCAAGGGCCTGGAATTTTATCCGATTAGTAAAAAATTCATCATAACCGCTAAATTTGTTCGCACTCCAAACGAAAAGCCCTTTTTGATGCCCACAACCACGGCCAGAAGACCGGAGTATGTAAAGTATGGCGAAGCCCATTTTTCAATCGATGGCAAAAATTTTGTACTCAGCCTTTTCAAAAGTACCCAGCCCTATGATGAGCCCGGCTATGAAGACTACCTCTTTCTTCCTTTTACGGATTTAACCAGCGGCGACGGCTCCTATGGAGGTGGAAGGTTTTTGGACCAACGTATTCCGAAGGGAGATACCATGCTTATAGACTTCAATAAAGCGTATAATCCTTACTGCGCCTACAGTGCCCGATTTTCGTGCCCAATTCCCCCGAAAGAAAATGATCTGGCCATCAGGATTGAGGCGGGAGTAAAGTCCTTTGGCAACCATTAGAGCATTTTTACCAGCCACATTCCCAAAAACACCATTGCAAAACCTATCACGAAACTTGCAAGGGTATAAAGAGCAAAAGACATAAAATCGCCGCTTCTTAAAAAAACATGGTTTTCATAGGCAAAGGTGGAAAAGGTGGTAAAGCCACCACAAAAGCCAGTAGCCAAAAAAAGTACGGTATTTTCAGAAAGGGTTTCGCTTTTAAGAGATAGCCCGAGGATAATCCCTATCAATAGACTTCCCAATATATTTGCCGTAAGAGTTCCAAAGGGAATGCCGTTTTCGTAGTTATTCAACAACCTTGAAAGGCCGTAGCGCAACGTACTGCCCAGGCCGCCTCCAATAAAAACTAGGGCCAGTTGCTTCATTTAGAGGACGGTTTCATCAGGGTTGGGAACTACAATAATAGGAATATAGATCTCTGTTAGCCAATTGGCCGGATTTGGAGTGGTTTCAGGATCGGTACCATAAACCTCAAAAACTTTTTTCGCTGGGTCTGCCAGCAGGCCGTTTTCTTGAAGATATGTTTCGCCCTTGCCGTATGCCTCCGAAAGATATTCATAATTACCTTTTAAGGTAACCTTTACCGCGGTAACCGGTTCCATAAAGCCACATACTACCGGGCTACCTTCGGGAGTTATTACTTGTTCCTTTACCGGAATTCCGGTTGAAAAAATAACTGTTTGGTTTGCCCTGTCAATTTCATTATAAAGTGTAAAAGGGTTGCCGGCGGTGTTTAAATGGTTTTTTGTGATGAACTCCTTCACAACGCGCATCATGGGCTTCATTTTTTCGGAAAGTTCTTCCATTTTTGCAACCGATGTGGTGTACATATAATAGCCGCCGCCGTATGGCGTAATTCCGTCCACATTAATGGAATATTGCCTCATGGCGTCAGCCACTTCCTGCGAAATGCGCTCGAGACCCGCTTTATGCATTTGGTGGATGTTGGAACTAAAATCGAACCCGGTCCAGGAATAATAGGCTTTTTGCATCAGCGAATGTTCCCCTTCCATCCGCCAGGTTACCTGCGTTCCGCCTTCCACATCTTTAAAGTCCCAAAATACGTTTGCATGGGTTTCGCCACTGGGTGTTTTTAAGGTTAAATCTTGTTGGATTTCTATATTTGGAATTACCTTGGTCGTGGTCAATGAACCCACACTTTCGCCATCCCAAGCGAAGGAAGCGCCTTCCCCAGCAGATTTTTCGGCATAGGTGAAGGTTAGGGTGGAATCCAATTTTTTCCACGGCGACCAGTTTTCCCAATTTTTATATTCATTGACCTGATTAAAAACCACTTCTTGGGGCGCCTCAATGATCAGCGAATCTTGGATGTCGAAGGTGCCATCTTTTGTACCGAAATAAATGGCACTGCCAATAAAAATGAGAAGAATTAAGAACAGCAGGTATTTTAATATTTTCATGGTTTCAGTCGGTCTGGATTGGTGGGGCTAAGATAATGAATTTTCATTGATGCTTTTGAAAATCAGCGTTTCCAATCTTGAGCTAATTTTTGACCTTTAATTTGACCGCAATTATTTTACTACATTTGCGAAAATCTAAAATTTATAAAAATGAAGAACACCCTTTTTATTGCAATGGCAATGGCCGGGCTTTTCTTTTTTTCTTGTAATGAAAACAAGGAGCAAAAGGATGTGGCGAAGGCAGAAACCGAAGCACCCGCGGAATTTGATTATAACGTGGAATCTTTCGGCGACGTTAAAATCTTACGGTACCAAATTCCGGGTTGGGAAAAGCTTACCCTAAAGGAACAAAAACTTGTTTATTACCTTACGCAGGCGGGTCATGCCGGAAGAGACATCATGTGGGACCAAAATTACAGGTTCAATCTTGAAATCCGAAGGGCTTTGGAAAACGTGTATACGACCTATAATGGCGATAAGACCAGCCAAGATTGGAAAAATTTTGAAACCTACCTTAAACGAGTGTGGTTCAGCAATGGCATTCACCACCATTATTCCAACGACAAGCTGAAGCCGGATTTTTCAGCGGAATATTTAAAACAACTTTTGGCCGAAACCAACACATCGTTGCAAGGGGAGGCCTTCGAGGTAATCTTTAACGATACGGATTCAAAAAAGGTAAATCTTTCCAAAGGAATTGACAATGTGGCGAAAAGCGCTGTAAACTTTTACGGGCCGGGGGTTACCAACAAAGATGTTGAAAGTTTCTATTCAAAAATGAAATCGCCCAATCCGGAAAAACCGCTTTCCTATGGCTTGAATTCCAAATTGGTTAAGGAAAATGGACAATTAAAGGAATTGACATACAAATCTGGTGGACTGTATGGTCCTGCCATTGATAAAATTGTGGAATGGCTCGAAAAAGCAAAGGGTGTTGCCGAAAATCAGGCCCAAGGCGACGCTATTGGTTTGTTGATTCAATATTACAAAACGGGCGACCTTCAGGTTTGGGATGATTATAACGTAGCCTGGACCCGAGCTACCGAAGGGAACATTGATTATATAAATGGGTTTATCGAGGTGTACAACGATCCGTTGGGATATAGAGGTTCCTATGAAACCATCGTCCAGATCAAGGATTTTGACATGTCTGAAAAAATGTCGGTCATTTCGGCCAATGCCCAATGGTTTGAGGATAATTCACCCTTAATGCCGGAACATAAAAAGAAAAATGTGGTGGGCGTAACCTATAAAGTGGTTAACGTGGCCGGAGAAGCCGGCGATGCTTCCCCCAGTACGCCAATTGGTGTAAACCTTCCAAATGCAAACTGGATCCGTGCCGCGGTGGGGAGTAAATCTGTTTCCCTCGGAAACATTATAGATTCCTATAACAATGCCGGCAGTTCCGATAGGTTAAAGGAATTTGTAAACGACAGCACCGAACTGGAACTGGAAGAAAAATACGGCCAACTGGCGGACAAACTCCACACGGCGCTTCACGAAGTTATTGGTCATGCCTCGGGCCAATTGAACCCGGGAGTGGGCGAAACTAAGGAAACACTTAAAAACTACGCCTCAACCTTAGAGGAGGGCCGCGCAGATTTGGTAGGTCTTTATTATTTATACAGCCCGAAACTACAGGAACTCGGACTGGTTGATGACTGGAAAAAAGTAGGTATGGCCGCCTATGACGGCTACATCCGAAATGGTCTAATGACGCAATTGATCCGTTTAAACTTGGGCGATGACGTGGAAGAGGCACACATGCGCAACCGCCAATGGGTATCTGCTTGGGTGTATGAAAAAGGAAAAGCGGATAACGTAATCGAAAAAATTACCCGCGACGGAAAAACCTATTACAACATTACCGATTATGACAAACTTCACGAACTGTTCGGACAGTTGTTGCGCGAAACGCAACGCATCAAAAGTGAAGGCGACTATGCAGCGGTAGAACATTTGGTGGAAACCTATGGGGTAAAAGTGGACCAGCCCCTTCACAAGGAAATTCTGGAGCGCAACAAGCAATTCACTTCGGCGCCATACAGCGGGTTTGTAAACCCGGTTCTCGTTCCAAAAATGGACGCAAATGGCGAGATTGAAAGTTTTTCCATTGAACAGCCAAAAACCTTTGCGGAACAGATGCTATATTATTCAAAAAACTATAGCAATCTGCCTGCTGCCCAATAATCAATATTCTTAAAAATGAAAAAAGCTCTTCGACGGTCCGAAGAGCTTTTTTGTTTAAACAAAATAAATTGGAACACTTAAATTCGTAATTGGAAACGCAAACAACTATCTTCAGTAATGGTAAAGTCCCCATTCCAGTTATATCCTTGGCAACTTGCCGTGTAGGTATACGTTCCGGGAGTTAAATCATTGAAATTACCGCCATAGCCGTCCACAACGCAATCTGGATTGCCCGCATAATAATAGCCTGTTATGGTACTGGAACCCACCCCGTTAACGTTTACGGTAATGGGCCCACAGCCAAAATCCTGCTGGGTCCAAAATTTCACATCGCCTTTGCCACTTCCGCCGCCGCCGGTACCTCCACCGCCGCCGCCGCCGCCGTTTCCAGCGTTGCTGCAGTCCACTCCGTAACCGCCCACAATTACGTCTATGGCACCATTGGCATCAAGGTTTGCCTCCAGAATAAACTCCACTCCATTTATGGAAATTGTGCACGTGTTGGGGGCAATGCTCCCTAAATTATGGGCATAGAGCGTAACGTAATTAAAACCGTTATATCCAAAATCATAATCAACACTAATAGGGTCCGACGGGCCGTTCAGCGTTTGTTCGTCAATGATGGTATTACCATTTGCAATAATGGAAACAATATCGCCATCCACCGTTCCGTGGTCCCAGACGCGAATATTCGTAATTCTACTTGAAATTTCTATGCAGCCCAAATAATTGTTCTCCCTTCCCATATAGGATGAGGGAATAATAGAGGTGGTATTTACTTCAATTTCCTCGGGTTCCGGTTTCGGATCCTCTTCTTCCTCACAGCTTATGGTGAGCATTGAAAATAGAATAACAAGTGGGAATAAAAATTTGATTTTCTTCATAAAAAAATTGGTTTTGGGTTATAAAATTGAAACCTAACAGCACATTGCCCGCTCCGTCATTTTGCTCACCCCTCACAGAGAAAATGTAGGTCAAACAATGCACTAATAGGTTTTTTTAAATGATGGTCAAAAGTACTTTGGGAAAAAGCGAAAAAAAATACCCACAATTAGGTATTTTTTAAACGGCGCCAAATAACAAAAGCAAGGAAAATCAATGCTTTAGATAATTCTTTATGGCCAATAGGACAAGAATGAAAACCACAAAACCAACCAAAATCCAAATACTGCCCTTATATTGTTTTTTGTGAAGCTTTTTGTCCCCGCGATAACTGAAGATCAAAAGTCCTACAAAGGCAATAAAAAACAATAGCGCAAAAACCAGCTGTCCCGTACTAAACATAATTTTGTAGTTTTACGGAACAAATTTACAATCTAAACTCAATATATGAAGCATAAAATAGCCGCCGTTTCGGAATTCCACCAGGCTTTCGGTTTGGGGATACTTCAAAACCCTACTGCCAATTTGGGAATTGAAAAAAACCTTCTTCGCTATGAATTGATGCGCGAGGAAAACGAGGAATATTTGGAAGCCGCCAATGCTGGCGATATGGTGGAAGTTGCTGACGCTCTTGGTGACATGCTCTATATTTTGTGCGGTACCATCATTGAACACGGAATGCAGCATAAAATTGAAGCCGTGTTCAACGAAATCCAACGCAGCAACATGAGCAAATTGGGTCCCGATGGCCGCCCGATTTACCGCGAGGACGGAAAGGTGCTGAAGGGACCTGACTATTTTAAACCCAATATCAAAGAAATTCTTGGCCAGTAAATTCAAAACCTCAAACCCCGCCAACATAGCTTGGAACCCCAAATGAAAGTTCAAAGCTGCTGCCCAAAAAAAATTCCAACTATCAAAAGAATGACGCTTTCGGTAGTTGGAATTTTTAAGTCTATTTTTTACTGGTTTTTTTGGTATGGAAAATTTCCTAAATCACCTCATAGCGCCACTGAAACGGGTCCTCGACTATATTGTGTTGAATTTCCATTAATTCCTTTTTGAAACGTCTGGCAAAACCATTTTCTTGGGGTTGCAGTTCATAGACGGTATCTCGATAGCTAAACGCACTTACCGGACTTATCACCGCAGCGGTTCCTGCACCAAATATTTCCTTAAGACTGCCATTTTGAGCGGCGGCCACAATTTCAGACACCAGTACGGGCCGCTCTTCTACCATTATTCCATCTCTTTTTGCAAGCGCGATAACACTTTTGCGCGTCACCCCATCTAAAATCCGGTCGCTGATCGGTGCCGTTAAGAGGGTATCGTTAACGCGAAAAAACACATTCATGGTTCCGGCTTCCTCCAACAGTTCGTGTTTGCTCGCATCAGTCCAGATTACCTGTTGGAATCCTTTTTCGCGTGCCAAATTGGTTGGAAAAAACTGGGCACCATAATTTCCCGCAGCCTTTGCGGCGCCCACCCCGCCATTGGCAGAACGGCTGTAATGTTCTGCGATAACAACCTTAACATCGCCAGTGTAGTAGGCCTGAGCGGGCGACATCAAGATCATGAATTTATATTCGGTAGAAGGCGATGCGGATACCCCAACCTGGGTAGCCATCACGAAAGGCCGAATGTAGAGTGAATTTCCCATGCCTTTTTTCACCCATTGTTGATCCAATTTTACCAGTTCAGTAAGCGCCTCAAAGAAAATCTCCTTTGGAAACTCGGGGATGGCCATCCGTTTGGACGATCGATTGATCCTGTTAAAGTTCTCTTCGGGTCTAAAGAGCCATACCTTTCCTGCTTCGTCCTTATAGGCTTTCATTCCCTCAAAAACCGCCTGCCCATAATGAAAAACCTTCGCTCCGGGAGAAATGGTCAAAGGGCCGTAGGGCTTAATTGTAGGGTTCTGCCACGCTCCGTCCTTATAATCACATTCAAACATATGGTCGCTGAAAATGCTTCCAAAGGTCAGATTGTTAAAATCAACTTGCCCAATTCGGGAGGTTTCAGCTTTGTGTATTGCTACTTTATCGGTGGTGGAAGAATTCATCGGAAGGAATTATTAATTTTGGTAAAAATAGGTAAAATTTAAACCATTTAAAATTCAAAAATTTATTAAAATTGCAACCCATTACCAATCAATAATTTATTAAAACCTTCAAAAATGAAAAAATTCCTATTTATATTGTCAATATTGGCACTCGCAAGTTGCAAAAATGAAAACCCTCAGCCCCAAACTGAGCCAGCAGAGGTAGAGGTGGCCACGCAATATCAATCTTTTGGCGCACAAATTTCTGACGATGAAGTGCTTACCGCAGCGCAAATGGCCGAAAAATATAAGGGACTAACTCCGGGTGATACGGTGAATGTTAAGTTCACTTCCACCGTAAAGGACGTTTGCCAGAAAAAGGGATGTTGGATGAACCTTGCAATGGGCGATGCCGAAACCATGGTCCGTTTCAAGGATTATGGCTTCTTTATGCCCAAGGACATTGCCGGCCAGGAGGTCATTGTTTCAGGAAAAGCCTATGTAGAAGAAATGAGCGTGGACGATCAGCGTCATTATGCAGAAGATGGTGGGAAATCCGCAGATGAAATTGCCGCTATCACCGAACCGAAAAGAACCTTGGCTTTTGAGGCCGATGGGGTTTTGATTCCTGAAGTAGAAAAACAATAAATTTTTGAAACGCAGCTTGTTTAAAACCGGGGACGGTTCTTTTACGATCCATATTTCGGAGTGGGATGAGCAATACCACTCCAAGCACGGAGCCATAGCGGAAGCCCTTCATGTTTTTATACGGGAAGGGCTTTATTATTGGTCTTCAAAAAATAATTCCCATAAAATGTCAATTCTGGAAATTGGTTTTGGTACTGGCCTGAACGCATTACTCACCTATTTGGAAAGTGAAAGGAGCGGATTTGAAATTCAGTACACCGGTGTTGATGCCTATCCAATTGAAATGGAGGAAGCAAAGGTCCTAAACTACCCCTTGCTGCTGAAAACTTCCGAGGCAACCTTTTTAAACTTGCACACCGCACCTTGCAATGAACAGGTTGGCATTTCGCCAAATTTCTACTTAAAAAAGCTTCAAATTTTCTTTGAGGAAATTGCCGAACACGATGTTTTTGATCTTATCTATTTTGATGCCTTTGGAATCCGAGTACAGCCTGAACTGTGGACGGAAAATATTTTTAAACAGATGCACAACGCCTTGAATCAAAATGGAGTCCTAGTAACCTATGCCGCAAATGGAAATGCGCGCCGTGCTCTGCAAACCGTGGGTTTTTCAGTAGAGCGTCTTCCTGGTCCTCCGGGCAAAAAGGAAATGTTGCGTGGCACCAAGATTTAAATTTTTCATAAAAATCCGCTTCCGAAATTCGCAATTCACAATCTTCCGTTAAGACGGCTTGCCATTCACTTTTGTATTTCTAAATTTAAAAGGTATGAGCAAAAAAGTCTTAATCACGGGTGCCACGGGGCTTATTGGAAGCGAATTAGTCAAACAATGCCGCCGTGAAGGTATTTCAGTACATTATCTCACTACCGATAGGGAGAAAATTGAACATTCCGCAAACTACAAAGGGTTCTATTGGAACCCCAAAAAGGCCGAAATCGATATGGCAGCCTTTCAGGGTGTCACTGCTATAATTAACCTTGCGGGTGCTTCCATAGCCAAACGATGGAATAAGAAGTACAAACAGATTATAATGGATAGCCGCATTAAATCTATGGAGTTGTTGTTCCACAGCTTGGAAAAACTTAAAGACCATACGGTTGAGCACTTTATTTCCGCCAGCGGCATAAGTATTTATCCAAATTCCAAGACAAAATTATACAACGAGGAGGATCAGGAAGTGGACGATACCTTTCTGGCAAAGGTTGTAGTAGCGTGGGAAGCCGCCGCGGTAAGGTTTAAAACACTTGGAATGGAGGTCAGCAAGGTGCGGACGGGGGTAGTGCTGGCACGCAAGGAAGGCGCATTGCCCCAAATGGCCAAACCCATAAAGTTGGGTGTGGGCGCCGCACTGGGAAGTGGTGAACAATGGCAGTCGTGGATCCATATTGAGGATATTGCCGGCATTTATCTTTTCATTCTCAAACACCAGCTGGAAGGAAAGTTCAATGCTGTGGCACCAAATCCAGTCCAAAACCAAAAAATGACCAAACTTATTGCAGCCCAATTGGATAGGCCCCTCTGGCTTCCAAACATACCGGGCTTTGTGTTAAAGTTAATGTTGGGCGAAATGGCCATCGTGGTTTTGGAAGGCCAATTGGCAAGCTCCAAAAAAATTGAAGAACTCGGGTACCAGTTTAAATATTACAATCTGGAGACTGCCCTTCAGGATTTGCTATAAAAAAAGGAGGCAACCCTTCGGCGCCTCCTTTTAAAAAAAATATCGTTTCAGTCTATGCTTTAGTGGCCACTATGGAAACGGTTACCTTAATGGCATCATTTATAAATTTATCGCCCAAGCTTGGGAAGATTGATTTTGAGCCATAATTAACTTCCCATTTTGTTCTGTCAATTTCGAAGGTTTCGCTTTTTAGCGTCATTTTATCGCCCTCTTCAGTAACGGTCGCAGGAAATTCGATGGCATTGGTTTTGCCCTTAATGGTCAAATTACCCTTAACGATGTTATTGTCAAGGCCCGTCATTTCAAACTTTGCGGTTGGAAATTCCTTCACATTGAAAAAATCACCTTCCTTGCCCTCAACTGTTCCTTTTAGGTGGGCTTCCAAGTTGCTTTTATCGTCACCTTCCAAATCTTGAACGTTAATGGAGTTCATGTCAATTACGAAATTGCCAGCTTCCACCGAGCCATTGTTCATATGGATGGTGCCGGAAGCAAGGCTTATGGTGCCGTGGTGTTTTCCGGTAGGTTTTTCGCCCTCCCACATTATTTGCGAGGCGGTGGTGTCAACAGTATATTCACGGGCCATTTCCGTGGGCTCGGCAGCCGTTTCCGTAATTGCCTCTGCTTCTTTTTCAGTATTCTTGCAGGAAAAAAGGGCGGTGGAGAGCACTGCCATCAATGTAATTTTGAATAAAGTAGATTTCATAATTTAAAAGTGTTAGAAACTATTAGTAAAGCTGCAAAAATAAGATTTCGAACCAAGTATTTTCTTAAAGGAATATTAAATTAAATTTGATGACATTTTGACATTTTCATACAAATGGCAGTACTTTTGCTCCCTTTGGAAAAAATTGAAAGAAAAAGCCAATATGAGCAAAGACGTTAAAAACGATCCGATCGGCCAAGAAGAAACCGACGGTCTGGAAAATCTGGAGCTGAACGAACAGGAAATTGCTGAAGAACATGTAGCCGACGCGCTATCGGAACTTGAAACCGAATTCCAACGGGAAAAGGACCGTTATATGCGCCTATTTGCAGAATTTGAAAATTATAAAAAACGTACCGCCCGCGAACGGATGGAAATGTTCAAAACGGCAGGTGAGGATATTTTGCTTTCCCTTTTGCCTGTACTGGACGATTTTGAAAGAGCCATCAAGGAAATTGAAAAAAGCGACGATGAAAACCTTGGCAAAGGCGTTGCGTTGATAAACCAAAAACTGCGAGATACCCTGCGGACCAAAGGTTTGGAACCGATAGAGGTGAAAACGGGCGATACCTTTAATGCCGATACGCACGAGGCCATTACACAAATAGCCGCCCCAGAGCCTTCGCTCAAGGGAAAAATAATTGATGTGGTTGAAAGGGGTTACAAGCTAGGTGAAAAAATTATACGATATCCAAAAGTCGTGATTGGAAATTAATATGAAGGAAGATTTTTACGAAATTCTGGAGGTGTCAAAAAGTGCCTCTGCGGCCGAAATCAAGAAGGCTTATCGGAAGAAGGCCCTGCAGTATCATCCCGATAAAAATCCGGGCGATCACAATGCTGAGGCCATGTTCAAAAAGGCAGCAGAAGCCTATGAAGTTCTGAGCGACCCAAACAAGCGTTCCCGCTATGACCAGTTTGGACATCGGGCTTTTGAAGGCGGTGGTTTTGGCGGCGGTGGCATGAATATGGAGGATATTTTCAGTCAATTCGGCGATATTTTTGGCGGTGCATTTGGAGGTGGCTTCGGCGGATTTGGCGGAGGGGGCCGTAGAACCGTTAAGGGTAGCAATCTTCGGATCCGCGTGCAATTAACCCTGGAGGAGATTGCCAATGGCGTGGAGAAAAAGATTAAAGTTAAGCGTAAAAAATTAGCCCAGGGCACCACTTTCAAAACTTGTACAACGTGTAATGGAATGGGGCAGGTTACCCGAATCCAAAACACCATTTTGGGCCGGATGCAAACTTCAGCTCCCTGTAGCAGTTGTGGCGGTCTGGGCCAGATTGTGGACTCCAAACCTGCCAATGCCGACGCCGAAGGCATGTTGCTTACTGAAGAAACCGTTTCCATCAAAATTCCAGCTGGGGTAGTGGACGGAATGCAGCTAAAGGTGTCGGGAAAAGGAAACGATGCGCCCGGCAATGGCATTGCGGGCGACCTCTTGGTGGCCATAGAGGAAAAACCCCACGAAACCTTACAGAGGGAAGGAGACAACCTTCATTATGATCTGTATATAAGCTTTTCAGAAGCCGCGCTGGGCACTTCAAAGGAAATCGAAACCGTAACCGGAAAGGTGCGCATTAAAATAGAAGATGGTACCCAAAGTGGCAAAATATTGAGACTTCGCAATAAAGGTATTCCAAGTATTAATGGCTATGGCACCGGCGATTTATTAGTACATGTTAATGTTTGGACCCCAAAATCCCTTTCACGGGAACAACGGGAATTTTTTGAAAAAATGAGCGAAGATGCCCATTTTCAACCCAAACCAGAAAAGGAGGACAAATCCTTTTTTGAGAAAGTGAAAGATATGTTCTCTTAAACAAACGTTAAATTAATTTTTTTGTTTATATTTGGAAAGTCGTTTCATTGTTGAAGCGATCATTTTTCTTTTTCATAGCAATTTTTTTTCCCACCCAAGAAGTCTTTCTTGGGTGGGTTTTGCTTTTTGGACTTTGCCATTTTTAATCCCCATCTACTTATTCTGAATTTATTCGTTTCTTGAAATCTTTAAAAATTCATCTTGAATTTGTGCAAAAGAAATCATAAATCTTACTTCTAAAGACCGTTAGGCTACCTTCAAATCTATATATTTACATCCTTCAAAAAAATTACATGGAAAAACTTTTAGAGGTTAACAATGTTTCCAAAGTTTATGGAGATTATGTTGCGCTGAACCACCTTTCCCTGTCGGTGGAAAAAGGATCTATCTTTGGGCTTTTGGGACCCAATGGCGCGGGAAAGACAACACTTATTCGCATTATAAACCAAATAACGATGCCCGATTCCGGTAGGGTATTTCTCGATGGCGAACCGCTGCAGCCAAAACACATTCAAAATATTGGCTACCTTCCTGAAGAACGCGGACTTTACAAAACCATGAAGGTCGGCGAGCAGGCGCTCTATTTAGCCCAGCTAAAAGGTCTGTCAAAACAAGAGGCCAAGAGCCGTTTGAAATACTGGTTTGATCGCTTGGAAATTGGCCATTGGTGGGATAAAAAAATCCAAGAACTCTCCAAGGGAATGGCGCAGAAAATCCAATTTGTCGTAACCGTGCTCCACCGGCCCAAACTTCTCATTTTTGATGAACCCTTCAGTGGCTTCGATCCAATAAACGCAAATCTGATCAAGGATGAAATTCTGAAATTGCGTGAGGAGGGCGCAACCATCATTTTTTCTACCCACCGCATGGAATCTGTGGAGGAAATGTGCGACCACATTGCGCTAATCCATAAATCCAACAAAATCCTGGACGGTCGACTGCTGGACATCAAGCGCCAATACCGGAGCAATCTTTTCGAAATTGGACTTCAGACCCCAGATCCTCTGGCCACGACAGCAGTGCTGAAGGAAAGGTTTGAAATTTTTCCGGCAACCTTTAAAAGCATCCATGAGGAATTGCAGTACAAAATCAAAGTTCCCGATTCCGTAGCCACGAATGATTTTGTGAGCTTTTTGACAGCGCAGGGACAGCTGACCCATTTTGTGGAGGTCATTCCCACGGCCAGCGAAATCTTTATTGAAACGATTCAAAAAAATTAATCCATGAACCATCTTCCGCTAATCATTAAAAGGGAATATCTTACCAAAGTGCGCAACAAATCGTTCGTGATCATGACCTTTTTAAGTCCCTTAATTTTCGTGGGCATTTTCGCGCTGGTTGCCTATTTGTCCAACCTGAACAGCGATACGGTCCGCACCATTTCGGTATTGGATGAAAGCGGCCTTTTCAAGGATGAATTCCGGAGCACGCCCCACACTCAATACAAAATCCTTCAGGACATACCCTTGGAAGTGGCCAAAAAACAAGCAGAAGCTCAGGCTGAATACGGGCTGCTATACATTCCACAAACGCCCCGATTGGAGGATCTTTCAAAACAAATAACCTTCTATTCGGAAGATTCACCGGCACTTTCGCTGATGGAAGACATCAATGATCTTCTCGAAACGAAGGCAAACAGCTTAAAACTGAAAGAAGCTGGTATTGATTCAGACACTATAAAACAACTCCACATAAATATTAGGGCCAACCAGGAGACCTTTCTTGGCAAGGAAACCTCAAAACTTGGCTCGGGATTGAAATTGGTCTTTGGTGGTGCTGCCGGATATTTGCTCTTTATGTTTATAATTATCTATGGCAATATGATAATGCGAAGCGTAATTGAAGAAAAAACGAGCCGCGTGATAGAGGTCATTATTTCATCGGTAAAACCGCGTATTTTGCTCTTGGGAAAAATCTTCGGAACCACCCTGGCCGGCATTACCCAATTTCTTGTTTGGGTAGTGCTCATTTTGGTGTTGATGACCGTGGTAACTTCGGTTTTTGGAATTGATGCTGCTGGCGCTTCGCCCTCCACCCAAGTTTTGGAGAATAGCGTGAATGGCAGCACCCAACAAGTGCTGCAGGATATTATGCTTGAAATAAATAACCTGCCAGTGGCCAATTTGGTCATTATGTTTGTTTTGTTTTTTGTGGGCGGCTATCTTCTCTATGCTTCCCTATACGCCTCAGTCGGGGCGGCGGTTGACAGCGAAACCGATACCCAGCAATTTATGATGCCCATATTGATGCCCCTCATTCTGGCAGTATATGTTGGTTTTTTCACGGTTATTGACAATCCGCACGGCACCGTTTCCCAGGTTTTTTCGTACATACCCTTTACCTCGCCCGTAGTAATGTTAATGCGCATCCCTTTCGGCGTGCCATTGTGGCAACAAATAATCTCGGTTATCCTGCTTTTTGGCACCTTTGTGGGAATGGTTTGGTTTGCGGCCAAAATCTATCGCGTGGGCATTTTGATGTATGGAAAGAAGCCATCCTATAAAGAAATTTTCAAATGGCTTAAATATTAATGAAACCTATTATTTCCGTAATTTTTAGGTTTTGAAATAATGAAAATTTAAATGTACAGAATTCTTATAATAGAAGATGAAGCAGCCATTCGAAGGGTGCTTCTGAAAATTCTTTCCGAAGAAAACCAAGGCTACGAAGTTTTTGAGGCCGAAGATGGTTTGGCCGGCATGGAAATGATCAAGAAAGACGATTTCGATTTGGTGCTCTGCGACATAAAAATGCCCAAAATGGATGGGGTGGAAGTGCTCGAGGCCGTCAAACACATTAAACCCGACATTCCAATGGTGATGATTTCCGGCCACGGCGATCTTGAAACGGCCGTAAACACCATGAAAATGGGCGCCTTCGACTATATTTCGAAACCACCCGATTTAAACCGCCTGCTCAATACCGTCCGCATCGCGCTCGACAGAAAAAAACTGGTGGTAGAAAATACGCGACTGAAAAAGAAAGTTTCCAAAAACTATGAAATGGTGGGCCAATCGCCGGCCATTGAACAGATTAAGGATATGATAGAAAAGGTAGCACCCACTGAAGCTCGGGTGCTTATAACAGGCCCAAATGGAACCGGAAAAGAGCTTGTGGCTCATTGGCTTCATCAAAAAAGTGAGCGCAGCAACGGCCCGATGATTGAGGTGAACTGCGCGGCCATCCCCAGTGAATTGATAGAGAGCGAACTTTTCGGCCATGTGAAAGGTGCCTTTACCTCCGCAAACAAAGATCGAGCAGGGAAATTTGAAGCCGCAAACGGCGGCACCATCTTTTTGGATGAAGTGGGCGACATGAGTCTTTCCGCCCAGGCCAAGGTATTGCGCGCCCTACAGGAAAACAAGGTACAGCGCGTGGGCAGCGATAAGGATATAAAGGTGGATGTTCGCGTAATTACAGCCACCAACAAAGATCTAAAGAAAGAAATAGAAGAGGGCCGATTTCGCGAGGATTTATATCATAGATTGGCGGTAATCCTAATTAAGGTGCCGTCCCTAAACGACCGAAGAGACGATATTCCCCTGTTGGTGGATTATTTCGCCGAAAAAATTTCCGCGGAACACGGCACTGCGCCCAAAAAATTCTCGCCAAAGGCCCTAAAATTATTACAGGAATACGATTGGACTGGTAATATCAGGGAACTTAGGAATGTGGTGGAACGGCTGATCATCTTGGGCGGAAGGGAAATCAGCGAGGAAGATGTAAAACTTTTTGCGAGTAAATAACGGCCAAGACGTTTTCTGCGGTTTATCCGCTACTGCCTTATTATAATGTATTTTGAAAAGTAAAATAGTACCTTTTAAGAAAAATGAAAGACGTAAAAATTGAAGATTTTAAAGTTAGCGCTCCCATTGAACTTGACGGCACACATACCGACTTTTCCCTGGACGCCTCTGAACACGAACTGAAAGACCAGTTAAAGGACACCCGGAAAAAGCTGGGCAAACTTCAGGACACGCTCTATGCCCATGGCAAATATGCGGTGTTGATCTGTCTGCAAGGCATGGATACGGCCGGCAAGGACAGCCTGATCCGCGAGGTTTTTAAGGATTTTAACGCGCGTGGGGTAGTGGTCCACAGTTTTAAAACGCCCACCGCCCTCGAAAAAAGACACGACTATCTTTGGCGCCATTATATTGCCTTGCCGGAACGCGGCAAATTTGGGGTTTTTAACCGTACCCATTATGAAAATGTATTGGTAACCCGGGTCCATCCCGAATATATTTTGGGTGAAAATCTGCCGAACGTGAACAGCCTGGACGATATTAACGCAGCTTTTTGGGACCGAAGGTTTCAGCAAATAAACGATTTTGAAAAGACCATCCAAGAAAACGGTACTATAATTTTTAAGTTTTTCCTGAACATTTCAAAGGAAGAACAGAAAAATCGGCAGCTCCGCAGATTGGACAAACCAGAAAAAAACTGGAAATTCTCACCCGGCGATCTGGATGAAAGAGCCCTGTGGGATGACTACAGAAAATGTTATGAGGAAGCTATCAACCGAACCTCAAAACCCCACGCGCCCTGGTATGTTATCCCTTCTGACAACAAGGCCACGGCCCGCGTTATCGTCGCCGAAATTATGCTACAGGAACTTAAAAAATATAAGGACATCAAAGAACCAGAGTTGGACGATGACATAAAAGCCAAAATTTCAGAATATCGTGAACGTCTTAAAAATGACTAATTTGTCTAATTTTTAACCAAGCCTATTTATATTTTAATAAAATCAATTCATGAAAATTCCATTGCTCCCCACTTTCATTCTTATCTTTTTTATTTCTTCTGCAAGTATTGCCCAGCTGGCGCAACAAGATTCCGTTATGCTGCGAAAGCTTTACACTATGGCCCTTACCGACGGTAAGTCGTATGAGTGGCTAGATTATCTCTCCAACGAAATCGGCGGCAGACTTTCCGGTTCCTATGAAGCCGAACTGGCGGTAAAATACACCGAGGCAGAATTGAATGCGCTCGGTTTGGACAAGGTCTGGCTTCAACCGGTAATGGTGCCAAAATGGACAAGGGGTTTTAAGGAATATGCCTATATAGAGTCGCCAACGGGCGAAAAAACAATAACAAATATTTGTGCGCTGGGCGGATCGGTAGCCACCCCAAACCTTGGAATAAAGGCAGAAGTAGTGGAGGTAAACGGGTTGGAAGATTTGGCCAAACTAGGCAAAAATAAGGTGGAGGGAAAAATAGTATTCTTCAATAGGCCCATGCAGCCAGAATTGATACAAACCTTCGAGGCATACGGCGGTTGCGTGGACCAACGTTACGCTGGTGCCGCCGAAGCGGCAAAGTTTGGTGCGGTAGCGGTCATCGTCCGTTCCTTGAGTCTGCGAATGGACGATTTTCCGCATACGGGCGCAATGAACTATGGCGACACTCCCGAGAACCAGCGAATTCCGGCCGCGGCCATCAGTACCAACGGAGCGGAATATTTAAGTAGCCTATTGAAACTTCAACCCAACTTGAAGTTTTATTTCAAACAAAATTGCAAAACGTTTGACGACGTACAGTCCTATAATGTTATTGGCGAGATTACCGGCAGCACCAAACCCAATGAATTTATGGTGGTTGGCGGCCACTTGGACAGTTGGGATCTGGCCGATGGCGCCCACGATGATGGGGCTGGCTGTGTGCAAAGTATGGAAGTGCTCCGGTTGTTCAAAAAAATAGGCTACAAACCGAAACACACCATTCGGGTGGTGCTTTTTATGAATGAGGAAAATGGGCTCAGGGGCGGAAAAAAATATGCAGAGGAAGCAAAAAGGAAAAATGAAACCCATCGTTTTGCGTTGGAAAGTGATGCCGGAGGCTTTACGCCGCGCGGATTTTCGTTTGAAACCAACGAGGCCAATTTCAGAAAGGTGAAGCAGTGGGAGCCTCTTTTTAAGCCGTATCTGATCCACTATTTTGAAAAGGGACACGGCGGTGCGGATATAGGTCCGTTAAAGGGAAATATTGATGTGCTCGCTGGCCTGCGGCCCGATAGCCAGCGCTATTTTGACTATCACCACGCACCAAACGACACTTTTGACGCCGTAAACAAACGCGAACTGGAACTGGGCGCCGCAACTATGGCAAGTCTGGTATATCTATTTGATACCCACGGAACGGATTAAGCTTTAAGCTTTAAGCTGTTTTTACCACCAAGTTATAAAGAACCGCTCCACATTTTGGGGCGTTTTTTTATAGAGTAACGGAGATTTTTTCAACTTTAATTGAGCGTCTATCACTGGTTTTATTTCTGAAATAGAATGCCATTGGGTGGTTGCATTTATGGGCAATAGCCATGCTTTTTTGGACGGTATTGCGTATTGGGCCATGGCTTCTTCCCTAAATTCGGCGGACTTTATGTAGTGCCCCACGATGCAATCCTGAATATTTTTTGGAAAAGATTCGCGGTTTACATTCTTCGGAATAAATAAAAACCCTTTAAAGCACAATTGCTGCAAGGTTGGTTTCGGGATGCCCAACAATTCCAATTTTTGTAATGTTTCGAGTCTGTTTAGCAAGGGGAACTGTTTCTGTCGCAATTTCTCCAATTTGTCAAAAAGACTGTCCTTACGGTTCGGGCCAATCCATTTTTCGGTTTCGGAAATATCGGCGGCGTTTTCATATAAATAAAATTTACAAGCCAATTCAATGTGGATGACGTTTTCGGTTTTAAGATTTCGTACTATATAATCCAACTCGCCCAAGGTTTTCTTTTCGCTCGGGTTCGAAAGGGAAGGAGATGTATGGATTTGTAGATTGGCGGCAAGCAATTGAAATGCTTCAGATTGATTTAAATAGGCTTCAAAACACGCTTCCGCCTGCTTTCCCAATACTCCGTCCTTCGGAAAGGCAAAAGGGTTGTTTCCAACCGGTTCCGCGGAAAATTCAAAATTTTGAAAGTATGGTGCCGAAGTTACCCGAAGTTGGGGCAACTGTACAAAATGCCGTAAAATTTCCGAGCTGTCTATGGTTATCGTTTTAGGACATTTTCATATTTTGAAATCCAATCCGCTACCGACATTTTCGAGCTAAGTTCGCCCAATAGCCCAAAGGGAATATTTTTTATGTTCTTGAAACGGATGCAACTTTTGCCCATGTCAAGCTTTCCGCTGGCTCGCTTGGGATATTCGGAGGTAAACCATTCAAAAAGCGCTGCATCGGTATAAATACCCATATGGTAAAAGCCAATATGGTTTTTTTGCGAGGCAATACTCATAAACGGCAACGGATCTTTCGGGTTGCAGTGGTAGCCGTCAGGATAGATACTGTGTGGCACCACATAGCCCAGCATGCCGAACTGCATGGTTTCCTGAAAACCGGGCGGAAGATTGTCCAGTACCGTTTGCCGCAATTGCTGCATTACTTCCTTTCGCTCTTCGGGGAGCGCTGCCAGATACGCTTCGGGGGTCGTGGCCTTGGATTGCATACTTTTTGGATTTGCTTTATTAATTAAAGTTATGGATTTTTAACCGCTTTCTTTAGTTACGTTTTCGGATCCCTTCGGAAAATTTCCACAAGGTTAAAAATGAGAATGCAAAATGCCACCCAAATAGAACCTGCAATATACCCACCTGCAATGTCCGAGGGAAAATGAACGCCCAAATAGATCCTGCTGAGACCGATGGCCAAGATCATCAAAACGAGCAAAAGAATAATGGCGACTTTTAAAAATCGATTGATCTTAAATCTGAAAATTAAATAAATAACAAAGCCGTAGAACGCCATGGCGCTCATGGCGTGCCCGCTGGGGTAACTAAGCGTTTCCACGGAAACCAAATGTTCCAGATCAGGTCTGGCCCTGTCTATAAAGCGTTTCAAAAGAGTATTGGAAAGCGAGGCTAATAGGAGCACGAAAACGGTTTGCGCCACGCCCCTCCATTTTTTAAAGACGAAGAAGGAAATAATACTGGTCAGGATAATTACAATCAAATAGCCATACACATCGCCCACTTCGGTCATAAAAATAAAAAACTGCGTTCGCGCCGGATTCCTGTATGAAAGTATACTGTCCGTAATGGACTGATCATACACGGGCAATACCTCCTCCTTTATTTCCTCCGTTAATTCAACAAAAAGATTGATGCCGCCAATGACTACAACCAACGCCACTATAACTGTTATTAAATAGGGTAGCTTACTATTGTTTTGGTGAAAATGGCGGATCAAAAAAGCCTTTAACCGCTGTACAAAAACCAGGAGCATTTCTTTCATGGAAGGCGCGCGCAGTTACATTTTGAAAAATAAAGCTTAAATATAGTCTTTATTTTGACGAAATTCCGTCAAGGTTTCCAAATTGGCTTGCGGCAGTACCATTAGCGTTAGGACCGTAAAATTTTTTCCATGGGTTTCCCTTTTGCCAGTTCATCAATCAGTTTGTCCAAATAGCGGATCTTTTGCATTAACGGTTCCTGGATTTCCTCTACGCGATAGCCACAGATGAGGCCCGTTATTTTCGAAACGTTGGGATTGAGCTGCGGTGCCTGTGAAAAAAAATCGTCAAAAGTTGTTTTGTGGGCGAGAAGTGTTTGCAGTTGATCCGCAGTATAGCCCGTCAGCCAAGAAATAATGGTATCCACCTCGGCTTGGGTTCGGCCCTTTTTTTCTGCTTTGGCAACATAATGCGGATACACACTCGCAAAGGCCATTTTATAAATGCGCTCGTTTTTCATTGGGTTATGATTGATCCAATTTGGTTCGGTCTTAGTTGCGGATGTATTTTTCAACGAATTTCTGGAACACCTTTTTGTGAAGTTCCAAATCCATATTCCCCGAAAGGGAGGCGCGCACGATGTAATCCTTATCGCCTTCTTTGGTCGTGCCTTGCGTTGAGGTTGCGGGAATGGTCCAATAACTGCCCTTCAGTTGGCCATAGCTTACGCAGAACTTGCATTCCTCGGGAATTTCGGTAATCATTAAATTAATAAGTTTCAAATTCAACGCTCTTTTATGGGCTTCCCTTTCCGCATCGGAGTTTCCTTTCGTGGGAAGGTCCAATGAAAATACGGAAGGGGTAAAACCTTGTGCCGCCAATTCCTCAGAAACGAAATTGATCTTTGCTTCCGGCAGGGTTTCTTTTATAAAGTTTACAAACTCGCGGGTATTTTCGTAGGCATCATAAATGCGTTGGTTCATGGACGGCAGTTGCTCGGCCAATATTTTATACTGTAGTGCCGCGGCCTCATTATCGCAGAGCGTGAGGTGCAATTCGATTTTTTGCATCAAATTGCGGGTTTTGCTATTGCCGACTACATAGCCCGCTGTACATTTTCCGCCACTGGGAAATTTGGAACCACTGGCATAGGAGACTGCCCGAACGGTTGAAAGTATTTCCCCCTCCCCTAAAAAGTGATAATTGGGGCAAAAGGTTTGGTCGAGAATAAATACGGGATCTATGGCTTTTTTGCCGTTTGCGGTTTTGCGCTCTTTGCTTAAAACGGCTTTCAATTGCTGCAAATCGGGGACTTCCACCCGGGGATTGGTGGGAATTTCGGCAATGATGTATGGCACCGCATCTTTCTTGGCCACTTCATTTAAAACGGTGTCTATGCTCTGCACCATATCGTTATCGCCGTCCACCAATAAATCTACAATTTCCACTTGGTTCAGGCAGGCCGCCACACGTCTTGCTTGATCATTGGTTCCGCCATAACAGTTGGGCGGGACCAAGAATTTGATGGGTTTTCCGGAGTGGTTTTCCTGTGCCTCGTGGATAAGACCCATCATAATGGCATATTGAATGGAAAGCCCGCTGGAAGCCACAAGTGGGGTGGTAGGCGAGCCGGTGATTGTCTTTATAGTTTTTAAAACGTTCTTTTTGTCTTCTGCTACATTGGTTTTGGAAAGGTCAATAGCGGTGTTTGCTACTAATGCTTTTAGAGCAATCTCGCAATTGGCGGGCGTCATGGCGATGGTTTCCCTTCTTCGGACGTGCTGTATTTCGGAAATATAATCTTCGTTTCTTTCGCCATTAACCGTTAGAATGCTTCCGAGGGTGCCGTAAAGATTTATGAGAAAATCTACGTTGGGGTTGAGGTCCAGCGTGCCAATTTCATCTTTTTGTGAAATGAAAACGGTTGTGCCTTCAAACTTTGGAATGGCTGAAGGGGAATCAAGCTGTTTCATTTCAAAATTATACCCATATACATTTCGAATTATTTCAGCATCGAAAAACGAGGGCAGGGCATCGGTATAAAGAATTTGGGTGTTCTTGTTTGCCAATAAATTCTTCCGAAGGATTGCCAGGACAGGGGCCGTTTTTGAGGCAAAACTGATGACGTTCCCGGGTTTTAGATTGTTTGCCTTCGCAATCGCCCATTCCAATACACTGGAAAGCGGGTGCCCCAAGCGGATATAATCGTAGGCGGTGGGCAGTTGTTTTAGGGATGCAGTTTCGGCATTATTTTCATTGTAAAGGGTTTCGAACTGCTCCAAAAACTGGGTCTTTGCCAAGCTTTCATCATAAATATCAAGCCTGTGGGTGGTGAGGTTTAGCCAGTCTGAAGGAATATTATTTAATACGTCTTTTATATAATTGTGCATTTGGGCGTCTTGCATATTTTTCACTTTTTTATAGGGCGGCAAGTTACATTAAATTGATTTTTTTAAAGATGATTTAAGAGTTTTGTAACGTGTTGACAACTTATGGTAGTGGAAAATTATTACCTCTCACGTAAAAATAGCGTAAAACCAAATCGCTAACTTTCTCCATAGGGCACTATCAAATGCCAAAATCTCAAAAGTATGTTCAAGTATGATAAACAAACCAATATATAATAGAATAGGGTGTACCTTCCCGTTTCTCAACTTGTCCCAAATCCAAGCCATAATTATGAGGCTATCTGCAAGCACTACAGCAAACCAAATTTCAGGATTGGGAATATTGGGAAAGAAGTGGCGGAACCGAAACCACGCAGGCCACAGCACCACAATTGTAGCAAGAAGCATAAGGCGTTTATGCACGTTCGGCTTTTTTCTATTATAAATGCCCGCGACCACCAAACTGAAAAACATAAGTCCCGAAGAGAGTACGCCCACAAATCCCGAATAGGCAGTAGGACCCAAACCTAAACCCAACTCCTTTTTAACAGCGAAAAGCCCCACGGGCACCATGGTTATAAATACGCCTGCGGCTACAAAAATTCCAAGCATACCGAGTATTTGGTGGGAATAATATTTTTTGAACTGAATCAAACTACTTTGTACCAGAAATAGAATAATCCACAAAAAGGCAAAAACGCCATGCAGGTGTACGGGCCAAGGGGCTGTAAAAGTTCCTTCGCCTACTGGAATAAAAAATGTTTTTGAAAAACCTATAAAAACTGCCAGCATAGCGACAATGGCCATTACAAAGAAAAAGGAAGGTTTTTTGCGCTTTGCGCGAAGTGGTACAATAGCTTTCATACGATGCTATATTAGATTGTAGAGGTATGCTAAATGTAGATAATTAATTGATAGGTAATCTAGTCAGGTTGTCAGGTTTTTTTTAGTCTTGTCTATTCCAATCACCATTTAAAAATTCTAGAGTCCTCCTATTAAAATCTGCACTATTTAAGGGGCCTTCATGCGGCATATGCCAGCCATTGGGAACGTTTTAGTAAATTATTGAGGGAGAAGCTCGATCAAGCAATTCTGGCTATGGCGCTACTATTTGTAAAGCCTGTAAAACTATAATTTGTTAAAAGGTAAATTGCTTATACCCGACGCCACCAATTGTCCGGCGGCGTTTATGGTAAAGGGGGTGGCATTGGTAGCGCCGTCGTCATAATCTAGGGTCAAGGTGTTTTCGCTGCTGCTCCAGTTAAAGGGCCGCAGGTTTGAAATTGCGGTACCGTCGGGCTGGGCTATGTATTCAGTACTGTAGCCGTTGCCTTCCGTATTAAAATACAGTTTATAGTCATATTCCGCGCTAAAGTCGCTGCGTTGCCATACGCCCAACAGTTGTGTTTCTGGGATTGTATTATTGTTTTTTTCGTCGTTGTTGCAGGATAGGAGTGTTGTGATAGCGAGAAAGAGAACGGTGGCTTTAAGCGATTTATATGGTTTCATTTAGCGAAAGAGGCGTGTTTGTTATTGCTTTAGATGCGTTAAAAGTATGGAATAAAGTTGATAAATATCTTTGGTGTTTAGCAGGTTTATTCTTCAATACTATAAGCAGAACGCTCGCGATAGTGGGGCAATTGGTTTTAACGGGTTTGCAATTGGCTTTGCGGGAGTTGCAATTGGCTTTGCGTGAGTTGCAATTGGCTTTGCGGGAGTTGTGATTGCCTTTGTATGTGTTGCAATTGGCAATGTATATTGTACTTTTAGTAACGTATGTTAGGTAATTGGGAAAGGTCGCATTGCAAATGCGCTGTTTAGATGAGCAGGCTTTGCAAAAGCGCGCCAGAGGGGTTTTTTGGATTCTTACTGTTGCGGGCACACGTTGCAAACGTGCGGTAGCGGGGTATTGGGGTTGTGAAGTTGTCGGGCACACGTTTCAAACGTGCGCTAGCGGGGGAATTGATAATTTATTAAATGCCACATATATTATAAAAAGTTTCTAATTCTTTGTAAATATCCTGTTGCATGAAAAACCAGCCTGTATTTGTTAATGGAACACCATTAAAAACAAAATATTTAAATTTTTCATACTCATAACCTAAATCATCAACATATGTGTTACCAAATATCAAAGTTGGTTTATCATATTCTAAAAAGTCAATAACAGGATTATTTGCACTATCCAGTCTTATTTTCTCAAAATATTTTATTGCATTATTAATTTTTTTAATAACGATATGTTTAAATGGACCATCAATAACGTTCTTCTTCGATTTTTCAAACTCTTCTAAAATTTGTTTTTCAATATTAAATTTACTTGGCAAATTCGATGCTTCAAGTAATTTATTAACATCAAATTTGTCGTGAGTCTTATTTTTATCTGAATAATTTAGCAGCAAATTCAAAAAGGCATGTCCATTATTTTTTTGAGATTTTAAAAGTGTATTTTTCTCACCAAATTCTGCCATGTATGGATTAGTTGGGATACTCTGATAAAAGCGCTCGGGTAAGTTTAAAAGTAAATTTGAAATTTCATTAGAAATTTTAAAAGTCAAAATTATATCTTTTACTTCTGTAATTGAAGAGGTTAAGTGTGCTATTGCAGAATAAAGAGTTAATTCTTGATTGTAAAGCCATTTAAAATATTCTGCTTCCATTATTTTTGCCCCAACTAAAAGTTCTCCTTCTTCAAGCTTACTTAAAATAGCAATAGTTATTTTTATTTCTTCACATATGGCATTAGTTTCTAATAATGAAGAATTGGACAGAGGTGTTCGGGATATTGTTTTATCAGTTTCGGGGTTTAAAAATCTAATAAACGGTATAGGTTTATTATGATTTACTCTTCCATCATAATCGAATCTTGAGCCAATGGACAATTTCCATTTCCAAAAAAGTCCATTTTTACTGACATTATATGAACTTTGTATTGTATGATAATATTCTGTTAAGTCACTCTTTTTGGTATTTTTGATATACTTTGAAATATAATGAAAATTGTCAGGATTATTATTTAACCTTGCATTTATTGCATTATAAATGTCAATTAAATTATTAATTCCCCAAAGAGTAGCGTGTTGATCACGCCAATGTCTTAATTCATGAGATATAATTTTAATTGTCTCTAAATTGCTAGGATTATAAAAATCTTTAATTGCATCTTCATATTGCTTTTCTTCGATTGAATTTAAAACAATGTGTTGACCAAACGGATTATAATATGCGACCGTA
The DNA here is from genome assembly GCA_048265145.1 of Aequorivita sp. Taxonomy (GTDB): domain Bacteria; phylum Bacteroidota; class Bacteroidia; order Flavobacteriales; family Flavobacteriaceae; genus Aequorivita. The sequence continues at coordinate 156,390 of JBLXCF010000004.1, forward strand.
GTTGTGTTCGGGAAAAGCTTTTTAAAATTCGTATTAATTAACATGATTAATTTTCTTATAAGGAGCACACGTTGTAAACGTGTACTATTGTAGGATTTCTAAGTCTGATTGATATCGGGATTTTTGTTTTTATTATTATTTTCTTGTCCCTTTATTATTTGAGTTTCTTTGAATATCGATAATCGTAGAAGATTTAGAAGGTTGGACGGCTTAAATTCATTATTTTTTAAATTGGATAGCATTCGTTCAAATGCAATGAAAGTAACAAAAGATTGTAATACAGCTTTATCTATATTAGGATTTCCATAAAAACTAGCATCCTGTAAATTGTAAATGTTGAAAATAATAAGGAATAAAAAAAATAAGGAATAAATAACGAATTTTATATTATTCTTAGAAACTACATATTCGCAGAGCTCTACCAATTTAATTCTATCTATCTTTTCTGATTTTCTAGCGGTAAAGGGTAAGATTTTGAATGTTAAATATGAAATCTGGCGTTGAAATAAAGTTGCAGTGATAACCCCAGTCGTAATTATCAAATAACACCATGTCTCTGGTTGCAAGTTAATGTAGCCGAATAACTTATCAAAAATGTATAGTAACAATGGGATTATGAATGAAACTATTAAAAAAAAATATAGATATATCTGAGTGGTTCCAACAGGGATTGCAACAACCATAAACAGATATAAAAGATTAAAAGGGAAAAAAATTAATTGAACTATGAAGTTAAAAACTTTGTTTTTGAAAACTCTATTTAATTGATAAAGAAATATGCTAAACAGAATATATCCACCAGTTATATAATAAATATTGTTTAGTCTTATTAAAAATTCTGCAAGATATTTTAATCCGAACACAATAAGTATTATTATCCCATTTATTAATAAGATAAGTATGGTTGATAAGAGTTCTTTTTTTGTTGTATTCATTTTTTAGGCTAAAATATAGACATACAAATATGCAAGTTTATCTTGATTTAATCTACTGATACCCCGCCGCCTGCAACTTAAACAACTCAGCGTACAATTTTGGGTGCGCCATTAACTCCTCGTGGGTACCCATCTCCAGCACTTGACCGTGCTGCAATACCAAAATACGGTCTGCCATCCGCACGGTGCTAAAACGGTGGCTAATAATAATGCTGGTCTTGCCTTTAGTGAGAGCTATAAAGCGTTCAAAAACATCAAACTCTGCCTGTGCATCCAGCGCGCTGGTGGGCTCGTCCAGCACCATCACATCGGCGTCCTTCATATAGGCGCGGGCCAGGGCCACCTTTTGCCACTGCCCGCCGCTCAATTCGGTGCCTTTGTAAAACCTTCTGCCAAGACGTTGTTCCAGTCCGTCTGCCATTTCGGTCACTACTTGTTCCGCGAGGCTTTTGCTGGCGGCGTAGTTTATTATTTCGTCGTTCTGTACTTGGTCTATATTGCCCACGGCTATGTTTTCGCGCAGGGTAAACTCATATTTAAAAAAGTCCTGAAAGATCACGCCAAAACGTTTTCGGTATTCGTCCACATCAAACTGGTTTATGTTGATGCTGTCCAAGAGGATTTCGCCCTGCGTGGGTTCATAAAAACGGAGGAAGAGTTTTATAAGCGTGGTTTTTCCTGCGCCGTTTTGGCCTACGAAAGCCATCTTTTCACCTGCCTTTAGAGTAAAGGTAACGCCTTTTAACACTTCGCCCTCGCTGCCGGGGTAAGCAAAGTGTAGATTGTTCACCTGAAACCCTTCTTTAATGGTTTTGGGCATAGGGGTTTTAGTTTCGGCATTTTGCTCCACGGTCAAATCGATAAAGTCAAAATAATCCTGCAGATAGAGCGCGCTTTCGGAAATACGGGTAAAGCGAGAAAAGAAGCCCTGCAGGTTGTTGCGCAGACGGTTGAAGGAACCGGAAAGGAAGGTGAGTTCCCCAATGGTAATAACACCCGTAAGCACCCGCAGAATGATATACACATAGGCGCCGTAATAGCTGAGCACGCCCAAAATATTGAACAGCGAGCCGTACAGACTTTGCTTCAGCGAAAGTTTTTTGTTGATGAGGTAATAGTCGTTGGAAAGGTTTTTAAAACGATCCGCAATAAAATCGGTTAGGCCGAAGAGCTTTATTTCCTTGGCGGTTTGGTTGTTGGCGCCGATAAAACGGAGGTAATCCAGTTCGCGGCGTTCGGCGGTCCAACTCCGCGCCAATGAATACCGATTGCTGCTGAACTTGGCTTCATTGATAAACGAGGGAATGATGCTTAGCACTAAAATAAGTATTAAAATAGGTTCAAAATAAACCAAGCCCGCAATCAGCGAAACCATCGAAATGAGGCTTTCCGCCTGTCCCAACGCGTTGCTCATCAAATCTACCCGACTGTTGGTCTGCGTTCGGGCGCGTTCCAGTTTGTCGTAAAACTCGGGGTCTTCCAGTTGGGCGATGGTGAGTTCGCTGGTTTTTCGGATTATTTTTTCGGAAGAGGCGTTGCTGTACAGATCGCCCAACAGTCCATCGGTTAGGTTTATCAATCTTCCGAGCAAATCGGAAAGTACGGCAACGGAAAATTCGATAAGGACCAGGTTCCACAGTTGCGTAAAATCTTTGTCTTCGAGCGAAACCTGCAAAATAATTTCATCAATGATCATTTTCCCCACCCACAGGATTACCACGGGCGTAAAGGCGTTGAGCAAACGGCTGATTGCGTTTACAAAAAACAGTTTTGGACTGGCGCGGTATATTTCCCTAAAGAAACGCGGAATGGTTTTTAGGGCCTTAAACGAATCGCGAACGCTGGTTTTGTCTTGGTCGGTTATTGATTTTGGAATGGGACGTGGCATTCTTTAATTTGAGTTAAGAGTTATGAGTTATGAGTTATGTTTTATTTTTAACTTCTCGGTTTCAGTTTAAAACATATTGCATACAGCATACAGCATACAGCCTATTACCTTTGGGTTATCAATTTTTTAATCAAAACAATCTGGCCGAGGTGATAATAGCAATGTTCTATCATCCCTTCAATGTTTCTTTGGTAGGTTCCGTATTTTTTATCGAAAAAAAAGGCGTGTAGCTGTTCTTCGGAAAGTTTTTCTACGAGGCTTGCAAATGTTTCGGCATCTTGAAAAAAAATATTTAAAAAAACTTCCCAATCCTTTTCGGAATTAAATGGCGGAAAATCAAAACTATAGGCATCCTTTATTTCTAAGTTTCCACCTCTAAAAACATCCGACACGCCTTTTATATAATAATGAATGTGCTGCGCCAAAATCGCGATGGTGTTGAGGTTTCCTATTTGCTGCTGGGCCATTTTAAGCGGAAGCTTTTCCAATTGATCTTTATAATTAGTATTGGCTATAAAAGTGCCATTTAGCAACACTTCCCGAAAGCGGTCGGCCAATTGTTGGCTGGATTTCATCTTCTATTTTTTTGACTGTTTAAAGTAATAGTTTTTTTATAAATGGAAGTTTAAAAAATTGCAACAACTATCTTTGCGCAAAATTTTTTCCGACTTGGCGCTTTCCGACTACACAAAGGAATTTAAGTATAACACCAAACTGGCAACTCCCGTAATTTTGGGCATGTTGGGCCACCAAGTGGTGGCGCTGGTGGACAATATTATGGTGGGGCAGTTGGGCAGTGCCGAGCTGGCCGCTGTTTCACTGGGAAACAGCTTTATGTTTGTGGCCATGAGTTTGGGGGTTGGGTTTTCCACGGCAATCACACCATTGGTAGCGGAGGCTGATGGCGAAGGAAATCGCGAAAGGGGAAAATCTTCCTTTAAGCACGGGCTGTTTTTATGTATCGTCCTGGGGTTGGCGCTTTTTGCGTCGGTAATGCTCGCCAAACCGCTGATGTACGTAATGCAGCAACCGCCCGAAGTGGTGGATTTGGCGATGCCCTATCTTACCCTGGTCGCCGCATCCTTGGTGCCCTTGATTATTTTTCAGGGGTTTAAGCAGTTTAGCGATGGCCTGTCCATGACCCGTTTCCCGATGTATGCTACCATTGTGGCCAACTTGGTGAATGTGCTGCTCAACTATATGTTCATCTTCGGAAAGTTTGGCGCGCCCGAACTGGGGGTGGTCGGCGCGGCCATCGGTACGTTGGTATCCCGCGTGGTGATGGTGGGCTATCTGTGGTATCTCTTGAGCCGAAAGGAAAAATCGCGCTATTTTGTTACGAATATAAAAATCTTTACCCTCAGCAAAGCAATGTTGAAAAAGTTGTTGAACCTTGGTTTTCCTTCGGCTATGCAGATGTTTTTTGAAGTGGGTATTTTTACATCCGCAGTATGGCTTTCGGGAATCTTGGGAAAGAACCCACAGGCGGCAAACCAAATTGCGCTCAATCTTGCCTCAATGACCTTTATGGTGGCGATGGGCTTTAGCGTGGCGGCGATGATACGCGTGGGCAACCAAAAAGGCTTGAAAAACTTTCGGGAATTGCGTCGTGTTGCAATTTCAATTGTATTGCTGACATCCATATTGGCATTGGTATTTGCAATTTTCTTTATTCTATTTAATGGCGAATTGCCGAAAATATTCCTCGATTATAACAGCGTGACCGACTTTGCCGACAATCACGAAGTGGTTGCCATTGCCGCCCAGTTGTTGATTATTGCAGCCATCTTTCAGTTTACTGATGCCTTACAAGTGGTGGCACTTGGAGCCCTTCGGGGAATGCAGGATGTAAAGATTCCAACGGTCATCACCTTTGTTGCCTATTGGATTATTGGCTTCCCAATATCGTATTACCTAAGTATGGAAACTTCCCTGGAAAGTATGGGCATTTGGATCGGGTTGCTGGCAGGGCTTTCTGCAAGCGGCATTATGTTATTCATCAGATTTAATTATCTTTCGAAGAAATTGATACGGCTTGGTGCTGGATGAGGGATGCTGGGTGACGGGTGCTTTTTGAAAGATTTGATTTTCAGTTTTCAACATCCACTAACAATAAACGATAAACAATAAACCAAAAAAAAATGGATTTCCCAAAATACCTTCTCGGCGACAACAGCGATTATCCCACTGCAATTTTCGTAATACATACTGAATTCCCACGTTTTATAATCAATCTGGAAAACGACGAGGTGGAATGGCTGGAGGATTTTGATGCGCAGGACCAAAAGGAACTGGAAACAGAGGCCGAAAATTTAATACAGGGTGCAAATGATTTTTACGATCGGGAGATTGCGCGTTACGATGAGGATTAAATTTAAATAACCACGAATACACGAATGTTTTAAACTAATAATTTGTGTATTCGTGGTGAGAATTTTATTGACTTATAGAACTACAGAATAATGCTCGACCAACTTCTAAAATACGACACCGAACTCTTCCTTTTTCTAAACAATCTCGGAAACACTTCTTGGGACGGCTTTTGGCGGTTTGTTACTGAAAAATGGTCGTCAATTCCGTTGTACGCTTTTCTTCTGTATTTGGTCTTTAAACATTACGGCTGGAAAGGCACTTTGGTAATCATAGTTTGCGTTGCTTTAATGATTACCGCCACCGACCAAATTGCCAGCCTTTTTAAATACGGCATAAAGCGACCAAGACCGTGCAAAGTGGAAGAACTGCAGCCTTTAATGCGCTACGTTGCGGATGGTTGCGGTAGGTTTGGTTATTTTTCCGCCCATGCTGCAAGCTCCATGGCGGCGGCCGTTTTTCTTGGGTTGAGCCTTCAGCAGTGGTATAAATATTTACCTTTTCTTTTATTGGTGTGGGCAGTAATTACGGGCTATAGCCGAATTTATTTGGGCGTTCACTATCCATTGGATGTAATTTCGGGGATGGCCTTTGGTGGGTTGACGGGTTGGTTGTTTTATCTTATACAGCAGTGGGGGCAGCGGAAGTTTAAAACACAAAAAACCTAACAGGTTTTCAAAACCTGTTAGGTTTGAGAGCATCATTTCTTAGAAACAATAAACAATTCCCGATATAGTCTCGTTTTATGCGTGCGGCTGTCCGGTCCCTTCGGATTCATATCGTAGCGCGAAACGTGTTCCTTTGTAAATTCTGAGTAAACTTCGGCGAATTGCTCTAAATTGTCTTCCGAAACCAAAACCCCAAAACGATTTTCCTTCGGAATTGTAAATTCCCCGTCTTTATTTACCATTTCCATCTTTTCGCCGTAATCCCAAATAAGTTCGGGCGTCATTCCTGAAAATTCGTATATTTTTATGTTCTCTTTTTCTTCAAAAGCGTGCAATTCGGAAAACGGTTTATAATCTGGATTTATCGTAATGGCCTTGCTCAGCGGTAAGCCGAACCAAATTACGGCAACAATAAAAGCAATGGTTAAATAAAAAACGCTTGCAATTTTTCTTCGGAAAAGGTTTCGGAACATAAAAATTCCGATGGTAAACAAAGCGATGGAAAGTAAAACGAACCAAAGCCAGTTTCCGGCAAGTCCATCTTTCAGAAAAATATAGCCGCCAATTGGAAAGACAATTCCTATAAAACCTATTAAACCGAAGTTGAAATACACTGGAATCGTTTCGCGTTTATCTTTTAACTCCTTAAATCTTCGGAAGAGATATTCAATATAAAACCCCGTGTTCAGTGCCATCGGAATCAGGACGGGTAGCAAATAGCGCGATTTTTTTTCAGGAATCAACGACAGCAAAATCACCGAAAGCATCGTCCAAAGAAAGGTAAACAGATATGCTTTTTTGTTGAAAACACGGTTTTTTAAATAGGGGTAAAGCAAACCGATAGATGCTGGAATGGTCCAAACGCCGCTCTGGGTAAAGAAACTCCAATAGTAATAAAACGGCTTAATTTCATAGCTTATCCAGTTGGTGGTTTCTTTTTTGGTAATTTCCGCCGCCGCCGGATCAAAGGTCATCGTGTACCAATGCCACCAAGCCGAAACCACAAAAGCCACGGCCAAAAACGCAAGGAGTGGCAACCACCGACTTTTAAAATTTCTGTACTTGTAAACAATTCCAAAGGCAATCAAAAAAGGCAGGAGCAGGGCGTAGAGCGATACTGGGCCTTTGCTTAAAAACGAACAGCCAAAAAAGAGTCCCGCTAAAAGTGCATTTCGGTATTTGCAGGTTTCTTTTGTGAAAAATAAGTAGAGCAGATAAATGCAGATTACCATAAACCCGTGGGTGTAAATATCCCACTGCCCATCGCGGGCGGAGGCAACGATATAAAAAGAAGTCGCCATTATCAGCGAACTTATAAAAGCATATACCTTTTCCGAACTAAGTTTTTTGGCGAGTTTATACGAAAACAGCACGAGAAAAAGCGTCATAATCGCCGCTGGCAGCCGCAGCGCCCAAACGCTTTTTATTCCAAAGATTGCTGCCGAAAAAGCAGTAAGCCAAGTGGGAAGCGGGGGTTTTTGGTAGCGTGGTTCGCCATTGATGGTCGTGAGCAGCCAATGGCCATCGCTCAGCATTTCGCGGGCAGTTATGAAGTTTCGCGCCTCCATTATGTTTACCGGAAGGGCGTTCAGATTCACGAAGAAAATAGCGGCGCAGGTGAGCAAAAGAAGTAGCAGATAGTTCCTTTCAAATTTCATAACGTGCCTGTTTTTTCCAAATAAAAATATTTCTCACATAAATAATCAAACCAGCTATATGGCCCACAAAAAGCACGGGATCTTTTCTAAAAATGGCATAAGTCAAAATCATGGAAGCCCCTAAAACGCTCATTCGCCAAAAGCCCACGGGCAGTTGCGAGGTTTTCGTTTTTTCGGAAACCATCCATTGGTACACAAAACGAAGGGTAAAAAGTATTTGTGAAATTATCCCCAAAAGTAACAGCCACAGCGGAATGTCTTCATTATTGAAAAGCTTCTCGATGTCGTATTCGCCGTTGTTGTAAGCGTAAACGACTATCAAAATTGGAAAAATATACAGGAAAATTTGCAACCATTTTGGCGATTTCTGCCATTCGCCCTGCAATTGAAGATTTCTGATGTAGATATAATACGTAAGTGCCTGCCCGAGCATAATGGCGAAATCGTCGCGTAAATGCCCATACACAAAAAGCAGAAATGAAGCGAGCAGACTCAGTTTCCAAAATGTGGAAGGCGTGATGATGCGTTTGCTTTTTTCGGAAAGGATCCATTGCACGATCAACCTTCCGCTGAAAAGGATTTGTGCCAAAAAGCCGATGCCGTACACAATCCAATGGCTCATCCCTTGCTTTTAATCTCGTAGTTGATGTATTTTTTCTTCATCCAAAGATAGGCGAAACAGTCCATCAATGGGCCCAACAGACGGTTCCAAAGTCCAAATTTCGCGGTGCCCGCCATTCGGGGAAAATGTTTTACTGGAACCTGCAAAATCTTTCCATGCTGCAATAGGATCATTGCCGGCAAAAACCGATGAAGCCCTTTAAACATTGGGATGCGCTTTGCGTAATCGGTTTTTATCACTTTCAGCGGGCAGCCGGTATCGTCCATGCCGTCGTTCGTAAAGGCGCGGCGGATACCGTTCGCGATTTTGGACGACATGTTTTTCACAAATTTGTCCTTTCTATCGGCGCGAACGCCCGTTACCAAATCGTATTCGCCTATGTGCTCCAGCAACAGATTGAAATCTTTCGGGTCTGTTTGCAAATCGCTGTCAATATAACCCACCAACGGACTTTCAGCATAATCAAAACCCGCTTTTATGGCCGCGCTAAGGCCGCGATTTTCCTTAAAAGAAATGAAATGAAAAGCTTCGTTTCGGTTGCAGATGTCTTCAATCAGCGCTTGGCTGTTGTCCTTGGAGCCATCGTTCACAAAAAGGATAGAAGTCTTTTTGGTCGCGATTTCAGTGTAAGCGCGCAATTCCTTTTCCACCCGTTGCAGGTTTTCTTCTTCGTTGTAAACGGGCACAATTATGGTAAATTCGTACATCTAAATTTTGGAAAAGGTTTCTGCAAAAGTAATTTTTTTAGTTTAGAAGTTTAAGGGTTTAAAATTTTATATACGCGGGCTAAAAAGCAAATCATAAAGCAATTGGCCAAAAAAGATGCTATTTTTGCGCTTGAAATAGTTTTTATGAAAATACTCGTTACGGGAGCGGCAGGTTTTATTGGGTCGCACACTGCGGAAAGGTTGAAGCTGTTGGGCCACGAGGTAATCGGCATCGATAATTTTTCCGCCTATTACGATCTCAAGCTGAAAAAGCTGAACGCAAAGGCGCTGTCCGAAAAAAATATTGAAGTATATAATTTGGATTTGCGAACGGATAATTTGGCCGGAAAACTTCAAAACGGTTTCGACTATATTTTCCACTTTGCCGCCCATCCCGGAATCTCAGATAAATCTACTTTCGAGGATTATTTCAGCAATAATATTTTGGCGACGCAACGTTTGCTTGAGTTTGCTGAAAAGCTTCCGAAGCGACCTTTTTTTGTAAACATTGCCACTTCTTCCATTTATGGACTGGAGGCTACTTTTCCTGAAACCGCCGCGCCCAAACCCGCATCGTGGTATGGCGTAACTAAGCTTGCAGCCGAACAATTGGTGCTGGCCAAAGTGCGCGAAAACAAATTCAAAGGAACTTCGTTTCGGCTCTTTTCGGTGTATGGCCCGCGCGAAAGGCCCGACAAATTGTACACCCGACTGATAGACTGCGGTTTGAACAACAAACCGTTTCCACTTTTTGAAGGCAGCGAAAAGCATTTACGCAGTTTTACGTATGTGCAAGATATAGTGGACGGTATTGTAAGTGTTTTTGGAAAGGAAAAAATTTGCAACGGAGAAATTTTCAATCTCGGCACTGAAACCGAAAGCACAACAGCCCACGGCATTGCAACGGTGGAGGAAATTCTCAAAACAAAAATTGCGACCGAAAGGAAACCACCCCGCGCCGGCGACCAATCGCGAACTAAAGCGAATATAGATAAGGCCAGAAAATTATTGAACTATAACCCACAGACTACACTAAAAGAGGGTTTGGAGGCGCAGACCGAATGGTTTAAAAATAATTTTCAGTAAATTTTTCGAATCAATTTTTAAGCCTTCTATTGAAAAAAGTTTTAGTATTATTACAATAAAAATATCATATGAGATTAAAAATTACATTTTGTGCAGCATTAATTTCTATGACATTTGCAAATGCCCAAATAACTTTTCAGGAAAATATAATAATAGATAATACCAAAGCAATTGAAGAACCACAAGCAGCAATATCAGCAGATATTGATGGCGATGGCGATTTGGATATGGTAGTGGCCTCTTTTAGGGAAAACAAAATAGTTTGGTATGAAAACCTAGATGGCTTGGGGAATTTTGGTATTTCGAATGTTGTTTTTGAAAATCAGTCAATTGGATACAAAATGGCGGTTGCGGATATGGATAATGATGGCGATATGGATATAGTTGCTGCTGCCTATAACTATTCAGATATCTATTTGTTTACAAACATCGATGGTCTGGGTAATTTCACGGCTTCAATAATAAACTATACCGATACAGCCGAAATTATAACTTTGGGTGATGTAAATGGAGATGGATTTATGGACATAATAACCTATTCAAGTTCTACGGATACGTTGGGTTGGTATCGAAATCAAAATGCAAGTGGAGATTTTAGTGATAGAATATTTATAGCGTATAGTTTTGATCAAATAAATGATATCTCCGCCGGGGATATTAATAATGATGGACTGATGGATGTTGCCATAACCTACATTCGAAATGGAGCAAGCAAAGCAGTTTGGTATGAAAATATGAATGGATTTGGAACCATTTTTAGTGCGGAGAATGTTATTGCCGAAAGTCCAGAATTTCCTTTTTCAATGATAGTGACAGATGTAGATGCAGATAATGATTTAGATATGCTTGTTTCGTTTGGTTTAAATAATATAATTTCACTTTATAAAAACACCAACGGTCTGGGACTTTATCAACTGGGACAGCAAATTCCAGCTAGTACTTCTTCAGTAACTTCCATGTTTGCTACAGATATTGATGCCGATGGCGATAATGACATACTGTGGGCCAATAATCTTGACGATGAAGATAGGGTAGCATGGCACGAGAATATAGGAAGTGGAGTATTTGGACTAGAGCAGATAGTTACAACAAATGTATTTGATCCTTGGGCTTTGTTTGCGGCCGACGTAAATGGCGATGGAACTATGGATGCAATCTCAGCTTCATTAAATGATGATAAGGTAGCATGGTACAATAATGTAGATGGGCAAGGAAATTTTGATGGGGAATATAATATAACAGGTCATGCAAATGAACCCCGTTCCATAAAGAATGCAGATATTGATGGTGATGGTTTCCAAGATGTTGTTTCAGCTTCATATTTGGATGATAAAATAGCATGGTATCGAAACCTAGACGGCAGTGGTAATTTTAGTACGCAAAAGATCATTTCGGCAGCAAACCGAGGTGTAAAGATTATAGAGGTGGCAGATATTGATGGGGATGGAGATAACGATATAATTGCAGCTTCTTTTGATCAAGGTCATCTTAGTTGGTATGAGAATCTTGATGGCATGGGTACATTTAGCGATAGAATTGCTATTGCGGAAAAATATATTGATTCAATGCATCTTTCAGATATAGATCTAGATGGTGATCTAGATATATTAATTGGAGGCGGCAATGCAATAGGTTGGTTTGAAAATGTTGATGGGCTCGGCACATTTGGCGCTTCTTTTGCTATTACTGAGGATTTAAATGGAGTAGAATCTGTTTTCCCCGCAGATTTGGATGGTGATGGCGATTTGGATGTTATTTCCGCTTCATATTATAATTTGGTTAGCTGGTATGAAAACACCGATGGGCAGGGAATTTTTGGACAGCGGCAAACTATTAGCAGTAATTTTGCTCGACCCTCTGATGTGTTTTCTGAAGATATGGACGGCGATGGCGATATGGATGTTATTGCTACTTTTAGAGTGGATAGTACAGTGGTGTGGTTTGAAAATGATGGAACAGTTACTTTTGCAACCTGGCATCTGGTAACGGACGAAATAGAGTTTGGAAGGTCTGTTTTTGTAGCAGATCTTGATGCAGATGGCGATGCTGATGTACTTTCCGCTTCTGCAACAGATAATAAAATTGCTTGGTATGAAAACCTGAATGGGCGTGGTAATTTTGGCCCGCAGCAAATTATTTCCACGACGGCAGATGCTCCAATTAAAGTAATAGCAGCAGATATGAATGGAGATGGAGCCATAGATGTACTTTCGGCCTCTCTGGAAGACGACAAGATTTCGTGGTATAAAAATGTGTTGTCAAGTAATTTAATATCTGGAAAAATAAAAGCAGATGGCAACAACAATGGTTGTGACCCGTTGGATGTTTCTATTCCAAACGTACGCGTGGAAACTAACAATGGAACACAGACTTTATCCACTTTTACAAATCCAAACGGACATTTTCTACTTTATGTGAATGAAGGAGAATTCACCACTGAAATTATTTCGGGTATTCCCGATTATTACAGTTCAGACCCGGCGGAGTACGTTTCAAATTTCATCGGAATTGGTTCCGTAGCTACGGCAGATTTTTGCTTGAGCCCAAATCAGCCCATCGATGATTTGAATATTTCATTCTATCCGTTAAACGAGGCCCGGCCAGGTTTCGATGCCTACTATCAAATCGTTTACCGCAACGTTGGTACCACAATATTATCTGGTTCGGTGGATTTGAATTTTGACGAGACCAAAATGTCGTTTTTGATGGCGAGCGAAACCGTAAGTGCACAAACTTCAAGTAGTGTAACTTTTGATTATTTTGACATTCAACCTTTCGAAACAAGAACGATAGACCTAAATTTCAATATAATGCCGCCTCCAACAACGGGAATCGGCGATGCCCTGAATTTTGTTGCTACGGTAAATCCAATATCTGGCGATTATACCGAGGATGATAATATTTTTAATTTTGAACAGATTGTAGTTGGCTCTTACGATCCCAATGATATTCAAGTGCTTGAAGGCGACGAAATATTTGAGGAAGAAACCGATAATTATCTACATTATATAATCCGTTTTCAAAACACTGGAACTGCTGAAGCAATTGATGTTCGTGTTACTAATGAACTTCATCCAAATCTTGATTGGAATACAATTCAACTGGAAAATATAAGTCATTCGAACAGAGTAGAAATAACCAATGGAAATCAAGTGGAATTTATTTTTGAAAATATAAATCTTCCAGACGCCACTTCCAACGAACCAGAATCCCACGGCTATATTCAATATAAAATAAAGCCGAAGGTAAACATCCAAATTGGAGATAGTATGTCCAACAACGCACAAATTTTCTTTGATTTCAATCCACCCATTATTACAAATACCGTAGTTACAACAGTTGTGGAAAACCTCGGTGTGGTAGAAAATACAATGGAAGCCGTATCTATTTACCCCATTCCTGCAACTAATAGCGTTTCGATAAAATATAGCGGAACCATTGAACAGGTAAAAATTTATAATGAATTGGGACAACTTATTGTGGAGGAAAATAATTCCGACGGAATAAACTCAGTAGCTGTTGAAAATATTTCCGCAGGAATCTATTTTATTAAATTAATTGATGCGAAAGCTAATGAAATCGTAAAGAAATTGATTAAGAATTAATTTTTAAAACTTAAGATTTTCTCCGCGGCCGCAAAAGGCGTAGTCCGGTTTTCATCCAAAGCTTTCAGTTGTTTTTCCAGTTCGGTTTTCACTAAAGGATTCGCGTAAAATTCACTTTTTAATCGGCTTTCAATGGTCTGCATTAGCCAAAATTTATTTTGTTCCTTTCTTTTGTGGTTGAAATAGCCGTTGGTTTTTACCATTTCAAAATAATTTGAAACCACTTCCCAGATTTCAGCAATGCCTTCATTTTTAAGGGCGCTGCACAAAAGTGTTTTTGGTGCCCAGCCGCTTTCCTTGGGGGGATAGAGGTGGAGCGCACGGTTAAATTCATTTTTGGCCATTTTGGCGGCCTTCAAATTGTCGCCATCGGCTTTGTTGATAACAATGGAGTCTGCCATTTCCATAATGCCGCGCTTGATGCCCTGCAGTTCATCGCCGGCGCCCGCAAGTTTTAGCAATAAAAAGAAATCGGTCATGGAATGTACCGCGGTTTCACTTTGGCCCACGCCCACGGTTTCGATCAAAATGACATCAAACCCCGCGGCTTCACAAAGAATAATGGTTTCGCGGGTTTTTCGGGCCACGCCGCCCAACGTATCACCACTGGCGGAAGGGCGTATGTATGCGTTCGCTTCTTTAACAAGGCCTTCCATTCGGGTTTTGTCGCCCAGAATACTACCCTTGCTAATGCTGCTGCTCGGGTCCACGGTAAGTACGGCTACTTTTTTCCCTTTGGAAATCAACAGTTTTCCAAAGCTTTCAATGAACGTACTCTTGCCCACTCCGGGAACGCCGGTAATGCCGATGCGAACGGAACGGTTGGCGTGCGGAAGGCAATGTTCAATTAGTTCCTTGGCCTGTTTTTGGTGTTTGGCCGCGGTACTTTCAATAATGGTTATGCCGCGGCTAAGGGCCGTTTGGTTGTGTGCCAATATTGCGGATACTATTTCCTCAATGGCGTGTGGCTGTCTTTTCTTGGATTGTAGTTGGTCAAGAAGGCTTCTATTCAAGGTTTCCGGTTGCGAAACACCTTGCTTTTCGCTTAGCGCACTATTATTTTTTTTTGACTGGGCCACAATGTGAATTTAGGACAAATTTATGAATATGTTCTTTTAAAAAAGGCATTTCCGCTGTATCTTGGAAATCGATAATCTTAAAATCCCAATACATGAAAACTTTATATGAAGCTTCCGCCACGGCGGTTGGAGGCAGAAAAGGCCACGTAACTACCGAAGATGGCAAAATAGATTTGGAACTTTCGGTGCCTAAAGGACTTGGTGGCGATGACGGCAAGGGAACCAACCCCGAACAACTTTTTGGCAGTGCCTATGCCGCCTGCTTTGGCGGCGCGGTGCAGTTGATTGCTGAAAAGAAAAAAATCAAACTCGGCGATGATATGAGCGTTACCGCCAACATTGAAATTGGAAAAACAAAGGATGGCGACCTGCAACTGCGCGCTACCTTGGACTGCTATCTGCCGGGAGTGGATATTGAAACAGGCGAGGAGTTGGTGAATAAGGCCCACGAGGTCTGTCCCTATTCCCGTGCCACACGTGATAATATAACCGTTACCCTGAATTTATTGCTGGACGAAGATTAAAAAAAGAAAACACACCTTCAATAAAAAACCCCTGAATTCAGGGGCTTTTTTTTACATTGCTTTTAAGTTTATCACCTTCCCGGAAATGTCTTTTTTGGAAGGATTTTTATCATCTTCTTCTTTCGGATGATCTTCCACGAATGGACTTTTCTTTGTCTGTTGGGCAGCCTGTTTTATGTACCATTCCAACTGATATTTGTGTTTTTCCAACAGTTCCAAAATGCTATCCGGCAATTCGCGACGCTCCAACAGTTCATCGTAACGCTTAATGTTGTTTCTGTCTCGGTTTATGCACGATTTTACAATGGCCTCGGCATCAAAATCTTCCAGGGCTTCTTTTATTTCCTGCCATGTGCGGTCTAAATTGCCCTTTTCAGCATCTTGTTTTAGAGGCTCAATGTCACGGGAATGTAGTTCATTGGAAATGTCATGGCTCATACGGTTGCGCTCCACGGCCATATAGTTCAGAAACCGTTTGAGCTCGGTAGTCTGTGCATCTTGGGCGGCGTTGTAATACAGTTTTTCTGCCTCAAAACAGGCTACCAACAAACGGTTTAATTTGTCAAAATCGGCGTATTTCTTTTTCATAGGTTGATGGTTTTATCAAATTTAGCATAAAATAAACCTGATTTCTAAATCTAAACATTTTTTTATTAATACTTAACAGGAAATTATGAACTAAATCCATTGTGCCTAATTCATATAGTATGCCAAAAAAGATTTGATTGGAATTTTTTAAAAAATGAAAGCGAAGGAATGCAGCCGTATTTTTAATGAATCTGGTATTCAAATGATTTCAACCACATTTTTCAAAATTTCATGTGTTTCAAACTAAAAATCAGTCAGAATATTTTAAAAAATATTTCAAATTTTGCAACACGTATAAACTTTTCTCGTCCTTTAGGCGAACAGCAACCAAAAAAAACCATCCAGTTTGTCCGATTTGTTACTTGTAGAGCAATGTAAGCAATGCAACCGAAAGGCGCAAATGGCCTTGTACACAAAGTATTGTGACGGAATGTATGTCGTGGCCCACAGGTATTTAAAGGACACCGCCGCCGCGGAAGATGCCATGCAGGAAGCATTTATTAAAGCATTCAAGAAACTTGGCCAGTTTAAGGGGGACGTCACCTTCGGGGCTTGGTTGAAACGAATTGTTATAAACACCTGTCTGGATGCCATCAAGGCACGGAAAATGGAACTTCAATCCTTAAATGATGAAGTTTTTGGTTTGGTGGAAGAAGATGCAGATTGGTCCATAGCCGATGGAACCTCGGTGCCCGAAGTGCTTGCCGCCATTCAGGAATTGCCCGAAAATTACAGAATGACCGTTTCGTTGTTTTTAATTGAAGGCTATGACCATCAGGAAATTTCAGAAATACTGCAGATTTCTGAAAATGCGTCCCGCACCTATCTGCACCGCGGAAAATTGAAATTAAAAGAAAAACTAAAACACTTGCGCTATGGCACAGGATATTAAAAAAATGCTCGAAAACCTGGAATCGGAAACTCCCAGACTTCCCGAAGGCCACGAGGCACGCTTTGAAGCCAAGCTGGCCAGAGCCTTTTCAGGCCCACCGGAAACCAAAAAGGTAACCTTTCGCTGGAGGAAAATCGCCGCCGTGGCCATCCTCGTTTTGGCAGTAAGCTTTTTTGGATATCAACAATTATCGAAAAAAACCCTTCCGGACAGCGAACCTTTGGTCAACCATACGGCAACCGCAACGGAAAACCCTGAGACACCAAAATTAAGCTTGGCTACCATTTCCCCAGACCTTAAAAAAGTGGAGGCCTTTTACAAAGCGGGCATCAACGTGCAGTTGGCTTCTCTGGAAATAAACGACAACAATCGGGAGTTGGTAGATGGCTATCTGCAACGGCTTGCCGCATTGAACAAGGAATACGAGCGGCTCAATGGGGAATTGAACCAGTTTGGTCCCTCGGAAGCCACGGTAACTGCCTTGATTGACAATTTGAAGCTTCGTTTGGATCTGCTGTTCAAACTGAAAAACAAATTAAAAGAACTTAAAAATCAAAACAATGAAGAATTTAATGCAATTCAGTCTTAGCGTACTGTGGATACTGTTGTTTGTGAGCCCGATGGCCTATTCGCAGGCCGATTATGTGGAAAGTTTCACCGTGGCCGATAACGTGGAGGTTGTAGTGAACACCTCGTTTACGAATGTGGTTTTTGAAACCTGGAACAAAAACAAGGTGGAAGTGGAGGCCTTTATTGAAGGCGATGATCTTTCCAAGAAGCAAAAACAGGAACTCATGGAGCAGTGGGATCTAAAAGTGGCCGGAAATAGTAAAAAAGTCAGTATTTCTTCCAATGCTGCAATGGCACCACCTTTTCAAATGGGGCCAATGCCCGGGCCTGATTTCGTGGGCCCCCTCTTGGACAATCTGGTTTTGCCCATAATGCAAAATATCCATGTACCACCGCTTCCGGAGGAGTTTATGGACACTATTGGCAGTATTCATTTTGATTACGATGAATTTAAGAAGGATGAAGAGGGCTATATGAAAAAATTTGAGGCCCAAATGGACCAGAAATTTGGAAAGGATTTTGAAAAACGCATGGAGGAATGGAGCGAGAATATTGAGAAATCCTGGAACGCTGAGCGAGCCGATAGCATAGGGGAGGCCTACGGAAAACAAATGGAGGCCTGGGGCGAGGATTTTGGAAAGCGCATGGAAGCCTGGGGCGAGGAATACGGCAAAAAAATGGAGGCCTGGGCCCAACAGTTTGAACGCGAAGGGGGAAACTATTCCAAAACGGTTACCAAGACTCCGCACGGCACCTCCATAGTTATCAAGGGCAGCAAAGGATCGTCTTCAAACGCCAAAAAAACAATTATCATCAGATTGCCTAAAAACACCAAAACCGAGGTGAACGTCCGCCACGGCGATTTAAAAATGGCAGATGTGCAGAACGTTAGGGCCAATTTGGACTACACACCTTTTAGGGCAAAGAGCATTGATGGGGGCCAAACCCTCATCAATGCCTCCTATGCTCCCGTAAATGTGGGCCTGTGGAAACAGGGTGTGCTCAACGTGAAGTTTGTGGATGAATGTAGGATTGAAACCGTGCAGAACATCAACTTGCAGGCCAATTCGAGCGATGTGCGCATCGGCACCGTTTCAAAACAAGCGTTTCTTTCGGGCTCCTTTGGCGATTTGGAGGTATCCAGAATTTCAGATGGGTTTGAAACCATAGACATCAGGTTGGAAAACACCGATGCGAAACTGGGGTTGCCGGCCGCTGCATTTTCATTCTATTTCACCGGAAGGAAATCTACCCTGAATTATCCAAAATCATTACAACTAAAAGAGTCCAAAAACGCAAGGGGTGTGTTGGTTAAAGGCTTTAACCAAAACAATTCTTCAACTAAAACCATTACCATCAATTCCAATTACAGTAATATTTCCCTTCAATAATTTCTTCGCCATTGCAGCTTTTTCCTGCCCTTTTTGGCCAATTCAAAAAAAAACCCCTTGGGAAGGGTGATAGATAATAGCATCCCTAACCTGATAATCGGTATCTGCAAATCCTACCGCAACCCCATTTTCGGAAATACTGGTGAAGGTAGCGGAATCCGTACCGCCGGGGTTTTCATAACGGGTGAAGGTGTTGGTGGCCAGATCATAAATAAAAAGCTGCAGATCAAAATCGCCAACCATTACGTCAGAATTGTTGATGTCGCCAATGGTGTTAACTCCAGTAAGTGTTGGCAATTGGCCTTCGGGAATAAAGTGATATTCGCCGTCCAAATTTCTATAGGCCGGAACCCGAATATGTAGTGGCAAGTTCCTCGGCCCTGAGGATATTCTTTACTGCCTGATCAAGTTTTCCTTGGGTGTAATCACTTCGTGATAGTAAAAAAAGGCTTCTGCCTTAACAAGGTCATTTTCGGTTTGTTTGAGGATATAGGCCGAAATTTTCTGCGTCTGTTCGGGTTGGGTATAAACCTTCTCCCGTGCCTCCTTTAACAACTCCGTAAGGGTCGTGTTTTCCTGACCGAGGAGCCCTATTGAAAACAGCATTAATCCCAACAAAACCAACAATGTGCGCATTTTTAGTAAAGAATCCCTTTTTTGGGAAGCTACAAAGTTCCGGTTTGATTGGGTTTCTGGTCATTTTTTCCGTACAAAAATGGCGACAACTGCGGCGGTCAAGGTTCCGAACCCAAATGCCCCAATGGCAGATTGCCAGATGTAGTTGTTGATATTAAAATAGGCGTTTGCCTTCTCGCGGGTCATCATATCATTGGTCACGGAATATTCTATTACGTTGTTGAAATATTCGGGAGTTATATAATTATGCGTAATATATTGGGCCAGCGGGGAAAGCAATGCTACAAAAACACTGAGAATCAGACCCGAAACAAAACCCTGCAGCCAAGTTATTTTTCCTGCGTAAACGCGACGCCGTTTTTCGCGAAGCGCGAGCACGTACATTAAAATGGCAAAGGGCGCAAAAAAGAGTGTTAGCCATTGGTGGTCTGCAATCTGCTCCTCGTGCCATCCCATTGTTTTTTCAAAGAGCATCCATAGGAGCATGACAATGGTAAAGAGAATGGCCCATTTAAATTCGATGGAGATTTTTTTCATATTACTATTTTTTGGGAACTAAAGATACTCGATTTCTGCAATAAAAAACTCCCGAAGCCATTGGCTCCGGGACTTTTTGTAGCGTCGTTTTTAAAACTATGCTCTTTTCATAAGTATTTCCATGGTTTTTACTTCGGTACCATCGGGGCCGGTCTCGAACATTTCCGCGCGCCGGGTGTTATCGTCTACTATAGTGTACGTCTCGCGCACCTGTTTTTCCTTGCCGGTAATTGGGTCTACCATATTACCTTTTGAGATGATCGTTTTATTACCTTCATTATAGGTGCCGCGCAATACCCCGAGCCCGGTGCCCATATTGTCTATCCAAGTAGAGATGTATTCGTTGGTGGCATTGTCATAAGCTAAAGTGGAGCGGCCTTCAAAGTCCATTCCCATCATCTTGCCACTATAGGTGCCCTCCTGGTAACGACCGCCCATGATCATTTTAATATCGGCGGTGGAGGTGGCCTTGGTTTCCTCGGGGCCCATCCAGAAGGTCATTTCGTTGTTCCATTTTCCTTCCTCTGCGGCCATCATTTTGTGGGGCTCGCCGGGGGTCATGTACGCTTCCCAGGCCTTTTGCATGGCCACGGAGTCCATGGGTTCTTCTGTTAATTCAGGGGTTTCGGTAGCAGTGGTGTCTGCTACCACTACGGCTTCCTCGGTTTCCATCTTGTCCTTTTTTTCGTTGTTACAGCCAACAAACACTAAGCAAAGACATGCTAAGATAAATAGTGATTTTTTCATACGGATTGGTTTTTAATGGGTTGATTTTGAAAACGAAGGTAGGAAAAAAACGAGCAGGAATTTTATATTAAAAAGCTATAAATGTTTGATAGCCAATAAAAAAGAGATTGTTCTGGGGAAAATATGCCATAAAAAAATCCCGAAGCCAAGCCTCGGGATTTATAAACTTCATTAGAGTTAAATTTAAATTTACAAAACAGTCGTACGTCCTAAGTCCTACCGTCCTAAGTCCCAAAAATTAATCATCCACCAAAACCCAATCGCCCTTATCCAACAAAGGAATGGCTTGTTTGAATTTCATGCTTTTGTTTTCGCCGCTCATCACGTGCTTGATGGTCACCTTGTCATTGCGGTTTATTTTGGGCCGCTCGCGCGTAATGGTTTCGGTTACCTGTTGCCGTTGCGGTTGTGTATTTCCGGCGGCACGGGCCTGGGCAGCGCGCTCGTCCATATTGGGGATTTCATCTTTTTGCTCGCTTAGGTTTTCCTTGCGTTTCACCTCGCGTGCTTCTTGGATCTGCTGCTGGTTTTCCTGAGGCAATTCCCCTTTGAAAAGGAAAGAAATCACATCCTTGTTCACTTTTTCAATCATCGCCTTGAAAAGTTCAAACGCCTCAAATTTATATATGAGCAAAGGATCCTTCTGCTCGTGCACCGCAAGTTGGACGGATTGTTTCAGCTCGTCCATTTTTCGTAAGTGCGTTTTCCAGGCATCGTCAATAATGGCGAGCGTGATGTTCTTTTCAAAATCGTTTACCAATTGCTTTCCTTCGGTTTCATAGGCTTTCTCAAGATCGGTAGCCACGTTCAGCGTTTTTACCCCATCGGTAAACGGAACCAAAATTCGCTTGTATTTGTCCTTTTGGGTTTCATATACATTTTTTATTACCGGAAAGGCTATTTGCGCATTGCGGGCCATTTTGTCCTGGTAATGGGCGTAGGCTGCTTTGTACACCTTGCCGGCAATTTCCTTGGCGTCCATTTTCTCAAATTCCTTTTCGGAAATGGGGGAGCTCATGCTGAAGAAGCGGATAAGCTCAAAATCGAAATTCTTATAGTCCTGCGCCAGTTTGTTGCTTTCGGCGATAACCTCGGCCGTGTCATAGATCATATTCGCAATGTCCACACGAAGCCTGTCGCCGAATAGGGCGTGGTATCTTCGTTTGTAAACAACCTCCCGTTGGGCATTCATTACGTCATCATATTCCAACAAACGCTTACGGATACCGAAGTTGTTCTCCTCCACTTTTTTCTGTGCCCGCTCAATGGATTTTGAAATCATACTGTGTTGTATCACTTCGCCTTCCTTAAGGCCCATACGGTCCATCATTTTCGCAATCCGCTCACTTCCGAAGAGGCGCATCAGGTTGTCTTCCAACGAAACATAGAACTGCGAGCTTCCGGGGTCACCCTGACGACCGCTACGTCCGCGCAACTGTCTGTCCACACGGCGCGAGTCGTGGCGCTCGGTACCCACAATGGCAAGACCACCGGCTTTTTTCACCTCGTCGCTCAGTTTAATATCCGTACCCCGACCGGCCATGTTGGTGGCAATGGTTACGATACCGCTCTTTCCGGCTTCGGCCACGATGTCTGCCTCGCGCTTGTGGAGCTTGGCGTTCAACACGTTGTGGTTAATATTTCGGATACTCAACATTCGGCTCAACAATTCCGAGATTTCCACGGAAGTGGTACCGATAAGCACAGGACGCCCGGCCTTGGAAAGGGCCACGACCTCTTCGATTACGGCATTGTATTTTTCGCGTTTGGTCTTGTAAATCTTGTCCTCTCGGTCGTGGCGGGCAATGGGGCGGTTAGTTGGGATTTCCACCACGTCCAGTTTGTAGATTTCCCAAAGTTCGCCGGCTTCGGTAACGGCGGTACCCGTCATTCCGGAAAGTTTGCGGTACATTCGGAAATAATTTTGAAGGGTTATGGTCGCGAAAGTCTGTGTGGCGGCCTCAATCTTCACATTTTCCTTGGCCTCAATGGCTTGGTGAAGGCCGTCGCTATAACGGCGGCCGTCCATAATACGGCCGGTTTGCTCATCAACGATCATCACCTTGTTTTCCATCACCACATATTGGTCGTCCTTTTCAAAAAGCGTATAGGCCTTTAACAACTGGTTCATGGTGTGGATGCGCTCGCTTTTTACGGAAAAGTCGCGGAAGAGTTCTTCCTTTAGTGCTACCTCTTCCTCTTTGGGAAGCCCTTTTTTCTCGATTTCGGCAATTTCTGTACCTATTTCTGGCATTACAAAGAAATCCGGGTCGCCCTCGCCCGAAAGGTAATCCACCCCTTTGTCTGTAAGTTCTATCTGGTTGTTTTTTTCGTCAATTACGAAGTAAAGTTCGGCATCCACCTTGGGCATTTCGCGGTTGTTGTCGCTCATGTAGTGGTTTTCCGTTTTTTGAAGAATTTGCTTTACACCTTCTTCCGAAAGGAATTTAATGAGCGCCTTGTTTTTGGGCAATCCGCGATACACGCGCAACAATTGGAAACCGCCTTCCTTTTCATCGCCTTCCTTGATCAGTCTTTTAGCTTCTGCCAAAACGCCTGTCAAATATTTTTTCTGCACATCCACTATGTCGTGGATCTTGGGTTTCAATTCATTGAATTCGTGGCGGTCGCCTTCGGGCACGGGCCCGGAAATGATAAGTGGCGTACGGGCATCGTCGATCAATACCGAATCCACCTCATCCACAATAGCGTAGTGGTGTGGCCGCTGTACAAGATCGTCCGGGGCGTGGGCCATATTGTCGCGCAGATAATCAAAACCAAATTCGTTGTTGGTGCCGTAGGTAATATCGGCCATATAGGCTTTTCTGCGGGCGGCGGAGTTGGGGCGGTGGTTGTCTATACAATCCACGGTTAGGCCATGGAATTGAAACAATGGCGCCATCCATGCGCTGTCGCGACGGGCCAAATAATCGTTCACGGTTACCAGGTGCACCCCATTGCCGGCGAGGGCGTTCAGGTACATCGGCAGGGTTGCTACCAGGGTTTTGCCTTCCCCGGTCTGCATTTCGGCCACTTTGCCTTCGTGCAGGGCAATACCGCCAATTAACTGCACGTCATAATGGACCATGTCCCAAGTAATGGGTTTTCCGGCGGCGTCCCAAGAGTTGCTCCAAATGGCTTTGTCGCCTTCCAGGGTCACGTATTCCTTTTCCGCGGAAATCTCTCGATCAAAAGGATTTGCTGTAACGGTAATGGATTCATTTTCCTTAAAGCGCTTTGCGGTTTCCTTCATCACGGCAAAGGCTTCGGGCAGGATTTTGGTAAGGGTGGCCTTTTCTATTTCGTAGCGGTCGTCCTTAAGTTTGTCAATTTGGTTATAGAGGTCTTCTTTTTTGTTGATGTCCTCTTCGGTTTCAGATTCCTTTTGCAGGGCATCGATTTGGTCCTGTATGTCTTTTTGGGCGTCCTTTATCTCCTTACGGAAGAAATCTGATTTGGCCCGCAGTTCATCGTGGGAGAGTTTCTCGAGGGCGGCCTCGTGTTTCTTCACTTCATCAACCAGCGGTTGTATTTGGCTTATATCCTTTTTAGATTTATCGCCTACAAATATTTTGAGTACGTTGTCTAATATTCCCATGTTGTTTTATTTTGATGGGCCACACAGCGGTGTGACTTTACTTATTTTTAAGTGTTACGGGGCCCCATTTATGACAATTGAATTCATCGTTCCAAAAAATGGTCTCGACTTTTATTACTGTTGCTTTTCAATGATTTTTAAATAAAAAAAAGCCCCTTAAAAGAGACTTTTTATATTATTTTATTGTTGCCCCAAAACTTTGGGGATTAATATTCATCCTCATTCCAAAGATAATCATCGTCCGTTGGGTAATCGGCCCAGATTTCTTCAATGGAGTCGTAAGAGTCGCCTTCGTCCTCAATTGCCTGAAGGTTTTCCACTACTTCCAGTGGGGCACCGGTCCTGATCGCATAATCAATCAATTCGTCCTTGGTTGCGGGCCAGGGGGCATCGCTTAAATAGGATGCCAATTCTAATGTCCAGTACATAGCACTTTAGGTTTTAATTTTCTGCAAAAGTAATTTTTTAGATTAAAAAGTCAAGAAAAATCCAAATTATTTCTGCCTTATTTTAAAGAACGTTTGTTGTGTGTTGATTTTGAATTATTTACAAAGTTATTTATTAATAAGTTATTAAGACAAAGCGGAGGTGATTGGTATATTTCATTTATTTCATAACCCAATAACCCCTAACTCATAACTTCTCCGGAATCCATTGTGTTTCTTCCGCGTTGGTGTCTTTGGACAACTTTCGTGCCAGCACAAAGAGATAGTCAGATAGTCGGTTTAAATATTTCAATACCCTTTCGTCAACGGGTTCATTTTCGTTTAAAAGGGTGGCGCGGCGTTCGGCCCGGCGGCAAACGGTTCGCGCGATGTGACAAGATGACACGGTGGTATTGCCTCCCGGCAGGATGAAATGGGTCATCGGTGGCAGGGCATCGTTCATTCGGTCCATTTCGTTTTCCAAAAGGGTAATGTCCTCCTCCTCAATTTTTGGAATATTGAGGCGTTCCTTGCCGCTTTTCAGCACTGCCCTTTTCGGGTCGGTGGCGAGTATGGCCCCTAAGGTAAAAAGTTTATCTTGGATATGCGTCAAGATTTCCTTACTGCGGGGATCTATTTCCTGTGTCCGGATCAGGCCCAGATAGGAGTTTAGTTCGTCCACGGTGCCATAGCTCTCGATGCGGATGTTGTGCTTGGGAACCCGTGTACCGCCAAAGAGGGCCGTGGTCCCTGCATCGCCGGTTTTTGTGTATATTTTCATAATAGGTTTGAGGTTTGAGGTTCTTGTGTATCGGGCAAATTTACGAAGAACTACTTTAATAGGACCTCCTTATGGCAGCCGATTGGCTTGGGTAGCATTTATGGGTTTTGCCCCTTTTCCCGTTCCTTTTTTCGTTCGTAATAACTGTTCCGGAAATTTCTATTCCTACGGACTTTTTGGTTTGAAGCGTTGCGTTTGTTCCAAAAGTAAAGGATGATGAGCAGCAGGATGCCGCCGATAATTAAAACTATGGGATTTGAAAGGTCAAAATCCATGACAATTCACAATTAACAATTCACAATTAACAATTCACCATCCGAGAATCACGAATCACGACCCACGACCCACGACCCACGACCCGCATGACAATTCACAATTAACAATTTACAATTAACAATTCACAAATAACAATTCACCATCCGAGAATCACGAATCACGAATCACGACCCACGACCCGCATGACAATTCACAATTAACAATTCACAATTAACAATTCACAAATAACAATTCACCATCCGAGAATCACGAATCACGACCCACGACCCACGACTAACGCCTCACGCCTCACGCCATACCACCTCCTTCTTAGTATCGCTCTCAACAATACCGTCCCGAAGTCTGATTATTCTATGCGCATTTTCAGCAATATCCTCTTCGTGGGTAACAAGAATTACCGTATTGCCGGCCTTGTGAATATCGCCAAAAAGTTTCATTATTTCTTCCGAAGTTTTTGAATCGAGGTTTCCGGTGGGCTCATCGGCCAAAATGATGGACGGCCGGTTTACCAATGCCCGTCCAACTGCAACACGTTGGCGCTGCCCGCCCGAAAGTTGGTTGGGCTTGTGGTCCATTCGGTCTGCAAGGCCCACATCGGCCAACACTTGTTTGGCTCGTTGTGTGCGTTCGCTTTTGGATGCCCCAGCATAAATCATCGGTAACGCTACATTTTCAAGTGCGGTAGTGCGGGGCAGCAGGTTAAAGGTCTGGAAGACAAAACCTATTTCCTTATTTCGGATTTCCGCCAATTCGTCGTCGGTCATATTGCTCACGTCCCGGCCGTTCAACTCGTAGGTGCCGGATGTTGGCGTATCCAAACACCCCAAAAGATTCATCAATGTGGATTTTCCCGAACCCGAAGGGCCCATCAGCGCTACATATTCACCCCGCTCAATGTCGAGATCGATTCCTTTTAAAACCTTGACCACTTCATTCCCAAGCGGGAAATCGCGGGTGATGTTTCGGATTTTTATAACTAAACTCATCGAATTTTCAATATACATTAGTAGGACGCAAAGATAGGTTTCCTGTTACAATTGGATAAATTGCAAATTCCAAAAAACCTAAATCCCAAATTCCAAGGAAATCACAATTTAAAAAAAAGACGAACGACACAAGCCATAGGCAACGAAAGCAACCAAACTAAAGTAAAATTATAAAGTATTTCACGTGGAGATAAAGTCATAAGTCCTATGTCTTACCGTCTTAAGTCCGCTTCCGTACCTTCTTCGCCACTCAAACCTCACCACTCACCCCTCACGCCTCAAACCCGAATAACAAAATGCTCCTTCCGCTGTTCCTTTCTGAAAAAAACGAGTCCCCATTGAAAGGTGTCGATGCTTACGGTTACTTTTTCGTTGGCGATTATTTGTTGCCAGGCCGCCGTCATCTCCTTGCTCCAATAAATATCATCAAAAATAATCACCGAGTCATTGTGCACATTTTTTAAAAGGGAATGGAAATAGGCAAGCGTACGCGCACCGTTGTGGTCGCCGTCAATAAAGATTAAATCGAATGTATGGAAGGTTTTGTCAAGATAGTCGCGGAACAGTTGCTGATGGATCGCGATGTTGTGCAGGTTGAATTTTTCAAAATAATGTTGGGCTTTTTGCAGGGTTTTAGGGCAACCTTCTACCGTGTTTATGGCCGCAAATGTATTTGAAAGGGAAAGAGGAACGGTTCCCAAGCCCAACGAGGTTCCAAGTTCCAAAATAGTTTCGCTGTTGAAATATTTCGCCAAACGGAAGAGCAGTTTTTGGCGTTTCTTTCGCATTCCTGCATTCTTGACCACCGCAGAAACTTTTCGTGCGTTGCCTTTAAAAACTCGTGAACCTTGCCCAAAATCCTTCATTTCAAAAGTTGAAATATCGCTTCGCAAAGCTTTTCTGTGCGATTTCAGAATTTCGTATTCGGGATATTTCGTTTTATCATTAAAACATTTCGTCACTAAATCATACACAAAAGGCGAATGTACCCCGTGCCTATTTTTGGAAAGGCGAATGAATTTTATGTAGCTTTTTGATTGGTGAATCATCCTTAAGTTAAAAGCTTAAAGTTAAAAGTTTAAAGTATTAGTGAAAAGGAATTAGCGAAAAGCGAAGAGATTATTTTTACCATCAACCATCAACCATCAACCATCAACTATCCCTCCATTTTTGCAGAAAGCTCAAACCAGCGTTCTTCCTTTGCTGCAAGGGTGTCCATGATTTGCTGAAGTTTTATGGACTGCTTGTCTATTTCGGCACCGTTCCAATTTTCGGTGGCGAATTTATTTTGAAGGGTTTCGCGCTCCAGCTCAAGGTTTGCGATTTCCTTTTCCAGTTTTTGATATTCCTTTTGTTCGTTATAGCTCATTTTCGCCTTGGAAGCATCGGCTTTCCAGTCGTTTTTGGGTTTGGGAGCTTCTGCGGCTGCTTCCCGTTTTTCCTGGATGTTGCTGTCCTCATACACGCGATAGTCGGAATAATTTCCGGGGAAATCCTCAACTTCGGCATTGCCCTTAAACACAAAAAGATGGTCCACGATCTTGTCCATAAAATAGCGGTCGTGGCTCACCACCAAAAGACAGCCGGGAAAGTCCAGCAGGAAACTTTCGAGTACATTGAGGGTAACAATGTCGAGGTCGTTGGTGGGCTCATCCAAAATCAGGAAGTTCGGGTTTTTGATGAGTACGGTGCATAGATACAGCCGTTTTCTTTCGCCACCGCTAAGTTTTTCCACAAAATCATATTGTTTTTTTCGGTCGAAGAGAAAGCGTTCCAACAATTGCCCCGCGGAAATCTGCCGCCCTTTCTTCAAGGGAATATAGTCGCCGTATTCGCGGATTACGTCAATCACCTTTTGGCCTTCCTTAATGTTGATGCCCGCCTGGGTGTAATAGCCAAACTGCACGGTTTCGCCCACCACCACTTTTCCGCCATCGGGTTTTAGCGCGCCGGTGAGCAGGTTCAAAAAAGTAGATTTGCCCGTGCCGTTCTT
Organism: Aequorivita sp.; assembly: GCA_048265145.1. Lineage (GTDB taxonomy): Bacteria > Bacteroidota > Bacteroidia > Flavobacteriales > Flavobacteriaceae > Aequorivita. The sequence goes on from JBLXCF010000004.1 coordinate 184,952, forward strand.
GCCGATAATACCCACGCGTTCCCCGCGATTGAAGTTATAGCTAAACTTTTCCAACAAGGTTTTATCGCCGAAGGATTTTGAAACATTGTGCAGCTCTACCACCTTGGTGCCCATGCGTTCCATATTCAGTTCCAGTTGCACTTGGTGGTCGTTGCGGCGTTTGCTGGCGCGTGTCTTTATTTCGTGAAAATCGTCGATGCGGCTTTTGCTTTTGGTAGTCCGTGCTTTGGGCTGGCGGCGCATCCATTCCAGTTCTTTTTTGAAAAGCTGCTTGGCCTTGCCGGTTTCGGTGGCCTCGTTTTCAATACGCGCCTCCCGTTTTTCGAGGTAATAGCTATAATTCCCTTTGTAGCCATACAAAACTCCTTCGTCCAGTTCCACAATTTCATTGCACACGCGTTCCAAAAAATAACGGTCGTGCGTGACCATAAACAGCGTAAAATTTTCCTTGGCAAACAGATTTTCCAGCCACTCGATCATTTCCAGGTCCAAGTGGTTGGTGGGTTCGTCCATGATCAGCAGGTCGGGCGTTGTCAAAAGCGCATTTGCCAGGGCCAGCCGTTTCTTTTGCCCGCCGCTCAGGGTGCTTACCTTGGCGTGCAGGTCTTCCAGTTTCAGTTTAAAGAGAATTTGTTTGTAGCGCGTTTCAAAATCCCAGGCGTGGTGGGCATCCATAGCGTCAAAGGCTTTCTGATAGGCTTCGGAATCATCTGGATTTTCAAGAGCGTGCTCGTAATTTTCTATTATTTTCAGAATGGGATTGTCTGATGAAAAAATGGTCTGCTCTACCGTCAAACCTGGATCCAAGTCTGGTTCCTGTGGAAGATAGGCTATTTTCAACCCTTTTCGGAAAACCACCTTGCCCGAATCGGGGGCGTCGTTGCCGGCAATAATATTGAGGAGCGAGGTCTTGCCAGTGCCGTTTTTGGCGACGAAGCCAATTTTTTGCCCTTCGTTGATACCGAAGGATATATTTTCAAACAACACCCGCATCCCAAAGGATTTGGAGATATTTTCTACTGAAAGGTAGTTCACGGTATAGATTTTCGGCAAAAGTAATGAAATAGGAAATAGGAAATAGGAATTAGGGATTAGCGAACAGGGGTTGGGAGGTAGGGGTTAGGGGTTAAGGGTTGCAAGTTTCAGGTTGCAGGTTTGGGGATGTAGAGTCCTAAATAGGATTGACTGTTTTTAGGAGTTGGTTAATCTATTTATTGTAAAGTTACTAATTCTTTGCTCAATTTATTTTCAAATTCTATTGGGGTATAATGATTAATTGCACTGTGACTTTTTTCATAGTTATACATATACACAGCTTTCTTTAATTTTATCCTTAGGTCACTAAAGTTGGTGGGGTGGTACCCCTTTAAATAATTGTTTTTAATAATTCCATTGATCCGTTCGGCATGTGGATTTTCATATACATTTTTACACATGCTATTTGTTAAACATCCACTTGTAAGGCTTAAAAATTCCTTGCTGTAATACTGTCCCCCGCCATCGGAGTGAATGATTGGTCTTACGGGCCCATCTCCTGCCAGGCGTCCCAGGGCCATCTTCAGGGCCGCTACCGTGGTGTTTTCTGTACTCAGGGTATAACTTGCGCTATAACCGATTATCCTTCTGGAGTACTGGTCCATAATAAAGGTGAGATAATAGAACTTCCCGTTCATTTCATAATAGGTTATATCACTCACCCAGACCTGGTTTACACCTGTCAACTCCCGGCCCGTAACTAAATTAGGGAAGCGGATGACCCCGGTACTGTCCGTTGTCCTCTTGAAGGATTTTTTAGGAGCTATTCTAAATCCATAATTGCAATAGAATTCAAAGAACTTATCCCTGCCCATTGTCTGGGGGTTCACCTTCCGGTAAAGGGCCTTACATCCCATTTGCGGATGATCTTCCCTTACCTGAAACAAAATTACTTTCAGTTGTTCCTTTTCCTCCGCCCCTTTTAATGCCCTGTTGAGCCGCTGGTGCATATTCTGCCGGGTAGTTCCCAACCAACGGTAGATCTGGTTCATTTTCCATCGGTGGTTTTCCCTGTGGAGCCAGAACCAGGTAACGCTCGGGAACCAAGTTTTTTTTTAATGTCGATACCGTACATCTCTTCGGCAATATCGATCATCTTACTTTTAAATTCAATCTCGAACTGCTTTTGGCCGACCATTTGCTCCAGTTCACGAATCCTGGCTTTGAGATCCTGTATTTTTCGGGTATCGCTCATTAGTTCTACAACTTGTTTTACGCCTCGTTTGCGGTTACGGGAGAACTTGTCCAGCCATTTATAAACTGCCGTGGTAGACACTTCGTATTCCCTGCTGACTTCAAGGACAGTGGTTGTGTTCCTCTCGATCTCGCGAACCTTTTTAAGCTTAAAGCTGTCACTAAAATAACGATTTATTCGCTGGGGCGATTTATTGCTAAAATCTTCTATTTTCGCCATAATAATAAGTTGGTTTAAACTCCGTAAAACGGTCAACTTATTTCAGTACCCGACAGGACTGCTTGTGGGGTTTGTACTTATTCCTTTCCAAAAAGCGAGGAGCGAAAAGCGTAGCGGGAAGAGCGAAAAGCGAAAAAAGGACAAAAGGACAAATGGAATATGGATGATGGACGTAAATAAACCAACAACCAACATAAACCAAAAACCAAAACCACCAACCAATCGAAAACCAAAGACAAACCACAAAATATGTTTCATTATTAATGGCGTTATTCTATATTTGTCCATCAACACCTGCCCGCTATGAAGATTACGTATTTTTTGTTGCTTTTGGTACTAGTGCTTTGTGCAACTTCCTGCATTACAACAAAACAACTTACTTATCTTCAGGAAAATACGGCCACGGCAGATACCTTGGCACTTTTGCGGAAAAGACAGGAACCCTACCGGTTGCAGATCAATGACCTGTTAAGTATTCGGGTAAAGGCTTTGGACCAGGAAACAGTGGGCATTTTTAACCCGATAAGCGATGCCAACCCCAATGCCACAGGCGAGGAAAGGCTCTATTATGACGGGTTCGTGGTGGATGACCATGGCAACATACGCATTCCCAGTATTGGGGAGATGAACGTGTTGGGCTACACCGTGGATGAAGTGCGCGAAAAGTTGGAGGAAATCCTGCTTCGCGATTATTTTAAGGCAGAAGCCAATGTTTTTGTTACCGTAAAACTTGCGGGAATTCGCTACACCATCAATGGCGAAATCGGGAGTCCGGGCTCCAAGATCATCTATCGCGACCAAGTTAGTATTATGGAAGCCATCGCGAACAGTGGCGATATTGAACTAACAGGCGATAGAAGCGATGTGGTTATTATTCGCCAATATCCGGCCGGTCAAAAGGTGCACCATATTGACCTTACCAAATTGGAGGCCATGAATTCACCCTATTACTACATAAAACCGAACGATTTGATTTTAATAAATCCGTTACCGCAGAAATCACTTGGTACCGGCACCACGGGGCTACAGTCCTTCACGACCATCGTTACCGTTGCCACGGCATTGGTAACCACCATTTTATTGTTCACCAGATTGTAAAAACCGATGAGCGAGGAATTTGAAATCAACGAAACCCACACCACCTTCGACTTTAAGGGGTTTCTCTTTAAGCTGTTGCACTATTGGCCCTTGTTTTTGATTTCGTTGGTGATTGCCTTCGCCATTGCCTACTACATAAACGTTCGCAAATTGCCCATTTATCAAATGGAGAATCTGGTTTCCATCAAAGACGACCAGAATCCATTTTTTACTTCCAACACCAGCCTCACCTTCAATTGGGGTGGCACCACCGATAAGGTGAACACGGCAGTAATTACCTTGCAGTCCCGCTCGCACAATGAAAAAGTGGTGGAACGGCTTCAGTATTACCTCGATTATCTGCGCGAGGGCAAATACCAAAGGGTGGACGCCTATAAACAGACCCCTTTTATCGTAGCGGTGGACACCTCCCAGCCCCAAATGCTGAACAAGGAAATGCAGGTGGTCTTTAAGGATTCCGTGAATTTTACTTTAAGTGTAGCCTTTGAGGAATCGCAGGATATTTCGCTTCAAAATTATGCTACCAAGGAAAAAACCAGCCGTTTTGTGGATGCAGGTACCTTTTCAAAAGATTTCAAAATAGGCCAACCTATAAAATTGCCATTTTTTAGCGGTACATTTTTGCCCAATCCCGAAATGATTTCCAAACCGGGCACGCCCTATTATATTGTATTTCGGAATTATGACGTGGTTGTTAAAAAATATTTGAACATCCGCGTGGATCCGGAAAGCAAGGGTTCCTCGGTTTTGAAAATGCGCCTCACCGGCCACAATAAGGCTGCATTGGTGGATTATTTAAACACTTCGGTAGCGGTGCTAAGCGAGGATATGCTGGAACGAAAAAACCTGTTTGCCACCAAAACCATTAAATTTATAGACAGTAGCCTGGCCCAGAAATCGGCAGAGCTTTCGGATGTGGAGGACGAGTTGAACCAGTTCAAGAATAAAAACGCCATCTTCAATCTGGAGAGCGAGGGAACGGAAATCAATGCCAAACTGAACGAACTGGATCTTCGGAAGGAATCCGTAAACCGCGAATTGAATTATTACAACACCCTGCAGGATTACCTCATAAACCGGTCTGATTATCGCGATGTTCCGGCGCCATCTGTGGCCGGTATTTCAGAGGCGAGCGTTGTGGGCGGGGTGGGCAAGATAGTTGCCTTGGCCGAAGAGCGCAATAAACTTCAGTATTCCTTTAAGGAGGGAGCCCCCATTTTTAACGATATCGACAGGCAGATTGATGCCGTTAAAACCGTTTTGCTTGAAAATATCAGGTCCTCAAAAAGTTTAAAAAACCAGGAACTTTCCAGCATCAACCGCGATATTGGCCGCTACGAGGGCGAAATAAGAAAACTGCCAAAGGAGCAACAGGATTTGTTGAACATAGAGCGGCGCTACAATCTGAGTCAGGGCACCTACAACCTGTTTTTGGCCAAGCGCAGTGAGGCCGGACTGGTAAAGGCCGCCAACGTTAGCGATGTGTTGGTTATAGATTCGGCAAAAGATACGGGCGGGGGACAGATTGGCCCCAATACCCAGTTGAATTATATGATGGCCGGGTTGCTGGGTCTGGCCATTCCGCTGATCATTGTATTCCTGCGTGTATTTTTCGATACAAAAATTGGGAGCGTCAAGGATCTGGAGCGGGTAACCCCAATGCCCCTTCTGGGAATCATCGGAAAAAGCCCCATAGAAGGCAACCTGGTAGTGCTCAACAAACCAAAGTCCGCGATGGCCGAAGCTTTCCGTGCCCTGCGCTCCAGTTTGCAATTCATCTATAAAAAGCAGGGCATTAAAGGCGCCAAAACTGTTTTGGTAACAAGTTCGGTGAGTGGGGAAGGCAAGACTTTTTGCTCCATCAACCTGGCTTCGGTATTTGCCCTTAGCGAAAAGAAAACCGTTTTGGTGGGACTGGACTTGAGAAAACCGAAGATTTTCGGCGACTTCAATATCAACAACGACATGGGCGTGGTTAATTTTCTTATAGACGAAGCCCCACTCGACGCGGTTATCCAAAGGACTGAAATAGCCCATTTGGATGTAATTCCTTCCGGCCCCATTCCGCCGAACCCATCAGAATTGCTAATCAGTGAAAAGCTGGACGAGTTGATTGGCCAGCTAAAGGAACGATATGATTATATTATCCTGGATTCCCCACCCTTAGGATTGGTATCCGATTCGCTGGAGCTAATGAAGCACGTGGATGCAACATTATACATGGCGCGCTTCAATTATACCCATAAAAATATGTTCACCTTCGTAAACGAAAAGTACAAGACCGGCGAGGTAAGGCATATTAGCGTGGTGCTGAACGGCTATGTGGAGAAATCGGGCAAAGGATATGGCTACGGCTACGGCTATGGCTATGGTTACGGCTATGGCAACTATGGCCATTACGGCAATGGCTACCACGAACACATAAAACATCCCACGTTTTTGGATAGGGTAAAGCGGTTTTTTAGAAGGAAATGACATCCCCCTAAATCCCCCTTCGAAGGGGGACTTTGTATTCTTTGATTTTTAATTGGAAATATAAGACCACCCCTCCCTTCGAAGGGAGACTTTGTTTTCTTTGATTTTTAAATGGAAATATAAGACCACCCCCTCCCTTCGAAGGGAGGGCCGGGGAGGGATGTACTTCAGGCGGGACATCCCCCTAAATCCCCCTTCGAAGGGGGACTTTTTTTTGTTCGAAGGGGAACTTTGTTTTTTTTTGATTTTTAAATAGAAGCAAAAAACCACCCCCTCCCTTCGAAGGGAGGGTCGGGGAGGGATGTACTAAGGGATTTTTACATCCAATTTGCTGAATTAAAGAGTTATATAATTATCCTCGCAAAGTTTTTTATATATTTATTTTATGGCAAATAAAATAATTCCATATAATAGACATCTCAAGAGCTTGGCAAGGGAGCTTCGAAAAAACATGACCCCTTCCGAAAGGATTTTATGGGAACGAATTCGAAGAAAAAGCTTGGGAAAGGAATTTCATAGGCAAGTGCCCATCTTAAATTATATTGTGGACTTTTATTGCCATGAAATTGGTTTGGTGATAGAATTGGATGGAAGCATCCACGATCATAATTTTTTGGAAGATGCTGAAAGACAAGGCAAGATGGAAGCCCACGGACTTCGGTTTTTAAGATTTACCAATAACGAAATTTTATATAATTTGGAGATGGTGATTAATTCCATTGAAACTTATATTAAAGAAAATAGTTGAGTACATCCCCCTAAATCCCCCTTCGAAGGGGGACTTTTTTTGTTCGAAGGGGAACTTTGTTTTTTTTTGATTTTTAAATGGAAGCAAAAAACCACCCCCTCCCTTCGAAAGGAGGGTCGGGGAGGGATGTTTTTTCAATTTCCAATCCCATCTTTTTACCAAAACCTTTACTTTTGCCGAACAAAAAAGACCGATGGTCGAAAAATTATAGAAAGTGGTCTTTTTTTGAGCCGCTAAATTTACTTATGAAACAGAATCCTACTATCGCAATCATTGGCTTAGGCTACGTAGGCCTGCCTCTTGCCGCTGCATTCGCAGAAAAATATCAAGTAATTGGTTTTGACATTAACGCGGAACGTATTAAACAACTTCGGCAGGGCGTGGACACCACCTTGGAACTTACTTCCGAAGAGCTTAAAAAGGCCCTCCAAATAACTGCCGGCAGCGGACTCACCGTTACGGGCGACGCCTCTGAAATTGCCCAAGCCACCGTTTTTATCGTCACCGTGCCAACGCCCACCAATAAATATAACCAACCCGTTTTGACGCCACTTCAAAAGGCCAGCGAAACGGTGGGTAAGGTTTTGAAAAAGAACGACATTGTTATCTATGAATCCACCGTGTATCCAGGAGTAACAGAAGATATTTGCGTTCCTATTTTGGAACAACATTCCAAACTTACCTTTAATACCGACTTTTATGCGGGTTATTCTCCGGAACGTATAAATCCCGGCGACAAGCAACACACGGTGACCAAGATTTTAAAGGTAACCTCCGGCTCCACCCCGGAAGTGGCACAGTATATTGACAATTTGTACGCTTCCATCATTACGGCGGGGACCCATTTGGCGCCATCCATAAAAGTGGCCGAGGCTGCCAAGGTTATTGAAAATTCGCAGCGCGACATTAATATTGCCTTTGTAAACGAGCTTTCCAAAATCTTTCGTTTGTTGAACATTGACACCCAGGATGTGTTGGAAGCAGCCGGCACCAAATGGAACTTTTTAAAATTCACACCCGGACTGGTAGGTGGGCACTGCATTGGGGTAGATCCCTATTATTTGGCCCAAAAGGCACAGGAAGAAGGCTATAATCCCGAAATTATTTTGGCGGGAAGGCGTATGAACGATGGCATGGGCAATTACGTGGCCCAAGAAGTGGTCAAGCTGATGATCCAAAAGGAATGTAAGGTGAAGGGCGGGCATGTGCTGGTGCTGGGGATTACCTTTAAGGAGAATTGCCCTGATATTCGCAACAGCAAGGTGGTTGACGTTATAACGGAGCTCCGCAAATACAATTTGAACATTGATGTTTATGATCCGTGGGCCAAACCTTCCGAAGTATCAAACGAATTTGGCCTGCGGCTTTTGACCGCGGAAGACCAGTTAAAGCAGCACTATGAAGCCATAATTTTGGCAGTGGGACACAAGGAGTTTTCCGATTTCCAATTGGAGAAGCACAGGGCCGCTCCCTCGATCGTTTTTGACGTAAAATCATTTTTACCAAAAAATCTTGTTGACGGTTCTTTGTGATTGAGGGTTATTAGTTTTTAGTTATTAGTTATTAGTTTTTAGTTTTTAGTTATTAGTTTTTAGTTATTAGTTTTTAGTTATTAGTTATTAGTTATTAGTTATGAGTTATGAGTTATGAGTTATGAGTTATGAGTTATGAGTTATGGGTTAGGGGTTGCTTCGAACCAAAAACCAAAAACCAAAAACCAAAAACTAAAAACTAAAAACCAAAAACTAAAAACCAAAAATCCCCAATCCCACATCTAACAACTCCCTATGAAAAACCCTAAATACCACACCACAGACCTCTCAAAACATTCCTTCCTGATTACCGGCGGGGCGGGCTTTATTGGCTCCAATCTTGTGGCTTACTTAATTGAAAACAATGCAAAAAAAGTGCGGGTACTCGACAATCTTGCCACAGGGTTTATGAAGAATCTCGAGCCGTTTCGCGATACTCCCAATTTTGAATTTCTGGAAGGCGATATCCGCGATTTGGAAACCTGTAAAAAAGCCATGGAAGGAATTGACTATGTGTCGCACCAAGCCGCCTTGGGTTCCGTACCGCGCTCCATCAACGATCCCCTTACTTCAAACGAGGTGAACGTTACGGGATTTTTGAATATGTTAGTGGCTCAAAAGGAAAGTAAAAGTGTGAAACGACTGGTCTACGCCGCTTCCAGTTCAACCTACGGCGACAGCAAAAACCTTCCAAAAGTGGAGGATACCATTGGTAAACCCCTATCGCCCTATGCAGTAACAAAATTGGTCAACGAGCTCTATGCCGATGTATTCCATAAAACCTACGGCACCCAGACCATTGGCTTGCGCTATTTTAATGTCTTTGGCCCCAACCAGAGTCCTACGGGTGCTTATGCGGCGGTAATTCCGCTTTTTATGCAGGCCCTAAAAGATAGGAAGTCGCCAACCATCAATGGCGATGGCCAACAGACCCGCGATTTTACATTTGTGCAGAATGCGGTACAGGCCAATGTGCGTGCCTTTTTCGCAAAGGACGAGGCGGTTAATGAAGTCTTTAATGTGGCCTATGGCGAAAGGATAAGTTTAAATACCCTTTGGGAAAACCTTAAATCCATTTCCGGAGTCGATATTGCGGCTGCCTACGGACCCCCGGGCCAAGGCGATGTGCGCGATTCGTTGGCGAATATAGATAAGGCCAGAAAATTACTCGAATACAACCCTTTATTTTCCGTAAGGGAAGGACTGCAACAAACCTGGAAACAGTTCTGATCTTTATTCCGTTGGTTGTGGGTTGTCGGGTAGGTTGTAGGTGGTAGGTTGTAAGTTGCAGGTTGCGGGTTTCAGCGTTGAGAGTTAAGAGTTAAGAGTTAGGGGTTTCTGGTTTCAGGTTGCGTTCTTGAGGTTTAAGTTATCCAAACCCCACCAAAAACCAAAAATTAAAACCAAAAACCAAAAACCAAAAACTAAAAACTAAAAACCAAATACCCCTCTTCCGACGAAATTTACCCCAAATCTGAAAAATCAAAGTGTTAAATTTTTAAAGAAGGCGAAAAGCGGCCTCCGGATTTTGGGAAATATCTTACACAAATTTCCCGCTTGTCGATTTTTAAAAACTATTAACGATGTTTTTGCCTTGTTTTTGGCAAACCGTGATAAACCCTAAGAAAACCCCATAAAATTTGCAAAATTTATAGGAGTTGCATATCCTTGTTGTGCCCTGAATCATATTGAATTCGTTTTACTTTTAAAACTATTTTTATATGATACACAAGTACGCTCCCCACAAACAAGTTTCCCTATTTTTCTGTTTCTTTTTTATGGTTGCCCTCGGTGTTTTTGCACAGGTGGGCATAGGGAACACCAATCCCAATGCCAATGCCCTGCTTGAAATTGGTGATGCAACCACCACTACACAGGGTCTCCTGCTCCCCCGGGTCGATTTAGTAAGCACCACGAGCTTCGCGCCGATGGCCGCCCATCTCCAGGGAATGGTGGTTTACAACAAAAACACGGCTGGCGATGTTACTCCGGGCTATTATTATAATGATGGGGGACAATGGGTGCGATTGGCCGCCGATTCTCCAAGTAGTGATTGGTCTAGAACCGGGAATGCTGGAACTTCGGCAGGTATTAATTTTTTGGGAACAACAGATAATAATAATCTTCGATTTAGAACTTCAAATAGCGACGCTTTTGAAATTTCGAGCGGTAATCTAATCGATCGGGGAAAATTAAGGGCCATGACCGATGGCACGGCGGCTTTACCAGTTTATTCTTGGACTTCAGACCCAAATATTGGTATGTATAGGATTGGGGCTGATATTCTTGGTTTTTCAACAGCGGGAACCGAGAGTATGCGCATTTTGGCGGACAGACGGTTAGTTATAAACAATACGGCTGCTGTGACCAATACCCGATTAACTGTTACAGAATCTGGTGGGAATAGATCGATTTTTGGTAGCTCGGCAAGTGGTGAAGGAATGAGAGGAGAAGCAACTTCCGGCAATGGAGTGGTCGGTATCGGAACGACAGGCCGAGGGGTTTATGGACAGGCTACTTCCGGCAACGGGGTACAGGGGAGATCTACTTTGGCAAATGCAGCAGGAGGATATTTTCTCAATACCCAAAACAATGGCAACGGTTTAATTGCCTTGGGTGGAGGAACTACTTCCTATAGTTTTACCAATACGGGAACGGGTGCGGCAATTACCGGTAGAAGAATTGGTACAACCAGTCTTGCTACCGCTGCAAATGGAGAAGGCTTAGCAGGTATTGGGGATGATTTGGGCGGATTGCCCGTTCGGCCTTTAGGGTTAGGAGTAGTTGGCTATGGTTATCAAGCTGGAGTTTATGGGGATAGTGGATATTACGGGCAAACTGGGGTTTATGGAAGTGCTTCAGGAAATCCAGGTTTAACCGTTGGCGGTATTGGCGTGTATGGTGAAAATGTTGGATTTTTGGGATCTGGTGTAACCGGAGCATCAACAAATATCGGGGTTAGCGGATATGGAGCTTATGGGGCAGTTTTAGAATCTGATGTAGATGGCGGATTTGGATTGATTGCAGAAAATACTGCAACTGCCGGAGCTAACCGAATTGGAATGGTCGTTTCGGGTCAGAATGTCGGCATAACTACGCTTCCGGGAACGGGAGCGGTTTTAGCAGGTGATTTGGGTGGAGGTTCGGGTTTTGCTGACAACGCTAATGGAACGGGCCTAATTGGAGTCGGAAACAATCTTACCTCCGCAAATTTAGCTAATAGTGGTTCGGGAGTTGCAGGAACTGGAAATATTGTTGGAGTCTATGGGAAAGGGGTTCGGCCCGCTGATGGAACCGGCATTGTTGGTTTGGGAAATAATCTAACATCCTACACCATTCCCGCAAATGGTGCCGGGGTTGCAGGAACCGGAGTCAATATTGGCGTATTTGGACATGCTACGGATGCTGCCGGATTTGGCATATATTCATCCGGAAATTCACATACACAAGGTAACACAACTATAAGCGGTAATATTAATGTGGGCGGAAATTCCACGGTTACGGGAACAAAAAGTTTTATCATTGACGATCCACGCGATCCTGCTAACAAATATTTAAAACACTTTAGCGTTGAATCCAACGAAATCCTTAATATTTATCGAGGGGTGACTGCGTTTGATGCTTCGGGTGAGGCCGTTGTTCAGCTTCCAGATTATTACGATGCCATAAACAAAAATGCAACCTACCAATTAACACCTATTGGTGCATCAATGCCAAATATTTATATTGCCTCCGAGGTAATGAATGGATCATTTAAAATTGCTGGTGGAGTGCCCAATAAAAAAATATCGTGGACCGTAACAGCAGAACGGAATGATATTAACATCCGCAATAATCCGGAACTTAGAAATAATGTTGTTGACAAGGGTGAATACCGAAATCGGTATTTGGCCCCGGAATCCTATGGGCAACCTGCTGATAAGGGAATCTTGAGCAATGGTTTATTGGAAGGGAGACCCGCTTTGGCGCCAGCTATTGCAACCCGGGCTGTTGTGCCACAGGAAGAACAGTCAAAATCAATAGAAGCTAAAAAGTTGTCCTCAAATGAAGGTCGAAATTTAACAACATCAATAGAAAATCGCCGCGCTAATAGCGCTACTGAAAAAATGGCGAGAGACCTGCCACTAACAGCGGCAGAAAAAAGAGAAGCATCTACAAATACTTTGGAGCCCGCAAAACAAGCTACTGCAGAAAATTCTGTAGAAGCGGCAAATGGTTCTGCTCCATCTTCTGAAAAAGTACAGACTCCATCTGCTTCAGGGATCGAAGGCAAAAATTAAGTGAATCAATAAGAAATATAAAAAATCCCTGCTGTCTAAATTTCGGCTGGGATTTTTTAAATATGTTCGTCATTCCACCTGTGCGCCAGCGAAGCCGGAAAATGTATCGAGAACCTTTCAATGATGGAACCCCCAGATCCGGTCTCGATACGCTTAAGCTTGCCTCTCGGCAACCTTAACCACTCGACCTGACAGCAGTATTACCCTGGTCAGTTCGAGTGTTTTCCGACGGAGCGCCAGCGACGGCGGAAAATGTATCGAGAACCTTTCAATGAAGGACCCCTCAGGCGCGGTCTCGATACGCTTAAGCTTGCCTCTCGGCAACCTTAACCACTCGACCTGACATCGCAAGGGCTCAACTTGTGGGTTCGCGTGTTTTCCGCTCGAGCGACAGCGGAGGTGGAACATGTTTGAAGAATAAACACCAAAATAAAACCCTCCGGTTTTACGGAGGGTTTTAACCATTACATTTTTTCCATTTTCTTGCTGGCCCATCTGAGCGATAAGGTAACTAAAAAGCTTGTAATTGTACCGAAGGTTGCCATACACAGCGTAACAATTATATCCTCTATGGGCAAATTGGGAAGTATGCTACACACTATCCCACCTAATAAACCGACACGATAATTTTCCATTTAAAAAAAATGATTTTAATTTTCTAAAGAATAGGGAGATATCGGGTTGACGTTAGTGCTTACATTGGGGACATTACCACCGTCGCTGTCATTTTGGTCATTTATGACTGTTTGGGCCACAACTGAAGCGACCGTGCCCGCAACAATTAGGTATCCTGCAAGAGTTGTTAGCATAGGAGGCATTAGGCCAGGCAAGCCAATTACGGCTCCTCCTATAGTGGTAAAGGCAATCCCCATATTCCGTACTTTCCTAAAAAACCGAGGGGTAGGCTGCTTTAATCGTTCCAATAAATCCATATTATTAAGTTTTAAACAGGTTATCAATTAATTCATTACAATCCATCACTCTGTTAATAGGAGTTCAATCTTTATCTTCCCGAGAACACAGAGCGGATTGTTAAAAAGACTGCTTCGTTGGCTTCCCGAAAAGCCTCAGTTCGCCTAATTAGGGAATCAAGAGCCTTTCTGGAGCCCAAACCCTTCCCGATACCCGTGAGTTGGGAAACCGGAGCAATGCATCCGCGCAGTTCTGCTATTGCATCGTTTGCTGGATGAATAAGTATGGCGCTTCGATTTGGTACTTTTTTCACCAAGAAGTGATGACCAAAGTGAAGGGAGTAAAATAGCTTCACTTCATAAGTGCCATCTGGAATACAGGAAACATTTTGTCTGTTGGCGAGCCACGGCAATTCAATCGCAAAACACAAGAATTGGTTTTTGTGATAGAAAGATCCATTGGTTCCTGTGCTGTAGTGCGTTCTGTGCAGAAATAAATCCATTGCTCCGGTCTTTAAATTACAATTGATCTACCTCAACTATGGCCAGCGCATTGAAGGCTCCGTTCCGCAAGGGATACATTTCGGCATTTACTTCCTGAAAGAAGCTTACCCCTATAATTTGGATTACGGGAAGCAGGCTGCCACCGCCTATAGTTGGGCTGAGGGTCAAGGCGGCTTGGGGAGTTTGATCCCACGGAATTATGGGGGAAAAGGTGTGGTTTTCCTCAAAATTCCTTCCACGGAAATCAAGGGCACAAACTCCAGCGACCAATTGGATATGGGTAGTGCCTTTGGGAGCATCGATGGTATCGGTAGGCACGAACGCATCTATGGAGACATCAAAGACCCCTGTAGCACGATCGAAGGCCGGTGTATAGCCACTGAAAAAGACGGTATTTAGCTTGCCTTTCTCATTAAAATCGAATTCCCGCAGAAGACTCATATCCCCATCCTCCACGGTACGTTTTCCACGGGCATTAATGGGGTCGCTTTTAATGATGCGCATTAAGATCTGTAAGAGTCTGGAAGTGACCCGATGATCTCTTGCTTGACGCATTAAGATCCGCTGTGCCTTTCTGATGAGTTGTCCTCCTTTGCCTGCGGTGCCGAATTCCATGCCGTTCTCGCGGGTCCTTCTAAAGGCGGGGTCGTTCAAAATGCGGTTTTTTTCAATGCCGCCCTTTTCTCGGGCCAAATAGCCGTCCTTCGTTTTGTAAAAGGTATAATCTCCAATTGTACCTTTTAGCTTTACAATTCCTTTTTGTCTTGCCATAATAACAAATTTTAAGAGTTAAACATATCGCAAACCTACTGCCTGGATTAGCGGAATGGTTCCCTCAGGGCACGGATTGCATTATTTTGCATAAAATTGCCCGTATTGGACAGATTTAAACCTTTTTGTACGAATAGGGACCTATTTATACTTGTTTGTAGCAGGGTTGGGCGGGAAGAGGGGATAGATTTGTGATTTAAGATTGAAGATTTAAGATTTTAGATTTAAGAAGTCTGAAACTTGAAGGCTGAACGGTCCCCCTGGCCCCCAAAGGGGGGAAGGATTCAAGATTCAAAATTCAAGATTCAAAATTCAAGATTCAAAATTCAAGATTTAAGAAACCTGAAATTCCAAACCTGCCTGTCGTGCCTTTGGCAGGGATAGATTCGAGATTCAAGATTTAAGAAGCCTGAAACTTGAAATCTGAACGGTCCCCCTTCCCCCAAAGGGGAAAGAATTCCAAACCTTTCTGTCTTGACTCTGGTAAGCGCGTTCCAAATTCCAAATTCCAAATTACGAAGACGAAATTGGAAATATGAAAACTTGAAATTATTGATAATTAGAGGAGCATAGTGTTGGAGTGGGGAACAATCGCGTATCCGTAGAGAAGTAAAGACATATTTCTTGGCCTTTATAATTTTTTTTCCAACTGATGTGCCTGTTCTGTTAAATTATGTCGGGATTCCCTATCGACTTCGTATTTAAGCTTTTTATGGATTTCTATATATGTAGCAGTCAACGCTCTAAATTTTTCTGATTGGATCAAATTTTCCAACCATATTCCGAAGTCGGATAAATTTTCTTGTTGATGGTTATATTGAAAATGGGCGGCGTGGGAGGTGCCTTCCCAATTCGATCCTTCCCATTTATCGATTGAAACAATGGGTCTGTCGAAAAACTTATCGAAAAGGTAAGTATTTCCCGTAAAGGTCTTAAAAGCGTGTCTTGCGGCCTGTTTTAGTCGGCCTGTTTTGTATAGAATCACCGTACATTCAAACAAAAAGTCGGGATAACCGATATCATCGGGAAAGTTTTTGTGGAACCAATTCAGATACCGAAGCCCACCGGCAAAGTCATTTAATTGCAGGTAAAGGTTGGGGGGTAAGTATCTAAGGCCTTGGCCATCGTGATGGTAACCGCCCCAATGCTTCTTATCGGCCGCTAAGGCAGTTTTTATTTTCTTTATATTGTTCCTGATTTTTTGCTCTTGTTTCGGGGTCATTTTTTTAAAGAATTAAAAATCAAAGTGAACCGAGCAAACCTTATGGATATAACGAAGCACACGCTAATATAAGAAATTGTGGGGTTCTATATATAATGCACCATAATATCAAAAAGGGAGTTGGTCAAATCGCTAATTGATTTTTTTTAAACAAATTTTGAAATCTCATGGGGCGGAATCGCAAGCAAATCAATACCGTATTTCTATCGAGCGTTTTAGGGGTGTACCTGCTCCAATATCGCTTCCACCTTGAACGCCAAGACGGTACGGCCAAATTACTCTGTTTACTTTTCTTTTGGCTTGGGAACGAAAAATTTTAAAAGGTTGTCAAGAAAACCATTAATGTTTAATGGCTTGTCATCTTTCTTATTCTTAACCCTATATTTATGTTTTGCTTTTTGCATAAAGTAATTTACCTGCTAAAATAATATTTTTATTTTGCGTTATTAAAATACTTAATTTTGTACGAATTTAGATGTTGATATTTTTTTTTATTTATTTTTCGTAGTATGGATGAAAACGACATTTTAGACTTAATAAAAAAATTAGGTAGTAATAGAAGAATTCCTCAATTTTTATTTGCTAATCAAATCCATCCTTCAACGATGATAAAAGTAAGGGAGGAGGTTTTAAAATTTAAAAAGGAGTTTCCAGACACTAAAGAGATTGATTTTATAATTCAATCTCCCGGTGGTAGTCCTTCGGATGCTTATAGAATAATTAGAACCCTTAGAAATAATTTTGAGAGCGTTAATGTAATAGTTCCATTTTGGGCAAAAAGTGCAGCAACTCTTTTAAGCTTGGGAGCTACTCAAATTATAATGGATGAGTATGGAGAATTTGGGCCACTAGATATACAAATCGCTATTGAGAGGGATGATAGTCCTGAACTGGACAGAGAAAGTGCCTTAAACGATGAATATTCTGTAAGAAGAATTGAAGCTCGTTCTCAAGAACTATACTATCAAATGTTTACTGCTCTTTATTCAAGTGATAACGTTAAAATAAATAAGAATGAGCTTTCAAAACAACTTTTAGAATATTTATCATCATTTTATCGTCCGCTTTTAAGTCAAATAAACCCTTATCATTTAGGTAGAAAAAAAAGGATGTTAGATATAGGAGACCAATATGCAAATAGAATTCTTTCTATTTATTGCCCCTCTTTATCTGAAAAAAATAAGAATTTTCTTATCGATTATTTGGTTAATCGTTGCCCTGAACATGGATATGTAATAGATTTTAATTTTATATCTATGTTCATGGACAATGTTTCTCTTTCAAAAGATATTAATATTGAATATGGAGAACTTCTTTCAGAAGTAACTACTTTTTTTATTGATAATGAAGATTACACGCATATAGGTTTTGTCTTAATTGAAAAGAAAAAATTAACTAAAGGAGAACATACATTAACAAATACAAGTTCTAATTTAGACGCTACAAACCTTACTACAGCACCTAAAGAAATAAAATCTAAGATTAAACAAAATGGAAAAGCAACTTCAAACAAACTTTAAAAAATCTGTATTTAACGATTCAAATGCAAATTTCAGAGTGAGAGTTGAAAATTCTAAAAAACAATTTGAAAATGTAAGAGCTTCCAAACCAAAAAGCACATTCTTAGAAATGGTTCTTAAATCTAAGAAATGTTAGATTTAGTAAAATCTTTATAACTCATATAACTCTCACTCTGCAAAAGGAAGTTTCAAAATGTTTTTGCCAAGTAAGTAAGATTTAGAGTATTGAAACGTCCTACTATTGATTCAAATAACGCTTTAAATACTTATCGCTTACGTGTATTTTATTAAGACTACACTTTAAATCGTTCCAAAAGCTTTCGATTGTATTCATGTGAACGTAGTCCCCCTACATTCTGACGTGCTGAATGGACAATCGTTTTGGGCGGGTAGATTTAAATCAATTTGCAGCGTTTTTGTCTGTGGGAACCTTTGAACCAATTTAATTATTTGGAGTAATGGAAGTTTGTTGATTTTAATTTTTAAAAGGAATTAAGATCGTGGTAAAAAGAAACCTTTAATACAGTTCATATCACGAATACAAACTTGCAAATGACTTTTTCTCTGTACTCCCGCTCCAGGAAATGCAGGTCCGCCCTCCGTAAATACACCCCTAGCGGAAGCAAATTCCTTTATTGAAGTTTGGGGATTATTCTGTATTTCTTCTTTTATTTTTTGATGAAGATATTCTATTACGGCACAGTCAAGCTCACGTATTAATTTGTCCTTGTGCTCGTCCTCCTTTACATCTTTATTTTTGGGTAGTTCATTTCCGAGATAAGAAAAGTCCTTTTCCATCAATTTATAATAGTTTGAAAGGAGTTTAATGAATTCACTATCTATTAGGTCAAGGCAATAGTCAAGAGTGAAAACAACGCCAATAACAGAGGCTTTATCGATTTTTCCTCTTTTCTGTTTATCCTTCGCCCATTCTAGGGCCCTATTATAATTGTTCTCCCAAATGTAAAAGCCATGCCCCAACCAGTCAAAAGGTTTTTCACTTATTTTTATATTCTTTGGTTTGTTGAGAAGTTGGTCTCTTATAGATTCATCGCAACCGTGAAATCCAAGTAAAATATTAGACCGGGTACTGTACATTTTATTTATTCAGCAACGGAGAGAACTCTTTCTAAATTTGGAAAAGCAGTTGTTAATTTTCCATTTTTAGTTATAATTCCTGCCGAACTTAAAGATGCTAAGGCAGATTCCTTGGAAGAATTTTCTTTATTCAGCCTTTTTGCCAAATCAAGAAGCAATGTGGTTTGTTCTTTTTTCATGTAAAAAAAATTACGATGCTAAAATACAAAATTTATTTAATTATTTCTGTTCTAACATTGGGGGGAATTATAATACTTTTAATATTCTCACTGAGCATGAACAGTATGATCTCCTGTAAGCTTCCCCTAATTAGAACTGCTCATTCTTCTAATACTTCTACAAACTTATTGTTTTTAATTCTCTTGGGGCTAGCCCCAAGAGAATTAAGTTCCGCATATTTTATTGGCGGGATTTTACCCAGCCCATCGTGTGGGCGATGATGGTTGTAATCATGCATCCAGATATGCGTCTGTTCTCTTACTTGGTCTATGTTTTCAAAGATGTATTTGTTTAGTACCCCCCCTTCTGTAACTCCCATTGAACCTTTCCACAAACGCATTTTGCGTGGGTTTCCCCGGCTGTATATGCTTGAACTCGATATCGTGCATCATGCTCCATTCCGAGGCGATCTTGGCTATAAATTCAGGGCCGTTGTCCATCCGTATCTCTTTTGGCTTGCCCTTTTTGTTGATAAGGTGGTTGAGCACCCAGACCACGCGGTTGCTCGTCAGGGAGAAGTCTACCTCAATATGGAGTGCCTCCCTGTTAAAATCGTCAATTATATTAAATGCCCTAAAGCGTCTTTTGTTCTCCAGGACGTCCGTTACAAAATCCATACTCCAGGTATGGTTGAGTTCATTTGGAACCTCCAGGGGCTCCTTTACCCTTGCGGGCAAACGTTTCTTTACCTTTCTGTGCAAGGGGAGCCCCAGTGCCACATATACCCTGTGCATACGTTTGTGGTTCCAAGGCTTCCCTTCTTCGCGTAGACGGTCATAGGCCTTCCAAAAGCCTTCTTCGGAGTGCTCCTTGGCCTTTTGCTGCAAGGCTTGTTCTATCTCGCTGTCATCCTTGGGCAACGGCCTATAATAATAGACGCTCTTACTCATGTTGAGTACACGGCACGCCCTACAGATGCCGTAATGAATAAGTTCTTTGGCAATGGTTCGCTTCCTCCAGGGCTTTAGAGCTTTTTTTCGATGATCTCCTTGGCCATCTGGTGGTCAAGGGCCAAGGTGGCATACATCTGTTTGAGCCTGGCGTTCTCTTCTTCCAGCTCCTTGAGGCGCTTGAGCTCTTTGGAGTTCATTCCGGCATACCTTGAACGCCACTTATAAAAGGTGGCGGGGCTAACGCCGTGCTCACGGCTGATCTGGTCAACACTCTTTCCGTTGTCGAATTCCTTTAAAATCTTTGCAATCTGTTGCGGTGAAAATTTACTTCGTCTCATAATACTGTTTAAATTTAAGATAATTATTCTACTTTTA
>JBLXCF010000005.1:0-65749 GCA_048265145.1 Aequorivita sp.
CACATGTGCGAACGTCAATTGGGGTCTTTTTTTCCAAATGTAACCGATTCATACAAGGTATCCAAGGGGCTCTTTAATGTTTTATTGTTTATTCCCAAAACACGGGTGTAAATCTCGGTGGTCTTCGTGCTGGCATGACCCAGGGCGCTCTGGATGTATCGTATGTTTACGCCACGCTCCATAAGGTGGGTGGCAAAACTGTGCCGAAGGGTGTGCGGCGTGCTCCAAGGATTGCTGTTGGTAGCCTTGGCCGCGGCCCGGTATATTTGCTGTATGCTCTTATCGCTGTACTGCCCGCCGTCCTGCCCCTCAAATAGCCAATAGCTGGGACGGTGCTGGCGGTAATAATCGCGCAACAGGTCCAATAGCAACGGGCTGAGCACCGTATGCCGGTCGCGCTTGCCCTTGCTGTCCTTAATGAATATATAGCCGTCATCGCTGCGGATGTCCTTTACCCGCAACCGCCTCACCTCGCCCACGCGCAGACCGCCGCCATAGATAACGTGCAGAATGGCCCGGTGCTTTATGTTTGTAGGCTGGTTAATGATCTGCCTTACTTCCTCAGTACTCAAGACATTGGGCAGGTCCTTGCTCTTCTTGGGGCGGGTTATGTTATAGTATTCCCGCGGCATTTCCAACGTATGCTCATAATAGCACTTAATGGCGTTGATGACCATATTCTGCTGCTGTTCGCCTATTTTGTGTTTATTGATCAGAAAAAACACGTAGCCCTCAATCTGGGTCTTGGTAATGGTCCTTAAATCTGCAGTCTCGAAATACCTAAAAAACTGGAGCAAGCAGCTTTGGTAGCTGCGGATGGTGCTGGTGCTAAAACCTTTTAAGACCATTTTTTGGTGGTTGCGGTCCAGCTCCTTCTGTGTTTTTTCGGAAGGACTGAATTGCGGCATCTTGGTTGGGGTCACCTCGTTTTCAATCACCAGTTTGCTTCCAAAAAGATGCTGTACCTTTTTTAGGTTTTCCTGGGTGTTTACAATACTCCACAGTTTTTGGTTGAAATGGTAAAAGGTGCCGTTCAGCTTTTTAAAGGCCTCCCGTTCCGCTTTTAATTCATAGGGAATTTTTAACTTTATGCGCCCCGCATTGGCGCGCGGCGTGTATAGTATTATGGCGTTTGTTTTTGTAGGTTCCATGGCGATATTTTTCTGGTTTCTATCAAAATTAGTGAAAATAAAGTCCTGTTATAGAGGAGAATATGCCCATAAGTGTGTTTAACCGTTAGGAACGAATAGCTTATATTTACGGTAAATACAGGAACAATATGGACAGGAAATGTAAAATATGCCAAAAACCACTGCGGGGCAGGGCAGATATGATTTTCTGTTCCACCCACTGCAAAAACCACTATCACAAGCACCTTCGGTATGCTTCCAAACTGGCAGCCATAGAAATAAACGGCTATTTAAAGCGCAACTATTCCATACTTTCCGAATTGTTGGGCCCTAACAAATCTCAGATAAAGGTTTACAGGAATGTGCTGGAGAAGAAAAAATTCCGGTTTAAGTACCACACCCATTTCCATATCAATTCGCAAAAAAAGATGTTCCATTACATTTACGATCTGGCCTGGATGGAGTTTTCAGATGATGAGGTGCTTATTATCCGGAAAAGATAGTCAGCGCTTCTTTTCCTTTTGCACTTTTAAATGGGCTTTCATCCAGCGTTTAAAATCGGTAGAAGGCAGAAAATTTACCCCAAATTTCTTAACGCTGTTTTTCCCCAATAACTCAGGGCTAGGAGCTGCCTTGCACTGAAAAGTAATCTTAAACCTGCCCAGGTCGTCAAGAACCACTGTCTCGCCATCGGCCAAATGGTGTTTCAATTG
Organism: Aequorivita sp.; assembly: GCA_048265145.1. GTDB lineage: Bacteria > Bacteroidota > Bacteroidia > Flavobacteriales > Flavobacteriaceae > Aequorivita. The sequence continues at coordinate 1,844 of JBLXCF010000005.1, forward strand.
TTTCACCAACATGATCAAAACCCCCAAAACATCGCCTTCGGTATGGGTGCTCATATTGCTTATTTCATAAGCCAGGTAGCGCAAATCAACTTCTCTATGGCCCACTGCCTGCATAATGTATCCCGTAGCGTTATTGGGATCCATTGTGTTTTTTCTTCGGGTAATCCGGTATTTTATTGCCATATCCTACTATTTGGCAACAAGATAAGGCATACCTCTTATTAAAAAAAGTATTTTGATTAAGAGAATTTTTGGCTTGATGCGCAACGAACAAAAAAAATAAGCACAAATTTTGGTAGAAAGTTGTGCTTATTGCTTAGTAAACTTGCACTTATTTTCTTAGGGATTTGCACTTGTTTATGAAGGTGAATTATTTTAAGGGGGAAGTGCTTTTTAAAGGATATGGCTAAGTTAGTAAAATATATTGAAGTATAGGGGAGTAGAATTTGTTTTGCGCGCTAAGCTATTTGAAAAAAATATTCTGCGGCACTTTTCCTAATCTGAAATCAATAGGAACGCTCAATCCCTTTTAAATGGGTAAAACAATTGCTGGGTTTTCCCTGTTTTACTATCTTCCAAATCCAAAACCTTCCAAGTATGAAAATCGTTACTCCTTTTTTGTGCTGTCTCGTTACGACGATAGCTTTCGCTCAGCCACCCGCTACCCCAAAAGAAGTTATAGAAATTGGTCTGCAACAAAAAACACAACTGGTGGAAACTTCTACGGTAAAAAACCTTCCCTTTAAAAATATTGGTCCCAGCATTATGAGCGGCCGGGTGGTCGATTTTGCCGTAAACCCAAACAATCCCATCGAGTTTTATGTAGGCTACGCCAGCGGTGGGCTTTGGCACACCAACAACAACGGTACTTCCTTTACGGCTGTAATGGACAATAGCCCTACGCAGAACGTGGGCTGTGTGGCGGTAGATTGGCAAAACGGCACCATTTGGATAGGCACGGGCGAGGTGAACGCTTCCCGTTCTTCCTATGCCGGCATCGGGTTGCTGAAAAGCGACGATAAAGGAAAAACGTGGCAAAACGTAGGACTTGTGGACAGCCACCACATTAGCAGTATTCTTATAAACCCTTCCAATCCCAACGAGGTCATCGTGGGCGCAGTGGGCCATTTGTATTCAACAAACGACGAGCGCGGCGTTTTCAAAACCACCGACGGCGGCAAAACCTGGAGCAAAACGCTTTTTATAAATGACGAAACGGGTATTATTGAAATTTCGGCAAACCCAAAAAATTTCAATACCATGTACGCCACGGCGTGGGACAAAGACCGAAAGGCGTGGAATTTTGACGGCAGCGGTCCGGGCAGCGGGGTCTATAAAAGCAACGATGCGGGAAGTACCTGGGCGAAAGTTTCTAACGAAAACAGTGGCTTGCCCATTGGTAAAGGCATGGGCCGGATGGGCACCGCCGTGGTTGATGATACTACAGTTTATTTGATTGTGGACAACCAATTTCACCGAAAGGAGGCGCCAAAAAAAGAAGAAACGGACATGCTCACCAAAGACGATTTCAAAACCATGGACGTGGCCGCCTTTTTAAATTTGGACGATAAAAAGCTGAATCAATTTTTGAAAATGAACGGTTTTCAGGAAAAATACCGCGCCGAAAATGTAAAGCAGATGGTTCGCGTGGGCACCGTTAAACCCGAAGATTTGGCCAAATATCTCGAAGATGCCAACAGCCAGTTGTTTGACACTCCAGTGATTGGAGCCGAAGTATACAAAAGTACGGATAGCGGAAAAAACTGGAAAAAAACCCACGAAGGTTTTCTGGACGATCTGTATTATTCCTATGGCTATTACTTCGGAAAGATTCATGTGGATCCCAACGATTCCAATAAAATCTATGTGTATGGCGTACCCATCCTGAAATCTTCAGACGGCGGAAAGACCTTTGAAAGCATAGATGCAGACAACGTGCACGTAGACCATCACGCCCTGTGGATAAACCCAAAAATGCCCGGCCACTTGATTGATGGCAACGACGGCGGCGTAAACATAAGCTATGACGACGGCAAAACGTGGATAAAGAACAACGCCCCTGCGGTGGGTCAATTTTATTCGGTGAATATCGATCACCAAAAGAATTATAATGTTTACGGTGGCCTGCAGGACAACGGAGTTTGGGTTGGGCCGCATAATTATGAGGCAAATCCCGGATGGCTGCATAACGGCAAATACCCCTATGAATCCCTTTTGGGCGGAGACGGGATGCAAGTGCAGATTGACAACCGAAATAGCGATATAGTCTATACTGGGTTTCAGTTTGGCAATTATTATAGGTTGAACAGAAAGGGAGGAGAGCCCGTTTTCATTCAGCCAAAGCATGAATTGGGCGACAGTCCATACCGTTTCAACTGGCAAACACCAATTTTGTTGAGTCCGCACAATCAGGACATTCTCTATTTAGGTGGTAACAAATTAATGCGAAGCATGAACCAGGGCGATGGTTGGAAGGCCATTTCAGAAGACTTAACCAACGGCGGAAAACCCGGAAACGTAGCCTATGGAACGCTTACCAGCATCAGTGAGTCCCCGTTTCAGTTTGGACTGCTCTATGCCGGCAGCGACGACGGACTGCTACATGTTTCAAAGGATGCAGGCGCCAGTTGGACGAAGATTTCAGATAGTTTCCCAAAAGAGTTGTGGGTGAGCCGCGTGATTGCTTCTTCACATAAAAAGGAAAGGGTTTATGTTACATTGAACGGCTACCGTTGGGACGATTTTAAACCCTATGTATATTTGAGCGAAAATTATGGCGCCACTTGGACGGATATTGGCAGCAACCTGCCAGCCTCACCTGTTAATGTTATAAAAGAAGACCCCCTAAACGAAGATTTGTTGTATTTGGGGACCGATAACGGCGCGTATCTTTCCTTGGACCGCGGCGAAAGCTGGGAGGTTTTTTCGAAGGAATTGCCCAACGTTGCGGTACACGATTTGGTAATCCAGCCCGAGGCGAAACATTTGGTTTTGGGCACGCACGGGCGGTCGCTGTATGTTGCGGATATTGCATTGCTTCAAAAGTTGAATCCCAAAACGATGGATGAAGTGGTACTCGCGGAAATGGAACCCATAAACTTTTCATCCCGCTGGGGAAGCAAATTCAGCACCTGGGGCAAAGTGTTTGAGCCGAAAACCAAGATACAATTTTACAGTCCGCAGGCTGGAAAGGCTACAATGACAATTACTTCTGAAAGTGGAGAGAAACTGCAGCAAGTAATAGTTGATGCTGAAAAAGGGGTAAATGTTGTAGATTTTGACCTCACTATGTCCGAAAAAGGCAAAAGTTATCTTGAGAAAAGCAAAACTGAAATTTCAAAGGCTGAAAATGGGAAATATTTTCTTCCGAAAGGAAAATATAAAGTGAATATCTTGGTGAGCGGGAAATCCGGAACTTCTGAATTGGAAGTCAAATAGCTCGATTGTATTTAAACCGATTCTAAATAGATTTTAAACAATTCAGATTGTTTGGCAACAAGCCATTTGGAACGTATTTTTGTATCACTATTCTTGAAATAAAACCATAATGGCAATACTATCCTCTTCAATTGCACGAAAAGTGGCAATGGCCCTTTCCGGGCTCTTTCTCGTACTGTTTTTGGCACAGCACTTTACCATCAACCTTACTTCGGTGATAGACCCCGACACCTTCAATAGTTGGTCGCATTTTATGGGCCACAATATTTTAGTGCAGTTCATTTTGCAACCGGTATTGATTTTCGGCGTAGTCTTCCATTTTATTATGGGAATTGTGCTTGAAATAAGAAACAACAACGCAAGACAAATTAGTTACAAATCCTTTAAAGGAAACAGAAACTCAACTTGGGCCTCGCGCAATATGATCATCAGCGGTGCCGTAATCCTGGCTTTTTTGGGGCTTCACTTTTACGATTTTTGGTTTCCGGAAATTGTGCACAAATACATTGAAAGCAATCCGATGGACCCAACACGCTATTACCCCGAATTGGTCCACAAGTTTGAAAGCCCCGTGCGCACAGGGCTATATTGCCTCGCCTTTGTGCTCTTGGCGCTTCACCTTTGGCACGGCTTTTCCTCTTCCTTCCAAAGTATGGGCTGGAGCAACAAATATTCGCGCGGACTCAGGGGTTTTACGCAATTCTATGCAATATTCATCCCGCTCGGTTTTGTTTTTATTGCGCTCTACCTTCATTTTAATCAAATCCACTAAAAGAAAAAGCAATGTCAGTATTAGATTCCAAAATACCCAAAGGACCCTTAGCCGATAAGTGGACAAAACATAAAAACGATATTAACCTGGTTAACCCCGCCAACAAGCGAAATATTGATGTAATTGTAGTAGGAACCGGGCTGGCCGGAGGAAGTGCCGCCGCAACCCTCGCCGAATTGGGCTACAACGTAAAAACCTTCTGCTATCAGGATTCTCCACGTCGTGCACACTCTATTGCAGCGCAGGGCGGTATCAATGCCGCCAAGAACTATCAGGGCGATGGCGATTCAAATTACAGATTGTTTTATGACACCATAAAAGGTGGCGATTACCGTTCGCGCGAGGCAAACGTGTACCGCTTGGCCGAGGTTTCCGCCAATATTATTGACCAGTGCGTGGCCCAGGGCGTTCCCTTTGCCCGTGAATACGGAGGCTATCTGGATAACCGTTCCTTTGGGGGCGTATTGGTTTCGCGTACTTTTTATGCAAAGGGACAGACGGGACAACAATTGCTTTTGGGCGCATATTCCGCCATGAACCGCCAGATAAACCGTGGAAAAATAACGCCCTACAACCGTCACGAAATGCTCGATTTGGTAGTGGTGGACGGCAAGGCCCGCGGAATTATTGCCCGCGATCTGGTTTCGGGTGAAATTGAAAGACATTCCGCACACGCCGTGGTCATCGCTTCGGGGGGTTATGGAAATGTTTTCTTCCTTTCTACAAACGCTATGGGAAGCAACGTTACCGCTTCCTGGAAAATCCATAAAAGAGGGGCATATTTTGCAAATCCCTGTTACACTCAAATTCACCCAACCTGTATTCCCGTTTCCGGCGAGCACCAAAGTAAACTTACTTTAATGTCGGAATCCCTTCGAAATGATGGAAGAATTTGGGTGCCGAAAAAGAAAGAAGACGCCGAAGCCATCAGAAATGGAAAGAAAAAACCGAACGACCTGTCCGCGGAAGAACGCGATTATTACTTGGAAAGAAGGTATCCTTCCTTCGGGAACCTCGTGCCGCGTGATGTTGCATCGCGTGCGGCAAAAGAGCGTTGTGACGCAGGGTATGGCGTAAATAAAACCGGGCAGGCCGTATATCTCGACTTTGCCTCGGCCATTGAACGCTACGGAAAAGAGCAGGCAGCAATCCACGGAAACCATAACCCGAGCAAGGAAGAAGTTACAAAACTCGGCAAACAGGTTATCGAGAATAAATATGGCAACCTTTTCCAAATGTATGAAAAGATTGTGGACGAAAATCCATACGAAACCCCAATGATGATCTATCCGGCGGTCCATTACACTATGGGCGGCGTTTGGGTAGATTATAATTTGCAATCTACCATTCCGGGCTGTTATGTTACGGGTGAAGCCAACTTTAGCGACCACGGCGCAAACCGCTTGGGCGCTTCGGCCTTGATGCAAGGTTTGGCAGATGGTTATTTTGTGTTGCCGTACACCATTGGCGATTATCTTTCAAAAGATATCAAAACAGGAAAAATACCCACCGATACCAAGGAATTTGATGAAGCCGAGAACAAGGTTCGAGAGCTTTTGGAGAAATTGGTAAACAATAACGGCACCCATTCCGTAGATCATTTCCATAAAAAGCTCGGAAAAATTATGTGGGACAAATGCGGAATGGCGCGGAATGCGGAAGGATTGCAAGAAGCAATGGCCGAAATAAGGGCGCTGCGCGAGGAATTTTGGAGAGACGTAAAAGTGCCCGGCGGAATGGACGAGATGAACGCCGAACTTGAAAAAGCGATCCGCGTGGCCGATTTTCTGGAACTGGGAGAGTTGTTCGCCAAAGATGCACTCCATAGAAATGAAAGCTGCGGCGGCCATTTCCGAGAGGAATACCAAACCGAGGAAGGAGAGGCCTTGCGCGACGACGAAAACTTTATGTACGTAGCCGCCTGGGAATACACCGGAGACCCCGGAAATGAAATTCTCCATAAAGAAGCATTGGAGTATGAGAATATTGAGGTTAAATCGAGAAGTTATAAGTAGGGTTAATTGTTAAATGTTAAAAGGCAATAGTTAATTGGAAATGGTTCAAGATGGCTGATATTAATAGTTTTGAAGACTTGAATTGTTGGAAAATGGGAAGGGAGCTTCGGAACGATGTAAAGGATTTAATTAAAACATTTCCCGACATTGAAAAATATGAACTGATTTCACAAATGAGAAGGGCGTCAAGATCGGTAACCCATAATATTTCAGAAGGATACGGGAGGTTTCATTACAAAGAAAATATTCAGTTTTGCAGAACATCACGAGGTTCCTTATATGAATTGCTGGATCAATTCATTACTGCAAATGATGAAGAGTATATCTCAGAGGAAGTATATCAAAAATTTAGAAAACAAATATATGATTGCTTGGCTGTTCTTAATGGGTATATAAATTATCTCTTGCGCATATCGAAAGAGAAATGACAAATTATAGAAGCCACAATTAACAAATAACAATTAACTTTTAACAACATGAAGTTAACACTAAAAATCTGGAGACAGAAAAATAATAAAGCAAAAGGTGAACTAAAAACCTATCCCATTGACGGAATAGAAGGCGATATGTCGTTCCTGGAAATGCTTGATGTTTTGAACGAAGGTCTTATAAACAAAGGGGAGGAGCCCGTAGTTTTTGACCACGACTGCCGTGAGGGAATCTGCGGAAGTTGCTCGCTTCAAATAAACGGCGAGCCCCACGGCCCTGACCGTTTGGTAACTACCTGCCAGTTGCACATGCGTATGTTCAACGACGGGGATACCATTGTTATTGAGCCTTTCCGAGCCAAGGCTTTTCCGGTAATAAAGGATTTGGTGGTTGATAGAAGCGCGTTTGATAGAATTCAACAAGCCGGAGGTTATATCTCCGTGAATACCTCTGGAAATACCATAGATGCCAACACCATTCCCGTAAACAAGCACGATGCCGATGAGTCCTTCAACGCTGCTACCTGCATTGGTTGTGGCGCTTGCGTTGCCGCTTGTAAAAATGCCAGCGCGATGCTGTTCACTTCCGCTAAGATAAGCCAGTTTGCCCTGCTTCCCCAGGGAAGAATTGAAGCTACAGAGCGCGTATTGAATATGGTGGCACAAATGGACAAGGAAGGTTTTGGAAACTGCAGCAATACCGGAGCCTGCGAAATTGAGTGCCCAAAAGGAATTTCACTTGAGAACATAGCCCGAATGAACCGCGAGTATTTGAGCGCGAGTTTAAAAGGATAGTTTTTAACTTATAACGCCCATAAAACCCTGCAATTGCGGGGTTTTTTGTTTTCGGATATTCCTTTTCAATATAATCCAATAAAATCCGTTCTTTCTTAAAAGGAGCAAAATGAATAAGATTGGTCTTGGGGTTTGTATTCTTTTCTGGGCAATGGGCTGGAGTTGCAATGGGCAAATTGGTTCCCTAATCGGGCCTGAAAAAGCACCCCGAAGCGTAGCGGCCCAGCAGGGGGCCACCACGGTAGCTACGGAAAAGCTGTCGTTCTACCTAACCAGGAACACCACTTCGGATGCCGAAAAGGCTTTTGAGATATATAAATGGATTACCCAAAACATTTCCTACGACCATGAATTGATGCGAAATGCAACCCTTCAAAAGCAGATTTATACTTCGGAGGAAAACGTCATCAAAAAAGTTTTGGAACGGAAAATGGCGCTCTGCGGGGGGTATGCATTTCTTTTTAAAAAAATGTGTGCCGATGTGGGGATTGTTTCAGAAGTGGTTCATGGATACACCAGAAAATATTCGGCAAAAACACCAAAACGCGCCACTCCCGAACATACATGGAACGTTGTAAAGCTAAATGGGGAATGGCATTTGCTGGATATAACCTGGGCCATAAGCCACGGATCGGAAAACAAACCGGACAATTTTTGGTATTTGGTGAACCCTTCGGAATTTATACTTTCCCATTATCCCGAGAACGAAAAATGGACCCTGCTAAAAGATCCGGTAGCCCTCAATTCCTTTCTCAAGAATCCTTAAAACAGAAAAGCCTTCACGAAAAATGAAGGCTTTAATTTGATTTTGAAAATTAAAAACTATGCCTCAGCGTTTGGAACGATGGAAACGTAGCTCTTGTTGTCTTTCTTTTTGGTGAATTTTACCACTCCATCCACTTTTGCGTGCAGGGTGTGGTCTTTCCCACCATATACATTTTCACCAGGGTGGTGCGTATATCCTCTTTGTCTTACAATGATATTTCCGGCAATAGCGGCCTGTCCACCAAAAATCTTAACGCCAAGACGTTTCGATTCCGATTCGCGACCGTTTTTGGAACTACCAACTCCTTTTTTGTGAGCCATGGGTACTGTGTTTTAATTAATGATTTCGGTTTATTTGTTTTTCAGCAATTCCTTAGCTTGCTTTACCCACTCCTCGTCTTCTATCTTTTCGCGGGTAATACCGTCGATGGCTGCGAGCTCCTCGCGGTCTGCGGCTTTTAGTTTGCTGATTTGCTCAAAGGTATAAATACCAAGGGCGTTCAATTTTTCCTCGTACACGGGACCAATTCCGTTGATCAATTTTAGATCGTCGGCATCGGCTTTTAATGCGGTACCAATGCTGTGGAGAACTTTGTCGATGTTGATTTCGATATTGGCATCCTCAGCGCGGTGCTCGGCACGTGTAACCAAATTTTCGCTAACTTCTACCTCCTTTTTGGCTTTTGCTTTGGGCTCGGCCTTTTTGGCTTCTGGTTTTGCGGTTGGTTTGCTTTCCTTCTTGGGAGCGGCTTTTTTGGTCTCTTCTTTTTTGGAAGGGGTAGCGCCCGAGGCTACGATGCTCTCAATAACGATTTCAGAAAGATATTGACGGTGACCGTTTTTCTTGCGGAAACCTTTTCGTCTCTTCTTTTTGAAAACAATAACTTTTTCACCCTTTAGGTGTTTTACGACTTTAGCTCCTATCTGAGCGCCGTCTATAGCGGGGGCGCCAATGGTAACCTTGTCTCCGTCGCCAATAAGAAGTACATTGTCAAAAGACACTTTTTTTCCTTCTTCAACTGGCAAACGATTGACAAAAACCTTCTGGTCTTTCGCAACTTTAACTTGCTGCCCTGCTATCTCTACAATTGCATACATAGCGAATCGTTTATAAATTGGTTAAACAAAATGCTTTTACCGTAGGGTAAAAGCGGGTGCAAATATAAATTTTAAAAAGGAAACCACAAAGTGTTTCTGTTTAATCTTTTATGGTCTATTTCGACAAAGGGATCGGGGTGGAAAAATTCTAAGAACTATTCCTCGGATATTAAAGTGTATTCCTGTTGCCATCCCTGGTGTTCCAACTTCTTTTTAAAAGTTGCATATAGGTTAGGGTCAGCACCAGCGTGGTTGCAAAACCCATGATCAAAATGGTGAGCAACAGCATTAAGGTCCCCAAGTTGTATTCAAGATTCCAATTGTTCAGGATTTCCACGGCAAATTCATTGTCAATTTGGTACATATATATGGCCATAAAGAAAGTGAAAAGCAAGGAGGCTATTCCGCCGGAAAGCAGGCCCACCTCAAATCCCTTTTCATATTTTAAATTGTTTTTCCGGGAGCCGTATTTTTTAAGCGCCAAGTAAATTCCGACGGCAAAAATCAAGCCGTTGGCTGCACTTAAAACCGGGTATTGGTGCAGACCGATTAATTTTAAAAGTAGAAAATAAATTATCAGGATTAATGCAATCCATACACCGTATCGGGAATATACTTTAAACATGGCTGAAAGTTTTGTAGCCAAAAGTTACAAAAACTTGCCGTAGCATGTGTGAAGGGTTTGTTAACTTTTTGGACCACACCTCTTTGGGTTGTCATTTCCACTCCAGGGTTTCCATCAATTTGCGAATGTCCTCCCGAAGATAAACCACGGCGGGATACAGGGAATCAAAATTGGGTTTGGCGTCAAAATAGAGTGCTCCGTTCAAAAAATGGGTTATGCTGTCCGTAACATAAAATTCCGCTTGGGTGGCTGCATTGCCGTTTATCATGTAGAACATTCCGTACACTTTTTTGTCTGGGTTCACAAAGGGTTGTTCCGGAATGCTGTTGGCTTTTATGGTATGGTCATAGGCCAGGTTTTGGGCATCGCGCAGCAGGGAATCCAAATTGTTGTTTGTAACGTTATTGTAGGTTAAATAAAGGGTGGCGCGCATTTTTGGATACCGTATATTCAGATCGCAGCGTTTTTTATGATCCAAAAAGGTATGGTCGTTTACGGCAAAGGAAAAAGGACAGTTAGATTTTAAAGTATGGTAGCTGGGCTGCGGATATTCCAACCTCAGCATGGCAGCGGGTTTCACCAAATGATCATCCTTGCAGGACACAAAAAGGAAGACGAACGCAAGTATGCCGAAAAAGAGACTATGAATTTTCAATGCTAAGTTTAATTTGTTTGATGCGTTTTCCCTCAAACGCTTCAATGGTAAACGCATAATTGTGGAAGGATAGTACTTCGTTCTTTTTAGGAAAGCCTTTTGAAATTTCCAAAAGGAAACCGGCGAGTGTTTCGGCCTCGCCTTTTTCGTCCTCAAAAATTTCGGGATCCTCCAGTTTTATCACTTTGTAGAAATCCTTTAATGGGGTTTTGCCCTCAAAAATAAAGGTGTTGTCGTCCAATTTTGAAAAAATCAGGTCCTCGTCGTCAAATTCGTCGCTTATCTCGCCCACGATTTCTTCTATAATATCCTCCAAGGAAATAAGTCCGCTCGTTCCACCGTATTCGTCCACAACTATGGCCAGGTGCATCTTCATTTCCTTAAATTCATTGAGCAGGTCGTCCAGCTTCTTGTTTTCCGGAACAAAATAAGCCTCGCGTTTAAGGGTCTTCCAATCCAGCACCTTGCGCTCGGTGTAGGGAATTAAATCCTTTACATATAGAATTCCGGTAATGTTATCGATACTGTCTTTATAAATAGGAATCCGCGAATAGCCGTGCTCAATAATTTCGGGAAGGATTTCCTTAAAGGATTGTTCCTCGCTGAGCGCAAAAATGTCCATCCGGTTTTTCATTACCTGTTTGGTATCGGTATTGCCGAAGGTTACAATTCCCTGTAGAATTCGTTGTTCCTCATGCGTGGTGTCCTTATTGGAGAGCTCTAAGGCCTGGGATAGGTGGTCCACACTAATGTTGGATTTCGGCTTGCCGTAGCGCTCGTTAAGGTAGAGGGTGGCGGCGCGCATTGGCAGGCTGATGGGAGAGAGCAGGGTGTCCAGCACATTCAGCGGCTGGGCCATAAACACGGCAAACGAAATACGGTTTCGGTTGGCGTAGATTTTAGGAAGAATTTCGCCAAATAGAAGGATAAAGAAAGTTACCACACCCACTTCAACAATAAAACGCACATCAATACCATAAAAATTCGATTTTATTCCGGAGAAAAGCGCGTCGCTCATGGAGTCGAAAAGAAGTACTATGGCAATGTTTATAAAATTATTGGCCACCAATATGGTGGCGAGCAATTTTTTAGGGCGGGCAAGCAATCGCTGCACGATGCCCAATTTTTTGGCAATGGATTTTTCCTCGTTCAGCTCAAAATCTGATGGCGTCAATGAAAAAAAGGCCACCTCGGCACCAGAGATCAGGGCCGAACACGCCAACAGAACGAATAGCAAAACGACACTCGTTATTTGGGTGAAGTCCAAAGCGCTTACTAAAAATAAACCAGGGGGCTCTGTGTCCAAGTTGATGGTTTTGTCCTGCCTTAGGCAGGCAGATTAAAAATTAAAAGGGAAGGTCATCCTCTTCCTCAGAAATTGAATTGTTTTGCTGCAGGGGTTGGGCTGTCTGCGCCTTTGGCGTGTTTTGTATAGCTTGGGCATTGGCCGAACTGTTGCTTTCGCCTTTGGGAGACAAAAAGGTGAAATCTGTGCAATGGATTTCGGTGCTGTATCGGTCCACGCCTTTTTCGTCTTGCCACTTGCGGGTCTTTAAGCGACCTTCAATGTAAACCAAGTCGCCCTTTTTAAGATATTTCTCGCAGATTTCCGCAGCTTTGTTCCGCACCACAATAGTGTGCCATTCCGTATTGGTTACCCGCTCGTTTGTGGATTTGTTGGTATAGGTTTCATTGGTGGCAAGTGGAAATCGGCCCAAGCTGTTTCCGCCTTCAAAATAATGCATTTTCACATCATCGCCAGTATGCCCAATCAACATTACTTTGTTCAATGTTCCGTTCATAATTAATTCTTTTTCAATTTTTGCAAAGGTAGATTTTGCGTTTTAAATATAATGATTTTTTAAATTTTTATATGAATGGTTTTGTTTAGAAAAACGATAGTTTTTTAATAGTTCCTAAAAAATTCAGAAACAAAATTTTCGATCAAAACGGGGACTGCGTAATTTTTCACCTCGGGAATTGGAATGGTGCCGTCATTTGCTTCCGCCTGTCCGCCGAGGCGGAAAGTTTCAATAATCCAAAATCGCGTGTTTAAATGTTGATGCGATAATTTGTGCACTACCGATTTCTCATTGTATAAGGTGATGGATTCAATTTTTATTTTTTTTGAAAATTCTTGAAACTGCGGTAGTTTTTTCAATGTCGAAATGTTGATTTCTTCCGAAGTTTCAATTAATGGAAACTCATACAATTTATGCCAAATTCCTTTTCCCCTGCGCTGTTGAAGCAAGGTTTTTTCATTTTGCGAAACGATAACCAAATAGTTGAAATATCTTTTCTTAACGGGATTTGCCTTTATCTTTACGGGCAATTCTGAAACTTTTTTCTGCTGAAATGCCACACAATTGCTATTAAAAATACAGTTTTCGCAATCTGGATTTTGCGGTACACAGTGGCGCGCGCCAAACTCCATAATGGCCTGGTTGAAAGTTCCGGGATTTTTTTCATCAATCAACTCTTGGGCCAGGCTTTTGAAATGCTTTTGGCCGGCGGTTGTATTTATAGGTGTAAAAATTCCAAAAACGCGCGAAAGCACCCGATACACATTTCCGTCAACAACGGCTTCGGGAAGGTTGAAACAAATGCTCCCAATGGCACTGGCGGTATAATCGCCCACGCCTTTTAGCTGCAATAGTTCCTTGTAATTGTTCGGAAAAGCGCCGTCCATTTCATTGGCGATCTGTTTTGCCGTGGCGTGCAGGTTCCGCGCCCGGGAATAATAGCCCAAACCTTGCCAGAGTTTTAAAACGGCATCCTCTGGGGCATTTGCCAAATCTGCTATTGTGGGATAGGCTTCCACAAATTTTAAATAATAGGGCAGGCCCTGCAAAACACGCGTTTGCTGCAGCATAATTTCCGACAGCCAAATGTGGTATGGATTGGTTGTGGCCCGCCACGGTAAATCGCGCTTGTGCTGTAAATACCACGCAATGAGTTTATTGGAAAAAACGGAAGGGTTTTCGGGCATTGGGTAAAATTAAATTATATCCCATTAAATTTTAAAGGATTATGGTTTGAATTATTGATTTTAAAATATGTATATTTGCGGTCTCTAAAAAAAAATTGAGTAAAAGAAGATTAATTAAAATTTAAAAGTAATGACGAAAGCAGATATCGTAGCGAAGATTTCAGAAAAATTAGGAATGGAAAAGAACGAAGTTCAAGCTACCGTTGAAACCTTTATGGATGAAGTAAAAAATTCCTTGGAAAGTGGTGACAACGTTTATTTAAGAGGTTTTGGTAGTTTCATCATCAAGACCAGGGCCGAGAAAACCGGAAGAAATATTTCAAAAAACACAACAATCAAAATACCAGCCCACAATATTCCGGCCTTTAAACCTGCCAAGGTATTTGTTGAAGGCGTTAAGACCAACGTGGACGTAAAATAATTCTAACCCGTTCCATTCCGAGGCTTCGGGAAGGGGCATTAAAAAAAACTTTAGTATGCCAAGTGGTAAAAAAAGAAAAAGACATAAGGTAGCGACCCACAAGCGTAAAAAGCGTCGTCGCGCTAACCGCCACAAAAAGAAAAAGTAGTTTCTAAACTACTTTTTCTGTTTTAAAAGTGTTCCGGGAATTGTGCGTTTAAGCACGCTCCGAAGAAAACAAACGATAAAATCGTTCTTTGAAAATGAAATTGCCGCGGCTGGCTTTTGGCCGAACGCAGTTTCGCCGGGTTTTTTAAGAAAACCTGTAGAAAATATTGTTTAATTCGTCCCGAAATTCCGATAGCTATCGGAACGGGACCACAAAATTAATGTAACGTGAACTACGAATTATTTATTAGGTCCGGTTCACAAGAAGTTGATTTTGCCCTTCTAAAGGATGGAAAGCTGATAGAGCTCCACAAAGAGGAAGAGGACAACAATTTTACGGTTGGCGACATTTTTCTTGCCAAAATCCGCAAAACAGTCCCCGGGCTGAACGCCGCCTTTGTGAACGTTGGGTACGAGAAAGATGGTTTTTTGCACTATCACGATCTCGGGCCCAAAGTGCTGTCGCAATTAAAATTTGTAAAAAGCGTAAGCTCCGGCAAATTAAAGGATTATTCCTTGAATAACTTTCCGTTCGAAAAAGAGATTGATAAGCACGGCAACCTGAATGATGCCTTAAAGAGCAATCAATCCATCTTGGTTCAAATTGTAAAAGAACCCATATCCACCAAAGGACCACGCATTAGCTCCGAGCTTTCCATAGCCGGGAGGTATATTGTGCTGGTTCCGTTTTCAGACCGCGTTTCCGTTTCACAGAAAATTGAAAGCAACGAAGAAAAAGACAGGTTGAAGCGCTTGATTACGAGCATTAAACCAAAAGGATTTGGCGTTATTATACGCACCGTGGCCGAGGGCAAAAAAGTAGCAGAACTGGACAAGGATTTGCAAAACCTTATGGATCGCTGGACGGCGATGTGTAAGAAGCTACAAGGGGCGCACCACCCTTCAAAAGTGCTGAGCGAGTTAAACAGGGGCGCATCCCTCATCCGCGATATGTTCAACGATTCATTCTCCGCCATACATATTGACGATGAAACCCTATACTTGCAAATAAAAGATTATGTGCAGGAAATTGCACCGAAAAAGGAAAATATCGTAAAGTTCTATGATTCCAACGTGCCGATTTTTGAGAAATTCGGAATTGAACGGCAAATCAAGACTTCCTTCGGGAAAACAGTATCAGGTAGTAAAGGCGCCTATTTGGTGATAGAACACACCGAAGCCATGCACGTGATAGACGTGAACAGCGGAAACCGGAGCAACAAGCAAAAAACACAGGAAGGCACCGCGCTGGAAGTGAACATGATTGCGGCCTCCGAGGTGGCAAGACAACTTAGGTTGCGCGATATGGGCGGAATTATTGTGGTGGATTTTATCGATCTGGCCAATGCCAACCACCGCAAACAGCTCTACAACCACCTTCGCGACGAGATGAAGGATGATAGGGCAAAGCACAAAATACTCCCGCCAAGCAAATTCGGTTTGATACAGATAACGCGCCAGCGCGTGAGGCCGGAAATGAATATCAAAACGAGGGAGGAAGATCCCAGCAATGGCGGAAATGGCGAGATTGAGGCGCCCATCGTTGTTATCAACAGAATCAACGAAGAGGTAAAACGTCTCTTTAAGAAAGACTATAAAAAGATAACGCTGAACACGCATCCTTTTATAGCGGCATTTTTAACAAAAGGCTTTCCCAGTGTGCGCACCAAATGGTTTTTGGAGCACAAAAAATGGGTTAAGATCCAGCCCCGGGATGCCTATACCTATCTCGAATATCACTTCCACGACAAAGATGGTGGATTGATAAAATAACTAAAACCCCTTTTGAAGGCTCACTTCGGAAGGGGTTTTTTTGTGGGCTGTTGATTTCTATTGATTCTTTGGATATTATTGTCTTGGCTCGTGTAGCGAAGCGTTCGTGGCTCTTGGTTCTTTTCTGCGGAAACAAAAAGTTTTATCTTCACTTAAAATTTAAATTCCTATTTTGAATTCCCACAAAACATACACCGTTGAAGAAGCTACCAAACGACTGGAGCGCTACTGCGCCTACCAAGAGCGCTGCCATAAGGAAGTGAATCAAAAACTGTATGAAATGCGGATGATTCCCGCGGCGGTGGACCAAATTATCGATCATTTACTGCGCAATAATTTTTTGAATGAAACCCGATTTGCTCAGGCTTTTGCACGCGGAAAATTTAGGGCGAAGAAATGGGGTAGAAATAGGATTGTGAACGAACTGAAACTGCGCGAAATTTCAAAATTCAACATTCAGATTGCCCTAAAGGAAATACCCGATGCTGAATACTATACAACCTTTGAGGCTTTGGTAGAAAAGCGATTACTTCAATTGGTTTCTGAAAAAAACATTCAGAAAAGAAGAAAAAAACTTGCAGATTATCTATTTTATCGCGGGTGGGAGCCAGAATTGGTATATGAAAAGGTAAACGAAATTTCAAAATAAATTTATTTATGTAAATAAAACTTGACATTTGAAAAAAAATTATATCTTTGCGTCAATAAAACTTTACATAATATCAAATATATTTTACTTATGAAGACAACACAGAATGAATGGGAAGCCACCGCAAAAAAGAATACAAGACACTTGGGCTATTGGACCCTAGGGTGGGTAGTAACTATGGCAATAGCGTCATTTGGCCAAATCTATTTTTGGAAAGACAATGCTGCACTCTCGATTTTATTTATAATAATAAATACACTTATCGGCGTGGGAATGATATTGATGAACCGAAAGTATCTTAACGGGCTCGACGAAATGCAACGAAAGGTAAGTATGGACGCCATGGCTATCGCCTTGGGCGTTGGTATCGTGGGTGGCTTGAGCTACTCGATGCTGGATCAAGCAAATATTATAGGCTTTGATGCGGAAATAGCGCACTTAGTTATGCTTATTGGGATAACGTATATAATAGCAACTTTTATAGGCCTAAATAGATACAAATGAAAAACCGAATAAAAGTACTACGCGCAGAGCATAATATGACCCAGGCTGAACTGGCAGCTGAGGTTGAAGTGTCTCGGCAGACCATAAATGCAATAGAGACTGGAAAGTTTGACCCTAGCTTACCACTAGCTTTTAAGATTTCAAGATTATTTGAATTGCCAATCGAATCTATCTTTCTTGAAGAATAGCTACAACGGCGCGAGTTTCAAACTTGCGCCATTGTTTTAAAGGGAATTAAATATTAAAAGATGCCCCAACATTTACCGCAACCTGGTTGTGCAGTTTTTCCGCAGGTGTTAAAGAATCTGTATTGTATTTTGAAATAGGAACGCTTACTTCGGTAAAAAGCCCAAATCCGCTGGTAAAAAAGTAGCGAGCACCCAAATGCCCGCCAAAGTTCTTTAGGCTTACGTAAAGCCCGGGATATACATCGAACTTTTCATCCACGTTTATCACATTGCCGAGATTGGCGTTGAAGCGGGCACGGAAATCAAAGCGATCCTCAAACTTTGCAAACGGTTCTTCGTCGCCATCCTCATTTGTAATTTTGTCAACGCCCAAAAGATAGACCGAGGCCACGCCCAGCGAAATGTTCTCGCCCACGCCAAAATCAAGGCTACCCATAATCCCGGTGCCGTTGTTTTGGATGTTGGCGCCAATCTGGAATTTCACATCGCCTGCACCCGAATAAGCTTGTGAAAACAGAAGTTGCGCGAAAAATAGCGCAAGGAAGGTTGCAAAATATTTCATTACAAAAGTTTTATTGGAAAGATACTGAAATCTATGAAATTTAGAGTGCCCTATGGGTGCGTATAATCGCTTGTTCGTTTTTCCAATCAATCCATTTCTGGCCTTTCAGTTTGCGCATCAATTGGTCAAAATAGCGCATAATGGCAATGTTGTAAATGGCCTTTGCCAAATTTTTCGGGTTGCGGGCAATGGCGCGCAGGCTCATGGAAAAACCGGGCGTAAGATAGCGCATATAATGCCAATATCCTTCGGGCATATACAGCACATTGCCGTGTTCCAAATTAGCGATATATCCTTTCGCTTTTTTCAGCGCAGGCCATTTCTGCAAATCGGGATTGTGGAAATCGATGTCTTCCCGCGTAATCAGCGAAAGTGGAATTTTATAAAGAAAATCGTTCTGTTTTTGGTCAAAAAGAATCACTTCCTTTTTCCCTTGAAAATGAAAATGGAAAATATTCGCCAGATCGATGTCGTAGTGCATAAAGGTGTAAGAATCCCTTCCACCAAAAAAGAGCATCGGCAAGCCTTTCATCAGTTTAAGACCAAAATCCGGAAAGGTAAAATCCTTTTGCAGTTGGGGCACCTCCTTTAAGATATTCCAAAGAAAGATGCGGTATTTGGTGGGTTCTTTTTTCAGCAATTCCACATACTCGCCCATTTTCATTTTGGCGTGTGGCTGGTTGAAACCGTCTTTGTGGCTCACGGGGCGGTTGTCGTAAAGCGGGACTATTTTATCGCCGGCAACATTCGCCATATAATCTAGATTCCATTTGGTATATGCAGGCCAGTCCTCAATAAACCGTTCAATTACAACGGGTTTTTGAGGTTTAAAGTAGTGTTTTAGAAAATCTTCTTTGGTAATAGTTTTTACCCTGTCTATTTGCTGTAGTTGCATAATTTTCTTGAACAGGCAAATTTACAAATCTCACTTTATTGTTGGGGGTGATGTTAATATAACTTTAAGTTTTTAAATTATCAACCCATTTTGGATTGTGGGGATCTGTGGCATCGTATAATTCAATTTTCAACTTTTTCGCCAATTCTTTGCCTATAATAAGAGCAATATCAGCCTTATTTTGAATAGCAAGATTGAAGTGCCTATTTCGGTCATACCACAGATTTATTTCAAAGAAATTTTTTTTGTTTCTGTAAACTGAAATATACTCTAGATTTTTAAATTTTTTCCAGCTGCCAATTTTCACTGGACCTACACAAAATAAAATCTTATATTTCTTTTCTTTAAAATTGAAGTGATAATCACGAACAATGGAAAAACTAATTCCTCCTCCGAACAAAAAAATAGCTATTTCCAAGTAGCTTATTGAACCTCTAACCTTTTTTGTAGATTCATAAATATTAAAAGTGTTGAAGAAAAAATATAGATTAATAAGCATTCCCGTAAAGAAAAGAGCAGCCAGTATAATCTGCCAAAATGGTCGATTGCCTTGGGAAATTAATATTTCTTTTTGTTCCATTTTGTTGTGAAATATTACCAAAAATAAAAAATGCTTCCAATAGAGGAAGCATTTTTAAATATTTAAACAAGATAGCTTTTAATCTGCCAAAACCATCACACGGTTGTTGTTACATTCAACAGTGCCGCCAGAAATTTGCAGTACCCATTTCCCGTCTTCCTGCGTAAATTTCTTTTGAAAACCTTCCGCAATGGTTGGGTTTCCTTTAAATTTCACTTTTCCTTCCTGCAAAACGGAAATTATTGGCGCGTGGTTGTTGAGCATCTGAAACTCGCCTTCAACGCCTGGAACCGTTACGCTCTCCACTTCACCGGCAACTAAGGATGCTTCTGGGGTTACTATTTCTAAGTACATATTTTCTAGTATTGAGATGTGAGATATGAGACGTGAGAAAATCTATTATCTCACATCTCAAATCTAAAATCTATTTTAAACTTCAGCAAGCATTTTCTCGCCAGCGGCGATCGCTTCCTCTATGGTTCCTTTTAGGTTAAAAGCGGCTTCTGGCAGGTGGTCCAATTCACCATCCATAATCATGTTGAAACCTTTGATGGTTTCCTTAATATCAACCAAAACGCCTGGAATACCTGTAAACTGCTCCGCTACGTGGAAAGGCTGTGAAAGGAAACGTTGCACACGGCGTGCACGGCCTACTGCCAATTTATCATCCTCGGAAAGTTCTTCCATACCCAAAATCGCAATGATATCTTGTAATTCCTTATAACGCTGTAAAAGCTCCTTTACTCTTTGGGCGCAAGCGTAGTGCTCTTTCCCAAGGATTGATTCGGTAAGGATTCGAGAGGTAGAATCCAATGGATCCACCGCTGGATAAATACCAAGCTCGGCAATTTTACGTGAAAGTACGGTCGTTGCATCCAAGTGGGCAAAGGTGGTTGCAGGTGCCGGATCCGTTAAGTCATCCGCAGGTACGTAAACCGCCTGAACCGAAGTAATGGAACCTCTTTTTGTTGAAGTAATACGCTCTTGCATCGCCCCCATCTCTGTTGCCAAAGTTGGTTGGTAACCCACCGCGGAAGGCATACGCCCAAGAAGTGCGGAAACCTCAGAACCCGCTTGCGTAAAACGGAAAATGTTATCTACGAAGAAAAGTACGTCCTTTCCTTGTCCGTCGCCAGCGCCATCACGGAAATACTCAGCAATGGTAAGACCTGAAAGTGCCACACGGGCTCGTGCTCCAGGTGGCTCGTTCATCTGTCCGAACACGAAAGTAGCTTTCGATTCCTTCATTGCAGTTTTGTCAACTTTTGAAAGGTCCCAACCGCCATTTTCCATGGAGTGCATAAAGTCGTCACCGTATTTTATAATACCCGATTCAAGCATTTCGCGAAGCAAATCGTTCCCTTCACGGGTACGTTCACCTACACCGGCGAAAACGGAAAGACCCCCGTGGCCTTTTGCAATATTGTTAATCAACTCTTGGATAAGTACTGTTTTACCAACACCTGCACCTCCGAAAAGACCAATTTTACCACCTTTTGCATAAGGCTCAATAAGGTCGATTACTTTAATACCTGTGAACAGCACTTCGGTAGAAGTGGAAAGATCTTCAAATTTTGGAGCCTCACGGTGAATTGGAAGTCCTTTATCGCCAGCTTTTGGCAGGTTTCCGATACCGTCGATAGCATCACCAATTACGTTGAAAAGACGCCCGTAAACATCCTCGCCAATGGGCATTTGGATTGGCGCGCCGGTTGCAATGGCTTCAACCCCGCGGCTCAATCCATCGGTTGAATCCATCGAAATGGTGCGGACCATATTCTCGCCAATATGCGACTGCACCTCAAGTATCAACTTGTTTCCGTTGAAATTTACTTCCAACGAATCGTATATTTTTGGAAGTTCAGCGCCGCCGTCGAACGCAACGTCCACCACCGGACCAATAATCTGTGCAACTTTTCCTGTAACCTGTGACATAAGTAACTGTTTATTTTTTAGTTAACTAAGGGCAAAAAAACCACCCCTGTTTTAAACGGTGCAAAGATAGTTTTTTATAGTTTAAAATTGCAAAGCGAAAGTTGAAAAAATTGAAGAATATTAACCTGTTCAATCGAATACCATTTTCAATGTTGAATGGTAGAAAAATTGTCTCACTGAGCTTGTCGAAGTGCAAGGCAGGTCTTCGACATCCCGCTCGCTATCGGGACATACTTGAAATCATCTCTGACAAAGTATAAAGCTTTGTCAAAGTTAATCGAGCTTTTCACATAATCCACGAACCTCTTTTTTGAAAAGGGAAATTATTTTTTTCTGAAGTGAATCATCTTTGGAAATACTGCGTCCATCAATTTCTACAATGGGGGTAAGCTCGCCCATTGTTCCCGTTGCGAAAACGCCGTCGGCATTATAGAATTGGGATAGGGTAATATCGGCTTCGGAAATTTCAATATCATGCTTTTTGCACATTTCAATAACTGAATTCCGTGTTATTCCGGGAAGACAGGCGTGTGCAAAAGGCGTAACAACTTTTTCATTTTTCACCATAAAAAGATTGCTGCCGTTAAGCTCGGCCACAAAACCGCGTTCGTCCAGCATCAGTCCGGCGTCCTTTCCTGCCACGTTGGCCTGTATTTTCGCAATAATATTATTGAGCAAATTGTTGTGGTGGATTTTACTGTCCAAAAACTGAGGTGAGTTTCGGCGTTGGCTGGTGCTTATTACTTTTATGCCGTGGTCATTGTCATATACCAACGGTTTCCATTCCGCAAGAATAATCAAACATGAACCCTTTTGGTTGAGCCGTGGATCCATTCCGCTGGTAATTTTTTCGCCTCGAGTCAACGTTAAGCGAATGTGGGTATCATCATTCATACCGTTGGCTTCGAGGGTATGCTTTATTGCTTTTTTGATATATTCCTTTGAAGGAATATCTGCGAACATCAAGGTTTTAGCCGACTCCTGTAAGCGCGTTAAGTGTTTGTCCAAACAAACAACGCCTTCGGGATAAACGCGCAATCCTTCCCAAACAGCATCGCCACCTTGCACGGAACTGTCAAAAACGGAGACTTTTGCTTCGCTGCGTGGAAATAATCTGTCTTTTATAAAAACCTGAATGTTGTCGTTTTTGGGGTTGGATTTTTGAAGCATTATTTTTAGTTATGAGTTATGGGTTATGAATTATGGGTTATGAATTATGAATTATGAATTATGAATTATGAATTATGAATTATGAAGTTTCTTATTAAACTTCAATTATATAAAATATTATTTTTTAAAGTTTCATAATAAGGCAAAGCCTTATTTAGTAAAGGCTCCAAACGTTCCGGCAAAGGCTGTGAACTGCTTTTTTGCACCGCAAACCCTTCGGAATTGTGCACGTTTCCGTACCAATGTTTTGCCCAAATACCATCTTCGGGGATGCCTCCTTTTTTCCACCGTAGCATTTTTACTGAAAAAGGTATTTGTAGCAAATCGCAGAGTTTTTTTAAATAGATTTCGGGGTTTTTCAGAAGTTCATCGCTGTCGATAACGATTGGGGTTTTTCCTTTTTTCTGCAGAAATAAAAATAGTTCCGAAGCTTTTTTAATTCCAATATCGTTTAAAGTGGGCGTGTGGATTACTTTTGAAAAAGAGGCAATCAATTTTTTGGGATGCCGAATTAAAATCACATTTTCCCAATTCAAAATAAATTCTGGCGAATCCGTCAAAAAATGGTGCGCCATTCCTTTTACGAAAACCCGCTTTTTTAAGGAAAGTTGGTTTATGCCTTCAATTACCTTTTCCTCGTTCAGCTCCATGGTTTGTAAAACTTCCTTTTGCGAGGGATGCTCATTTTCCAAAGGAGCATTTTTAAGATAATAGCCGTAAAAAGGTTCGTCCAAAACTGTTGTGTCCTCCCGCTGGGCAAAAGAATACATTAAAGCCGTGGAAAGGTTTCGCGGGCCGGAAATGAGGTTGATGACTTTCATAGAATAAAAGTATCAATTTAAATAGGAAATTGGTAATAGAAAGTTGGAAGTTGAAAATATGTAAAACTTGCAACCTAAAACCTACAACTTTGAATTATTCCACAGTAACCGATTTTGCCAAATTTCGAGGTTGGTCCACATTTCTGCCCAGCATAACTGCAATATGATACGACAGCAATTGTAGCGGAATGGTGGTTACCAATGGCGACAGCGCTTCTGGGGTGTGGGGAACTTCCATTACATAATCCGCCATTTCCCGAACGGCGGTATCACCTTCGGAAACTACCGCGATAATCTTTCCTTTTCTGGCCTTTATTTCTTGGATGTTGCTCACCACTTTGTCGTAATGGTCGCTTTTTATGGCTATGACCACTACGGGCATTTGCTCGTCGATCAATGCGATGGGCCCGTGCTTCATTTCGGCAGCGGGATAGCCTTCGGCGTGTATGTATGAAATCTCCTTTAATTTTAGCGCTCCTTCCAGTGCTACTGGGAAGTTGTAGCCTCTTCCCAAATAAAGAAAATTGCGCACATTCTTGAAAACAGAGGCAATTTCCTTTATTTTATTTTCAGTTTCGAGCGCCTCCTCAACGTGGGTAGGAATTAGTTCCAGTTCGTGAAGATAAAGCATGAAATCGCGGTGCGAGATCGTTCCTTTGGCCTTGGCCAAACGAAGAGCGATCATTGCCAATACTGTTATTTGGGTGGTGAAAGCCTTGGTAGAGGCCACTCCAATCTCCGGCCCGGCGTGCGTGTAGGTGCCGCTGTGGGTTTCTCTTGAAATGGTGGAACCCACCACGTTACAAACGCCATACACAAACGCGCCTTTGGATTTGGCCAATTTAATGGCGGCAAGGGTATCGGCTGTTTCCCCACTTTGGGAAATGGCAATGACCACATCATTTTCAGAGATAATGGGGTTTCTATATCGAAATTCCGATGCGTATTCCACTTCCACGGGAATGCGGACCAAATCTTCGAATATATATTCCGCTACCAAACCGGCGTGCCACGAGGTGCCGCAGGCCACGATAATAATTCGGTCCGCGTTGATGAATTTTTCAATGTAGTCTTCCAGGCCACCAAGTTTTACAATGCCTTTGTCGGCAAGGAGCCGGCCACGGTAGGTGTCTTTAATAACGGCAGGTTGCTCGTGGATTTCCTTCAGCATAAAATGGTCATAGCCTCCTTTTTCAATTTGTTCCAAATTGAGCTGCAGTTCCTGAACGTATGGGGCCACCAGTTTGTCGTCCTTTATTTTTCGGACCTTCACATCACGGCCCAAACGGATAATGGCCATTTCCTCGTCCTCAAGATAAATAGCGTTGTTGGTAAATTCAATAAAGGGAGAGGCATCGCTGGCCACAAAAAATTCGTCTTTCCCGATGCCAATGGCCAAGGGGCTGCCCAATTTTGCAACCACAATTTCGTCTGGTTTTTTTCTGTCGAAAAGGGCGATGGCATAGGCGCCCACCACTTGGTTCAAGGCTATTTGGACCGCCTTGCCCAATTTTACGTTTTCGTTTTTCTGTATATCCTCAATAAGATTTACCAAAACTTCCGTGTCAGTATCAGAGGTGAAAGTATAACCGCGTTTCAGCAATTCCTTTTTCAGGGAATCGTAATTTTCAATAATCCCGTTGTGTATCATCACCAAATCGCCACTGTTGGAGTAATGTGGATGGCTGTTTACGTCATTCGGCACGCCATGGGTGGCCCAACGGGTGTGGCCAATGCCCAGGCTTCCTTTTCGGGAAATTTCCTTTTCGGCCTTTTCCTCAAGACTTGCCACCTTGCCCTTGGTTTTGCAAAGTTGGATGTCCGTGCCGTCAAAAAGTGCAATCCCGGCACTGTCATAGCCTCGGTATTCCAACCTTTTTAAACCGTTCAGAATAATTGGGTATGCCTCTCTTTTGCCTATATAGCCTACAATTCCACACATAATTTGGGGTTATTTGGGTTCTGTGTAATAAATTTGGAGTTTTAGTCTTTTCTCTTCGTTAGCGGTTGCATTTCCGTACAAAATTGTTCCCTCAGGAGATACAAGCATTCCCGATGGCACCTGTTCAATATTGGGTTCCATGGGGTTTTTAAGATTCTGCGTGGTTCTGATGGCTACGTTTTGCGAAACTACAATTCCTAAAGGTACGTTCGTGCTGTCTTTATTGATAAGGTTGCTGATGTGGTCCGTAATTTTCATTTTATAAAACTTGCCGTTGCCATCGCTGCCCCTTTCCAGCCTTCCAAAATGGTTGGTAAAGGCGTTTAGGGGTTCCAGCCCGTTGGTTTGATCCACCAAATAGTCTGCCAGCACATTGCTGTTTTTAAGGTCGTAGATCATAATACGTTCGGGTTCGGTGGCGCCGCCCGTCATTAGATCCTGGTTTACGTAGAAAATCAAATTGGCTTCATTAACGATCCATTTTTTGTCGCGAAGCACTTGCAGTTCATCCGCCACGCCGTTGTTGTCAAGATCTTTTCCGAAAAGCTCGACTACTGAAATAATTCCGTCGCCACCCCTTAAATACAGGTTTTCCTCACCCGTTTCAATATTTGGGTTTTCAATGGCGGTTTGGATCTGCGGCGAAAGTTCATTTTCGAAGGTATTAACGCAGATGCCCCCAAAATTTAATTTGAAAACCTTGTTTTCGCGCTCGTCCGGATTGGAATCGTCGTCTGCGGAATAATAGATGGAAATGTTGGCCTTGGTTTGGTCAAAAATAAAGAGGCTTCCGTTATTGGTGGCACTACTTACCTGAAAGTAAATTCCGCGGAGGAAATTTTTAAAGTTGTTGTTGTTGCGAAGTTCCTCGGTGCCTTCCATATTCAGGACATTGTTTTGGAAAAAGGTGGAATCCAATTTAACGCGAAGCCCCGGCCCGAGTTGTTCCTCGTCATCCGTTCCTTTTCGAAGCACAAACCCTTTATCGCTCGGAACGTAATTTGCTGCAGCGCCGAGTTGCGTTCCTAAATTCTGTTCAAACACACTTCCCTGATCGGTATAATAATCTTGGAGTTTCTGAAAATTTGAATTTGGATCGTAATCCCTCAAAAAATAATTGGAGGAAAAAACATCCACATCAATGGGCGAATTGCCGTAAATAGAATCCAGGGTGTAGGTAGTAACACTGTCCACAGTGGTGCCCGTACTGTAGAATGGTAGATAGACATATACACTATCCAATAAGGGATTTTCCCCAAACTTTGGATCCACCAATTGCAGGGTGAGCTGGGAAAGGAGGCTGATTGTGCTTTTTCCGAACACGGGGTCGTTATAGACCCCCAATTGGTAGGAAGGCAACCTATTGCTCTGCACAGGTCCTAACTTGCGGCTATAGGAAACAAGGGTGTGCGAATCATCCAAAATCCCATTCGGGGTTTCTTCGCCCAAAATTTCCGATCCTATGGAGCTAACGTCCTCTTGGCAAGCTGAAAGGCCAATAATTAGTAGTAAAACACAACCTGTTAGGGGCAACAAATTTTTAATTTTCATGTGCTAATGCTGTTTTTTAGTTGAAGAGCCCGGCCTTTATAAAATAGGAACGGGCCATTCCATCATTATTTGTTTTTTCTGATGAAATGTTACAACGCAATTCCATCGCTTGTATTTGAAGAATATTTATAAAATTTTTTCGCGGCAAAAATCCAAATATGCCTGTGAAAAATTTTCGATATTGTGATATTTTAACACGGGCTTGTCCAAAGTGTTAATGAAATCTTCCAGTGCCTTTGGGATTTCCTCAGACCCAATGATAACGGCATCGGAATTCTTAACGGCTACCTTCATTACATTCACATAGTTAGGGTCCTTCAGATCAGCAATGGCTTCCTCGTCAATGGCATCAAACCGAACCTTGTCGATGGTGTTTTCAGCCAAGGCACCTTCAAATCCCTGGTTGTACACTGAGGTAACTATCTTGCTGTTTTCAAAAAGGGGCTCATTGCCGTAGTAATTGCGCAGGTAAAGCGGCAAAAACGAGGCCAGCCACCCGTGAACGTGGATAATATCCGGGGCCCAATTGAGTTTTTTAACGGTTTCGATTACCCCTTTTGCAAAAAAAATGGCACGTTCGTCATTGTCTTTATAAAAGGTGCCATCCTCATCGGTATAGGTGGCTTTTCGTTTAAAGTAATCCTCATTATCAATAAAATAAACCTGAATGCGCTCCTTCGGAATGGAGGCCACCTTAATGATCAAAGGCATATCCAAATCGTTGATCACTAAATTCATTCCGGAAAGCCGAATTACCTCATGGAGTTGGTGCCTTCTTTCGTTAATATTGCCATAACGGGGCATAAAAATTCTAATTTGGCCGCCGTTGTTGTTGATCATTCGGGGAGCTTCAAACGACATTGAAGAAATCTCGGTCTCAGGAAGGTAGGGTATTACTTCGGAAGACACATACAAGATTCTTTTATCTTTCATCTATTGGGTTTTTAGTATTATTCAAAATGGGCCCCAAAGGCATCGGGGCGTTTAAAAACACGCAAAATTACGAAAATTTATGTAGATTGTCTTTAATATATTAATTTTGCCCGCTCTTAACGCGATTTTATGGTTATACATACCCAGAAGAAATCCTTGGTACAGGCGCTATCCGAAAACTCCCAAAATAAACGGATTGGTTTTGTGCCAACAATGGGAGCTCTGCACTCGGGGCATATATCCTTGGTTGAAAAGGCTCTGGTTGAAAACGATGTAGTCGTGGTAAGTATTTTTGTGAATCCAACCCAATTCAACAACCGCGAAGATTTAAAATCCTATCCCCGAACTCCCGAGGCCGATATCTCCATTTTGGAACAGCTGAAAGGAAATTTAATGGTGTATCTGCCAGCAATCGCTGATATTTATGAAGATGCGGTTTTGGCAACCCACTATAATTTCGGGGGTCTTGAACACCAAATGGAGGGAAAATTCCGGAAGGGCCATTTTGATGGAGTAGGAACTGTGGTCAACAAGCTTTTGAAAATAATCAAACCCCAAAGGGCCTATTTTGGCGAAAAGGACTACCAGCAGTTGCAAATCGTGAAAAAACTGGTGCAAATTGAAAACCTACCGGTAACGATTATAGGGTGCCCAATTTTAAGGGAACCGAATGGACTTGCAATGAGTTCGCGGAACCAACGACTAAGTGCCAAGCAATTTGAGGAAGCATCTCTAATCTTTAAAACATTAAAGGAAGTACGGGAAAATTTTAGCCGAAAATCCATTGCAGAATTGAACGCTCTCGTTGCGGAACGGTTTTTGCAAAACCGCCATCTGAACCTGGAATATTTTGAAATTGCCAATGCTGCGACCCTTAAAACAGCCCAGCGAAAAAACAAGGCCACAAAATATCGGGCCTTTATCGCGGCCTTTGCGGGCGATGTTCGGTTAATAGACAATATGTCCTTAAATTAATATCTTTGCACTATGCAAATACACGTAGTAAAATCTAAAATCCATAGGGTAAAAGTTACCGGTGCGGACCTAAATTATATAGGGAGCATTACTATTGATGAAGATTTGATGGACGCCGCCAATATTATTGAAGGCGAAAAAGTCCAAATTGTAAACAACAACAACGGCGAACGCCTCGAAACCTACGCCATTCCCGGTCCGCGACACAGCGGCGAAATTACCCTGAACGGCGCTGCCGCAAGACGCGTGGCCCCGGGAGATGTGCTAATCCTTATAACCTATGCCATAATGGAATTGGAAGAAGCCAAGGCCTTTAAGCCCGCATTGGTTTTTCCTGACGAAGAAACAAATTTACTCCGCTAACTTGCGCCGCTCCCTTTCCAAATTCTTTCAAATTGCAATTCCGCTGGGGTTGGGTGTTTTTCTAATTTGGTATATCTATCAGTCCTTTACCCCGCAGCAATTACAGGAAACGAAAGACTATTTTTCCGATGCCGATTATGCCTTTGTAATCCTTTCGGTCGTGCTTAGCATTTTAAGCCACATTTCCCGTTCTTATCGTTGGAGCTTTTTGCTGCAGCCACTTGGGTATAAAACACATTTGGCCAATAATTTTATGGCCATTTCCGTGGCCTATTTAATGAACGTTTTTATCCCTAAGAGCGGTGAGGTTTCTCGAGGGATAATTTTGGATAAATATGAAGGGGTTCCTTTCCAAAAAGGGTTCGGAACCATTATTTCCGAGCGCGTCGTGGATTTAATCTTCCTTTTGTTTTTTACCATTTTGGCCCTGGCCATAAAATTTGATGTGCTGTATGGCTATGTGGTTGAAAGTGTGCCTCCATCCTTGCTATACGTTGCGATGTTTGGAATTTTTTTTATGGGCGTTAGCATTCCCCTCTACATTAAATTTTCACGTTCCAACATAAACCAAAAACTCAAAAATTTTATCATTGGACTTAAGGAGGGAATTTTCAGCATTCTAAAAATGAGGAAAAAAGTGGCTTTTCTGGTGCATACTTTTGTAATCTGGGGGCTCTACCTCCTGTCATTTTATACCGCCATGCACGCCCTTCCGGAAACTACCGCTATTCCCTTGGGCACTATCATTATTACTTTTGTTGTTGGCAGTTTTACCTTCGCATTTACCAATAGTGGATTTGGCACCTATCCTGCTGCGGTGGCGGGCATATTGACCGTTTTTGGTATTTCAAAAACCGTGGGCACCGCTTTTGGCTGGATTGTTTGGATATCCAACATAAGCTCTATTGTTTTCTTTGGGGTGCTTTCCCTGGTAGTGTTGCCCTGGTTCAACCGAAGGCGGCTGCATTTATAGGGTTTTTCTTGGAGATTTTCTTTTTAAGCGTAAAAAGACAAAAGATTAAAATTTGTTATCTTTCCCCAGCCTTAAAAATCTAACCAATGAAAAATGTTCTGCTGCTGCCGGTGTGCCTTCTGCTTTGGAGCGCTACATACTCCCAAACGATTTATGAAGAATTCAACTCGGCCCGACTGGGCGAGGTCCGAAAATTAAAAATCCAATTGCCCCGCAACTATGATTCAAATACCGAAAAAAAATATCCCATCGTTTTGGTGCTGGATGCGGACTACCTCTTTGAGCCGGTTGCCGGAACGGTAGATTATTTCAGTTATTGGGAGGATATGCCCGAGAGTATTGTGGTGGGCGTTATGCAGGGCGACCTGCGCTATGACGACTGCGCCTACGACGAAAATACCTTTATGCCGGGCGGAAAGGGAGCTCAGTTTTTTGAGTTCATAGGTATGGAACTGGTGCCCTATATTGACAAAAAATACCGCACTGCCAAATTCATCATTGGCGTAGGGCACGACTTTACGGCCAACTTTCTCAATTATTATCTTTTCAAGGATCCGCCCTTGTTGAACGGCTATATTAATCTGAGTCCGGACCTTGCGCCCTTAATGGAGGAGCGTTTGGTGGAGCGCATTCCGCAAATTCCCGGAAAAATTTTCTATTATTTGGCTACGGGCACTGACGATATCAAGGGCCTTATGGAATCCAGCCAGGATCTCAACACCCAATTGAACGGGCTAAAGAGCAAAACCTTCAATTACTATTTTGATAATTTTGAAGGTGCTACCCATTATTCCCTCGGCGGCCGCGGAATTCCAAATGCGTTGGAAAAAATATTCGCAGTCTATAGGCCCATCAGCAAAAAGGAATATTCCGAAGTGCTGCTGAAACTGGACACGCCAATCAGCCAATATCTTACAGATAAATACAAAGTAATTGAGGAACTTTTTGCAATCACGAACAATATTCGCGTTAACGATTTTATTGCCACGGCAACCGCAGCCGAAAAAAAGAGCCAGTGGGAATCCCTACGCGAAATAGCAACCCTTGCCAAAAAACAATATCCACAAACGGTTTTGGGCGATTATTATTTGGGCCGGTATTATGAAGAAACCGGTGAGCCGAAAAAGGCTATGAAAATTTATCAGGGCGCCTATGATAAGGAAGAAGTGGACTTCATTACGGTAGATACTTTGTTGGACCGGGCAGACAAAATTAAGGCAGACTTCGGATATTGATCCAGAAACTAAAGCTCCCGGATTACATTTCGGTTTGCGTAGGCCCAGTTGGTCAGGGCGTTGGTGGTGTTCTCGATTTCCAATTTCATAATAATATTGCTCCGGTGTTTCTCCACTGTGCGGATGGAAATGAAAAGTTTTTCTGCAATTTCGCCACTGCTCATTTGTTCCGAAACCAATTTCAGAATGGTTTTTTCGGAAGCGGTCAAATGTTCAATTTTTTTCAGTTCCATGGAAATACTCGTGAGCGAGGCGGGCATAAAAGAACTGCTGAAGTAAATGGTACCATTGAGAACGGCTGCAATGCAGGTTTCAATTTCAGAAAAGGAATCCTCCTTCAATAAATAGCCATTAATTTGAAGGGCCTTTGCCTGCGAGAGATAATTGTTTTCCTTGTGGAAGGACAAAATTATAAATTTGGTGTCTACCATCTTTTGCTTCGCCATTTTTATAACCTCAAAGCCCGTTAGCAAGGGCATGTCAATATCCAACAGCGCCAGGGTTGGATTGTGGGTAACAATCAGTTCCAACGCTTGCATCCCGTTTATTGCTTGTCCCTTTACGTTGTATTGGTTCGCGCGCAGCTCGTCGTGCAGCCCTTTAAGGATCATTGGGTGGTCGTCCGCAATTACTATGGAAATTTTACTTTTGTCCAAAATCTATAAAGGTATTATGAGCGTTATGATTGTGCCTTTGTTTGGTTGGCTTTTTATGTCAATTTTTGAACGTAATATTTTGGCGCGTTCCAGTAGGGTTTTCATGCCCAAGCTGTCGTGGGCCTTCGTTTTTTCAGAAATTTCAAAACCCTTGCCGTTGTCGGTAACGGTGGCTTCAATAGCGTTGGTCTTTTTTTCTATAATTACCGATGCTGCCTTGGCTTCGGAATGTTTTATCATATTGTTAAGCACTTCTTGAATAATTCGGTATAAATGTAAGGCGGCTTCGCGGGGTAGCAAAGCATCTATGTCATCAATTTCGTGGGTAAAAAAGATGGTGGTGTTCGCATCTACCTCATCCACCATGTTGCGAATGGCGGCCGTAGGACCCAGCCGTTCCAGGATAGATGGATGTAGCCCGCGCGAAATGGCCCTTAATTCCTCCAACGTATTGCTTGCCAAAGATTCCATTTCGGCTTGGCCGGTACTTTTTGTTTTTTTGGTCAGCAGCATCAGTTTTTGCCCCACACTGTCGTGAAGTTCACGGGCAACGCGCGTCCGCTCGGCTTCTTGGGCTTTTATCAGATTGTGGGTATAGATTTCGTTTCTTTTTTGGATGGCCCTGTTTCTTAAATAATACAAAAGGAAAATTCCAAAACTTGAAAAAGCCACCAATAAAACCCAGAAAAGTCCGGTTTTCCAAAAGGGCACTGTTATTACAAAACTATATTGTAACGGCTGTTGTTGCCAGATACCATTGCCATTGTCTGCCGTAAATTCAAAAGTGTAATCCCCCGGCGGCAGATAGGAGAATACCACCGTGGCATCCTTGGTAGGTTTGGACCATTCATCCCCATCGCGCAGGCCCTTCATTCGGTACTTGAATTTTACGTTCTCGGGGTTTGTAAACGTAATGGCTTCCATGGTGAAGGTTAAATAATTTTTTTGGTGGGGAAGCACAATTCCATTTTCCGTCCGGTACAAGCTGTCGTTCAGCGGTTCCGAGAAAAGCGAAATTTCCGAGAGGTCCAAATTTGGGGGCTGCCTATTTGGAAGATATTCGGCTTCATTAAAGGCAAGCATCCCGCTCAGCGAGGTGGCCAAAATGGTATTGTCCTTCGTAATATATAGCGAATTGAAATCAATATCATTTTCCAAAAAATGGGCAATCGTGGGAAATCTTTTTTCAACAATGCTGTCCCTTTTCAACAACAGTTCCAGATTTATTTTTAACAGCACATCCCTACCGCCCAGCCACAAATCGTTGCCATCCACTTTTAACGCGCGAAAATGTTTTAGGGCAGGAAATCGGGCCATATCAAATGTTTGGATGCTATACTTCCCCCCGCGTAGGGCGATATGGTATAATTTTTTTTCATTGGCGGCAAGCAGCTCGTTAGGGTTAAGGGCATCAAGGCTGCGGAAATCGTTGTGTTTTTTTGGATCGAGCCCCGGTATGGTGTCAATCTCATTTCCCTTTAATTGAAAAAGGCCTCCAATTTTGCAGAATATATATCGGTCGCCGATGGGCGCCATGGTTATCGATCTGCGTGATTTTATAAAATAAGTACTGTCTGAAGCAAGTACCTTAATTTTATCAGTACCAAAAAGCATGGTTTTGTTCTGCTCAGCGAATAAAAGCGTGTAGGCGCCCTCGTCAATAATTCGGGGTTTATCGTTTGGGTCATCCATTTTATAAACCGCCGTTTCCGTAGTAAAAAGCAGATTGTTTTCTGGATTTACGAGCAGTTTCATCACCTTCCCGCCCGAAATCCTTTTCTGAATTTCCCCGTTTTTTCCGAGCGAAAAAATACCGTCATTGGTGGCCAGAAGCAATGCTCCGTTCCATTCGGCAACGTCATTTACGGAATTGGAAGGTAGCCCTTGGCTGGCGTCGTAAATTTTAAAGGCAGTATCGCGGAAACGGATCACGCCCTCTCCAAAACTGGTCATCCAATAATTGCCTTCGGTATCTTTGATCATCTGATAAATGAAGGGCGAAGGCAGGCCGTGGGAGTCATTTATTATTTTAATGTGGCCTGTTTTCTTATTGAAAATACCAAAGCCGTTCCCTTCAAAACTAAGCAGCAATTCCGTTTCGTTTTTTTCCAAAATGCCATACACCCGGTTTTTGTCAAAATCTGCGGGATTGAAATTGAAGATTGAAAGTTCTCCCTCCGCAATTTTATACAGGCCGCCATAACCCCCGACCCACACATTTTTTTTGGAGTCCACCAAAACCGAATAGCAGATATTATTAATTCCATCTGCTTCATTGTAAACGTTTTCAATGGAAAGTGGATTCAAGGTCATTTTGAAAATGCCTTTATCCGAAGATGCCAAAAACAGCGTATTATCATCAAACCAAGCCGCTTTTTGAACCGCAAGGATTCCATTTTCGGCGCTGCCTTTAAGCAGGTATTCCAGCTTTTGGTTTTTATAGACCACTATACCCTTAGAAAAAATAATATAGAGGGTCCCGTCGCCGCCCTCAATAATATGGTTGGCACTTCCCAGATAGTCGAAGTCCACGCCCACCGGATTTATTATTTTGCCATTTTCCAAAAAACTAACGCCCTTGTCCAGGGTTCCAAACCATATCCTGCCTTTGGAATCCTCAAAAACGCTAAAAACAATATTGGAGGGCAGGCCGTCTTCAGTAGTGTAATTTTTAAAAGTGCTCCCGTTAAAACAGTTCACTCCGCCCATGGTGCTGATCCAAATGCGTTTCTTGCTGTCCTGCAGAATTGCGAAGGTCTCATTGTTTACCAACCCTTCCTCAACCTTGTATTTTTTGAATTCATAACGCTGTGCGGAGGAAACAAGAGTGCAGAAACAAAATAAGAAAAGTGAGAGGAAGAAGTGTTTCATTTAGCGAAGTTTGTAGCGTAAATATATCTATTTTAGCGATACATTATGACCAAAACAAAGACAACATTTTTCTGCCAAAATTGTGGCGCGCAATATGCCAAATGGCAGGGGCAGTGCAATTCCTGCAAGGAATGGAACACGATTGCCGAGGAGGTAATCCAAAAAGCCGAAAAGGTGAGTTGGAAAGCTTCCGAAGGTACGTCCAAAAGAGTTGCGAAACCACAGCGTATTTCTGAAATCTCAACCCAAGCCGAAGCACGTTTAAATACCAAAAACAACGAATTGAACCGTGTGCTCGGCGGCGGTTTGGTTCCAGGCTCATTAACGCTTTTGGGCGGCGAACCCGGAATTGGGAAGAGTACGTTGATGCTTCAAATTGCGCTGCAGCTGCCCTATAAAACACTCTATGTTTCGGGTGAAGAAAGCGCCCAGCAAATCAAAATGCGGGCGGAACGGATCCAACCTATTTCTGAAAACTGTTTCATCTTGACCGAGACAAAAACGCAAAATATTTTCAGAAATATCGAAGAAATTGAACCGGATATTGTGGTAATTGATTCCATCCAAACCCTGCACACAGATTATATTGAAAGTACTGCCGGAAGTATTTCGCAAATCCGTGAAACTACCGCCGAGCTTATAAAATTTGCAAAGGAAACGGCAACGCCGGTAATTTTAATCGGCCATATCACCAAGGATGGAAACATCGCCGGTCCTAAAATTTTGGAACATATGGTCGATACCGTTCTCCAATTTGAAGGCGACCGAAACCATATTTACAGAATCCTGCGTGCCAACAAAAACCGTTTTGGAAGTACCAACGAATTGGGAATTTACGAAATGCAGGGCAGTGGTTTAAGAGAAGTTTCAAACCCTTCCGAAATTTTGATTTCAAAAAATGATGAAGATTTAAGCGGCACGGCAATTTCCGCAACTTTGGAGGGCATGCGCCCGTTGATGATTGAAATTCAAGCCTTGGTGAGCAGCGCCGTTTACGGTACGCCGCAGCGCAGTGCCACAGGCTATAACGCTAAAAGGTTGAATATGATTCTCGCCGTATTGGAAAAACGCGCAGGCTTCAAACTTGGCGCAAAAGACGTTTTTTTGAACGTAACCGGAGGAATAACCGTGGACGATCCCGCGATTGACTTGGCCGTTGTTGCCGCGGTACTTTCCTCAAATATTGACATTGCTATCGACAAGCGCCTGTGCTTTGCCGCTGAGGTTGGGCTTGCTGGTGAAGTGCGCCCCGTAACACGTGTGGAGCAACGCATTTTGGAAGCCGAAAAACTTGGATTTACTTCCATTGTTATTTCAAAATATTGCAAAATCCCAAAGCAAAACTTCCACATTAACATCATAAAAGTGGCAAAAGTGCACGATGTGGTGCACCATCTTTTTGGTTGATTGCGGTATAATTTCTGCTACTTTAGCACTGCTATGAATTTGAGATTTTACTTGATAGTTTTCTTTTTTGGAATGGTGTTCATTGGCTGCAAGCAAGTGCGCAAAGCGGCCGATGTAATCGTGCAGCCCACGGCCCGCGAGGTCTACGAACGCAACTTTTTAAAAAATGATTCGCTATTGCTACGGTGGAAAAATGCTTTTGAAACCGCAAAACGCGACAGTATTCAAATCACCTTGCCCTATTCCGAAAGCGGCGTTTTTTCCGAAGAAAATTTCAACGTTTACAGCTATAACATTCAGTTGAAAGAAGGGGAACGGATTGTGGTTGAGGTTGAGAAACAGCCCGATTCCGCTTTGGTTTTTGTAGATCTTTTTAAGGCGAAAACCGATTCCCTGAAATCTTTCAAACTTTTAAAATCTTCCGAAGACAAAAAAGCATTTCTTTCACAGGAAATTGATGCCTCCGGTTTTTATAAAGTTATCGTTCAGCCACAAATGCAATTGCAGTTTCCCTTTGTGCTAAAAATTTATACGGAACCTATCTATGCATTTCCGGTGAGCGGAGCAAATAATAAAAACATTCAAAGTTTTTGGGCAGATCCTCGCGATGCCGGTAGCCGTTCCCACGAAGGTGTCGATATTTTTGCAGATCGTGGCACGCCAGTGGTTGCGGTTACTGACGGAATCATTGCTTCGGCTGGCGAGCGTGGTCTCGGTGGCAAACAAGTTTGGCTACGCGATGGACTTTTCGGAAAAACTATTTATTATGCACATTTGGATAGTATTGCGGTTTCCGAAGGGAAGCGGGTGAAGATTGGCGATACCCTCGGTTTTGTGGGCAATACGGGCAATGCAAAAACTACGGCGCCCCATCTTCATTTTGGGATTTATAAATCGAAGGGCGCTATAAATCCACTATCATTTATCAAAAAAACCGAAATACAGCCCAGCGAAAAACCGTCGGCCATTGTAAAGGCGGTAAGTTTAAGAAACCGTGCCGATGTGCACAAAGGCCCTGCTTCGGTCTTTAAACAATTCGGAAGCCTGAAAAAGAATGATACGATAATCGTTTTGGGCAAAAACCAAAAGTGGTTCCACATTCAAACCGCGGACAGTTTAAAGGGCTACGTGAATGAAACCGTGATAAAGCCGCTTCCCCCAAATTAACTTTTTTTTTGGCCTTAGAAAAATCGCATAATGGTATCTTTAGAAGTCAATTCTAAAAAAAACCGCTATGTCCTTCTTTTCAAAAATAAAACAGACCTTTCACTTAATGCAGGATATCGACTTGGATGCGTTGGGAAAACTTTCGCAAAAAGTAGATCTTTCAGAAATTATGAAAACCGTTGGCGAGCTCGACGATCGGCAATTGGCGGGGCTGATGAGAATGTTGAAACACAAAGGTGGAAAAAAAGGGCAGCACAAACTGCCGCCCATTGATGGCGATTTTTATGATATGGCGCTGAAACTAACTCCCCAGCAGCGCGAACTGCAGATAAAAGTGCGAAATTTTATGGAGGACGAAATAAAGCCGATTGCAAACGAATACTGGAACAAAGCCGAATTTCCCTTTCAGATTATTCCAAAAATGGCTGAATTGAACATTTGTGGCCTTACCTATGAAGGCTACGGCACACCTTACGAAACCTACGTTATGGAAGGTATTATCGCGATGGAACTGGCGCGGGTCGATGTTTCCATTTCTACCTTTTTTGGAGTGCACAGTGGTTTGGCTATGGGTTCCATCTACATCTGCGGCAGCGAGGAGCAAAAACAGGAATGGCTCCCTAAAATGGCAAAAATGGAGCTAATCGGTGCCTTTGGGCTTACCGAACCCGACGTAGGCTCTGCGGTAGCGGGAGGTTTGGGAACAACGTGCAGACAGGAAGGCGACGAATGGGTTTTAAACGGACAGAAAAAATGGATTGGGAATGCAACATTCGCAGATGTTACAATAATTTGGGCGCGCGACGAAGCTTCCGACCAAGTAAAAGGGTTTTTGGTCCGAAAAGGAAATCCGGGTTTTAAGGCAGAAAAAATTGAAAACAAAATGGCGCTCCGCACGGTGCAAAACGCTTTGATTACCATGACGGATTGCCGAATTTCAGAAAGCGACCGACTTCAAAAATGCGATTCTTTTAAAGATACCGCCAAAGTACTGCGAATGACGCGGGCCGGAGTAGCGTGGCAAGCCGTGGGCTGCGCAAGAGGCGCTTATGAAGCCGCACTGAAATACACCAAAAAACGCGAACAGTTCGGAAAACCCATTGCCTCCTACCAATTGGTTCAAAACCATTTGGTGGAAATGGTTTCCAATCTAACGGCAATGCAGACCCTGTGTTTCCGGCTTTCCGAATTGCAGGATGAAGGCTTACTTACCGATGAACACGCGTCTTTGGCTAAAGTATTTTGCAGTATGCGAACCCGCGATGTGGTAAGCCAGGCCCGCGAGGTAATGGGCGGCAACGGAATACTTTTGGAATACGACGTTGCCCGTTTTGTAGCCGACGCCGAAGCTATTTACAGTTACGAGGGCACCAAAGAAATCAACTCGTTGATTGTTGGGCGTGCGATTACGGGTTATAGTGCTTTTGTTTAGGGTGCCGGATTTGGAATTTGGTTGTGGATGGCATCAATCTCCTTTAAAATTTCTTTCGAAAGCGAAACGTTGATGCTCCCAATATTTTCTGAAAGTTGCTCGATGGAAGTGGCGCCAATAATTGGCGCGGTTACAAATTTCTTTTGAAGAATAAATGCCAGCGCCATCTGTGCAAAGCTGAGGTTGTGCTGTTTGGCGATTTCATAATATTTCTCGGTAGCTTCCACTGTGGGTTTGCTGCTGTAGCGAGTGTATTGTTTGAATTGGTTAATCCGTGAATTTTCATCAGCACTTCCATCCAAATATTTTCCACTGAGCGTTCCAAAACCCAAGGGCGAATAGGGCAAATACCCAATATTTTCCCGCTGAAGTATTTCACTTAAACCTATTTCATCTTTCCGATTTACCAAATTATAAGGATTTTGAACTGAAACAATTTTCAACTTTCCTTTTCGGGATTCTTCCATACAGCGCATAACTCCGTAAGGGGTTTCGTTTGAAAGTCCGATGTAGCGGATTTTTCCTACTTTTACAAAACCTTCCAAATCATTTAAAACTTCACCAAAATTATCGCTCCAACTTTCATCTTGTTTATGGGTATAATCACGCTGCCCAAAATAATTGGTATTGCGCTCCGGCCAGTGAAGTTGATATAAATCGATATATTCGGTTTGTAATCTTTTTAGACTTTTATGAAGCGCATCCTCCAAAGATTTTTTGCTAAAATCCAATGGCTGCCGAATATGGTCCATAGAACGACTTGGTCCAGCAATCTTTGAAGTGATAACTAACTCTTCGCGATTCTTCTTTTTTGCAAGCCAATTACCAATATAAGTTTCCGTTCTTCCCTGTGTTTTCGGGTTTGCGGGCACGGGATACATTTCAGCACAGTCAATAAAATTGATGCCTTTTTCAATGGCGAAATTTAACTGTTCATGGGCTTGGGCTTCGGTGTTTTGCTGGCCCCAAGTCATGGTGCCGAGGCAGAGTTTGCTGATTTTTAAATCTGTATTTGGGAGGGTTGTATACTTCATTTTTAAAATTCAAGTTCCACCAAATGCGGGCAGTGGTCGCTGTGCATGGCATCTGGCAGGATTACGGCGCGTTTTAAATTATCCAGTAGCGGTTCCGAGACCAAATTATAATCTATCCGCCAACCCTTGTTGTTGTTACGGGCATTGGCACGGTAGCTCCACCAAGTATAATTGTGTGGTTCTTTATTGAAATGTCGAAAACTATCAATAAACCCACTTTTCATAAATCCGTCCAACCATTTTCTCTCCACGGGTAAAAAACCGGAAACGTTTTTATTTCGAACGGGGTCGTGAATGTCAATAGCTTCGTGGCAGATATTGTAATCGCCACAGATTACC
Source organism: Aequorivita sp. (assembly GCA_048265145.1). Classification (GTDB taxonomy): domain Bacteria; phylum Bacteroidota; class Bacteroidia; order Flavobacteriales; family Flavobacteriaceae; genus Aequorivita. Next base: position 41,947 of record JBLXCF010000005.1, read on the forward strand.
AAGTTTGGAATTTCCTTTTTCAGCTTGTCAATATATTTTTGAAAATCGGCCATATACGTAAACTTGTGCTCCAAACGGGCAATGTTTGTGCCGCTTGGCAAATACAGGCTCATCACTGAAACATCGTCAAAATCTACGCGGATGTTTCTTCCTTCGGCGTCCATATATTCTATGCCGGTGCCGTATTCTATATGGTTCGGTTTTATTTTTGAAAGGATCGCCACTCCACTGTAACCCTTTTTTACGGCACTGTACCAATAATGATACGGATAGCCGGCCTTTTCAATTTCGTCGATTTCCACTTGGTCAAAATTGGCTTTGGTTTCCTGAAGGCATATAACATCTGGGTTTGCAGCTTTCAACCAATCGATAAAACCTTTGCGCATCGCGGCGCGGATTCCGTTTACGTTGTATGAAATGATCTTCAAATCTTAAAGAATTAGTTCTCTGTGCTCCTTTGTGCCTTTGTGGTTGGCATAATTTTACCACAGAGGCACAGCGTACACCGAGAAAATATGAGTAGCTAAAGTAAATAAGATTGTATTTTTACGCCAAGCATTTCCAAAAAGGTTTTCAAAAAGAATCCCACAAAATAAAAACCGAAGTGTTCAGTTTTATTGTTGATGAAGTTATGCCTATTATTTTTTTTCTTTTTCCTGATGGCCGCTGGCTATGCGCAGGATATTTCTTCAAACTATAAAGAAAAAAAAGTAGCACTAAGGGATACAGTTTTTTTGGATAGCGCGGGCATCAATCCAAAGCGGTTTGCAATTCTCGATAAGGATGGAAATTCACCCGATCCTTTCAGTTATCGAATAGATTTTAAAAAGGGATTTATTGTTTTTTCTGAAAAATTGCAACAAAATCAAGATTCGCTTACCATTCAATATTTGCAGTATCCGGAATTTTTAACGCGGGAATATTTCGCACTCGACCCAAAAATTATTGTTGAAAATACGGGGCAGATGGACAAGCTGTATTCTTTGGATGAACGCAGCGATAAAAGTATTTTCACCCCTTTTGAAGGCTTGAACACTTCCGGGAGCATTTCGCGTGGAATTACCGTCGGGAACAATCAAAACGCAGTGGTGAACAGTGAGCTCGACCTACAAATTACAGGAAAGTTGAGCGAGAAAGTTTCCATTCGGGCATCGATTCAGGATGCAAACATTCCCGCACAGGAGAGCGGTTATTCCCAAAGTTTGAATGAATTTGACCAGATTTTCATCGAACTTTTTGGCGAAAATTGGAACATCCGCGCAGGCGATATTGACTTGCAGAACAGTAGGAGTTATTTCGGCAGATTTACAAAAAAGGTACAGGGAATCTCCCTTGGCGGCACTTTTAATAATGAAGATGGTTCCAAAATTGACGCTTTTGCTTCGGGAGCTTTGGTTCGCGGGGTTTTTTCAAAAAGTGAATTTGTTGGGCAGGAAGGCAACCAAGGGCCGTACAAATTGGTCGGTCCCAATGGCGAGCTTTATATTTTGGTGGTTTCTGGCAGCGAGCGGGTTTATGTGAATGGCCTTCTTTTGAAACGCGGCGAAAACGAGGATTATGTAATAGATTACAACGCGGGCGAACTGAAATTCAACCCAACATACCCCATAACCAGCAATATGCGCATTTCTGTGGAATATCAATATACCGATAGAAGTTACACCCGTTTCATCGGCTATGGCGGCGGGAATTATACCAGTGAAAATTTGGATTTGGGCGTTTACGTATATTCTGAAAACGACGCAAAAAACCAGCCTTTGCAACAAAATCTTTCCGAGGAACAAGTGGCTATTTTACAGGCCGCCGGTGACGATCGGGAGCTGATGAACGCGCCTTCGGCAGTGCCCGACACCTATTCCGAAAACAAAATTCTCTATAAAAAGGAAATTATAAATGGCGAAGAGGTTTTCGTGTTTTCAAGCAATCCCGAGGATGAACTTTTCAGCGTTCGTTTTTCATTGGTGGGCCCAAATAACGGCGATTATGTGATTAGTGAGACCAACGCCATCAGCCGAATTTTTGAATATGTGGCCCCTACAAATGGGGTTCGGCAGGGCAATTATGCGCCGGTCGTTCGGCTGAACGCGCCCATAAAATTGCAGGTGGGCGGGGTGAACGGTAGTTTTCATCCTTCGGAAAAAACCCGCGTGGATTTTGAGGTGGCCGGAAGCCAAAACGACCAGAATCTTTTTAGCGATGTGGACGACGGCAACAACGACGGCTTTGCGGGAAGATTGGCTTTCAAACAGCGATTGTTGACCACCGCAGATACTTTAAAAATTGACGGTTTCGGCTCATTGGACTTTGTCCAAAAGGATTTTAGAACCATTGAAAGGCTTTACAATATTGAATTCAACCGCGATTGGAATCTTATAAATCCAAAGGGAAACCAAAGTTTTGTAATATCGGGCGTGGAGCTTTCACATCCAAAAATTGGCGGTGGACGTTATGAATTTCAGCATTTGAATTATTCAGAGAATTTTAACGGAACTCGCCACGTACTCGCCTCCCAGATAAAACTCGATAGATTCCGACTCCAAACCGATGGCAGTTTTTTGAACAGTAAGGCAGACTCTATTTCATCCAAATTTTTCCGCATTACGAATAGAACAACCTATTCGTTTGAAAAAGCGTGGGTCGGAGGAAAAGTGGGGCTGGAAGATAATCGAATCAAGAATGTTGTTCGCGATAGCCTTTCGCCAATTAGCCAAAGATTTTCGGCTGTGGAAGCTTTTTCAGGAATTGGCGATAGTACCAAGGTTTTTGTGGAAGCGGGCTACCAATTTCGGGTGAACGACAGCGTTCGGAACAATAAGCTCCAAAAGGTGAATTCCTCCAACACCTATTATTTTAAATCCAGGCTCATCAATACCGACAACACACAACTTTCGGCCTTCGCCAATTATAGAATTCTCAAATATGAACCTTTTGAGGACACGGGAATTAACCCCAACGATTCGCTTCCGGCAAGCGTTCGCAATCGGGAAACGGACCGATCGCTGAACGCGCGAATTCTTTATAACCAAACCTTGTTCGATGGCGGCATCCGATTGAACACCACGTTGGAGTCCAACAATGGGGTGGTGCCGCAGCAGGAATACACTTTTGTAAAAACCGAACCCGGGCAGGGCGTTTACACTTGGATTGATTACAATAATAACGGCATTCAGGAATTGGAGGAATTTGAAGTGGCGCAGTTTCAGGACCAAGCGGAATATATTCGCGTGTTGCTTCCCAATCAGGTGTTTGTGAAAATTAGGCAGAATAAGTTTAGCCAAATTGTAACCCTGAATCCTCAAAACTGGTCCAATAAAGAAGGGTTTAAAAAATTGCTGTCCCATTTTTACAATCAGACTTCCTATTTGCTGGACCGAAAGGTGAAACGCAGGAACGATGGCTTCAATATCAACCCTTTTCAGGATGGCGGCGATGACCAATTGGGGCTAACCCTGAATTTCCGGAATGCACTATTTTTCAATCGCGGAAAACAGCATTTCACTACGAGCTATACTTTCATAGCAACTTCGGCGGATAATTTATTGGCTGTGGGTTTGCAACGAAACAACTTGGAAAGTCACCAAATTAATTTCAACCATAAATTTTGGGAAAGCTGGTTGTTGAATTTAAAGGGCGCAACGGGCAGCAACGAAAGCCTTTCGGAAAATTTTGCGAATAGAAATTACCGTCTCGATTCTTATGAATTCAATCCAAAAATTTCCTATTTATTGAGCCAACAAACGCGTTTTGATGTTTTTTATGAATTTGCGAACCAAAAAAATCAACTGGGCGAGCTGGAAAAACTGGACCAACAAACGATCGGCTGCTCTTTTGCCTATACCAATGCCGAAAAAATTTCCATTAACGGCGAATTCAATTATATAAACAATAAATTTGAGGGCAGCCCCTTCTCGCCAGTGGCCTACCAAATGCTGGAGGGTCTGCAGCCGGGCACCAACTTTACGTGGCGGTTGCTTTTCCAAAAACGCATTACTAAATATTTGGATGCCAATCTTTCTTACCTGGGAAGAAAAAGTGAAACCAACAAAACCGTGCATACCGGAAGCATTCAGTTGCGGGCATATTTTTAATTTTTGTATCTTCATACGGCACAAAAAAAATTAAAAATGGCTGCTAAAAAATTCCTTTTGCTTTTGTTTATTGCTACCTTTTCCTCCTGCCTAACTCCCAAGGAAACCTCCCAAACCGTGGAAACCAACAGTCCTTCAGAAATAGAGGCAAAAAAAATTGCCGCCCAAAAAATGATGGCCGAGGGCTATCTGCCCGGCCGCATCATTTATTCCGATTTGGCCGATGATTGTGAATATACCATTCAGCTTAAAGCCGATGAAAAGGAATTTTATTATGTAGATCCCATAAACTTGCAGGAAAACTTCCGGCGCGACAACCAAACGGTGTGGGTTAAATTTAATGGACTTCGAAGAATGAACCGCTGCGAAAAGGCTGCCCCCGTGGAAATTACCGAAATTAAAAACCGGGACGAATAGAATAAAAAAAAGGAGCATACCGAGATATCCTCCTTATCCAATAAAAATAATTAACAACTTAAATTTTTAGGACAACCAATTTTTATAGGAAATGGTCTCCTTCATTTTTTCTGAAATATCAGAAATGGCAATTCGTTCTTGTTCCATGGTGTCACGATGGCGAATGGTTACCGTATTGTCTTCAACAGTTTGATGGTCCACGGTGATGCAAAACGGCGTTCCCGCTGCATCCTGACGCCGATAGCGTCTTCCAACGGCGTCCTTTTCGTCATAAACAACGTTGTAGTCCCATTGCAGATCGTCTATAATTTGTTGTGCAATTTCTGGCAGTCCGTCTTTTTTCACCAGTGGCAATATTGCGGCTTTTACGGGTGCCAAAATTGCGGGAATCTTAAGTACGGTTCGCACGCTTCCATCTTGCAGGGTCTCGTCCTGGAGCGAATTGCTTAAAACAGCAAGAAACATGCGGTCCAGCCCAATGGAGGTTTCCACCACGTAGGGCACGTAGCTTTCGTTGAGTTCCGGATCAAAAAACTGTAATTTCTTTCCAGAATATTTTTCGTGGGCCTTTAGATCAAAATCGGTTCGGGAATGAATGCCTTCCAATTCTTTGAAACCAAAAGGAAAATTGAATTCAATATCGGCTGCCGCATTGGCATAATGGGCCAGTTTTTCGTGATCGTGGAAGCGATAGTTTTCTTGGCCCATTCCGAGGGAAAGGTGCCATTTTAAGCGGGTTTCCTTCCAGTATTCATACCATTTCAGCTCTTCGCCGGGGCGTACAAAAAATTGCATTTCCATTTGTTCAAACTCGCGCATTCGGAAGATGAACTGTCGCGCAACAATCTCGTTACGGAAGGCCTTTCCCGTTTGTGCAATTCCGAAAGGAATTTTCATTCTTCCCGTTTTTTGCACGTTCAGGAAATTGACGAATATTCCCTGGGCCGTTTCTGGCCGCAGGTAAAGGTCCATCGCGTTTTCTGCGGAGGCGCCCAATTTGGTTCCAAACATTAAATTGAATTGCCGAACCTCGGTCCAATTTTTTGAGCCCGTGTCTGGGTCAGCAATTCCCAATTCCTCAATTAGGGCTTTAACATCCGCCAAGTCCTCTTTTTCAAGCGAGCGGGCCATCCGCTCCAAAACGGTCCGCTGCTCCTGCAAATATTTTACCACCCGCGGATTGGTAGTGATGAATTGCTCCTCATCAAAACTATTGCCAAAACGCCCCTTTGCTTTCTCGATTTCCTTTTGCGCTTTTTGAAATAATTTTTCGGCATAATCTTCAATAAGCACATCGGCTCTATAGCGCTTTTTGGAATCTTTGTTGTCAATCAACGGGTCGTTAAAGGCATCAACGTGTCCGGAAGCCTTCCAGGTGGTTGGATGCATTAAGATTGCGGAATCAATCCCAACAATGTTTTGGTGCATATAGACCATGCTTCGCCACCAATATTCGCGAATGTTTTTCTTTAATTCTGCACCGTTTTGGGCGTAATCATACACAGCGCTCAGGCCGTCGTAGATTTCACTGGATGCAAAGATGTAGCCGTATTCCTTTGCATGGGAGACTACTTTTTTAAATTGATCGTCGTTGTTTGCCATAGCGCAAAAATAGGAAATGCCCCCATACTCCCGAAGCGGCAGCTGGATTTTTTACAAAGAAAAAACCACTGCCCTAAAACAGTGGTTTTTATTATATATAGAATTCCTCGAAAGGAAGTTGAATGAACTTTATTTCAGTTCCATGGTAGTACTGGCTACTTGGTTGGGGCCGTCAAAAAGATTGATGGTGTAGCGGCCTTGGACCAAATCGGTCTCGGAGGCGTTTACAAGGATACACACGTCCAATTCTTCATTCTCATAAAACACATTTGTGGACGCGCTATAGTTCAGATTTTTCTCTTCAAACTGTTTTACGGTGTCATCGCCCATCATTTTGTTTTTGGGGCTAATTACTTGAACATACAATATCCGGTCGCCTTTTTGGGCAATGGCATTTGGTGTTAGGGTAAAGCAAGCCCTTATTTTGTCCGCACGGCTTGCGCGTTTGGTGTCAACTACTTTTCCGTTGCTCCTAACAATTACCGCTTCTCCGCGAAGATCGGTTGCCTTAACAATGGAACCTTTTTTAATGGTTTCAGTCATTGCCATATTTTCTTGGCTAACAGAGTCTACTACCATTCGTGTATTGGTAAGTTCCGTGTTGGTGCTGTCGCGCTCCATGGCCAATCTTTGGTTTGCAGCTATTAGACTATCGGCGCGTTTGAAGAGCAGGGTTCGTTCCTGTTTCAATCGCCCAACTTCGGCTTTATATCTTTCTATTAGCGCCACATTGGCCTTTGCATCTTTTACGGAATCCAAAAGTATCGTAATGCGTTCGCGGGCGGCCAGCAAGTCTTTATCTTTCAGTTCATTGTCCTTAATAACTTCGTCATAATTGGCGATTAGCCCTTCCAGTTCCTGCTCAATGTCTGCTTTTTGCGATTCAAGATTTGAAATTGTAGATTTATTGTCATTGAAAAGAGTTACGGTATATACTGCCAAAGCGATAAGCAAAACCGAGAGAACCCCAATTAAAATCTTGAATTTGCCACTATTGTTTTCGTTTTCTGTGCTCATATTAAACAAGTTAAGTTTGAGCGGTAAAAGTAGGTAGGTATTTCTTTAACAAACGTTTACAAAATGGTAAAAATTCCTAAATTATGTTAAATCTCCTATTTCCGAAGGTGTGCTGCCATTGCAGATTGCCGCTCTCCCGCTCTGAGGAAGTACTCTGTGGCGGTTGCACCCATGCTCTTCCACTTGCGGCTTACCACCGAACGGGCAACGAGGTTCTAAAGGAAAAATTCTATGGTCGAATTGCTGTCCAAAACGCTACCGCATTGCTCTACTTCCAAAAGAAGGGAATGGTACAGGAGTTATTGCACGGCCTCAAATATCGGGGCCGGAAGGACATTGGGGTCTTTTTCGGGAAATGGCTTGGAACGGAATTGGCAGAAGTTATGGCCTACTCTGAAATTGATGCGGTCATTCCGGTACCACTTCACAAGCAAAAACTCAAAAAACGAGGCTATAACCAAGTGGAGGGATTTGCAAAGGAAATAGCTGCCGCCCTTAAAGTGCCATGTTTGGAGCATGTATTGGTTAAACTTTCAAAATCAGGCTCACAGGTTTTTAAAACCAGAGTGCTCCGGTTTGAGGCGGAAGAGATTTTTGTTGCCCAACATTTGGAAGAAATCAAAAACAAACACATTTTATTGGTAGATGACATAATTACTACCGGTGCCACACTCGAAAAATGTGCGCTTCAACTATTAAAGGGCGAACAAGTGAAAGTGAGTTTTGCCACAATCGCAACAACCTAAAACTTAATTGGCAATGATTTGTGGTTATTGCTTAATTTTGGAACTTAAAATTGAAAACTTCACCGTATAACCCAAATTAAACCGCGCCATTTGAAACACCGGCTTCTATATTTTTCCATTGCAGCTTTAATGATGCTCGCCTTTGTGGACTGTGCCAAAAAAGGAACCCCTTCCGGAGGACCGCGCGATACTATTGCGCCTATAATCGTTCGGAGCGTACCTGAAAATTATAGCACAAACTTTACTGGCGATGAAATTGAAATCCGTTTTGATGAATACATTAAACTAAAGGATTTGTCCAAGGAACTCATCATTTCACCGCCCATGAAATACCCACCCATCATAACGCCCCTCAGCACTTCCAAAACGCTGAAAATAAAAATGATGGATACCTTAAAACCAAGTACCACCTATTCCTTTAATTTCGGAAAGAGCATAGTGGACAATAATGAGGGCAACCAATTTGAATATTTTAAATACGTTTTTTCCACCGGCAATTATATCGATAGCCTAAAACTGAAGGGCAGGGTGAAGGACGCGGAATTAATAGCGCCGGAAATTCCTACCTCAGTCGTGCTTTATGAGGTGAACCAAACATTTTCCGATTCCATAATCTATTCTGAAAAACCCACCTACGTTACTGTAACAACAGATAGTACGGGAACCTTTGAGCTGAGCAATTTAAAGGAAGGAACCTATTTGCTGCTCGCCCTAAAGGAAAAAAACAACGATTATATATTTCAACCCAAAAACGACAAAATAGGTTTTGAGAAGGAATATATTTCATTGCCGACGGATTCCACCTATTCGCTAATGCTATTTAAGGAAGCACCTGAATATAAATTTGTCCGCGGCAGCCAGATAGGCCGCAACCATATCGTTCTTGGCTATGAAGGCCGGGCAGACAGCTTGAAGGTGGAGGTGCTTTCAGACTTGCCCGAAGATTTTACCGCAACGATCTATAAAGACGAAAAAAAGGATACGCTCCATTACTGGTACAGGCCGGCCATTGAAGCGGATTCGTTGGTTTTTACAGTTTCAAACCGATATCAAATTGACACAACAATTGTGCGGATACGCGAACTATTTAAGGATTCGCTGAAAATAGGTGCCGTTAAAACCGGGACCGTTAAATTGACCGACACTTTTAAACTGCGTTCCAATACTCCACTTATTTCCTATGATACGGAAAAATTTCAGGTCATGGCCAAGGATTCCTCTCTGGTGGAACCAACAGTAACGTTGAACAAAACTTACAATTGGGCAGCACTCTATTTCCCCAAGAAAGAGGATCAAACCTATTTGATCCGCGCGTTTCCCGGGGCATTGACCGACTTTTTCGGGACAAGTAATGACACGCTGCAGTTTACCGTCAGTACCCGCCTTGGGTCTGACTATGGAACCCTGAGCCTTACGCTTGCCAATTTGGACCGTTTTCCGGTAATTGTCCAAATGCTGGACAGCAAATACAATCTGGCCGCAGAGGCTTTTTTGAGCGAAGGCAATTCAGTATTCTTTGATGAACTTTCTCCCAATAAATATTTCCTAAGAATTATTTATGACGATAACAACAATGGCAGATGGGACAGCGGAAATTTCCTGAACCGATTGGAACCAGAGAAGATAATCTATTATCCCGCACAAATAGAGGTTCGGGCCAACTGGAGCTTGAATGAAACTTTTACATTAAAGTAAAAGAATCTCGATCGCGTAAAAACTGAAAGTGGTTTCTGTTCTTTTCAATGTGGTCGCGTGTCAATAGCACGGTTTCCACAAATTCGCTTTCAAAATCAACTTTGGAGATCTGTTTTCCCAAAACGTCATAAACCGCCGAATGGCCAATATATTCATGGTCGTTGCCGTCAAGCCCCACGCGGTTTACCCCAATGCAGTACGCCATGTTTTCAATAGCACGGGCCCGAAGCAGTGTATCCCATGCCAGCGTGCGAATCTTGGGCCAGTTGGCCACATAGATCAACACGTCGTAGTCTACCGTATTTCGCGCCCAAACCGGAAATCGAAGGTCGTAACAGACCAAGGGGCAGATTTTCCACCCTTTGTAATCAATTAATATCCGTTCCTTTCCCGCGGCGTAGGTTTCATTTTCCCTTGCCAGGGTAAAGGTGTGCCTTTTGTCATATTTCTGATAGCTCCCGTCTGGGAAAACGAAAAATAAACGGTTGTAAAAATTTCCATTTTCAGCTATGATCGTGCTTCCCGTAATGGCGCATTTATTTTTTTTTGCTGTTGAAATCATCCATTGAACCGTTATACCGTTGCTGGCTTCAGCCAATTTTTCAGCGTTCATGGAGAAGCCTGTTGAAAACATTTCTGGAAGTACAATCAAATCTGTTCCGCCTGTTATGTTTTCAATTTTTCTTGAAAACATTTCCAGATTTGCCGCTGCATTTTCCCAGTGCAATTCGCTTTGTATAATTTTGGTTTTCAGGTGCTCTGACATTCTATAGCGTGTTAGGGGTAATTAAGATTGCCGATTTCAAAATGCATTTTTTTGACAAAAACATTTTCGGTAACGATCAGTGGGTTTCCAGTAATTTCACCAACTCCGGATTGCCCTGCATTTTTGCGTGGTCCGTGGCGGTCAGCCCCCTATCGTCCTTTATTCCTTTATTGGCCCCTTTATCCAACAACAATTGAACAATTTCTTTTTGCTGAAAATTAATGGCAAAAATCAGGGCCGTTGCACCGTTGAAATTTTGGAGGTTTGGATCGGCGCCGTATTGTAAAAGAAGGTTTGCAAGGTTTTTAAATCCTTTAAAGCAAACACCCATCAAGGCGGTGTTGCCAGACGCATCTTGCGCATCTATATTTTGTGAGTATTTTACAATGATTTCCGAAAGGTCAAAACTTCCAAAATAGGTTGCCAGCAGTAGTGGCGTGGAACCGCGTGCATCCTTTTCGGACACCATGGCGGGAAATTGGTCCAAAATATCTTTCACTTTTAGAATATCCCCATTTCGTATTGCGGTAAATAATTCTTCTTTCATGCCTTAAAAGTAAGAAAAACATCATTGAAAAAAACCTGCAAAGAACTTCCACTTTTCCCGTGGGCTCCTTGTAGGTTTTTTACTATTAACCAGATGGTCTTCACAAATCTTGCAGAAAATGGAGGATTTATTTCAAATCAAATCGGTCCAGCTCCATAACTTTGTGCCAAGCGGCGATGAAATCTTTCACAAATTTTTTCTTGGCATCTTCACAAGCATACACTTCTGCAATAGCCCGAAGCTCAGAGTTGGAACCAAAAATTAAATCGGCCCGCGTTCCAGTCCATTTAAATGTATTGGAGGCTCTGTGCCGTCCTTCAAAAATTCGATCGTCGTTGCCTACGGCTTTCCAAGTAGTGCCCAAATCGAGAAGATTCACAAAGAAATCATTGGTCAATTGTCCGGGGGTGTCCGTAAACACCCCGTGACTTGAACCGTCCCAATTGGTGCCCAAAACCCTCATTCCACCAACAAGTACGGTCATCTCCGGAACGGTGAGTGATAACAACTGGGCTTTGTCCACCAACAATTCCTCAAAGGATGCGTGTTGGTTTGGTTTTAAATAATTCCTAAAACCATCTGCAGCGGGTTCCAAATGATGAAAGGAGGCAACATCGGTCTGTTCCTGCGTGGCGTCGGCGCGTCCGGGACTGAAGGGTACGGTAACGGAGTGACCGGCATTTTCTGCAGCTTTTTCAATTGCGGCGCAACCTGCCAACACAATTAAGTCGGCCATGCTAATTTTGGTTTGGCGGTCTTCATTGCTGTTAAATTCCTTTTGGATGGCTGCCAGTTTATCCAAGACCTTTGCCAATTGTGATGGATTATTGACTTCCCAATTTTTTTGAGGTTCCAATTGAATTCGTGCCCCATTGGCCCCACCGCGCATATCGGATCCTCGAAAGGTTGAAGCGGACGCCCAAGCGGTAGAAACCAATTCGGAAATTGATAGGCCGCTATCCAAAATTTTAGTTTTTAAGGAAGCAATCTCCTGTTCGCCAATCAAAGGATGCGTTACGGCAGGAATAGGATCCTGCCAAAGCAGCTCCTCCGAGGGAACTTCGGGGCCAAAATAACGCGAAACTGGTCCCATATCGCGATGGGTCAATTTGTACCAGGCCCGTGCAAAAGCATCTTCAAAAGCTTGAGGATTGGCGCGGAAGTGCTCCGATATTTTTAAATAGGCCGGATCTTTCTTCAATGCAATGTCTGCCGTGGTCATCATTAAATCCTGTGTTTTTGAGGCGTCGTGGGCCATTGGAGCTTTATCTGCATTTGAGGCCGCGGTGGGTTTCCACTGGTGTGCGCCCGCCGGACTTTTTGTCAATTCCCATTCGTAATCCAACAATACCCTAAAATAATCGTGGTCCCAACGGTTGGGAACTGGCGTCCACGCGCCTTCGAGTCCACTGGTAATGGTGTCATCGCCAAACCCAGATTTGTAGCTGCTGATCCAACCTTTACTTTGGTGTTCAATTTCGGCGCCTGCCGGTTCCATTCCCACATATTGCTCGGCATCGCCGGCTCCGTGCGCTTTCCCGAAGGTATGGCCACCGGCAATCAAAGCTACTGTTTCATAATCATCCATGGCCATTCTTCCAAAAGTTTCCCGAATATCGTGTGCAGAGCCAAGTGGATCGGGAACGCCATTGGGACCTTCGGGGTTTACATAAATAAGCCCCATATGTGCTGCGGCCAGAGGTTTTTCCAAATGACCCTCCTCGTAGCGTTTGTCATTTCCCAACCATTGAGTTTCAGACCCCCAATACACATCTTGTTCCGGTTCCCATACGTCTGCGCGGCCTGCGGCAAATCCAAAGGGCTTAAAACCCATGGATTCCAGAGCGCAGTTTCCCGCCAGAATCAATAAATCTGCCCATGATATTTTTTTGCCGTATTTCTGTTTGATGGGCCAAAGCAACAGGCGCGCCTTGTCCAAGTTTCCGTTGTCCGGCCAACTGTTCAGGGGTGCAAAGCGTTGGTTGGCCGTGTTTCCACCTCCTCGGCCATCGCTTACGCGATAGGTGCCTGCGCTGTGCCAGGCCATTCGTATAAACAGTCCGCCATAATGGCCATAGTCTGCGGGCCACCAATCTTGTGAATCGGTCATTAAATGGATTAAATCTTTTTTCAGCGAAGCATAATCTAAGGTCTCGAATTCCCTTTTATAGTTGAAATCCTTGTCCATAGGGTCCGATTTTGAGGCGTGTTGCCGCAGTACATTCAACCGCAGGCTATTGGGCCACCAATCACTATTTTTGGTTCCGCCGCCGGCCACTTGGTGCATCTCATTTCCGAAATACGGACATTGTGCGGAGCTGTCATTAATTTCCCAAACATTGCTTGTGTTGCCGCTCGGATTGCCATTTTTGTGATAATTTTTATCATTGCTATTTTCCATAATTGAAACAGATTTTGAAGTGTTGCAACGAAAATAACAATAAAAATCCCTTGCCCCTTAAAAATCAATTGGTTGTTTTAATTTTTGAATTGTCAAAACTTATCACTGTGGAGAAAATGTATAAAAAAATTCAATTATAAAGATTGAAGTATGTGGCAAGCCTGAATAATTGTTTCGTCGGTTTTGGCAAAACAGATCCGGATTTGCTTATAATCCTTTTTTACTATGTTGAAGACGGAGGTGGGAATGGTAGCAATTTTGTGTTTCCGCGTAACTCTTTCGCAGAAAGCAATATCACTTTCATTAGAAATTTCCGAAAAATCCAGGAGTTGAAAATAAGTGCCTTTTGAAGGGGTCATCTTAAAAGCGCTTCCCTGCATCAATTCAAGAAAAAGATCGCGCTTTTGCTGGTAAAAATCCGAGAGTTTTAAATAGTGATTTTCGTCTTTCAAATAGGTTGCCAATGCTTTTTGAACGGGATGGTTTGTGCAGAAAACCACAAATTGGTGCACTTTTTGGAATTCTTTCATCAAACTTTCGGGCGCGGCACAATACCCCATTTTCCAACCGGTGTTGTGAAAGGTTTTTCCGAAGGAAGCAATAACAAAACTTCGCCCCGCCAATGCTTCAAATTTTGAAACGCTTTGATGCACATTTCCATCGAAAATAATGTGCTCGTAAACCTCGTCACTTAAAACCAACAGGTTGTTTTTCTCAGCCAAATCCTGCAATTGCCGCATATCGTCTTCGGAAAAAAGCATTCCGCTTGGGTTGTGCGGACTGTTGATGATAATCATTTTGGTTTTGTTGGAAATTTTATCTGCAACCTCTTGCCAATCCACTGCATAAAACGGAGGTTTTAATTGAATGGGAACAATTTTTCCGCCGAAAAGTTCCACCGTTGGCGCATAACAATCATACGCCGGAGTGAAAATCATTACCTCATCACCTTTGTTAATTGTTGCGGCGATTATTGTGAAAATAGCCTGCGTTGCGCCTGCGGTAATCGTAATTTCGGTTTCGGGATTGTAAAAATGATTGTGCAATTTTTCAATCTTTTTTGAAATTTCCATCCGCAGCCCAAAATCGCCCGGCATTGGCGCATATTGGTTAAAACCATCGCGCATCGCCGCATCCACCAACGCATTCAGCGCAGGATCGCTGGGGAAGTTTGGAAAACCCTGCGAAAGGTTTAATGCGTTATGGTCCGCCGCCATTTTGCTCATTTTGGCGAAGATGGAGGTTTCAATGGTTGGGAGTTTTGAGTTAATCATTTTGTCCTGTATTTATGTAAACCAAAATGTCATTGATACATTGGTCAAGATTGTTTTTTATCTCATTGGTCCAAAATCGGAAAACGGTAAAGCCCATTTCTTCCAATTGGTTGTTCACTTCACGGTCGCGCTGCATATTGCGCTCTATTTTGGGGATCCAAAAACCTCGGTTGCTTTTCAAATTTTGCTTTCTTTCGGGCCAATTGTAGCCGTGCCAAAACTCACCGTCAATAAAAATGGCAAGTTTGTATTTTATGATGGAAATATCGGGTTTGCCTGGTAGTTTTTTGCTGTCCACGCGATACCGGATGCCTTTCTTCCAAAGCGCTTTTCTAATGAGCAGTTCTGGCTTGGTATTCTTCCCACGAATTTTGCCCATTATTTTTGAGCGCTTTTTTGTGGTGTAGAAGCCAGATTCTTCATTGAATCTTGGGACTTTTATTTTTTCTTCTTCATAAATCATTCATTTAAAGTATAAATATTCTTTGCTTTTTAAAAGTTAAATATTTTTCAATAAAAAAACCCCCACATAACTGCAAGGGTTTTAAAATCCAAAAATCGCAAATCTACAATCTGCAATCGTAAATCATTAATATCTATAATACTCAGGCTTAAACGGCCCTTCAACCTCAACCCCAATATATTCCGCTTGGTCTGGGCGAAGTTCGGTCAATTCTACTCCAATCTTTTCAAGATGAAGTTTCGCAACTTTTTCATCCAAATGTTTTGGGAGCATATACACTTGGTTTTCGTAGTTTTCGCCATTTTTCCATAGCTCGATCTGCGCCAAGGTCTGGTTGGTAAAACTGTTGCTCATTACAAAACTTGGATGGCCGGTGGCACAACCAAGATTTACCAAACGTCCTTCCGCCAAAAGGATGATGTCGTTTCCGTTTATGGTATATTTATCAACCTGTGGTTTGATTTCAACTCTTGTGTTTCCGTGGTTTTTCTTCAACCAAGCAACCGCAATTTCGTTATCAAAATGCCCAATATTTGCAACAATAGTTTTGTCCTTCATCGCCTCAAAATGCTCTCCGCGTACGATGTCTTTGTTTCCGGTGGTTGTAATTACAATATCAGCATTGCCAATTACGGTTTCCAATTTTTTCACTTCAAACCCGTCCATTGCGGCCTGAAGCGCACAAATGGGGTCAATTTCGGTAACGGTAACGATGCTTCCCGCACCTTTAAATGAGGCGGCCGTACCTTTGCCCACATCGCCATAACCGCAAACAACCACGCGTTTTCCGGCAAGCATCACATCAGTCGCGCGGCGGATTGCGTCCACGGCACTTTCGCGACACCCGTATTTATTGTCGAATTTACTTTTGGTAACGCTATCGTTAATGTTGATGGCCGGCATTGGCAACGTGCCTTTTTTCATACGCTCGTAAAGACGGTGCACGCCGGTGGTGGTTTCTTCCGAAATACCTTTCACGCCAGCGGCAAGCTCTGGATATTTGTCCAAAACCATATTCGTTAAATCGCCACCATCATCCAGAATCATATTCAGTGGTTTGCGGTCCTCGCCAAAGAAAAGCGTTTGCTCAATGCACCAATCAAATTCCTCCTCGGTCATCCCTTTCCAGGCATACACCGGAATTCCGGCAGCGGCAATCGCGGCGGCGGCGTGGTCCTGTGTTGAAAAAATATTGCAGGAACTCCACGTAACCTCGGCTCCCAGCGCTTTCAATGTTTCAATAAGCACGGCAGTTTGGATGGTCATATGCAGGCATCCGGCTATGCGCGCGCCTTTCAATGGTTGTTCGCTTCCGTATTCTTCGCGGAGGCTCATAAGCCCGGGCATTTCGGCTTCCGCCAGTTCAATTTCTTTTCTTCCCCAATCTGCCAAGGAAATATCTTTTACTTTGTAGGCCGTGTAAGGCATCGTTTTAATTGACATATAAATTTTATTTTTATTCCCACGAAGGCGGGAAACTTGTTGTTAATGACTAATTTTGTTACTCATTTGAGCCTGCGAAACTACAAAATATCCTTTGAAATTCTATGCCACTTTACAAAACAATAACAGTCAGTCCGCACACTAAAGTCTTCATTTGGAAGATTGAAGAGTCTTTTGAAGCGCTTTCCAAAGGAACGGACCTTACCTCAAATTGTGCCGCACGGGTTTCAAATATGAAAAGCGACCTGCACCGGCGTGGTTTTATGAGCATTCGGCATTTGTTGCCATTGGCGGGCTACAGTGATTTCCATCTGTTTTACGATGAAAACGGAAAGCCGCATTTAAAGGACGGCAAGCATATTTCCATCACCCATTCCTTCCATTTTTCGGCAATAATTGTTAGCGATGTTGAAGTAGGAATCGATATTGAAAAGCAGCGCAACAAAATTTTGAAAATTGCCCATAAATTTACGCCAATCGAAGAATACCGCACGATCGCGAATGAAGATGCCATGATGCGAAAACTAACCATCGTTTGGTGCGCAAAGGAATCGCTCTATAAAAGTTTTGCCGAAAAAGGCGTGAGCTTTTTGGAACATATTTATGTGGAAGACTTTGGGCTCGACGATACCAAAACCACTGCTACCGTGACTTACGAGGACAAGGAGCGAACGTACGATGTAGATTTTCTGGAGTTTGAGGAATTTACTTGTGCCTACGCCCTTATTTCTGAAAAACAATAAATGCAAGAAAATTTTTATAAAAACCTATTGAAATCGTTTGCCGAGGAAGAAAAGCAACTCGCCATTTTGGTTGACCCCGATAAATTCACTATTTCTGAAACCGATTCTTTTCTAAAAAAAATTCCGAAGCAAACCACCCATCTCTTTGTGGGCGGAAGCACCGTTGCCAATGGCCAAACCGGAGCAACCGTAAAGGCCTTGAGACCCAAAACAGAATTGCCCATTTTTTTATTTCCAGGCGATTTTTCACAAATAACGGAGGGCGCCGACGCACTTCTTTTTTTGAGTTTGCTTTCCGGAAGCAATGCCGAATATTTAATCGGCCAACAGATAAAATCCATTCCAAAATTGAAAAATAGTTCTTTGGAAATCATCGCTACAGGCTACATTTTGATCGATGGGGGAAGCCATTCCGCAGTTTCAAAAGTGACGAACACGGAACCGCTTCCACAGGAAAACATTGAAAACATTGTGCATACGGCATTGGCTGGACAATTTATGGGAACCAAATTGATTTATTTGGAAGCAGGAAGCGGCGCAAAATTTCCAGTAAAACCCGAAATCATTTCCGAAGTAAAAAAAGCAATAACTATCCCTTTGATCGTTGGCGGCGGGATAAAAACCGAAAGCCAGAAAAATACTGCTTACGAAGCCGGAGCAGATATGGTTGTTATGGGAACAGCTTTTGAAAAAGCCCCCTAATCCCCGAAGGTTGAATTTGGAAATCACAAATCACAAATCACAAATCCAATAATTATAATCCAAACGCTCTGCGTTCTCTGCGCCTCTGATATTAAAAAATTCACCGCAAAGCCACAAAGACCGAAAAGGAAACCTGTAAATTTGAAAAAAAATTAAAAAATGAAAATTTCAGTAGAATTAACGCTAACCCCCTTACAGGACGATTACGAACCCGCAATCATCAATTTCATAAAAAGTCTGCGCAAATCTGGGCTGACGGTTTTGGAAAATCCGCTGAGCACGCAGGTTTACGGCGATTATGACACGGTTATGAATCTACTTCAAAAGGAAATGAAAGTTGCTTTGGAAGCCGTGGAGCGCGGATTGCTTTACATAAAGATCGTAAAATCGGACCGCAGCGACTATGAGCCCCATTTTTGATTGGTTTTTTGCGCAATACGCCGAGGTTCCCGCCTATTTGATTGTACTGGAACTCATCGGCGTTTTCTTTGGGTTTTTGAGCGTTTGGTTCAGCAAACAGGACAATATCCTTGTGTATCCCACGGGAATTATCAGCACGGCGATTTTCGTTTATATTTTGGCAATTTTCGGATTGTTAGGCGATATGATGATAAACGCCTATTACTTCGCAATGAGCATTTACGGCTGGTATATCTGGACCCGAAAAGTGGACGAAACGCATTATACACCGATCACAAAAGCTACAAAAACTGAAAACATAAAATCCATTTTCATATTTATTGCAACTCTTATTTTCGTTTTTGCCGTCTATGAATTTTTTGAAAAATGGAACAATTGGACGGCCTATGTGGACACGATTACCACCGCAATCTTCTTCGTAGGAATGTGGCTTATGGCAAAGAAAAAACTCGAAAACTGGATCTATTGGATCATTGGCGACGTCATTTCCGTGCCGCTCTATCTTTATAAAGGGCTTGTTTTTACCTCGTTTCAGTATTTTTTATTTACTATTATTGCCATTTACGGATACCGCGCGTGGAAAAAAAACCTAAACATACCCGAAACCAGTCTGCTGAATTGATAAAAGTAGTTTTATACGGACCCGAATCTACCGGAAAAACAACGCTCGCAAAACAGTTGGCAGCGCATTACAACACGCTTTGGGTGCCGGAATATATGCGGGAATTCCTTCAAAAGAAGTGGGATTCCGAAAAGAAATTGGTTGAAAAAGAAGATTTAATTCCCATTGCAAAAGGGCAGTTGAGGTTGGAAAGGGAAGCTACGAAACACGTTGAAAACCTGCTTATTTGCGACACCAATTTGCTGGAATTAAAAGTATATTCCGAATATTATTACGACGGATTTTGTCCTTCGGAAATCAAAACCGAAGCTATCAAAGACAAGTATAACATCTACCTTTTGACCTATGTGGATACACCGTGGCAAGCCGACTTCCTGCGCGATCGGCCGAACAACCGTGAAGAAATGTTTTGTATTTTCGAGGCCGAATTGAAAAAACAAGGGTTTCCATATAAAATTTTAAAAGGAAGCGAGGAACAGCGATTCAAAACAGCAACCGAAATAGTCGACGCATTATTAAATAGGTAAAAACCTTTGCGTTCTCTGCGCCTCTGCGGTGCTAATTTACCGCAAAGGCGCAAAGGTCGCGAAGAAACTTGTAATTACATTGAATAAAATGTTTACTGAAATAAACAAACAACAAATAAAGAACCACGGGCTTTCTGAAGCTAAAGTTACACGACAACTCGAAATTTTTAAGGAAGGAATCCCCTTCGCAAATGTAATTGAACCAGCTTCGGCGGATAATGGCATTGCGGTATTTTCAGAAACGGAACAAAACCATTTTGCATCGCTTTTTGAAGCTGAAAAAGACAAACTGGATCTGCTGAAATTCGTGCCGGCATCGGGCGCGGCAACGCGAATGTTCAAATTTTTGCACCGGTTTTTGGAGGGTTATGATTTTAATACTGAAAACATCGACGTGTTTCTTCAAACGGAAGAAAACAAGACCTTAAAAATCTTTTTTGATTCCATAGACAAATTTGCTTTTTCTTCTTTGGTGAAAGAAAAATTGGACGCCAAATACCCGGATTTTGAAAATTTCGAAAAAGGAAAACGCCACTATTTCTTCGTAAAGGAAATGCTGGAAGAAACAGGTCTCAATTTCAGCAATACGCCCAAAGGACTGGTTCCTTTTCACAAATATGGTGAAAATGATGTGACCGCTTTCGGCGAACAATTGTACGAAGCAGCTTTTTATTCCACTTCAAATGGAATTGCAAATCTGCATTTTACGGTTTCGGAAGAACACGAAACGAAGTTCAAAAAAAGATATGCCGAAATTCAGGAAATGGTTGAAAATAGAACAGGCGTGAAATTCAATATTTCCTATTCCTTTCAGAAAAAGGAAACCGATACCCTTGCCGCAACGCTTGAAAACAAACCCTTTTTGGATGAAAATGGCGATTTGGTTTTCCGTCCGTCCGGCCACGGGGCGCTTTTGGAAAACTTGAATGAAGTGGATGCCGACCTCGTTTTCATAAAGAATATTGACAACGTGGTTTCGCAACAATATGTGCAAACCATCGCGTTCCATAAAAAAGTGCTCGCCGGAAAATTGCTTTCGCTACAGCAAAAAATCTTCGGGTTTGTGGAAAATCTTCACTCCGCAAATCCTTCCGGGGAAGTTTTGAAAAACGCTTCCGAATTTATTTCCGGGGAACTTTTCATAAAAAACACTCCTATGTATAAAGAGGAAATTTTAAAAATTTTGGAACGGCCCATTCGCGTCTGTGGTGTGGTTGAAAATACGGGCGCTCCAGGCGGTGGCCCATTTCTTATAAAAGACAAAAACGGAAACCTTTCCTATCAGATCGTGGAAATGAGCCAGATTGATGTGGATAATCCCCAGCAAAGGATTTTGGTTGAAAAAGCCACCCATTTCAATCCAGTGGATTTGGTTTGCGGCTTGCGAAATTATAAAGGCGAAAAGTATGATTTGCTTCAGTTTTCAGATCCCGAGGCGGGTTTTATTTCGTATAAATCCTATCACGGGAAACCCATAAAAGCATTGGAAATGCCCGGCCTTTGGAACGGCGCGATGGCAAATTGGAATACGGTTTTCGTAGCAGTGCCGCTCCTCACATTCAATCCCGTAAAAACGGTAAACGACCTTTTAAATCCCGTACACCAACCGCAATGAACACGGAGCAATTGATTTCTGAACTTTCCTTTAAAGCCATCCGCAGCAGCGGGCCGGGCGGGCAGCACGTAAACAAAACGGCTTCAAAAGTTGAGGCATCCTTTAATTTGGAAACTTCGGAAGCGCTTTCGGAAACAGAAAAGGAACGACTTCGCAACAAACTTTCCACAAAAATTTCTTCCGAAGGAATAATTACAATCCAATGCGGCGAAACCCGAAGCCAGCACCGCAACAAGGCCATCGTTATTGAAAGGCTTATTGAGTTGCTTCAACAAAACTTGAAAGTCGCAAAACCGCGAAAGAAAACAAAACCTTCCAAAGGCGCGATTGAAAAACGCTTAAAATCGAAAAAAGAGAACGCGCTAAAAAAATCACACCGCAAACCGCCCAAAATTGAATAGCGTTTACACACAAATTGTGTAAATTTTACACAACTGTACTGTTCATTACACAATTTTTAAAATTCTATTTGTCTTAAAGAATAAATTAAAATGCTGTTTTTCAGTTTTTTAAGAAATATTGCCGTTGCCTTTTTTCTGTGGCACTACTTTTTCTATTTACAAGGCAACAAACAAACTTAGAAACGAATAAATAATTTTTTAAAAACAAAAAACAATGAAAAAGTTAATTTTAAGTACAGCAATCGTCTTGGGAGGTTTAACCGCAGCAACCGCGCAAGATAAAGAGCCAACTGCCATGAACGAGCAAAAGCAAACTGCCGTTGAAGCGCAAGTGGAAAGCAGAATTGAGGCTGCACAAGATGCCGAAATTGCTGAGGTTGCTGTTCCTGTTCAAGACTATAAAGAAGTAAAAGCTTCTGAGGTACCACAAACCGTTAAAGACGCCGTAGCTAAGGATTTTAGCGGTGCCACTATTTCAAAGGCTTATGTGAATGCCAATGGTGAATATAAAATCGAACTTGCCACCGCCGATGCAAAAAAATCAACGGTATATGCAAACGCAAAAGGCGAGTGGATTAAAAATGAATTGAAGAAGCAGTAAGCTGCAGGTATTTTTAGATTCAATACTTCTGGGAAAGGCGTCCAAAAAATGGACGCCTTTTTTTATGATAACTTTAAAGATTGAACAGGGTTTAACTGCCTATTTTTACGTTTTCAAAAAACGCCATGGCGCAGCAAATACATATTGTTGAAGACGATGTAGCCTTCGGAAAAATGCTCACTTCCTTTTTGGAGCGAAAGGGTTTTCAGGTTACCGTTTCCCTTACTGGACAAAATGCCCGAAAAACCATTTCTGAAAACAATTTTGATTTGCTGATAACCGATTTAAAGCTCCCAGACGATTCGGGTCTTGATTTACTTGAATTTTCCCAAAAAACCTCCCCAAACACTAAAGTGATTTTGATGACGGGTTATGCCGAAGTGGATACAGCGGTAAAAGCCATAAAAAAAGGGGCGCTGGATTATATTTCGAAACCGTTTCGGCCAGAAGAATTATTGATGATTATTGAAGCGGATTTTCAGAAAAGGGATTCTTCGGAAAAGCAAGTTTCAGAGACTGTTGGGCCGAAAAAACCTGTTTCGCAACCAACTTCTGAAAAGCCCAAATTTGTCATCGGCATCAGCGAAGCCTCCAAAAAATTCAATGAATATTTAAAGCTGGTCGGGCCAACGGATATGTGCGTGCTTATTCAAGGCGAAAGCGGAACGGGGAAAGAGGTTGCTGCAAAAGCAATCCACAATTATAGTTCCCGAAAAGATAAAAATTTTGTTGCCGTGGACTGCGGCGCCATTCCGAAAGAGATTGCCGCCAGCGAATTTTTCGGCCACATAAAGGGAAGTTTTACGGGCGCGGTAAACGACAAAAAAGGCCATTTTGAAGCGGCAGACGGAGGTACACTTTTTTTGGATGAAGTGGGGAACCTTTCCTACGAAAACCAGATCCAATTGCTTCGCGCTTTGCAGGAACGCCGCATAAAACCCGTGGGCAGCAATATCGAAATTGAAGTGGATGTGCGCATACTTTCCGCAACCAACGAAGATTTGCTGAAAGCGGTTTCGGAGGGGAAATTTAGGGAAGATTTGTACCATCGGTTGAATGAGTTTTCCATCCACATTCCATCGCTGCACGAACGGAAAGAGGACCTTTTTCTGTTTATTGAATACTTCTTAAACGAAGCGAATAAATCGTTGGGAAAAGAAGTTGTCGGGCTTTCAAAAGAAGTGGAGGAAGCGTTTAAAAACTACGCTTGGCCGGGAAATCTGCGGGAGCTAAAAAACGTAATCAAACGTTCCGTTTTGTTGACCAATTCGGCATTGATTCCGTTAGAAGTAATTCCGCGGGAAGTTCTTTTTGCCGAAAAACCGAAAAAGGAAACCGTAGATTTTTCAAAGGAAAGCAACGAAAAACAACTTATTTTGAACGCCTTAAAGGAAGCCGATTTCAATAAAACCAAAGCCGCAAAACTGCTGAACATTACCCGCAAAACGCTTTATAACAAACTGGAACATTATCAAATAGATTTGTAAATCAGCTATTAGAAAGCGCATTTTGTAAATCCCGAATGTTCAAAATAAGCTTTTCAAAATCCATCCTCATTCCCACAGGTTCAACTGTTTCGGCTGTGTAATCCTCCATTTTTTCGAGAATGGGAATCACTTCCTTCGCCCTTATTTGGCGGAACATCGTGAGCATTCGGTGGGCAATTTCAGAAATAGTTTTTGTGTCATTTTCGGCAATTGAATTTTCGATTTG
>JBLXCF010000005.1:65759-203898 GCA_048265145.1 Aequorivita sp.
GATGAATATTTATATTGCCTTTTTTCTGTGGCACTACTTTTTCTATATACAAGACAACAAACAAACTTAGAGAAACGAATAAATAATTATTAAAAACAAAAACAAATGAAAAAGTTAATTTTAAGTACAGCAATCGTATTAGGAGGTTTAACCGCAGCAACCGCACAAGATAAAGAGCCGACTGCAATGAACGAGCAAAAACAAACTGCCGTTGAAGCACAAGTGGAAAGCAGAATTGAAGCTGCGCAAGATGCTGAAACTGCTGATGTAGTTGATGCCGAAACAGCTGTGATTGCAGCCCCCGTACAAGATTTTAAAGAAGTAAAAGCTTCTGAGGTACCACAAACCGTTAAAGACGCCGTAGCTAAAGACTTTAGCGGTGCCACTATTTCTAAGGCTTATGTGAATGCCAATGGAGAATATAAACTTGACCTTGCCACTGCAGATAAAAAAGCTGCAACGGTTTATGCTAACGCAAAAGGTGAGTGGATTAAAAACGATATGAAGAAGCAGTAAGCTGCAGGTATTTTAGATTCAATACTTCTGGGAAAGGCGTCCATAAATTGGGCGCCTTTTTTTATGATAAATTTAAAGTTTGCCCAGCCATATACTCACTATTTTTACGTTCTCAGAAAACGTAATGGCGCAACAAATACATATAGTTGAAGACGATGTAGCTTTTGGAAAAATGCTCACTTTTTTGGAACGAAAAGGTTTTAATGTCACTGTTTCGCTTTCAGGCGAAAAGGCGCGAAAAACAATTTCTGAAAGCAATTTTGATTTGCTGATTACGGATTTAAAGCTGCGGACGATTCGGGTCTTGACTTGCTTGAATTTTCCCAAAAACTTCCCGAACACCAAAGTGATTTTAATGACGGGTTATGCCGAAGTAGATACTGCGGTAAAAGCCATAAAAAAAGGTGCGCTGGATTATATTTCGAAACCGTTCCGGCCTGAGGAATTATTGATGATTATTGAAGCAGATTCTCAAACTATGGAATCTGCCGAAGAGCATATTACAGAAATTGTTGAGTCGAAACAACCTGCTTCCCAACCAAGTTCTGAAAAGTCCAAATTTGTAATCGGCATCAGCGAAGCCTCCAAAAAATTCAACGAATATTTAAAGCTCGTCGGGCCAACGGATATGTGCGTTCTTATTCAAGGTGAAAGCGGAACTGGAAAGGAAGTTGCCGCAAAGGCAATCCACAATTATAGTTCTCGAAAAGACAAAAATTTTGTTGCAGTAGATTGCGGCGCCATTCCGAAAGAGATTGCCGCGAGCGAATTTTTCGGCCACGTAAAGGGAAGTTTTACGGGCGCGGTGAATGACAAAAAAGGCCATTTTGAAGCAGCAGACGGCGGCACATTATTTTTGGATGAAGTCGGTAATCTTTCCTATGAAAACCAAATTCAATTACTTCGCGCTTTGCAGGAACGGCGCATAAAACCCGTGGGCAGCAATACCGAAATTGACGTGGATGTACGGATACTTTCCGCAACGAATGAAGACTTGCTGAAAGCCGTTTCCGAGGGGAAATTTAGGGAAGATTTGTACCATCGGTTGAATGAATTTTCAATCCACATTCCATCGCTGCACGAAAGAAAAGAAGATCTTTTTCTGTTTATTGAATATTTTTTAAACGAAGCGAACAAATCTTTGGGAAAGGAAGTAATCGGACTTTCCAAAGAAGTGGAAGAAGCGTTTAAAAACTACGCCTGGCCGGGGAATCTTCGAGAGTTGAAAAACGTAATCAAACGTTCCGTTTTGTTGACCAATTCACAATTAATTCCGTTGGAAGTGATTCCACGCGAAGTTTTGTTTGCTGAAAAAACGAAAAAGGAAACCGTTGATTTTTCAAAGGAAAGCAATGAAAAGCAACTTATTTTAAACGCTTTAAAAGAAGCGGATTTCAATAAAACCAAAGCCGCAAAACTGCTGAACATTACTCGAAAAACGCTTTATAACAAACTGGAGCATTATCAAATAGAATTGTAAAATTATCGGATTGAAAGCGCATTTTGTAAATCCCGAATGTTCAAAATAAGCTTCTCAAAATCCATCTTCATTTCCACAGGTTCAACTGTTTCGGCAGTGTAATCCTCCATTTTTTCGAGAATGGGAATCACTTCCTTCGCCCTTATTTGACGGAACATCGTGAGCATTCGGTGGGCAATTTCAGAAATAGTTTTTGTGTCATTTTCGGCAATTGAATTTTCGATTTGCTGCAGATCTTTTTCGGTTTGGGCGTTAAAAACCTCAAGCACTTCTTCCAAGGCTTCGGGCGTATTCAAAAAGGATTTTAAAAGGGAAAGGTCGAATTTTCCATTGTCTGTGGAATTTGATTTGAAAATTCCATCCACAATATTTTCTTCCAAAAAATTCCTGCGGTTTGGAAAAATGCGCTCCAAAACCGCAACCAGTTCTTGTTTTGAAAAGGGTTTCGGCAGCATTTCAGAAAACCCTTTTTTGAGGTAGAAATCGCGGCTGTGAGCCCTACTTCCCGTCATTGCTATTACGGGCTGGTTTTTATAGGAATTTACTTCTCCATTTTTCAGTTTTTCCAAAACAGTAAAACCGTCGGTTTTGGGCATTTGGATATCTGTTAAAACGAAATCGAAATTCGAACCGATTCGAAAATGCTCATAACTTTCAAATGCTTCCGAAGCAATATCCATCTGTTCAAAAATTTCCTGTAAAAGTGCGCGCATCGACTGGTCATCGTCTATAATTACGGCTTTCAGACCTTCAAACGAAATGTTTTCCTTCGGAAGGGTTTTCGTCACAATCCTATCTGAATTTTTCAGCGGAAGGGTTAAAATAAAGTTGCTTCCTTCCCCCAAAACACTTTCCACCTTTAGGCTTCCGCCCAAAAGTTCGGTGAGTTTTTTTGAAATGGCCAATCCCAAACCGCTGCCGCCAAATTTGTGGGCAATTTCGGTTTCGGCCTGCGTAAATTCATTGAAAATAAGTTGCTGTTTTTCCTCGGAAATGCCAATTCCAGTATCGATTACGGAGATTTTTATTTTGGAAATTTTTGGAACACTGAGCACTGTCGAAGTGTCAAGTTCATCAACCTTAATTTCAACGCTCCCGTTTTCGGTAAATTTGAAAGCATTGCCCACCAAATTATTTATAATCTGCCGAATCCGCAGCGGGTCGCTTTCAAAAATTTTGCTTTTAATTTCCTGCGAAATGGAAAATTTCAAATCGACAGCTTTCTGCGGAAACTGTTGTTTTACGGCATTTCCGGCTTCAATTATAATATTTTCCAAAGAAAAGGGTACGCTTTCAATGGGCAATTTTCCCGCTTCCAATTTGGAGAAATCCAGCAAATCATCCACCAAATGGGATATGAAATGCGAGCTGGAAGTGATTTGCCCTAAATAGTATTTCTGCTTTT
The DNA here is from genome assembly GCA_048265145.1 of Aequorivita sp. Lineage (GTDB taxonomy): Bacteria > Bacteroidota > Bacteroidia > Flavobacteriales > Flavobacteriaceae > Aequorivita. The sequence goes on from JBLXCF010000005.1 coordinate 69,161, forward strand.
CCGAAAGGGTTGAATTTTCAAATAATTCGGAATAGCCGCTGATGGTATTCAAAGGTGTTTTTAAATCGTGGCTTACGGTGGAAATGAGCTGTTCTCGGCTTTTCAAAAGCGATTCCGCATAATTTTTGGATTCTTCCAGATTTTTCTTAAAACGTTCTGCCCTAAAAAAATCTGAAAGAATAAAATACGAAAACAGCAAAACCACGATACCGCCCAAAATACCTGCAAACTTCAAGATGGCACTGGTCCGAGCTACCGATGCTTCACGTTGTAGTTTTTCCCGATTGTTGTTTTTTGCAATTTCCCGGTCAAAACTGGCGATAATTTCCCGCAGACGTTCGGAAATGTTGAGGTCGTTGCGGATTAGTTCGTTCTCCTTTTGAATTAAGGATTCGCGGATTCGGGAATTTTCCTTTTTCGCCTCGGCAACAATATAGCGGGCGGCAACCAGCATGGAATCAAGGGATTTTGACTTTACGGTGGAAGTATCGCGGATGGCATCGCTGTTGAGGTAATCGGCATATTTTTGCCAGATCCTGCGTTCGCGCGGATTCAATTTGGACGGATTTCGGATTAACGACTCCACCGAATTCAGGCCCACCGAGGCCTCCAGTTTTCGCACCTCGCGCATAATATCGTCCAGCGACGTGTCTTTTTGGTTGGTGAGGCGCAGGATTCGCAGTTGTTCAATATTTTGGTTTTTTTCCTTTAAAAGAGCCTTTACGCTGTCCAGTTGTTTTAGCTGAAAATCATTGGTGGTCAGCGATTTAATTTCATCAATTTTCGCAAAGAGCGAATCGGTTTTGGCCATATAATTTTCAAAGTCGGAATCGCTTTCGGTTAAAAGGGCGAGCCTGGAAAAGCCGTCAGTTTTATAGACCAAATTGATGAGCGTCCCGGTTTCAATAAACTTTTTTTCGCCCGTGGTTTCGTTTGATTCCGCTGTGAAATTTTTGAATTCCGAATATAAAAAAACACCGACCAAAACCGACAAAGCACCCAAAACCAAGTAACTGAGGATGATTTTAATGGTGAATTTGTTTTTTGAAGTGGCCATCGTTCAAATGTAAAGAGGAATGAATCGGGGAAGTATTAAGGTTATGATAAAAAAAGCGAAACCGAAATCGAAATCGGAACCGAAACCGAAAACGCGGCGGAAGTATTTGGTAGAAATTGAAAAAAGAAATGTACTTTTGCCGAACATCTCAAAGGGGTGCGGATTTCAATTCTGAATTTAGAATTCTGAATTCAGAATTAAAAAAAGCTGAGATTATACCCAAAGAACCTGGGCGGGTAATGCCGCCAAGGGATACACATAGGAACCCCCTGTAATATTGCACTGCGCAATGTTTTCAGGGTTTTTTTTATACAAACCATTTAACAAACCAAGAATAACGCCCCTTTTATTCGTAAAAATTTAAAAAATTACGAATGAAAAAGTTATTGATTACCACAGTTTTTACTTCTCTGTTCATTACCGTTTCCGCGCAGGAAAAAACGCAGGATTCCACAAAAATTGAAGCTTTGGACGAGGTTTTGGTACAAGCCGTACGCGTAAATGCCGATTCGCCCATTACCCATTCAAACCTCGACAAGGAGAAACTCGAAAAACGAAACCTCGGGCAGGACATTCCGTATATGCTCAACTATCTTCCGTCGGTGGTTACCACGAGCGATGCCGGCGCTGGCGTGGGCTATACCTACATTCGGGTTCGAGGTAGCGATGCTTCGCGCGTAAATGTTACGCTGAATGGAATTCCGTACAACGACTCCGAAAGCCAGGGCACGTTTTGGGTGAATCTGCCCGATTTTACATCTTCGGTGCAAAGTCTGCAATTACAGCGAGGCGTAGGAACCTCTACCAACGGCTCGGGTGCCTTTGGGGCAAGTTTAAATTTGTTGAGCGATGCTGTTTCAAACGAAGCGTATGGGGAAATTGCCAATTCCTTCGGAAGTTACAATACGCACAAGCACAACGTCAAGTTCAGCACTGGCTTGCTTTCTGACCATTTTGAAGTGGCGGGAAGATTGTCCACAATTCAGTCAGATGGTTATATAGACAGAGCAAGTTCCGACTTGAAATCATACTTTCTGCAAGGTGCTTTTGTAAATAGAAATACTTTGATAAAAGCATTGGTTTTTGGCGGAAGGGAAGAAACTTACCAATCGTGGAACGGTTTGGAAGACCCCGAAAAACTTGAAAACGACCGTACCTTTAATTCTGCCGGAATGTACACCGATGAAGACGGAAACATTCAGTTTTATGACAATGAGGTTGACAATTATGCGCAGGACCACTACCAGTTGCTTTGGAACCAGCGTTTCAACACAAATTGGAGCACCAACGTTTCGTTGAATTACACAAAAGGAAAGGGTTATTTTGAACAATACAAAGAGGATGAAGCTTTTGAAACGTACGGTTTTGAAACTATAGAAATTGGCGGTGATACTATAAACACGACCGATGTAATCCGCCGCCGTTGGCTCGATAATGATTTTTACGCGGCAAATGCGAACGTGAATTACAAAAACAACAAAATTGATTTTACGGGCGGGGTGTTTTATAGTTATTATACCGGCGACCATTTTGGCGAAGTAATTTGGGCGCGCTACGCCAGCAGTTCCGAAATACGGGACCGGTATTATGACAGCAACGGCAAAAAAACAGAATTCACCGTTTTTTCAAAAGCAACTTATAGAATTGATGATAAATGGAGTGTTTTTGGAGATTTACAAGGACGATTTTTAAATTATAAAACTACTGGGATTACTTCTGATTTAGTTGAAATGATTTATGATGAAGACTATTCTTTTTTTAACCCAAAAGCGGGATTTACCTATAAATTGAACCCTTCAAACCAGTTTTATTTCTCCTACGGGAAAGCGCACCGCGAGCCTTCACGCAACGATTACGAACAGGGAATTGTTGCGCCCGAGAAATTGGACGATTTTGAACTTGGATGGCGATTCTCCTCGGAAAAGGCAAAGGTCAACACCAATGTTTATTATATGAATTACAAAGACCAATTGGTACTTTCCGGCGAACTGAACGACGTGGGCGCGCCCTTACGAACCAGCAGCGGAAAAAGCTACCGATTGGGACTGGAAGTGGATGCCGAAATACAGCTTTTGAAAAATTTGCGAACGCTGCCAAATATCGCTTTGAGCACCAATAAAAATGTGGATTTCGTAACTTCCCGCGATGGGGAATTGGTAAATCTGGGCAACACAAATATTTCGTTTTCTCCTTCAATAGTTGCAGGAAATATGCTGGAATTTTCGCCAATCCAGAACTTGCAATTGGGTTTTCTTTCAAAATTTGTGGGCGAACAATATATGGGCAATATTGACAGCGAAGCTTCAAAATTGGACAGTTATTTCGTGAACGACTTAAATATCGTTTACACTTTGGACTCGTTTCCGTGGGTGAAAGAAGTGGCCTTTTCAGCATTGGTAAACAATATTTTCAATGTGAAATATGTTTCGAACGGCTATTTTTATACCTATGACGATGATTTCAGCAATCCCGGAACGGTAACCACAATGGAAGGTGCCGGCTATTATCCGCAGGCAACCATTAATTTTTTAGTAGGGGCAACGGTGAAGTTCTAAAACCAACGGTACGCCGCCCGATGGATGGCAGGAGGTTTTAGTTGCTAATAGTAATGGTGTTGCCGGAGCGCACGGCCCGGTAGGATTGCATCGGATATTTGGTGTCGGGCTCGGTGGTGTGCCTGCCGTAATTCACGATATTATATTCGTTATCGTCCGTGGAACAAGGGCAGCTGGCAATAATTCCTTCTATTTGCATTTTGGAACAATTGCTGGGCACGTGGTTTGGGTCGGTCAGATCGAAGGCTAAATAATTGGTTTCACTAACGCAGTACACCACAATGCCCTTTATGCCTTGGCCCGTAACAATATATTCACCGGGAAACTTTAACGGATTGTATTCAGGTAGGTTTAAATTTAAATTCAAACTGACCACAGGATCTGTTAAAAAAGGATTCCGTTCCTGTTTTTCATCTTTTTTGGAACAGGCCATTATCATCAGTGCCAAAAAAAAGTAAAATGGTTTCAATTTCATGGGAAATTTTAATTTAGGTTCGAAATTACAACAAATTATGCAACAAGTAAATTTTTAGTATCTTTGTGAAACACAATCCCGTCCAAGCATGGGATTTTTCAATTTATTAAAGTGAGTCCCGCCACGAGTGGGATTTTGTTATATTAAAGAATATGTATGTACTGCATACGCAAAAGATGAAGTTATGAGTAAAGTATCTTATTACACTGCCGAGGGTCTGAAGAAATTGAGAGACGAAGTGGACCAACTGCGCGATGTGGAACGCCCAAGAGCATCCAATGCCATCGCCGAGGCACGGGACAAGGGCGATTTGAGCGAGAACGCAGAATATGACGCCGCCAAGGAAGCACAAGGAATGTTGGAAATGCGCATTGCCAAACTGGAGGAAATTTTGGCAAATGCCCGGTTGATTGATGAATCGCAGCTCGATTTGAGCAAGGTTTTGGTTCATTCTACTGTAAAAATCAAAAATCAAGGAAATGGAATGGTGATGACCTATAAGTTGGTGGCACAAAGTGAAGCCGATCTTAAAGCGGGAAAAATTTCAGTGGATTCACCCATCGGGAAGGGTCTGTTGGGGAAAGAGCAAGGAGAAGTGGCAGAAATACAAGTGCCCAACGGCATGCTTAAATTTGAAATAGTAGAAATTTCAAGAGATTAATTATGGCTTCCATTTTCACAAAAATAATCGAAGGTGAAATACCCTGTTACAAAGTTGCCGAAGACGATAATTTCATCGCCTTTTTGGACATAAACCCAAATGCCAAAGGCCATACCCTTTGTGTGCCAAAAGAAGAAATTGACAAAATTTTTGATATGGGCGAACATATGTACTTGCAACTGATGCAATTTTCGCGAAAAGTGGCGCGCGCTCTGGAAAAAACGGTTCCCTGCAAACGTGTGGGAATGGCAGTTGTGGGCTTGGAAGTGCCGCACGTGCACGTTCACCTTATTCCTTTGAATGAAATGGACGATATGCGTTTTACCAAAAAAGTGAAAATAACTGCGGAAGAGTTTGAAATGCTCGCCCAGTCCATCTCCGAAAAACTTAAGACGTAGGCATTAAAAAATACACTGCGGCAACAACCACTACAATTGCCGAAAGAAGCACGATATAGAACAGCGGTTTTACCTTTAGATTATATTTTTTGGTTGCCGCTAATTTTTTGTTATACTCAAAAACCCTTTCAATATCCTCAGTCCAGTTTACGGGATAGATATCGTTTGTGCAGGTATGGCAAAACAACTTGCTTTCAATTTCCGATGCAGGTCTTTTAAAAAAGGCAGAATCCTTTTCCGCTTGGGTGAAGGTAAATTCAAGTCCATCGGCCCCAAAACAAGTGGGGCAGTTGTTCTTTAAACGCGCCGTATGAAGGATGTGAGTTTTGTTTGTCATTGCTAATTTTGGGTCTTTAGGGCAATTTCCATTGTGGTGCCTTGTCCGGGCGCGCTTTTAAAAACCTTTATTTTTCCATTGTGGTATTCTTCAATAATGCGTTTCGCCAAAGACAGGCCGAGGCCCCAGCCTCTTTTTTTTGTGGTGTAGCCGGGAGTGAAGATCCGTCTGAACTCACTTTTTGTGAGCCCTTTGCCCGTATCGCCAATTCGAATGAAAGCGACTTTTGGGTTTTTTTCTATGGAAATGGTGATCTTTCCTTTTCCTTTCATTGCGTCAATACCGTTTTTCACCAAATTTTCAAGGGTCCAGCTGAAAAGCTGTGGATTCATTTGAACGAAAATGGGCTGCTCGGGAATGTTGAGCTGAAAATCGATGCGTTTTGAAGTGCGTTTCTGCAAATAATGAAAGGTAGCTTTGGTTTCAGCAACCAGATCGCAGCGTTCCAATTTGGGTACCGAACCTATTTTTGAAAAACGATCCGTAATGGTTTCCAAGCGCGAAATGTCTTTTTCCATTTCCGCCACATATTTCGGATTTACCTTTTCACCCTTTAAAATTTCGGTCCAGCCAACCAAAGAGGAAAGGGGCGTGCCAATCTGGTGGGCCGTTTCCTTGGCCATTCCCGCCCAGAGCCTGTTCTGCTCGGCGGATTTTGAGGTTTTGTAAAAAAGATAAACCGCCAAAATGAAAAGGAAAATAATTAAGATTAAAGCCGCGGGATAATATTTCAGTTTGTTTATCAAGGGCGAATTTCCAAAATAAATAATCGACAAAACTTGGTCGTTATACTTAACTTCCAACGGTTTGTATTCCGATGCAAAACGCGCAATCAGTTTTTCCCGCGCCTTTTTGTTCTGCAGTATTTCGGGGTCTATATTTCTACCGTCAAAAAAATCTTCCTTTAGGGTATGGAGAATCATCGGGGTAGTGCTGTTGCTTTGGATTATGGCAAGCGCCGTTTCACTGACTGAATTCCCTTCGCCGGCCAAACTCTGGGCCAGTTCTTCCTGTGCAGCCGCCCAAATCTCCATTTTGGTACGCTCGTTTGCTTTTAACTGAATAAAAAACACATACGTATTCCATAAAATTAGGCTTATTACAACAAGCGAGGCCAAAATAAAACCCCAACGGGAGTATGTTCTTTTCCGCAACATGCAGCATTTTTTTCTTGAATAAATATAAAGCAAATATGTTGATATTATTGTACAATCTCGCTTTTAGAAGCTATATTCTTTGGGTACATTTGCAGCAATGATCTCTATTGAACCTCACGAATTATCCACCGGAAAATTGCACGGCTACCTTTTGGGAGCGGTTTCGCCCCGGCCCATTTGCTTTGCGAGCACCATGGATAGCGAAGGAAATGTAAATCTCTCGCCATTTAGCTTTTTCAATGTTTTCAGTGCAAAACCGCCTATTTTGGTGTTTTCACCCGCACGGCGCGGCCGCGACAATACCACAAAGCACACTTATGAAAATGTTTTGGAGGTGACCGAAGTGGTCATAAATATTGTGAATTATGAAATGGTACAGCAAGTTTCGCTCGCTTCCACCGAATATGCAAAAGGAATAAACGAGTTTAAAAAAGCTGGTTTTACTGAATTGCCTTCCGAAATGGTAAAACCGCCGCGCGTAGCAGAAGCACCCGTGCAACTGGAATGTAAAGTAAACGAAGTAATTTCCCTTGGAAATGAAGGCGGAGCGGGCAATTTGGTAATATGCGAAGTGGTAAAACTTCATATAAAAGAAGAAATTTTAAGTGGGGACGGCAGCATCGATCCCTTCAAAATCGATACGGTCTCCAGGCTTGGCGGCAATTGGTACAGCCGCGCCAAAGCCGGACTTTTTGAAGTGCCAAAACCTTTGACCACCCTTGGAATGGGCGTAGATAGCCTTCCCGAAGATATCCGCAACAGTAAGATTTTGACGGGCAATGATTTGGGGATGCTGGGCAATGTAGAAAATTTTCCAAATTCCGAAGAAATCAATACCTTTATAAATGCTTCCGAAGAATTGAAAACCTTGGTTGAATCAAACAATACGAAAGCAATCCATAAAAAAGCGCAGGCGTATCTTTGTGAAGGAAATGTTGATGAAGCCTGGAAAATCTTGCTGGCATCCAAAATAAATAATATCAATAATGAATAAACAATAAGAAGATGGAATTACAAGGAAAAATAAAGATGATAGATGAAACCAAAACCTACGGCAACAATGGGTTTCGGAAACGGGAGCTGGTAATAACCACCGAAGAGCAGTATCCACAACATATACTGATTGAATTTGTGCAGGACAAGACCGATTTGCTGAATAGCTACAAAGTTGGGCAGGACGTAAAAGTGAGCATCAATGTTCGGGGACGCGAATGGGTAAATCCACAGGGCGAGACCAAATATTTCAACAGCATTCAAGGATGGCGTATTGAAAACCTTTCGCAACAAGCCGCCGCGAGTGGCGAGATGCCTCCAATGCCTCCGGCCGAGGCTTTCGAGCCGGCAAACGATTTTAATGAAGAAGAACACGACGATCTTCCTTTTTAAAATGCCAAAAAATTTTAGAAAAAACCTCGAGCGAATACCTTTGTTCGGGGTTTTTTAATTTTAAACACCATGCAAGTTTTAACCGAAAAACTCTGTTTTCCGAATCCCCACGAGGCAATTGACGAAGGTTTTCTGGCAGTTGGTGGAGATCTTTCGGTGGAGCGCTTGTTATTGGCTTATAGTTCGGGAATTTTTCCGTGGTTTGAAGAAGGTCAGCCCATTTTGTGGTGGAGCCCTGATCCGAGGATGGTATTGTTTCCCGAAAAATTCAGGGTTTCCAAAAGTCTTCGGAAGATTTTAAAAAGTGAAAAATTCAAAATTACGTTCAACCAAAATTTTTCCGAAGTCATTCAATATTGCGCTACCGTTCCCCGGAAGGGACAAGCAGGAACTTGGATTACGAAAGAAATGCAAAAAGCATATATAGCTTTACACGAAGCGGGCCACGCAATCTCTGTGGAGGTTTGGGAAAACGATAAATTGGTTGGAGGGTTGTATGGCGTTGACCTTCCGCAGCAAAAAGTGTTTTGTGGCGAAAGTATGTTCAGTTTGATCAGCGAAGCTTCAAAAGTGGCGTTTTACCACCTTTCAAAATATGTTAAAATTAAGGATTATAAGTTTATCGATTGCCAGATTTACAACGAGCATTTGGAAAGTTTGGGGGCAGAGGTAATGGCGAGAGGGCAGTTTTTGAAACTATTGATACTGTAAAATTATGGAAAGCAGTTCAGTATAAAATAATTTAAAATTTTATCTTCGTAATCCACAAATCGTGCTTCAGATGAAAAACGACTATCCCAAATACCTTTTGGTATTTTTTATGGCCTTGCAGACCGCTTTTGCAATTTCACAAGAAAAACCCAATCTTCCCCACCATCTTTCCGAAACTGAAAAAACCCTGGTCTCAGAGTTTCAATTTACAAGCAGTCGGCTTTCACCGCCGCCATCGGGACCAGTTCGCGCCGCTGCGGAATGGGAAGAGGTTGAATATCTTTTGGTTACCTGGAATCCTTCCTATCCCAATATTCTTCGGCAAATAGTACAGGCCGGAGTGCAGGAATGTAAAGTGATTATTACCACCCAAAACCAGGCCTCCGTCTCAAATTACCTTACTGCCAACGGGGTGGATCTTACAAACGTTACTTTTTTGAACGTGCCGTGGGACAGTATCTGGATTCGCGATTATGCGGGAAACACAATTTATTCGGACGATGTGGGCGAACTTGCCTTGACTGACTGGATTTATAACCGCCCTCGGCCCAATGACGACGTAATGCCAATTGCCCACGCCGCTACGGCAGGAATTCCCATTTATACTACCAATTCCGGAACCAATGATTTAGTGAATACAGGCGGGAATTATATGAGCGACGGTTTGGGGAATGCCTTCGCCTCCAATTTGATTTTGGATGAAAATGCGGCCGGAAACCCCTATGGAGTGAGCGTGAAGACCGAAGCCCAGATAGACGGGATTATGCAGCAATATATGGGCATAAATAGATTTGTGAAAATGGAAACCCTGCCCTATGATGTTATCCACCATATAGATATGCACATGAAACTGCTGGACGAGGAAACCATCCTCGTCAGCAAATATCCACCTGGAGTGGCTGATGGCCCACAGATTGAGGCAAACATTCAATATGTATTGGACAATTTTGAATCGCCTTTTGGAACGCCTTATGAAATTGAATGGATTGATGCGCCCCCAAGTCAAGCAGGGAATTATCCCGACACGGGAGGCCCATACAATACCTACAGCAATGCGGTTTTTGTGAACAAAACCATTATGGTGCCAACCTATAGACCAGAGGTAGATGCTCCGGCTTTGGCAAAAATTCAGGAACTGTTGCCGGGATACAATGTAGTCGGGATTGACGTGGACAATCCGGGCGAAAATTTAATAAATTCCTTGGGAGCCATTCATTGCATTACGCACACTATTGGCGTTTCCGATCCACTCTGGATAGTGCACCAGCCCATAGATGAGGCCAATGCGGGAAGTACTCTTACGGTAGAAGCCATGATTAAACATATTTCAGGAGTGGCCCAGGCAAAACTCTTTTGGCGCGAGGAAGGTGCAACTACGTATAATGAAACTGAAATGGCTCCATCCAACGGCGATAATTGGGCAGTAGATTTTACAATTCCAAATTCTCCGATAAATATTGAATATTATATTTGGGCGAAGGCCATTTCTGGCAAGGAGTTGAATCGCCCAATTGTGGCGCCCGAAGGCTATTGGACCATTCAAGTTGGAAATCTTTCAATTGATGAGTGGGCGCAGAACCATATTTCTGCAGCCTATCCAAACCCAACTACCGGCAAAGTTTCTTTTAATATGAATGCCGTTCAGGGCCAAGTTTCCGTGAAAATCCATAATCTGTTGGGACAGAAATTATATGAGACGAACGTTGAAAATGGCAACGGAAAAGTAACTTTAGACCTGAATCCGGCCTGGCAGGGAACTTTGCTTGTTACATTTGAGGGTGATTTTGGAAAAATATTTCGGAAAATTCTTAAACTGTAATCGTTTTGTGGTGATATGAATTTGAGCAAGCAAGGTAGTTCCCAATTTGTTAAAATAACCAAGATTCGCAATATAGATGGAATTTATCAGTTTCTTTTCCAACAAAACCGTGCAGCATTTCCATTTAACCCCAAAAAAATCCCCAAATGAGAGTCCAAAAAACCCTGTTTTCCTGTTGCATAATCCTATGTATTTCGGCCATTTCCTTTTCGCAGATCGATCGGCCCAGAAGGGATGTAAATAAAGATATAGATGTAGTCCGCGTTTATGAACAGGTGGTTAAGGAGGGCTACGGAACGCCATTTATCTACAAAAAACTTGCTTCAGCCTATTATTTTAAAAGTGATTACGGCAAGGCACTTACTTGGTTCCAAAAACTTTTTGCCACTGAAAAAAATACCGATCCGGAACTTGTGCAGCAATATCATCAAACCGTAAAGGCCGTGGCAGCTTCAAATGCTACCGGAACGCTTTGACTTTTATTTTTATACCTCGTTATAGCGAAAGCAGGTTTCAATGTGGTCATTAACCATTCCCGTGGCCTGCATATGCGCATAAACCACCGTGCTGCCTACAAACTTGAACCCACGTTTTTTTAAATCCTTGCTCAACGCGTCACTTTCTGCCGTACGGGCTGGCGCCTCAGAATGGGTATTCCAGAAATTTTTAATGGGTTTGTGGTCCACAAATCCCCAGATATAATTGCTGAAACTTCCAAATTCCTTTTGGATTTCCATAAAGAGTTTGGCATTTGTTACTGCAGCGTTAACTTTTAATTTATTGCGAATAATCCCTTCATTTTGAAGCAATGAATCAATTTTTGACTGCTCGTATTTCGCTATTTTTTTATAGTCGAAATTGTCAAAAGCCTTTCTGAAATTTTCACGCTTCCGCAGAATCGTAATCCAACTTAGGCCTGCTTGAAAAGTTTCCAAAATTAAAAATTCAAAAAGGGTTTTATCATCCTTAACCGGAACGCCCCATTCCTCATCGTGGTATTTCACATAAAGTGGATCGGTGCCACACCACCCGCAACGATTTTTTTCTGAAACCATAATTTTTATCGCTTAACACCTAACACCAAACACTTAACACCAAACACCCAACCCTATTGCTGCCCCGGAAAATTAAAGGTTATTGTTCCCAATTGCCTAGCTTTTGTAGCATCGGTGCTAAAGCGTGCCTGTTCGGAATATTCCAGCGCCGCATCAATCAAACATTCATTGGTCGTGGTAGAAGCGGTTTTGTTGTAGCCATTCTTCACGACCTTCCCGAGTTGGTCCACTTCAATATTTATAACCACTTTTCCCGAGCCGTAACAGGTGTAAACCGGATTGGGCAGGTCAATGTCGTTCCGGTTGACCAATTGGTAACTTATGGTGGTGTTTCTATTCCCGCTTTTAACCACAGCTTCTCCAGTCTTTTGGCTTTGGCTGTTGGAAAATTTCTTCTTTTTTTCTTTTTCGGGCTTGGTCGCCAACGAAGTTCCGATGCCATTATCACTTTTGGAATTTTCAAGGGCCTCGTTCATTGCCTGAAGTTTTCCTTCGGTAGTTTCGGTTTCCTCTTCGTTTTCATTTTCTACGGAAGAAATAAACTTTTCAGCTTCATTATAGGCGCGGTTGGTTTCCACTTTCACTTTTTCTGGCGTAGGTTCTGCAATGGCGAGCTCTTCCGGCAGGATTTCCTCGGGAGCCATTACAACATCATAGGTTTCTTCGGGATTTGCTTCGGCTTCTTTTTTGAGTTTCACACTGAAAAGAAAAAGCACCAAACTCCCCGTTAGCAGCGAAGTTATTAAAAATGCCCTATATGAATAATTGAAATTCATTTCTGCAAGTACCGAAATTTTGCACAAAATTCCACAAAAACGCTGGAAATAAAGGAGGTATTAAAAATTTTTTAACTTGGTATTGAGTTTTCAAAAGCTTCCATTCCTATAGCATTTTCAATGGTAAAACTGCCAATCCGGGTTCGTCGCAGAGCGGATAGATAAGCCCCGTTGTTTAAGGCCTTTCCAAAATCGGCCGCGAGGGAACGAATATAGGTGCCCTTACTGCAAACCACCCTGAAATCTACATTTGGAAGGTTGATTTTTGTAATTTCAAATTCTGAAATGGAAATTGTTCTGAAGGGAACGTCAACTGTCTCGCCGCTGCGGGCAAATTCATACAGGCGTTTTCCATCTTTTTTCAAGGCCGAAAAAACGGGCGGTTGTTGCAAAATTTCGCCAATAAACTGCTTGGTGGCTTCGTATATTTTTTCCGATGTTATTTCTGAAATATCAAAAGTTTGGTCAATTTCCGTTTCCAGATCGTAACTGGGTGTGGTCGCGCCAAGCGTTAAGGTTCCGGTATATTCCTTTTCCTGGGCTTGGAAGGTGTCTATTTTTTTTGTGAATTTTCCTGTGCAAATAATCAAAAGCCCCGTGGCCAAAGGATCGAGCGTGCCCGCGTGGCCCACTTTTATTTTTTTAATGTTGAAGGATTTTCGAATGAGCCACCGCACCTTATTCACCGCTTGGAATGAAGTCCATTCCAAAGGTTTGTCTATCAAAATTACTTGGCCTTCTTTGTAATCTTCCGCAGTCATCAAATTACGGTAAGTTCTTGAATAAAGAAATGAATCAATAAAACGGCGATTCCGGCGAGAATTCTATAATAGCCAAATATTTTAAACCCGTGCTTGCTCAAATAATTGATGAAGGATTTTATAGCAATCAAAGCGACAATAAAACCGACAACATTTCCAATAATCAAAAGATTTACTTGTTCCGAAGAAAGCTGGAATCCCGCTTCGTAATAATCATAACTTTTCTTCACCGTTGCGCCCAACATGGTTGGAATGGCCAAAAAGAAGGAGAATTCAGCCGCTACCGTTCGCGAAAGTTTCTGGCTCATCCCGCCAACAATACTTGCGCCGCTGCGGGAAACGCCCGGAATCATGGCCAAACATTGGAAGAAGCCAATTTTCAGCGCCGTTAAATAGGAAATTTCCGTTTGCTGTCCATCGCCAAACCAATCGTCCACTTTTAATAGTATAAATCCGCCAATGATCAATGAAATCGCGACTGTAATTGGGTTTTCCAAAAGACTGTCTATAAAATCGCTCAACAAAAGGCCCAAAAATACAGCGGGAAGAAAGGCAACAAAAAGTTTATAGTAAAAATCCAAGGTCTGGAAAAAGCGCTTGAAGTATAAAACCACAACGCTCATAATGGTTCCAAGCTGGATAACGATGGTAAACAACTTTGTGAAATCATCGCCCGCGATTCCAAAAAATGAAGAGGCAATAATCATATGGCCGGTGGAGGAAACGGGCAGGAATTCGGTTAAACCTTCAATGATGGCAAGGACAACGGCTTTTAGGGTATCCACTAATTTTCTTCTTTGTTGTCTGGTTTCAACAATATGGCATATACTTCAATGGCGAAACCCAAGAGCACCAAGGCCGGCGCCAAGCGGATTCGCCGCCAGCTGTAAATTTCGGGGTTGAAAACATTTGGGTCATCGCTGCCGCCCCCGGTCATCAATATAAAACCCAAAGCGATAAAAGCCACACCGATAAGCATAAACTTATAGTTTTTCCTATTGAATACAAATTCAGGTTTAAAATCCTCTTTTCTTTTCTTCTCTCCCATTGTTTAAAAAGTTTCTGATATCAAGTTCAAAGTTACAGGTTTCACTAATTTGTAAAGTAACTATTAATAATATAAATCATCGGTCCGCAGGTTCAAAAACCGCTGGGTAGCTATAAATGTGCTTATCCACGTAATGATTATTCCCATTAAAAGGATGAATAAAAAAAGCACACCCAAAAGCACCGGATCGCCCAACAATTGGAGTTGCGGGAAACTTTCATTAAGATAATACAGTACGAGCGCCATTCCGATCATGGCCACTACTGCGCCAATAATCCCAAGTCGGACGCTTTTCCACACAAAAGGCTGGCGAATAAATTTTTTGGTGGCACCCACCATTTGCATAGTTTTTATGGTGAATCTTTTCGCGTAAATGCTCAATCGGATACTGCTGTTTATAAGAAGCACCGCGATAAAGGTAAAAATTCCGCTGACCACCAACACCCAAAAACTAATGCGCTGAACGTTTTCGGTGAGCTGGGCTATCAGGGGTTTATCATAAATAACATCGTCCACAAAATCCTTGTTTTTCAGTTCGGTCGTTATTTCCTCCATTTTGGCGGGGGTCACAAAGTCTGCTAAAATATAGACGTCAATGCTGTTTTGCAGCGGATTTTCGCCCAGATATTCAAGAAAATTTTCGCCCAAGGTTTCCTGATGTTCCTTGGCCGCATCTTCTTTGGAAACAAAAGTGGCAGACTTTGTATATTCGGCAAGCGCGAGGCTTTGTTTTAATTGGGTAATTTCCACTTCCTTGGCCGTGTCCTTCAAAAAAACGGTAATGGCGATCTGCTCTTTAAAATAATCGGCTACTTTTTTTGAATTTAAAACCAATAGGCCCAACAATCCCAGCAGAAATAGAACCAAGGAAATACTGATAACTACTGAAAAATAGGAAGAAATCAATCGGCGTTTTTGGTATTTTTCAAAAGAGGAACTCATAGGGTCTGCTGAATTTTGGCGTAAAAATACAAGTAATTTTACTTCTTGTGTTAAACAACGCTTAAAGTTTTGAAATTGTTATAATAGGGCTAAATTTGGGCTGTTCAAAATTTAATTTAGCTTATAAGTACCGTTTTAAAATATTTACGTGTTTCCCGCCCCGGTCTTTGGTTTGCAACGGTTTGGATGTATCTTGTTCCCTTCAGTCTGCAAAGCATCCATTGGCAAGACCCTCATTTTTGGCTGGGGTTGGTCTTCGTAACTTTCCCGTTGAATTTTTTGGTCTATGGTCTAAATGATTTTACCAACGGAAAAGCAAATTCCCTTAATCCGCGAAAGGGCAATTATCTTTATGGTGCAAATTTGACCAAAATAGCGCAGAAAAATCTGCCGTGGCACATCTGTCTTGTGGATATTCCTTTCTTGGGCTATTTTTTTTACGTTGGTGGTGCAGATTTATTCGTGCTCGTATTGTTTATGTTCGTGGCGAACATACTCTACAACTACAAGCCTTTCCGTTTAAAGGAACGGCCTCCGCTTGATATATTGTTGCAGTTGGGTTACGTATTTGTGGCGCTTTTCTCCATCTTGTTGAACGATGCCGAAATGATGCCCTGGCAATCCTTTGTGGCGCTGTCCATTTTAGCTTTTTCGGCGCATTTGGTAGGCGAAATAATTGATATGGAATCGGATACATTGGCCAATAAAAAGACAACCGCACTGTTTTTGGGAAGGAAAAATTCAAAATTGCTCCTTATACTGTTATTGGTGCTGGAAACCTACCTGTTTTGGGATTGGTTCCGTGCTTGGGTTGTTGCTGGAATCACCGGCTTTTCCAGTCTGTGGCTACTTTTCGATGTTTTGTTGTTTTACAAAGCCAGGCCCTATAGCCAAAAACACATTATGATTTTCGGAATCTGTATAAACCTTTTGGCCTACGCAACCCTGTTTTGGGTGCTTTATTCGGGCAGTTTGCTTCATCCAAATTTTTAAAATTAAAAGGATTACTTCCTTCAAGAAACCTTAAATTTGCGGCTGTTTACGAAATTGTGAACCAATTTTTAAAAGAAAGCGAGGTATGGGCAAGTATCACTTCAACGAGATAGAAAAAAAGTGGCAAAAACATTGGGCCGAAAACGAAACATTTAAAGCGGCCTCCCCCAACGGCTCCGAAGGAGGGGAGATTCTCAAGCCGAAATATTATGTTTTGGATATGTTTCCCTATCCGTCCGGCGCGGGCTTGCACGTGGGGCATCCGCTGGGGTATATTGCCAGCGATATTTATGCCCGCTACAAACGCCACCAAGGGTATAATGTGTTGCATCCGCAAGGCTATGATTCTTTCGGACTTCCGGCAGAGCAATATGCCATCCAAACCGGGCAGCATCCCGCAAAAACAACTGAGGAAAACATTGCACGTTACCGCGAACAGCTTGACAAAATAGGGTTTTCCTTCGATTGGAGCCGCGAAGTGCGTACCTCAAGTCCAGAATATTACAAATGGACGCAGTGGATTTTCATCCAGCTTTTTGAAAGTTGGTACGATAAAGATGTTGACAAAGCACGGTCCATTGAGGAACTGCGCACCATTTTTTCTTCGGAAGGAAATGTACACGTTAATGCAGTCTGCGATGAGGGTATTGCACATTTCACGGCTTCGGAATGGCTGGATTTTTCAGAAATGAAAAAGCAGGAAATTCTTTTAAAATATAGATTGACCTATTTGGCCGAAACCGAAGTAAACTGGTGCCCGCAATTGGGAACCGTTTTGGCAAATGACGAAATAGTAAACGGCGTTTCCGAACGCGGCGGCTATCCGGTTGTGCGAAAAAAGATGAAACAGTGGAGCATGCGCATCACGGCTTATGCCCAACGTTTACTTGACGGACTAGATAAAATAGATTGGCCGCAACCGTTGAAGGATTCGCAGACCAATTGGATTGGTAGGAGCAAAGGAGCTACGGTGGAATTCAAAATTCAGAATTTAGAATTCAAAATTCCAGTGTTTACAACCCGTCCCGACACCATCTTCGGAGTTAGTTTTATGGTTTTGGCACCGGAGCACGATTTGGTTTCAAAAATCACCACTACCGAACAGAAAGAAGCAGTTGGAAAGTATGTGGAAGCTACCGCAAAACGCAGTGAGCGCGAACGAATGGCAGATGTAAAATCCATTACCGGCGTGTTCACGGGCGCGTATGCCGAGCATCCATTTACAAAGGAACCCATCCCAATTTGGATTGGTGATTACGTTTTGGCGGGCTACGGCACAGGTGCGGTAATGAGCGTTCCCGCAGGCGACCAGCGCGATTATGATTTTGCGAAACATTTCAATCTGCCCATTCCGAATATATTTAGCCCCCTTACCCCCGAAGGGGGAATTAATGGAACCGAAAATTTAATCGAAAAAGAAGCTTTTGCTGAAAAATCGGGTTTTGTTTTAAAAAATTCAGAATTTTTAAATGGCTTAAATTATTCAGAAGCTACCGATAAAATAATAGCCGCCTTGGAGGAAAAAGGAATTGGCAAAGGCAAGATAAACTACCGTTTGCGCGATGCCGTTTTTAGCCGCCAGCGCTATTGGGGCGAACCGTTCCCGATTTATTACAAAGACGGAATGCCGCACGCAATCCCTACGGAATGTTTGCCATTGCGCCTTCCCGAAGTTGAAAAATACCTGCCCACCGAAGAAGGCGAGCCGCCGTTGGGCCGTGCCGATGTTTGGGCGTGGAATACCGAAACCAAGGAAGTGGTCAGCAACGATTTGATTGACCATAAAACCGTTTTTCCTTTGGAATTGAACACAATGCCCGGCTGGGCTGGAAGCAGTTGGTACTTTTTCCGCTATATGGAAGATGAAAAGCGCGACGAGGTTTTTGCCTCAAAGGAAGCGTTAAACTATTGGAAAAACGTGGATTTGTACATTGGCGGAAGCGAGCACGCCACCGGACATTTGTTGTACAGCCGTTTTTGGGTAAAATTTATGCACGACCGCAGCCTGGTACCCGTAGACGAACCTTTTAAAAAGCTGATAAACCAAGGGATGATTTTGGGAGAGAGTGCTTTTGTAAATAGAATTACGGCAGGTTATAATAAAGGCGATACTTATTATGTATTTCAAAGCTCAGTTCCGATTCTTATATCTGATTCTTTTATTGATAAAAGTTTAAAACATATTCATAACATTGATAAAGATTCTAATTCGAAAACATACATTATCATATTACAGAAATTTATTGAATTAAATCCTGATTTTAAAAACCAAGAAATTGAATTTAGTTATACTCCATTTCACGTTGATTTAGCTTTGATAAATGAGACGAAAAATGAATTAGACATCGAAGCTTTCAAAAACTGGCGAGAAGAATATAAAAATGCAATATTTATTTTAGACGATGGGACTGTTTATGGTTCCAACACTTCCCCCCTTGAGGGGGGCAAGGGGGGTGTTTTCAAAGTTTCCCGCGAAGTAGAAAAAATGTCCAAAAGCAAATACAACGTGGTAAACCCCGATGATATTTGCGAGCAATACGGCGCCGATACGTTAAGAATGTACGAAATGTTCCTCGGGCCGTTGGAGCAGGCAAAACCTTGGAACACTGCCGGGATTACGGGCGTACACGGTTTCCTAAAAAAACTTTGGAAATTGTATCATTCCGCCTCCCCCGGCCCCTCCGAAGGAGGGGAGCTGGACTTCTTTGTTTCGGAGGAAAAGGCTTCAAAAGAAAGTCTTAAAATATTGCACAAAACCATCAAAAAAGTACAGGAAGATATTGAGAATTTCAGTTTCAATACTTCGGTTTCTTCCTTTATGATCGCGGTGAACGAACTTTCGGCACAAAAATGCAATTCGCGTGAAGTTTTGGAGCCATTGGCAATTCTTATTTCGCCTTACGCACCGCATATTGCCGAGGAGCTTTGGGAGAAATTGGGCCATTCGGAAAGTATTTCCACCGCACCTTTTCCAAAATTTGAGCAGAAATTTTTGGTGGAAAGCACCAAGGAATACCCAATATCATTTAATGGAAAAATGCGCTTTACATTGGAACTGCCATTGGATATTTCAAAGGAAGAAATAGAATCTGCCGTAATGGCACATGAAAAAACAGCCCAGTATTTAGAGGGGCGCACGCCGAAAAAGGTAATTATCGTGCCCGGAAAAATCGTAAATATCGTGGGTTAAAAATTTGCACACTATTTGCTATATTGTAAAAAAATCTCTGTGGCCTCTGTGTCTCTGTGGTTATTAAAATTTTTACCACAAAGACAAAGAACACAGAGAAAAACTATAAACAACAAACTTTAAACAATAAAACCTATGTTTGGATACTATATAATTGCAGGATTAATCTTTTTGGTGAGTTGGTACGTAAGCCACAAATTGAAAAGCAAGTTTAAGGAATACAGCAAAATCCACCTTCAAAATGGAATGAGCGGAAAGGAAATTGCCGAAAAAATGCTCGCCGACAACGGCATTACCGATGTGCAGGTTATTTCGGTGCCCGGTCAATTGACGGACCATTACGATCCTTCAAAGAAAACGGTGAACTTGAGCGAGCCGGTTTACATGCAGCGCAACGCAGCTGCGGCGGCGGTTGCTGCCCACGAGTGCGGCCACGCCGTACAGCACGCCACCGCTTACAGTTGGTTAAAGCTGCGCTCCACCATCGTTCCGGCGGTAAGTGTTTCGAGCAAGCTTTCCAATTTTGTGATTATGGCTGGAATCATCCTTTTCGCAACCGGTTCGGTTATTGGAACTTGGATCTTCGGCGTTGGAATTTTGCTTTTTGCCGTAACAACAGCATTTGCTTTCATCACCCTTCCGGTGGAATTTGACGCAAGCAAACGGGCACTTGTTTGGTTGGAAACCAACCACATGGTAACACCGCAGGAGCACGCTGGTGCAAAGGATGCATTAAAATGGGCGGCGAGAACTTATGTGGTTGCGGCACTTGGTTCTTTAGCAACTTTGCTTTATTTCATTTCCATTTTTCTTGGAAGAAGATAGAATGATTGAAGATTTTGGTCCCGATGGTTATCGGGAGACGATCGTTGATTTTTGAATTTAAAAAGCCCGCGAATTTCCCGGGCTTTTCTATTTTCTATCAACCATCAACTAATAACCATCAACCAAATTAGTGTACATTATCAGGATTATAGCCCAAATATTTCACTTCTTTTTCGTGAAAAACAATTCCGTTTTCTTCCAGTTCCTTTAGTATTGGTTCGTAAACTTCTTTCGCGATTGGAAGCTGAACGCCGGGCGTGGTTATTTCTTCATTTAAAATTTTAAGGGCTGCGATTGCCACTGGCAGACCCACGGTTTTCGCCATTGCGGTATGGGTTTGGTCTTCGCCGATAAGCGTCATATGGCTATCTATCTGATGTTTTTTGCCTTCGAGCTCGTACCCAAATTTATGGTACATCACAATCATGTCCTTATCGTGCAGCGCGAGCGTCCATTTGTCCTCCAATATTTTTTGAAGTCCCATGGCGGGCGTTGCATCTTTAATTCCCAACTTTTTTTCCTTGGTGAAAAGATCGAGCTCTTCCAGTTTATCCCACATTAAATCGTCCTGGTCTATTTTCAAGGCGTGGCGAAGTTTCAATTCCACCGTATCTGAAGGCGAATAGGGAAGAAATAGGTTTACAAAGTCGCGATAGCTCATGGTTTCGGAATCGGGAATGGTGTAGCTGTCGTCGGTCATTCCCAATTGCACAAACATATTCCAAGCACGGCTGAAACCCACGCGACGAATGGTGCCGCGGTATAGCGTTAAAATATTATCCAGCCCATAAATTGATTGGTATTGTAAGGAATTTCGGTTGGCATACACTTCAAATTTGCCATACCCTTCAATATTGATAAATTCTGTTCTTCGGAAAAGTCTGTGATATGGAATGTACTTGTATTTTCCTTCCTGTACAAATTCAGCGGCGCCGCCTTGTCCGGCCAAGACCACATTCCGTGGGTTCCAGGTAAATTTGTAGTTCCACAGATTGTTATCGCTCTCCGAGGCGATCAGTCCGCCGCAAAACGATTCAAACAAAAGCATTTTGCCACCCTTTGCTCGGATGCCATCAATGACCTTCATCGCGCTCATGTGGTCAATTCCCGGATCGAGACCAATTTCATTCATAAAAACCAATCCTTTTGATTCGGCTTTGTGATTGAGCGCCTGCATTTCGTTGCTTACGTAGGAGGCCGTAACCATATGTTTTCCAAATTCAATACAATCTCGGGCCACTTCAATATGATAGCGGGCGGGCAGCATGGAAATTACCAAATCGCTGTTTTCCACCGCTTGCTTTCGTTGTACGTCATTAAAAACGTCCAGCAGGATTCCCCGGGCATTGGGGTGGCCGGTGGTGAATTTTTGGGCAGATTGGACCGATATGTCGCCAATAGTGATAAACAGATCTTCTTCCTCGCTCTTATCCAGCAAATAGCGGATTAAACTTGTGGCAGATCGTCCTGCGCCTATGATCAATATATTTCTCATTGGGAGTGTTTTTTGTTACCTTTGGAGCTCAAGTTTTTTGAGGAGAACGAAAGTACTAATTCCAAATTTCAAAAATGACCAATTTCGACAAAAATATAGTGGTTACGGCCTCATTTCTGAGCGCCCTAACCATTGGAATGGGAGCCTTTGGGGCCCATGGGCTAAAGAACTTGGTTGCGGTTGCCGCATTGACCACCTTCGAGACCGGAATTCGATACCAAATGTACCATTGCTTGGCCCTGTTGGTATTGGGGTTGGCCCCATCCATTCCGGTACGCCTGAAAAAGACCGTATTTTGGTTGTTTATATTTGGAATTTTGTTTTTTTCCGGCTCTATTTATTTGCTTTCGCTCAATGAGATATTGCCCTTTGATTCCACAAAAATAGGGTTTGTTACGCCCATTGGAGGATTGCTATTTATTCTGGGATGGATTTGGTTTGCCCTAAAAATGCTTTCGTTAAAGAAGGAATAAATCTGGAGTATATCTTCCTCCATCTCTTTAAGATTTGCTACTTTTGTACTCTACAAAATTTTAAAAGGTATGGTCGATAAAAACCAAGCTACGAAAACGATTTCGGTTGAAAAATACGGAATCAAAAATGCCAAAGTTAAATATCAACTTTCTTCTGAGGAACTTCACAACGAAACACTTCAAAAAGGCCAGGGAAAAGAAGCCGCGAGCGGTGCACTGGCGGTCAATACCGGCGAATTTACAGGAAGGTCGCCCAAGGACAGATTTATTGTAAAAGACGATGTTACGCGCGAAAAAGTATGGTGGGGAACAATTAATATTCCCTTTCCGCCAGATATGTTTGACAGGCTCTACGACAAGGTGGTAGATTATCTTTCGGACAAGGAAATTTACGTTCGCGACAGCTATGCGTGTGCGGATGAAAATTATAAGCTGAATATTCGCGTAATTACCGAAACCCCGTGGTCCAATATGTTTGCCCACAATATGTTCCTACGTCCAACGGAAGAGGAATTGGCCTCTTTTGATGCGGAGTGGCTTATCGTTAATGCTCCCGGATTTAGGGCCGATCCTGCTGTGGACGGCACGCGCCAGCACAATTTTGCAATTTTGAATTTCACTCGGAAAATTGCCCTTATCGGCGGAACCGGTTACACGGGCGAAATTAAAAAGGGAATCTTTTCCGCGCTCAATTTTATTATGCCGGTTAACAAAAATACGTTGCCAATGCACTGCTCCGCGAACGTTGGGGAGAATGGCGAAACTGCCGTTTTCTTTGGCCTCTCCGGAACCGGAAAAACGACGCTTTCCGCCGATCCGGATCGGAAATTGATTGGCGATGACGAACACGGATGGACCCCAGATAATACCATCTTCAATTTTGAAGGCGGCTGTTATGCCAAAGTCATCAACCTTACGGAAGAACACGAGCCCGATATCTTCCACGCGATCAAGCCCGGAGCAATCCTCGAAAATGTGGTGATGGACGCAAATGGCGAAGTAGATTTTGCGGATACTTCGATTACGCAGAACACCCGCGTAAGCTATCCTATCTATCATATCAAGAATATTCAGGTACCATCCATTGGCCACAATCCAAAGAATATTTTCTTTCTAACCGCCGATGCTTTCGGGGTATTGCCTCCAATTTCAAAACTGACGCCGGGCCAGGCGGCCTACCATTTCATAAGTGGATATACCGCAAAGGTGGCCGGTACTGAGGAAGGTGTAAACGAGCCAACGCCAAACTTTTCGGCTTGTTTCGGGGCGCCATTTATGCCGTTGCACCCAACGGAATATGCCGAAATGCTAAGCAAAAAAATGACCGATGCCGGAGTAGCTGTTTGGCTGGTGAACACAGGTTGGACCGGTGGGCCCTATGGAGTGGGAAGCAGGATGAAATTGAAGTTTACCCGCGCTATGATCTCGGCGGCCCTTGAAGGCAAATTGAAAAATGTGGAGTATGAAAAACACCCCATTTTCAATTTAATGATGCCTACTTCTTGTCCAAACGTGCCTTCTGAAATTCTCAATCCGAAGGAAACTTGGAAGAACAAAAAGGCGTATGACATTCAGGCGAAGGAGCTGGCAAATTCCTTTAAGGAGAATTTTGCCAAGTTTGAGTCCTATGCCAATGAAGAAATTCTTTCCGGCGCTCCAACCTCGGTTTAAAATCCGGAATTTCATTTAACTAAAAAGGCTTGCCGGACGGCAAGCCTTTTTAATTGCAATTCAAATCGAGTTTATTTTTTGTTGTTCACTTCTTTAATATACTTTTCCAAGGCCATAGTCATGGAAGGAGTTTCAGGCGTGGGGGCTTGAATGTCCACCCGAAGGCCAACTTCTGTGGCGGCCTTTACTGTTGTATTGCCAAAAACCGCGATGCGGGTATTGTTCTGTTTAAAATCTGGAAAATTCTCAAAAAGGGATTGGATGCCGCTGGGGCTGAAAAAAACCAAGATGTCATAATAAACATCGCGCAGGTCGGACAGATCGCTGATTACCGTCTTGTAGAAGGTGGCTTCCTTCCAATCTACCTTCAATTCATTCAATACCTGCGGAACTTCGGGTTTCAATTTGTCCGAGGTTGGAAGCAGGAATTTTTCATTTTTATATTTTTTGATAAGGGGCGCCAATTCCGCAAAAGTCCTTTTGCCCACATATATTTTTCGTTTGCGATACACCACATACTTTTGGAGGTAGTATGCAACGGCCTCGCTCAGGCAAAAATATTTCATAGTATCCGGCACCTTGAAACGAAGCTCGTCCGCGATTCGGAAAAAATGGTCCACAGAATTGCGACTGGTAAGGATTATTGCCGAATATTGGTTAAGATCAACTTTTTGGGCCCTAACATCCTTGCCTGAAACCCCTTCCACATGGATAAAAGGTCGAAAATCTATCTTCACCTTTTGTTTTTCGATTAAATCGAAATAGGGAGAATTCTCGATTTTAGGCTCGGGCTGGGAAACCAAAATAGTTTTCACTTTCATAAATATTTCTGTTTATTTTAAATATTAATTCTGGCTAAACAAATGTTTTGTACAGAATAATATAGGGTGAAATTTCAAGTGCGCAAAGATACAAAATAAAATAGAAGAAATTGCTCCGTATAATTTTTCCATTAACCCTATAGCTGTAAATCAGCGCAATGGCGTTCAGGACCAGAGTAGTTCCCCCAAAAATGAGTATGGCCATCTCCGTTGGTCGTACTGCATAAAGGAAAAAAATATTGCCAATAAAGAACAACAGGCCCAAAAAATTGCGGTAGCTCAACTTTTGGTAGAGGTAATTGTTCACGATTCCGTCCATTGAAAATATATTGCCAACAATTTTTTCCAAGGAGAATTTGGCCAGAATAAATATGCTGTATGCGGTACAGATTTGAAGGAAAAGCCATGGATTTGAAAGAACCGCAGCAGGCCTGAGCACTCCTATGGCCAAATAGGCAAAAATAGACACACAGAAAATTTGGACCGCAAAGAGCATCATATTGAAGGGATGGGCCAATTGGTCGTCTTTCCCATGGACAAAAAAATACTGATTGCTCACGGGCAGCATCGCAAATTCATGGAAACGCTTGGGATAGAAATATTTGGCCAGCGCAAAAAGCGCTAAGCAACCAACCAGCAAATAGGTAGCCCAATCTGTGGACAAAACAAGTCTTTCGCCAAATTCCACTGTGCAACTTTTTTGGCAAAGGTACACGAAAATTAAATGCCCATACCTTGGGGGAATTAGATTTTCGTTCACAAATATTTATTCAAAAAAAACTACATTTGCCGTAAAATTGCTTTATGTACAAGGCGGTGGTGGTGGTGCCAACCTACAATGAAATTGAAAATATAGAGCGCTTGCTTCGCACCGTTTTTTCCCTGCAACGCAATTTTCATATTCTGGTTGTGGACGACAACTCTCCCGATGGTACGGCCGCTGCGGTTGAACAAAGTTTCAACGTTTACCCGGACAAACTTTTTTTGTTGCAAAGAGAGGCGAAACAAGGCTTGGGAACCGCCTACATCGCCGGTTTCAAATGGGCGCTGAACAAAGGGTACGATTATATTTTTGAAATGGATGCAGACTTTAGCCACAACCCGAACGATCTGATCCGGCTTTTCAATGCCTGCCATAGGGAAGGGAATGATATGGCCATAGGCTCTCGCTATGTTCGCGGGGTAAATGTTGTAAACTGGCCCATGAGCCGGGTGCTGCTATCGTGGTTGGCCTCAAAATATGTACGGCTCATTACCGGAATGAATATTTATGATACTACCGCCGGTTTTATATGCTACAAAAAGAAAGTGCTCCAAAAAATAAACCTTGACCGTATCCGTTTTGTGGGCTACGCCTTTCAGATAGAAATGAAGTACAAGGCCTACTTCGGCAAGTTCAAAATTGTGGAGGTGCCCGTTATTTTTACGGATAGGACCAAAGGCGAGTCCAAGATGAGCAGCGGAATAATTTCTGAAGCTATTTTTGGTGTCATGGCGATGAAATTTAAAAGTGTGTTTAATAGAAAAAGATTCAATGAAAGCAGTTTTAATTAAAAATGCAAATATTGTAAACGAAGGTACGATCATGAAAGGAGACGTGCTGGTACAGGATGGCCGAATTGCGGAAATTGCTGGGTCCATAAGCATGAAAAATGGCGATACCAAAGTAATAGATGCAGACGGAAGTTATCTGTTGCCCGGCATGATAGACGATCAGGTGCATTTTCGGGAACCCGGACTTACCCATAAAGCTACCATTGAAACTGAATCCAAAGCCGCGGTGGCCGGAGGAATAACATCTTTTATTGAAATGCCCAATACCGTGCCCCAAGCCACTACCATTGCGCTGTTGGAGGAAAAATTCCAGATTGCGGCAAAAGACTCTTGGGCCAATTACTCTTTTATGTTTGGCGGATCCAATGACAACTTGGACGAGATTTTAAAAGTGGATCCTCAAAAAGTTGCGGGCCTTAAGTTGTTTTTGGGCTCTTCTACGGGAAATATGTTGGTAGATGATCTTGAGGTCTTGGAAAAAATTTTCAGCAATACCAAACTATTGATTTCGGTACATTGCGAAGATGAGGCTACCATCAAAAAAAACCTGGAAATTTATAAAGCCGAATATGGTGAAGATATTCCCATGGAATGCCACCCTAAAATCCGTAGCGAGGAGGCCTGTTATATTTCCTCGTCAAAAGCCATTAAATTGGCAGAAAAAACGGGAGCACGTCTTCATGTATTTCATCTGTCTACCGAAAAGGAGACCCATTTGTTTAGCAACAAAAAACCTCTGTCAGAAAAGAAAATTACCGCAGAGGTTTGCATTCACCATCTTTGGTTCAGCGACGCCGATTATAAAACCAAGGGATCTAAAATGAAATGGAACCCCGCAATAAAGACCACAAAGGATAGGGACGGTTTGCTGAAGGCCTTGCTGGACGATAGGATTGACGTTATTGCCACGGACCACGCACCACATACGCTCGAGGAAAAAAACAACACCTATCTGCTTGCCCCTTCGGGTGGGCCTTTGGTGCAGCACGCTTTGGTGGCCTTGCTTGAACTGTATCACAAGGGAAAGATTTCCTTGGAAAAAATAGTGGAAAAGACGGCGCACAATCCTGCAATCCTCTTTCAAATAAAGGAACGGGGCTATATCCGGAAGGGGTATAAAGCCGATTTGGTTCTGGTGGACCTCAATTCGCCATGGACGGTAAAAAAGGAAAATCTACTCTACAAATGTGGCTGGTCGCCTTTTGAGGGAACCATTTTTAAGTCGCGCGTTACCCATACGCTGGTAAACGGGACCGTTGTGTATGAAAATTCAAAATTTCCGAATAGAAGCAACCCTGAAAGATTAACTTTCAATAGATGAAGAACAATACCCTATTTTTTGTTTTAATCGCGATCTTGCTATTGGGCTGTCAGGATGTTAAGCAGCCCGAAAGGCCGAAAGATCTTATTTCCAAGGAAAAAATGGTCGACATCCTTACGGAAGCCTATCTCAACAATGCCGCACGGAGTATCGACAATAAAACCATTCTTGAAAATGGCGTTCAGATGGACTCGCTGATCTATCGAAAATTTGAAGTTGACAGTCTGCAATTGGTAAGGAGCAATGCCTTCTATGCCGCAGATGTCAACATTTATATGGAGATTTTTCAAAAGGTTGAGGCCAGGCTGAACGCAATGCAAAAACATACGGACAGCATTCGGGAAAGGGAATGGCTTCGCAACGATAGCCTGAAACGCCACTCAGAAAAAAAGGAACCTCCAAGAGATGCGCCACGGGATAGCTTGATTTAAATTTCCTTCATCTGGCGCGCCACTCTGGTCAGTGTATCCGAAATTGGAATAAAAGTATAGCCCAGTATTTTCTTTATCTTGCCTGCGTCATAACTGGATTGAGTGAACATGGAACGCACGGTAGCTCTCGGGATTTTTCTTTTTGTGCCGAAAATTTTATGAAAAAACCAATCCAGCCCACTAAGGAATAACATTAAAGGTCTCGATAGTTTTTGTGTGGGTGGCTTTTTTCCGAACAAGGGTGCTATCAAACCCATAAGGTTTTTGTATGAAATATTCTCGCCAACCAAAATAAACTGTTCGTTTTTGATTTCGGCGTCCATTAGCGCAACCATTATGCTGGCCACATCCTGCACGTCCACAATACCCATGGATCCGGAAGGATGGAATGGTATGCCCGAGGCACCAATTTCCATTAATAAGCCGCTTCCGCCACTTTTGGGTGGAGTGCCCAAAATAATCCCTGGATTTACGATCAGAACCTCAAGCCCTTCTTGGCTCCCGCGCCAAACTTCCATTTCGGCGCCATATTTTGATATTCCGTAAACACTATTTTTTTCATCGGGATTCCACGGTGTATCTTCGTTTATTAGTTTGTTGTTTGGAAGACTTCCAAAGGTAGCCACGGAGCTCACGAAGCAAATTTTTTTAACTCCATTGGCAATGCACATATTTACAATGTTGGCGGTGCCCTCAACATTCACCTTCTTAAGGATTTCATATTTTGCGGGGTTGAAATTTATTAAGGCAGCACAATGAAAAACCTCCGTTACCCCCTGAAAAACAGTATTCAGGGCAGGAATGTCCGTAATATCTGCTTCCCGCCAGTCAATGGCTTCGAACAGCGAATTTGCATCTCCGCCATATAAAGAGAATATTCTTTTTACCGAATGGAGGTCGCTATTTTTGCGGTGAATGGCGCGTACCCGTTTGTTTTCCCTTAAAAGGAAATACAACAAGTGGGAGCCCACCAAACCCGTACCGCCGGTTACTAACACCATGCTGCGAAAATACTGAAAATGATATAGAAATATACACAGAAATATATAATGAATTTCGGCAAGCTTTGCCTTGAATGTTCACGCCGAGAAACTTATCTTTGTACCTGCAAAAATCCAAAGCTCAAGAATATAAAATTTAAATATAAAATGGAACTTAAAAATTTTGTTGAAGAATTGCAATGGCGCGGGATGATCCACGATGTAATGCCCGAGACCGAAGCACATTTAATGGAGAAAATGCGCTCGGCGTATGTGGGTTTTGACCCCACCGCAGATTCGTTGCATATCGGCAATCTGGTTCCAATAATGATATTGTCGTTCCTCCAGCGTTGCGGCCACAAACCGGTTGCATTGGTGGGTGGAGCAACCGGAATGATTGGCGATCCTTCGGGAAAAAGCATTGAGCGCAATTTACTGGATGAGGACGCCCTTAGGCATAACCAAGAATGTGTGAAAAAACAACTGTCCCAATTTTTGGATTTTTCCTCCGGCGCTCCAAATCAGGCCGAACTGGTCAATAATTACGATTGGATGAAGGAGTTTTCCTTTCTCGACTTTATTCGAAACGTGGGTAAGCACATTACCGTAAACTATATGATGGCCAAGGATTCCGTGAAAAGCCGACTGACGGGCGAAAGTGCGGACGGGCTTTCCTTTACCGAATTTACCTATCAATTAATTCAGGGGTATGATTTCCTGCATTTATACAGAAATCTTGACTGTACCCTGCAAATGGGCGGCAGTGACCAATGGGGCAATATAACCACCGGAACGGAGCTAATTCGGCGGATCGCAGGAGGAAAAGGCTTTGCACTTACATGCCCTTTAATTACAAAGAGCGATGGCAGCAAATTCGGGAAAAGCGAAGGCGGCAATGTTTGGTTGGACCCAAACAAAACTTCGCCTTACAAGTTCTATCAATATTGGTTAAACACGGCCGATGAGGATGCAGAAAGATACATCAAGATTTTTACTTTTCTCAATAGGGAAACCATTGAGGCCTTGATGACGGAACACCGCGAAACCCCTCATTTAAGAATACTCCAAAAAAGACTGGCCCAGGAAGTGACAACCACCGTGCACGGAACGGAAGCTTTACAGAATGCAGTTACAGCCTCCGAGATTTTGTTCGGAAATTCAACTTCCGAAGACCTTAAGGGACTGGACGAAAAAACTTTTTTGGATGTTTTTGACGGCGTGCCCCAAGCCGAAATCGCACGCCAAGAAGTGGCCGGGGGGCTCAATATAGTTGCAGCCCTCGCTGATAAAAGCGGGTTTTTAAAATCCAATGGGGAAGCGAGGCGTGCCCTAAAGGAGAATTCTATTTCTGTGAACAAGGAAAAGGTTATGGAAGATTACACCCTTTCAAATAAAGATTTAATGAACGGCCAATTTGTGTTATTGCAAAGAGGGAAAAAAAATTATTTCATTATTAAGGTCGTATAGCTCCCTTTCCAACCACTATAAAAAAATCCCCGGCACAAAATGCACGGGGATTTTCGATTAACTAACCAACCAAATTATGAAAAATCATCACTTTTTCACGACGGTTTGGTCGTAGTAGGACCCGTTGGCTTACACCCCGTGGATGTTAAATATTTCTTTATAAAACCATCAAGTTGCAACCTCGAAGGTCGCTATTGTCAAACCTCCCGAGAACTTCAAAGGTTCCATCAGCATATATTTTGCCCAGGTCCTGGGTGGCAATGAAGGCACAGGAGTAGAGATTGGCCAAATCAATGACATTGATGCCTCCGGTTTTCCCGTGAACGTGGACCATGGCATCCTCCGGATCGCGTGTTACTATTTTCATCCATGGGGGGCAGTGAAACCTTTCCTTTTCTTGGCTATAGGCTTGCGAAAGCAGTTCGGTCATTCCATATTCGCTATGGATATTTTTTACCCCAAACCCCAATTTCAATAGCTGGTGCAATTCTTCTTTTACCATTTCCTTGCGTTTTCCCTTCATGCCGCCGGTTTCCATAACGGTTGTGTGCTTCAAATTGAAGCTTTGCTTTTCAATTAAATCCAGCAGGGCATAGGATACACCTATCAATATGGTTTTATTTCCGTTCTGTTCCAATATGGACAATCTTTCTATCAATTGATCGTGATTGTGCAAAAAGAAACCACTATGGGCACTTTCGCTTTTTTCGATCAATTTTTCTACCATATAGATCAACGAGGAGCCTTTTCGTTCCAAATAGGAAGGAAGCAAGGCCAAAAAGGTAAGTTCTGATGGATTGCCGTACTGAAGCTCAAACGTTTTTAAAAAACTTTTCTCATAGAGGTGTAAGTTGGAAACATAATGCTTGCTGGATAGGGAATGCGTAGTGCCGCTGCTGGTGAAAATAGTTTCCGCCTGCTGATTTTCTGCGAGAATTTTGTGGCTCTTGAAAAATTGGATGGGCAAAAAAGGAATGTCGGACCAATTATGGACACTGGAAACCCCAACTTTCAGAAGCTCGCAAAACCTTCGGTAAGCCGGTATGTTTTTATACTGAAAACGAAAAATTTCCAGCGCGCACTGTTCAAAATCTACTTCGGTTCTGATTTCAAAGATTTTCTGTTCCAGAATTTTTTCCAAGGGAAATTAATTTGCCTCAAAATTAGGAAATAAAAAAGCCCCTGACGAAACAGGAGCTTAAAAAAATGGGTTTTGGATAAACGGTTACTTAACCACCAATTTCTTGGTCATTGAAGTTTTTCCTTGTTCAATCTTAAGGATATAAACACCGCTGTTCAAAGCTGAAATATCCAGTCTGTCGCCACTTAAGGATGTTTTTAGCACTTGCTTTCCAAGTACATCAAACACAGAAATGTTTTTAGCACCGCCAACTTTGGAGGTAATGTTAACATATCCTCTTGAAGCTGGGTTTGGATATACCGCAAATTGATCAGCAGTCTGTTCGCCTACTCCAATAGTTACATCAAACGAAATATTGTCAAACCAGAAAGACTCTGCACTCGCATTGGTTCTTCCTTCAATAACCAACTGCACCAAGCTGTTCGGAAGGGTAGCAGAAGCGGTTTGCCATTGAAGTAGGTACTCGCCGCTACCAGCGTCAAAAGGCACCAGATCGTCAAGATCTGTACCGGTGGAATTGAAAAGATCAATTTCAGTGCTATTGGTAATGTCGCGAACATAAATTCTCAAACGGTCTGAGCCTGATTCGTTCACAGTACCATCGCCTTCATAGTTGCCATTGGTTGGGGTGTCGTTGATTGATAACAAAAAATCCAAGGAAACCATGCCAGAGCTGCCAATGGTAAGGTCTACTTGATCAAATTCAACAATCATGTTTCCGTCAATATCATTCATTTGATAGCCTTTGTCGCCATCGGTAAACAGCACGGTAGCGGAAGGTGTAAAGTCGGTTACGCCCACAAAATCGCCATCGGTCAAGCCTACATCTGGGGTGTCATAAGGCACGTAGGTTGCATTAAAACCCAACTCGCCTCCGGCGGCCGTAAAATCTACTACAGGCTGGCCAGAATTGTTCACCAAGTCGTGCGCAACGTTGGCATCGCCCGTGTCGGTGTATTTTCCGGGAAGTGCATCCGGCACTTCAAAACTGGTTCCGGCGATTTGTGCAAAAGAAACGGTTCCCATCAAAAGAGCCGCAAATAAAGTAATTTTTTTCATCAGTGTTTTTTTAAAATTCAATGCACAAAGATACATAAATGTTTGGGTTTTAAAAGGGTGTTTTTCGTCCTAAATTGTTATTTAACGAAAAAATAGCATTGGTTTTCCTGGACTGCTACCGCAAGGTTACCTTAACGTTATCTGATGGTTAACAAAGAGGGCTCTAAAAATTTCACCGCGAAATAATAGTATCTTTGTAGCAAACCTGAGTCCAACTAAAAGATGAAGAAAAAGGATATTACTATTTTATTGGTAGATGATGAACCGGATATTGTGGAAATCGTGCGGTATAATCTTGCAAATGAAGGCTACCACGTGGAAATTGCCGAAAATGGAATACAGGCCGTGGCCCAAGCCCTCAAGATTCGGCCACAGCTCATCCTTATGGACGTAATGATGCCTAAAATGGACGGTATGGAAGCCTGTGAAAAAATCAGGAACATTCCCGAACTTTCCGAAACGGTAATTGCCTTTTTGACTGCTCGTGGAGAGGACTACTCCCAAATGGCAGGATTCGATGCGGGGGCCGATGATTACATTACAAAGCCCATTCGTCCGAAAGTGTTGGTAAGCCGTGTAAAGGCGCTGCTTAGAAGATTTAAGGAAGGCGAACAACCTCCAATTATAAATCTGGGAAACCTGACCATTAACCGAGAAGAATACAAAATTGTATTGGAAGACGAGGAATTGCTGCTGCCACGAAAGGAATTTGAACTTTTGGCCCTCTTGGCCTCTAAACCGGGAAAGGTCTTTAAAAGGGAGGATATTCTGGATACAATTTGGGGCAACGACGTAATCGTGGGCGGACGTACCATTGATGTGCATATCCGAAAGCTGCGCGAGAAGATTGGCGATGAAAAATTTATGACCGTAAAGGGCGTAGGCTATAAATATGTTGTTTAAACCATGAAATTCCCGAAAAAATTCCGCTTTGCCGCCACGACGGCCGCACTGATATCGGGTTGTGGTACTCTGGTACTTGGCTTTTTTTTATATATTTCAGCAACGGCACTTTCGGTGTGGTTGCTCATTTTCGGGTGTGCACTTGGGCTGATTTCCTTTTTTATTCTCCAATACCGAGTGGAGAAATTTATCTATTTCAAAATTCGGAAAATATATAAGGACGTGCGCGTGCTGAATGAAAGGGATTTTCCGAAACCGTCGGTGACCACAGATCTGGAGGCACTTACCCGCGAAGTGGAAAACTATGTTAACGTAAAAAAACTGGAAATTGAAACCCTTAACATCCGGGAAAACTACCGAAAGGAGTTCATGGGGAATATTTCCCACGAACTCAAAACGCCACTTTTTACCGTGCAGAGTTATATTTTAACCCTGCTGGACGGCGCGCTGAAGGACAAAAAGGTACGGAAAGAATATTTGAGAAGGGCAAACAAAGGAGTAGATAGACTACTTTATATTGTAAAGGAGCTTGATATGATAGCCAAATTGGAAGGGGGCGGACTGGTGCTGAACAAAGAAAATTTCAGCCTGCTGGAATTGATCCAAAATGTTTTTGAACTTTTGGAAATGAAGGCCGCCAAAAAGAACATTTCGTTGGTTTTTGACAAAGAGTATTTGGAGCCAATACTGGTGTTTGCCGATCGGGAGCGCATTGAGCAGGTGTTGACAAACCTGATCGTAAATTCCCTGAAATATGGAAAACAGGACGGAACTACCGAGGTAGGCATAGAACATATTGCCACAAATAAAATTCTACTCCGAATAACCGATAATGGCGAAGGGATTTTAAAGGAAAACATCCCCCGCATCTTTGAACGGTTTTACAGAGTGGACAAAAGCGGTTCGCGCAAAGAAGGCGGAAGTGGTTTGGGGCTCTCCATTGTTAAACATATTGTGGAGGCACACAATCAGAAAATTTATGTGGAAAGCCAGTTTGGCATTGGCTCCGAGTTTTCATTTACCTTGGAAAAGGGAAAATAAATCCGAATAATCACAATTGGAGGCAGAGAATGATTGAAACCCTTTAAAATCCGAAATTTCTTCCAATTTTTTTAACTTGAATTTTTCCTGCCTGCAAGCTGGAGCTATCCGTAAGTCCTTTAATCTTTTTGCCAAATATTCCTGTTCAAATTGTCCGGGCGTTGGAATAAAAAAAACTTTCTTTTCCAGGAGTGCCAAGTCCATTATAGTGCTGTATCCAGAGCGGGCAACAACTAGTTGGCTGCGGTTCAGAGTTTCCGCTAGCGCAACTCCAGTCAAAAAGTTGACAATTTCCATGTGCCGGAATTGCTCCCACTTTTGTGTTTCCTCCAGCACACCCCGGACCATTAAAACTTTCTTTTTACAATTGGCAAATTCGGATTTCAGCAGATTTTCCAAAATTGTTCGCTGAGGTTCGGGGCCCGAAAGAAGCAGAAGTATATCAACCTCTTTTGTGCACTCTTGTTTTTTTAGACCGCTTAACGCACCTATATATTTGACCGGAAATTCCTGTTTCCTTAAATGGCCCAACGCGCCGCTTAAATTCAATTCCATAT
This sequence comes from Aequorivita sp., assembly GCA_048265145.1. Lineage (GTDB taxonomy): Bacteria > Bacteroidota > Bacteroidia > Flavobacteriales > Flavobacteriaceae > Aequorivita. The sequence continues at coordinate 104,221 of JBLXCF010000005.1, forward strand.
CCGCAGAATCGGGCACCCAACATTCATCGAATTTTTTAATGATGCCTTGGTGCAATTTCGTGCTGAACCAAGTGGTGTTTCCCGACAATACCTTCAATTGATGGGTAATGTATACCGAGGGCACGGAGGCATGGTGCGCACCAAAGCGATTGTCGCTGATAATTCCGTGTATTTTTCCCGAATCAACAAGGTTGGCAACAACGCGCCGTTCTGCGCGGATGGCTTGCCAGATTCGCGGCAGTTGCACCAATAATTTCAGTTTTAGGAGGCTGCCCTTTTTTGAATATTGAATGTGGTAGGAAGGTAATTCCAAATAGGGTAGTGCCGGAAATTCTTTCTGCAGAAGGAGTAGGGCAGCCCCATCAGAAGCCAACATAACGGTAAAATTTTGGGCCAGCAAAGCGCGGATCAATGGTATGCACCGAGTAGCGTGGCCAATACCCCAGTGGAGCGGGGCTACCAAAATGGTTTTCTTTTGCGGCATAAAAACAAAGGTAGCAATTGCAACGGCGGTATATTTCCTTAATTTTGCCAAAAATTTTTGATTTTGGGCAGCAAGAACAAATTGAAGCGTTTTCGGGAAAATGAAACCTTTGCAAATGTAGTACAACCAACGCGCGAGCAGGTGCTAACCAATTCGCTACAGTTAAAGGGAAATTGGAGGCAGCAGTTCTTCAAAAATGACAACCCCATAATCTTGGAGCTGGGCTGCGGCAAGGGCGAATACTCAGTGCATTTGGCTCAAAAATATCCCGAAAAAAACTTCTTGGGGATTGATATTAAGGGAGCCCGATTCTGGCGGGGCGCAAAAATAGCCCTAGAGGAAAACCTTACGAACGTTGGTTTTTTGCGTACACAGATTGAACTGGTGGACCAAATTTTCTCAGAAAATGAAATTGATGAAATTTGGATAACCTTTCCCGACCCACAGATTAAATACAAAAGGACAAAACACCGATTGACTAATCTGGAATTTCTTGATAAATATCGAAAAATCCTGAAGCCCCAAGGCTGTGTGCACCTAAAAACGGATAGCGAATTTATGCACGGCTACACGCTCGGATTGCTCCACGCATTAGGTGAAACGGTAGAATACGCACATCACGATGTTTACGGCAGTCAGGGCGCGCCCCCGGCCGTAACCTCCGTTCAAACTTTTTATGAAAAGCAGTATCTCGAAATGGGAAAAAAAATAACCTATCTTCGGTTTAAATTCAAAAAAGCCTAATTTAATCGCTTTGAAAAACTCCCGACCATGGCCCTTTTCTACAATTTAATCATCGGTTTTTTAGGATCGTTCATAGGGGTACTTCCGCCGGGATTGATTAATATGTATGCTGCCAAGATCAGTATGAAAGAGGGCCGTAAAAGAGGATTTCTTTTTTCGGCGGGAGTTTGCATTACCGTTATGTGCCAAACCTATCTTGCCCTTATACTGGCCCATTATATAGGAAAACATCCAGATGTGGTGAGCATGTTGCAAAAAGTAGCTTTGGGAATCTTTATCAGCCTTACCCTTTATTTTCTTTTAATTGCGAAAGATACCCGAAGGGAAATTCGGGAGCACAATGATTATTCCAAAAGAAATCGGTTTTTTTTGGGAATATTCATAGCCATTCTCAATATATTGCCCATTCCCTACTGGATTTATCTCAGTATTACTTTTTCCGCTTTTGGCATATTTGCTTTTTCCCAGCCCGAAATTTGGGTGGCCGTACTGGCCTCTGGACTTGGCACCTACGCAAGCCTGGCCTTATACGTGCAATTTTTCAGGCCTAAGGAGCACTCGCGAAAACTTAGCTTGAATATGAATTATGTTATTGGGTTGGTTACTGCCGCCATATCCATCATTACTTTGGTGAAAATTTTAAGGGAACTATAAAAATGGAAGATTCCGGCTTTTTCGAGAAGGTTTTTCAAGTTGTCAAACGGGTTCCCTACGGAAGAATCACTTCTTATGGTGCCATCGCCAACTATCTGGGTGCCTCCGGAAGTGCACGAATGGTCGGGTGGGCCTTGAACGGAAGCGATAAACACCAAGTTCCGGCCCATCGCGTTGTAAACCGAAATGGATTGCTTACCGGCAAACACCATTTTAAGGGAACAAACCTTATGCAACAACTTTTGGAAAGCGAGGGAGTTATGGTGGTGGAAAACCAAGTCCAAAATTTTGAAGAACTATTTTGGGATCCGGCAACCGAACTCTGAAAAAGCCGGAAATTCAAAGTTCCTGGAAAGGGATGGTATTTCAGATTTTTAAAAAATTTCTTTAAAACGGCTTAATGGTGCGGGATTGGATTAAACCAAGTATTTTCCCAAAAATCGCAAATTGGAGAGGTGTACGGCGCCAAACTTGAAGAATAACTTACTGCCCACGGATACGAATTACTGCCAACTAATTTTAGTATATTTGCACTTTAGAATGAATCTAAATATTGTATTAAAATAATGAGTTTTTCAAAACAAGATATTTTGAAAGCCCTTGAAACAATCACGGTTTCGGGCGAAGGAAAAAATATGGTGGAAAGCGGGGCCGTTCAAAATGTGGTCACCTTTGCAGATGAAATTGTAGTGGATTTAAAATTGTCAACACCCGCGCTTCACATAAAAAAGCGTGCCGAGGCAGATATAATCAAAACCATTCACGAAAAGGTAAATTCCCAAGCCAAAGTACAGGTGAATATTAAAGTTGAAGCGCCACCAAAACCACAAAACCCCAATCTGATAAAGGGAAAACCTATCCCGGGAATCAAGAATATCATCGCCGTTGCCTCGGGCAAGGGAGGCGTTGGCAAATCTACCGTAGCAGCTAACTTGGCAGTTACCCTATCCAAAATGGGATTTAAGGTTGGCGTGTTGGATGCCGATATCTATGGACCCTCCATTCCCATTATGTTCGATGTGGCCATGGAAAAGCCTCTATCCGTCAATGTGGGGGGCAAAAGCAAAATGAAGCCTATTGAAAATTACGGAATAAAAATCCTTTCCATTGGTTTCTTTACGCAGCCCGACCAAGCAGTTATCTGGCGCGGGCCTATGGCTGCAAAGGCCTTGAACCAACTTATTTTTGATGCCGCCTGGGATGAACTGGATTTTATGCTCATTGACCTTCCGCCGGGTACCGGCGACATCCATTTAAGTATTATGCAATCGTTGCCCATCACCGGTGCCGTTGTGGTAAGCACGCCACAGAACGTAGCTTTGGCCGATGCCCGAAAGGGAGTGGCCATGTTCCGACAGGAGAACATAGACGTGCCCGTGCTGGGGCTCATAGAAAATATGGCCTATTTTACGCCCGCCGAACTTCCGGACAATAAATATTATATCTTTGGAAAACAAGGAGCCAAGCATTTGGCAGCAGATCTAAAAGTGCCTTTCCTAGGCGAAGTTCCCCTGGTCCAGAGCATTCGCGAAGCAGGAGACGCTGGACGGCCCGCTGCCCTTCAAACCGCCACACCCATAGAGGAGGCTTTTGAATTCATTACAAGAAATGTTGTGGAAGAAACCGTCCGCAGAAACGAAAACCTTCCGCCCACCGAAGCAATAAAAATTACAACAATGGCAGGTTGCAGCGCCGTAAAAAAATAACATGACTACCCAAGAACTTACAACAAAAGTAGAACAGGCCTTAGACGAAATACGCCCCTTTTTGCAGAACGACGGTGGCGATATCTCCCTAATTTCCATTGAAGATGACAAAGTGGTAAACGTTCAGTTATTGGGCGCTTGCGTTGGCTGTTCGGTAAACCAGATGACCCTAAAAAGTGGCGTGGAAATGACCATTAAAAAGTACGCGCCCCAAATTGAACGGGTGGTTAGCGTTTAACCAAAAAATGATTGCCGTCATATTTTTGATGCGATCGCTACCCTATTTTTGAACTCAAAATAGAAAGAATATTTCATGATCAAAACAGATATTCTCATTATCGGTGCGGGTCCTACGGGGCTTTTTGCCGTTTTTGAAGCCGGATTGCTAAAACTGAAATGCCATTTAATAGACGCCCTTCCCCAAGCTGGCGGTCAGTGTGCCGAAATTTATCCCAAAAAACCAATTTATGATATTCCCGGTTTCCCGGAAGTATTGGCTGGTGATTTGATAGCCAATTTAATGAAACAAATTGAACCCTTTCAGCCCGGTTTCACCCTTGGAGAACGGGCAGATAAAATTGAAAAGCTGGACGACGGTTCTTTCATAGTCACCACGGATAAAGGAACCAAGCACAATGCACCCATAGTTGCCATTGCCGGAGGGCTGGGCAGCTTTGAGCCGCGAAAGCCGCCCATAGCGAACATAGCAGATTTTGAGGACAAGGGCGTGGAATACATAATCCGCAATCCGGAAATGTACAGGGATAAGAATATTGTAATCTCCGGAGGCGGCGATTCGGCACTAGACTGGAGTATCTTTCTTGCCGATGTCGCAAAAAGCGTGACCTTGGTTCACCGTCGCAATGAATTTCGCGGTGCCTTGGATAGTGTTGAAAAGGTGCAGGAACTCAAAAACCTGGGTAAAATTGAATTGCTAACCCCGGCGGAGGTCATCGGGCTGGTTGGTTCAGAAAAACTGGAAGAAGTTGTAATTAAAAGCGGTGCCGAAGTATTTAACCGCGAGTGCGACCATTTCATTCCTTTATTCGGGCTTTCCCCAAAGCTTGGACCAATTGCCGACTGGGGGCTGGAAATTGAGAAAAACGCAATTAAGGTTGACAATGCCTTGGATTATCAAACCAATGTTCCCGGGATCTATGCCATCGGCGATGTCAATACCTATCCGGGAAAATTGAAATTGATCTTGTGCGGTTTCCACGAGGCAACCTTAATGTGCCAAAGTGCATACCAGCGTATTTTTCCGGACAAAAGGTATGTTATGAAATACACAACCGTTGGCGGTGTGGAAGGTTTTGACGGCAGCAAAAAGGAGGCGCCAAAAGCTGTTGTTAAAGCTATAGATTAAATTGAAGGAGGCTTTTTAATTCTGATTTTTTTTTCAAAAAAAAGAATAAAAGTAGGCGCAAGGAAGTGAACATTCATTATGGTCAGCGCAAATGTCTGCGCTTAATTTGTATCCATTTATAACGTAGGTCGTCCAAAAATAGGCTGCAAAGCAATATGCCGGCTCCTACCAATAGCGTTTTAAGTCCAAAATTCCATGCGGTATATAAAAATCCGGCAACGAGGCCACCGCCCAAAAAAGAACAAATAATATAAATCCTCAAGGTAATGTTCGCGCGGATCTTCTTCAAATCTTGATGCCTTTTCCTAAAAAACAAATAGGACAGGTCGATGCCCAAATCCGTAAAAAGCCCTGTTAAATGGGTAGTTCGGACAACGGCATTTGAAATTCTCGTAACAAAGGAGTTTTGTAAACCCATAGTGAACAACAATACACAAATCAATAAATTGGAATGTGCAAGCGCCCAACTAAAATTTAATAGCCCAACGAGGGTTAACAGAAAAACCTCAATAAATGTAGGGACCACAAAAATGTTTAATTTTTTGGTGGATTTAAATTGCTCAATCAAAAGGCTGGCGGCCAAGGATCCAATTAAAAAGGAAAATATATAGAGAAAATAGACCAAGCCCCCCCAAAATAGTCCTTCAGATAAATCGGCCACAAAAAAGGTAAAATGGCCAGTAACGTTGGTGGTGAGTTGCCGAAAGGCCAAAAACCCTGCAACATTAACCATGCCCGCCACAAAGGACAGGGCCACTGCAATCCGCAAATTGTGGTGAAGCGTTCGGCTGTTTCCTTGGTGCCTGAACATATAGTTTGTTTTAAATAGCAAACAAATTTAGCCCATCAATAATGGTATTGTGCAAAAGTAGGGTGATTTTCAAACAATTTGGGTAAAATTTCGGCTGGAACTTCCTTTTTTAAACCTATAAAAATTCTAAATATAGTACTTTTGAATAGCAAAGGAAATCGTCTTAAATAAAGTTTCCAGAGCATCTAAAAAAGATCATGAAAGATATAAAAATCACCATTACGGATAGGCACGGTGTAATGCACGAAGTAGATGCACCCACAGACATGAACATGAATTTGATGGAGGTAATCCGCTCCTACGAACTGGCCCCAGAAGGAACCATTGGCATTTGTGGCGGTATGGCCATGTGTGCCTCCTGCCAATGCTACGTTTTGAGCGATCACGAACTTCCCGAAATGAGCTACGATGAGGATTTGATGCTTTCCGAAGCTTTTAATGTGAAGGAAAACAGTCGTTTGGGTTGCCAAATTTTTATAAATGAAACCCTTGAAGGTTTGGAAGTGGAACTCGCTCCCGAAGTTTAACGAAGTATTTCAGAGGCTTTCTTAAACATTTTTTTCACAAACATTTTGTAAGCCACTTCTGAAGGATGCAATCCATCGGAAGCCACTAATGCTGGATTTTCCAATCCTTTTTGGGTAATTGGCGTAATATTTTCAAAATGAACGCCTTCTTCCGAAGCAATTTTTTCAGCATAAACATTATAGCGTTCCAGTTCCTTGGTAGCTTTTTCTGCTTTGCCGGATTTTTGGCCGAAAGGTGTAAAGCCATAATCGGGGATGGAAAGCACGATTACGTTTTCCGGTTTTCCATTGGCAAAAGCGATAGCCATATCCAGTAATTTCGGGAATTCTTCTTCATAAATGGAAAAAGATTTTTTTTGATATTGGTTGTTTACGCCAATCAAAAGCGTAACCAAATCATAATTTTTTGGTGGATTTTCCGCGGCGATCGCCTTCGATAAATCTGTGGTTGTCCAACCTGTTTTTGCAATGATTTTTACTCCGGTTTTTTCTGACATAACACGGTTTATACTGTCCGTCAATTGCATGGGATAATTGCAGGTTTCGCAAACGCTTTCACCTATGGTATAGCTGTCGCCGAGGGCCAGATAGTTATAAGTTGTTTTTTCTGAAACAGTGTTCTTTTTTGAAACCCCGCAGGACAATGAAACCAAGCCCAATAATAGCATCGCGGATTTAAAATTCATCATTTTGGGGAAATCAGTTTTAACATTATACGGTAAATGAAGCTAATCAGTTTTATAATCGATCAATTTTTGTGGTCCTTCCAGCAATACGCGGACTACTTTAAGAATACCGTCCTCGGTGGTGGCGATCAGCCATTTTATGAGCGAGATTTCGCCATTTTCAATTTCCAGTCCAGTAATGCTCCGCGGGTGCACGCAGCTGCCATCGTTGAAATATGCAATTTCTCCGGGCTCGGGAAACCGTGGGCGGTGGGTATGGCCAGTAATGGTAAAAAGATTTTTGTTTTCCACAATCCAGCGTTTGGTGCGTCTTTCCACTTTAATTAGTTCTTTATAATTCTTAGCCGGGCTGGTGGGGTCGCCAATACCGAAAATTTGCAGTTGGCGCCATAGCACGCGCACCATAAACCGGTTAATCTTCCAGCCCACATAGTTCCACCAATCGGCCTGGTGGCCGTGCACCATAAAAATTTCCTGCCCCGTTTTTTCGTGTTCTAAAATCAGGCCTTCGGTAAATATAATGCCGGGGAAAAGTGGGGCGTCCTTTCCTGTGATTTTATCAAAATAAGTATAGAGCGTTTTTTCCACAAATTTTTTGTTCATATAAACCATATCGTGGTTTCCGACCAATCTGAACAGCCTGCCCTCGTTATGAAATAGCTTCATCAGCTCATACACATTATGGTGTGCCTCGAATATATCCTTAAAAAACATATTTTCCCAAAGCTCATCGCCGTCGCCAATTTCGCAATAGGTAAATCCATTTTTGTAATAGTCCTGCAGGGCGTGGAAATAAATGTTGCGGTTGTTGGCAAATTCATCGGCAAAGCTGTTGTCACCACGGTGACAGTCGCTGAAAATTATAAATTTTGAATCGTCATTGAAAGAAACCCGACGGGCGGTGTTATAGGCGCGGGAAATTCTTTTGGAAGAGGACATTCGTTATTTTGCGTGAAGTTTATTTGGGTCTTGTCTTGAATCGAATATGTTGAGTATGTGGATTGGTCGTCCTTCTACTTTATAAATTATCTTGAAATGAAGACTTATGGCCCTTCTATATTCTTCTCCAAGGGGAATTTCTTGCTGATATTGTAGGTTAAAGTGAATATTTTCGTCGGTTTCAACTATCTCGCTAATTGTTGTATTGGCAGCTTTTTCGCTTTTGGAGGCGTAGAATTGCCAAATTATGGAGAGTGACTCTTTGGCTTCTACCGTCCAAATTATTTTTCCCACGATTTTATCTCTTCAATTAAATCTTCGTGGGAAATGTATTGACCATTTTTAATCTGTTCTTCCGCCATTTGTATTTTCTTTTTATAATCGGAACGGGTCAGTGGTTTTCCGCTAACGGTATAAGCAACTATTTCCTCATCCTCATATTCATTAATAAAACGATTTATTTCCTGAAGAAGATTTTCATCAGCTTTTTCCACTTTATTGATTATTTGGGTTTTCACCTTTGCGGTTTCCAATTTAAAACTATTTGAATCAATCAAATATAGCGAATTTTGGAAAGTAATTGAATGTGCTGAAACACAAAAAAGCCTTTTCCAATTCACGGAAAAGGCATTTTTATGTGGGTACAATACTTGCTAAAAAGCATTCAGTCCCGTAATATCCAAACCAGTAATCAAGAGATGAATATCGTGCGTTCCCTCATAGGTAATCACGCTTTCCAGGTTCATCGAGTGGCGCATAATGCTATATTCGCCGGTGATTCCCATTCCGCCCAATATTTGCCGTGCCTCGCGTGCAATATTGATAGCCATTTCCACATTGTTGCGTTTGGCCATAGAGATTTGGGCGGAGGTTGCCTTGCCATCATTTCGCAAAACGCCCAAACGCCAAGCTAAAAGTTGGGCCTTGGTGATTTCGGTAATCATTTCGGCCAATTTTTTCTGCTGAAGTTGGTATTGCCCGATGGGTTTTCCAAATTGAATTCTTTCTTTTGAATAGCGCAGCGCAGTGTCATAACAATCCATCGCGGCACCGATTGAGCCCCAAGCGATTCCGTAACGTGCGGAATCAAGACAGCCGAGCGGAGCTCCCAGCCCTGATTTATTCGGAAGCAAGTTTTCCTTCGGGACTTTTACATTATCAAAAATAAGCTCTCCCGTTGCCGAAGCACGAAGTGACCATTTGTTGTGTGTCTCCGGGGTTGAAAATCCTTCCATCCCGCGTTCCACGATAAGTCCGTGAATCCTGCCTTCTTCGTTTTTCGCCCAAACTACTGCAACCTGTGCGAAGGGTGCATTGCTGATCCACATTTTGGCGCCGTTTAAAAGATAGTGGTCGCCCTTGTCTTTAAAATTTGTGGTCATTCCGCCCGGATTGCTTCCGTGGTCCGGCTCTGTTAACCCGAAGCAGCCCATCCATTCGCCCGAGGCAAGTTTGGGCAAATATTTTTTGCGTTGTTCCTCGGTGCCGTATTTCCAAATGGGGTACATAACCAAGGAAGATTGCACAGAAGCTGTACTGCGAACGCCGCTATCGCCGCGCTCGATTTCCTGCATAATCAAACCGTAGGCAATTTGGTCCAGCCCCGCTCCGCCATATTCCTCGGGAATGTACGGGCCAAAGGCGCCAATCTCGGCAAGACCGCTGATTATCTGTTCTGGAAATTCAGCCTTTTGGGCATATTCCTCTATAATGGGCGATACGTCGCGCTTTACCCAGTCGCGGGCGGCTTGGCGTACCAATTTGTGTTCGTCTGAAAGTAATTCGTCAAGATTGTAATAATCGGGAGCTTCGAATAAATCTGGTTTCATTTTTTAAAAATTAATAGGAGTACAAATGTAGAAATCACAAGCTTAAAGACCTACATTTTCAAATAAAAATCCCCTACCAGTTTTTTGTATGCTTCCGTATAAACGTGCCGCGAAATTTCAATGGTAAGATTTTCAAATTTTGGCGAAATTTTTTCAAAAGAAAACTCCAGCAAACTTCTTTTTTCTTCGGAAGTTTCGGTGCCACGGACCCTACAGATTCTGTTTGGAAAAAGCTTTACTTCCGAAGCCATTTTTATAAAATTTTCTTCTTCTTTCCGAGGAATGATTACCGCAAAAATCCCTTCATCGGAAAGTAACTGGGAAGCACTTTCAAACAATTCATCAAAAGGAAGTGCGTCGTTGAATCGCGCAACATCACGAGATTCATCAGCGGTTTTATAGTCTTCGGAATAAAATGGTGGGTTGGATATAATGAGGTCGTATTTTTGAACTTGAACTTGAACTTGAACTTGAAGTTGAATTTGAAGCTGGTTTTCATCTTCATCCTCGTCTTCGTCTTCAAAATCCTCCACAAATTCCGCCAACGAGGCGTGATAGCAAAATAATCGGTCGCCCCAGGGCGAATTTTCAAAATTGGAAACGCACTGTTCGTAGGCATCAGCGTCAATTTCAAGGGCATCGATCATTTCCGCATTGGAACGTTGTGCTAACTGCAAAGCAATAATTCCTGTGCCCGCGCCAATATCCAAAATTGAAAACGGATTGTTTTTTAAGGAAACCCAAGCCCCGAGCAAAACCCCATCCGTGCCAATCTTCATCGCGCAGCGGTCTTGCTCAATGGTGAATTGTTTGAATTTAAAGGGCTCATTCATTTTAGGTGTGAGGTAAGGGGCGTGAAGTTTGAGGTGTGTTTTGTGAGGTTTTTGCCAAGGAAAAATAATTTTATTTTGTTCGTCTCTTTTTCCTCATCCCTCATCCCTAATACCTCATTCCTATATGTACATTTCAATCAACCCTTCCGGCACATCCAAAAGAATGGTTTTCTTTTCCCGATCCACTTTTTTGATGAAATGGTCAATTACGGGAATCAAAATTTGTTTTCCTTCTCGGTCAATTTCAAAAAGTGCTTGTGAAGTAGTATCGTTTACGCCAGTAATTTTACCGATCCTTCCAAAAGATTCATCTTCGGCGGTAAAACCAACGATTTCGTGAAAATAAAATTTGTTTCCTGTAAGTTTTGGTAAAAATTCCAAGGGAAGATATAGATGTGCGCCAATTAAGGCATCGGCTTCGGCCTCGGTTTTGACATCTTCAAAACGCACGCGCAGCAGTTCACTTTTGTGAAGGGAACTTTCTTCAATAAAAAATGGAATCAGGTTTTTGCGTTGTTCCACAAAAACCGATTCCATTTCAGTAAAAAGTTCGGGTTCGTCCGTATCAAGTTTTATGAGCAGTTCCCCCTTAAAGCTGTATTTTCTAACGATTTTGCCCAAGTAGAAGCAATTCTCCTTTTGCATCGTTATAAATATTATGCTTCTTTTTCCTCTTCGTTTGCTTCTTCAGCAGGAGCATTTGTTGCTTCCGCATCTGTAGCTGGCGTTTCTTCCATTGCAGTTTCGGCAGCCTCAGTTTCCACTTCTTCGGTTGCTTCCTCAGCAGGAGCTGCAGCTGCAGCGGCATCAGCGGCACGCTTGTCGCTTACGGCTTTTTCAGCAGCAAGTTTTTCGGCTTTTGCCTTTTCCTTGGCTTCTGCAAGTGAAGCTTTTTTGTGGTCTATAGAACCGGTTTTGTTCGATAACCATTCATTGAATTTCGCCTCGGCTTGCTCTTCGGTCAGAGCACCTTTGCGAACCCCACCAGCTAAGTGGTTTTTCATCAACGCGCCTTTGTAAGAAAGAATGGCGCGGGCAGTGTCTGTAGGTTGTGCTCCATTTTGAAGCCACTTTACGGCGCTGTCCACATCAAGTTCAATTTGCGCGGGGTTGGTTGTTGGATTGTAAGATCCTATTTTTTCAAGGAATTTACCATCTCTTTTTGCACGGCTGTCTGCCGCGATGATCCAGAAATAAGGCTTGCCCTTCTTTCCGTGTCGTTGTAGTCTGATTTTTACAGGCATAAAAAAATTAATTTTTGGGGTTCACGACCCCGGTTATAATTAAGGTCGGCAAAGATAGTATTTTTTCTTTTTGGATTTCAGCCAATTAAAGTTTTTCTTTTACATTTGTGAAAATCCCAAAATAACCCCAGACCCGATGAAAATTCTTATTGCTGCTCTTTTCGCCTTGCTTTTGCTAAATTCTTGCGATGATATTCAAACCTATGATGTAGCCCTGCAGGCCAATGTAGATAATTCATTTTATAAATCAAATGATGCACGGGCCTCTTTAAATGACGACGGCAGTGTGACCATCCAAGGCTTTACAGACGAGCAATCGTTGACCCTGCATTTGTCGCGTCTTGGAGAGGGCAATTTTGCCATCGCGGAGGGGAGGCCCAATTACGCACTTTTTGAGGACATTGGCGGCAGTATTTATTCCACACGGCCTGACGGTGAAGGAATGGTTACCCTGTCCGAGGTAAACGAAGCGAACAAGACCCTTTCGGGCACGTTCTATTTTAACGCCTTTCTTCCGGGAATAGACACCATTTATGTTTCCAAGGGCACCCTGCACAATGTTCCCTATTCCAGTGGTGAAATTGGTGATCCTTCCACTGCGGGCATCTTTAGGGCAGAAGTGGATAGCAACCAATTTATACCCATAACCATCAGTTCCCGAAACACCGGTAATACTATTATCACCACGGGAAGCACGGCAAATGCATCCATCGTAATTTCCGTTACCGCCAATGTGGAGCCTGGCGAATATAGTCTGCCCCAGGGAGGTTTTGCCGCCAAATATCAAGGTGCCAATGGGCCCGAGCCCACCGCAGGCGGAATGATTACGATTTTGGAACACAATGTGGCCGAAAAAAGCATTAAGGGCACATTCTCCTTCATTACCAATCGTTCAGAAATTACTGAGGGCGAATTTGACGTAGTTTACAATTAACGGTGCTCCAAATGATCCATCCATAAAATGAAACCCTTTATTATGGGGAAGGAACTATTTTGAAGAAGGACAAAAAGGTGAAAAAAACGCCGTAGAAGATTACAACGAAGTGATAAGGGATGCTAATATGCTTCCCGAAATAAAGCAATACCAAATCAAGCAGCGATATCAATCAATACGCTAGGCAAGGTTCCATAAAGTAGATCAAAGCCGTTTTTTGGAGTTTCCAAAGATGGTTTTTTTATTTGTGAACAACTCCTAACAATTTAACTTCCCAAAAGCTATAGGTTTTTCTATTTTTACTTCCTCGGGAAAGGGTTAAGAGTTAAGAGTTAAGGGTTAAAAGTTAAGAGCTTGAGGATCTTAACGGAAGACCCTGAAATCGTCAAATATCAATCAACAATCATCAATCAATAATCATCAATCTTCAATCCCAATGTATTTAATCTTCGATACAGAAACCACAGGTCTTCCCAAACGCTATGATGCTCCGGTAAGCGACACAGATAACTGGCCGCGCTGTATCCAGATTGCGTGGCAGTTGCACGATGCTTTGGGTAACCTGCTCGACCATCAGGATTATTTGATAAAACCAGAGGGTTTCAACATTCCTTTTGATGCCGAAAAGATCCACGGAATTTCTACGGAATTGGCCACTGCAGAAGGAATTGCCTTGGAAGAAGTGATTGAAAAATTCCGCTCGGTGCTTTCAAAAGCCAAATTCATCGTGGGCCAAAACATTGATTTTGACGTAAACATAATGGGCGCCGAATTTTTTCGCTTAGCAAAGGAAAATCCATTGGAAACATTGCCCGTATTGGATACGTGTACCGAAACCACGGCCCAACTCTGCCAAATTTCCGGGGGTCGCGGCGGCAAGTTTAAATTGCCGAACCTTACCGAGCTGCACGAATTTCTTTTTGGCGAAACCTTCACCGAGGCCCACAATGCAACCGCCGATGTGGAGGCTACCACCCGCTGCTTTTTTGAATTGGTCCGCCGCCAGATTTTCACTTTGGAACAATTGGACGTGCAACCGGACTACTTCGAAAATTTTTCGGAGGCAAACCCACAGCCCATCGCACTGATCGGGTTGGAGCATATCAACCTGAAAAAGGCTTCGGAAAGAATTCGAAGGAAAATACAGGCTGGCGCTCAGACCCAGGAAATTTCTTCCGAAGAAATACAGGAAAACATCGCCACACTGGAGGACGCACCCTTTGTCCACCTGCACAACCATTCGCAATTTTCCATTCTGCAGTCCACCTCTAGCACGGCCGATCTAGTGAACGCCGCAGTAGCCAACAAAATGGCTGCCGTTGCATTAACGGACACGGGCAATATGATGGGTGCCTTCCACTTTGTGCAGGCCGTTGCCAATTACAACAAATCCGTGGCCGAAATGCCAAAGGATGAGGACGGACTTCCCGTTGCCCAACCCATCAAGGCTATCGTGGGTTGCGAATTTTTTGTATGCGAGGACCATCAAAACAAAAACCACAAAGATAATGGCTATCAAATTGTGATGCTCGCCAAAAACAAAAACGGCTACCACAACCTGGCAAAAATGGCGTCCGTTGCCTATACCGAAGGGTTTTATTACGTGCCGCGAATCGATAAAAATATAGTCGAAAAATATAAGGAAGACATTATTGTGTTAACCGGAAGCCTTTATGGCGAAGTGCCCGGTAAAATTTTGAATATTGGCGAAAACCAAGCCGAGGAAGCCCTACTGTGGTGGAAGGAACAATTTGGTGACGATCTTTATGTTGAAATTATGCGCCACGGGCAAGAGGACGAAAGGCGCGTAAACGAGGTTTTAATACCAATGGCGAAGCGGCACCAGGTGAAAATGGTGGCCAGCAACAACACCTATTATATTAAGAAGGAAGATGCCAACGCCCACGATATTTTGCTGTGCGTAAAAGATGGTGAAAAGCAGGCAACCCCCATTGGCCGGGGTCGCGGCTATCGCTATGGGCTGCCCAATGAGGAATATTATTTTAAGAGCCAGGCAGAAATGAAGGCGCTTTTTAAGGATCTGCCCGAAGCCATTTTGAACATTCAGGAAGTGGTCTCAAAAATTCAACCCTTCACCTTAAACCGCGATGTGCTGCTGCCCAATTTCGGGATTCCCCAGACATTTTTGGATCCAGCCGATATTGACGGTGGCAAGCGAGGCGAAAATGCCTATTTGCGCCATTTAACATACGAAGGGGCCAAAAAGCGTTATCCCGAATTATTGGAGGTTTCCTATGAAGCCTTGACCGATTTTGAAATTCCACAGAATGCAAGCCAGCGTGTAAAGGAAATCAAACAGCGGCTTGACTTTGAGTTGGAGGTTATTTCAAAAACCGGCTATCCCGGATACTTTTTGATAGTGCAGGACTTTATAGCCGAAGCCCGGAAAATGGGTGTTTCAGTGGGTCCGGGCCGTGGTTCGGCGGCTGGAAGTGCGGTGGCCTACTGTTTGGGAATTACCAACATTTGTCCCATTAAATACGACTTGCTATTTGAGCGATTCCTAAATCCGGACCGGGTGAGCATGCCCGATATCGATATTGATTTTGACGATGAGGGCCGCGGAAAGGTCATGGAATATGTAATCGATAAATATGGCAGCAACCAAGTGGCGCAGATTATTACCTATGGTACCATGGCCGCAAAGTCGTCCATTCGCGATACGGCACGCGTGCTGGATCTGCCTTTGAACGAAGCCGATAGAATCGCGAAGTTGATCCCCAATATGACCAAGCTGAACAAGATTTTTGGTCTGAGCGAGGCGGAACTGCGCGGCCGTTTCCGAAGCGATGACCTTCCAAAGATTAACGAGCTTTTAAACCTTTCCGATGGAAATGACCTGGAGGCCCAAACCATCAACCAAGCAAAAATTCTGGAAGGTTCCGTGCGCAATACGGGAATCCACGCTTGTGGGGTGATCATTACCCCCAGTGATATTACCGATTTTGTGCCCGTAGCCACGGCAAAGGATTCGGACCTTTACGTGACCCAGTTCGACAACTCTGTGGTGGAAAGTGCGGGCCTTCTGAAAATGGATTTTCTCGGTCTGAAAACGTTGACGCTTATAAAAGACACCGTAAAGCTCGTAAAACACAAGCATAACATTGAACTCGATCCGGATACCTTTCCGCTGGATGACGAAAAGACCTACCAACTGTTCCAAAGAGGGGAAACGGTAGGTATTTTTCAATATGAATCCGTTGGAATGCAGAAATATATGAAGGAACTGAAGCCGACGGTTTTCGCAGATTTAATTGCGATGAACGCGCTATACCGCCCAGGTCCTATGGAGTATATTCCAAGTTTTGTTCGAAGAAAACACGGCCAGGAGGAAATTGAATACGATCTTCCCGAAATGGAAGAGTATTTAAAAGAAACCTACGGCATTACTGTCTATCAGGAACAGGTGATGCTACTTTCCCAAAAAATAGCCGGATTCACCAAAGGCGAGGCAGACCAATTGCGAAAGGCAATGGGGAAAAAACAAAAAGCGGTGCTCGATAAATTGAAGCCGCAGTTTGTGGCCCAAGCCTCCGACAAAGGCCATGATCCCGAAAAATTGGAAAAAATCTGGAAGGATTGGGAGGCCTTTGCAAGTTATGCATTCAACAAATCGCACTCTACCTGTTACGCTTGGATTGCCTACCAAACCGCCTATCTAAAAGCCCATTTTCCAGCGGAATATATGGCGGCCGTTCTCTCCAATAATATGAGCGATATCAAACAGGTAACCTTTTTCATGGAGGAGTGTAAGCGGATGGGATTGACGGTTTTGGGCCCAGATGTAAATGAATCCTTCCACAAATTTACCGTAAATGACCAAGGTGCCATCCGTTTTGGTATGGGTGCGGTAAAAGGTGTTGGCGGCAGTGCCGTGGCGACCATCGTGGAAAATCGAAGCGATGGAAAATACAAATCCGTTTTTGATTTGGCCAAGCGCATTGATCTGCGTTCCGCAAATAAAAAGGCCTTTGAAAATTTAGCGCTTGCAGGTGGGTTCGACAGTTTTGGGGCGCACCGTGCACAATACCTGCACGATGAGGGCGACGGGATTATGTTCATTGAAAAAGTGCTGAAAAACGCGGCCAAATATCAGGAAACCAAGAACTCTTCACAGGTAAGCCTTTTTGGCAATGCCAGCGAGGTCCAAATTCCAGAGCCCGAGATACCCCAATGCGACGAATGGGGCACTATGAAAAAACTAAAGCAAGAAAAGGAAGTAGTTGGCGTGTATATTTCGGGCCATCCGCTGGACGATTTCAAAATTGAAATGGAGAGCTTCACCAACTGCAAGGTTTCATATTTTAACCGACTGGAAGAATTTATAAATAAGGAATTGTGTTTTGGAGGTATTGTTTCGGAAGTGAAGTATATGACTTCCCAAAACGGAAGAGATTGGGCAATATTTACTGTAGAGGATTTTGAAGACAGTTTTAGTTTCAGGATTTTTGGCGAAGACTACTTGAAGTATAGACATTTGCTTGTTGTTAATACTTTTATTTATGGAAGGATCTTCATAAAAGAAGGGTGGGTTGACCATAAAACTGGGAAAAAAAGCGATCCGAGAATGCAATACAATCATATTCAATTGCTTCACGATGTGATGGATAAATATTCAAAAAAAATTACTTTGGAAATCCCTTTGAATATTTTAAATGAAAAGAGAATAGATTTTCTCAAGTCGCTCGTTAAATCGAACAAAGGCGAAAAACAATTGCATTTGTTGGTATATGAAAACGATGAGAAAATAAATTTGAATATGTTAAGCCGAAAGTATAAAATTGATATTTCCAAAAAAATGCTTGAAGAATTGAAAGACCAAAAGTTTAACTATAAACTTAATTGATGGACGTTGAATTTGCCTACCATAAAATTTTCGACTTTCTTGAAAACGAGGATGCTACAATAAATCTTTTAAATCCAAAAGCAGGAATTTTCTTTGCTCCGGAATTGTATATTGTATTTCAAGTTGGACGTTTGCTTAAAACTCATGAATTAAAGGTTTTTGGTGAAAACGTGGAATGGTTGCGCGAAACGGATCTCAAAAATGGAGGACCGAGTGATTTGATATTTAAAAATAAAAATGATGAAGTGTATGTTTTTGAATTTAAAATGAGAGGGACTATTCATTCCTATAATCGCGATATTGAAAAATTAATAAAACTATTAATAATTGAAGGACATAAAATAAAACGAAGGTTTTTGATTGCATTGGTTGATGTAGCTCTGGAAAAAATAGAAAAGGATTTAAGAATTAAAACTTTGAATGAATTAAAAGCCATAGGTTATAATTTCCAAAGTTTTGAAACGAGGCAAGAGCGTTATACGAGAGACAAGATTTCGTGTATGCTTGGTATGTGGGAAATTAAATGATAGAAATAACCAATAAATCCATTTCCTAAACAAATATTAACACTACTGCAAAACATTTAAATTTAACTACTTTTGTAACTCATTAAAAACAAGATTATGGCTTTAGAAATAACAGACGCAACATTTGAGGAAACCGTTTTGAAAAGTGACAAACCGGTATTGGTTGACTTTTGGGCAGCCTGGTGCGGACCTTGCCGTATGGTGGGTCCAATTATTGAAGAAATTAGTAAGGAATACGAAGGCAAGGCGGTAGTAGGAAAAGTAGATGTGGATGCCAATCAGGAGTTTGCTGCTAAATATGGAGTGCGAAACATACCTACGGTTTTGGTTTTCCAAAACGGCGAAGTTGTGGGCCGCCAAGTGGGTGTGGCTCCCAAAAACGTATATGCAGAGGCCATCGATTCGCTATTGTAGCATATTTTGGAAAGAAAAAATTAAAAAAGAAAAGGCTTGGCGCATTGCCAGGCCTTTTTCTATCTTAGTAACATCGTCTGGTCAGACACAGTCATGACCTTTTTTCGAAAAATTACATTTAAAAAACCGCTCGACTGCGTTCGAGGGAACAAATACACAACAATGGAAAAAACAAACAAAGTACAGGATAAAATAGATGGGAAATTGCTGGAGGAGCGCAAAATATTCCTCTGGGGCATGGTAGATGACAAAACCGCGCGCCACGTGGTGGACCGCCTGATGTATCTCGATGCCCTAAGCCACGACGAAATAAAATTTTACATTAACAGCCCCGGTGGCTATGTTACCTCAGGCTTTTCAATTTATGATACCATGCGCGAAATTAAAAGCCCGGTGTCAACCATTTGTACTGGACTGGCTGCTTCCATGGGTAGTATTTTGCTTTCCGCAGGTGAAAAAGGCAGACGGTTTATCCAACCGCACGCCCGGGTCATGATCCACCAGCCAAGCGGTGGGACAAGGGGAGTTGCAAGCGATATAGAAATTACCGCCCAGGAAATTTTAAAAACAAAGGAAATCAGTGCACGGATTTTGGCAGAAAACTGTGGCCAACCCTTTGAAAAAGTAATGAAGGACTTTAACCGCGACCATTGGATGGGCGCTCAGGAATCTGTGGAATATGGGATTGTTGATGGAATTCTTAAATAAATTGAATTCAGAATTTTTTCTCAATTCTCACATTTAAAATCCCACATCTATTTTGAATATTGAAAACGACCCTTTCCACAAGCTCAGGGTGACAGAATGAACATAGAGAAAGAAATAAATGAGATAACAGGTTTTAAAAATCTGGAGCTGCTTGCAAAACAAGTAGTGGAAGGCTTTATTTCTGGACTTCATAAAAGCCCATTCCACGGATTTTCTGCGGAATTTGCGGAACATAAAATCTATAACAACGGCGAAAGCACAAAACACATCGATTGGAAGCTTTTTGCCAAGACCGATAAGCTGTACACCAAACGCTACGAAGAGGAAACCAACCTGCGTTGCCATTTGATAGTTGATAACAGCAGCTCCATGCATTACCCGAAGTTGAAAAACTTCCACATTCATTCATTGAATAAAATCGGTTTTTCCGTCTTGGCTTCTGCGGCAATTATGAACCTAATGAAACGCCAACGCGATGCGGTAGGTTTGAGTATCTATAGCGACACCTATGAATTTTACGCATCTGAAAAGGGAAGTGAGCGCCATCACCAAATGTTGCTTGAAAAATTGAACGGGGCCTTGGTGTATCCCAATGAAAACCACGACACAAAAACCTATGAACATCTGCACTTAATAGCTGAAAAATTAAAGCGCCGATCATTGGTTTTTCTATTTACAGATATGTTCCAAAGCGATGCGGCGGCCGAAAGGCTTTTTGCAGCCCTTCAACATTTAAAATACAACAAGCACGAGGTGGTCCTTTTTCACACTTTTGATAAAAATCGGGAGCTCAACTTTGATTTTGACAATCGGCCTACCCGCTTCGTGGATGTGGAAACAGGCGAGTTCGTCAATTTGTATGCACATAACATCAAACCGTCTTACCAAAAGGCGGTGGAAGACTATTTTAAGGAACTTCAACTTCGCTGCGGCCAATACAGAATTAAATATGTGGCAACGGATATCAACGAAAGCTTCAATAAAATTCTAACTACCTATTTAGTAGAGCGCCAGAAGTTTGGATAATTTTTTTTATTTTTTAAAAAAATAGTTTGCGAAAATGAAATGGAGTGGTATATTTGCCACCGCTTAATACGGCAAGGGAATTTCCCGGAAAGTATGGTAACAAATTTTCACTATGCCCAACTGTCGTTGGGGTCCCAGAGAAATGGGATTGAAATTTTGGTCTGGTAGTTCAGTTGGTTAGAATACCTGCCTGTCACGCAGGGGGTCGCGAGTTCGAGTCTCGTCCAGACCGCAACAAGATGTTGTGTTGAGTCACTTAAAGTGGCTTGTGGTTTAGTCCCGATAGCTATCGGGAAGAGCCGATGAGAAGCTTATCCAAATGGATGGGCTTTTTTTGTTTTATCCCTAAAATAAGTGTCTCTCCACCTTTAGTTCATTTTAAATTCTCACCAAAATGTGTCGCTATAGGTGTCCCATTTATTTGTTGAGGTGTCCCATAATTTATTTAATCCAAAACACATCAAATTATGAAACTAACTATACTATTTTTATTATATAAATCAAAAATAAACTCAAAAGGTTTATGTCCTATTAAATGTAGGGTTACATATAACAAATTAAGAAAGGAATTTTCTACAGGTCTTTTTGTAAATCCTACAAATTGGAATAATAAACAACAACTCGTAGAACCACCTGAACCAGATAGCCAATACATTAATAGCCAACTCAGCCTGATAAGACAAAAACTTAATCAGGCTTTTTTATTTCTACAGGTTAATAATGACACATTCAATGTTGATGATATTTATAGTAAGTATAAGGGTGAAAAACCTAGAAAAGAATTTGGTGTTGTTGAGGTTTATGGATTATTTACCAAGAGATTAAAGGTGCTGGTAGATAAAGAAATTAAGCAAGTCACTTATGATAAATACTTAGAGTCTGGGAAGCATTTAAAAGATTTTATAAAGTTTAAATTCAAAAAAAATGACCTTCCATTAAAAGAAGTTAAGAGCGGCTTTTTAGAGGAATATGAGTATTATCTTAAAACCAAGAAAAACTTCCAGCAGAGTACCTTAAATAAAGCCATACAGCGTTTCAGAAGAGTAATTAAGTATGCTATTGCACAGGATTATTTGGATAAAGATCCATTTCTACTTTTCTCATATAAAACTGTAAAAAAGGAAGTGATATTTTTGAATTCTGAAGAGCTTTCCAATCTTGAAAAACATCATTTTGACATTCCTAGAATTGAAAAAGTAAAAGACCTGTTTGTTTTTTGTTGTTATACTGGTTTAGCTTTTAAGGAAATGAGAAACCTAAAGCATTCTGATATTTTCGTTGGTTTTGATGGTAACAAATGGATTAAGATTAAAAGATCTAAAACAGGTAGAATTTATAATATTCCCTTACTTAAACAAGCTGAGGTTATTATGGAAAAATTCAAAGATGAAAATAGAGATTTGGTTTTTCCTGTAATTGCAAATTCTAATTTCAATGCTTATTTGAAGGAAATAGCAGACATTGTTAAAATAAAGAAGAATCTTACACATCACATCGCAAGAAAGACTTTCGCGTCCACTGTTTTGTTATACAATAATGTTCCTATGGAGATAGTGAGTGAATTGCTAGGGCACTCAAGTATAAAAATAACCCAGGACAGCTATGGGAAGATAGTGCAGAGGAGGGTTAGTGATGAGATGAAAAAATTATCTGATAAATTTTAATGTAATATATTTATTGTCCCCCCTATCCAGTCATTTGATAAATGGGGGATGTTAAAAATAAATGGAAGGGTAGAGAGAAGTTAATTAACCTAATCTTTCTGGATGGAGTATGGAGTATTTCTTCGAATAATAGGCGGAAATAACTGATTTATAACGCTTTTTTTAATATATTTGGTTTAAACATTTTGCTTTATTCTTTCCACTTAATTAATCCCCCCGGTTGTTTCGTTCTCTAAAGTTTCTATTTTATAAAATGAATTGAAAATAAAATTATAAATGTGTAAAATATAAAATCGTTATTTTTTAAAACACTACTATGGATTTAGACATTAAAATTGACAATTTAAGCTTGACTAAAGAAAAATTGGACAGATGTTTTGAAGCATTCGATGCTGTTATTTCTGAAGATGCGGATTTATTACTTGAATTTATCGGAAAAAAAGCAGATTTAGAAATTGATGCTATTTATAGAAAAAGCCTTAATAGTGATCGGATTTCTACGCATAATTTAAAGGATATAAGAATTAAGAGTTTAAATCCAAACTTAATTAAATTTACAGAAGATATAGTTGAAAATAGTATTAATAATTATATTGAGATTCAAGCAATACGTAAAGCTTTAATCAAATTATGTCCTTTATGGCCAATTTGTTAAATATGAATGAAAAAGAAATAAAATCATTTGATTTCGCTTCGGAGACTACTAAACTAATTATAAGCTTATCCACAGGAATTATTACCGTTATTTTAACGTTTAGCGATAAAATAATTAAAGGTATAGAGATAAAATGGATTTTGATTAGTTCAATTATATTCTTATTATTTTCAATTTTGTCGGGACTTATGGTTATGATGGCATTAACTGGAAACTTAGCAGTAAACAAAGATTACAAATTAGATATATTAACATCAAATATAAAAATACCTTCTATTGTTCAATTAATGTCTTTTGTAATGTCTATGATACTATTTAGTGTTCATATAATCTTACTGATTTAGATAACAAACTTGTAAACCAATGACATCTAATTTATAAACAAAAACACATAAAATCTCTTAGAATTCAGTCATAGTAAACTATTTCCAAGATAACTCATATAATAAGATATTTTATAAATTTGGTTTCAAGCTTTAAGCTTTATCCTCCCCTATTAGTTAAGACCAATAAGCTTCGTATGTTTACTTATGGATTTGATATACTTTAAAATTGTGAAAGATTAATAAATAAAATCTTGGCCAACAAATGATTGATAGCGGAATAGGCATTTCATATACACATGTTCGGCTTAATTAGATAAACTAAATGAATTACTTCAAAGAATTTGACGAAAATGATTTTTTGGATTATCCAGAACCTGAAAATTTTTTAAGTGTTCGAGAGATACAGAAGATGTATACTTATCAGCCATCTCAAGAAGAATGTATTTACAATTATAAATCTGGACAATGTAGAGGTTCTTGTGAGCAAGAATTTCTTGAAGAAATAACACTTCATATAATTATTGAACACTTAGATTCATTGGGCTTCCAAGAATATAAAACTGAGAGTTCTGAGGAAATTGATGGAGAAATAATAAAAACTACTAAAGCGATAAAAGGCTTTTTTTATGATGAGAACAAAGCGGTTGGAATAATTCATTCATCTACTAACCTAAAACTTTTACCACAAAATTTTGTAGAAAAACTGTCGGATTTAATTGAAGTTACAAATTTGTATGAAGGAGAAAACTATTTATTAGCCAAGACGGAGGATAAAACATTTGGTTTTAGTATAAGGAACTATAGAAAAATTAAAGATGTAATACAGGTCGTAGATTACGAATATGATTTAAGTATCGAAAAACAACTAGTCTCATCTGATGGGATTGTATTAGTTCTAATTGGAGATGATGGCACTAAATTTATTGTAATGGGACTTTTAGGAGAAGATTTCGAAAAAGAAGAAAGAATTACTCTGAGTAAAAAAGTGGAAAGTTCAAAACCCTTTTTTGAATTTGAGCCTTATACAAAAGTGGATTGGAATCTTTTAAAAGATATAAAAGGAACCACATTTGAAAGTCTCTGTGAAGTACTTCTTCAAAATGAGAAAGGAATAATTGATGTCCAATCATCAAAAACAAAATATCACCCACTTTTAAAGGTAAGATTTTATCAACCTACTATCCTGAAAGATATTTAAACGTATTTTCAAACGAGCATTTAGATTATTTCTTAAAGTTTTTTGATTTAGATACACGTGAATTAATAAAATCAAATCCTGTTATCAAAAGAGATGCCTTATTGAAATTTAAAAATGATGATGAGGTAATGCGTAATTGGTCAGCAGATTTATTTGGTAACTTTTTATATTTTGAATATCCTAAAAGACCAATAAAGAAATCTACACAGGCAGATAACCTTTTAAAAGATTACTTAAATCCTAAATTTCCTATAAATCCAGTTGCGAGTGAAGTTTTTTTAGACATCTTACCAAATAGTGTACAACCAAACCAAAGAAATAATTGTAATAATAATACTTCTAAACCTGATTATGAGAAAATAAATAGGGTAAATAAAAAATTAGGAGATAGAGGAGAAAAGATTGTAAAAGACTTTGAAATAAAAAGACTAAACGACCTCAATAGACCAGATTTAGCAGAACAAATAGAGAGAGTGTCTTTAAAGTCAGATAGTTACGGTTACGATATTTTATCCTATGAAGTAGACAATTCTAAAAGGTATATTGAAGTAAAAGCAACCCGCTCTAAAGTTGGTGATGCTAATTTCTTTTTAACCATTAATGAATTTAATACAGCAAAGGAAAACCCAAACTACTATATTTACGTAGTGTTTGATATATTATCTAAAAACCCTAAAATTTGGATAATAAATAATCTTTTTAATCCGGAAAATAAGAATATTAATATTTTTCCTATAAAGTATTATATATCTATTTATACAGGCTAGATAAATAATATTCTAAATCAATTAGTGATTATAAAGGTGATTTTAAGGAGGTATTAATATTTATATCTCTATATAATGCTTTATTTCAGTATTTTAAAATATTGAGTTCGAGTCTCGTCCAGACCGCTACTTCCACTTCGCTCAGTATCCGCGAAGAAGAATAATGAAGTTGTGTTGAGCCATTTAAACGTGGCTTGTGGTTTAGTCCCGATAGCTATCGGGAAGAGCCGATGAGAAGCTTATCCAAATGGATGGGCTTTTTTTGTTTTAGGGTGTCGCCACTTTTTTTTCTAAAAATTCCTTATTAATAATTATAAGTGAAATTGTTTGAATAGGCCTTCATTTGAGTATTTTTTATAGTTTCCATATTAAACCAAAATTGTTTTTTTTCCAGCCTGCTTTTACTATCTTCACGAGCCAAAATAAAAATAATGATCCAAGAAACCATTAAGAACCGCCGCGCGGTTTTTCCTGCTCAATATAACGACCAACCCATCACAAAAGAAGAAATTTTGACCATCTTGGAAGCCGCAAATTGGGCGCCCACACACAAGCGCACCGAGCCTTGGCGGTTTAGGGTTTTTTACGGTACTTCCCAGGTGGCCCTGGGAAAATTTATGGCCGAAACCTATAAACAGACCACCGATAATTTCTCGGAATTTACCTATAATAAATTTGTGGATAACCCTGTTAAGGCGGGGTGTGTAATCGCTATCTGCATGCAGCGCGATCCAAAGGAAAGCATCCCCGAATGGGAGGAAATTGCCGCAACCGCAATGGCGGTCCAGAATATGTGGTTAACGGCTTCCGAAATGGGCATCGGCGCCTATTGGTCCTCTCCGGGATTGATAAAATACATGGATAAATTTATCCATCTTGGTGAGGAGGAACAATGCCTCGGCTTTTTATATATGGGAAAATTCGACGGTCCGCTTCCAGAAGGAACCCGCAAAAGCACAATAGACCAAAAAATCATATGGGTGTAAAATGGTAAGTGGCTAGCCACAATCCATATAGCCCGTTAAATGCATTCGCTGCATTTTGTGTGGAACAAGTTCCTATTTCAACCAATTAAGTTTCAGTAAATTTGTACCTTTCCAAAGAGAACCTTTTTGCTGAAAATGAAAATTCGCATTCTTCTTGCTGCATCGTTGCTGGCAACTTCCTGCCAATTGTTTGAGACGGAAAAAATGTCGTCGGAAGCGATTTTTAAGGAGGAAATCCAGACCATAGACTGGAAGGATGTCGACCGGTATCCCGCCTTTGCCAACTGTAACGACTCGCTGCCAAAACCACAGCAGAAGGAATGTTTTATGAACACTATTACCACCCAAATCTATCAATCCATCAACCATGAAAAAGTAGTTGCCGTTCGGGAGGTGTACGATACCATAAAAGTGAATTTTGAAGTGGGCCGCGATGGTCGGATCGCCATTCTTCAAATTAAAATGGATACCCTGCTTAAAAGGGATTTTCCCGAACTGGAAACTTGGCTGTTGCGCAGTATTGATTCACTAAAACCGGTAGCGCCGGCCTACAAGCGCGGAATTCCGGTCAAAACCCAGTTTACCCTTCCGGTAATTATTAAAACAAACTGATTAAAGGTTGAATTTATAGCCCAACGTAAAATCTATGGGAAACTCACCATTGCTGTCCACGCTCAGCCCAACGATATCATTGTAGTTAAATGTAATGTACCCTTTGCCAAGCTTATAGTCCGCGCCAATTCCAAAAGTGACCGGCGCACTAAAATCGGAACCCGAAACTGATTGCACCATGCCCGGTTTCCCAGGTACACCATTAAGAATAACTTCCTTTTTTGAATGGGTGAAGGAAACAAATTTACAATTCACAAAAGCATCAAACTTGGGTGTTTTCACAAATTTGAAACGGTAATTCAAGGAAAGCTGGGAGGCGGTATAAGCATATTCACTGCTTTCAAAAGTCTGTTTGTATTGAAAAACCAAGGCGTGTCTTTTCAGCTTTACCCCATCCACCAGTTCCAGATCTATACCCGCTACGGGTTGGAGCGCATTGTTGGGGTTCTCGGTAAAAACACTGTTGCTAATTCCGCCAAAGGCACCAAGCCGGAGGTCAAGTTGCACCCGCTGTTTGGCGGCTACAAAATTGGGGTCTTTTCGTCTATTGTAGGCCTCAAAAAAGGCACTCAGACTTGGAAGCGTCAGCTTTACCTTTTCAGTAGAAACGGGAGCATCGCTTGTTTGCCGATCTAAAGTCTGCTTATATTCCTCTTGGTAAACTCCTGCTTGTTTTGAGTTTTTTAATTCCTCGATACTTTCCTCTTTTTTTGAGAAGTAGCGGTACTCACCATCAACAATGTTCCAAAGTAAGGTCAACGGGCCCTCGACTGCGGTGTTCAACCTGAACTTTTTACCGTTAACGGTATATTCTTGTTGCGCCTGAAGGGAACCACCGAAAAAGAAAAAACACAACACAAAAACGGGAAGAAACGATTTCATAAGGGCAAGATTTAAGCTATGGCTAAGTTAAAAAATTTAATCAAGTTTTCACTGCTTCTCAAAGTGGCGACCTTTCCATTGATAACGCCCGCGGAGGCTCCCCAGGGTTACTATTGGAACAAGCAGGCTGTATAGGTAGGCCTGTTTTATAAATTTCCAAAACACAAGACCAATGCCCGAAAAGGACGCAGCTTGTTGCACCATTAAATAGTCGGTCATTATTTTTAGAAGCATCAGCAGTACGTACCCAATAAAATGTTCTGCATCCAAGAACGTGAGAACGGGCAATGCCAAAAAGCTACTGTTCACTAAAAGTACCAATATCCCCAAACTAAGCGTGCCTGGATTTTTCACTTTTGAAGTCTTGGAAGCCCAGCGAATCCGTTGGTTTATTAAGCTTTTCCAGGTTTTGAGAGTTTTGGTGGTTACAATGGCCTCCTTTGATTTTATAAATTTCACCTGCCCCGGAAAGCTCTTCTGCAGTTTTTCCAACAGAAAAATATCATCGCCACTGGCCAAATGATCGTTTCCCGAAAACCCCTGCACCGCTTCAAAAGCATCTTTTCTATAGGCAAGATTGGCGCCGTTGCAAAGTAGTGGACGGCCAAGTCCAAAACTGCCTATGGTGACCAATTGCAGGCTCAACCCATCCAGTTGCTGGAACTGTTCGGCGAGAGTCGCGCCGGCTGTGTAAATTATGGGACCGCAGACCATCACGGGTTTGTTCTTTTGAATAAATGCGTCCAAAGTCTTTAGCCAATTTTTGGGTAGTTGGCAATCGGCGTCGGTGGTGGCTATCCATTGGCCCTGCGCAGATTTTATTCCTTCGGAAATTGCATCCTTCTTCGGCGAATTCGAAATGCGTTTGTTTTGTATCACTTTCACAGAAAACCTGCTTAACGGCAAAAATGCCGAAAGGAGCAATCCGGAAGTATCTTCCGAGGCATCGTCTATAAAAAGAAGTTCTAGCAATTCGGGAGGATAATCCAGCTGCTGCAGCGATTCCAAAAGCGCGGGCAGGTTGTCGGCTTCATTGCGAAAGGGAATGATCAGGCTAAAGTGGGTTTTGTGTTTTTGGGACACCAAGACAAAGGCCCCGTTTTTTTTGAAACCAAGGAGCAGCCAAAACAATGTGAAAAAATAGAGGACAAAAAGTAGTGTAACCACCCAGATCATGATGCCTCGGGCTGAAAGGTGACCACAAAATAGCTGCCCAATAGCGCGGGAAATACAAAATTGAAAATCCAACTGCCCAGCACACTTGCCAAAACAATCCATTCCGGAATGCCTACAAACGAAAACAACCACACGGCAACACTGCCACGGACCACAACGTCAAAAATGAAAATTGTTGGAAGAAGGGACACAAGCAAATACATTGTAAAAATGAGGAGGATGGTTTCAAAAAAGAAAATTTCAGCCCCAAAATACACTAACAGGCCATAAAACATTCCGCTGAAAATACCGTAACGAAAAACGGAAAACAGCAGTGCGTCGCGTTTTATGCGAAACGGGATTTTTTTAAAAAACCGAACAACCTTCAACACGGAAAATCCCTTCATCAGCAATTCCTTTTCCTTAAAATAATATAACACGGCAGCAGACAAAATTGCGCCAATAGAAACATAACACAAAGTCCGCAAGGAATACTCAATATTGAAATTTCTGCCGAGGAACAATACACCTGCCAAGCCGAAAAGAAGCGTAACAAACAGCTGCGACCCGCTTGAAAACAACTGTAGCAACAGTATTTGTTTGCGTTTGGCACGTTCAAAAAACAATGCCTTTGCGCCAAATTCGCCAATCCGGTTTGGGGTTGCCAATGAAACGGTCAGTGCTGCGAGGCTCTGCTTAAGCGCCGTTGGAAAACTGATTTTTTCAAGATATGAAACCAACCTTTGCCACTTTAGAATTTCCAAGAACCAATTGCCCCCGGCCAGCATAAGGAAAAGTAGAAACCAATACCCGGAAACAGGCAGCCGAGCCGAAAGGGCTTCACGAAATTCAGAAAAACCTAGGGCGTTGTTGTAGGCAATTTTGTAAAAAATGTAGCCCAAGGAAAAACACAAGATCAAAACTTTCGCCGTGGCGAGCAGATATTGTTTAGTTTTGTTGTGGCGAGCACTCATGCTGCTAAAATACTAATTCCCGAAAAATGGCGGGAATTTCTAAACAATGAAAATCGAAACCGAAAAAATCATATTGGGAATTGATCCGGGAACGACCATAATGGGGTTTGGACTGATCAAAATTGTCTCCAAAAAGATGGCTTTTATGCAGCTTAACGAGCTTCACCTTAAAAAATATGACGATCATTACTTAAAACTGAAATTGATTTTTGAACGCACTATAGAGCTGATCGACACCCACAAACCCGATGAAATTGCCATTGAGGCGCCGTTCTATGGAAAAAACGTGCAATCCATGCTCAAACTGGGAAGGGCGCAGGGCGTGGCCATGGCGGCGGGACTTTCGCGACAAATTCCCATCACTGAATATTCGCCGAAAAAAATAAAAATGGCCATTACGGGCAACGGAAACGCCAGTAAGGAGCAGGTGGCAAAAATGCTTCAAAGTCTTTTGAGTTTAAAGGAATTACCAAAGAATTTGGATAGTACCGATGGATTGGCGGCTGCGGTTTGCCATTTTTATAATTCCGGGAAGGTTGAAATTGGGAAAAGCTACACAAGCTGGGCCGCTTTTGTGAAACAAAATAGCTCCCCTTCCTCCAAAGGAGTAGTCCAGAGCGTGGATTTACGTAAAAAGAAATAGATTTTATTTTGCAGGAAAACTTGATTTTTAAACAAAAATCTATAAATGAAACTGATAAAAGCTCCCCCTTCGGGGGCGGGGGGGGCTTATACATCCATATTCCCTTCTGCAAACAGGCCTGCCATTACTGCGATTTCCATTTTTCCACTTCGCTGAAGAAAAAGAAGGAATTGGTAAATGGGTTATGCACGGAATTGGTTCTGCGGAAAAATGAACTCGACGGAATTGTAGAAACCATTTATTTTGGGGGCGGTACCCCGAGTTTGCTTTCTTCCGAAGAATTGCAACAAATTTTTGAAACTATTTATTTAAATTTTAAGGTTTCAGAAAATCCAGAAATCACCCTCGAAGCCAATCCCGATGATCTTTCAAAAGAACAAATTCACAAATTCACAAATTTACAGATTAACCGTTTGAGCATCGGCATCCAATCCTTTTTTGAAGAAGATTTAAAACTGATGAACCGCGCCCACAACGCTTCCGAAGCTTTGGAATCTATAACGGAAGCGAAACAGTATTTTGAAAACATCAGCATCGATTTAATTTACGGTATCCCGGGAATGAACAACGAACGCTGGAAAAAAAATCTTGAAATTGCATTAAATCTAGATATTCCCCATCTTTCGTGCTACGCTTTAACGATTGAACCAAAAACTGCTTTAAAAAAATTTATTGAAAAGGGCATCGTACCGCCATTGGATGAAGAAGCCGCAAAACAGCACTACGAAATTTTACTTTCGGAAACCGAAAAAGCTGGGTTGGAGAACTATGAGTTCTCCAACTTTGGCAAACCGGGCTTCCATTCCCGCAACAATACCGCCTATTGGGAGGGCGTTCCCTATTTGGGCATTGGCCCTTCCGCCCATAGTTACGATGGCAAAAGGCGAAGCTGGAACGTGGCGAACAATTCAAAATACATAAAAAGTATTGAAGACGGAATTCTTCCCTCCGAAATGGAAATCCTTTCAAAAGAGGACAAATACAATGAATATATTATGACCGGATTGCGCACTAAAAAAGGGGTTTCCTTGGAAAAGGTTGAAAGGGATTTTGGAAAAAATTGTTTGGAATATCTGTTGAAACAAGCCGGAAGTCCTGTAGAAAACAACCTTTTAATCCTCGAAAACGGTACCCTGAAAATTTCAAAAAAAGGTAAATTTTTAAGTGATGGGATTGCGGCAGATTTGTTTTGGATTTAAAGTAACTTAGACCTGTAAGGTTTTTAAAACCTGTCAGGGCTCGAAAACCGAATTTATACGAAATGAAAACCACAATTGAACATAACGGCAAATCTATTGTTGTAGATCTCTCAAAACCACTGGACATCTCAATCCCGTTGCAGGCTTCGGAAGAAAATCCGTTGGCGTGGTATCAAAATAAACCTTCGATTGGGCCCGTAAAAATGGGCGATTGGATCGGCAAGGTTTCCGAGGGCGCTTCGGTAAATTTCAACAATGTGTTCTTCAACCCGCACGCCCACGGCACGCATACCGAGTGTTTTGGGCATATTTCAAAGGAATTCCATTCGGTAAATGAAGCATTAAAATCCTTCTTTTTTCTGGCCGAAGTGATTTCGGTAAAGCCCGAAGCTCCCTTTCCTTCGGAGAGGGCGGGGGGAGAGGACAAAATTATTTCCGAAGAAAGTATTTCCAAGGCCTTAAATGGAAAAACACCCGAAGCCATCGTAATCAGAACACTCCCGAATACTTCAGACAAAAAATCAAAACATTGGTCCGAAACCAATTGGCCCTTCCTTCACGAAAAAGCAGCCTTGTTTTTACGGGAAATTGGCGTAAAACATTTGTTGATTGATTTGCCATCGGTGGACAAAGAAAAGGACGAAGGCAAATTGTTGGCGCACAAGGCGTTTTGGAATTTTCCACAAAACCCGCGTGAGGATTGTACCATTACGGAATTGATCTATGTACCCGATTCTATTGAGGACGGCAGCTATTTGCTGAATTTACAGATTGCATCCTTCCATAACGATGCGTCGCCCAGCAAGCCAGTTTTATATAAAATTTTATAGTATGAAGACAACTCTAAAAATTGAGGAATTGGCCCAATTTCTACTCGGAATTTTCTTTTTTTCACAATTGGATTATGCGTGGTGGTGGTTTCCGGCATTGCTGCTCACACCCGATATTGGCATGGTGGGATATTTGGTTAACACTAGGGTTGGCGCTTTTACCTATAATCTTTTTCACAATAAAGCTATTGCAATTGCCCTTGGCTTGTCAGGATTTTATCTCAACAATTCCATGTTAATTTTAATAGGTGTAATTTTGTTCTCACACGCTTCCTTCGACAGAATTTTTGGATACGGTTTAAAATATCCAGATAGTTTTAAGAATACTCATTTGGGAAACATTGGAAAATAATATCATGGAATATCTCTTTATTGGCTTGGCCGTTGGTGCTGTTGTGGCTTATTTTCTTTTTGCGCGTTTCAGTGGTGACCGAAAACGTGAAAAGGTAAACACCCAGTCTGTTATTTTGATGGAAAAAATACGCAGCGTGTGCAAGTTCATTACCGTGGAAGGCGATTTTTCTGAAATTTTCTACTATGAAAACGTAAAGGACAAATGGCTCAATTTAGTCCTTGGGAAAAAGAAGGCTTTAGTTTTGATTGAAGCCAAAGCCCACATTGGCTTTGACCTTACGAAGGTAAAAATGCACGCCGACACCCAAAATAGAACTATAATTCTCACCAATTTTCCACAGCCACAATTGCTTACCATTGAAACAGATTTTAAATATTACGACAAGCGCGAGGGCTGGGCAAATCCCTTTACCGCAAGCGATCTTACTGAAATAAACCAAGAAGCCAAAAAACACATAGTCGATAAAATCCCAGAAAGCGGTTTGTTCAATGAAGCTTCAAAACAGGCTTTGGAAACTATACAGCTCATGGAAAAACTGGTAGAGACCATCAATTGGAAACTGGATTATTCGGCATTGTATTCGGCAGAAGCAAAACCAAAAATAAACCAATGAACATAGAACAGTTTCGTGAATATTGCATCTCTAAAAAAGGCGTGGAAGAAACCTTTCCCTTTGGGGAAGATACGTTGGTTTTTAAGGTGATGGGGAAAATGTTCGCACTCACCGGTTTGGAAACGCATCCCGCCACGGCCAACCTAAAGTGCGACCCCGAGCGTGCCATCGCGCTCCGAGAGGAATACTACGGCTTGATCCGCCCGGGCTACCACATGAGCAAAGTACATTGGAACACGGTGGAACTCGAAAGAAACATTCCCAATGAATTGCTTTTGGAAATGATTGACCACTCCTATGATTTGGTTCTAAAAAGTCTTACCAAAAAACTACAAGCAGAACTGAAAAAATCCTAAAGAGCCAAAAACCTCACAGGTCTCAAAGACCTGTGAGGTTTATCGTAATGGCAAAACTTAAAACTATGCGCAACCCCTCCGATTTTTATAAATTACAGATTGAAATCCATTCCGAAGCATTACGAAAGATAAAAGGGAAACTCGCCTTTTCCAGCACGCTCAGGTTGGTGGTGTTTTTGCTTGCCTGTTTTGGGGTATATTTTTTCTTCGGAAATGTAAAAGTGGTCGTTGCCATCATTGCAGCGACCATCGGGGCGTTTGTTTATTTGGTTTCAAAACACAGCGCGCTGCAATACCGGCGAGATTTAGAAAACGCTTTAATAGCACAAAATGAAACCGAGCTGGAAGTGGGCAATCGGCAATTCCATCATTTGCCTTCCGGCGAAAAATATAAGGATCCGCTTCATTTTTACAGTCAGGATATCGATCTTTTTGGGCGTGGTTCTTTTTTTCAATATTTGAATAGGACCGCATTGGAAAGCGGCTCCGATCTTTTGGCGAAAATTTTCACCGAAAACAAAATTGATGCAATTCCAAAAAGGCAACAGGCAATAACCGAATTGGCTGAAATGCCCAAATGGCGCCAACAATTCTCTGCAATTGCTTCCTTGGTGAAAATAGAAGTCTCCGCCACCGAAGTAACCGATTGGCTAAAAACCTATAAAACTTTTGTCCCAAAGTGGATAAAGACTGTGTCGCTTGTGTTTTCGGTTATTTCAGTAACATTGATTGTGCTGAACTTTCTCGATTTGGTTTCGGGCTACGCTGTGGCTGGCTGGTTCTTTTTGGGATTGGCAATTTCGGGCGGCTATTTAAAAAAGGTAAACGACCTTTCCTCACATACTTCAAAAATTCAAAGCACATTTGAACAATTTTATAAATTAATCAAAGAAATAGAACGCGAGGAATTTGCTTCCGAATTACTTTCCGAAAAACGAAATCTGGTGGTCAATTCAGAAAAGAAAGCCTCCACCGTCCTGAAGAAATTTGCTAAACACTTAGATGCTTTAGATCAACGTAGCAATATGCTTATTGGGGTTATTGCCAATGGTTTTATGCTCCGCGACCTTCGCCAGAGCTACAATATTGAACAATGGATTTTGGAGCACAAGGCAAGTGTTTCGGTGTGGTTTGGTGCAATTACTTTTTTTGATGCCTATAACAGTTTGGGCAATTTCGCCTTTAATCATCCCGACTATGTGTTTCCAAAAATCAATGATGATATTCCCGTTTTAAAAGTGAAGGGAGCCGGACATCCATTGTTGAAGGAAAGCACGATGGTGCGCAATGATTTTCAGATTAATTCAGAAGAATTTTTTATCGTTACCGGGGCGAATATGGCGGGCAAAAGCACATTTCTTCGAACCGTTTCCCTTCAAATCGTGATGGGAAATATAGGTTTGCCGGTTTGTGCCGAAAAGGCTCAGTATAACCCAATAAAGCTCATCACGAGTATGCGGACTACGGATAGTTTGACGGACGATGAGTCGTATTTCTTCAGTGAATTGAAACGGTTGAAGTTTATCGTGGATGAAATAAAGTCTGACCGCTATTTCATCATTCTTGATGAGATTTTGAAAGGAACCAACAGCACCGACAAAGCCATCGGCTCCCGAAAGTTTGTGGAAAAGCTCGTATCCAGCAATTCCACCGGCATTATCGCCACGCACGATTTAGGCCTGTGCGCTGCCGCGGAAGAACTGCCTGAAGTGAAAAATTATTTCTTCGATGCAAGAATTGAAAACGACGAACTCTTTTTCGACTACACCTTCCAACCCGGAATCTGCCAAAATATGAATGCTTCCTTTTTGCTGAAGAAAATGGAGATTGTTGATTAGACGTGAGACTTGAGACAAGAGATGTTTGAAGTAACCTGAACCTTGAAACTTGAAAACTGAAACAAAAAACCAGAAACACCTAACTCATAACTCCTAACCCATAACTAAAAAAAAATGGATTCAGTAACGCAGATTGTTTTGGGTGCTGCCGTGGGCGAAGCGGTTCTCGGTAAAAAGATTGGCAACAAAGCAATGCTTTTGGGCGCCATTGCGGGCACTATCCCGGATCTGGACGTGCTTTCAAGCCATTTCACCGATACCGTTACCGCATTGGAAATGCACCGTGGCTTTACACATTCCATCGTTTTTGCGGTGGTTTTTGGGCTGTTGTTCGGGTGGCTCCTTTCACTTTGGGACAAACGTGCCAGCCTGCGGGAGTGGTGCTGGTTTTGGTTTCTGTGCTTTGTAACGCACCCTTTGCTGGACGCCCACACCACTTGGGGCACTCAGCTTTTTTGGCCGTCAGAACTGCGTTTGGAATACAAGAACATTTTTGTGATAGATCCGCTCTATACCCTGCCTTTTTTGACGTTTCTGCTTTTGGCGCTATTCCAAAAAAAAGGGAGTGCAAAAAGAAGGAAATTCAATAATCTCGGGCTTATCGTCAGCACTTCCTATTTGGCGCTCACGCTGCTTTTGAAGGGAATTGCCTATCTGAAATTTGAGGATGCGCTGAAAGAACAGCATATTACTTACATTGATTTGGATACCAAACCCAGCCCGCTGAACAGCATTTTGTGGACGGCAAACGTGGAAACCGAAAACGCCTTTTTGATCGGCGATTATTCCTTTTTCGATTCAAAACCGATACGGTTTTTCCCGCATCCAAAAAAACACGAAGCGCTCGGAACATTGGCGAATGAGGGCAAAGTGCAGCGATTGATAAAAATCACACAGGGCTGGTACACCGTTTCGGAGCGCGACGGGCAGCTATTTTTAAACGATCTGCGCTTCGGGAAACTGAGTTTGGACCCAGCCGAGGACCGTTTCGCCTTCAGTTATCTGATTGAAAAAACCGAGGACGGCGTAGCCATTTCCGAGGAACCCAAAACCGCCCGCGATGCTGGAAAACTGATGGCAGCGCTGTGGGAGCGCATAAAGGGAAATTAGGAATGAATTCAATGGAGTATATGGGAATTTTCAACACGAAATTAGCAACTTTTAAAGGGCAACCGACCGATGAATATAAGGATATCGGAGTTGGAAAAAATGAAGCCGGAAACTTTGGAGGCGCATATTTCACGGGCGGAAGAAATTATAAAAAATCCGGATAGGTTTTAAAGCTCAGCAGCTCAAATCGGCAATGATTTTCCATTCCCCCTCAATTTTCCGGAAGATAATCAGGAATACGCCGTTCGCATTGCCAGCCTCGCCCACCAAATGGAACTGGCCCATCATATAATAGGAATTATCCTCGATTTTTGTAATGGCATCAATGGTGAATGAAAGAGTACCCGTTTCCGCTTTGGTGGGATAGGCTTTTTTATAATTGTCCAGCGTGTTTTGCCAACCGTGCGTCAAGCCGCTACTGCCATAGAATTTTAGCGAATCGCTTTTTTCATAACCTTGCATAAAACCTTCGAGGTCACCATTGTTCCAGGCATCCTCCTGCATTTTCAGTACGGCGCGTATGGCTTTTCGGTCGTCGGCTTCGGTTTGGGCAATTGTTGTGAAGGAAAAAAACAGGAATAGTAGGAGCAGTTTTTTCATTTTGAATGGTTTATTTTCAACTAAAGATAAACTGTTTTTTCGAAAAATTCCCTCACCATTTCCGGTCTTCAATTTACAACCTGATTGACGCATCGAATTAAAGCACGCTTTTCTGTTTCTTGTAAAAAGCATCGGCCTGCATCTGCATCAGTTCGCGGGCTTTTTTGCGCTTGTAGTCGTACAGCTCCTGTTCTTCGGCAATATCGGCATACACGCGGTTGTTGATGTCGCGATCTGTAGTTACCAGCACATCGCGCTGGGTTTGCTGTTGGGTTACCCAAGATTTTAGTGCGCTTTCCTGTTCCTCCAGTTTTAAATCGTAAGCCCCTTTTGGCGATAACAGTTTTGCGAAAATCGGCGAGGTTTCAATTGCCAAAAACAGCAAAAAGATAAATAGCGACGGCAACAATGGCAGTTTGTTCAGCGCATTTACGCGCGCCATCAAACCGTCAAAACCATCGATAATTGGTTGGGAGTCCGTTACTTTGGTGTTGTATTCGGTGGCCAGCGTTGCAATTTGTGCTTCCGCTGCGGCTATTTTTTGGGCGTTTGTTTTTTTCAGTTCTGCCAAAGCGGCGAGTTCGGCGTCGTGTTTTTGGCGTTTTTCCTTATAAACGGGACCTTTGCCCAATTTATGGGTGCCGGCAGTTCCTTCTGCTTCGGAAATGTAGGTATTATAAAGTGCGTTTACTTCTGCTTCCTTATCAATTATTTCCTTTTTCAAGCCAGCAATTTCGGTTTCCAATGCGGTTACGGACGGCGTGTACTGCCGCGACAATTGGTTTTTGTTGGCAAGGGTCATTTCGTTTTTCTCAATAAGCAGCACCTGATTGATTTCCTTTTCAAAAATTTTAAGTTCCAAAGGTTTTGAGATTACGATGGCAATAATGATCGCCAAAGCAATTCGTGGTGATGCCTGTAATAGTTCGTCAAAAAAGCTGTTCCGTTTTTTAATGGTCGAAACGATGAATCTATCGAGATTGAAAATGAGCATTCCCCAAACAATTCCGAAGAATATTGACGTGTAATACGAGTCAAAAACGGTGTAAAGCGCATAGCCGGCGGCAATGGTGGCCATAACGGCAGTAAAAAATACGGTTGCGCCAATACCGGCATATTTGGTGCGTTCGCCGGGGGAACATTCATCAAGAATGGCGGTGTCGGCCCCCGAGCAGAAAATGAAAAAGCGTTGTATCATAGGTATATTTAGATTGATGAGCCTATATAACGCAATTTGAATCAGTTTGTTACATATTCAATTTTCAATTCTGAATATTTTTGGGGCGTATTTTTTGGGTTGCGATTTTAACTTCTAATATTTTTATCGTTTTAAGGTGAAATGGCTGCGGTAGCTATTGCCATTGCGGAAAATTGCCTTAAACCAATAATCAGAAGAAGGCATTGGTTTCCCGTTATAGATACCGTTCCAACTTGGGTGGGCTTGGTCCAATTGAAAGATCAGTTTTCCAAATCGATCATAGATTTCAATGCTTTCAAGCTGGGGGTCTTTAGGGTTTTTGCCCGCTATTTGCCAAGTGTCGTGATAGCCATCATTATTGGGCGTGAAAAAATTTGGAAACCCTAAAATATAAACCAAAACGGTAGTAGTGCCGCAACCGTTTTTGTCCTTTACCATTAAATAATGTTCTCCCGGTGCCAGGTTTTCAAAAACAGGGTTTTCTTGGAACGGTCCATTGTCCATGGAATAAACATAATTACCAGAACCTGTTGCCCTCACGGTGACTTTAGGCTGGGTAACATTGCCGGTGACTTCATAGGAAACTCGCGCAATTTCTGACAGGGTTACGGTGAAACTTCGGGTAGCGGTGCAGCTATATTCCTCGCCGTTTATTTCTTTCCTGCGGGAAACCGTAAGAGTATAGGTGCCAGCTTCGTTTATTTCTATGGAAGAAGTAGTTTCGCCTGTGGACCACAAAAAGGACACATTTCCGGTGGAACCGATGAGTCCCGCATTTAAAGTAAGGGTTTCGGGGTAAGTGTTCTGGCAGTAGATAAAAGTTTCCTCCCCTTCAAATTCAGGAGTATTTACAACGTGCAATTTTATTTTGGCAGTTCCCAGACAGCCCCGATCGCCGCTGATTCGGGCATAGACCGTTTGTTCGTTGGCACGCGTGTTGGTAAACGGATTTGGCAAGGGATTGAGTTGCAAAATAGCTTCACTGTAAGAAAAGTGATAGGTAATTTCGGGACTGCCCCCAAAGAGCGCCAGCAATTGGGAGGTAATTTCCGAAAAATTGAAATCGGCAAAACCTGGAGTGCCCACTGCGGAACAGTTCACCAGCAGAAAATCTGACACCGTGTTGGTAGTGGTTTTCAAAGTTACCTCGGCCACCCCAACACATCCATAGTCTGAAACTGCGCGGGCATACACCCTTTCATCGGGAAGGGTGTTGTTGTACCTTTCTGGATTTATGATAGGGTTTACATTGTTTTCGGCATCACTGGAACTTTTGTGAAAGGAATATACCCTTAAAAGGGGATTGCCATTAATGATTTGTGCTTCGGAATCAAACAGATTGTAGGTTGCCAAACCATTTGCCAAAGGCGCACATTGGTAGAGTTCCGTGTCCTGCACGTGTATGGGCCCGCTGTATTCAATCAACACCTCGTCTGCGGCAATGCAACCGTTTCCATAATCAATTTCCACCTTATAGATTCCGGGCGAGTTAACAGTTAGTTGCGGGCCGGTTTCGCCGGGTATTTCCGTATTGTTTCGAAACCATTTGTAGCCCAAAGGAAGGGTGCCTTGTGGTGTGGCATCCAGAATATAGGATTCATTTTCGCAAAGTGGATTATTGGTAATAAAACTTCGATCTGGGCCAAGATTTGCGGCAATATTGAAACTGCCTCCTTCCAGAAAAACGGCCGAATCGTACCGATAATTGGCCTCATCTGCAATGACTAGTTTTATATGATAGGCCTGCCCAACGGTAACGGAAGCTGCGGCGGTCAGCACCTTGGTCTGCCCGTTAAAGTTGATGGGTGCGCTCGGGCCGTTCCAGCCTTCAAAATAGGTGTCATTAATGGGCGGGCAAGCACCCGCGATGCCGGAATGGACAGTTGTTACCAAAACGGGTGTATTGGTTCCT
Source organism: Aequorivita sp. (assembly GCA_048265145.1). Taxonomy (GTDB): domain Bacteria; phylum Bacteroidota; class Bacteroidia; order Flavobacteriales; family Flavobacteriaceae; genus Aequorivita. The sequence continues at coordinate 144,393 of JBLXCF010000005.1, forward strand.
GGCACAAGGGCGATATTGGAATAATTTCCACCCACGGGCTTGATCAAAAAAGCAAATGCATCACTGTAAATGCAGGTATTGGGATCTCCTTGCTGGTATTCTTCCGAAGCAAAAAGGTAACGGAACTGTATGTTGTCCGCATTGGGAACAAAATCAAACTCAATACTGGTTGCATTTGTTGTATTGCTGATATTCAGGGCATTTTCAAGATCAGCATCGCCGTTCCATCCCGGGGCGTCGTCATCGCTAAGAGTGGTATTGGGCCCCGGAACCTGGGCCAGTTTGCCGGTGCTCATTACAACGCCTTTTTGAAGTGGAAAACTGCTGGCATTGGCCAAAAAATACCCAAAACTTTTGTCGCCATCCTGAAAAGTGCCACCAACCGTGGTCGTTACCTGCACGTTGCTGATACAGCCGCTGTCTATCAAAATATTCTCAATAAGCTGTTGGGGAGTGAAGGAAGTGGCATCCACCAAGATGTTTTGTGCTTCTGCAACGAGGCAGGAAAGGGCCAAAAGTAGAGAGAGGCTACACTTCATAAAACAAATTCCTTCACTTTTTTTAAGGGGAGCAAATTTAGGCTTTTTTAAAAGAAAAAGTTGCCCAAAACCCCAATCCATCGTTATGGACTGAGGCGGAATATTGTATCTCTGAATTTTTTTATTGTTGGATTGATTAAAAAAAAAATAACCGTAGGAATCAAAATTCATTGAAACCTACGGCTATTTTCACATTGAAAAAAACTTACTTCTTAACTATTTTCAAAACGGTTTGTTTTCCATCTGAGCCTGTAACGACGCAAGTATAAATTCCAGACAATCCAGCGAGTGCGCCCTCTAAAATCTGCACGTCTTGAAGTTCCTTTTCAGCAACAAGCTGCCCTAAGGCATTGTAAATTGAAATACTTACCGCGGTATGGAATGCGCCTAAGTGTATGCTGAAAGGGCCTTCGGTTGGATTGGGATATACCAAAACCTTGCTGTTAAAACCGGTAGAAGGAGTGCCCAGGATAGCTGCTGTGGTTTCAAAGACCCAATAATCGTCGAGCCCGCGGTTGTTTTCACCCTTGTCTCCAGAAATATTACTATCTGAGGAGCAGAACAAAGCATAGTTTCCATTGGTCAAAGGAAGAATATACGAGCCACTTTCATCTCCGGAACCGCCTATGGAATTTTGGGAGATTATTCCTCCGGCGCTATTTAGGCGCACCAACCAATAGTCATAGCCACCATTGCTGTTTTCGCTTTTGTCTCCGCTTATGTTGCTGTTGCTCCAGCCTGCGATTATATAGGAGCCGTCGGCCAATTGCTTTACATCGCGCGGATAGTCTATGCCGCTACCGCCAATGGTGTTTTGCCAAGCAAGGTTGCCGTTTTCGTCCAGTTTCAAAATCCAATAATCAAAATCGCCTTGCGAAGGCTCCGTTTTGTCGCCGGAAATGTTCGATTTTGAATATCCTCCAACAAGAAATCCATTGTCCACTGTTTGAATTATATCCCTCAAAACATCGCTATCGCTGCCGCCATAGGTTTTATCCCAAATTACGCTGCCGGTGTTGTCGATCTTCACGATCCAGTTATCGCTCAATCCGCCACGGCTTGCTTCACTTTTATCGCCTGAAATGGGGGAATTTGAATATCCTGCCACGATAAAATTTCCATCGTAGGTTTGAAATGCTGCCTGCGGCCGGTCCACCAAGCTGCCGCCAATACTGTTCTGCCACACAATATTCCCGCTACCGTCCAGTTTTAGCGCCCAAAAATCGCGCTGCCCATTGGTGGGGTCGGTTTTTTCTCCGCTAATGTCACTATCGGAATAGCCGCCAACGAAAAAGCCGCCATCGGCCGTAGGCACTACATAGGAGTCAAATTCTGGTTGATTTCCGCCATAGGTCTTTTGCCAAACGATGTTGCCGCCGGAATCCAGCTTCAAAATCCAATAATCCAGCCCGCCTCGGGAATCCTCGGTTTTATCGCCCGAAATATTGGAGTCCGAACTAGCACCCAAAATATACCCTTGATCGCTGGTCTGTTTAATTGAAAAAAGATAGTCGTTTCCGCTACCGCCTATGGTATTTTGCCATTGAATATTTCCGGACCCGTCAATTTTCACCAGCCAGATATCAAGCTGGCCGTTGCTGTTTTCAGTTTTGTCGCCGGAAATGTTACTGGAGGAATAGCCGCCAAGAATGTAGCCCCCATCCGCCGTTGATTCAAAAGCGGTGGAAAAGTCGCCATCGCTGCCGCCGATGGTTTTCTGCCAAAGAATGGCCGGGTCTTGAGACCGAATGGTTAGTGTTGTTAAAATAATCAGAAGAAATGTAAAAATTGTTTTCATAATTTGGTTTTTATGGGATGTGTTTTTAAATCGACTTCATCTAAATATGTCATCAAAGAGCCATTTTATGTGAGATGATAGTTTTTAGGATTTTGATAGGTTTACGACTTTCTTTTTTGAACGGTCTGAAGCGAAAAACCAGCGCTGGATGAACACAACGGATATTTTCATTCCCGCGTTTTTTGCGTTACCTTTGCCTCTCTATCCTTTATCGCCTATGCCGCAGCACAAATTTATTGTTTGCAATTACCAACATTCTCTTACTTCTGGAACCGTTAGCTGGCAGGCTCCAAGTAATATTGCCTTGGTAAAATATTGGGGAAAATATGGCGACCAGCTGCCAATGAATCCTTCGGTAAGTTTTACATTGAAGCATTGCAACACCAAAACTTCGGTCTCATTTGAAAAGAAGCAATCTGAAGGATTTGAATTTGAAGTCTTTCTCGATGGCAAAAGGGAAGAAGGCTTTGAACCGAAAATCAATAAATTCTTTGAAAGAGTGGAAGTTTATTTGCCATTTTTGAAGAATTTCAAATTTAAAATCGAAACTTCCAACAGTTTTCCGCACAGTAGCGGAATTGCTTCATCCGCAAGTGGAATGGCCGCGTTGGCCCTGTGTTTTATGGATATGGAGCGGCAAATGCAGCCCTCCATAACCGAAGCCTATTTTAGCGAGAAAGCCTCTTTTCTTGCGCGTCTTGGTTCCGGGAGCGCCTGCCGAAGTGTGGACGGGCCACTAATTGTTTGGGGAGAGCATCCCGCGGTTGCAGGAAGTAGCAATCTCTATGGTACAAAATATCCTTTTACAATCCATCCCAGTTTCCAGGATTATCAGGACGCCATTCTTTTGGTAGATAAAGGGGAGAAGAAGGTAAGCAGCACCTTGGGCCACCAGTTGATGCTGGACCACCCCTTTGCGGAAGTTCGGTTTAGACAGGCAAAGGAAAATTTGTTGCGGTTGATCCCCATATTTAAAAATGGGAATCTTTCCGAATTTATACAAATTGTAGAGAGCGAAGCCTTGGCCTTGCACGCCATGATGATGACTTCCAAGCCCTATTACCTTTTGATGAAGCCAAACACCCTGGAAATCATCAACCGAATTTGGCGCTACCGAGAGGCTAGCGGAAGCCACGCGTGCTTCACACTGGATGCAGGTGCGAACGTGCATCTGCTCTATCCCGAAAAGGAAAAGCGGGAAGTCTTGCAATTTATTAATCAAGAGCTGCGTCCTTTTTGTAAAAATGGGGAGTTTATTGAAGATAGGTTAGGTTTCGGTGCGGAAAAATGTACCGATTAACCCGCGCAAGTCTCGATTTCAATCTCTGTTTCGATGTCGATTTTGATAAAGGGTTATAACCAATAGTATCGCGACCAACCCCGCCAGGGCATACCACCACCAAGCGATTTCATTGGTTAAGTTGATTGGGGCCGTTTCGCCAATCAAAACGAGGCCAGCCCAATATTGGGGCGCTACCGTCCGACCTTCGGCGCTCGCAATATAGCTTAATTTGGCCCGGCGAAGAGCCTCGTCCTTGTGCATTCCCTGGGAAAGATTGTCGTAAAATAATTTTACGATTTTTGTGCTGGATTCCTCATCTACTTCCCACAAACTGGTAAGGATACTTTCGCTTCCCGCATAATTGAAGGCATGGGCCAAGGAAATCATTCCCTCTCCGGACTGGTAGGTAGGTTTCCCGGTTTCGCAAGCGGTAAGAATGGCAAGATTGGAGGAAAGATCTATGTTATAGATTTCAAAGGAATATAGCGAGTTTGCATCATAATCTTGGCGATCGTCTGTTTTTTTGGCAAAAATCAGCCGGCTGAGCTCGGGGCTTATGTTGTTGCTTTCGGCATGGGTGCCAATATGGATTATTTTATGTTCTTTTGCGCGCGAAATGAATAGCTCTTTGCTGGCATTTTCATTGATGAAAAAATTGCCATTGAAAATTTCGGCATATTTTTTTACCAAATCTTCGCTGAAAGGTTGGGGCAGGAGCTTTAAATAAGTTTTGTCCAAATGGACGGAATCGTGGACGGCCAACTTGTATTGGATTTTCATCTTGTTGCTGAAACCGGGCGCAAAAGCGATGAATTCAGAGGAATAGTTGGCTACCTTTGCTTTTTCCTTGTAGAGAAGTAGGCTGTAATTATAGGAGATGTCATATTTTGCCAAAAGACTGTGCTGGGCCATTTCCTGAAAATTGCGGATGGGTTTTAGGGTCAAAGTTTCAAAACTGAGGTTGAACAGGTCGCGGTCTGGTATAATAACCACTTTTTTGGATTGAATGTAGGGTTCCAGCGGATGCCATAGCCCCCTGTACAATTCGTAAAGGAGCGGCCTCATTTTTTCAACCGAAAATTCATCATTTTGAAGCTGGGGAATATGGTTTTTAACGGTTGCGTAATTGAGCGGAACCATTTTTTTTGTCGAAGGGGAAACCACAAAGGCATACAGCGCGTCTTCTATAAAGATATACCTTACAACGGTAGTATTGGCGGGTATTTTCTGCTGAAGATCCGCTATGGATTCCTCGAAGGTGGCATAACGCATCTTGTAATATTTGGGGTATTCCCGCTTCAGCGAATCCAGAAAAGAATCCCAGTTATCTGAGGCTGCGAAGAACGGGGCAATATTGGTGTTGTCAGAATCCGCGAGGGAAGCAACCATTTTGGCCCGCAATTGTTTTTCCCGGGTAATTATATGTTCGGGAACATTTTGAAAGGCTACGTTTTCCCGAAGATTTAATCGGGATCGGATGCGGTTGTAAATGCTGGATTCGTGAAGCGCGATCAGTTTGTCAAGATATACAGGGTCCTTGGTTAGTTGAAAAAGTTCAAGCCTCAGCTTTTCGGCAAAATTAAATAGGTCCTCGTTTTCGGTAATCAACAGGCGAACGTCCTCGCTGTTGCTGACCAACTTTTTGCGCTGGTCCAAAATACGGATTCCTTCCTCGATTTCCTCCAGCAACTTTTTTAATAGAAATGGGTTTTTATTATTGACCAAATAATATTTGGATTGGGCGTGGATAAGTAAAGCCTGAGGTTTTCGGTAACGGCTCAATATGGAATCTGCAGCGCTGAGTCGTTCCCCTTTTTTGATAACGGCAAATTCCAGCGCCTCCTTGCTGTATTTTTCGGCCTCGGAATAATTTTTCAGCAGAAAATGGACCTGTGCCAGATTAACCGTGTGGTAAAATCCCTGAAGGGTATTTTTGAAGTCACCATTTTGGGTAAAATTGTAGGTTTCTTCCGCAAGATGGATGGCTTTGGAGCGCATATTGTTTTTGGCGGCAAAGCGGGAATATTCTAGGGCGTTGTCCAAATAATCCTTTGTATAGCCGGCACCCATGTTTTTATACATTTGCGCGGCTTTTTCATAAAAGTGGGCGGCATTTTCCACATCGCCCATTTCTTCATAAATATTTGCTCGGGTAAAAAGGGCGGCCACTTCCCAATATAGATTGGCACCGGAATTGTTCTTTAAAAGGTGTAAGGCGTGGTCTGCGCTCATTGCGGCGTTTTCAAAATCGCGGTTTGCCGTTTGTGCTTCGGCCAAAATAATGTTGGAAATAATAAGGTTGATGTCGTTTTTTTCGTAAAGCTTTTTTTTCTGTTTAAAAGAATACTCAATGAGTTCTTGCGCCCTTCCGTGCTGCCCCAAGGTGTTGTAAAAGGAAGCCATATTGTCCATGACCACACATTGGCTACCCTTGGCCTTATATATTCTGGCTTCGTCGGTAGCTCGATCAATGTACTGCTGAAAACCGTTGTACGATTCCTCGGAAATGGCAATGGCTTCACTGTTTTTTCCCAATGCGTTCCAGATTACTGCCAGGTTCATCTTGATTAATGCCGGGCGGTAATATTTGTTCATTATATCGTTCTCGTCCGTTTTTTCCAGGACCTTGATGGCTTCCTGAAAGTAAAACCGGGCGCTGTCCATCTTGCCTTCCTGCCACATCATTCCGCCCAGGGCATTGTAAACCTGATTGTAAAAAACAAAATCATTTTGCCGGGTTTTTTTTAGAAGCCGGAGCGCTTTTGCATAGTGTTTTTTGGATAGCGGAAAATCCCCCATCTTGGACGCGTAATAACCTTGTCTGTACTCTATTCCGGCCAGGTCTGTATTGTTTGGATCGCGGTTTTTTAAAGCAAAGGGCATGGCAGACCTGAGCAAGTCATAGGCCTTTTGGTGCTGTCCGGAATCGTCATAGATCCAGCCCAATTCCGTTAGGGCTTCCACGATAAAATGGGGCGAGGCATTGTTCTTAATTTCCTGCGTGAGGGCTTCGGCTTTTTTAATAGCCAGCTTTTTATCGCCATTGTTCAGCTTGACACTTCCTTCAAATTGAATATAATTATAGAGGCTGTCAAATACTTTTTCGGAACGATAAAACGCTATGTTTTTGGCTACTTCTGCCCGTGCCTTGGCCACGGAATCCTGTTCAACGAGTTGTTGGATCTGCTTCGCCGATGTCATTTTCTCTTGGCCGTAACCTATAAAGCAGAAAAGGCAAGACAACCATTGCACGATCAGAAATCTCCGGATTTTTGAAACCATATTTACAAGTCTGTACACTTTAATTTGAACCGGGGGATAGTGTTAAGAAAGATACAAATTATTTTTGTACAACCTCTTCGGGCTGTTTAAAGTTTCCGTGGGTCATAGTTTTTTTCAGGTTAAGGAACATAAATCCAATTTTCAGCACGTCAAGGTGTTGGCGGTCGAAATTTTAAGAATATTCACAATCCTTTCTGAAAAATATTTCTTGAAATGGTTACCTTTGTAGCAATTTTCGGCTTAAAAAGTTAAATTTACCCACCATTGAAAGCTAAATATACCTTATGAACGGCCCCCTTTTTTACTCAAAAATCCTGCTTTTTGGCGAATATGGAATTATAAAAGACTCGAAAGGGCTCTCTATTCCCTATAATTTTTACAACGGCGCGCTCAAGATTGACGAGCAACATACCGTTGCCACCCATAAGTCGAACCAGGGATTGAAACGTTTTGCCGAATATCTTGAAAATCTACAAAAGGAACATCCGAGCTTGGTTTCTTTTGATATGCAGGCCCTCAAAGCTGATGTAAAAAAAGGGCTGTATTTTGACAGCAGCATACCCCAGGGGTATGGCGTGGGCAGCAGTGGGGCACTCGTGGCGGCGATTTATGATAAATATGCGAATAATAAGATTACGGTGCTGGAAAATCTAACCCGTGAAAAACTGCTTTCGTTGAAGGCTATTTTTGCTGAAATGGAATCCTTCTTCCACGGCAAATCCTCGGGGCTCGATCCGTTGAATAGCTATTTGAGCCTGCCTATTTTGATCAATTCCAAGGACAATATTGAACCGGCCGGAATACCTTCGCAAACCGAAAACGGCAAAGGCGCCGTGTTTTTATTGGATAGTGGCAGCACGGGCGAGACCGCGCCTATGGTCCAGATTTTTATGGAGAATATGAAACAGGAAGGTTTCCGCAATATGCTGAAGGACCAATTCACCAAGCATACCGATGCCTGTGTGGAAGATTTTCTGCAGGGCAACGTTAAATCGCTTTTCGGCAATATTAAGCAACTTTCAAAAGTAGTGCTGGACAATTTTAAACCTATGATTCCCGCCCAGTTCCATAAACTTTGGAAGAAGGGAATTGACAGCAATGCATACTACCTAAAACTTTGCGGCTCCGGCGGCGGGGGCTATATGCTCGGCTTTACCGAAGATATTGACAAAGCCCGGGAAGCTTTAAAAGACTATAGGCTGGAAGTGGTTTATAGTTTTTAAAAATTGCTTCCTCTGGAAATTCTTTCAGCGTACTTCAACGTAAGTTCATATGTTCAACCGAAAACAAAAACTCTTCCTATTAAAGTTTTTCAGCCTGTTTTCGGTAGTTCGCGGTTATAATATCCTTATTATCGTGCTCGCCCAATATTTGGCGAGCATTTATATTTTGGCACCAGACCTGCCCGTTCAGAGGGTATTGTTTGACGTTAATTTATTGATGCTTGTGCTGGCCTCTTCCTCCGCTATTGCCGGCGGCTACATCATCAACAGTTTTTACGACAGCGAAAAGGATTTGATCAACCGGCCGCGAAAAACAATGCTCGACAAACTGGTAAGCCAGCGTACCAAACTCACCGCCTATTTTGTGCTCAATTTTCTGTCGGTCATTTTCGCGAGCTATGTATCGTTTAGGGCAGTGCTGTTTTTTTCCATTTACATTTTTTTTCTGTGGCTCTACTCCCATAAATTGAAGAAATATCCATTTATAGGAAACATCACTGCGGCCATTCTTGCGGTGGTTCCCTTCTTCGCAATTTTTGTGCATTACGCTAATTTTGATGTGGTAATCTTTGTGCACGCCACTTTTCTGTTTTTGCTGATTTCCATGCGCGAATTGGTAAAAGATCTCGAAAACCTAAAGGGCGATCTGGTGCACGGCTACAACACCATTCCGGTAGTGTATGGGGAAAAAACCTCCAAAAGAATGCTTTCGCTATTAAGCGCATTGACTTTGGTGCCAATCATCTTGCTCATTACAAAATTCAAGGAAGAAATAGGCTATATGGATTTCTATTTCTACGCAAGTATTGCGGGTTTGTTGGTTTTTCTGGCCGTTCTTTGGTATTCAAAAAGAAAAAAGCACTACGTAATTCTCCACAATATTTTAAAGTTTGCCATCGTCATTGGGGTTTTCAGTATTGTTCTAATTCACGTGGAATTATTGACGAACAGATTGTTCTGAAAGAAACAGCGCGGTCAGAACAGAGAGAAGAGAACAGCGAGAAGAGTACAGGGAACAAAAGAAAATTTAATCACCCCACCACACCTCACGCCTAACATCTCACACCTGATTCAGTTTTACGAAAAGATCCCAGACAACAACCCCTACGCTCACCGAAATATTCAGGGAATGTTTGGTGCCGAACTGCGGAATTTCAATCACGGCATCGCTCGCCGAGACCACTTTTTGCTGCACGCCTTTTACTTCGTTCCCGAAAACCACGGCATAAGTCAATTCCTTTTGAACAGCAAAGTCATTGAGGTTTACCGCAAGTTCAGCCTGTTCTATGGAAGCTACAAATATGCCCTCGCTCTGCAGTTTTGCGACCACATCCATTACATTTTCAACATATTCCCAATCCACGCTTTCGGTGGCGCCGAGCGCTGTTTTTTGAATGTCCTTGTGGGGCGGTTGGGCCGTGATGCCGCAGAGGTAGATTTTCTTCACCAAAAAAGCATCGGCCGTGCGGAATACGGAGCCGATGTTGTTCAAGCTGCGGATATTGTCGAGAATGATAATGAGCGGCGTTTTTTCCGAAGCTTTGTATTCATCGGGGTTGATGCGGTCCAGTTCGCTATTTTTTAGCTTGCGGTATTTCATAGGAGGGCAAAGTTAATCGTTAGCTTGCTAAAAGGGAAGTCAATTGTTGATAAAAGCCAATAAATCACAATCCCTTCATTTCAAAGAAAAAAGCAATTTCGTTACATTTATAGCTTCAATAAACAATAGCCATAAAAACTAAACAAGAGTAATAAAAAATAAAAAATGCCCAAGAAGGAAACCCCGTTAATGAAGCAGTACAACACGATCAAGGCCAAGTATCCCGATGCTTTACTGCTGTTTCGCGTGGGCGATTTTTACGAAACCTTTGGCGAGGATGCCGTGCGCGCCGCGGGCATACTCAATATTACCCTAACCCATCGCAACAATGGCGGCGACCGTACCGAGTTGGCGGGATTTCCACATCATTCGTTGAATACCTACTTGCCGAAATTGGTGATGGCCGGATGTCGCGTGGCTATCTGCGACCAGTTGGAAGACCCAAAAATGACCAAGACCATCGTGAAGCGCGGCGTAACCGAGCTGGTCACACCTGGGGTAGCTTTTAACGACGATATTTTAAAATCAAAATCGAATAATTTTTTAGGAGCCGTTCATTTCGGCACAAAAAATTTAGGGGTATCCTTTTTGGATGTTTCTACGGGCGAATTTCTGGTTTCAGAAGGCTCGGCAGAATATGTGGATAAATTGCTTCAAAATTTTAATCCTTCGGAAGTGCTTTTTTCAAAACAGAAACGAAAGTTATTTGCTGAAACCTTCGGCGATACCTACCACGTTTTCCATTTGGAGGATTGGATTTTTCAGACCGATTATTCCTTTGAAACCCTCACAAAACATTTCGACGTAAAAAATCTAAAAGGTTTTGGGGTGGATCATTTGGCGGAAGGAACCATAGCTGCAGGTGCAGCGATCCATTATTTAAGCGAAACGCAGCACACCAAATTGCAGCATATTTCAAAATTGGCCCGTATTGCCGAGGATGAATACGTGTGGATGGACCGTTTTACCATCCGCAATCTGGAGCTGTACCATTCCACCCAGCAAAACGCGGTTACGCTATTGGAAGTAATTGACAAGACCATTTCACCCATGGGAGGAAGGCTGTTGAAGCGTTGGATGGCGCTTCCCCTTAAAAATATTGACAAGATTGCCCGCCGTCATGAGGTGGTGAGTTTTTTGTTGGATAATTCGTCTATATTGGAAAAAACACAACAATTCATCAAGCAAATTGGCGATCTGGAGCGATTGATCTCCAAAGTGGCAACCGGCAAAATCAATCCCCGCGAGGTTATTCAGCTAAAAAATTCATTGGGAGCAGTGGTTCCCATTAAGGCCTTGGCGCAGAATTCCAAAAACGAATCGCTGAAAATCATAGGCGAACAATTGCATGACTGCGAATTGCTTCGGAACAAAATAAAGGAGACGCTATTTGAGGAAGCGCCCGTAAACATTCTGAAAGGGAATTCCATAGCCCGAGGTTTTTCTGATACTTTGGATGAGCTCCGGAATATTTCGGCCAATGGGAAAGAATATCTCGATGCCATGCTGGATCGCGAAACCCAGCGCACGGGTATTTCCTCGCTCAAAATAGCTTCCAATAATGTTTTCGGATATTATATAGAAGTCAGAAACACACATAAAGACAAGGTTCCGGCGGAATGGATCCGCAAGCAAACACTTGTAAGTGCGGAACGATATATTACTGAAGAATTGAAGGAATACGAAACCAAAATTTTGGGAGCGGAGGAAAAAATCCTCGCCTTGGAGCAGGAAGTTTTTTCAAAATTGGTGGAATGGATGCTTCAGTTTATTGGTTCGGTACAGCAAAATGCGGCACTGATTGCCCAATTGGACTGCCTTTGTTCGTTCGCGACGCAGGCGAAGGAGGCAAATTACACCCGCCCGCTGTTGGACGACACATTTGATTTGGACATAAAAGAAGGCCGACACCCGGTGATCGAGAAACAACTGCCGCCCGATGCGCCTTATATTGCGAACGATGTTTTTCTCGATCGTGAAAATCAGCAAATAATCATGATTACCGGGCCAAACATGAGCGGGAAATCGGCTATCCTTCGACAAACGGCGCTGATTGTTCTTTTGGCACAGATGGGCAGTTTTGTTCCTGCTTCGGCAGTTCGCATGGGTTGCGTGGACAAGATTTTTACCCGCGTGGGTGCGAGTGATAATATCTCGATGGGCGAATCAACCTTTATGGTAGAGATGAACGAAACAGCGAGTATTCTAAATAACCTTTCCGATAGAAGCTTGATTCTTTTGGATGAAATTGGCCGCGGCACAAGTACGTATGACGGTATTTCCATAGCTTGGGCCATCAGCGAATATCTGCACGAACATCCATCGCGCGGCAGGACGCTTTTCGCCACCCATTATCACGAACTGAACGAAATGACCGAGACTTTCCCGCGCATAAAGAACTACAATGTTTCAGTAAAGGAACTTAAGGATACGGTGCTGTTTCTTCGGAAATTGGTTCCCGGTGGAAGCCACCACAGTTTCGGAATCCACGTGGCTAAAATGGCGGGAATGCCGCAAGCGGTGCTGCTTCGGGCCAATAAAATATTGAAACGTCTTGAAAAAACACACGCTTCCGAAGAGCTGACCGATGAAATGAAGGCAGTTTCCAAGGAAGAACTGCAGTTGAGTTTTTTTAAATTGGACGATCCGCTGTTGGAAGAATTGCGCGAGGAAATATTGGATATTGATATTGATACACTTACACCAGTGGAAGCGCTAATGAAGCTAAATGAAATACGGAGAATGTTGCAGCGCAACGCTTCGGTTAAAATGAAAAAGTAAAATTCCACAATAATTTCTCAAAAAAGACTTTGCTTTTGATGTAAAATTTTTAAATTTGCTCCCGCTTTGATCAAGTAGAGACGTTCATTAAATTTTCTGCGAAAATAGCTCAGTTGGTAGAGCGCCACCTTGCCAAGGTGGAGGTCGCGGGTTCGAATCCCGTTTTTCGCTCAACCTTAAATGCCGATGCAAATTCGGCATTTTTTGTTAAGTCCAAGTTGTATAATACAACTGCTCGAGTGGTGGAATTGGTAGACACGCCGGACTTAAAATCCTGTGACCATTTTGGTCGTGCGGGTTCAAGTCCCGCCTCGAGTACAGAAAACCTCTTTGTAGACCAAAGGGGTTTTTTTAGGCAAAAAAAAGCCCTTTCGGGACCGAAAGGGCTTAATTGTTTTAAAAAGAATGCTTATTGACCGTCAGTTGCGTCTTTTACAGCCTCTTTTGTGTCCTCAGCAGCCTGCTCAACAGCTTCGCCTGCATCTTCCAAGGCATCCTCGGTAGCTTCAGCTGCATTGTCAACAGCCTCTTCAGCATTGTCCATTGCGTTTTCAGCATCGGTCTGCATAGATTCTGCAGTTTCTTCAGCGTTTTCTTGAGTTGTTTCTCTGCAAGAGTAAACTGAAGCTACCAATGCAAGAGCGGCAAGAGATAAAAAGATTTTTTTCATTGTTGAAATAGATTAGTGATTAATAGTGTGCAAAAGTAATTAAAAATTTGATTGCGTATCATTTATAGAACTAAATTTTAATCAACCCCGAAAAATTTTTATGGGAAAAATTCCAATCCTCCGTTGGAATTATTCCAAAATAGTTGTAGTTTTAGCGGATGAAAAATCTTCCAATAGAGGCAATTCGGTTTAAAAGCATTCGCGAGGAAATGCGCCATACGCAACAATCTTTCGCGGAACTGCTCGACATTGGCGCTACAACAGCCGATATTGAACGGGGCAAGACCAAAATAACGGGTAAAATAGTGATGGAATTAATGGCCCAATTTCAAATAAACCCGCTTTGGCTCTATGGAAAAAGTCTCGATAAATATATTGAAGCTGGCAAGGGAGATGTGAGCCCCAAAGTAATCACTTTGGATTCCTCGGGCAACGACAGCATTATTCTGGTGAACCAAAAGGCGGCAGCCGGATATCCCAACAATATTCATGATCTGGGCTGGTATCAGGGTCTTCCGGCCTTCAACATCCCGCTTCCTGAATATCGAAATGCCTCCTATAGGGGATTCCAGGTGGAGGGTGATAGTATGTTGCCAAACATCAAGCCCAATGAATGGGTACTTGGGCGTGCGGTTCCGAGTATAAGTGAAGCCACAGACAGCAAAATTTATATAGTGGTCCTGCGCGATTCCGTTTTGGTCAAGAAATTACAAAAGGTTCCCAACAATCCACTCCATATTCGGCTTATTTCATTGAACGAGCAATATTTGCCTATTGAAGTGAAAGTGAAGGATATTCAAGAGCTATGGATGGTGAACAGTAAATTGAGCTTCGGGGTTGATGAGCCTTCGGAGAATACTTTGCTCCGACGGCTTCAGCAATCAATGGATGAGCTTAAGGGGCAAATTAATAGCTTAAAATAAGAGAGGGATGCCTTTGGAGCATCCCTCTGTTTTAAAATCGAAATAGAGAATATGGTTATTCCTTATCCTTTATTTTGATTTTTGTGTTTCCCTCATCGTCGGTTTTGATTTTGGCCTTTTCATCCTCGGTTTCCATTTTTATTTTATCGCCGTTATCTTTCACCTTTATATCTGCGCCCTTATCCTGCATTTCTTCAATAACTTGTTCTTCTTGGGTTTTCTGATCTCTGCAGGAAGCGAACGAAACGGCTAGAAATCCTGCCAAAAGGGCAATCAATGTGATCTTTTTCATGATTTTTAAATTTTGAGTTAGTGTTATGTTTTTATTAATCGTTACCGATTTCTTCTATTTTCTTGTCAATTTCTTCATTAACTTCTTTGTCCACTTCTTTTGCGGCACGTTCCAAAACACCTTCCCTTTCATCGGGGGCAGGGGTTTCAACTTTTACCTCTCGAATTACTTCCTTGGTTTCTGTTTTTTGTTCACGACACGAACCAAGAGCTAGGGTGATTGCGAGCGTCAAGAATAACAACTTTTTCATAATTGGATTGATTTTTAATTTTAACAAATCTAACCCATTTAAATTTTCAGGTTTAACAAAAAAATCCCAAAAAAATGTAAAAATTCTATTAAAATTGAAATTAAGAAGGGTTCAGCCGTTATTCATTTTTCAACTTTCCCGGCCAACCTTTTTTTAAGGTAGGTTTCAATAATTGCGGTGGCTCCCGTATTGTTTTCAATAAAATTTTTGCAGATCAGACCTGCGTTTTTTCGGAAAACTTCATCTTCAATCACTTTTTTAAACAGGGTGGAACTTTCCTTGGCGTTTTTGATGGAATACAGGCCACCGAGCTCCTTTAAACGAAGGGCTTCGGGAAATTCCATATCGTTTTTTCCTATTATTATGGGTGATCCGAAAACTGCCGGTTCAAGAATATTGTGGAGGCCGGTGTTCCCCATAGCGCCTCCCACATAGGCAATATCGGAATAGCTGTAGAGTTTGGCCAATAGACCGATGCAATCTATGACTAGAACCGTGTATTCCTCGATATTGACCAGATCCATTTCTGAATGGAGAATGGTTTTCTTTACAATTCCACTACGTAAATTTTGAATTTTGGTACTGTCTATTTTATGTGGCGCTATTATAAATTTAACATGGTCGGGTGCTGAATTAATATAGGGCAGGAGTACCTCCTCATCCTCGGGCCAGGTGCTGCCGCAGACAATGCAAAGGGAATTGGCCTTGAATTGTTCGGCAAATTTAAGGGTGTTGTCCACTTTTAGCTGTGTGGAAACACGATCAAAACGGGTGTCGCCACTTTGAGTTACATTTTGAACCCCTATTTTGTTGAGCAATAATGCGGAATTGGCATCCTGAACAAAAAAATGGTTGAAGGAAGCAAGTACGCTTCGCATATAGCCCCCATAACTTCTAAAAAAAATCTGTTCCTTTCTAAAAACCGCAGATACCAAATAAACCGGAACCTTTCTTTTTCGAAGTTCAAAAAGATGATTGGGCCAAAATTCATATTTAACAAAAAGGGCAATTTCTGGATGCGCAGCGGCAACAAATTTTTTGGCATTGGCCGGCGTATCCAAGGGTAAATAGAGCACTACATCTGCCAGGGGCGTGTTTTTTTTTATCTCATATCCCGAAGGGGAAAAGAACGAAACTATAATTTTATGGTCCTTCCAGTGTTTTCTTACCATTTCCATTATGGGAACACCTTGTTCAAATTCGCCAAGGGACGCGCAGTGGAACCAAATGGTTTTGTCTTTAGGCGAAATTTTTTGGTGAAGTATAGCAAACACCCCCTTTCTGCCATCCATAAAAAGTGCAATTTTTTTACTGAAGAGGGCTGCAATCTGTAGCACGACTGTGGCCAAAGAGATTAAAATGGAGTATATGGTATGCATAGGAGGTAAAAATACCAAATTCCTAAGGACAAATTTCAAATTCCAATTGGCAATTCATCAGAACAAGAATCGCCATTTATAGAATGCCTATATATAAAATATCAATTTCGTAATTTTACCGCATTGAAAATTATTTCGGAAGTATGAAGAAAATACAAATGGTCGACCTGAAAGGGCAATATCAAAAAATAAAGGGGCGTGTGGATCATGCTATAATGAACGTTATCGAAACCACGGCTTTCGTGAACGGTCCCGAAGTTCAGGAATTTCAAAAAGAACTTGAGGATTATTTAAACGTAAAGCACGTCATCCCCTGTGCCAATGGGACCGATGCGCTCCAGATAGCAATGATGGGGCTTGGCCTTCAACCTGGCGATGAGGTTATAACAGCCGATTTTACATTTGCCGCAACCGTGGAGGTAATAGCGCTTTTGCAACTGACCCCCGTGCTGGTAGATGTTGATCCTGTCAATTTCAATATTGATATAGACGCCATTAAAAGGGCGATCACACCAAAAACCAAGGCAATTGTTCCGGTTCATCTTTTTGGCCTTGCGGCAAATATGGATGAAATTATGGCGCTTGCCGAAAAGCATAACTTGTACGTAATTGAGGACAATGCTCAAGGTATTGGGGCGAACTATATTTCAAAAGACGGTTCAAAACGAAAAACAGGAACCATCGGCCATGTGGCTTCCACATCTTTTTTTCCTTCCAAAAACTTGGGCTGTTATGGCGATGGCGGCGCAATCTTTACCAACGATGACGCCCTGGCCCATACCATTCGAGGCATTGTGAACCACGGGATGTACGTTCGTTACCACCACGATGTGGTAGGGGTAAACTCGCGGTTGGATTCCATACAGGCCGCGGTGCTGCGCGCAAAGCTTCCACATCTGGATGATTACAACAGCGCCAGGATCGCAGCCGCGAGCAAATATTCCAAAGCATTTAAAAACATTGAAAATATTACGGTTCCCGGCGGATTTGATGTTGAAAAAAATTTAGAGGAAAGAAGCCACGTCTTTCATCAATACACTTTAAAGATCGAACATGCAGATCGCGATGCTCTGGTTGCCCATTTAAATGAAAAGGGAATTCCCTGTGGCGTCTATTACCCCATTCCTCTCCATTTACAGAAGGCCTATAAGGACCCACGCTATAAGGAATCGGATTTCACGATAACCAACCAGTTGGTACAGCAGGTAATTTCACTGCCAATGCACACCGAACTCGATGATGAACAGATAGATTTCATTACGAAAACGGTCATTGCTTTTATGGAAAATTCAAATTAAAAATCAAAATCTGCATACGCAGAAAAATTCAAATGAAAAAAATACTTGTTACCGGCGGCCTGGGCTATATTGGCTCCCATACCGTCGTTGAGCTTCAAAAATCGGGTTATCAGGTTGTTATTATTGACAATCTGTCCAATGCCTCCTTGGATGTTCTGGAGGGGATTACCAATATTTCGAAAAGTGCGCCTGCTTTTGAAAGACTTGATCTTCGGCTAAAGGCAGATGTAGCCAATTTTTTCAAAAGAAATCAGGATCTGGACGGGATCATTCATTTTGCTGCGAGCAAGGCGGTGGGCGAAAGTGTTGAAAATCCTTTGCTTTATTATGAAAACAATCTAAATACTCTGATTTATTTATTGCAGGAGTGCAATGCCTATAGCATAGAAAATTTTATTTTCAGCTCGTCCTGCACGGTTTATGGCGAGCCGGATTCCTTACCCATTACGGAAGATGCTCCGGTAAAAACAGCTACTTCGCCTTATGGAAATACCAAGCAGATCAGCGAGGAAATCCTTCGCGACACCTGTTCAGTTTCGGGTTTGAATTCTATTGCGCTGCGCTATTTCAACCCAATAGGTGCACATCATACGGCAGAAATCGGGGAATTGCCTGCGGGTGTGCCCCAAAATTTAGTGCCCTTTATTACCCAAACCGCGGCTGGGGTCCGTCAACAATTATCGGTTTTTGGAGATGATTATCCAACGGAAGATGGTAGTTGCATACGCGATTACATTCACGTTGTAGATTTGGCTAAGGCCCACGTTGTGGCGCTGGAGCGACTACTGGAAAAAAGAAATTCTGCGCAATATGAAGTGTTCAATTTAGGTACCGGCCGCGGAAGTTCTGTATTGGAGGTGGTCCGAGCCTTTGAGAGAACCACAGGTGTGAACCTTAATTATAAGGTAGTGGACCGACGTGCGGGCGATGTTGTAGCGGTTTATGCAGACACACAAAAAGCCAACAAGATATTGGGATGGAAAGCCGAAAAAACTATGGAGGATGCTCTGCAATCCGCTTGGAAATGGGAAAAAAAGTTACGGGGCCTTCAATAGATGGGGAAAGGTTTAACCCAGCTTTAACGCCCATTTTTTGGAAATGGATGCCGGGCATCGTTTCTTTGCCAAGAACCTAAATTTAAACAAGAAATAAAAGTTATGAAGTTAGTTTCAGTGAAACGACAAACAAAAACAGAAAAACGATTTACAGAAAAAATGGGGATGTTTACCACCAGCGTTGTTTATATCAAAAAAACTTTTTTGAATTTTCCCTTTAAAACGCTGCACAAATACCGCGAGACCTATTATGGTAAGGTAAAAGATTGTGCAGATTGCAGGTTGGGCGCCTAATAGCTCTCCAGATAGAATTCAATAAAACGTCGGGCTTTCCCGGCGTTTTTAATTTATATTTTCCCAAAACCGGTCCTTCCATTCCCCATCCCTAAAATGCAGGTCTTTTAGGCTGTTTTCTATCTGAAGCCATTGTTGCGGTGTAGCCAATTGCCGAATTTCGGTGTAAAGTACCCTTTCCTCAAAACCTATATAACGCGTCAATTCCTCTTCAATTTTGTGAAGGGTTTTGTGTACATCGGTCGTCATTCCGAACAACCGTTCCAGTCGCCGATGGTTGGCAAGCGCTCTTCGGACACGTACGTTCGTATTTCCCAAAACAGGAAAAACCAGCGTTTGCTCAACCTCAAAATGAGGATCGAGATAGACGGTTTTAAACCAATCGGCATACGCTTTTAATCGCTGATCTGCCATATTGCCTTGAAGTCCTAACCGCAACCGTTCGCAGAAAAGTATTACTTCGTCGTGATCCTCGATCAAAGGTGTTAGTTTCAGTTTTTGGTTTTTGTTTCCGCTATTCATTGCTGCGTCAAAAATTTTTTAAATAAACAAGTTCTTAACCCAATGGTTATTTTTTCCAACGTATCCCAAGTTACGGAGGCGATTAACGTTTAGAAAATAATTTTCGGGCGAAATGGTATTTTTTTATTAATTTTGAATGATTCTAAATAATAATAACATACTATGAAATTAGCATCTCTTACCCATGAGCTCCAATATCACGAATCCCGGCCCACTATCCAAGTTTTACTTGAAACGGAAACCGGAAAGGAAATCAGAATTGCCTTTAGAAAAGACCAGATTATGAAGGAACACAAAACGCCCTTTTCCATTGTGGTTGAAATTTTTGAAGGCGCTATAGATTTTGGAGTGAACGGAAAGGTCCATCATTTAAAGAAAGGCGACCTCGTGGCCTTGGAAGGTGGCGTGCCCCACGATTTAAAGGCAGTGGAGCAAAGTACCGTTAGATTGAGCCTGAACAAGGCAGATTCCGCAAAACGCGTGGAAGACGTAGCAAAAAATTCGTGATGGCCCACAAAACAATAAACACCGAACAAGGTCATTGGATTTTGGCAAAGATGGGCAAGCGTGTATTGAGGCCCGGGGGGAGGGAGCTCACCGAAAAACTGGTGAATAGCCTTCATATAGACCAGCAAGATACTTTGGTAGAATTTGCTCCGGGAATGGGATTTACAATGAATTTGATCCTTCAAAAAAAACCCAAACACTACACGGGCGTAGAATTGAACGAAGAGGCTGCGGCCAAACTCGAAAGAACGCTTCAAGCAAATGCCTCGGCGAATATCGTGAACACGACCGCCGCCGCTACCGGATTGGCCACCGCTTCCGCAGAAAAGGTTTTGGGCGAGGCTATGTTGACGATGCAGGTTGACCATAGAAAATCTGAAATTATCCGGGAAGCCTTCCGGGTGCTAAAATCGGGCGGGCTCTACGGAATCCACGAACTCGGCCTGAAACCAGATGATTTAGACCCTGAGCTAAAAAGCACCATCCAGCGAAAGCTGGCCCAGGTAATCCGAGTAAATGCGAGACCCTTGACCCAAAAGGAATGGTGCGAACTGTTGCAGAATGAAGGGTTCATAATTAAGGAAATCCACCAAGCCCCCATGCATCTTTTAAAACCACGGCGCTTGATTTCGGATGAAGGATTTATTAGGGCCTTAAAAATTGTATGCAACATTCTTACGCATCCGGAAGCAAAAAAGCGGATACTTAAGATGCGGAAAATCTTCACCAAATATGAAAACCAAATGACCGCCTTTGCCATTATTGCACAAAAACCCTGATGGCAGGTCGTTAAAATATAGTATTCACCCAAAAAATTTAATATTATGAAAAGAACAGCCAATGCCCTTTGGAGCGGCTCGTTAAAAGAAGGAACAGGAAAATTGACCACCCAGAGCAAAGTGCTCAACGATAATGACTATTGCTTTAAGTCGCGTTTTGGGGATGGCAAGGCTACCAACCCGGACGAGCTTTTGGCAGCCGCCCACGCGGGATGTTTTGCAATGGCCCTTAGTTTGATTCTGGGGAAGGAAGGCTATATCCCAGATTCGCTTGACGCAACCGCCGCGGTCACCATGGATGCCGATAAACTGGAACTCACCGGGTCGCACATCACCTTAAGGGCGCGTATTCCAAACATCACGGAAGACAAATTCATGGAATGTGCCAACGCCGCCAAGGAAAACTGCCCGGTGAGCAAGGCACTCAATTTAAAGATAACTATGGATGCCACTTTGGAATCCTAAGGTGAAGCAATAATTTGTGCTTCACAAAATGAATAGCTATGCTTACAAAAAATCAATTAACCAGACTTGTGGAAGAAAATCCTATTTTGAAGGAAATCATCAACCTGAAACCTGTCGTATGGCTAAACCCTTCCCTTAAAAAAAGGGTTCAGATGCCAACCTTACGGATTTCCAGGGCTGATATGGAAAATGTGGAACAGCTTTGGACCCGCTTTGCGCCCTTTTTTGAAAAAGCTTTTCCCGAAACGGCCGCCACCCAGGGACGGTTGGAATCGCCATTGACGGAAATCCCCAAAATGCAAGAACTTCTCAATCATGAAAATCCCAAAATTGAGGGAAGACTGTTCCTAAAATGCGACAATGCCCTGCCTATAGTGGGCTCCATCAAGGCGCGGGGCGGGTTTTATGAGGTCCTGCACTATGCGGAAACTTTGGCGCTAAAGGCAGGAATGATAAGCCAAAATGAAGATTATAGCGTTTTCGCTTCCCAGAAATTTCGAAATTTCTTCAGCAACTATAAGATTGGCGTTGGATCCACCGGTAACCTTGGGCTGAGCATTGGCGTGATAAGTGCCGCACTGGGCTTTCAGGCCACGGTCTATGTGTCTGCCGATGCCAAAAAGTGGAAGAAAGAGTTGTTGCGTTCCAAGGGGGTGGAGGTAGTTGAATTTGCGGGGGATTTTAGCGAGGCTATTTCCGCCGGAAGGCAAAAAACACAGGAAGATCCGCAAGCCTATTTTGTGGATGATGAAAATTCTGAAGCGCTCTTTTTGGGCTATACCGTGGGGGCATTGCGCGTGGCACGACAACTGCAAGCGGCAAATATCACAGTAGATGCTGAGCATCCGCTGTTTGTGTATTCGCCCTGTGGCGTGGGTGGCTCCCCGGGCGGAACGGCCTTTGGGCTAAAGCAAATTTATGGCGACCATGTGCACTGTTTTTTTGTAGAGCCCACTCATTCCCCCGCCGTGCTTACGGGCTTGATAACCGGAGAAATGAGCCGGATCAGTGTGCAGGATATCGGGCTGGACAACAATACCGAGGCCGATGGACTTGCGGTGGGTAGACCCTCAAAATTTGCAACCTCCGTAAGTAGCCATATAGTAAGCGGAATTTATACTATTGGAGATCACCGGCTTTTTGCCCTTTTGTCGCAGTTAAAGGATACAGAGAACATCTTTTTGGAACCCTCCGCAACCGCCGGGCTGATTGGTCCCCAAAAAGTTGGCGCAACTGATTATTCCCAAATACATAACCTAAATATGATAAACGCAACCCATCTGGTCTGGGCCACGGGCGGCGATTTGGTACCGGAGGAGGAAAGAAGGGAGTTTTATAAACGGGGATTGGGAGAACTTGTTTAATGAAACCTTTAATATAAATGCAAAAGCGGCTTATGAAAATTTATCATTCGGCGCTTTTTCCTTTTAAAGAGAATAAATTTAAATCAAATCGCGGCCTTTTCCGTTTCCGCAGCACCATCAATCTTTTTTACCAAACCTTGTAAAACATTTCCGGGGCCAACCTCAATAAATTTTGAAGCTCCATCTTTTATCATATTTTGAACGCTTTGCGTCCATTTTACAGGCGCGGTGAGTTGAAAGATAAGATTTTCCTTAATTTCCGACGGCTGCGTAACCGCAAAAGTGGAAACGTTTTGATACACAGGACAAGTGGGTTTTCTAAATTCGGTTGCGTCAATGGCGGCGGCCAGTTCCTCGCGTGCAGGTTCCATCAGCGGACTGTGGAAGGCACCGCCCACGGGCAGAATCAAAGCGCGACGTGCACCGGCCTCCTTTAGGCTCTCACAGGCCTTTTCAACGGCGGCAACATCGCCCGAGATAACCAATTGGCCGGGGCAGTTGTAGTTTGCGGCAACCACTGTTCCGGGCGTGTTGGCACATATTTTCTCAACCAAATGGTCTTCCAGTCCCAACACGGCGGCCATTGTAGATGGCGTAATCTCGCAAGCTTTTTGCATGGCCAGGGCGCGTTTGTACACCAGGTTAAGTCCATCGGCGAAAGCCAAGGTTTTGGTGGCCACCAAAGCCGAAAATTCGCCCAGGGAATGTCCGGCAACCATATCGGGCTGGAAGTTGTTGCCCATCACTTCCGCCAAAATGGTGGAATGTAGAAAAATTGCGGGCTGGGTAACTTTGGTTTGCTTCAGTTCATCGGCAGTGCCCTCGAACATAATTTTGGTAATATCAAAACCCAAAATGTCATTGGCCTGTTGGAAAAGTTCCTTCGCCTTGGCGGAATCTTCGTAAAGATCTTTGCCCATTCCCGTAAATTGGGCGCCCTGTCCGGGAAATATATATGCTTTCATTTCGATTGGTTTTGAAATACAAAAATAGGATTAATTCTAAGAATATCTTTTGATGATGAAATTCACTCGTGAAAAATAGCCCCTTCCAAAAAGACAATTTAGCAGAAATACTTCGTTGATATCAGCGTCTGAAAGGGATTCGCTCTCCAGAAGGTTGAGGTTGTTTTGCCAGGCAACATGTTCAAGGGTGGTTTTCAGGTCAGATGTGTTTCATCAAACCTCACAGGTTTTTAAAACCTGTGAGGTTTTAAAAGGAGCTATTTTCGCACCCACGTTTCGTACGTAAAGGAATAGTTATGCCTATCGTCTTTGGGATGTTCTTCTTTGGAAATAAGTTCCCATTTTTCCTCTGAAAATTCAGGGAAAAAAGTATCTGCATCCTCAAAAGTTCCGTGGACGCGTGTCAACTCGATTTTTTCCGCCTCGGGTAGGGCCATTTTATAAATTTCGCCGCCGCCAATAATAAAAGGTTGGGCATCTTCCTTGACAAGTTGTAGCGCTTCCTTTAAACTATGCACCACCACTGCGCCCTCTTTTTGATAGTTCTTGTTTCGGGTAATTACTATATGCGTTCGGTTGGGCAAGGGTTTCGGAAAGGATTCAAAAGTCTTGCGGCCCATGATGATGTAGTGGCCGGTGGTCATTTTCTTAAACCGTTTAAAATCGTCCGGCAAGTGCCAGAGCAAGCCGTTATCCTTGCCCAGTTCGTTGTTCTCGCCCGCGGCGGTAATCATCGTTATCATTGTACGTCGGGGGGAAGTGGGTTATTCAGCTCGTTTTCTTTTGATGCGTCGGGCGGTATTGTGGGCAATTGCAGTTCACTATCCACTTTTTTCTGAAGTTGGGCAATGCGCTCGGCCTGGCGTGCCTTGAGTTTTTCCAATTGGCGGTCTTCCCATTCTTTGTCCATAAATTTATTCATCACAAAAACGTTGAACAGATGCACGAGAAAAATAAAGGTCCATACCAGAATTGCCCAAACAAACCAATCCTGAAAAAGCGTCTCGTTGCCATAGCCCAGCACCGGGTTGATAATAATCAGTAGCACCGATCCCACCAAAAACAGGATAAAATGGCGCATGAGATTTTTTTTCTGAATTATTCTGCGTCGGGCGTATTCGTACTGCTCGCGCTGTTCGGCATCAATTCTTTCTGCTTTTTTGGGTTTTGAAAACATAGTTGGTTAATTTCGTTGCGGTTCAACTTCAGCCTTGTAAAAATACCTAAAATTAGCCGTTTTGGCCACCCGCTTATGGAAGATTTAAGAAAACACTTTCCCGCTTTGGAAACCTGTACCTATTTGAATACTGCCTCCAATGGCGTGATTCCCAAACCGGTTGTGGAATGGCGCCGCCAGCACGATCTGGATTTGATGAACCACGCCAGCGTTTTCCGAGATGCCCACAAGGATCATATTGAACGGATCCGGAAAACCGTATCGGGATTTTTCGGAGCTGAAATTGAGGAAATTGCGCTCATCCCTAATTTTTCCTTCGGCATAAACACCGTATTGGAAGGACTGCCGAAGGGGCAAAAAATCTTACTGCTCAAAAATGATTACCCGTCCATCAATTGGCCCGTTGAAACCCGTGATTTTAATGTTTGCTATGCTGCTATTGATGAAAATTTGGAACAAAATATCGAGACCGCAGTGGCAAGGCAAAAGCCCGATGTTTTTATGTTCAGCATAGTGCAGTGGCTGAACGGCATAAAAATAGATTTTCAATTTTTAAAGGAGTTAAAAAGCAAGTATCCCGATTTATTGCTGATTGCGGACGGAACACAGTATTTGGGAACCGAGCGGTTCAATTTTGCCGAAAGCGCGCTGGATGTTTTGGGGGCGAGCGCCTATAAGTGGCTGACGGCGGGCTACGGAAACGGTTTTATTATGGTGAAGAAATCTGCCCGTGATCGAATTTTTCCGAAAACCATTGGGTTCAATTCCGCTGCACGTTTTGAAAGTTTGGCAACCGAAACAACTTTTATGAAACATTTTGAGCCCGGGCATCAGGACACCCTGAATTACGGAAGCCTTGAGCAAGCTATTTTGTTTCAACAACAGCAGGGGCCGGATATTTTATATGAAAAAATTGCCTTGCTGGCAGCCAAGGCGAAATCTCTTTTTGGCGAACGCAACTTATTGGCAGATGCCACTTTATTTAGAAAACAGCATGCGCCAATTTTTAATGTAGCGGGAGATCAAGTGTTATTTAAGAAATTGGCAGAAAATAACATCATCTGTTCCCTTCGCGGAGAGGGCATTCGCGTTAGTTTTCACTATTACAATACCGAAGATGAATTGGAAAAACTTGTTGAAATTTTAGATCGGTGGATCAATAAAAATTAAGGTTATGTAACAACTATTCTCCCGCACCCATCACCCATCAAATCTTCCGAAAGGCATAATTTTTATAGAATCTTTTCTCATCCGTGAAAAATGTCTCAATTGCAAGTCCCGCTTGGGCTGCAAGCCATTCCACGGTTTTGTCATCGTACTTTTGGGAGATTTCGGTATGTATGGTCTCCCATGGATCTAAATGTATGGTTAGCCCCAGTTTTTCGATTACCACTTGCATGGCTTCGGTGGCGACCAAAAAACTTTTGGCAGTGCCGGTTTCGGGATTGTAGGTTTCCCAATGGTTAAATTTTCCAAGGTTGAAATTGGCGTCCAGTTCATTATTGATGCGCAGGAGGATATTTTTGTTGAATTCGGCCGTAATACCCGCCGCGTCATTATAGGCATCTAAAATAGTCTGCGGATTTTTCTTTTGGTCGAACCCCATAAAAAGCAGGTCGTCCGGCAGCATGGCCTCCTTCAGTTTGGTCAAAAAATCGATGGCTTTTGGATGGGGCAAGTTGCCCACATTGCTGCCAAGGACCATGATTACTTTTTTGCGTTTGTTAAATCCCTTAAGGCGTTCCAAAACTTCAAAATACTCGCCCACTTCGGCGTCCACGTTTAAGTGCGGCATTTCAGAAGCGAGATTTTCGGTGAGCAGGGCCACCGCATTTTCGCTAATATCGATGGGTTTATAAATAAAATTGAATTTATTTCCTGCCATGTATTTCAACAGCACCTTGGTTTTTTTTCCGTCGCCAGTCCCGAGTTCAATGAGGTCCAAACCGTTTTCGCGGTCGCGGAACAGTTCGCCAATTTCCTTGGTGTGGGTGGACAGGATTTGATATTCACAGCCGGTCAAATAGTATTCCGGCATCGCCATGATGTCTTGGAATAGCTTGTCGCCCTTTTTATCATAGAAATATTTGGAAGATAGGTATTTTGGAAAGGCACTCAGCCCTTCAAAAATCTCTTTTTTAAAAGATGTGTCCAATAGCAATGCAGTGGTTGAAGCCATAGGGGTGTGGGTTATTTTGCAAGGCGCAATCCCGTGAATTGCCACCGCAGCTTGGTTTGGAAAAAGTTTCTATAGGTGGGCCGCGTGTGGTTTGAAGAAGTTGCCACGGATCCGCCGCGCAAAACTTTTTGGTTTACCATAAACTTGCCGTTGTATTCGCCTATGGCTCCGGGGGCTTTGGTGTAGCCGGGATAGGGAAGATAAGCACTTTCGGTCCATTCCCAACGGGAGCCCCAATCGAAATTTTGTTGTGCCGCCTCCCATTCAAATTCTGTGGGAAGCCTGCAGTCCTTCCATTGGGCAAAGGCGAAGGCCTCAAAATAGGAAATGTGCGCTACGGGGGCTTCCTTATCTATTTTCCGCAAGCCTTTCATGGTATATTGGTGCCAATGGCCTTCAATTTTATGCCAATACATGGGCGCTTCAATTTGGTTTTGTTTCACCCAATCCCAGCCTTCGGCGTGCCAAAGATTGAAATCCTTATACCCGCCGGCATCGATAAATTCCCGATAATCGGCATTGGTAATCAGTTTGTTTGAAATTTTATAATCGTGAAGATACACTTTGTGCCTTCCCAATTCATTGTCGTAGCAGAAGTCTTTGGCATCCTCGTGTCCGATTTCGTAAATACCTTCTTTCATCCGCACCCATTGCTGCTGAAACTCCTGAATTGGATTTTCCTGAAATGCATCGCTGTATTTTGGCAGGAGTGGATTGTTTCCGAGAATGTATTTAATGTCGGTCAACAGAAGTTCTTGGTGTTGTTTTTCGTGATGAATGCCGATCAAGAGTAGTTCTTCTATTTCTGCGGAAATTTCCCCGGTAAGGAAATCCTTCATTTCATTGGTAACATAATAGCGATAATCATAAACCTTGGCCACTCCAGGCCGCGAAAGGTTTCCGCGATCATTGCGGACTACGCGCTTCCCCACATTTTCATAATAACTATTGAAAACAAAGGCAAAATCGTCATGGAACAATTTGTAGCCGGGCTTGTGGGGCTTCAAAATAAATTCCTCGAAAAACCAAGTGGTATGGCCCAAATGCCATTTTGGTGGCGAAACATCAACGATGGGCTGGACTACATAATCTTCAATTTCCAGCGGTTTGCAAATGGTTTCGGTATGGTGGCGGGTCTCTAAAAAAAACGAAACCAGACTTTCGGTAGCGATCATAAAAAAAGTGCCGATTTTATTGACGGCACTTTAAATATAAATATTATAGTTGCTTAGGCCTGATGGATTCGCGTTAAACAGTTGTTAAACTAAAATTTCTTTGGTTTAAAACCATTAAAAACTAAAGGGCACCGTCATTTTTATGGCGCGCGGTTTTCCGCCCATCATGCCGGGTTTTGCCATTTTGGGGATGAGCAAAATATTTCTTTTTGCTTCCTCCTGTAATTCTTTGGTGCCACCGGAAACATTGGTTACTTCCACTTCGCCTTTTTCATTGATGACGAAATCTACCAGTACTCTTATTTTTTCTTTTTTCTGATATCCGGCGGGAAATTTAAAATTTTTGGAAATGTGCATCGCCAGTTTTTGGTTGAAGCAGGCATCGCGTTTTGCCACATCGCCATCTTCGCATCCGGGCCAAATGGGGCCGATTTCCTTTAGGGTAACCGTATTTTTATTTACATCGCCCCATTCCGATTGGGAAAAAACAAAAGGTGAAATGAGCAGGCATACGGCCAAAAGTAAGTTTTTCATGGGAAAGGTTTATTTTAAAATTAAACGGCAACTTCGCCTTTTATATGTGGATATGGGTTATAATCCACAAGGGTAAAATCTTCAAAATTGAAGCCAAATATATCCTTTACCGTTGGATTGAGCAACATTTTTGGCAATGGCCTTGGCTCGCGCGAGAGTTGTAATTTCACTTGTTCGTAATGATTGCTGTAAATATGGGCATCCCCAAAAGTATGGACAAAATCGCCGGGCCGGTAGCCGCACACTTGTGCCATCATTAAAGTCAACAGCGCATAGGAAGCAATATTGAAGGGCACGCCCAAGAAAATATCGGCACTTCTTTGGTAGAGTTGACAGGACAATTTTCGAGTTTCATCGCCGCCGTTATTGGCCGGAGGACTCACGTAAAATTGAAAAAAGGCGTGGCAGGGCGGGAGGGCTGCTTTTCCATTGGCCACATTTTCAGAAAAAGGTTTTGAGGTATCTGGCAGTACGCTGGGGTTCCAAGCGCTTACCAACATTCTGCGGCTATCGGGATTGTTTTTTAGCGTGTGGACTATTTCTGAAATTTGGTCTATTTCCTCGCTGTTCCATTTGCGCCATTGGTGGCCGTACACCGGGCCTAAATCACCCTTTTCATCTGCCCACTCATTCCAAATGCGTACCCCATTTTCCTGTAGGTATTTCACATTGGTGTCGCCTTTCAGAAACCATAAAAGTTCATAAATAATTGATTTTAAATGAAGTTTTTTGGTGGTGACCATCGGAAAACCTTCGCTGAGGTCAAAGCGCATTTGGTAGCCGAAAACGCTTTTGGTTCCCGTGCCGGTGCGGTCCTGTTTTTCCGATCCATTTTCCAGAACGTAGGTCAGGAGGTCGTGGTATTGCTTCATAATGCCTTCGCTTTTTGAATTTTCTAAAAATATACAAAACCTTTAAAGGGAACGCGCGGAGTGCCGTTATTATTTAAAAAGTTATCAACGAACGGAATGTTTAGCCGATGATCATTCCCGCAATGGTAGCAGAGATAAGCGAGGCAATGGTGCCCCCAATCAGCGCCTTCATTCCAAATTTTGAAAGGGTTTTTCGTTGCCCCGGCGCCAGGGAACCAATCCCGCCAATCTGTATTCCGATGGAGGCGAAATTTGCAAAACCGCAAAGCATATAGGTGGCCATGATTATACTTTTTTCATAATTAAGGTGGAGTTCGTTCTGCACATTTTTCAAGTCGGCCAATTGGATGTAGCCCACAAATTCGCTGGCGGCCAGTTTAATTCCCAACAGTTGGCCCATCATGGTCATATCCTCTTTGGCAACGCCCATTAGCCACATTAAAGGAGCGAAGAGCGTTCCCAAAATCGCTTCCAAGGACAGGCTTTTATAGGCTGAATTGGCGGCTACCCAATTGTTCAGGGAGGTCATATCTCCAATCCACCCAAGAATTCCGTTGAACATGGCAATAAAAGCCACAAAAACGAGCAGCATGGCCCCCACATTTACGGCCAACCTAAGTCCTTCTGTGGTACCATTTGCGATGGCGTCCAAAAAGTTGGAGCCAATTTTTTCGGAGGAAACCTTCACATCGGTATTAATAGGTTCGGTTTGGGGATATAACATTTTGGAAATCACAATGGCTCCGGGGGCCGCCATAACAGAAGCGGCCAGTAAATGTTTGGCGAACATGAGCCTCAATGCAGGATCGTCGCCGCCCAAAAAGCCGATATAGGCAGCAAGAACGGCGCCTGCCACGGTGGCCATACCGCCCACCATTACCAAGAGCATTTCGCTCTTGTTCATTTTTTCAAGATAGGCTTTTATGAGGAGCGGGGCTTCGGTTTGGCCCAAAAAGATATTTCCGGCCACGCTCAGGCTTTCCGCACCCGAGATATTCAAAAGTTTAGTGAGCAGCCAGCCCATTCCCTTTACCACCACTTGGATAATTCCGAAGTAAAAAAGAACAGAGGTAAGTGCGGAGAAAAAGATAATGGTGGGCAGCACCTGAAAGGCAAAAATAAACCCAAAGGAATTTATGTCGAGCATGCCCCCGAACAAGAACTCGCTGCCAGCGCGGGTATATTCCAATACGTTCACGAAAAGTTGGCCCACGGTTTCAAAGGCATTTTTTATAAAGCTCACTTTTAGGACCCCAATGGCGATCAAGAGTTGAAAGGCCAAGCCCAGCCCGACGGTTCTCCAGTTGATGGCCCTTCGGTTGGAGCTGAAGAGGAAGGCAATTACCAAAAGCGAAACCATTCCAAGAATTCCGCGCCACAGGCTTTGAACCGAAAACCCTTGGCTGGGAATTATTTCGGCAGATTTTACCACCGTTAGCGGAACTGTTGCCGATGCTAACTTGGGGAGTTGCAAGGTATATTTCAAATTATTTTCAGAAAGCGCCAGGGTGCTGTCCGTAACCTGATCTACGCGAAAGCGCCGAATGCTGTCCGCCGGACTGTTGAAAAAAAGGACCAAGAGGTTGTTTTGGAACAGGTAATCGCCGCTGGATTTTAGGTTATCCTGTGGGGCCAGTTGATATTCAAAGGAACCGTTTTCGAGTTTGAGGTAGTCTTTTTCGGGGTTGATTTTTAAAACCGAGAGGCCGTTTTCATCTTTTACTTCTGAAAAATGCCATGTTTTTTCAATGCTCTGCCCAAAACTGCTTCCGAAGAAAATGAGAAGGAGGACAACGGGTATAAATTTCTGCATAAATAGTATCAATACAAACCCTTTTGCTGCACTTGACTTTTGTTTCGCGGCCTTCGGGCAAAATTAATGTTTAGATTAAACTTTGGAATGCACGTTATTGTCTTTTTGAAATTTCATCGCGAACGCTCGCTGCTTTTTCATAGTTTTCGTTTTTCACCGCCTCGTCCAACAGTTTGTTCAGCTCCTTCAGGCTGAGTTTGCTATAGTCCTCGCTTGCCGGCTTTACGGATTCCTTATCTTCCCCCAAAATCAGATTTTCAATAACCGCTTCCTCTTTTTTTGAAAGCGTTTTTTGGGAAGTGGATGTCTTTAGATAAATTCCGGCCTTGTCCAAAATATTTTTATAGGTAAAGATGGGCGCCTTAAAACGGAGTGCAAGCGCGATGGCATCGCTGGTACGGGCATCTATTATTTCCTCAATTTTATCGCGTTCACAAATAATGCTGGAATAGAAAACGCCGTCCACCAATTTGTGGATAATAACTTGTTTGATCACGATTTCAAAACGGTCGGCGAAGTTTTTGAACAGGTCGTGGGTGAGGGGGCGGGGCGGGGTTATTTCCTTTTCCAGCGCAATGGCTATTGATTGTGCTTCAAAAGCCCCGATAACAATGGGCAATTTGCGTTCGCCGTCCACTTCGTTCAAGATAAGGGCATAGGCGCCATTTTGGGTTTGGCTATAGGATATTCCTTTTATGGTAAGTTTTACTAAACTCATTCTTCAGAAAATCAAGGGTCTTTTTTTAGTGGACGTTGTTCAGTTAACCAATGAAATATAAAAGTAACGAATAATATATTCAAACAAAAAAGGGTGTTTAAATTTGGATGTTTCCGTATCTAAACAGCCCTTTTCGGGGTACAAAGTACTAAAAAATTATGCGTTCTGCGCTTTAAACTCTTTTAATTTTTCGGTGAGTTTGGGAACGATTTCGAAGGCGTCGCCCACCATTCCGTAATCGGCGGCCTTAAAGAATGGCGCCTCCGGATCGTTGTTGATAACGACTTTAATCTTGGATGCGTTGATGCCCGCCAAATGCTGGATGGCACCTGAAATTCCAATGGCAATGTAGAGGTTTGAAGCGACCGGTTTTCCGGTTTGCCCCACGTGTTCACTGTGCGGCCGCCAGCCCATATCGCTCACGGGTTTGGAGCAGGCCGTGGCGGCGCCCAACGTTTTCGCAAGTTCCTCGAGCATTCCCCAATTTTCAGGGCCTTTAAGGCCGCGGCCACCGGAAACAACGATTTCTGCATCGGCTATGGTCACCTTGTCGGTGGCTTTATCTACGGAAACGATTTCCATATCAAAATCGTGGGCATCGAGATTTGGCGAAAAGGCTTCGGTGGAAGCGGCGGTATCGTTTTCCTTTAGGCCGTAGGAGTTTTTGGCAAGACCGATGATTTTCACCTCCGTATTAATTTCCGTAACGGCAAATGCCTTGTTGGTAAAGACACTGTGTTTCACTTTAAAAGGCGAGGTACTCTCGGGAAGTGCCACCACATTGGGAACGTAGCCCGCATTCAAATTTACGGCCAAGAGCGGCGCAAGAAATTTGTCGTTTGCGCTCGTGGAAAGTACGATGGCCTTTGCGCCTTCCTGTTTGGCGGCTTGGGCGATGGCATCGGCATAGGCTTCGGCGTTGAATTTCTTTAATTTGTCATTGGAAACTTCGAGTACTTTGGAAGCGCCGTATTTGCCCAATTCAGATGAATTATTGGCATTAATGGCAACGGCAGTTACGGTTGAGCCCATTTGGTCTGCAATTCCTTTTGCGTATGAAACAGCTTCAAAAGCTATTTTTTTGATTCTGCCTTCTTCAGATTCGGTATAAACTATAATAGACATTAGATGTTAGATTTTAGATGTTAGATTTATGGTGGGTTAAGGGTTGTCCCCTCTGCCTGCGGCATCTCCCCCGAGGGGAGAATTAAAGTGGGTTAAATTACTTTTGCTTCGTTATGAAGCAAATTGATCAATTCATCCACGTTGTCCACCAGTTTCACAGCGC
Organism: Aequorivita sp.; assembly: GCA_048265145.1. GTDB lineage: Bacteria > Bacteroidota > Bacteroidia > Flavobacteriales > Flavobacteriaceae > Aequorivita. Next base: position 177,417 of record JBLXCF010000005.1, read on the forward strand.
CCTTTGGGGCGGGTTTTTGGAACGAAACCGTTTGGGTCTCGGCCTTTGCTTCAAGAGGTTCCTTTACGTTTAGGGGCTTGGTGCGGGCTTGCATGATGCCGCGCATATTGGGGATGCGCAGGTCGCTTTCCTCCACCAAACCTTTTTGGCCGCCGATTACCAATGGAAGTTTTGTTTTTAAAGTCTCTTTTCCACCGTCAATCTCGCGGATTGCGGTGGCGGTGTTGCCGTCCACTTCCAGTCCGATGCAGGTGTTTACAAAATTGGCACCGATCATTTTGGCGATCATTCCCGGCACCATTCCGCCGTTGTAATCGATGGATTCACGACCTCCTATTACCAAATCGTAACCGCCTTCCTTTGCAACGTTCGCCAATTGTTTTGCAACGGAAAAGCCATCGGTCGCAGGCGTATTGATACGAATGGCCTCATCAGCGCCAATGGCCAAGGCCTTGCGCAAGGTTGGCTCCGTTTCGGGGCCGCCAACGTTCACTACGTGTACGGTTGCGCCTTGTTTTTCCTTAAACCACATGGCGCGGGTAAGGCCAAATTCGTCGTTTGGGTTGATTACAAACTGCACCCCGTTGGTGTCGAATTTGCTGTCGTTATCGGTAAAATTTATTTTGGAAGTTGTGTCCGGAACGTGACTTATACAGACTAAAATTTTCATTGTTTAGAACAGTTTTTGGATTGTAGCATTTGGGCGATGAAAGGCGAACTGCTTTCAAAAAAGCCCGTGGGCGAAGTTACGGATAATTTTGGCTTTTTTGTTATGCGCGCATAGGAAATTTTCCCTGAAAGATTGAGAATAATGGAAATTCTTCTTTCTAAAAGGGATTTATGGAATTCTCATCTATAATAGGCACATTTTCACGGGAAATTTTTTAGGAAGATAGTTTTTGTCACATTTATCCCGGTTATGGCAAAACTGTAACTTTTTCAACTTAACTAAATCCAAACCCAAAACCGGTTACGGGATTCAGAATCTGGGGAGATGGGATCTGTGGCCGGTTTATTTAACTTTCCATACTATGCAGACCAAAATATTTATTGTAGGGCGTAATCCCATTCGTGGACTTTATAATAATGTAATGCTTTATTGAAATAATTAACAGCGTCGTTAAAATCATATTCTTTTCTACTAATATTTGCTAAAAGAATATATGTTCGGGCCATAGCATTTAAATCGTTTGTGCTTAATGCTAGTTTTTGAAGTTTTTCAAGATAGAAAATTGATTTTTCGAAATTGTTAAGTGAATAATAAAAATCAGAAACAGAGTAATAATTTGCAATTAGACCTGTAATGTTTTTTAATTTTTCATTGAGCTTTATGGATTTTAGAAAATATAGAACTACGGAATCATTTATCTTTAAAGCTTTATACCCAACAGCAATATTGTTATAATAATTTCCTTTTTGTATTGAATAATTGTTTATTTCTTTATCTTTTAATGCTTTTTTCCATATTTCTATTGCGCCTTTAATATTCCCTTTTCTGAATTCTAAAACGCCTTCTTGCGAATAGCCAGTTAATTCATATTTTTTTAATTTTTTAATTTGAGATAAATACATCATTGTATCTAAATACTTCTCTGCTACTTCTATATTCGAATTGCTGTATATAGAGGTTAATGCATAATAGGCATTTAATTTTGTTGTATCAATTTGCGAGATTTTCAAAACATTTTTCAAACTATCAATCTTCGCCTGTTGCGAAAAAAGAAAGCCCGAAAAAAACAACAGGCAGAAAAAAGGTACTATTCGTTTCATGGACGGTTCGTTTATCTTTTAAATTTAAACGTTAAGGATTTGTTAATCAAATTTTATTTAAAAAAATAGCAAATCCCTTTTTTCATTTAAATAGGTCATTTTTTCATTATCATGGTAATTATTTTCACTTAAATCAATAGATGGCTAAGCGCATTTATATCGTTCCATAAAATTATTACCTTCATTAAAAAGGAGAAATCCCACCATTTATCTTAATAATTGCCACATACCAAGAATAAATCTTATTTTTGCTATCCCTGTGCCGATGTTTGTCGGGCTTTGGGGATTTACGTTTTAAAATGATATTTAATCAAAATTTATCCGCTACCCGAGATATGAAAACACTACAATTCAGAGAGGCAATAGCCGAGGCAATGAGCGAGGAAATGCGTCGCGATGAAACTATATATTTAATGGGCGAGGAGGTTGCCGAATACAATGGTGCCTACAAAGCCAGTAAGGGAATGTTGGATGAATTTGGCGCAAAACGCGTGATCGATACCCCGATTTCCGAAATGGGATTTGCGGGCATAGGCGTGGGCTCGGCCATGAACGGCAACCGCCCCATCATTGAATTTATGACCTTCAACTTCTCACTTGTTGCGATTGACCAAATTATAAACAACGCCGCCAAGATGCGACAGATGAGCGGCGGGCAGTTCAACATTCCCATCGTTTTCCGGGGACCCACGGCTTCTGCAGGGCAACTCGCCGCCACGCACAGCCAGGCTTTTGAAAGCTGGTATGCCAACTGTCCCGGATTGAAAGTGGTCGTGCCCAGCAATCCCGCCGATGCAAAAGGGTTGTTGAAAAGTGCCATCCGCGATGACGATCCGGTGATTTTTATGGAAAGCGAGCAGATGTACGGCGATAAGGACGAGGTGCCGGAAGGTGAGTATCTAATCCCCATTGGCGTAGCGGATATCAAAAGAAAGGGGAAGGACGTTACCATTGTTTCCTTTGGAAAAATCATTAAAGAGGCATACAAAGCCGCGGAAAAACTGGCCGAGGATGGAATTGAATGTGAAATTATTGACCTGCGGACCATTCGCCCGATGGATTACAAAACCATTTTTGAATCGGTGAAGAAAACCAATCGGTTGGTGATTTTGGAAGAGGCCTGGCCTTTTGGCAACGTGGCAACCGAAATTACTTATCAGGTGCAAAAACATGTTTTTGATTATCTGGATGCGCCAATCGTAAAAATAAATACCGCTGATACTCCGGCCCCATACTCGCCCGCCTTGTTGGAGGAATGGCTGCCCAATAGTGAAGATGTGGTTAAGGCGGTGAATAAGGTGCTTTATAAGGGGTGAGTGGTGAGTTGTGAGTTGTGAGTGGTTAGTGTTGAATGGTGAGGGGTTTTTTTGTTGTCGGCGGGCTTACGCTTTTTGTTTTTTGCCGTGGACTAATCTAAATTTTCAATCCTTCAGTCCTACTTTGCAAATCCGTAAATAAATAAAAATATACTAACAGGAAAAATTCCATATTTAAATAGAGGTTTTTAAACGCAATGAAACTATTTCCATTTTTTCTGTTTTGCCTGGCCTCTTTTTCCATTTTTTCCCAAACAAAGGTAAGCGGCACCATAAAGGACGGGTCGGGCTATCCTGTGGCCTTTGCGAATGTGCTTTTTAAAAATTCCCAAGAGGGAACGATTTCCGATGAGAACGGGCGTTTTTATTTGGAAAGTGCCAAGACCTATAAGACAGTCGTTTTTTCATTCTTGGGTTATGACACCAAAGAAGTGGAATTAACTGCCCGTAGCACCTATACCATGGAAATTGTCCTTGAAGAAAGTGCCGATGCGCTTGACGAAGTGGTGGTCTATAGCGGAAAGACTTCAAAAAAGGACAATCCCGCCATTGATATCCTCCGCAAAATTTGGGAGAATCGTCGACAGAACGGGGTAAAGCAGTTCAAACAATATCAGTACGACAAATACGAAAAGTTAGAGTTCGACCTCAATACCATTGACAGTGCCTTTATGAAAAATGGCATTTTCAAGGGCATGGAGTTTATTTTTGAGCAGACCGATACTTCCAATGTAACCGGAAAGACTTACCTGCCCGTATTTATCAATGAAGCCTATTCCAAGGTGTATGGCGATAATATCTTAAAGGCGGAAAAGGAAATTCTTGAAGCGAATAAAAATTCGGGCTTTGAGAACAACCAGGCCCTAATCGCCTTTGTGAAGGATCTGTATAAGGAATATGACGTTTATGACAATTACCTAAAATTTTTCGATAAGGCCTTTACCAGTCCGCTCTCCCGAACGGGCATCGACGTCTATAACTATGTGCTTCGCGATAGCGCCTATATTGGCGACAAATGGTGCTACAATATTGTGTACTATCCACGTCGAAAAAACGAACTTACCTTTAAGGGTGATTTTTGGGTAAACGACACCACTTGGGCCATCAAGGAAATCAATCTGCAGGCCTCCAAGAGTGCCAATTTGAACTGGGTGCGCGACGTCTATATTGAACAGGAGTTTGAAGTGCTGAACGATTCCATCTTCCTAATTACCCGCGATTATTTTATGAGCGATTTCAGTTTCCGCAAAAAGGAGGCGGCCCAAGGGGTCTATGGAAAGCGCAGTACGCTTTATGACAATTATGTGTTCAACATTCCGAAGGATAAGAATTTTTACCGCGAGCAGGTGGATCCCTATCAATTTGAAGTTTATAACAGGCCGGACGAATATTGGGAAAAACACAGGATGGAAGCACTAAGCAAGGACGAAAAGGGGGTCTATAAAATGTTGGACACGCTGAAAACCGTGCCTCGTTTCAAGAATCTCTACAATTTAGGGGCGACGCTTGCCAGTGGCTATTACGAAACCGGCAATTTTGATTTGGGTCCTGTGTTTTCCATTTTCGGCTATAATGAGGCCGAAGGACTGCGCATCCGGGTGGGTGGCCGCACCTATTTTGGACAGCACGACCCGTGGCGGATAGAGGTTTTTGGAGCCTATGGGTTTGGCGACGACCGTTTTAAATACGGCGTTTCCGGAAAATGGCTGCTGGACCGACGCTCGCGGTTGACGGTCTTTGGAGGCAACCGGCGCGATGTGGAGCAGACCGGTGCAAGCCTTACCAACAGCAATGATGTGTTGGGCCGTAGCCTGGCCAGTTCCTCGCTGATCTCCGTGGGCAGCAACGACCGGCTTTCGCGCATCAACCTCAGCACCGTTGGTTTTGATATTGAACCATGGAAAAATTTTGTGATCCGGCTCACGGGCTCCTATCGCACCCTTAAATCGGCTACCGAAACTTTTAGTATCGACTATAAGGTTGTCGAGGACGGCCAATTTACAGGAGAGATAAAGAGCGAGCTCAGCCAGCCGGAAATTGAAATGGGTTTTTATTACACCCCCGGAAGAAAGACAACGGGATACGGGGTGGAGCGGCTCGTGGTAAACGATGGGGATTTCCCCTCTTTTTATGCGGGATATTCCTATGGGCTCAAGGACGTGATGGGCGGGGATTTTGAGTATAAAAAAGTGCAGGCATTCTACGCCCAGCCGTGGAATATTGGTGGCTTTGGGCGGTTGTTCAGCACCATTGAGGTTGGAAAAACCTTTGGAGCGGTGCCGCTCAGCTTGTTGAACCCGATTCCCGGAAACCAAACCTATTTCAGTCTTTTCAATAGTTTTACCCAGTTGGATTATTACGAGTTTGTGAGCGATACGTATGCGTCCGTTCATTTGCAACATAATTTTGGCGGCAGGATTTTTTCAAGAATTCCGTTGCTTCGCAAACTTGACCTTCGGGAGGTGGTAGGGTTTCGCGCCGTTTATGGCACCATTTCCCAGGAAAACATAGATTTAAACGCCTCCAATATTGTCTATCGCGCGCCCGAGGACATTTATTGGGAATGGAGCGTGGGGGTGGGCAACATTTTCCGAATTTTCCGGCTTGATTTTAACTTCCGAGGAAATTATCTGGACAATCCCGGCGCCCGTGATTTTGGGGTTACTGGTATTTTTGGGTTTAGTTTTTAATTTTCTTTTGTTATTTCCTGATTCAATAGGATATGTTTTTTGGTACTTTAAAAGGTATGGAAATAGAGCAAAATATTTAGATTCTATTTTTTTAATACCTTATACACGCTATGAACACCTTAATTGTGGGTTTTCATTTTAAAAGCTCCCAAACCCAGCAGACCCGAAAATGCTGTAGATTCTGTCCAAATTCCCATAGCCGCCGCGGAACCAGTTTCTTGCAGAATAACTATTTTTATTTGTTCTAAATAAGAATTGTTTTTTACATTTGCACGAAATTATTAAAAATGAAAATCACCTTTTTCGCCTTAATAACTTTCCTATTGTTTCAAGGGTTGAAGGCCCAAAATGAACCCGTGCAGGATTCCCTGAAACGGGAATCGCTAGAGGAGGTTGTGGTTACCGGACAGCACAATCCACAATCGGTCGATAAATCGGTTTTTGAGGTAAAGGTCATTTCCCGCCGTGATATTGAGCGGCAGGCCGGAAACAATCTTGCAGATATTCTGAACAACTCCCTTAACCTGAATATTATTCCAAACACGGGCTCCGGCAAGAGCGGGGTGAGCCTCTTTGGCCTGAACGATGAATATTTTAAGGTGTTGATAGACAACGTTCCCATTATTAATGAAGAAGGGGTGGGCAATAATACTGACCTGACCCTAATCAATCTGGACGATATTGAACGGGTAGAAATTGTGGAGGGCGCCATGGGCGTGCAATATGGCAGCAATGCTGTGTCTGGGATTATCAACATTATTACAAAAAAAAATTCAGGAGCCAAGACTGAAATTGATGCCTATGTACAGGAGGAGTCCGTCGGGGATGAATACGAATGGTTCAACCGGGGGCGCCATATACAGTCCCTGAAAATTGGTCATAATTTCAACAAGAATATTTACGCCAATGTGGTGTATGCCCGCAACGATTTTAAGGGCTTTTGGAATGGAAGGATGGGAGAGAAATACGATCGTGCCGATGACCTTCGCGGTCACGATTGGCTTCCAAAGCTGCAACAGAATGCAAAAATGCTGTTGTCATTTTCGGAGGAAAACTACAAGATATTCTATCGGTTTGATTATTTAAATGAAAAGATAGAGGACTATAACAAAACCGTGGACGAGAGGCCCAATGGCGCCACCAATACCTTGCGGCCGGTGGCACAGGACGCCCAGTTTACCAACAATCGGTTTTATCATCATTTAAATGCCTCGGGCACGGCCTTCCAGAATCTGAACTTCAATGTGTCCGTTAGCTACCAGGAGCAAACCAAGGACCAGGAGCGCTACACCTATATTATCCGAAAGGACCAGAAGGAAAACGTGGAAAAGCAGGAATACCTGCGCCGAAACGCATTTTTTTCCCGCGGAACGTTCAGTAATCTTTTTCCCTCGGAACGGTTAAGCTTGCAACTTGGATATGAACTAACGAATGAATGGGGGAGCGGTTCCGCCTTTACGGTAGATCTGGAACCGGGTGAGGAATTGGTAACCCAGCGTGTGGACAATTATGATGCGTTCTCCTCATTGGAAATAAAGCTATCGGACCGGTTTTCGTTGCGGCCCGGGGCTCGCGTTTCGTTCAGCAATCTCTTTGAGCCCCAGTTTCTGGCCAACCTTAGTGCCAGGCAGATTCTGAACAACGGGTGGCAATTGCGCGCCATTTTGGGTTCGGCCAACCGCACGCCCAATTATGAAGAGCTCTACACCTATTTTGTAGATGTGAACCACAACGTGCAGGGAAATCCAAATCTGCTGCCCGAAAAGGGGGTTTCGGCATTTTTTCATGTGAAGAAGAACAGCGCGCTCGGCAATGGCAACATTCAATTGAAAAACAAGGTGAGCCTAAATTATTTAGGGTTGAAGGACCGGATTGAGCTGATCGTGGTCAACCAAACCCCGTTGGAATTTCAATACCGCAATATTGATGGCTATAGCGCCATGGGCGTTTTCACCGAGAACGAAATATTTGTTGGAAACTTTAATGCGCAGTTGGGCGCCTCTTTTCAAGGGGTTTCCAAAATTTTGGAGGACCGAAACAGCAATGACGATTTTCTCTTCAACCTGCAAGTAAATGCCAATGTTGGGTACACTATTCCGCGGTGGAATACAACCTTTTCGGCCTTTTACAAATATATAGGGGAAGTGCAGCAGTTTGTTGAAACCACGAACGACGCGGGCGAACAAGTGTTTGAAACCGGAAAGACCGATGATTACAGTTGGATGGATGCTTCGGTAAAAAAATCATTTTTCAATAATACCCTCAGTGCCACCCTGGGCTGCCGCAATCTTTTTGACGTTACTACTGTGGGCACGACTACTGTTTCGGGCGGTGGGCATAGCGGACCGGTGCCGCAGATAAAAATTGGTTATGGCCGTTCCTATTTTTTGAAATTGGCCTGTAATTTAGATTTTTAATATGATGAAAACACAGAAAATATTTTTCAGCCTTTTCCTGCTGCTTGCCCTTTTTTCGGCCTGTAGCGATGATGACAACAATCTAACATCAGATCCCTTTGTAGTGGCTTTCGAGCAACAATCGGATAATCTGATGGATATTGAAGGAAGCCAGACCGTGAGCTTGGTGTATTCCGAACCTGCCCAATCCCACGGCGGATATACCGTTTCCTTTTCTGCCGAAAATGCGGTTTACGGGGTAGATTTCACCACGGAGCCTGCGGCGGTGGATGGAAAAATTTCGCTTCCCATCCAAAGCGGAACTTCCGGCAGCAGTTTTGTTTTCAATAAATTGAATGCAAACTTGGATGAGACCTCTGAAATTGTCTTCACCATTTTAAATATTGATTATCCCGATTCGGAGATCAGAGGGTTTACCACCTATAAACTGAACAGCCAGGCATCGGCCGGAGGCAGTATTGCCCCAGAGGTGGGCGGGCCCAACCAGCCCTCGCAGGTTTATGTGGATTTGAGTTTAAAAAAATTCGTAAAGGCCCGTCGCGATAGTTGGGATCTGGCGTTTTTTTCAAAGGAAGGTTTCCGAGTGGGCATCAATGGGTCCATTTATATGGCCGCTGCGGAACTCAATGAAACCAATATTGACAATATTTCTGAGGCCGATGTACAGGATTTGTTGCCCCAAGTGGCCGTGGGAACTTTTGATCCGGCCAACGTTGCCTATATTGACGATCCCGATGGCGATATCAACAAAACGGCCATCAATGAAATTTCGCTTAACGAAGCTGAAAACAAGGTATATCTTGTAAACTTGGGCTACGAAGTGGGCACCGAAACGCCCATTCCCGGAAGTGTGGCCATAGCTGGCGACGCCCGAGGATGGCGAAAAATTAGGATATTGCGGGAAGGCGAAAGTTATATTCTGCAATATGCCAAATTGAACGATACTGGCCATCAGCAGGTTACCATTTCCAAAACGCCGGGTTTCAACGCCACGTTTTTTAGTTTCAATTCCAATTCGGTGGTGAGCGTGGAGCCCGAAGCCGACCAATGGGACCTGAATTTTACCGTTTTTACGAACATCATAGAAGGCGCCGGAAGTTATGGTTTTTCTGATGGGGTTTTGCACAACCGCAAAGGTGGGGTTACGGCATACAGCGTAACGACCGATCAGATTGCCTACGACAACTTTACCGCTTCCAATATAATACAAAGCAATTTTCAACTAGACCAGCGCACCATTGGTGCCAGCTGGAGGGATGTTATTGACAACGACAAAAAATTGATAGATACTATTTTCTATATCATCAAGGATTCCAACAACAACATTTATAAACTGAAATTCACCGCCCTGCTCAACCAAAATGGCGAGCGCGGGTATCCTGAATTTAAATACGAACTATTACAATAATTAACAGCAACCCATAAAAAACCAACACTATGAAAAAACTATTACAGTTTACGGCCATAGCTCTTTTGGGCCTATTTGCGCAAGCACAACAGACCAATGTGACCCTTTCCATGGGCGCCAATTATGCCAACGAGGTATATTATAAACTTTCCTCCGGGGCATCAAATACCTATGAGGCGGCAAGCTGGGACATCGCCTTTTTAAGAAATGACAATTTCAACCACGGGATCCGCGTGAACGATGGTATTGGCATACAGGTTTATGAAGCGGCCAATAGCGCCTCGCAATGGAACAACATTAATGTGGCCGATGAAGCATCTTGGACACCGCTTTATAATGATGATACCAATTGGGACAACGGCGCCTTTATGCAGGGCTCAGCTACCTACGGCTGGGGCGAGTACAACCCGGCCACCCACCACATTAGCGGAAGCATTATTTTTGTTTTGAAATATGCCGATGGTACCTACCGTAAATTTATCAATGAGGATTACTTCGGGGCCTATACCTTCAAATTTGCTACTTGGAACGGAACTGCCTGGGTAGGCGAAACCACTGCCACGGTTTCCAATAGCAGCAATCCGGACAACCGCTACAATTATTTTTCTCTTCAGAACAATGAAGAAGTGGTAGCTGAACCCGCCGCTACAGCCTGGGATATGGTGTTCAGAAAATATGTTACCGAGGTGGGTCCGGGAATGATGTATGGCGTTACCGGAGCCTTGCACAATCCAAACGTAACCGTTGCTCAGAGCGAGGAGCCAGGCGGAAACCCAAATCCGAACAATCAAAATTATTCTGAAGACATAAACACCATTGGCTACGATTGGAAAAGCTTTAATGGCAGTGGCTATGATATAAATACAGATTTGGCGTTCTACATTAAGTATGACGCGAGCACCGTTTACCGCTTGGTTTTCGAATCTTTTGATGGTTCCGGCACCGGAAATTTAAGCTTCAATTTTGAGGATGTTTCTGGGCTGTTGGGCCTAAATGATATTTCAGAAGGGGTAACCTTCGGTTTGTATCCAAATCCCACAAAAAATAAAACTGTTAATGTGGTGTATGATCTGAAAAACGTAGCTTCCAGCGATAATTCAATTGCTGTTTACAACATTCAGGGCCAATTGGTGCACAGTTCAAAAATTGCCACCAACAACGGTTTTTATGAAAGGAGCCTAGATCTATCTGCCCTGCAATCGGGAATATACATAGTGAAGTTCAACACTGGGAAGAACAGTGTTTCAAAAAAACTTATTTTAAATTAATCTGAAAAATGAAAAAACAAACACTTTTGCTTGCCTGTGCACTCATCGCCGGTTTTGCTATGCAGGCCCAAAATAAAAAAGAATTGGACCGAGAGGCCATTAAGGATATGTGCGGGTGTTTTGAGGTTACCTTCAACTTTGCCGAAACCTTCAATTATAGCAAGGATTCCCTCTACAAACCGTCGCCAAATGAAATATCTGGAGGTCTGGAATGGGCCGAATTGATTGAGGACAAAGACAATAAAATTGTAATCCAGCACCTGTTGCAGGTTGGCAAACCCGATGATCCGCACATCGTGAAGCATTGGCGCCAGGATTGGCTCTATGAAAATACCGAGCTTTACACCTACGACGCCGACAACAAGTGGGATTATGTAACCAAAACTCCCGCTGAAGTAAAGGGCCAATGGACCCAAAAAGTGTTTCAGGTGGATGACAGCCCCCGTTATGAAGGCAGCGGCTCTTGGGTGCACGTAGATGGAAAACATTATTGGGAAAACACTACCGATGCGCCTCTGCCACGCAGGGAATACACCACCCGAAGTGACTATAACGTGACCGTTCGCGGCAACCGGGTTGAGATCACCGATTTCGGGTGGATACACGATCAGGACAACGAAAAGGTAGTCCGCAAGGAAGGAAGCGAGGATTTTGTTCTTGCCAAGGAAAAGGGCTATAACACCTACGTAAAAGTTGATGACAGCCGCTGTGCCGCCGCCGCCAGCTGGTGGAAGGAGCACAAAGACAAATGGGCCTTGGTGCGCGCCAAATGGGAGGAGGTTTATGCCCGCAATAAAGATTTGGCTTTAGAGGAAAAGGTAAGCAACAAACCCCTGTTTAAATTTTTGTTTGAAGAAGAAGCATACAACGACAAGGCCGCAATAGATGGCGTTATCGATTCATTTGTAAAAAAGTAACCCTATAAGTATGTTCCCGGTTCGCCTTCCTTTTAAGGGGAGGTTGGCTGGGGATATATTTCATATTAAAAAAAATTATGAAACCCGTACTCAAAACCTTTCTGTTTTTATTAGCCTTTAATTCCTTTGCCCAACATAAAAACGTTTTTTTGGAACGTTCCTTTTGGAAAGAGAATCCAAATGTGGAAACCGTAAAGCTTCGAATTTCCGAGGGCAATGACGCCACGGCAGTGAACGAAAACGGTTTTGATGCAGTAGTATTTGCCCTGCTTGAAAAAGCCGATGAAAGCGCCATCAACTATTTATTGACCCTGGAGGGCAACGCGGTGGACAAACGCACCCACGACAGCAGGATTTACCTACACTGGGCGGCCTATGCCGGCCATGCGCCCATGGTTAAAAAACTTTTGGAAATGGGTTCCTCCACCACGGCCTTGGACAGCCACGGCCTAACGCCCCTTACATTTGCGGCGGGTGCGGGCCTGACAGCTCCTGAAATATATGATATGTTTATTGCCAAGGGCGTAAAACTTTCCGAGGAAAAAAGTCAGGCTGGCGCCACTACCTTGTTGTTGGCCGCGCCCTATTTAGAATCGGCGGAAGATTTGGAGTATTTCACGGCAAAAGGACTTTCGCTCAAAGATACGGATAACGACGGCAACGGAATTTTCAACTATGCTGCAAGAAGGGGGAATGTAGCCTTTTTGCAAATGCTCGTAAAAAAGGGCGTGGATTATAAAACCCCAAACAAAACCGGTGGCAATGCCTTTTTGTTTGCCGCCCAGGGTACGCGCGGATTTGAAAATGAATTGCCGGTTTATGAATATTTAAAAAGTTTGGGCCTACAGCCAGACGTGGTTACGACAGACGGTTATACGCCTTTACATCGGCTCGCTTTCGGCACTTCCGACCGAACGATTTTTGAATTTTTCCTGAAGGCAGGAGCAGACGTAAACCAACAGGATGCCGAGGGGAATACGCCCTTTCTAAACGCGGCCTCTCGAAATTCGCTGGAAATAGTTCAGTTGCTTTCCAAAAATGTAACGGACATCAACCAGGCGAACAAAAAGGGCCAAACCCCGCTATTGTTGGCCGTTGGAAGCAATTCGGCCAAGGTGGTTGCATTTATTCTTGAAAAGGGCGGGAATGCTTTGGGCAAGGATGTGGAGGGAAACTCTGCGGGCTATTATTTGGCAACTTCCTTCAATTCAAAAAAACCCGAAGATTTTGACGGCAAATTGCAGCTTCTCCAAAAAAAAGGTTTAAAACTGGATGAAGTGCAAGGGCAGGGCAACACCTTGTACCACGTGGCTGCCAAGGAGAACAATTTGGGGCTGCTTAAAAAACTTGCCGATTTCAAGATTGCGCCAAACAAAAAAAATGACGAAGGGCTGACCGCGCTCCACATAGCCGCCATGAAATCTGACAACGCCGAAATAATGGCTAGTTTGATAGCCCTGGGGGCCGATAAAAATGTGAAAACAGATTTTGACGAAACAGCCTATGATTTGGCCAGCGAGAACGAACTTTTGCAAAAAAACAACATTACCCTTAACTTTTTGAAATAATATGAAAAAGATATTTTTAATAGTGCCAACCCTGATGCTCGTCGGGTTTCTTATTGCCGGTTTTACCGCCACGGAAACCAAAGCGGTTAAATGTATGATCCAAATGACCAATTATAGTGGAGAGGGAGCCTATATAATTGTTTCCCTTTTAAATCCCAAGGGCGAATATGTAGAGACCCTGCAAGTGTTGGGCAAAGACCCCGAATGGTACAGCGAAATTACCGAATGGTGGAAATTCTATGGAAAGCGTCGGCCGAATATTGATGCCATTTCCGGAGAAACCATAAGCGGCGGTGAGCGTGCCGTTAGCGTGCTGCAAATTCCTGTCGATAAAATTGACAAGGGCTACAGCCTCCGTTTTGAAACTTCGGTGGAGGACGTAAATTATTTTAAGGACGATCTTCAATTTCCGCTAACCGCCTCCAACTTGAAGAGCAAACAGGAAGGCAAGGGGTTCATCCGTTATGTGCGGATGCTGTCTGAGTGATGGTTGATGGGTTTGAGTTTTTGGTTTTTGATTTTTAGTTTTTAGTTATGAGATGTTATGCCTATTTCAGAAACCTCCTATTTATTATAAGACTCTAAGAATTTATTTTTCTTATAAAGAGGTCTAACTTCTAACATCTAAAATCTAAAATCTAACGACTAAACATTGACCCTTTCCCTTTGGAGATATAGTCACCTTGTGCTGGCCCTCGTGGCTTCGGCTTTTTTGTTGGTTGCGTCCGCGACAGGTATCATTTTGGCTTTGGAGCCCATTGCCCACCAGACCAAGGGATATGCAAAAGCTCCATTGGAAAAGGTCTCCCTGGCAACGGCGATTGCTGTCTTGCAAGAAAACTACGACGAAGTCTTTGCCCTGGAAGTGGAATCGTCTGGGTTTGTGAAAGCCTCAGTGCTTACGGAAGATTTTGAGACCAAGGATATCTACGTTGATACACAAACTGGAGCCTCCCTGGGCGAAGTACCGAAACGTCCCGAGATTTTCAGTTTTACCACCAACCTGCATCGATCGCTCTTCTTAAAAAGTCTGGGCCGGTTTTTTGTCGGCCTGGTTTCCCTGCTTTTGGTGCTGATTGCCGTAACGGGGCTCTTTTTGCTCGCCAGGCGGCAGGGTGGTTTCAGAAAATTCTTTTCCAAGGTTCAGAAGGAGTATTTTGAAATGCGCTATCACGTAATTCTGAGTCGTTGGTTTTTTGTGCCAATACTCATTCTTGCGGTTACGGGAGCCTATCTTTCTGCAGAAAAATTTCAACTGCTGCCTAGTACCAAATTACATTTTGAAGAAATTTCCACCTCCCAAAAAAGCATCACTTTTGAAAATCCCGGTGAAATTCCTTTGTTCCAAAAAACAATGCTCTCGCAGGTGCGTAGGATGGATTTTCCCTTTTCGGACGATTCCGAAGATTATTTCCGCATAGCGTTAAAGGATCGGGAAATTCAGGTAAATCAACACACCGGGGCCATCGTTGCTTCCGCCGAATATCCATTCACGCTTCTGGCCACGCGCCTTAGCTTTAAGTTGCACACCGGGGAAGGCAGCGTTTGGTGGTCCATTGTTCTTTTGTTGGCCAGCGGCTCGGTTATTTTCTTTATGTATTCGGGCTTTGTGATGACTTTGCGAAGAAGAAAAAAAGTAATGCCGCTTACTGCCATGCCCCACAAGGATGCCTGTGAATACATCATTCTCGTGGGTTCCGAAACGGGCTCGAGCTACAATTTTGCCAATAAATTATACCAAGCGCTCACAAAGGCGGGAAAGCAGGTTTATTTCACTGAATTGAACCACTACGAAACCTACGCAAAGGCAAAACAACTGCTTATTCTGACTTCCACCTATGGCGAAGGCGAGCCACCCACGAATGCGCGCAAGTTTGAGGTGCTGCTACAAACCATCGAGCAGCCCGCGAAATTGACCTATGCGGTTATTGGGTTTGGCTCCTTGGAATATCCCGACTATTGCCAATTTGCCATTACCATTGACGCACTTTTGCAGGCCAAGGAAGGGTTCACGCCGTTTATGCCGCTATACAAAATCGATAACGCCGATTTCACCGATTTCAAAAAATGGGCTAAAAAATACAGCGAAAAATCGGGTATCAATTTACAAATTGCCCCGCCCAAGGAAACGAAAAAACTGAAACAGCAATCCTTTGAGGTAGTTGAAATTACCGGCCTAAACAGCGACGATACCTTTTTGCTCCGATTGAGGCCGAAGAGAGGGCTGCGCTTTCAATCTGGCGATTTGCTTTCGGTACATCCCAAGCATGTTGAAACAGCCCGACAGTATTCCATTGCCAAATTTGGAGCTGAAATTTTGCTCAGCATCAAAAAACACGAATTCGGGAAGGTGTCCTCGTTTCTTTTCGGCCTAAACCCCGGCGAAATATTGAAGGCCGCCCTTGAGCCCAATCCAAATTTCCACTTTCCGAAGAAGACCAACCGCGCCATATTTATTGCCAACGGCACCGGAATCGCTCCGTTTCTCGGAATGATGGACGAGCGCAAAACGGCAACCATTCAACTGCTTTGGGGCGGACGAACCCAAGATTCGGCTGAAATTTATGGGGCTTTTTTAAATAGGGAAGCCCTCGGCGCTGCACGCGTTGAGGTGCAACGCTGTTTTTCAAGGGAAGTTCCTGGGCAATACGTGCAGGATTTGGTGCTTGCGCAAGGCGAAAAAATTGTGGAAACGTTTACAAAAGGCGGTGTGGTGATGATCTGCGGCTCCTTGTCCATGCAGCACGGGGTGCTTGAAATTTTGGAGGAAATCCTGGAAGGGACTGAGAGCAGTCTGGATGTTTTTATAGGAAACGGCCAGTTGAAAATGGACTGTTATTAAAACGAACAATTCCAATAAAGTATCCTTATAAACAAAGCGTTACGCTACCGGAATGGGGTTTTTGTTTTCGTCAATGGCCACAAAGGTAAAAACCCCGCTTACCGCTTTCTCTCTGGTATAGCTGTACATTTCCTCTATAAAAATATCCACTTTCACCTTAAGGCTAGTGCGGCCAAGATGGATCACCGTGCCCACCAATTCCACAATGGTCCCTGCGGGAATGGGTTTGGTAAAATCAATTCGGTCCGAGGAAACCGTAACCATTCGTTGGCGGCTGAAGCGGGTGGCGGTAATGAAGGCCACTTCATCCATATACTGCATTGCCGTGCCGCCAAAAAGGGTGTCGTAATGATTGGTAGTATTGGGAAACACCGCTTTGAATATACGGGTTTCGGCTGTCGCTATTCGTTCTTTTAGGGTCATAATAGTTCTGTTTCCAAGGCCAAAAAATGTGAAATTCCCTTGGCGTTAAACATGGGTATAATGTGTATTTGGCACCAATAGGTTTCATTGGATTTTCGGTAGTTCAGCAATTTTTCCGTAAAGGGAATGCCTTTCCGTAGCTGCTTTTTTATTCGCGCCTTTGTTTTAAGGGAAGTGTTGGGCCCCTGCAAAAAGGAGGGTGATTTTCCTATGGCGAATCGGGGTTCAAAACCGGTCATTTTTTTAAACCCAGAATTGGCCCAAACTATTTTTTCTGTGGCGGTGGTAACGATCAAGGCGTCGTACGGATTTTCCAAAATTGCGCTGATATCCGTTTTCCATTGAAATTGACTTTGCATAAATTCCAGGGTTGAGCGGTCTATTTCCGCCGCATTTGCCACGGCCTTTGGCGTGAAAAAATCTGTGGTCACCCCCCAGCTTTGCAGTGGCGAAACATAGGGGGCCGGTTTAATTTCATTCAGAACCTGTTTTGCCTTTTTACTTTGGAGGGACTGAAGAAAAACGTCCAGACCCGCCATATACCATAGATTGTATTTTGCCATAATTATTAGGTGTTACGGATGTTCGGATTTAGGGATGAAAAAAAAATTCACCTTCGGAAAAAGGAGGTTGCCATAGTGAAAGTGTGTGCAAGATGCAATCATAAATGGAGGCCTTTTACCCGAAGACGTTCAATTTCAAAAATGGCAATTTGGCAGGTCTCCTGGCTCGCGTCCCGAAAATTTTCCTTCCCGCCAAAAAAAATGACAGTGGATTGTTTGAAGTCTTATTATCGAGCATTCCCTTTGGGAACAAAGCTTACAGTTGCGGGTACAGCATAGGGCTGAAATACGGAGGCTGCTTCAAATTGCGCCAAGTGAGTAATTTTCACCTATTTCCCTTTTAATTGCCGCTGAAATACTTCAGCCGCAAACCAAATGCAGCACAAAGATATACAAATTTTTTGGGCCGTTTTGGAGGAAGGGGAGCGCTGGAAAAATTTATCCAAGGGAAATTAATACATTGGATTTAATTGCAAAGGGGCGATTTCGGCACCGAAAAGAATTTTGAAATGCTTTATTAAAATAGTCTTCACTTCCGCCGTGGAAATGGGTTTCCCGCCTAACTCCACCTCCATGGAGGTAACCGCTTTGCCTTTGATGCCGCAAGGGATTGTGTGGTCAAAATATCCCAGATTGGTGGTTACGTTCAGCGCGAAACCGTGCATGGTAACCCAGCGGCTGGCGCGAACCCCCAGGGCACATATTTTTCGGGCGAAGGGTGTGCCCACATCCAACCACACGCCCGTTTCGCCAGTGCTGCGGCCGGCGCTTATGCCGTATTCGGCCAAGGTGCGTATGACCGTTTCCTCCAAAAGGCGTAGATAGAGGTGGATATCGCTGAAAAAATTTTCCAAATCCAAGATTGGATAGCCTACAATCTGGCCGGGTCCGTGGTAGGTGATATCGCCTCCGCGATTGGTTTGATAGAATGTTGCATTTATGGCCTTTAGCCTTTCCTCTGAAATGAGCAAATTTTCAATATGGCCGCTTTTTCCGAGGGTGTACACGTGGGGGTGTTCTACGAACAGCAGATAATTTGGAGTGGCCTGCTCCAAATTATCTTTTCTGTTTTTACTTTTTAGCTGCAGAATATTTTGAAAAAGCGACTCCTGGAAATCCCAAGTTTCTTTGTAATCTTTTAAGCCTAAATAATTAACTTCAATATACCTGTTCAAAAGATGACTTTAGTTTAACTGCAAATATACCTATTCTTTGATAAGCGTTTTCGTAGTTATTTCACCATCTTGAAAAACCACCTTTACATAATAAACTCCGGTTATAAGATTACTCAAATCAATTTCTACATTTTTTGCATCAGTCATTTTAAAAGTCCCAGAACGTTGAATAATCCCGAAAGGATTAGAAATTTCCCAGCTATACATATTTTCTTCGCTCTTCA
This sequence comes from Aequorivita sp., assembly GCA_048265145.1. Classification (GTDB taxonomy): domain Bacteria; phylum Bacteroidota; class Bacteroidia; order Flavobacteriales; family Flavobacteriaceae; genus Aequorivita. Next base: position 195,998 of record JBLXCF010000005.1, read on the forward strand.
TATTTAATAAACCAGAAGTTGGGTTTGGATGTAAAATTAGAACCTTTTCTTTTTGAGAAACGAGGTTTTCATTAGTTTTGACCAAATTTTCACCAATTTTAATTGAAGTAGATTCAGTACAACCTTTTATATAACCTCTAAAATTTGATCCTGTTTTTGCATTGAAGCCAGGTTTTAAATAGACGGTAACACCAGCGTCATATTCTGCAACTCCTCCGCTATATATTATATTAGTAGCTGTAATTGTACTCAGAGCTGACTGAACATCGTTATCGCCGCTATTAACATTTCTAGTAATAATTAAATTTTCATCACAATAATTGTTATTACCCATAAAAATGTAAGCTGCATCATGTGATGCGACGACTGCATACTTTTTACTAAGATCAACTCTGTAACCAAAATAATCAAATGAAGAACTTTGAGATGGGTACACGTTCTTGATTTCATTGAAATCTCCACTTAATTGTTTTTGTAATACAAATAAAGAGCCTTTGTAATCTGGAATAAAATTTGAACTAAAAGATCCGATTATTGCTATGTTTCTATCAATACTTACCGAATATCCATAACGATTTTTATTAAAATTTGATGATGCTCTGAGGATTTGATTTTCAAACCAGATTCCATTAGAGTTTTGTTTAAAAATATATGCTTTTCCTGGTTTATTTAGCTGTCCTGAAAAACCATTGAGGATATCAGTACCAATAAGGATATGATTATTATCAAGACTTACTGATTCTCCAAAACGGTCATATTCCTCACCATCTGAAGCTAATAATTTCTGTGTCTGTATCCAGTTGCCATTTTGCTGCTTGCTAAAAATATAGGCGGCTCCTTGATTTGCATTATTGTTAAATTCTCTTTGAGGAGCCCCTATTATTGCATAATCGTCATTTATATCAACAGACCAACCAAAATATGCAGTATATTCAGGATCTGAAGCTTCCAGATATGACGCTATACTCCAAATGTCATTATTGTTTTTTTTAAAAATGTAGGCGTCTCCTTGCCAAACGGTACCATAAGAACTTATTATAATATAGCCATCTTTTATTGCTACCGAGTGACCAAATCCAGGTCTATAATCTGAAACAGCAGGATTTGTCAATTCTTGTATTTGAATCCAGATACCATTACTCTGTTTTTTGTAAATAAAAGCTTTACCTATATAATTAGCGGGTGATGTGTTTGAAAAATCTTTTGCGCCAATAATAGCATAGTCCCCATCAATTGCTAGGGAATTTCCGAATCCCATTCCTATTTGAAATGGTGGCTGAGGGGGTTCTGTAATAATTTGTTCTAAATTCCAACTGCCACTAGAATCAACTTCATAAAAATAAACAGAACCAATTATAGTCCCTTGTGCATTACTCTTTGAAGTTCCTACTAAAGCGTGATCGTTGTCTATAGCCACATTTAGTACAGTTCCGCCGTCAAAATCGTCTAACCTCTGAATCTCATCCCAGTTTTGAGAATTTACATTAAAAAAACTTAAAGGTACTAGGATAATAAATAGTAAATATTTCATAATTAGTTTTTTTGTGAATATAATTTACTCTCTAAGATCTTAATCCGTTTCTCTTGTTCGATTGTATATAATGTCAATTCTTCTATTTTTTGCAATAGTATACTCGTCATTTCACTTAACTTTAAGCCATCTTTCTGAATTTCTTCTGCAGAAGGTACATTTGGCAGGTGGAAGTTTAATTTAGTGAAATCTTCAATTTCTTGTAAAGAGAGCATTTGGTAGTCACTTTTTAAAGTTGACTCTCCCGTATAAAATTTTTCAAATACGTAATCTGGCGGTACGCTTAAATCTACCTTAACTTCTTCTGCATGGATTTTTCCCTTAACGGTTAACTTTTCATCTGGATTTGAAGTTCCTATGCCAATTTTTCCATCTGTATAAACATTTCCTTCTACGTATAAATTATTTTCAGTGGTAATGTCCCCCTCAACTAAAGCATTTCCTTGCTTAATAATTAATTTTCCGTCATTTGACCTGTAACTACCGTAGTCTCCAATTACTATCCTTGAATTTAATTTAGGGAGGTGAATGAAAGAACCATTGGCATCATTACTTACTTTAAATATTTCACTATTATTCTTGTCACGTAAATTAAAGTAGGTTAAGGCATTATCACAATAAAATTGAGACCGAAAACTCCCAATGTTTGAGCTAATCGCTCCATTGCTAGAGGTATTAAAATTATAAAGGTTGCCTGATGGACCTATTTGAAATAAGCTTCCTGAAGTAAATTCCGGATTGATTTTAACAACACCAGCAAAAGTACTATTTCCATTAACATAAAATTTTTCACTTGTCATAATTGGATTACCTACTATAAGCGAAGAATTATTAAATGACATAATATTTGATGTGGTAAAACTATTCGTATAACGAAAATTTAAAATCTGTCCCCCCCCTTGAATACTCTGTTTTGTCATCTGATAACCAACACCATTTTGATGATAAAAACTTATGCTTCCGTCCGTTGCTGGGTAACTGACCAAATTTGTAAAAGTCTGAGACATTATTGAAAGATTAATTCCAAAAACTAATAACATAAAAATTGTAATTTTTTTCATAATATTTAAGAGTTAGTGTTAAACATATGCTAAATGTAAATTTTTTTTTAAAAAGATCGGATAAAACACAAAATAATTCGATTAAACACCATCTTATTTATAATGTTAGGATGTTTTAAAAGAAAACCTTAAAAGAATATTTCTTAAAAATTTATTAATTCTCCTAAAGACGCTTATCTTTACGTTCTAAACATTCACATTTATAAATCACCTAAAAATGAAAAAAAGTACATTTAAATCTATTGTGGTTTTATCTTTTTTGCTGTTATGCTTTGGGATGAACGCACAGAATTCCTCAAAAATCTGGACACCTGTCTCAGAAAGGGCAGTTGGTTCAAAAATAAAGGAATTAAGAAATTCAATTCCTACTGAATATAAACTTTTCAGTTTAAATTCTTCTGAATTGCAATCCATTCTTGCCACCGCTCCTTCCAGAGCTAACCTTAAAAGCTCTAATACAATAATAGATCTTCCGGTTCGCAATGGTGAAATGCAAAAATTTAGAGTTGTAGATGCATCAAACTTTGAACAAGAATTACAGCAAAAACATCCGGACATCCGTTCTTTTGTTGGCCAGGGTATTGATGATCCTTCGGCTATTGCTAGATTCAGTACTTCGCCATTTGGTGTTAATGTGATGATAACTTCTGCAAAACATGCTACAGTTTATATAGATCCTTATACAAAGGATAAGCAATACTACATAAGCTACTCAAGAACAGATTTGCCACCCGCTCTTGAGCCATTTGTTTGTATGGTAGAAGAGCAGGTAGGTCCTCGGCCAAATATGGATGAAAATTCAGGTTTCAACAAGGGCGCCGATGATGGTATGCTAAGAACCTTTAGATTGGCTTTGGCTGCTAATGGCGAATACTCCCTTTGGCATTTAAACAATCAGGGCATTGATCCAGGAGCTAGCGATGCCGTTAAAAAAGCAGCAGTTTTGGCTGCACAGAATATCGCTATGACAAGGGTAAATGGAATCTATGAAAGGGATGTTGCCATAACTATGGTGATTATTGCAAACAACGAAGATATAATATTTTTAAATCCTGCTACAGATGGTTTGGATAATGACCCAAATGTAATTAATCAAATACAAGCAAAGATAGATGGTATTATAGGTTTTGCAAATTATGATATAGGTCACGTATTTACTACTGGAGGTGGTGGTATTGCCCAATTGCAATCTCCTTGTGGCCCTAACAAAGCTCGAGGAGTAACTGGTTTGCCCCAACCTATAGGTGATCCTTTCTATGTAGATTATGTATCCCATGAGATGGGTCATCAATATGGTGGTAACCATACCCAAAATAATAATTGCCAAAGATCAAGTGCATCCTACGAACCGGGAAGCGCATCAACCATTATGGGTTATGCAGGTATTTGCCCGCCCAACGTACAAAATGTTAGTGACGATTATTTTCACGGCTTCAGTGTTAATGAAATGTGGAATTTTGTAAAGTTTGGTGGAGGTCAGTGTTCTGTACAAACCCCTACTAATAACCTTCCGCCGGAAGCAAATGCGGGACCTGATTATACTATTCCGAAATCAACACCTTTTATACTTAGAGGGTCTGCAATAGATCCCAATGGAGGAGATGTTTTAAGCTATTGCTGGGAACAACAAAATAATAACCCTGCGCCCATGCCTCCACAAAACACTTCATCTATTGGTCCAGCATTTAGGTCTATTGATCCAATGTCATCTCCAGACAGGTACATGCCAAATATTGATTTTGTACTTGCTGGTCAACTTGGAGGGCCAACTACACCAAATAAGTGGGAAGTAGTTCCTGCTGTATCTAGAACTATGAACTTTAGATTGACAGTCCGTGATAACGTGGCCGGTGGAGGATCTTCTGATAGTGACAATATGATTGTGACTACTGATGGTGGATCTGGACCATTTGTGGTTACCTCACAAAATGCACCCACTACGTGGACTACCCAAACTACAGAAACCGTTACTTGGGATGTGGCCGGAACCGATGTGGCTCCTGTAGATAGCCCTAATGTGGACATTATGTTCTCTACGGACGGCGGGCTTACCTATCCGGTTGCGGTTGCGTTGGGCGTTCCGAACAATGGTAGTGCAGTGGTGAACGTACCCAACCTGAACACCACCACGGGAAGATTGATGGTTATTTCGTCTAACAACATATTCTATGATCTTAACAACGCGGTAATCACCGTTACCGGAACAGTGGGTGTTGAAGAATTCAGCTTTGAAAATTTTGCGGTTTACCCAAACCCTTCAAACGGAACCTTCAACCTTACCTTCAAACCGGCTACTAATGACAACATTGAAGTTTCATTATACGATTTAAGAGGACGAATCATCGGTCAATCTACTTTTGATGATGTTAATGCTTCCAACACTTTCAGCAGACAATTGGATTACAATTATGTTGAAAGCGGAATGTACTTCCTTGTTGTGAAGAACGGCAATAAGGTAACGACCAAAAAGGTGGTTAAGAATTAAACTTAAAATAATTGATTAGGAAAAAAGGCGTTCACATTTTGGACGCCTTTTTTGTTTTTATGCTTAATTGAAAAAGGACTTTTTGAGTCACGACTTTTTGAGTCACGACTTTTGAGTCCTACGTTTGTTATTTTTTGGGGAATTCGAGATTTAATGGAGGCATAATTTAACCCGTACTGGTTCGTACAGCGCAGCTGTCGTGCTTCAAACCGTCGTGGTTCAAATCGTCGTTCTTCAAACCCTCCTGCTTCGTGCAGCACGGCGGTCGTGCTTCAAACTGTCGTGCTTCAAACCGTCATGCTTCGTGCAGCGCAGCGGTCCTGGTTCAAACCGTCGTGGTTCAAAACGTCCTGGTTCAAACCGTCTTAGTGCTAAAGTTTAGGGTTTAACTATTTCCGAAATATTTGTAACCACTTGGGAGGTTTCTTTTATCTTAAAGGAAAGGTTGAATTTTAGCTCCTTGGCATTCTTGACAACCGAAAGTGTGCCCTCGGTAACCGGATAATAGCCCGCCTCGCGGCAAAAACAATGTTTGCCGTACAGCAATTTCACTTGCTGAAGGGCGGCATCGGTTTTACTCAGATTTTGATTGCCAGCCGGAATTTCAAAAAAGATGGTTTCAGAATAATCGCCATCGGCAGTGCCTTCCGGGCCTTTTTTCAGGTAGGTATATTCCACCACCGTGGTTTCTCCGGCAACCATTTGTGGATAGTAGGCCCCGGTATCGTCCTTTTGGATATTCAGAGTTTTTTGTTGATGTATTTTAACCGTGCAATTGCCTTCCTCAGGGCAGCCCGAGGGTTTGTTGGTTGCGGCCCCGATACTCGTGTTTTGGGTGGTTGATGCTTCGGTGGGTTGGGTTTTGCAGCCACTGGCCATCAATAATGGAATCAATAAAAAGAGCGCTTTCATTGCGTATGGTTTTTTAATTAGTAGCAGGTAAGTTACAAATTCATTGCCGAAGTTGCTATTTTTCCAAGGTTATTTCCAGATCCAACAAATCAGGATTCTTAAAATACTCGAGAAAAGGTTGCTGTACGGTAATAGTCTTTCCGTCCAGCGAATAGGTAGCATTGGGGTTGGAGGCCTTCATTATTTTCTTCGGAAAGGTATATTTCAGTGTATAATTGGAACCGCCCATAAAAGCGGCGGCCTGCTGCAGGCTATCCACTTCCTTTTGATGAAGGGCTTGGTCCTTAATGTAGGCATCGCGCTTAAAAATGCCAGCGCTGAAGGAATAGGTTACACCAATTATATCCGGGGCATCCGCATCGCCCTTCACTTCGGTGGAGGCGCTCGGGTCCGGAATAATACTACCCGCCTGTTGCAGGGTGTTCAGGATGTCATTCGCTTCAGCTACCTTTTTGAATTGGGTGGAAACGTCATACACCATTACGTTGGCCTCTGTATCCATCAGCATATGGATATTGAAATTTTCCATTTTCTTAAGTCTGGTTTGTTGTTCTTTTGAAAGTTTGGCGATGCTGTCTTTTTTTGCTTCCAGAAATTGGCCCATCACGATAAGCGTATCCAATTTAACCTTCATGGAATCGGCCATCATCTGTCCGCCAAAAGCCATCATTTCGTTGAGGTTCGCCTCCACCGAGAGGGAGCCGCTACCGTCCTCGTTCAATACCAAGGTTTCGGTAAATTGGCAGCTTGTAACGAAGATCGCGGCGGCGAAAAGGGCCAGTAGTTTCGGTTTCATAAGGTTATCTGTTAGGGTTATTCAAAATAATTAGGGCGGCTATTACACCCGGAATCCAGCCGCAAACCGTAAGAATAAAAACAATCAGCACTGAACCGCAGCCCTTGCCGATTACGGCCAAAGGGGGAAAAAGAATAGCAAGAAGAACACGCCATAGACTCATAGGAAACAAAACTACAATTTAAAATCCAATATTTTTTGAACAAGTTGCCTTGCGAAATTTTGAATGCTAAAAGCCTAAAGCTTAAAGCTAACAACTAACAGCTTAATAAGCCAAAGGCCACTTTAAAACATAGCATTCAACATTCAAAATTCAAAATTCAAAATTTCAAAAAGCTTAAAGCTTACAGCTAAAAGCTAAAAGCCAAAGGCCAAAGGCCACTTTAAAACCACAATTCCCTATCTTTGCAGCCTTATTTTAGAAAATACCGTATGCAACTATCTGAAGTCGAAATAATCCGTAGAGAAAAACTGCACCAATTGCGCGAGCGTGGAATCAACCCCTATCCCGCGGATTTATACCCTGTAAACACTACTTCAAAAAAGATAAAGGAAAATTTTGAGGAAGGAAAAAAGGTGGTGGTTGCCGGAAGGTTGATGTCCCGAAGGATCCAAGGATCGGCATCTTTTGCCGAGCTTCAGGATGCGGAGGGGCGCATACAGGTTTATTTTAACCGCGATGAAATCTGTCCGGGCGAAGACAAAAGCCATTATAATGAGGTGTATAAAAAACTCTTGGATATAGGCGACTTCATCGGTATTGAAGGCGAACTATTCAAAACACAAGTGGGCGAAAAAACCATATTGGTGAAAAAATTTACCCTCTTGAGCAAGGCGCTAAAGCCTTTGCCGCAACCACGTGTGGATGCCGATGGCAAGGTACACGATGCGTTTACAGATCCAGAGCAACGCTACCGCCAACGCTACGCAGATTTGGTGGTCAATCCACATGTGAAGGAAATTTTCATAAAGCGCACCAAACTTTTCAACGCCATGCGAACGTTCTTTAACGAACGCGGCTATTTTGAAGTGGAGACCCCCGTTTTGCAACCAATCCCAGGCGGTGCTGCGGCGCGACCTTTTATTACGCACCACAATTCTTTGGACATTCCATTG
>JBLXCF010000006.1:0-195179 GCA_048265145.1 Aequorivita sp.
ACATCCGTTACTGTTAAGGTCACCGTATTTGGGCCCACATCAGCACAAGTGAAATCGGTAATATCAATTGCGGTCGAGGCAATTCCACAGTTATCGGTGCTTCCATTGTCAATATCCGCAACCGATATACTTGCATTTCCATTTCCATCAAGTTGAATGGTGAACGGAGCCGCGCAATTTGCAGTTGGTGGCGTACTATCAACCACCGTAATGGTAGTATTGCAACTGTCTGAAAGAGTACCGTCACTTACGGTAAGCGTAACATTGGTAACGCCCACGGGATAGGGCCCTGTGGGACTAACCGTAAAAGTTAGCGGATCCCCGTCGGGGTCGCTGGAGCCACCATCAAAATCTGAAGCCTGAGCGTTGCCTTGACAATTTCCATCAGCGTTTACAGTTACCGGTTGGCATACTGCCACAGGTGGTTGGTTACAAGTGCTCAAGGGATCGGTAACCGTTACCACGGCGATACAGGTTTCCGTATTCCCATTAATGTCAATTACCGTAAGCGTAACATTGTTTGCGCCTAGATCGGAACACGTAAACGCGGAAGGAGCCACAGACAGGGAGGCAATCCCGCAAGCGTCCGAGGAGCCATTGTTTACATCGGCGGCGGTTATCGTGGCGTTTCCGGTAGCATCCAAGGAAACGGTAATGTTTCGGCACAATGCAGTTGGGGAAACCGTATCTTCCACCGTAACCGTTGAACTGCAGGTAGCCGTGTTTCCGCTGGTATCGGTTACTGTTAAAATGACCGTATTCGTTCCAACATCAGAACAACTAAAACTACTGGGCGAAACCGATAGAGAGGCAATACCACAATTATCGGTGGATCCATTATCCACATCGGCCGCAGAAATTGTTGCATTGCCGGCAGCATCCAATGAAACGGTAATATTGGAACAGCTCGCCACCGGATTTACAATATCTTCCACGGTAACGGTTGCAGTACATGTTGAACTGTTTCCATTTACATCTGTTACGGTCAGGGTTACCGAATTGGCGCCAATATTGGCGCAAGTGAAAGTTGAAGGGGAAACGGTTATTGTGTCTATCCCACAGTTATCCGATGAGCCATTGTCAATGTCCGTAGCTGCGATAACCGCATTTCCGGTAGCGTCCAGTTGTACGGTAAAAGCCTGACAGCTGGCTGTTGGGGCCACATTGTCTTCCACAGTTACCGTTGCCGTACAAGTACTGTTGTTTCCGGAAGGATCGGTAACGGTTAGCGTAACGGTATTGGCTCCCACATTTGCACAGGTGAATGTACTCGGAGAAACACTAAGAGTAAACGATCCTGAATCGTCACTGGAACCTCCGTCAACATTGCTGGCAAGTAGGGTGGCGTTTCCGGTGGCATCCAGTTGAAGGGTAGCGTCCATGCAAACCGCTACTGGAGGCGTTACATCGGGAGGCAAAACGTTGTACAGACAGCCCGCTTTTGCCGCAGGAACATATTCATTTATATCATTGTTCGTCCAATATTGAATGTCATTAATAATTGCAGAAAGCTGAAGTGCCGTTCCGGTAATCGGAAACCCTCCCGGCACAGCGGCACAATCAAATTGCCAGTTGTCAACTTCGGTTTCGGGTGTGCCAGCAACATAAAGCCTGATAGCATTTACTCCATTGGTCAATTGGTCGGGTAAAGCTGTGGTGGAATTTGAGGTGTTGGCGCCATCCCAATCGGCATCGTTCGTAACACCTATTTCAACATTGCTGTGGATGGCCGTAATAAAACTGGGAGCAGCGGCTGTACCTTGATAGGCAAGAAGTTGATCGCCGATGGAAGACAAAATGCTGCCCGCCAAAAAACTTCCCGGAAGGGTAACGATATCGCCCGCCATCATGGCCGATGGAGCGTACCAAGTGGCACTGCCCTCGCCTCCCGCACCAACACACGTAATTACATTTGGATTTGATGCACCACAATCCGTGAATTTAATATTCGTTCCTGCAATTATATCCTTAAGAATAATAAAAGCAAACCCATCATTTCCGTCCAGGTTAAACCCAACAAAAGCAATTTCCCCCGGGTTTAGGGTGGTGAAGGGTGGTTCATTTATGGTTACCGTAATGGTGCAGGTTGCGCTGTTGCCTGCCTCGTCGGTTGCTGTCAGAACTACGGAGTACACCCCAACGCCTACTGTAGTTCCTGCGGTTGGGGATTGGGTAATGGTGATATTTGCAGGTAGGGAAACATTATCGGTAGCAGTGGTTCCGGAAACAAGGTCGGGAATTGTGGCCAGCCCATTAATTCCGGCCGTAATTGGGGCGGGGGTTGGCGCACAGACAATAACAGGCGGCGTAGTATCGCCCCCGCTGCTTACCGTAAAACTACATCCTGCCTCCAGGGCGGGAACATAGGGAGCAGTGTCATTGCCGGCCCAATTCGCTCTATTGTTGACAATTGCCCTAATTTGGGCGGCCGTTCCCGTTACGGGTCCCCCTGCGAGTGCACAGCTAAACTGCCAATTGTCTTGTTCCGGCACCAAGCGGACCGCAGTCGTTCCCGTAACCAGGGCGTTCGGAAGTGCCGATGTTGAATTGCTAGTCGCGGCTCCGTCCCAATTTGCATCGTCACCCGCAAAATCATTGTATTGCAGGCCTGCAATAAAAATGGGAGCCGCAGTAGAACCTTGGATAGCGAAAAGTTGATCCCCGATGGAGCTGTATGCAGCAGGATATAAGGGACCCATGTTTATGGTTACTACCTCGCCTGCAGTTCGGGCAACTCCCGAAGTCCAGGTGAACTCCCCATCGCCGGTAACAGCATAAAAACCCGTGCCATCGTTCCACCCCATATCGGTAAAAATGATGGTTGTGGCAGCGTCAATATCCTTCAGTAGTACGAAGGCCACGGTGTCATCGCTATTGGTGGCCCCGTCTGAATTGGTCCCTACAAAGGCAATATCGCCGGCCGTTAGGGCTGTCTGGCTATTGCCTGCCAGTGTTGCAAAAAGCAGCAATATTAAAAGTGTAATTTTTTTCATGGTTGTTTTTTTAAGTTCAATCTGGGGAGATTTTAGTAACAAATGGAGCGTTTCACCCGGCTTAGTTTCGCGATGGATAAATACCGACCAAAGCAATACAATAATTAATGCACAAATATGGATTCTTTGCTGAAAAAGGTTGGCCTCCTCCGGCAGTGCTAACAGTATTGACTGCCATTAGCGAATTGGACGAGGTAGCAAAAGCATTGGTTCCGTTGCCTGCCACAAACGCACCGCCCGGGGTATCAACCGTACCTTCCTCGGCCGCTTGAAGTTGAAATTGGTGGGAGTGGGCGGGCATATTGGTAGTAAGTAGCGTAATGTTTTCCACCCCGCCAACTTGACCTTGTTGATAAAAGGGAAGCCCTGGTCCTTGACCCGCGTGAAGCGGAAACCGACCGCGAAGATCCGGCAGGGCAAAGGTGGTCTGTCCATCGCCGCCGTACATAGTTCCGAGCAATGAAAAGAGAGCTGTATTTTGGGCAATGGACAATATTTGTCCATCACATTTGGCCCAGCCTCGGGGCGCAAAGTTAAATCCGAATGCTTGAATTTGTCCGATAAATGGTTCCATGGTTTTCTGGTTTTTAGATTAGGTTTTAAATTGAAAAATTAAAGTGAATTTCAGCACGTCCCACACCCGCCTGCTGTTTCGGGAAAAGCCTATCGCCCAAAGTTTGGTTTTTTTCCCAATGTGTGCTGGTGATCAGCGGCCCGTTTTGACTTAAAAGCAATTCGGTGAATTCTATTTTATCTGCTGTGGAAACCTTAAAATAAATGCGTGCTTGCCGGCCTGCTTCCTTGTTTGGAAAATCGGTCAGGAATCTGTAGCTGCCGTGTTCATCGGTTTGAAGTTTTCCACGATGTCTATACTTTTTTGAATTAGGGGAAAGGTGCCAAACTTCCAACATTGCATTGCTTACGGGAGTTACACCATCGTTTTTAAAAATGGTTCCTTGCACCGAGACCGTATTTCCGCCAAGAAGCCCGTGGCGTAGATCATGGGTGTTTTCGGCATAGGGATTATAGCCTGAGAAAGGACAGTGCGCAAAATTCATTGCGTTTGTGATGGAGGGTGATACTATAGCGAGCCCGGTCATGGCAAGAGCAGAATTGCGCATAAAGCGCCTTCGGGAGGTAGGTTGTTTCATAATTTGGGTCGGTTTTTAGAACCTTGGCGGCTGGTTTTCAAAAATATTGAAATGAAACTTGCAACGCCTCAATTCTTTAAAGTGCCAAGTTAGAAGTTCTTTAACAAAATTTTATACGTAGTACTACGTAAATTTGGAAAGGGAAAAAATTTAACATTGGTGGAACTGCCATGCCCTAATTCCAAAACATTACAACCCGCATTGTGGGATTTAATTTTGGTACCTTTGACAACAGATTGAAAGTGGTAATATGACCTTAGAAAAAAATCTAAAGGAACGGATAAAGGAACTTACCTGTTTGTATGAGGTTTCATCAATTATTGTCAACAACGATTATCGCGAAATGGACAAAACGCTTTACTCCATTGCGCTTAGCCTTCGAAAATCATTACAGTACAACACCAATGCTACGGTGGAAATCCGTTCGGAACCCTTCCATTTAATTTCCGCTGCCCTTCCCAAACGGACCGTTTTTATTGAAAGCCACATCAATGTTTTTAATGAGCCCAAAGGGTTTATAAAAATCCACTATCCGGCCGGTAAGTTTACCAAAAAAGATTTTTTAAGGGAAGAAAAAAAGCTGTTGAAGAACGTAGCCATAAACGTTGGCGATCTTTTGGAACGCATGTCCATTCGGGAGAACGAAGCCATCGTTAAACGAAAAATGGAACATGCAGACCGCTTGAGCATTTTGGGCGAAATTACTGCCGGGATCGCGCACGAGCTCAACACCCCTCTGGCCAACATTTTGGGCTTTGCCGAACTCCTGAAGAGCAAGGAAAGCGAGAACGCACAGAACAGACAGGATTTGGAGAAAATTATCAACAGTGCCATTTTTTCAAGAGAAGTCGTTAAAAAATTGATGTTCTTTGCCTGCGAAATGCCCCAGAATTTAGGACAGACGGATATAGTTCCAATCATCAACGACGCGATGGATTTGCTGGACCCAACCTTCAAAAAAAATGGAATAAATTACAAGCTAAATCTTCCTGCAGCACCGGTCTATATGAAGGCGGACACGATACAGCTAACTCAGGTGATCTTTAATTTGGTTTTAAACGCTATCTATTTTTCGCCCAAAAACGGATTGATAAAAATTGCTCTGGAAGAATCAAAGAAGAAGATAACGCTGAAAATAGCCGACGAAGGACCGGGTATTTCCAAAGAGAACGCACAGAAAATTTTTCAACCGTTTTTTACCACAAAAAACGTGGGCGACGGGTCGGGCCTTGGCCTTAGTGTGGTCCACGGGATAATACGAAGCCATAGGGGAACCATCGATTATCACCCCAATATTCCGACGGGTGCCAATTTTATTATTACATTTCCAAAAGAATAAAGCCCAATGCTTCAAAAGGAAAACATACTGATTGTAGATGACGATATCAATATTTTGGAACTGCTCCAGCGCCATCTTCACTCGCTCAATTACCATACCTACAAGGCCGTGTCCGTTAAGGAGGCCGTCGCCATCCTGCGCGACACCGAGATCGATTTGTTGATTACAGACCTGAAAATGCCCGAAGTGGACGGTTTCCAGCTTATTCAGTTTGCCGCTGAGCATTACCCAAATATGCCGAAATTGGTGGTTACCGGATATCCGTCAGTGCAGGACGCGCTGTCTGCCATAAAATCGGGCGCGGTGGATTATCTGGTAAAACCGTTTACCAAAGAAGAACTTAAACAGGGAGTTTTAAAATGCCTTTCCACCAAAACGATAAAAAAAACCGAAACTTCCACTCCCGAAACCCAGAACTACAACGAAATAATAGGGGAGAGCGAGGCCATAAAGAACGTAATTCAGATCATTGACCGCGTAAAGGACAATAAAGCCACCATTTTCATTAGTGGCGAAAGCGGAACCGGCAAGGAGCTTGTGGCGCGGTCCATTCATTATAACGGCAAATTTTCCCGTGCGCCCTTCATCGCCGTGAATTGTGGCGGAATTCCTGAAAACCTTTTGGAGTCCGAACTTTTCGGCTATGTAAAGGGTGCCTTCACCGGCGCAAACGACAGCCGCGATGGATTCTTCCAAGCAGCAAACGGCGGCACCATTTTTTTGGATGAAATAGGCAATGCCTCAATGGCTGTCCAGTCCAGACTGTTGCGAGTGCTGCAGGAAAAGGAAGTTATGAAGGTGGGCGAACGCAAAACCGAGAAAATAGACGTGCGGGTTATTGCCGCAACCAATAGCAATTTGAAGGAAATGATTGGCAAGGGAACCTTCCGCGAAGATTTGTTTTACCGTTTAACCGTGGTGGAAATCCACGTGCCGCCCCTTCGCGAAAGAAAGGGCGACATATTATTGCTGGCCGACAAATTCCTGTTCAAATATGGCAACGAATATAAAGATCGCTACATAACCGTGGACCAGGAGGCAAAGGATTTGTTGCTTCGATACGACTGGCCGGGCAATATTCGCGAATTGGAGAATGTGATCCAGCGTGCGGTAATTATGTGCGACCGTACCATCGGCATTCACGATTTGCCGGAAACTCTTAAATTTCAAATAGAATTTCCACAGGATGCGTTGCTTCCCCTAAAGGAAATGGAAAAAAAATACATACAAAAAGTGCTAGCCTCCACGGACAACAACCAGACGAAGGCTGCGGAAATTTTAAAAATAGATCGAAAAACCCTGCGCGGAAAGTTGGACTAAAAACTAAAGGATTGGCTTTTTTGCATAGGTTATTCTGGGTAAATTTTCCCCAATGAGGAAATTTATACCCAATCCAAAATTTGGAAAAATATTATACTATTGAATTTAAATAACTGAAAATCATTAACTTAAAAATCAATCTATAGCAATTTTTGATGTTTGGCATACAGCTTGACCACGGCTATGGCAAATTTCAAGTAGCTATGATTATTATCCCTACAAACCTATGTCTGGATTGTGCGCATGCGGCCAATTGCGTATTAACGCACCACCATTCTGCCGTATTTTCCTGTAGCGAATTTGAAGAACGGCGCTACCCCGCCCCGGAACCTTTACTGAAAATAAATACAAGAAAGCCAGAAATGGCAACTATTTAAAATTAAATATTAAAAATGACAAATACACAAACCTTGGAAAAACCACAACCTGCAAAAAGAGGAATGTTGGACAACGTGTTGGAACAATTCAACAGCGCTGCGGATAAGATTGATCTTAATCCAAACGTTCGCAAAATTCTCGGCATTACCAATACTGAGATCATTATTCACTTCCCTGTTCGTATGGACAATGGAGATGTTGAAATTTTTACCGGCTACCGCGTGCAGCACAACAACGCGCTTGGACCTTACAAAGGTGGCCTGCGCTATCACCCAACTGTTGATATTGATGCGGCCCGGGCCCTTGCAATGTGGATGACCTGGAAAACTTCCTTGGCAGGTCTTCCCTATGGCGGCGCCAAAGGCGGAATCCAAATTGATCCTTCTAAATATTCAAAAGGAGAATTGGAGCGCATAACCCGAAGATTTACCTATGCTCTTGGCGAAAACATTGGTCCCGAGCACGATATTCCCGCACCAGACGTAAACACTAACGACCAGACGATGGCCTGGATCGCCGATACGTATATGAGTACAAAAAGTACCAGCGAGCGCTCCAAAAACCAGCACGTTGTTACCGGAAAACCGGTAGGCAGCGGTGGTCTGGAAGGTCGTGACCGTGCAACTGGCTATGGAGTATTCCTGACCATTAAATTTTGGGCCGAAAAGAACATGGAATCCTTAAATGGAAAAACCTTCATCGTGCAGGGCTTTGGAAACGTGGGCTATTGGGCCGCACATTTCCTTGAGGCCGAAGGCGCCAAAATGGTTGGCGTGCAGGATGCGTATGGCAGTCTTCAAAATAAAAATGGAATTGCCGTAGAAGATCTGTTCAACTATGGCAAGGCAAATAAAGGCAGTATAGTAGGCTTCCCCGAGGCCGAGGCCCTGGACGGAAAGCAATTTTTTGGACTTGATTGCGACATCTGCATTCCTGCGGCATTGGGCAACCAAATTACAAAGGAAAATGCGAACTCCATTAAAGCAACCCTGATAGCTGAAGGCGCCAACGGCCCTACCGATGTTGAAGGAGAAAAAATACTTTTGGAGCGCGGAATTACCATTATTCCGGACATTATGTGCAACTCCGGTGGCGTAATTGGAAGCTATTTTGAATGGCTTCAAAACCGAAATGGAGAGCTCTGGCAAATGGACGAAATATTGGAAAAGCTGGAGAAAAAACTTCGCTCCACCTTCAAAAAAGTTACTGCCTATTCCGAAGAAAAAGGTATGGATATGCGTACCGCGGCCTTCGCCATTGCCATAGAGCGTATTGAAAAGGCCTATGTGCTAAGAGGGATTTTCCCATAATTAAAATTGAATTCACTAAGAGGGAACACCGCTCCTCACATTTTTCAAACCTTCGGTGTTCCTTCTTTATTAATACGAAAGAGAAACCATGAAATATGGAAATTTAATATTAGAGAAAAAAGAGTACGTTTTTTTAAAACGTTTGCTCAATGTTACGGGATACTACAAAGATGAAAATACCAAAGTTTCCCTTAAAAAATTAAGCGGCGAACTTACCAGTGCCATTATCTACGACCACGAAGAAATGCCGGCAGACGTAATCCGTTTCAACAGTTATGTTACCGTTGAATCCGGCACTTGGAAAACCGAATTCCAATTGGTGATTCCCACCGAGCGCGATATTGCCGCCAACAAAATTTCCATCCTTGCGCCTATGGGCTCAGCGGTGATGGGCTATGCCCAGGGCGATTCCGTAATCTGGAATTTTCCCAATGGCACCAAGGAGCTAAAAATTACCCACGTAAAACAAGCCGAAAAACCCATTGATATTGACGTTCTATCCTAAGTTTTTTTCGAATCAAATAAATAAAACAGTCATGCAGATTTACAACCACGATACTCCCGAAGCCATTGCCTTTAAGAACAATTGCATAGAGCTGGACAACTGGATCGACCATCTCAATTATATAGAGAAGGAAATCGTGAATCTGTTGAACCTCGGTGCCAGCGAGCTCGCCAAAGTTTTCGAGTCAAAGGACATTCTGGAAAGGCTACATCGTGAAAAGGAAGCCAATGCGGCCGCCATCGATGCCTTTTTAAAATACAAAGAAGGGCTCCCCAAGGCAGCAGAATGCGAAGATGTGGCCTGCGACATGTTTTATGTGAACGAGCACGAACGCTTTCGGAAAAACTATCAAACCCATTTAAAGCGGTATCGCGGGTTGAAGGAGGAATATTTCGCCATATTGAACAAATAATTTTTTAAAGGAACCCATTCACCATAAAAAATCTTATGAGCGAACAGCCACAGTCCAAGACCATTGGAATTCTAAAAACCCCAAATGAACCTCGGGTTTGTTTGTTGCCCAAGGAAGTAAAAAGACTTACCGGGGAGTTGAAGCTCAACGTTCTTTTTGAGCCTGGACTGGGCAGTTCGCTACAAATAGCGGACTCGGAATACACCGCCGCTGGGGCCGTGGGCCAACCGCGTGAAACCATACTAACGAATTCGGATACCATCGTATCCATAAATCATACTTTTAGCGAAGTGGAAATGAAGGGGGGTTGTTGCTTCATTGGTATTTTCAACCCCCTCTTTCATGATTCCAAGTTTGGAGTCTATCAAAAGAACAACGCCACGGTCTATAGTCTTGATTTGCTTCCGCGAACTACCTTGGCGCAATCTATGGACGTGCTTTCGTCCATGGCTTCCTTGGCCGGATATCGTGCCGTAATCAAGGCCGCCGAATTGTATAATGGCGTGTTCCCAATGTTCACTACCGCAGCGGGCACCCTAACCCCCGTTAAAATTTTGATTCTCGGGGCCGGAGTTGCCGGATTGCAGGCCATTGCTACGGCCAGGCGACTTGGCGCAGTGGTGGAAGCTTTTGATGTCCGGAAATCGGCAGGCGAGGAGGTGCGCAGTCTTGGCGCCACCTTTATTGAAGTGGAAGGCTATACGGAATCTGCCCAAGCCGGCGGATATGCCGTAGAGCAGAGCCCAGAATACCAAAAGAAGCAAAAGGAATTGATCCACAAACACATTCTTTCTGCAAATATTGTTATCAGTACGGCTAACATTCCCGGGAGAAAGGCGCCTTTGCTAATTGAAACGCGTTCGGTGGAGGTCATGCAACCTGGAAGTATTATTATTGACCTTGCCGCGGAACAGGGCGGAAATTGTGCCCTTTCAAAAAACAAGGAATTGGTGCGCCACCACGGAATAACCATTTTGGGGAATTCAAGCCTTTCTGACGAAATTCCCGCAGCAGCTTCAAAACTGCTTTCAAACAATTACTTTTCATTTCTAAAATACAAGCAAAAAGCCGAAAACCAGCCCAACGATCCGCTGTTGAGCGCATCCAGGATTATGGTTAACGGCGTTTGGACCCATCCACACTTTACCAATAACTTGCAACCTGCATAATATTATGGATTTTATAAACCAACACATCCAAGAAATTTATTTTGTTATTTTCTGTGTCTTTATTGGTATAGAAGTAATTGCCAACGTGCCCGCTATTTTGCACACACCATTGATGAGTGGCGCCAACGCGATTAGCGGGGTTATTTTGGTGGGGGCAATTATCGTTATGCTGCGCGTTCCCGGGGATGATTACCTAAACCTTTCTTTAGGCGGAATTGCGGTTTTTTTGGGCACTTTGAATATTTCCGGTGGTTTTTTCGTAACCGGGCGCATGTTAAAGATGTTCAGTCCCAAAAAACCGAAGTGATATCCACCACCCTCAATTCAAAAAATTCTTGGCTTAAATACAGCTTTTATCTTTTTTAGTTATCGGCCTTTATCATTTTTAATAGTAGCAACAAATGCACGCAATCATTGAAGTAGGTTATTTAATTGCCACCATTTCCTTTTTGGGAGGTTTAAAATTTATGAGCTCGCCGAAGAGCGCGAAAACTGGAAACCTGATTGCGGCCATCGGGATGGTTCTTGCGGTAGGGCTAACCTTTGTAGCGGCGCTCACCGAAACGGTTCCTTACCCAAATTTGATTATCATGTTTTTGGCTATCGCCGTGGGAACCCTGCTGGGGAAACGATTATCGGACAACGTAGAAATGACCGGCATGCCCCAATTGGTATCCCTGTTTAATGCCACAGGGGGTGGCTGTGCCATGTTGTTGGGCCTTGTGGAAGCGAACCAAATGGACAGCACCACTGCGCTGCTCGGAAACCAGATTTTGCTCATTGCCGGTTTGGTGACGGGTGCGGTGGCGCTTACGGGAAGTATAATTGCAGAACGAAAATTGGCCGGAAAGGTAAAGGACCGACGTAGCAAAACGGTTATTTTTTCTGCCAGAACACTGTTAATATTGACGCTGGTGCTTCCGGTGCTCTATTTCGTTGGAATTATTCCCATAAATTTCACCGCCTTTATGTATGTTTTGGCAACGCTGGCCATGGTCTATGGGGTACTTTTTGTACTGCCCATTGGCGGTGCGGATATGCCAGTGGTAATTTCACTTTTAAACAGTATTACGGGTATAGCCACCGCCTTTGCCGGTTTTGTTTATGGCAACAAGGCAATGATTGCTGGTGGTATTTTTGTTGGCGCCGCGGGAATCCTGCTTACACTTTTAATGTGCAGGGCAATGAACCGTTCGCTTTTAAAGGTTCTTGCCGGAACTTTCAACAATAGTAAGGGAGGATTGGTGGAAGAGGAACAGGAAATAAAGGAAATCAGTATTTCCGAAACGGCACTTTCGCTTTCCTTTGCGCAGAAAGTGGCCATCATTCCCGGTTATGGTCTGGCCGTGGCACAAGCCCAGCACATTTGTGGGCAACTGCAACAATTGTTGGAAAAACGGAATGTGGAAGTGGACTATATTATCCATCCCGTAGCGGGAAGGATGCCGGGCCATATGAATGTGTTGCTGGCCGAGGCCAATGTGGACTATTCCCGCTTAAAGGAAATGGACGAGGGTAATGAAAATATGGAACAATATGATGTGGTTTTGGTGATTGGCGCCAACGACGTTGTGAATCCGGCGGCCGAGAACAATCCCGATAGCCCGGTGTATGGAATGCCCATTATCCGCGCCTATGAAAGTAAGCAGGTAATCGTAATGAAACGCAGCATGGGCAAGGGGTATGCCGGCGTACAAAATGACCTTTTTGGACTGGATAACTGCAGCATTCTTTTTGGCGATGCAAAAACTTCACTACAGGAAATCGTCAACCAGTTGAAACTGATTTAATGGTGAATCCTTTTTGGATGTTCAAAAACACTGTTTCCTCCTAACCGATATCAGGACATTTCAATACTGCGATTGCAGAGTTGCACGCTTATTGCCAAAAGTTTTTCTACCTTAGGAGCCTAAATGTATAGTACTTCCATGAAATCCTTTACCCTTCAACACCCATTCGCATTTTTGGTTCTGTTTCTTTGTAGTGCCTTCGTGCGGGGCCAGGTCTTGAGCAATCCCCAAATTGACAGTCTGGTCGAGAAAACAATGCAAACTTTTGACGTTCCCGGGATGGCGGTAGCGGTTTTAAAGGACGGCAAAATCTACCACAAAAAGGCGTATGGCGTTCGGTCCATCAAAACAAAAGCACCCGTTAACGAAAACACCCTTTTTGGTGTGGCCTCGAACACCAAAGCTTTTACTACTGCCGCTTTGGGACAATTGATCGATCAGGGAAAACTAACTTGGGACACAAAAGTGACGGATGTAATTCCCGAATTTCAACTTTCAGACCCTTTCGTTACGCGTGAATTTACGGTTCGCGATTTAGTTACCCATCGCAGTGGCTTAGGATTGGGAGCTGGCGATTTGATGATTTTTCCTGCAAATAACAGCACGACAAAGGCGGAAATGATCCACAATCTGCGCTATTTAAAACCGGTTTCCTCTTTCCGAAGCCAGTTTGATTACGACAACCTTCTCTATATCGTGGCCGGCGAGGTGGTTGCTCGCATTTCTGGAAAAAGTTTTGACGATTATATCGCTGAAAACTTTTTTAAGCCGTTGCAAATGGACCGTTCCTTTCTTTCTATTCCAAAAATAAAATCGGATCCCAACCGTATTGACGGCCACGCCCCGGTGAACGGCAAGCTGGAATTGACCGGCGATACCTTCACACAAATTGCCACCCCAGCGGGAGGGATTTTTGCTTCCATCAACGATATGGCAACGTGGGCGCAGGCCCAATTGAACAAAGGAAGGTATGGCGAAAACTTAAAGGATCGTCTTTTCAGTGAAGAGGTTCATGCCGAAATGTGGACACCCCAAACAATCCTTCGCAGCGGCAAAGGGCCGTATAACACCCACTTTTCCGCTTACGGTCTTGGATGGTTTTTAAGCGATGTGAACGGCTATTTTCAAGTGACGCACACCGGTGGGCTGAATGGCATTGTCAGCCAGGTAACCCTACTTCCCGAAATGGATCTGGGCATTATCGTGTTGACGAACCAACAAAGTGGAGCGGCTTTTACGGCTATTACCAATACTTTAAAAGATGGCTATTTCGGCATAAAGGGTCAAGACCGGATTCAACAATATAATGAGCGGCGACTGGTAGGCGAAAGGCAAGAGGACAGTATATTCAAGGCGGTGGAGCAAACCATCAATAACCAAGTGAAAAGTAAAGCGCCCAAACCAGATTTATCCAATTTCACCGGCACTTTCCGAGACCTTTGGTTTGGCAAGGTTTTTATAAAAATGCAAGAGGGACGTCTTATGTTTGAAGCTGAAAAATCAAAGGATTTAGTGGGGCAAATGGTTTTTTATAAAGGGACCACTTTTGTGGTACGCTGGAAGGATCGCTCCCTGAAAGCCGATGCTTTCGTGAATTTCAATCTGGACACGGAAGGAAAAGCAAATGGTTTTTCAATGAGCCCCATCTCGCCCCTTACCGATTTCAGTTATGATTATCAGGATTTGGAATTCATTAGAGAGCAGTGATCGGAGAGGGAGATCATTCGGGATTTTAGCACCAAAAAAAATTTACAGTAGTTATAATTGGTCGTTTGGCCGATATTCCAGGCTGACCCTAAAGGTCCCCAGCGAGCTTAACCGTTCCCAAGATTATGGATTTTGTAACGGACGTTTTAGTATACACAAAACGCTTTAGGGCAAATAAATTGGCAAAAACACAGCCCATTCTAAATCAGGAAAAACACACCTCCTAAAAATCCATTTAAAACCAGACCATTCCCCATATTGCCGATCGGTAGACACCGGTTCAGTCAATCCCGAAGGGTCGGGACATTCATGTTGGGCCGTACCAGCCATATGAATGCTTAGTTATTAGCAAGCGCTTTTATTCCTCGTTGGGTATTTCAGTTATAATTTCCGTAGTCAAAATCCAATTGACGCTTCCCTTCTCCAATCTGCAATTAACTTTTTATCTCCTGTCCAAAGCGGTGATTCCCGTTCGAGTGCAAGAGCGAGAAAAGGTGCATCAAATTCGTCCACGTCTTTGGCCAATTCGATTGCTTTTTCCCAAGTTGAATCTCTGATGGATTCCAAGTCAATCAAATCAATCTTTTTGAATAGGATGCGTTGCAACAAATCCAGTTCTTTTTCAGATAACCCGCTAATCTTCAAAAGTTTTTGTATATGGTTGTCAAGTTCGTCCAGTAGATAAGAGGGTGAATAAAAATCAAAGACATTGGAGGAGTTCAATAAAAGGTCGCTAATGGTTCCATTTGGGCTTAAAAGTCCGCTAAAATTATTTTGGTATCGACGACGATTTTCATTTAACAAAACGACTTTTGTTTTTATCCCACCAAGAAGATTTGGATTCGGAAGAAAGCTCGTCGATTTGTTTTTGGGTAGCTTTGCTTTTTGATGCAATTTCACGGAATTTTAGGTAGTCCAAAATTTGTTGAAGTCCGACCAAGTCCGTTCCGGATGATAGTCGGATTAATATTTCGTTATTTGTTCTTTCGATCTGCATATTTTAAATGTATTCAAAATTTTCAACCGTTCCTAAATTTTTTCAAATGCTTGCTAACGGCAGTCTGTCTCAAAACCGCCTTTCAATTGTTGAAAGTGGTTTTTAATTCCATTTTCGGCAAGTAAATGGAGTAAAAGTTGAAAGATCGGGCTTTTGCCCCAGAAACCGTTTTGAGGGCATGTTTGTGAAGGGAAAGCGCCCCTTGAAGCCATAAAAGCAGCAAAACAGGCCACCCTGCAAGCATTATCCCCAGCTTTAGCATTCGTTTGAGGCCTATCCTGAGCCTGTCGATGGGTTGTATGCCAGCGCAATCAGGCCAAAATTGGCCGAGGCACTCTCAAGGACCCTCTTGGTCATACCTCAAGTTCATCCAAAACGCGCAAAGAGCGGGGCGGAAAGCCTTTTTTTGTATTTTTTGCCAAAAACAGTGCTCCAGAATGTAGCATGGCATTTTTTAAGAGCACCAAATCTGGTTCCTACTCAAGCCTGACCAAAAAAGCAAAGCCGCTTAAAACGGCTTATATTGGTTCAGGTTTAAAAAATTA
Organism: Aequorivita sp.; assembly: GCA_048265145.1. GTDB lineage: Bacteria > Bacteroidota > Bacteroidia > Flavobacteriales > Flavobacteriaceae > Aequorivita. The sequence goes on from JBLXCF010000006.1 coordinate 15,617, forward strand.
AGGGGTTGTGCAACGGTTACCGGTGTTGTGGCTAGTGTTTTTATTCAGGTTATAGAACTTTCAATATTGAAAAATAAATCCGCATTCTTTTAAAATTAAAAGTATTATTACTATTAACGCGGCATAAAATCTAATGTCAGTTAAAAAATCCCAAAAATCAAATCCTTTGTTTTTTTTCTTTTCCCTTTTTTCAGGTTTGGTATTATTATTCATTCAGATTTTAAATATTAAATTCAGTTATTTAGATTATTGGTTAAAAATAAATCCAAATTTCTTCAGCAACCACAAGATTAGAATTAATATTATTCCGTAAAATGTGAAGTTTCTCCACGCACTAACAAAATCATTTTTTTTAGATTTATACTTATTATTATCCGAAGATTTCTTTTGTTTATCAGTTCTCAAAATATCTATTTTACAAATTTAAAAAGAGGAGCTAGTGTTTAATTTAGACATTAGCCACAACGGTCTCGTATAACCGTCAGTTACGGGTTAATATGCGTTAATTTTCGGTTTAGCACAGGCTTTAGCAATTCCGAGTGGATTTGGACGCAGTCGAATCCGCCGTAATTGCGGTTATACATTGTTGTGCACAGTTATTTACATATTTCATTAAAGTGAAAATCTAAGAGTAATTCGTCAGGTTCATTAATTTTCGGTTTTTTAAATTTTAAATTAGCCAAAAGTTTTTTTATTTGTTCGTCAGACTTTTTGCCAAAAATAATATTGTATTCAGAGTCTAACGAGAAATATCCTTTGTCGAACATTTTGTCGTGTAAAATACAAAGGCAAATAGCATTTCTTAGATTTAGCCTTTCTTCTTTATCTACATTCCAAGGTTTAATATGGCTACATACAAGTAAGTCTGTTTTGTTTATTTCGCAAATTGCACAAGTATGACTATAATTGTCCAAAACAATTTGTCTAAGTTTATTCTGATAAGCTCGTACTTTGATTTCGCTTGTTGATTCAGTTGGATTATTGTTTTTATTGATTTCTTGATTTCGAACAAAATATTCTTCCGCCTCCTCTTTTACAATATTCAGTTCGTCAATAATATCTAACGCTTTTATGAAATCTAAATCATTATTGTTTCTTAGTTCTGAAATGGAATACTTTTTTAAAATGCCTTTCCTATCTCCACGAATATTGAAATGATGTAATAATTCCATTACTACAAATCCACCACCGCGAGCAGGTGCTGGCAAATCAAGAATTTCTCTTTGAATTTCCCTATGACTTTTTCCGTCAATTAAATAGGCTTTTATTACTTCGGCAATTAAGTAATTGTCAAATTTTTCGGTTATTGCCATAGGTTGGTTTTAATTGTGCACAACGGTCTAGGCTATGAGTAGTTGCGTGGTTTAGCACTTAACTTTGCAAGTACACACCAAACTGAAAATCCGCGAGGATTTTCAGAAGTAGGTGAGAACAAGCAATTACTTATAGCCATTGTTGTGGTTAGTGTTTTTTTTATTTATTTACTCAATTTTAAAATTCTAAAAGCTCCTTGAATTACCAAAACAAAAACTATTGTTCCGATAATCAAATCAGGTTTGCTTGAACTCAACCAGTTTACCAAAAGTCCAGCTGTTATTACTCCTAAATTTATAATCACATCGTTTGATGTGAAAATCATACTTGCTTTCATATGTGCCTCTTCTTTACTTTTTGATTTTTGTAAAATGTAAAGACAAATTCCGTTTGCAATAAGTGCGAAAATTGAAACTATAATCATTGTCGAAAAGTTAGGTAATTTCTCGTCTCCGAAAAATCTCCTTAAAACTTCTACAAATCCAATAATTGCAAGTGTTATTTGAAAATATCCAGCAAGTTTGGCAATCCGTTTTTTCTTTATTACTGTTCCGCCAACCGCAAACAAGCTAATTCCGTAAACGAAACTGTCCGCAAGCATATCTAAACTGTCGGCAACCAATCCCATTGATTTTGAGATTATTCCTGTTGTCATTTCAATTATGAAAAACGCAAAATTTATGGCAAGTACAGACCAGAGTAGTTTTTTTTGGTTTGCATTTTCATTAAATTCCGTTTGGTCAGTTTGTTCAGTCGAGATTTTCTTTCCGCCTAAATTCAGTTCGATAACTGACTTTTCAATTTGGTCAGTTTCTCCGCTATGAAAAACGGTCAGTTTTCGGTTCGGAATGTCAAAGTCCAAATTCGCAATACTTGAAATTCCGTCCAATTTCATTCGGATTAGATTTTCCTCTGAAGGACAGTCCATTTTAGTAATCTCAAATATTGTTTTATTCATTTAGTTTCTCGGTTTTTTTACATTAACCACAACATGTTTATAAACGAACCCCTATTGCGTTTATATCGCACATGTGCGAACGTCAATTGGGGTCTTTTTTTCCAAATGTAACCGATTCATACAAGGTATCCAAGGGGCTCTTTAAAGTTTAATTCAAAAGGGCTAAATTTCAATTTATATATTGTATTTAGTTATATATTCAAGGTGCAATATAAAAGTCAATAGGCAAGCCATCTTACCAAGCCAGAATACAAATTATTAAATAATCCGATAATTTTATCTCAACACGATCAAGACCTTTTCTGCTAGGGAAATAAAGAACTTTTATGGCTTCCAACGAGCAAAGTGAGAGGAAAGCGGTTTGATAATGTAAGTACTGATTTTTTTGCCTCTTACCTACTCTCACTCCAGTCCGAGGGTTTATAAAGGATAAACAATCAATCCTATTTAGGACTCTACACGCTACAAACAGACAACCGACCACCAACAACACCTACAAAACCCCAAAAATCTCAATCCCCACAGCATTTTGCCCCAAACATGCATACTCCTCTTCCCCAAGTACCTCCAAATACCGCAGCCCGATTACAGGAATAAAATGCATCCCTTCCTTTTTCTTGACGTTCCGCGCTAACGGCACCACCAATACCTCCGCTGTAGCCTGTTTTGATCTTCTAATGGGAACGGCTTCATAAGTGGTAAATAAATTTATTTCGGAATCATATGCCAGCAACAAATATATCAGCTCAAAATCCGTTGCCCCCTTCGGAAATCGGGCAGAGGAGGGATCAAATCCGCGCCAAATCAGTTTAAAATCCGATTCGTCTATTTCCGGATTCCCGAAATGCTGCCGTATGCCCGCTTTGGGCGTAAACACAAATTCCCTTAACATCATTTTCCCCTTAAGCGTCCGCAATCCCCCACCCACCGTACGGCTACCTTGCGCCGACGTGGAATCCAATAATTTTATGGTGGAACATAGCTTCATAAGTCGCTGGTGGAGCATCCCCACGCTTGTATACTTTAACAGAGGACGTAGGGCAATCCGAAATTCCTTCACAAATAAACTGCACATCCCAAATTCATCAGAATTTTTGTAAATTCTTGGGTTCTTTTTGTTATTTTCGTAAGTGAATCCTCCCATGGCTAAACTTGTTGGTTCTTAGATAAATATAGAGGCTTTTCTTTAAAAATACAAGTGTTACATGCCGATTGTAAGCCGACTCCATGCCAACCCTAAGCCGACCGCATGCCGACTCCATGCCGACCAAACTCCATAGATACTCCCTAAATAATTCATAGACACTTTATGAATACTACCTAAATACTACAACAGCGCAGCGGTCACATCTTTTCTCTGTTCTTTTATCTCAAGTCTTCCAGCAAAGCGGTCCTATGTCCTACGTCTTTCAGCAAAGCGGTCCTAAGTCCTACGTCTTTCTGCGAAGCGGTCTCAACGCATGCGCCAAACAACCTTATGCTTCAGGCAATTGCTTCCAGTTCTCTGGATTATAGCTGTTATCCATTTTTTCAAGTTCAATCAATTTTTGGGAAAGCCTGCGCATCAAGTCCGCGTTGGGCGCTTTGTTTAAAATAGCTTCAATAACGTGTTCCCGAAGATTTGGATGGGTCCGACGCATTTGTTGCACGTGTTTGGTCAACGCTTCCTCAGCCATGATGGCGAACTGTGTTACCAACTTCTGGTCTAGAATTACCTCCTCTTAGGTTTCCACGACTTTATCATAGGGCTTAAACCAGTCAAAGGAGTCCAAGATATTGCCCCCGCCTTCTTCAGGAGGCAAATCGCCCAGTTGCTTTAGTTCACGCATAATGTCTACCTGGTCAAGCTCGGGATGGGAAATGAGCCATTTCTGAAACTCTTGAGGGCTGCCCTCGGTTATCAGCTTTAGTAATTTTTCACGGTATTTCATAGTAGTCAATTGTTTTGATCGTTGCTATTGATTCTGGAAACAAGCACATACTCAGAACCTTTAAATAATTCATTTTCAACACACTTTTCCAAAAGATCTCCTATTTTAAAACATTCAAGATGCATTTTAGAAAGTTGTTTTTATTTTTTAAAAGCTAAAATAATATTTTATAAATCAATTTCTTAAAGGCTACTTAAAGCACTAAAAGGAATGATTTAAAGTTAATCCGAAACTTATGGATGGACTTCCAAATTTATAGGGTATTCTCAAGCGGTAAATACGAAGAATCTAATAATTATTCACTATAAAAGCTAGTCTTGAGAGAATCTTTTAGAAATGAAAGAAAAGGCGTTGCACCTAATTTTAAGTGTTTCTTGTTGATAATTGCCTTTCAAACATACCGAAAAATGGTTCCGTCGCTCCCGAAAGATTTTATTATTCCTGATAAACCCGATGTTTCACTGATTTGCGGAAAAACTTAAAAAAAATCGTTATTTTCACTTCCTTAACAGTACTATCATGACCGATCCAAAAAGACTCTTCGACTTCCCATATTATCAGCTGCAGCAATATCCACAGCAAAAGGCACTTAACACCAAATACAACGGCCAGTGGAAGGCAACAAGCACCCAAGAATATATCGACAAGGCCAATGCAATTAGCCGGGCGTTAATTCAGCTTGGCGTGAAACCCAACGACAAAGTAGCGCTAATTTCCACCAACAACCGAACGGAGTGGAATATTTGCGATATTGGGATTATGCAGACCGGCGCGCAGGATGTGCCCATTTATCCAACCATTTCAAAGGATGAATATGAATATGTGCTGAACCACAGCGAATCGGTGTATTGTTTTGTTTCCGATAAAGAGGTGTATGACAAGGTGATGGCAATAAAAAACAACGTGCCTTCCTTAAAAGAAGTCTATACGTTCGATGAAATTTCAGGCGCCAAAAATTGGCAGGAAGTACTGGATATGGGTAAGGACGAGGCCCATCAGGAAGAATTGGAAAAAAGAAAGAAAGCCATTCAGGAAGATGATGTTGCCACCCTAATCTATACCTCCGGCACCACGGGCAAACCAAAAGGCGTTATGCTCAGCCACAAAAATATTGCCTCCAACGCCAAGTACAGTGCGGAGCGATTGCCCATTGATCCGGGAAAGTCCTCGGCGCTCAGCTTTTTGCCCGTCTGCCACGTGTATGAGCGTATGCTCCACTATATGTACCAATATTGTGGGGTAGAGATCCATTTTGCCGAATCGCTCGATACCATTAGCGAAAACCTAAAGGAAGTAAAACCCGAGGTAATGACCGCCGTGCCAAGGCTCTTGGAGAAGGTGTACGATAAAATATACGCTAAAGGTGCCGAGCTTACCGGCGTTAAGAAAAAATTGTTCTTTTGGGCCGTTGATCTGGGTTTAAAATATGAACCCTACGGCCAAAACGGCTGGTGGTATGAAATGCAGTTGAAACTGGCCAATAAATTAATTTTCAGCAAATGGCGCGAGGCACTGGGCAACAACCTAAAAGCCATTGCGTCGGGCAGTGCGCCTTTGCAACCGCGCTTGGCAAGGGTGTTCAATGCCGCACAGATCCCGGTGATGGAGGGCTATGGCCTTACGGAAACCTCGCCGGTGGTTTCGGTGAACGATATGCGGAACCACGGGTTTAAAATCGGGACCGTGGGCAAACCCCTTCGGGAAACCGAAATCAAGATAGGCGAAGATGGAGAAATCCTGGTTAAAGGTCCGCAAGTGATGTTAGGCTATTTTAAAAATCAGGAAGAAACCGACAAGGTAATGGAAGATGGCTATTTTCACACGGGCGACATTGGAGAATTGGACAGCGAAGGATTTTTAAAAATCACCGACCGCAAAAAGGAGATGTTCAAGACTAGCGGCGGTAAATACGTCGCACCGCAGACCATCGAAAACGTGATGAAACAATCCCGATTTATTGAGCAAATGATGGTTATAGGCGAAGGCGAAAAAATGCCCGCCGCGCTCATTCAACCCGATTTTGAATTTATCAAGGAATGGGGCAACAAAAAAGGAAAAAACATAGCTTCGGAACCCAAGGAAATTGTAAAAAACAAAGATGTAATTGAACGCATCCAACAGGAAATTGACGTTTACAACGAACGCTTCGGCCACTGGGAAAAAATAAAGAAATTTGAGTTGACACCCGATGTCTGGAGCATTGAGGGCGGCCAATTAACGCCCACGATGAAGATGAAGCGTAAGGTGATAAAGGAGATGTACCAGGAGTTGTATAATCGGATTTATGGGCATACGTCATAGATAATCCTTCTTCTTTATTAAATAAAAATTCAAAAAAATGAATAAAACTACTTTTAAAATATTTTTTGCTGCTTTTTTGATAGGAAATCTATCTTTTATTTATGGGCAATGTCCTGTAGGAGATATTATTTTAGTTTCCCAACAACAGATAGATGATTTTGCAATTAATTATCCTGGTTGCACAGAAATCTTAGGACAATTGAAAATTGAAGAAAATATTTCTGGCAATATAACTAATCTCAATGGCCTATCACAGATTACTTCAATAGATGGTCATTTAGACATTACTAATAATTCAGCGCTCAATTCTCTGAATGGCCTCAATAATTTAACAACTGTCGGTGGAGATTTCTATATTTGGGAAAACGCATCTCTTACTTCTCTTTTGGGTCTAGACAATTTATCCAGTGTCAATGAATTAAATATAACCGGTAATCAATCTTTAATAAATTTAATGGGATTGAATAATCTAACATCAGTTATTTTTGCGATTAATATTGTAAATAATAATGTATTAAACAATCTTTCATCACTAAGCGAAATTTCTACAGTAAGATACCTCGGTATTTCATTAAATCAAGCTTTGCCAAATTTAATCGGCTTAGAAGGCCTTACTGAAGTTAGTGAATATACTTCTATCTGGCATAATACAAATTTAACCAGTTTGCAAGGTCTAAATAATCTTAATTTTACGAAAGGAGTTCTCATTGAAGATAATGATCAATTATTAAATTTATCAGGACTTGATAATTTGACAACTGTTATAGATCTTAAACTTTTGAATAATGATAATTTAGCTGACTTGGGAGGAATATCTAATTTAAATATTATACAAGGTTTTTTAGAGATTAGGGATTGTCAATCAATAACCAGTTTAGACGGTTTGGAAAATCTAACAAACCTAGGCACTTTAGAATTATTTGCCAACCCAAATATACTTAATATCAATTCGCTTTCAAATACAACTGATATTCACGCAATATCAATTTATAATTGCACCTCCCTTTCTTCTCTATCCGGCATAAGTCATATATCCCAATTATCATATTTTAAACTTATTCATAATTTTTCTTTATACAACCTAAATGCACTTTCAAATATAACCACCCTAGGATATTTAGAATTATCAGAAACAACAATTAATGACTTAACAGGTCTTTCAAATTTAATTTCAGTAGATGGTTATATTGAATTGATATTCAATCCTTCCCTAACTAATCTTGCAGGGCTAGAAAACATTAATCCAGAAAATATTACTAGGTTTACAATTACTGGAAATCAGTTTTTATCATCATGTGCTGTCATTAGTCTTTGTGAATATATTGACTTACCTGGAAACCTCACCGAGATTTCTGGAAACAAGCCAGGTTGCAATAGTATCCAAGAAGTAGAAGCCGCCTGCACTCTCATAGGCATTGAGGAAAACCAACTTTCAGAACTCAATATCTATCCCAATCCAACCAACGGCATTTTTGAAATCTCTGGTTTAAAAGAAGGAAATATTAAAATCATTGACAGCCAAGGAAGAACCGTAAGGCAAATGGATTTGGGAGAAAATAGTTATTCAATTTCAGAATTATCGTCAGGAATCTACTTTGTGAATATTACTTCTGAAAAAGCTTCCGTTACAAAACAAATCATCAAGATATAACAACGTGAACTGGCTCCTCCTAATCATCGGCGGCCTTTTTGAGGTGGGCTTTGCAGCCTGTTTGGGCAAGGTAAAGGAAACTTCCGGCTGGGAATCCAGGCTTTGGTTTCTGGGATTTTTGATCTGCCTGGCCATCAGTATGTTTCTGCTCATAAAGGCATCCAAAACCTTGCCCATCGGTACAGCCTACGCCGTGTGGACCGGCATTGGCGCCATAGGCACGGTGCTCGTGGGTATTTTTTACTTCAACGAACCTGCTACTTTTTGGCGAGTATTCTTTCTCGCTACTTTAATACTTTCCATCGTTGGCTTAAAATTCGTCACTCCTTAAAGTTGCGTTAATCTACCCCCATTCCATCCCTTCCCCCTCCTCATTTTGTATCTTTAAAAAGTAACAAAACATAAATCTAACATTCATCCCCTATCAACATTAAAAACTAAAAATTCAAAATTCAAAACTCAAAACTCAAAACTCAACATAAAATATTCATCCCTCATTCATGATCCCCAGTCTAAAATCTAAAAAACATGAAAACCATCTGGACCATCGGCCATTCCACCCGGAAGTTTGAGGAATTTTTGGAATTATTGCAATCCCAAAACATTCAAACCCTGGTGGACGTGCGCCATTATCCCGGTTCCCGAAAATTTCCGCAGTACAATAAAGAAAACTTAAAGGAAGCACTTCAAAAGGAAAATATTGGATACATCCATTTGGTAGATCTGGGCGGGCGCAGGAAACCGGAACCCAATTCAAAAAACGATGCCTGGCGCAATGCCTCCTTCCAAGGCTATGCCGACTATATGGAAACCGAACCTTTTCAAAATGCATTGCAAACCTTGAAGGAAATCGCATCAACCCATAAAACCGCCATCATGTGTTCCGAAGCCGTGTGGTGGCGCTGCCACCGCTCGATGATCGCCGATGCCCTAAAGACCAAAGGCTGGACCGTCCTCCATATTATATCAGAAAACAAGGTACCCAAACATCCATTTACATCGCCGGCGAAGGTAATAAACGGTAAATTGGATTATTCCAAACAGACCTAAGACGGTAAGACGTAAGACGTAGGACGTAGGACTGTTGTTTCACCCATTATCCATTATCCATTATCCATTCTCCTTTCTCCATTATCCATAGTCCATTCTCTATTCCGTAAGACGTAGGACGGTAAGACGTAAGACGTAGGACGTAGGACTGTTGTTTCACCCATTATCCAATCTCCATTCTCCATTGTCCATTGTCCTTTCTCCATTGTCCATTATCCATTTCCCATCCGTCCTTCGTCCTTTAGTCCTAAGTCTTACGTCCTTTTATCTTATGTCGTAAATTCTATACATCAGAAATATCCATCTATTTGTTATGCGTGCATAATAAATTTTTGTATCTTTGGGTTTCCATCTTTTTGAAAAATTAGATAATGAAGGAAAAAACCATCGACTACATTTTGCGTTCCACTTGGATGAGCGTGACCAAAATGTACAACGAGGAAGCCGGAAAAAAAGGTAGTACCATGGCCACTGGCTTTGCACTGATAAGCATCGACCCCGAGGAAGGCACGCCAAGCACCGCATTGGGGCCCAAAATGGGGATGGAGGCTACAAGTCTTTCACGAACCCTGAAATCTATGGAAGAAAAAGGGCTCATTGAGCGAAGACCGAATCCGCAGGACGGCCGCGGGGTCTTGATCCACTTAACCCCGTTTGGCAAAGAAATGCGCGATTTTTCAAAAGGCGTGGTTCTCGGCTTTGACGAGGCAGTGCAGAAACACGTTTCTGCGGAAGAGTTGCAGACCTTCCGAAAAGTAGCAAACACTATTAATGAATTGATCAATTCAAAAAAAATATACGAGTAGCAATTTTAGAATTATGAATTCAGAATTCAGAATTATGAATTCATAACTCATAACTCATAACTATAAAAAAATGTCAAAAAGAAGAATCAATAAAGTAGCGGTAATCGGCTCCGGGATTATGGGAAGCGGCATAGCCTGCCATTTTGCCAATATTGGCGTGGAAGTGCTTTTGCTGGACATCGTTCCCCGCGAGCTGACCGAAGACGAAAGGAAAAAAGGGTTGACCCTTCAAGATAAACAAGTGCGAAACCGCATTGTAAACAACGATTTGCAGAAAGCCATAAAAAGCAACCCTGCCCCACTCTATCACAAGGAGTTTGCAAAACGCATTTCCACCGGAAACCTGGAAGACGATATTTCAAAAGTGAATACTGCCGACTGGATCATAGAAGTAGTAGTGGAACGCCTCGACATTAAAAAGCAAGTGTTTGAAAATCTTGCCAAACACAGAAAGGAAGGCACACTCATCACCACCAACACTTCCGGAATACCCATCCATTTGATGAGCGAAGGCCACAGTGAGGATTTTCAAAAACATTTCTGCGGCACCCACTTCTTCAATCCGCCGCGCTACTTAAAACTTTTTGAAATCATTCCCGGCCCGAAAACTTCGCCCGAGGTAATCGACTTTTTAAGGGAATATGGCGAAAAATTCCTCGGAAAAACTTCCGTAGTAGCAAAAGATACCCCGGCATTTATTGGAAACAGAATCGGAATCTTCGGCATCCAAAGCCTTTTCCACCAAGTGAAGGAAATGGGATTAACCGTTGAAGAAGTAGATAAGCTTACGGGTCCGGTGATCGGCCGCCCAAAATCCGCAACCTTTAGGACTGTTGACGTGGTTGGGCTTGATACGCTGGTGCATGTGGCCAAGGGAATTTATGACAACGTGCCCGATGATGAGGAACACGGCATCTTCCAGATTCCCGGCTTCATTGATACCATGATGGAAAACAAATGGCTGGGCAGCAAAAGCGGACAAGGCTTTTATAAAAAAGTGAAGAATAACGATGGCAGCAGCGAAATCCTCTCGCTCGACCTCGATTCCATGGAATACCGAAAAAGCAAAAAAGCCTCTTTCGCCACTTTGGAAAAAACCAAATCGGTGGATGCTGTCGCAGACCGTTTCCCCATTCTTATAAAAGGAGCAGACAAAGCAGGCGAATTCTACCGAAAGAATTTCGGGGCAATGTTTGCCTATGTTTCCAAACGCATTCCCGAAATAACCGACGAGCTCTATAAGATTGACGATGCCATGAAAGCCGGTTTTGGCTGGGAAAATGGCCCGTTTGAGATTTGGGATGCCGTGGGCGTTACAAAGGGAATTGAACTTATAAAAGAACTGGGCAAAGAACCCGCCCCGTGGGTAAACGAAATGCTCGACAACGGCGTGGACAGCTTTTACGAAGTGCGCGAGGGCAACACCTATTATTACAGCGTCCCGGACAAAACACATAAAAAAATCCCTGGACAGCATTCCTTTATCATTTTGGACAACATCCGAAAATCCAAGGAAGTATGGAGCAATAAAGATGTGGTGGTGGAAGATCTGGGCGACGGAATCCTCAACGTGGAATTCCGAAGCAAGATGAACAGCATTGGCGGCGATGTTCTTGCCGGCGTAAACAAGGCGATCGATCTTGCCGAAGCCAGTTTCGACGGGCTGGTGATTGCCAACAACGGCAAAAACTTCTCGGTGGGCGCCAATATAGGAATGATCTTTATGATGGCCGTGGAACAGGAATATGATGAAATGAATGCCGCCATTAAATATTTTCAGGATACCAGTATGCGCATCCGCTACTCCTCCATTCCGGTAATCGTTGCCCCCCACGGGATGACACTTGGCGGCGGTTGTGAGTTTACGCTTCACGCAGACCGAGTGGTTGCGGCGGCCGAGAGTTACATTGGTTTGGTGGAATTTGGCGTAGGGGTAATCCCCGGCGGCGGGGGCTCCAAGGAAATGGCGATGCGCGCCAGCGACACCTTTATGAAAGACGATGTAGAGTTGAACCGATTGCAGCAGTACTTTCTAACCATTGGAATGGCCAAGGTCTCCACTTCGGCCTATGAGGCCTTCGATACCGGAATCCTGCAAAAAGGAAAGGACATCGTAATCGTAAACCAGGACCGGCAAATTGCCGCAGCCAAAGCTGTTGCCCGTTTTATGGCCGATCAGGGTTACACCAAACCAATCCCGCGCACCGATGTGAAAGTGCTCGGAAAACAGGCCTTGGGTATGTTCCTGGTGGGCACCGACCAAATGGTAGCCGGCAACTACATCAGCGAACACGACAAGAAGATAGCCAACAAACTCGCCTACGTAATGGCGGGCGGCGATCTAAGCGAAGCCAGCTACGTAAGCGAACAATATTTGCTTGATCTTGAAAGAGAAGCATTCCTAAGTTTGACGGGAGAACGAAAAACTTTGGAAAGATTGCAGCATATGATACAGAAGGGAAAACCGTTGAGAAATTAAAATGACCTATGACTGTAGGACGTAAGAGATAGGACTTAAAATTATTTAATAACCTAAAAAAATATGGCTGCTAAACATAATTTTAGAAAACTTACAATTTGGAAAGAAGGTGTTGAATTGGCAAAAGAAACGTATTCAACTACAAAGATTTTTCCAAAACCTGAAACCTATGGATTGTCCAATCAGATGCAACGATGCGCAGTATCAATACCGTCAAATATTGCTGAAGGTACAGCGAAAAGTAGCGATAAGCATTTCCTCCAATATTTAGAGTCAGCATTAGGCTCAGCCTATGAGTGGGAAACACAATTAATTATTTCTTTCGAAATAGGATATATTTCGGAAGAGACCTTTAAACAATTAGAAATCAAAATTCAAAAAATCCAGGGAATGATAACGCGTTTTATGGAAAGCATTTCAAATTAAAAATAGCGATATAGACTTAAGACTTACTCTATAAGTCTTACGTCTTATGTCCTACCGTCATAAGTCAAAATCAAAAAATTATGAAACAAAGAACAGCATATATAGTAAAAGCATACCGAACCGCAGTAGGCAAAGCGCCTCGCGGAGTTTTCCGCTTTAAAAGACCGGACGAACTGGCTGCTGAGACCATTAAATATATAATGAATGAACTGCCACAGCTCGACAAAAAACGCATTGACGACGTAATCGTGGGCAACGCCATGCCGGAGGCCGAACAGGGCCTGAACATGGGCCGGTTGATTTCCTTAATGGGACTCGATATTGTCGATATTCCCGGGATGACAGTGAATCGCTATTGTGCCTCAGGTTTGGAGACCATTTCCATCGCCACCGCAAAAATCCAAAGTGGGATGGCCGATTGCATCATCGCCGGGGGTGCTGAAAGTATGAGTTACATTCCAATGGGTGGTTATAAACCCGTTCCAGACTACAAATTGGCAAAAGAAGGCCACGAGGATTACTATTGGAACATGGGCCTGACCGCGGAAGCCGTCGCCAAAAAATACAATGTCTCCCGCGAGGACCAAGATGAGTTTGCTTATACAAGCCAAATGCGCGCCCTGAAGGCACAGGAAGAAAACCGCTTTCAGGATCAGATCGTGCCAATTGAAATTGAGGAGACATTTGTAAATGATGCTGGTAAAAGGGAAACGAGAAAATATACGGTAACCCAAGATGAAGGCCCGCGAAAGGGCACCAATCTGCAGGCGCTGTCAAACTTAAAACCCGTTTTCGCCCAAGGTGGCACCGTAACTGCCGGAAACTCATCGCAAATGAGCGATGGTGCGGCCTTTACCGTGGTTATGAGCGAGGAAATGGTAAAAGAGCTCAACATAGAGCCCATCGCCCGATTGGTAAGTTTTGCCGCAGTGGGCGTGGAACCGGCCATTATGGGAATTGGACCCGTATACGCAATTCCAAAGGCATTAAAGCAGGCCGGGATGAAACAGGACCAAATGGAGCTTATCGAACTGAACGAAGCTTTTGCCTCCCAATCCTTAGCGGTGATCCGCGAACTTGGTTTGGATAAAGAAAAAGTAAATGTGAACGGCGGTGCAATTGCTCTTGGTCACCCACTGGGCTGTACAGGTGCCAAACTCTCCACCCAACTTTTTGACGAAATGCGCAAGCGAAACCTGCAAGGGAAATATGGCATGGTAACGATGTGCGTGGGAACTGGGCAGGGGGCTGCTGGGGTTTATGAAATATTCTAAATGTTGAATGCTGAATTTTGAATGGATGGAGGCGAAGATTTTTTTTCAAATATTCTAAATGTTGAATGCTGAAGTTTGAATGTATGGAAGCAAGAAAAGAAAATATCATAATTGACAAAACCTTTAAGTTTTCTCTTGATATAATTTCTTTATACCAAAATCTTCAAGATGAAAAGGAATATATTCTTTCAAAACAGCTGTTACGTTCGGCAACCAGTATTGGTGCTAACGTTGAAGAAGCATCTGCCGCCCAGTCGAAAAGGGATTTTATAAATAAAATGTCAATCGCTTCAAAGGAGGCGCGGGAAACAAAATATTGGCTTAAACTGTTGGACAAATCTAATTTGACCCAACTCAACATTTCTCCTTTTCTGAAAGAAATAGAACACATAATCAACATTTTAACCAAAATAATAATCACGACACAAACCAATTTAAAAAACGATACAATCTAAATTTTCATTCAAAATTTAGAATTCAAAATTCAAAATAAAAATCATGGAAACACAAACCAACAATACATCCGAACTATTGAGAGGCGGCCAATTTCTAGTTAAAGAAACAAAGGCCGAAGACGTCTTCACCCCAGAGGATTTTTCAGAAGAACAAAAAATGATGCGCGATTCCGTGAAGGAATTTGTGGACCGCGAAATATGGCCAAACAAAGAGCGGTTTGAGCACAAAGATTATGCACTCACCGAAGAAATAATGAAGAAAGCCGGCGAAATGGGCCTGCTTGGCGTAGCAGTTCCCGAAGAATATGGCGGGCTCGGAATGGGCTTTGTGACCACAATGCTTGTTTGCGATTACATTTCAGGCGCAACGGGCTCTGTGGCAACTGCCTTTGGAGCGCATACGGGTATCGGTACGCTGCCCATCACACTTTACGGCACTGAGGAACAGAAGAAAAAATACGTCCCAAAACTCGCTACGGGCGAATGGTTTGGCGCCTATGCCCTAACAGAACCCGGAGCGGGAAGTGATGCCAACAGTGGAAAGACAAGGGCAGTACTATCCGAAGACGGAAAACATTACAAGATCAGCGGCCAGAAAATGTGGATATCCAATTCAGGGTTTTGCCACACTATGATTGTTTTTGCACGTATTGGGGATGATAAATACATCACAGGCTTTATTGTTGAAAATGACCCCGAAAATGGAATCTCCATGGGCGAGGAAGAAAAGAAGCTCGGCATCCACTCCTCCTCTACCCGTCAGGTTTTCTTCAATGAAACCAAAGTACCGGTTGAAAATATGCTCGGCGAGCGCGGCGAAGGTTTCAAAATTGCGATGAACGCTTTGAACGTAGGGCGAATAAAACTTGCTGCTGCAAGTCTTGATGCGCAACGTCGCGTAATTGCAAATGCCGTTCAATATGCAAACGAGCGCATTCAATTTAATGTGCCTATTTCTTCCTTTGGCGCAATAAAGTTGAAATTGGCCGAAATGGCGACCAGTGCATACGCCAGCGAAAGTGCCTGCTACCGCGCAGGGAAAAATATTGAGGATAGAATTGCACTTCGTGTACAAGCTGGAAATTCTCACCAAGAAGCGGAACTGAAAGGCGTTGAGGAATACGCCATTGAATGTTCTATTCTGAAAGTTGCTGTTTCCGAAGACATCCAAAATTGCAGCGATGAAGGCATACAGATTTATGGCGGCATGGGCTACAGCGCGGACACCCCCATGGAATCGGCTTGGCGCGATGCGCGGATTGCCCGAATTTATGAAGGCACCAACGAAATCAACCGTATGCTTTCCGTGGGAATGCTCGTTAAAAAAGCGATGAAAGGCCACGTGGATCTTTTGGGTCCTGCACAAGCGGTTGCCGAGGAATTGATGGGCATTCCATCTTTTGAGACACCCGATTTTTCGGAATTGCTTTCTGAGGAAAAGGCCATGATTGCCAAATTGAAAAAAGTGTTCCTAATGGTGGCTGGAAGTGCCGCCCAAAAATATGGCACCGAACTGGAGCAACACCAACAAACCCTGATGGCCGCTGCAGATATATTGATAGAGATCTATATGGCGGAAAGCACCATTTTGCGAACCGAGAAAAACAGCCGTCGCTTTGGGGCGGATTCGCAAAAGGAACAAATTGCAATGGCGCAATTATACCTTTACCACGCCGTGGACATTATTACCATAAAGGCGAAGGAAGCCATTTTATCCTTTGCCGAGGGCGATGAACAAAGGATGATGCTGATGGGTCTGAAGCGGTTCACAAAATACCAAAACCAACCTAACATTGGCGAGCTGCGTAGGACCATTGCCAGTAAGGTGATTGCTGAAAACAGCTATCCTTTCTAACTATTTCTTGAAACGAACCAGGTCCCAAAGATTTTTTATAACAAGCGTTGTTGTTAAAAATCTTTGGGGTCTTTTTTTTAAGTGGATTGAAAACAATTTCCCAACGAAAGCCTAAAGTTGGCCGTAAAGCCGTGGTTTCCTTTTTTATGGCGCAGACTTTGTTATTTTTGGGGCAAAATAGATTATAATGAAAAAATTACTGATTCTTACCGCCCTCTCCTCCACTCTTTTCAGTTATTCACAAGGCAATCCGGAGGTATTTGTTTTTGATATCCAGCCGGCTTACGAAGGACTCCAATTATTGAACGCGCGAAATATCTCAAACAATCCGGGCTATGACAACCAACCCGCATTCCTTTCCAATGAAACCCTTGTTTTTGCCGGAAACAATGATGGTCAGACGGATATTTCGGAATATAATTTGGCAACAAAACTCCAAAAATGGGTAAACAACGAAACAAAAGGTGGCGAATATTCCCCCCAAAAGTTCCCTATTGGAAATGATGTTGCCGCTGTGCGATTGGACCCCGACGGAAAACAACGCCTGTACCGCTATCACTACGATACCGGCCAATCTTCAGAAATTATCCCCGATCTACAAGTGGCTTATTTTGCTTTTTACGACAATTCAAAAATGCTGGCCACGGTTCTCGACAATGAGTATATGCACTTGGTAATGATCGATTTGCCCAATAAAAAAGCGGACACTCTCTTTTATAAAGCCGGACGTTCCCTCCAAAAAGTGCCCAAAACCCAGACCATGAGCTATTCCCTGGTGAACGATGAGCAAAATTTGGATCTTTATCTGTTGGATATGAATTCTTATGAAAGCTTTTTTGTTACCGAATTGCCAATAGGTATTCAAGATTATGTATGGATCAACGACACCCAGCTTTTGATAGGCAGCGGCAGCAACCTATTTATGTATGATACGCTGGGCGAACCGGAGTGGACCAAGGTAGCCTCTTTGGAAGAATACGGACTAAAAGATATTAGCAGAATGGCTATAAGTCCCGACGGTAAAAAGTTGGCAATGGTTGCCGAACCGATGTAAGGGTAGCCTCGTTTTCACCCTTTCATTTTGGGAAGAACATCTTAACTTTTTGCGATATCCCAAAATTTCCATGAGGCTTTAGAAAACATGGTAACAAGTTGCCCACTTTTTAATATTTTTAGGTAAATTTTGTTCAATGAAATACGATGGAACCGTTGCAATGGTTTTTAAGGATTTTCGAGATTGATGCACTGCAATTTATTTTGAAATTGGCCATCTGAGAAACAAAAATTCGAAAATGTAATAGTGCGCCAACAATGCACGCTTGTAATATTTAAAAAATAATTCTATGTTGAAAAAGTCCTTTCTCCTTGTCTGCCTGGTTTTCACGGCCGCTTCAATTTTTGGTCAAGAAAAATTTACCAGGGCAGATACCCTTCGCGGCAGCATTACTCCTGAACGCGCCTGGTTTGATGTTCTGTATTACGATTTAAAGGTAACCGTAAACCCAGCCGAGAAATCCATTGAAGGCAGCAATACCATCACCTATAAAATCCTGAAGCCCAATAGCGTAATGCAAATTGATCTGCAACCCCCAATGAAAATTGACAAAATCGTGCAGGGTGAAAAGGAAATTAGCTTTACTTCAGAGGGGAGTGCCCATTTTTTGGACCTTCAGAAAAAACAGATTTCCGGAAACGAGGAAAAGTTGACTATTTATTTCTCCGGCAAACCAACGGTTGCCAGACGTCCGCCGTGGGATGGTGGATTTACCTGGGAAAAGGATAGCAACGGAAAGGATTTTGTCGCTACCTCCAACGAAGGGATTGGCTCCAGCGTTTGGTGGCCGTTAAAGGACCATCCCGCAGATGAGCCCGATAACGGAATTACCCTTGCGGTAACCGCACCCAAAGATTTAATGGACGTGGGCAACGGAAGGTTAAAGGAGGTTATTGAAAATAAAAACACCAAAACTTGGGTCTGGCAGGTGGTCAACCCCATCAATGCCTATGGCGTGAATATCAACATTGGCGACTACGTGCATTGGAGCGAAATATTTGAGGGTGAAAAAGGCACGCTGGATATGGATTATTACGTGCTTCGTGAAAATGAGGCCAAGGCAAAAGAGCAATTTAAGCAGGCGCCGATGATGATGAAGGCCTTTGAACATTGGTTTGGACCCTATCCCTTTTATGAAGACGGCTACAAATTGGTGGAAGTGCCTTATCTGGGAATGGAGCACCAAAGCAGCGTTACCTATGGCAATAAATATGAAAATGGCTATTTGGGCCGCGACCTTTCCGAAACGGGCTGGGGTCTGAAATTTGATTTCATTATCATCCACGAAAGCGGCCACGAATGGTTTGCCAACAATATTACCAATAGTGATGTTGCAGATATGTGGATACATGAGGGTTTTACCAATTATTCGGAAAACCTGTATTTGGATTATTACTTCGGAAAAAAGGCATCGGCGGAATACGTAATCGGAACCCGAAAAAAAATAATGAATTCCCGCCCCATAATCGGACAGTATAATGTGAATAATTCCGGGAGTAGCGATATGTATTATAAAGGTGGAAATATGCTACACATGATTCGCCAGCTGGTAAATGATGATGAAAAGTGGCGACAGGTGCTTCGCGGTTTGAATAAGGATTTTTATCATCAAACGGTTTCTTCAAAACAAATTGAAACCTATATCATCGAGAAAACGGGATTGGATTTGGCCAGCTTTTTTGAGCAATACCTCCGCACCGTAAAAATTCCGAAATTGGAATATAAAACCAGCGGAAATAGGCTAAACTATAAATATGTTGATATCGTTGAAAATTTTAAGATGCCGCTCGTGGCCCTTGTAAATGGCAAGGAAGTTTGGATTGAACCGAATGCCAATTGGCAAACAAAAGACTTTCCGGCCACCATAAACTCCTTTGAAATTAAACCCGATTTTTATGTGCTGTCCCAAAAAGTTGATTAAAACCGCTCATTCCCTTTTAATTTGATAACTACAATTCAAAAAAAAAAGTCCCGGCGAACGGGACTTTTCTTTTTCAATGATAACTTGAAATTACATTTTCGGCATAAGTACTTTGTCCACAACGTGAACAACGCCGTTTGATGCATCCATATCTGCACTCGTTACAGTAGCAGTATTTCCTTTGGCATCTTTTATCATTACTTTTCCACCTTTTTCAGAAAGCGTTAAAACTTCGCCGTTCAAGGTGGTTACCTCCAATTTGTTATTGGCTTCCTTAATTTTTGCCAATACATCTGCAGAAGCCATTTTGCCTTGCAGCACGTGGTATTTCAATAATCCCTGAAGTTGTTCCTTGTTTTCTGGCTTCATCAGGTTATCCATCGTTGCCTTTGGAACTTTGTTGAAGGCTTCGTTGGTTGGAGCAAACACGGTATACTCACCTTCGCTTTTCAATGTTTGCGCCAAATCTGCAGCTTGTAGTGCGCTAACCAATGTTGAAAGGTCCGCATTGGCCATAGCCTTGGCTGCGATGGAGTTTCCTTCCATTTCGGCCATTCTGGCTTGGTTATCTGCCTCAACTTTCATCAAGGAATCCTTTTCGCGCTCCATACGCATCTGTTCAGCCTTGGCTTGTTCTTCGGCTTCTTTCTTTTTAGTGTCCTCACAACTAGCAAAAAGCATTGCTACTACCGCAAAAGACATTACAATTGTTTTTAGTTTCATAATAGTTTTGTTGATTTTAAAGTTTGTATCAAAGATATTTCAAGCCCCCCGATTTTTAATCACAATTCCGATTAATCTTTAGTTAAATTTTTTCAAAATTTTTGGGCATATTTGGAAGAAAAGGCTCCAATTATTAAAGTTTTATCAATTTGAAAAATCGCAATTCAAAAAATTGTACCTTTAAGAACTAACATTAAATTTTTTACAGATGATAAAGTCAAAATATCAAAGTGTTTTGGATCTCGGCGAGAAACTGAACATCCAAAACGGCGACGTGAAAGAGGAAAACGGCCAGCTTAAAGTTTGGGGCACTGCAAAGACCCAATACGAGAAGAACCTTTTATGGGACGAAATAAAAAGAATTGGCGGTGAAAATCCCACCGATATTATGGCGGACATAAAAGTGGCCGATACTTCGGTCTATGCGCACCACACCGTAAAAAGCGGAGAAACGTTGAGCAAAATTGCAAAACAATACTACAAAGATCCCAATAAGTACAACGCTATTTTTGAAGCCAACCGAGGGAAATTGAAATCGGCGGACCTGATACATCCGGGCGATGAACTGGTTATTCCGAACATTTAAGAAAACCCAAAAATGAAGACCCGCCGTGCGAAAGCGAACTCGGCGGGTTTTTTTTTGGCTCAAACATTTTAAAGCCCACTGATGTAGCTTCCATAAACATCCTTAAAATGAAGCCCATTGCCCAAACTGAATTTGCTGAGTTTTTTATTCTCGGCCAAGGCCCACAGAAGTACTTCTTTTAAAAAATAAGTATCCTTTTTGGATGTTTCGGGCTGGTATTTTTTGATTAAATCTTGCAGGGGCTCAATGCTATCCAATGCATTTCTATATTCTTCATCGGAAAAGGAATCGAGCAATTCAAAATCATTTTCCTCAAAAAACCAAGCCACGACCGCTGCATACGGATCCGGCGCTCCTTGTTTTATAAGCTTTTCAATTTTTGGGAATTTTTCCTCAAAAACAGTGTTCACCGCATCCAAAATCAATTGTTGCGCCACTTGGCTAATGCCTTCCTGTTCCCCTTCATAGACCAGTTCAATCTTCCCGGTGATGGACGGAATAATGCCCACAAAATCTCCCAAACGAACAGTGGTTTTCTCATCGCCATTGTGCAAGGCCCTTCGCTCTGCCGTGCTCAAAAGATTTTCAAAAGCGGTGATGCTCAGACGGGCGCTCACGCCACTTTTGGCATCAATAAAATGGTTTTCGCGGGCCTCAAAACTTATTTGTTCCAATATATCCTTCGCCAAATCGGGTACGTAAATATGTTCCTTCGCCTTTATTGCATCGGCAGTTTCCTGCTCAGTAATGGTCCGGGCGGTTTGGATATTTTCGGGATAATGGGTTAGAATCTGGGAGCCGATTCTGTCTTTTAGCGGCGTAACAATACTTCCGCGGTTGGTGTAATCTTCAGGATTTGCGGTGAAGACGAACTGAATATCCAACGGCAAGCGCACGGCAAAGCCACGAATCTGAACATCGCCTTCCTGCAAAATGTTGAAAAGAGCCACTTGGATCCGCGGCTGCAGGTCGGGCAATTCGTTGATTACAAAAATGCAACGGTTGCTGCGGGGAATCATCCCAAAATGAATCACACGGTCGTCAGCATAGGTCAACTTTAGGTTTGCAGCTTTTATCGGGTCCACGTCGCCAATAATGTCTGCCACCGTAACATCGGGCGTGGCAAGTTTCTCAGAGAAACGGTCTTTCCGGTGCAGCCAACTAATTGGGGTTTCATCGCCTTTTTCGTGCATTAAGTTTTTCGCATAACGCGAAATTGGGTTGAAGGGATCATCATTGATTTCACTGCCTTCCACCACGGGGATATATTCATCCAAAAGCTCCACCATTTGTCGTGCCAACCGGGTTTTGGCCTGCCCGCGAAGCCCCAAAAGATTTATGTTGTGTTTTGAAAGAATGGCGCGTTCCAGCTCTGGAATTACGGTAAGCTCATATCCGTGGATTCCCACGAACGGTGTTTCCTTCTTCATTATTTTTTGAAGTAGGTTTCTGCGTAATTCCTCTTTAATTGATTTTGGTTGGTAACCTGCTTTTTTAAGCTGTCCGAAGGTTTTTATTTTTTCTATATTCATCATTTATCTTATTCGTTTCGTTCTATTCGCTTCATAATCACTAAAAATCATTTCGCCCAAACCTTTTAATCCAGTGTAAAATGCCTTGCCTTTATTGGCGGCCGTAAATTCCTCCACGAACTGCATTAAATAGGAGTCTTCAGCAATCATAAAAGTGGTGATGGGAATGTGTAGTTTCCGCGCCTGCGCCGCCATTGCATAACATTGGTTTACGATGTAACTGTCAAGCCCATTGCTGTTTTTGTAATAACGACCGTCTGAAAGGCGCACGCAACTTGGCTTTCCGTCGGTTATCATAAAAATCTGTTTGTTGGTGTTTCGCTTTCTTCGCAATAAATCCATCGCCAGCTCCAGTCCAGCCACGGTGTTGGTATGATAGGGGCCAACATTTAAATACGGCAAATCCTTGATTTTAATGGGCCAAGCATCATTTCCGAAGACCAAAATATCCAACGTATCTTTTGGGTAGCGCGTGGTTATAAATTCTGAAAGCGCCATTGCCACTTTTTTCGCGGGCGTAATTCTATCTTCGCCATAAAGAATCATACTGTGGCTGATATCAATCATCAAAACCGTGCTCATTTGGGTTTTGTACATCGTCTCCTCAACCACCAAATCGTTTTCGGAAAGAGTGAAATCGCCCAACCCGTGATTTATCTGCGCATTTTTAAAACTCTCGGTCATCGAGATTTGTTCCAAGGAATCGCCAAAACGATAGTCCCGAAACTCGCCAGCCTGCTCATCTCCCCTGCCCGTTTGCTTGGTTCGGTGGTTTCCTGCGCCGCTTTTTCGGAGCTTTCCGAAGATTTGTTCCAGTGCCCGTTTGCGAAGCGCTCTTTCGGTTTTTTCGGTAATAGCCAAACCGTTTGAACCGTCAACCTTTATTTCTTCCCGCAGATAGCCCCTCTTCTTTAAGTCTTCCACAAAATCGTCCAAGGTATAATCTTCGGTTGTAAGATTGTATTCCTCATCCAATTGTTTTAACCAGTCCATAGCCTCGTCGAAATCGCCCGAAGTGTGGGTTATCAATTCCTGAAAAACGTCGAAAAGTTTCTCAAATGGCGATTGATCTTTTGGGGTGTGTTTCGTGAAGATAAATCCGCTCTTGGCTTCTTTTTTGTCCATAACCTAAAAGTAAAACAAAGCTTGTTGCTATAAAAAGCGAAAACGTTAAACTACTTCTAAAATATACTATTGTCATTTTTACAGAACACCAATGGCCTTGGAATGTTCAATGGCCTTCTCACTACTCCTGAAATAACAGGTGGCCACGTTCATGGAATTAATATTCCGCAGGGCCGTCGCGGTTTTGCTATTTTTGCGGCGGGAAGTCTGCCGAATGTAAATTGCCTTGATATTCTGGGGAAAAATCTTAACAATACGTTCATATAAAAATGGGTCTCGCTGCGAATCATCGCCCAATAGTACATAATCAAGATTCGGGTAGAACATAATAATATCCTTGATTTTTTCAAACTTGTGGTCGTGACTGCCCCTTCCGGTGAAAAGAAAATCAGAGATTCCCGTTTTTATCTTTTTAAGTTTTATCACGGCTTTCGGCAATTCATGGAGGCGTGAAAAGGAATCGATAAATTCATAAAGGTTCCACTCGCTGCTGGAGACATAGAAGAAGGAATTGGAAGCCGTTTCGTTCTCCTGCCCCGCCTTGCTCAAGGCTTGGTAGTGTGGCACAACATCCTCAAAAACCTTTCGTTTGTTGATGTTTTTAAAAAGAAGGATATACAGTTTTTTGAGAAAATTTCCGCTGTGCGAAACTAAAAAAGTATCGTCAATGTCTGAAATGACTCCAAGTTTGCTCGAAAAAGGTTTCAACAGCTCCGAAGTTTCCACGATTCCATAATCATAAAGGGAACAGCTAACCTCATAGGGATGCCAGCCGCTTTCCAGTGCGTCCGAAAAGGGCAGCGTAAACCTAAAATAGCCATCGGCCAGGGTTTTGGTGGACACTTCAATATTTTTGAATTTCAGCGTAACCTCCACATTCTCCAACGGTTTTATCCTAAACATGTGCAGCACCGAAAAGGCATGCTGGATCCCCTTGCGGTCCAATCGGTATTTATCGGGTGCCCACGATTTAAAAACGTGGCCGAAAACAACAAGCTCACCATCGTTTACGTAGCCGCGATAAAGTTTTAAATCAAGTTTCATGTATTGAGATTTCGTTAACGGTTTCGCTTTTCCAAAATAGGTATTTTTAAATCCAATTTTTACTAATGAAATCAGAAAATTATATACTATTGGTCGCGAACCCCATTGCGGGCGACTGCGACAAGGAGCCAATAATTGCTCAGGTAAAAAATGAGGCCGCAAACCGTGGACATGCTTTTGAAATGTATGAAACCACCGGAAAAAAGGACAAAGAAGCCATTTCCGAAATATTAGCCCGCAACAAACCTTCGCGGATTCTGGTAGCTGGTGGCGACGGCACCATTTCAATGGTTGCCGAATGTGTGCTGGGCACGGATATCTGTTTGGCGATCATTCCCGCGGGTTCGGCCAACGGAATGGCGGTAAACTTCAACATTCCCCACCAATTGGAAGAACAAATAGCCATTGCCTTTTCGGATTGCACGATGAAACTGGACGCGCTGTTTATAAACAATAAAATCTGCCTGCACATTGCCGATTTGGGGATCAATGCCGAGCTGATCAAAAATTATGAGCAATCCGGAATTCGCGGAAAGGTTGGCTATTTGCTGCAGTCCGTGCCCACCCTTTTGAACACCGATTATCCCTATCAATTCACCGTGGAAACCGAAACCGAAACCGTAACCGAAACAGGAATTTTGCTGGCCATTGCCAACGCAAATAAGTTCGGCACTGGAGCTACCATCAATCCCAAAGGAAAAATAAATGATGGAAAATTCGAAATCCTTATCTTTAAAAATCTCGATTTTATAGAAATTTTTAAGACCATTAGCGACCGTCCTGAACTTTCTGACGATTTTGTTCGGGTCATTGCCACCAAAAATGCGAAAATAAGCACACCAAACAAGGTTCCCTTTCAAATTGACGGTGAATTTCTGGGTGAAATTGAACACGTGGTGGCAAGGGTTGAAAGAGAAAACCTGTTAATGGCCCTACCGGAAGCGTTCTGTAGGTTACACGCCCAAAACCAAAATTGATGAATATCCGAAAAGTAGCTTTCACAAACAAAGACGAAGAAAAACTTGCTGGCCGATTGGAATTGCCGCTCAATCAAAAGCCGCATAATTTTGTGATTTTTGCACACTGTTTTACCTGTACCAAAAATCTAACAGCCATCAAAAACATAGGTCGCGCGCTCACGGATGCAGGTTTTGGCGTGCTCCGATTTGATTTTACGGGCTTGGGAGAGAGCGAAGGTGATTTTGAAAACACCAATTTTTCCGGAAATGTGGCAGATCTAATAGAAGCAGCCAATTTTTTGGAAAAAAATTACGGCAGCCCTTCCCTGATCATTGGCCATTCCCTTGGAGGTGCAGCGGCAATATTTGCGGCGGCCAAAATTGAATCCATCTGCGCCGTGGCGGTCATCAATGCTCCGAGCCATCCTTCGCACGTGTTACATTTGCTTAAAAACAGCAAAACCGAAATCACCCAAAATGGAAAGGCAAAAGTGAATTTGGGTGGTATCGATTTCACCATAAAAAAACAATTTTTAGACGATCTTGAAAACAAGCCGCTCCAAAAAGTTGTGGCAAGTTTTAGAAAAGCGTTGTTGATTTTACACTCCCCGCAGGATAAAATGGTGGGCATCAAGAATGCGGAGGAAATTTATAGGGCGGCGCACCACCCAAAAAGCTTTGTTTCATTGGATGGGGTTGACCACCTTTTGAGCAAAAAAGAAGATTCGCTTTATGTCGGCAACATCATTGCCAGTTGGGCCTCGCGCTATGTTGAGATTCCGCCGGTGGAGGAAATAAAGAGCAAAAGCAAGGTAGCGGCCCGTTTGAACGGCAATGAAGGATTCACCACCCGTTTAAAATTAGGCGACCACTCGTGTGTTGCAGACGAACCCACCGAGTTTGGCGGCGATAATTTTGGACCATCGCCTTACGAATTCCTGTCCGCCGGGCTAGCGGCCTGCACGGTAATGACCCTTCAAATGTACGCCCGAAGAAAAAAGTGGGCACTAGATAATGTTATCTGCCACATAAATTATTCGAAAGAACACGCCGTGGACTGCCAGCACTGCGAAGACGATGCTGCCAAAATCGACACATTTACCCGGGAAATAAATATAACTGGAAATATTTCACAGCAACAAAAACAAAAACTGTTGGAAATTGCAGCTAAATGTCCGGTCCATAAAACGTTGCATTCCCCGACCCAAATAATAACCAAATTGATGGAATAGCAGTTATTTTCTATTTTTTCGACCACCTTTTAAATGCTAAGATTTGTTTAAAATTTTGCGGACGGCACTTTCATATCTTACCTTTAAAGTATCTTTAAACAGTAACCGACATATTAACTAAAAAACAACACAATGAAAAAATTAGGATTAATCGTAACGGCCGTAGCGCTAACAGTTTTTATTGGCTGCAAAAACGAAAAAAAGGATATGGACGCCACGGATGGAATGAATGATTCGGTGCAGACCGATTCAACGCCACAAATGGACCAGAAAGAAGAAGCCAAAACAGTGTCAGTCACACTGGAATCAAAAAGCGGAAGTACGGCCCAAGGTGAGGCTTACTTTTCCGAGCAAAATGGAATGGTGACTTTGGAAGCAAAACTGTCGGGCCTTAAGCCGGGAACTCATGCCATCCACCTTCACGAAAAGGCAGATTGCAGTGCCGAGGACGCTACCAGTTCCGGAGGCCATTGGAACCCAACGCACGCCAAGCACGGAAAATGGGGCGATGCTGAAGGATATCATAAAGGCGATATCGGAAATTTTGAAGTATCGGACGATGGAGTTGGAAGAATTGCCATGCAAACAGATGAATGGTGCATTGGCTGTGGCGATGAGACCAAAGACATACTCGGCAAAGCGATAATTGTACACGAAGGCAAGGACGATTTTAAAACCCAACCAACAGGCGACGCTGGCGGAAGGGTGAGCTGCGGAGGTATTATTAAATAAAATAATTTTGCTTCAAAAAAAATGTCGGCGTGATTGCCGACATTTTTCGTTTGGTATCATCCCTATTAAATGTGCAATGCCCTGTCGTCCGTTGCGGCCAGAGCGGCTTCCTTCACAGCTTCGGCATAGGTTGGATGGGCGTGGCTTATTCTTGCAATATCCTCTGCACTGGCCCTGAATTCCATAGCCACAACTGCTTCGGCTATTAAATCGGCCACTCGGGCCCCCACCATGTGTACACCCAAGACCTCATCGGTTTTTTTATCGGAAAGGATTTTTACGAAACCGTCCGTATCGCCACTGGCACGGCTTCTTCCCAAAGCGCGCATTGGGAACTGGCCGCTTTTGTAGTCAACCTTTGCTTCCTTTAATTGTTCTTCGGTTTTCCCTACGGATGCAACCTCAGGCCAGGTGTAAACCACCCCGGGAATTAGGTTGTAATCAATATGTGGTTTTTGGCCGGCAATTATTTCGGCAGCCAGAACGCCTTCTTCCGATGCTTTATGGGCCAACATGGCTCCGCGAACCACATCGCCTATGGCGTAAATATTCTTCACATTTGTTTGAAGATGGTCGTTAACATCAATCATACCGCGTTCGGTTACCTTCACTCCAGCATTTTCCGTTTTTAAACCCTCTGTGTATGGCTTTCTTCCCACAGACACGAGGCAGTAGTCGCCCTCAAATTTTACTTCCTTATTATTTTTATCAGTGGCGGTCACGGTCACGGTTTTACCTTTTTTGGTTACCGCGGAAACTTTATGCGAAACAAAAAATTTCACACCTTGTTTTTTCATCACCTTCATCAATTCCTTGCTTTGGGCGGCATCCATCGTGGGGATAATTCGGTCCATATATTCAATTACGGAAACCTCGGCACCCAAACGATGGTACACTTGGCCCAGCTCAAGACCGATGACTCCCCCACCTATAACAAGTAGATGTTTTGGCACTTCTTTTAGGCTTAGCGCTTCAGTAGAGGTAATGATTCTATCTTTGTCCAATTTTATGAAAGGAAGGGTCGCCGGTTTGCTTCCGGTAGCAATGATGGTATTTTTGGCCTCAATGGTTTCCGTTTTTTTACCGTTGGTGATTTCAATATGGGTAGCATCCTTAAATGCACCGATTCCGGTGAAAACATCAATTTTGTTCTTGTCCATCAAAAACGCAATTCCCTTGGTGGTCTGGTCCACTACTGCCGCCTTGCGCGCTATCATTTTTTTCAAATTCAATTTTACATCGCCGGATATTTCAATACCGTGCTCCTCAAAATGTTTTAGGGCATCCTCGTAATGATGTGAAGAATCCAACAAAGCTTTACTTGGAATACAGCCCACGTTCAGACAGGTGCCGCCCAGGACGTCATATTTTTCAATAATTGCGGTTTTCATTCCCAACTGTGCGCAGCGAATGGCCGCCACATAGCCGCCGGGCCCTGAACCGATAACTGCTATATCGTATTTGCTCATAGAATTTGATTTAAATTTGATGCGGCAAAGGTACAATAGTGTTTAGGAGTTTAAAAGTTTCGCAGTTTAAAAGTTTTGTTTTCGGCTGTCGGAAAGGCAGCTTGCGAATAGCGAATGTTGAATTAATTTGACTGCTCCTATTTATTTTTGCATTTTTGCCAAGAATAAAAAAACACTCAGAATTATGGCATTTAAACCGGCAGATAAAATTCAGGATTTACAATATTTTGGCGAGTTCGGGGGAGTGAATCCGTCTATTTCAGACTCTTCAACCTATACCTTTCTATCGGCCAAAACCATGTTTGACACCTTTGAGGGCAATGCTGAAGGCTGCTATCTCTATTCCCGCCACTCCTCCCCTTCCAACCTGTATTTGGGCCAGGCCTTGGCCGCCATGGAAAACACCGAAACAGCTCACGTAGCGGCAAGCGGAATGGGCGCCATTACACCTGCCATCCTTCAGCTCTGCAAGGCCGGCGACCATATTGTTTCAAGCCGGACCATCTATGGTGGCACCTATGCATTTCTTAAAAATTTCGCTCCGCGATTCAACATTGAAACTGCCTTCGTGGACATTACCAAACTTGATGGGGTCGCGGCTTCTATTAAGCCCAATACTAAAATAATTTACTGCGAGACCGTAAGCAACCCACTGTTGGAAATTGCGGATATTGAAGCCCTTTCCAAAATTGCAAAGAAACACGGGCTGCAGTTGTTGGTGGATAATACTTTTTCACCCTTGAGCATATCGCCGGCAATGCTGGGGGCTAATGTAGTGCTGCACAGTTTAACCAAATTTATCAATGGCAGCAGCGACACCATGGGCGGGGTTACCTGCGGCTCGCAAGAATTTATAGATAGCCTGCGAAATGTGAATGATGGAGCAAATATGCTTCTCGGACCGGCCATGGACAGCCTTCGAGCAGCTTCAATTCTGAAAAATTTAAGAACCCTGCACATTCGCATAAAACAGCACAGTGAAAACGCTTTATATTTAGCTGAAAAATTTGAGGCAGACGGTCTGAAAACGGTCTATCCGGGATTGAAATCACACAACGGTCACGAGCTTTTCAAAAAAATGATGAACACTGAATATGGTTTTGGCGGAATGCTGACAATTGATGTTGGCGGTATCGACAAGGCCAACCAATTGATGGAATTGATGCAGGAACGAAACTTGGGATATCTGGCAGTAAGTCTTGGATTTTACAAAACTCTTTTTAGCGCGCCGGGCTCTTCCACTTCGTCTGAAATTCCTGAAGAAGAACAAAAAGAAATGGGCCTTAGCGATGGCCTGATCCGTTTTAGCATTGGGTTAGATAACGACATCGAACGCACCTACCAAATGATGCGGCAATGTATGGTGGAGGTTGGAGTTTTATAAACTTAATCGAGTTAATTTTTCAAGGGAGCGGACTGTCGCTCCCTTTTTTAATTTGCATACTTTTTCACAAAATTGTAACATTACATTCCAATTTATAAAACTGCCTTATGCAAAGCCAAGAAATTAAGCCCACCGACCCAAAGGACGATCAGGTTGTTGAAAATGTTGAACTCAATATTTGGGAGGCGCTCATTCCTGTTTTTGCACTCATTGCCATGCTCGCCTACAATGTGTATACCTATGGTGGCGATGCGCTTGGCGGTTCCAACCAATTTATTCTTCTTTTGGGCGCCGCCGTTGCAGCAATAGTTGGATTTTTCAACAAAGTGAAATTTGAGCAAATGCTAGAGGAAGTGGCCATAAACATCAAATCTACGGCAAGCGCAATATTGATACTATTGATGGTTGGCGCCCTTGCCGGTACTTGGCTTGTTAGCGGCATCATTCCCACAATGATTTATTTTGGACTGCAGGTATTGAACCCTGCTATTTTTTTGGCGGCCTGTGTGATTATCTGCGCCATAATTTCAGTGGCTACGGGAAGCAGCTGGACAACTTCGGCTACCGTGGGCATTGCTTTGGTGGGGATTGCCGATGCGCTACACGTTCCCTTGGGAATGACGGCTGGCGCAGTAATATCCGGAGCTTATTTTGGAGATAAAATTTCGCCTATGAGCGATACTACAAACTTGGCCCCGGCCATGGCGGGAACCGATTTATTTACGCACATCCGCTATATGCTCTATACCACAGTGCCAACATTAATAGTAACGCTCATTGCATTTATCATAATAGGACTGAATTTGGACACCACCGGAAAGGCAGATACCCATATAATTATAGCCGCCGTTGACGAAGCCCTGAATGTTAGCCCGTGGCTGTTTGTGGTACCCATAATAGTTATCGGTTTGATTGTAAAGAAAACTTCGCCGCTCATTGCCCTATTGGCCGGTACACTTTTGGGCGGGATTGCCGCTTTGATCTTTCAACCGGAAATCGTTACGGCCATTGGTGGCGGAACACAATTGGATTTTCAGACCGCTTATAAAGGCATTATGAACGCAATTACCGTGGAAACTTCCATTCCAACCGACAATGAAGCCTTGAAAGGCTTGTTTACCGCTGGCGGAATGAGCAAGATGATGGGAACCATTTGGTTGATCCTTTGCGCTATGACCTTCGGCGGCGTTATGGATGCCATTGGCGCCCTGGCCGCCATCAGCAAGGCCCTGTTAAAACTGTTTCATACCGTTTTCGGTCTTTTTGCAAGTACCGTGATTAGCTGTTTGGCATTGAATATTACGGCAAGCGACCAATACCTCGCCATTGTAATACCTGGAAAAATGTATGCAAAAGCTTTTAAGGACAAAGGCCTTGCTCCGGAAAACCTCTCTCGCACCCTTGAGGATTCCGGAACCGTAACTTCAGTCCTCGTACCGTGGAATACTTGCGGTGCCTACCAAAGTGGCGTACTTGGTGTGGATACGCTCCATTATGCCGGTTATGCAATTTTTAACTGGGTAAGTCCATTTATGACCTTGCTTTTTGCAGCTTTCAGCATAAAAATCAAACAATTGACCACAGTGCAACCTTCTTAAGGAGTTCAGCATCAATTTTAATTATTAAGAAATATTTAAAATATTGAATTAATCTATCAAAGAATAGATTAATACTTTACGAATACTTCCTTTCCTGAACAAGACGTAGTACTTTTGCGGGTGAAATTTAATAACCCATAAATAACTATAACACTATGTCATTAGTAGGAAAAAAATTCCCAAACATTTCGGTAGATGCAATGAACGAAATGGGGGATACTTTTAAAATTAATGTGCTTGAAGAAGCTAAAAAAAACAACAAGAAAGTTTTGCTTTTTTGGTATCCGAAGGACTTTACCTTTGTTTGTCCGACAGAAATCCATTCTTTTCAAGAGGCACTTTCAAAATTTGAAGACCGCAATACTTTGGTTATCGGTGCTTCGTGCGATACACCGGAAGTTCACTTTGCCTGGTTGAACACACCTAAGGACAACGGCGGAATTGAAGGAATTACCTACCCACTATTGGCCGACACCAACCGCAACCTTTCCAATGCACTGGGGATCCTTGACATAACCAACGAACGCTATGACGAGGAAACCGGTTTGTTGATGGTGGATGGCGATAATGTAACCTATCGCGCCACTTACTTGATCGACGAGGATGGAAAAATTTTCCACGAAAGTGTGAACGATATGCCTTTGGGAAGAAATGTAAACGAGTTTCTACGATTGATTGATGCTTACACTCACGTTCAGGAAAAAGGAGAAGTATGCCCCGCAAACTGGGAAGAAGGAAAAGAGGCAATGATTGCCAATCGTGAAGGAGTTGCAACCTATTTAAGAAATTAATTATGGTACTTGAACTTCAGGATGACAGCCTTCAGCAACTAATTGCCGAGGAAAGGGATGTAATCGTTCAGTTTTCGGCCGGCTGGTGCGGCAATTGTAGATTGATGAAACCGAAGTTTAAAAAATTGGCTTCGGAAACCGAAAATTATAAATTCGTTTTGGTGGATGCAGAGAAATTTCCCGAAAGCCGCAAAATGGCAAGTGTTGACAACCTGCCAACTTTCGCTACTTTCAAAAATGGGTCCTTGGTCAACCAGCTTCAAACCAACAAATTTGAACTTTTAAAAGATCTTGTAGATGAAGTTGCCCGTAATTAGACACATCCAGCGAAACAATTCCACGGCCCAGATTGAAAATTGTATTGAAGTATTGGAATCATACAGTGAATATAACCGGATTACCGAGGAGGAAATGGACATCATTGGAGAGCTAATCACCAACCTTTGTGGCGCGGTGGAAGTTCATAAAATGATCGAGGACGGTATGCCCGAGCGCGATGCTGCAAATGCATTTGCCCAAAAAGTATTGGGCTCCATAGATCGATAGATTTTTGGTTTAATATAGATAAAGTCCCGCAGCCATCAATGTTGCGGGGCTTTTTTTATTCCATATCGCTGCCTTCAGTTTCTTTATGAAGTTATTTGCATTTTAAGATAAACTGAATATGTATCTTTAGGCTTCACTAAAACCAATAAAAATGGCAACAATAAAATTAGGTGACAACAGCGTTGAGACTGTTGGAAATCTTCCAAAGATTGGCGATACCGCTCCAGATTTTGAATTGACGGCACAAGACTTGAGCCCAAAAAGATTATCCGATTATAAAGGATGGAGGGTAATAATGAATATTTTCCCGAGCATTGACACCAATGTTTGCGCAACCTCCGTGCGTAAATTCAATGAAAGGGCCACAGAATTGAAAAACACAAAAGTGCTGTGTATTTCCAAAGACCTTCCCTTTGCCCAAAAGCGTTTTGTTGACGATGAAGGATTGGAAAATGTTACCAATCTTTCCGATTTCCGCGGCAACTTTGGAAAAAATTACGGAGTAGAAATGACCAATGGAGCACTTCGAGGGCTCCATTCCCGCGCCGTAGTGGTTATTGACGAAAACGGAAAGGTTATCCATAGCCAACAAGTGCCCAGTATTGGTGAGGAGCCCGATTATCTTTCGGCCTTAAAACCACTGCTATAATGCGGAATTCATATTTAGGAAAGCGCCTAAAAGGATGCGGTTACGCATTCAAGGGCGCTTTGCTATTGTTACGGCACGAGGCAAGCATCCAAGTGCAGGCAATAATCGGCATCATTATGACCCTTGCAGGATTTTATTTTGAAATTTCCGCTACAGAATGGATGCTGCAAATATTTGCAATCGGTTTGGTAATGAGCATTGAAGGCCTAAATACCGCAGCCGAGGAAATTGCCGATTTTGTGCATCCGGACTTTCACAATAAAATAGGTTATATAAAGGATGTGGCCGCGGGAGCCGTATTTTTTGCAGCGCTTTCAGCCATCGCTGTGGGCTGTATAATCTATATCCCTAAGTTTTAAGGCATCCGCCCGCTATGGGGAATTTGTTTTTTATTGTTTGAAATTTTACCCAATGATATTTGTATTTTTGCTGAAATTACAACGCTTCCATTAATGGCCAAAGACAAGAAAACTGCTTCCAAAAATCCACGCAGGAAATTTAATTTTTCGCTTTCCAAGCAACAAAAAATTCTTTTGGGCAGCTTTCTTTTTCTGCTCGGATTGGCTTTTCTATTTTCATTTGTCTCCTATTTTTTTACCTGGCAGGCGGATCAGAGCGAACTGGGAGTAATTTCCGACCGCGAATTGCAGACCCAAAATTGGCTAAACAAGTTTGGAGCCAACGTGGCGCACTTCTTCATTTATGACGGGTTCGGGATTTCGGCCTTTATTTTCGCCTTTCTCATAACCCTGACCGGTGTGTACTTTTTCTTCGACTACCCAAAAAGGCCTCTTTCAAAATTCTGGTTTTGGGGTTTGCTGCTTATGCTGTGGATCTCAGTGTTTTTTGGCTTTTTCGGTGGCGCCACAACTATATTCAGCGGTATTATTGGTTATGAAACCAATGATTTTCTGCAAGATTACCTCGGCCTGGTGGGCGCAATGTTGGTAATGGTTTTTATTTTGGTGGTGTATTTGGTGGTGCGTTTAAAACTCACCCCCGAAATGGCCATTAACGCCTTTAAAAGTTCTAAAAAACAAATTGCCTCGGAATTCCAATCGGACCCAAAACCTGCACCAGATTTGACCACCGCCACTACCAATGAAATGACACCTATTGTTGATAGGGAAACGCAACCCCCGTTGGAAAAAGTGGAACCTGTACTTCAACAACAGCCCACCACCCCTCCGCCCCCACCGGAAAAAATAATATTGAAGTCCGATGTGGAAGGTGATGTTGCCATGGAAGTTGAACAGGCACCGGAGGAGGAAGAAATTGAAGCTATTGGCGAAAGGCTTGTCAAGGATTTTGGCGAATTTGATCCGCGGCTAGAACTTGGCAGTTACAAGTTTCCAAGCATTGAATTGCTTCGCGACCATACCTCGGGAGGTGGAATAACGATAGACCAGGAGGAATTGGAAGAAAATAAAAATAGAATTGTTGAAACGCTGAACAATTATAAAATTGGCATTGCAAACATAAAAGCTACCGTGGGGCCCACCGTTACCCTCTATGAAATTGTGCCCGACGCCGGAATACGTATTTCGAAAATAAAAAATCTTGAGGACGATATCGCCCTTTCCCTATCCGCCTTGGGAATACGGATCATTGCGCCAATTCCCGGCCGGGGAACCATTGGCATAGAGGTGCCCAACAAAAATGCCAAAGTCGTTTCTATGCGATCCGTTATTGCATCGGCTAAATTTCAGAATGCGGAAATGGAACTTCCCATTGCCTTTGGAAAAACCATTAGCAACGAAACGTTTGTGGTGGATCTTGCCAAAATGCCCCATATGCTAATGGCGGGAGCCACAGGCCAGGGAAAATCGGTAGGGCTAAACGCCGTGCTTACTTCCCTGTTGTACAAAAAACATCCGGGCGAGGTAAAATTTGTATTGGTGGACCCCAAAAAGGTGGAATTGACCCTGTTCAATAAAATTGAACGGCACTATCTGGCCAAACTTCCGGATACCGAAGAGGCCATTATAACAGACACAACCAAAGTTATCAATACTTTGAATTCCCTTTGTATTGAAATGGACACAAGATACGACCTGCTCAAGGACGCGATGGTCCGGAATATTAAGGAATATAACGCCAAGTTCAAGAACAGAAGGCTCAACCCGAACGAGGGCCACCGATATCTGCCATATATTGTATTGGTTATAGACGAGTTCGCAGATCTTATAATGACGGCCGGCAAGGAAGTGGAAACGCCCATAGCCAGATTGGCGCAACTTGCAAGGGCAATCGGAATCCATTTAATAATTGCTACCCAAAGACCTTCAGTGAACGTTATTACCGGTATCATAAAGGCGAACTTTCCGGCGCGAATTGCCTTCCGCGTGACCAGCAAGATAGATTCGCGGACCATATTGGACAATGCCGGTGCGGACCAATTGATTGGCCGGGGGGATATGCTGTACACCCAAGGCAACGAACTTACCAGAATCCAATGTGCTTTTGTGGATACACCCGAAGTGGCGGATATTACCGAATTCATCGGGTCACAAAAAGCCTATCCAGATGCCTACCTACTGCCCGAATATGTGGGCGAGGAAGGTGGCACAAATCTTGATATTAACATCGACGAGCGCGACGCCATGTTCCGCGAAGCTGCGGAAGTATTGGTGATTGCCCAACAAGGTTCGGCCTCGCTGTTGCAACGAAAGCTTAAGCTTGGTTACAATCGGGCCGGCAGGATAATCGATCAATTGGAAGCCGCGGGCGTCGTGGGCCCTTTTGAGGGAAGCAAGGCCCGACAGGTATTGATTCCCACCATTGACGCGTTACACCAGTTATTAGATAATGAAATTAATGATATTTAAAATGAAAAAAATCAGTATTCTTTTAATCACTCTTTTTATTACTTTCTTTTCACAAGCACAAAGCGCAAAGACATTGTTGAAAGAGGTTTCGGCAAAAGCGAAAAGTTATGATAACATTTCAATAGATTTTAAGTATAACCTAAACAATTCCAAGGAAAATGTAAATCAGGAAACCCGTGGCGACGTAACCCTTCAAGGCGACAAATATGTACTCAACATGCTGGGCACCACGCGTATCTTTGATGGCAAAAATATTTACACCATCGTTCCAGAAGATGAAGAAGTTACCATTTCGGCATACAACCCCAAGGACGACAAGGATATTACCCCTTCAAAAATGTTGACTTTTTATGAAAATGGCTATACCTACAAAATGGATATTGAACAAAACGTAAAAGGCAGAAAAATTCAATATGTAAAACTCATTCCTATAGATTCAAAAGCGGAAATAAAGGATATTCTTTTGGGAATTGACGCGCAGACCAAACATATCTACAAGCTGATCCAGACTGATGCGAAGGGCACCAAATATACCCTTACCGTAACTTCCTTTAAAACAAATCAACCTGTTTCCAAAACCTTGTTTACTTTTGACGAGGCCAAATATAAAAAGGACGGCTATTACATAAACAAGTTATAATCGCCCCGAGCAAGTGAAAATACTGGACAGGTATATTTTAGTAACCTTTTTGAAAACCTTCGTAAGCGTTTTCATTATTTTAATGTTCATATTTGTCCTGCAGACCATTTGGCTCTACATTTCCGAATTGGCCGGAAAAGATCTGGATGTTTGGATTGTCCTGAAATTTCTATGGTACGTTTCCCCACGATTGATCCCGTTGGTGCTTCCTCTGACCATTTTGGTAACTTCTCTTATGGTGTTCGGCAGCTTTGCCGAAAAATATGAATTTGCCGCCATGAAGTCCACAGGAATTTCCCTACAACGGGCCATGGGCAGTGTTATTGGATTTATTCTTGTTTTAGCCGTTACCGCCTTCTTTTTTGCAAATAATGTAATTCCCTATTCGGAATATAAATGGCAGAATTTACGCAGGAATATTTCACAATTTAAGCCCTCTATGGTTATTTCCGAAGGACAGTTCAGCCAGATTGGCGATCTGTTCAATATTAAAGTGGAAGAAAAATCCGGAGATCGGGACCAATATTTAAAAGAGGTTGTAATCCATAAAAAAAATGAGAATAGGCCCAACGGCAATTTTACGGTTATTATCGCCGACAAAGGCGAGCTTGCCAGCGAAGAAGGGAGCAACACGCTTTCCCTGATCCTAAAACAAGGAAATTATTACGAAGACATCCAAACAAAAAACCCAGGAAAACAACAAAGTGAACCCTTCGTTAAAAGCTATTTTGACCAGTACACCATAAATATTGATCTAACGGAACTGAACAATAAGGATATCGACAAGGAGAACGACCTCAATAACCAAAACATGTACAATATAAGTGAATTGCGTGTTGAGATTGATTCTCTTTCGGGAAGCTATTCAAAGGATATCGAGGCTTATGCAAAAAACATGTACTATAGGAGCGGGATAGAAAAATTTAGGGAATATCAGCCCCCAAAGGATGTTGAACCCAAGGAAATAGCTACAATATTGGATCTCTACAACCCGGTTAAACAACTACAAATCATTAAATTGGCGCTCAACAATGCCAAAGGAACTACCCAAACCATTGATGCCAAAAAGGTTGAATTCAAATCAAAGACCAAACGGTTGAATAAAACTGAAATTGCGCTGCACGAAAAATATGCTTTGGCCGTTGCCTGCATCATCCTGTTTTTTGTGGGCGCGCCCCTTGGGGCCATTATTCGGAAGGGTGGAATGGGGCTACCCATGGTGGTGGCCATTTTGTTGTTTTTAACCTATCACTTTATCGGTATTTTTGCAAAGAACAGTGCGGAGGACGGCACCATGGCGCCGTTTATTGCCTCGTGGCTCAGTACCGGAATAATGCTCCCGCTCAGTATTTGGCTAACTTACAGAGCAACCACAGATCAAGGCATTTTTGATTTTGATTCCTTTATGCAGCGTATCGGAGGGCTCTTCGGCCTAATGAAAACAAAGTCGGGGAAAAAGTAAGGAGTTCCCCTCCATACTTTTTCGCCTTGACAGTAATTCATTTTATATCTTTGCAAGACAATTAGTGAAAACCTATGATTACCACAGAAAAAGAAACCGCTATTCACTTAAACACTATTGAAGAGGCCATAGAAGATATTCGAAATGGCAAGATTATTATAGTGGTTGATGACGAAAATCGCGAAAATGAAGGAGATTTTATAGCCGCCGCGGAAATGGTGACTCCGGAAATGATCAATTTTATGGCCACCCACGGACGCGGGCTTATATGTGCCCCGCTTACTGAAGAACGCTGCAATGCACTGGACTTGAATATGATGGTTGAAAACAATACGGTGCTGCACCACACACAGTTTACGGTTTCGGTAGATCTCATCGGGCACGGTTGTACCACGGGAATATCTGTTCACGACCGCGCAAAAACCATTAGGGCTTTGGTAGATGAACACACCAAGGCGGGCGATTTGGGCCGGCCCGGACATATTTTTCCACTGAGGGCCAAACAGGGTGGGGTCTTGCGAAGAACCGGCCATACCGAGGCCGCGATTGATTTGGCTCGGTTGGCAGGGCTGAAACCTGCCGGTATCTTGGTTGAAATCCTAAATGAGGACGGCACCATGGCCCGCCTTCCGCAATTGGTAAAGGTTGCCAAAAGGTTCGGCCTTAAACTGATCTCTATTGAAGATTTGGTGAAATACCGCATGGAGCATGATTCCTTAATTGAAAAAAAGGAAGACTTCAAATTATATACAAAATTTGGTGATTTTAGGCTTCGCGCTTACAAACAGACCACAAACGATCAAATCCACATTGCGCTTACAAAAGGTTCTTGGAAGGAGCATGAGCCAGTGCCCGTGCGCGTAAACGCAACGTTGGTAAATGGTGACATTTTGGGAACGCTTACCAACAACGCCGAACAGAAATTGGATGATATGTTCAATGTAATAAACACTGAAGGGAAAGGGGCCATAGTTTTTATTAACCAGCAAAGCCAAGCGCTAAATCTCTTAAGCCGATTAAAAGAACTGAAGGAGGCCCAAAAACCCGACGAAATTGCCAAAGCACCTCGCATTGAAATGGACAACAAGGATTTCGGTATTGGGGCCCAAATTCTTCACGATTTGGGTATTCATAAAATTCGTCTTATTTCAAACAGTGAGCAGACCAAACGAGTGGGAATGATTGGGTATGGGCTGGAAATTACGGAATATGTGGGTTATTGATCCGTATGGGAAGAAGCAGGTTTATCCAACAATTGAACTTCTAGATTTTTGATACGGTTTTCAAGATTTTCAAGTATAATATCCGTTTGTTTTGTTGATTGAAGTTCTTCCGTTTTTTCCTCCAATTCCTGAATGCGTTTTTCCTTTCTATCAATTTCATCCTTGAGTTCCTTAATGGCCTGCACATAGAAAGCATCATAGGTCCCATAAGCTGTTTGATAAAAGCCCTGCTTGTCCAATGTTACATTTTCGGGAAAAACCTCCATAATTTCCTGTGCAATAAAGCCATATTGGATACCCTTCGGCCTTTGAATGCCAGTTTGCGTATCATTCCATTCATAACTTACCCCATTCAACTTTGAAATTCTTTCAAGCGCACTACTTCCCTCCAAATTTTGAATGTTTTTCTTTAAACGCCTGTCGGAATTTGCGAGCCAATCTCCCGCCGAGGCCTTGGAGGCTTCACCCCCTACTTCCAAAGTATTTGTTAAATCAGCAATAGACCTGTTTATTCCTACCCTGTCATTTGCAAAATCACCACCTATCAACGGGACAGAAGTGCTTGAATTTTCAATATAGAGCCGGTTGCTGTTGGTTGTTTCCCCACTTCCGGAATAGGCGCCAATAAAGACATTGCCAGTTGCAATAGTAAGATGGTTGCCCGCGCCGCTCCCGATTATTGTATTATGGTTTCCGCCAGTTAAGCTATAGAGAGCCTCATTACCAATAGCGGTATTATAATCGCCCCCACTATTGCTGAATAGGGAATGGTATCCAATGGCGGTATTAAACTCCCCGTCGATATTGTTGTTCAAAGCCGAAAAACCGTTAGCCGTGTTAAAACTACCTGTAGTGTTCATCTTCAGGGTCTGGGAACCTGTTGCCGTGTTGTAGGACCCCGACGACCCCATGTTTGTGGTATTTGCCTTTAGACTCTGGGAACCCACGGCTGTGTTTGAATTTCCCAATTGATTGTTCTGCAAGGTCTGGTAACCGAGAGCCGTATTGTTGGTTCCAGCGGTATTGTTGGCAAGTGCGGTTTTACCTATCCCAATATTTCTATTATTGGTTGAAATTTCGGCAGCGCCGGCACCTTGACCCAAAAATAGGGAAGATCCGAGATTGTCGGATTTTCCATCGCTAAGTCCGTCTATATTTTTCGCCCCGCTAATGGCAATCCAATTGGTTTGATTATGGTCCCAAAAATAAAATCCCTTTGCCGGAGTTCCGTTACCCGTTGCAAATACCAAAAGTCCATCTTGAAATAGGGTAGGCAAAACTGTTGGAAAATCATCAATTTTAGGAATTAAAATCCCATCCATAATATTGGGTGCGGATTGGGAACTGGAACGAATGTCCAATCGTGCAACAGGATCCGTAGTCCCAATCCCTACTTGGGAAAACGAAGAAAATGCACCTAAAAAAATAGGAAAAAAAACAAGAATTTTTATAACCCACGACA
Source organism: Aequorivita sp. (assembly GCA_048265145.1). GTDB lineage: Bacteria > Bacteroidota > Bacteroidia > Flavobacteriales > Flavobacteriaceae > Aequorivita. Next base: position 57,077 of record JBLXCF010000006.1, read on the forward strand.
TACTATTCCTGAACAACTTTTGTGTAAAAGTAACTACTTATTCCCTCTCTTTTCTTTGATATTGGAAATATTCGTTATTAGGAAAAAAATTCAGATAAAGGGCTGCTTTTTAACTTTTTAAGGACGGGAATTGTTAAAGGGAAGATAGCAGATTGTTTATAGAAAAGGCGCGTTCCCGAACCTGATTGGCAGACCACCCAATTTTTATCAAAACCGAAATGGTGCGACCCATAATGGCATCGCTTTTTGAAAAATCTGTATTGTTCAAATCCTGCATTTGGTTTTTCACTTCAGAAGGAAGGTTTCCTAATGATTTCAGATTCCGTAGATGTTCCCAACCGTTTATATAGTGCCAATTGTTGGTATACCAGTAGAAACATCCATCCACTCCATTTTCTGTTAATTTTTTATGTGCTTTTTTGGCCAATTCTTCAGAAGGAAGGAAAAAATTCAAAAACGAATAGTTTTCCTCGCCACCTTCGGGAACCCTTCGGAAAGTTACCCCATCTATGGTTTCCAATGCCTCGCGAAGAATTGTATAATTTTCCTTTTGAGTCCTTAAAATTCCATCCAGTTTGCCCAATTGCGCCACACCGACTGCGGCATTCAATTCAGAAATTCTATAATTGTAGCCCATAAAAGGGTGGCTTTCTGCGCCGCGGTCTTTCCCAACATGGTCGTGTCCGTGGTCTTGGTAATGGTCTGCGTGTTTTGCGAATTCTGCATTGTTGGTAATTATGGCACCGCCTTCGCCACAGGTAATGGTCTTTACATAATCAAAGGAAAAACAGCCAAGATGGCCGATACTGCCCAATGGTTTTCCTTGGTATGTGCCGCCCAAAGCTTGGCAGGCGTCCTCCAAAAGAATTAAGTTATACTTTTCGCAAATTGCCCTTAGGGCATCCAAATCTGCCATGGAGCCACACATATGTACGGGCATTACACATTTGGTTTTTGAAGTGATTGCAGCCTCCACGGCTTTGGAGTCAAGAGTAAGGGTATCATCAATATCCACTAAAATAGGGACCGCTCCTAAGGCCAAAATAGATTCAAAACTCGCGACAAAAGTGAAGGTGGGCATAATAACCTCATCGCCCGCACCGATGCCCGCGGAGGCCAGCGCAACAGTCAAGGCAGCAGTTCCACTGGAAACCAGTTGGCAATATTCAGCCCCCATTCTTTTGGCGAAGGCGGTCTCAAACTCTTTGGCCTTCCAATGGTTGTTGCGCACACCGTCAAAGCCGTAGCGCATCAATACGCCTGTTTCCAACACTTCGTTTACTTGTTTACGCTCTTCGGCGCCAAAAATTTCAAATCCGGGCATAATTTTTTGTTTCAGGTTTCGGGTTTCGGGTTTCAGGCCAGGTTTTAGGTTTCATAAAAAAGATGAAGTCCACGTGATAGGTTGCTCCTTCAATTTATTTCAATTACAAGTTCGTCAATACCGCGCCTTACTTTTTTCAGGTTTATAAAAAAATCAGAATCATCGCGGTAGCCCACGGGAAGCACTATTACAGATTCCAAACCTATTTTATCCAAACCCAATAGTTCATCGTATTTTTTCGGCTCAAAACCTTCCATGGGGCAGGCATCTATTTTTTCAACAGCACATACGGTTAAAAGTGCGCCAAGCGTTAAGTAGAGCTGGTTTATCATCCAATCCTTTATTTCCTCACTATTTTTTTCAGTAAAGGAGGCTATCAGATTTTTCTCAAAAGGCTCTAAAATGGTGCGTGGCGTATTTCGCTGTCCTTCTACCCTTTTGAAATGGTCTATTATAAATTCTTCATTAATCTTATTTTCTACACACAGTATTAAAACGTGCGAGGCATCGCGAACTTGGGGCTGGTTATAGGTTAACGGCATCAATTGGGTTTTCATTTCGGCGTTGCTGATGACCACCAATTTTAAGGGCTGCAGGCCGTAGGAAGTTGCGGTAAGGTTAAAGGTTTCCTTTAATATATCCAACTTTTCTTCTGAAAGGATTCTCGACGAATCGAACCTTTTGGTGGCATAGCGCCATTGCAGTCTCTCAATTGTGTTTGAAGGCATTTGAAAAAAATGAATTAGTATGAATCACAAAAATAGCGATAAAAATATTGAACTTTTACCGCTATCCTCTTGTTACTAATTAAACAATTAAAAATTAAACTCGTCCGTAAACCTCTTCACAGCGGTTCCAAGTACTTTCCATAGCTTCTTTCAATTCTTGTACTGGTTTATTAATGCGAGAATAGAGCGTATTTTTTTCATCTCCAGTGAAGCCTCCGTTTAAGATCATATAATGAATGATAGACAACTTTTGAAATGAAGGGAACTGATTCCTTTACGAAACAACTTGTTAGTTATAGCGGTTGCGCCGCAAGAGGCTGGTAACTATTTGTTTTGAGAAAACCGAAACATGAAATAAGGGAGATGAAAAGCAAACTGCAGCGTTTCATTAATAGCTGTTTTGTGAATTAAAGTTACCATAAATATTGGGGAAGCCTGAACCAATGGAAATTGCTCCTGTTAGAGCACAAAAAGTTTAAAAAAAGCATTAGATAATCAAAAAAAGCTTTTTATATTTGCACCCGCTGAAGGAGAAATGGCAGAGTGGTCGATTGCGGCAGTCTTGAAAACTGTTGAGGGTAACACCTCCGGGGGTTCGAATCCCTCTTTCTCCGCCAAATAAAACCGCAAACACTTATAAATAAGGAGTTTGCGGTTTTTTAGTTTTTATTTGTACGATTAATGTTCGGTTGATATTTTTTGGCCTCAAAAAGTAAATTTTGTGTCGCAAAATAGTTAAGGTGGCGTACGGATTATCGACAGAAAACTATTTCAGCAAAAAAATAAGCAAGCGCTAGCTTCTCGATATCCAAAATTAATATTTCCAATCGTTTTCAAGGCTCGCCATAAATGAATATATTTCTGAACTCTTTCACCTATTGTGGAATGGGGCAGAAAAATTAATCCATTATGAGCAACTACCACATCAAAAACTTAGAGGAATATTTTCAAGTGTACCGCAAATCCGTTCGCGATCCTGAAAATTTTTGGGAAGAAATTGCCGAAGAAAACTTTTTGTGGCGAAAGCGCTGGGAAAAAGTATTGGAATTTGACCTTTCCGAGCCGCAAGTTTCATGGTACAAAGGCGCCAAACTAAACATTACGGAAAATTGTATTGATAGACATTTATATGCTCGGGGAAACAAAACGGCAATCATTTTTGAGCCCAATAACCCCAATGATCAGGCGGAACATATCTCCTATCAACAATTGCACGAAAGGGTTTGCAAAATGGCGAATGTGTTGTTGGACCACGGCGTAAAAAAGGGAGATAGAGTGTGCATTTATTTGCCAATGATACCCGAATTGGCAATTTCACTGTTGGCCTGCGCCCGTATTGGTGCCATACATTCCGTGGTATTTGCTGGGTTTTCAGCTACCGCGCTATCCACACGCATCAATGATTCCGATTGTAAATTGGTCATTACCAGCGACGGATCCTACCGTGGCGGAAAAACGATCGACCTTAAAGGAATTGTGGACGAAGCATTGGAAAGCTGTAAGGGCGTGAAAACGGTTCTACTCGTTAATAGGATCAATTCAAAAATACCGATAAAAGAAAATCGCGACAAATGGCTCCAACCCTTGTTGGACCGAGCCAGCAACCAATGTGAACCTGAGATTATGGATGCTGAAGACCCACTATTCATCCTTTACACCTCGGGCAGTACCGGCAAACCAAAAGGGATGGTCCATACCACCGCAGGCTACATGGTTTTTACTGCCCATACTTTTAAAAACGTGTTCCAATACCGCGAAAACGATGTGTTTTGGTGTACGGCAGATATTGGCTGGATTACCGGCCATAGCTATATTTTATACGGTCCGCTGGCCAACGGGGCTACAACTTTGTTGTTTGAGGGAGTTCCCAGCTATCCCGATTTCGGGCGCTTTTGGCAAGTGGTTGAAAAACATAAGGTAACCCAGTTCTATACCGCCCCGACCGCCATCCGCGCCTTGGCAAAAGAGCGATTGGATTTTTCGGAAAAGTATAACCTTTCCTCCCTCAAAATTTTGGGCAGTGTGGGCGAACCAATTAATGAAGAGGCTTGGCATTGGTACGACGAAAATATCGGAAAGAAAAATTGCCCTATTGTAGATACTTGGTGGCAAACCGAAACGGGCGGCATTATGATTTCGCCCATTCCCTACTCCACGCCCACCATTCCAACCTACGCCACGCTGCCTTTGCCAGGCGTGCAACCGGCATTGATGGACGAAAATGGCGAAGAGCTTAAAGGGAATTTGGTCAGTGGCCGTTTGTGCATAAAATTTCCGTGGCCCGGAATGGCGCGAACCATTTGGAACGACCACAAACGTTATCACGACACCTATTTTGCCACTTTCAAAAATATGTACTTCTCTGGTGATGGCGCCCTGCGCGATAGTACGGGCTATTATCGAATTACCGGGCGGGTGGACGACGTAATAATTGTCTCTGGGCATAATTTGGGCACGGCCCCAATTGAGGATGCCATCAACGAACATCCCGCTGTTGCCGAAAGCGCCATAGTCGGGTTTCCACATGATGTGAAGGGAAATGCACTTTATGGTTTTGTAATTTTAAAAGAAATAGGCGAAACCCGCTTGCACGAAAACCTTCGGAAGGAAATAAACCAAATTATTAGCGAGCATATTGGCCCCATTGCCAAATTGGACAAGATTCAATTTACCTCGGGCCTTCCAAAGACGCGTAGCGGAAAAATCATGAGGCGAATTCTGCGTAAGATCGCGGCCAACGATACAAGCGATCTTGGCGATATTTCCACCCTGCTCAACCCGGAATGTGTCCAAGAAATCATGGAGGGCGCCATTTCACTGAACGAAAAGGAATAAAATTGTTTCAAAGCAGTAAATGAGCCATCAAAAGTTTTAATAAAAGCACTTGAATGTAAAATATTTAAGTACTTTTAAATCACTGGGCGTGACAGGCTTATCATTTCTAATCCCGATTGATATGCTTTGGACATTTTTTTTCTTTTTATCCTCATTGTAGCCTTCACGTTGGGTTTTTTGGGCCTGGGCTTCGGACCGATTGAACCTTTTAAACTGGTTTTCTACATCGCCATTCCCTTTTTTGTAGTAACCCTTTTTATGGACCGAAGGAAAAAGCGCAAAAAATATTATGAATAGAGCCATTCCGAGTCTTAAAACGGAACCTGCTTGCTACAGTTTTTTTTTTTAATTGCATTAGCATAACTGATTATTTCGCAATATCTTGGATCGATCATTTTATTTAAGCTAAACAATGAAATGAAATGTGTTAAATCAACTGCGGCCATTGTCTTATTTTCGTGCCACAAAACCACCTCACCATGAAAATAATTGAAGTAAATTCACTTCCCCTTGAGGATGTTATCCGCGATATTTCCAAAGTTTTCAAGATTTCATTTTCCGAAAATTGCGGCGAATATTTCCTGAAATTGCCACCCTCCATCGGGCAAGGGACCATTCGCGGTATCAATTTTGAAGGCGGCCTTGGCATTATCCAATACGATTGCCTTTTCCATGAAGGTCTGGAAATTCATTTTGTAGTAAACAACATTCACCCATTAAAATTCCTTTACACCGCATCCGGCATACTGCTGCACCGTTTTGAAAATGAAGAGGAATTCCATACCATTGAGCAGTATCAGAACGCCATTGTGGCCAGTAGCGAGCACAATGGCCACGTGCTCCTTTTTAAGGCAGGAGAGAAAATAACGGTGAACAGCCTGGAAATTGAGCGGGAAAAATTCCAAAGCAAAATGGAATGTGACCTAAAAAGCCTAGATGCAGAACTCAAAAAACTTTTTAGGGATATAAAAGCCTCGGAGGCGTTCTATTACAGCGGCAACTACAGCTTGGCCATTTCGGATATTCTTGCGGATATGGTGGAATTTAAGAGCGAGAACTTCACCCGGAAACTATTTTTGGAAGGGCTGGCCTATCAAATCCTGACCCACCAGATACTTCAATATCAAGATGATAAAAAGGAGGAGGGCAACCGGACATTGCTGCGCTCTTCTGAATTAAAACAAATAAACCACATTTCCAGTTTGATTGAGAGCAATATTTCCGACGTTCCCACGGTGGAAAACTTAGCGCGCGAGGCGGGCCTGAATATAAACAAATTGCAGGAGGGGTTTAAAAAACTATATGGCAGCACCGTGAACAATTACGTCCAAAAAGTGCGCCTGGACGCGGCCTATAATCTACTGACAAAAACAGATTTAAGCATTTCGGAAATCGTGAATGCCATTGGCCTGAGCAGTAAAAGCTATTTTTCCAAAATATTCAAGCAGCGGCACGGCATTGCACCTTCAGAATTTAGAAAAAAACAGCGAACAAAATAAAAACCCCGATCAAAATAAATTCCAATCGGGGTTTTCTCTCTTTCATAGCAATTTTCAACACCACTAAAATAGCGTTTCCACTAAAAAGGAATTGCCTCATTTAATTATATTATTAATGCAAAATGAACACGGAAAGCCGACTATCTTCCAAAAATAAAATCCCTTCCGTGCAGCGAGCTCCGAAAGGGACATGCAGCTAAAAAAAAGAAGTCATTTTAACTGTGGGTCAAAGGTATTACACCCCCACAATTCTAAATGACTCAAAAAACAAAAAGTTTAGCCCACAAGCCATAAAATGAAAAAACCCTTGGATCTCCAATGAGCTTCCAAGGGTTTTTCCAGACATCTCAAAATGTCGTTTCCCACAGTTTTTCCCTATTCTTCTTCCTCTTCAGGATTTCGTTGGGTTTGGGGTCTGTTTTGGGGGTTCCTCTGTTGATTCTGTTGTTGGTTTTGAGGATTTCGCTGTTGTGATTGATTTTGTGTGCTCATAACATTTTTTTTAAAATTAAAATTTCTTTTTCCCTTTAAAGGTAACCTCCTTATTTCCGCTTCACACTTAATGAATTCACAAATTTCTGTAGCATGGATATAGTTTAACTATTTATTATCTTAAATACGAAATTTATTGGCTCCCCGTTAACGCCGTCTGAAAATGCATAATATTTATTGCGATAATGCCTTCCCCAAAACTCAAGGGTGTTTTGTATCTTTGCGCTTTTAATTATTTGGACCATGAACACCAATTCCCTGCAAGCCATTTCACCAATTGACGGACGCTACGCCAACAAAACGGCAAGCTTGATTCCCTATTTTTCCGAGGAAGCGCTCATTCGATATCGGGTGCAGGTTGAAATAGAATATTTTATTGCCTTGGTGGAATCGGAATTGCCACAAATGAAGGATTTTGACAGATCAATTTTTCCAAAACTTCGAAGCATTTATTTGGATTTTTCGGTTCACGATGCCATTATGGTGAAAGAGACCGAGAAAATTACGAATCACGATGTAAAGGCGGTTGAATATTTCATAAAAGAAAAATTTGAAGCCCTGAAGCTCCATAATTACAAAGAATTCATCCATTTCGGGCTTACTTCCCAAGACATAAACAATACGGCCATTCCACTTTCATTGAAAGATGCCATCACCCAAGTGTATGTTCCACTTTTGCGGGAGTTAATTGCCAAACTAAAATCCCTATCGCATGAATGGGCAAAAGTTCCAATGCTGGCGCGTACTCACGGCCAACCTGCATCGCCCACCCGTTTGGGCAAGGAAATTGAAGTTTTTGCGGTACGACTCGAGGAACAGTTTGGAATGATGAACGAGCTGAAAAGCGCTGCAAAATTTGGTGGTGCAACGGGAAATTTCAATGCTCATAAGGTGGCCTATCCCAATGTTGATTGGCGCTCCTTCGGCAAAAAATTTGTACAGGACATTTTAGGCCTTCATTACTCCTTCCCAACAACACAGATTGAACATTATGATCACATGGCCGCGCTGTTTGATTGCCTAAAACGCATCAATACTATTTTGATTGATCTGGATAGGGATGTCTGGAGTTATGTATCCATGGATTATTTCAAGCAACGCATAAAACCAGGCGAAGTGGGCTCTAGCGCAATGCCACATAAAGTAAACCCTATTGATTTTGAAAACAGCGAAGGCAATCTGGGAATCGCAAATGCCCTGTTTGAATATCTTTCCGCGAAACTTCCAATCAGCAGGCTGCAACGGGACCTTACCGACAGCACGGTGCTGCGGAATATTGGTGTACCCATTGGCCACACTCTTATTGGGTTTCAATCCACTTTAAAGGGGCTGAACAAACTCCTTTTGAACGACCAGAAATTGGCAGACGACCTTGAAAACAATTGGGCCGTTGTGGCCGAGGCAATCCAAACCATACTTAGAAGAGAAGGATACCCAAATCCTTATGAGGCGCTGAAGGGGCTAACGCGAACCAACGAAAGGATTAACCAGACCACAATTGCAAATTTTATTGAAACGTTGGAAATTCCAGAATCCGTTAAGGCAGAGATGCGCCGGATTACGCCAGGCACCTATACGGGAATTTAATTTTTATTCCGAACATAAAAAAGGCTTCCGTTATATTCATAAGGAAGCCTTTATCAAATTATATATGGTTTTTTCAGTCTTTAAAGATTTCGCCAAAACCTTCAAATTTTGACACATCCAAATCGCCCTTTTCCGCAGATTGCATCAGTTTCAGCATTTGGTCCGGGCGCATGTTTTCCCCCAAGACCCTAAAAACCGCAAATCCCCGTTCGTCATCGCTTGCAAAAAGGATCACTTCTTGGATGGCGTCCTCTTCCCCGGTATATTTTAAGCTTGCATCCCAATGATTGCTTTTTATCCGGGTTAGCTCCTTATATTCTGGCTGGTCCAAAATGGTCTTCAATTCTTGGCGTTCCATCTCATAATCGGCTGTATCTCCTTCCTTTATGGGATAAGCCACCAAATTCACTTTTTTAATGGTATTGAGGATTTCCTTTTCTTCCCCCGTCAGGTGGCTATTCCTTCCCTGAAGCAGACTAGCGGCGATGTCCATTTTAACGAAATTATCATCATCCTGTTTTTCCACCAAATATTTCTGCAAGGACTTGTCATTACAGGAAATAAGGGCTGCCGCGGTTAAAATTAGGGTCAGAAAAAATTTGGGATGTGCCATGATTATTGTTTTTTCTTCTTATCGATATTTTTCAACTGCTCGCTTCCGGGAACTTTCAGATCCTCGGTAAGTTTGGATATCTGCTTTAAATCTATGTTTCCGGTAATGCTCATAATTACGGTAGTAGGCTTGCCGTCCACCACACCTTCGAGGTGCATCAACAATTCGCTAACAAAATTTTCGTTTTTACCTTCCTTGCTGTAAAACTTGATGTTTTTGCCGTCTTCTTTTACGCGCATCAGTTCTCCCAAACTTTTGGATGCGGTTACATATTTTGAGACTGCGGCGTCCATTTCCTTGGAAACGGCTGGATTGTCTGTGGTGAAGATTTTAATATTGTCCAGATCGTTCACCATTTTTAGATAGGCCTGAGCTTCGGGGTCTGAGGAGTTTAGGTCCATTTTGCTCAAAAGTTTGAACATATTTTTGGTGACCACCACCGAGGTTACATCTTTTTCGTTTTCAAAGGAATCAAAAGCATTTTGGGCCCAAGAAAACAGCGGCACAAGGGCCAGCACTATTAGAATTACTGATTTTTTCATCTTTTTTCTTTTAAATATTCAACGGATTTTATTGTTTCTACTTCAATTTTATTCAAATATTTTATCCTTGGTTATTCCAAATTGCTTTACATACCCCAATTGTTCCGCACCTTTGTTCAGGTTTTCAGAAAGGAGCACCATGGCTTTCCTACTCTTTTCAAATGCGGCCAACGCCTCCCTTTCTTCCTCGGTATAGCGCGGTTGGGAAAAGTAAACACTACCTACACCAAAAGCAACTACTAATAAGGACGCGGCGGCATACATCCATTTTTTTTGGACATTCGCACTTTTTTTGGGGAACTGAAACCGATGTGTTGCACGTTCTTCTCCGGCCATTCTTAGCCCTGCAAAAATGGGTTGGTAGCGCACAAATTCATCGGCAACTTGGCCTTCAAAATAATCCTTCAGCAACCGCTCTTCTTCAAGGGTTGTATTGCCTTCAAAATAGGCGGCCAACAATTTTTCTATCTTAGTTGATTCCATAATTGTAATTTTTTAACATAGTATCCCTAACCGTTTTTCGTGCCCGGGAAAGGGCCACTCGTATTGCTGTTTCATTGCTGTCCAGCATGGTTGCGATTTCCGAAAATTCAAACTGTTCCACATCGCGCAGCTGTAATACAATTTTTTGCTGCTCGGGAAGGGTTTCCATTATTCTAAAAACCATTGCAACGCCGTCGTTCGCCTCGATTTTTTTCTCAATGTTCTCCGAAGTTTGGTAGTTGCTATGAACGATTTTCAAATTGGAGGCTTGCTTGGATTTGAGCCGGTCCAAACAATAGTTTTTGGTCATCGTTATTGCAAAGGCTTCGGGACTTTTATAGTTTTTAATGTGCTTCCTGCCGTTCCACATTTTCAGCAAAACTTCCTGCACGGCATCTTCTGCTTCATCGGTAGAGACCAAAATTCTTTTTGCCAAACGATAGAGCTTGTCCTTAAAAGGCATAATCAATGCTATAAAATCGTTTTTTTCCATAGTGGTTGGATCATTGTTTTTTGGCTTCTTCAATGTTGACGACTTGCGCATCATTTTGTTACTTTTAAAATTGAAACGAAATTTTTCCCCTACTCCGTTCGTTTTAAATTAGTTTGAAGCACCGAAGTTTCAATTCAATTTCATTCAAAAAAACCTATTTTTACCATTACAATTTAAACGCTTCATTTTAAGTGGCTGTTATGGAACTTAAATTAAACATTTTTATGAAAAGAAAAATTTTCATCCCCCTTTTGATCTGCTCGCTACTCGCCATTTCCTGTTTTGAGGATATGGACGATACCCTACGGCCGGCTTCCACCCTTGATATCCAAAATTTTATTTATCGCGGCCTAAATTATTATTATCTCTATAAGGCGGATACGCCAGAATTAGCGAACGATGCGTTTGCCAATCAGGGCGCATTGGATGAATTCTTGAACAATTATGATTCGCCGGAATCGCTGTTTGATTATTTGTTGTCGCCCCAAGATCGTTTTAGCGGTCTTTACAGCGATTTTCGAGTTATTGAGGATGCTCTGAACGGAATCAGCCTAAGCAACGGCATGGAGTTTGGGCTGGTGTACTATCCGGACAACAGCGGGAAGGTGTTTGGCTATGTTCGATATGTATTGCCAAATACGGATGCAGAAGCTCGTGGCCTTCAACGAGGGGATTTGTTCACCACTATTGATGGGCAACAGATAAACAGTGAAAACTATCTGGACCTGCAGACCCCGAACAGCTATACCATCGGGCTTGCAACCTATGACGGTACGGATTTTACGCTTACTGGTGAAACGGTACAATTGAACAAGACCCAATACAGTGAAAACCCAGTCTACAAAGCCAAAACCCTAACAGTGAACGGCGAAAAAATTGGCTATTTAATGTATAATGGATTCATTACCGATTATGAAGTGGACCTAAACAATGCTTTCGCCCAATTTAAATCAGAAGGAATATCAAGCTTGGTGCTCGATTTGCGCTACAATGGCGGTGGTTCCGTGGAAACGGCCACAGATTTGGCCAGCATGATTACCGGCCAATTTAACGGGCAGGTATTTTACAAGGAATTTTGGAACGCCGATAGACAGGAGGCCAATGCCTCTGACGGTCTATTTGATGGAAGCCTTAGCAATGGGGCGACCATCAATAGCCTTAATTTGAGCAATGTTTATGTGCTAACCACCCGCAGGACCGCTTCGGCCAGCGAGTTGGTCATCAACGGGCTCGATCCTTATATAAATACCGTTCAAGTGGGCGATACCACCACGGGAAAGTTTCAGGCCTCTTTTCTGCTTTATGATGCCCCCGCCCCACTCTTCAGTAGGCAGGAAGCCAACCCCTCCCATTATTATGCAATGTTGCCTTTAGTGTTCAAAACCGCAAACGCCGCCGGAAAAACCGATTTTGTGGACGGACTGTTTCCGCAAATAGTTTTAAAGGAAGACTATTTCAATTTGGGCCAATTGGGCGATGAAAACGAACCCTTACTTGCCGCGGCCCTATCTGAAATAGCCGGCAGGCCCTTTAATGGACGGCATCACTTTAAAGTCTTAAAAGAAATTTCAGATAGCAACGCAGCTTCTCCAATAGATGGTAAAATGATCGGAAATTGAGATTTTATTAAAAAAAGGATCCGTTTAAAAAATTGGTTTTAAACGGATCCTCTTTATTTTAAGATATGCTATTCGTTGAAATAAATTCCTCCCGGAACAATTCCAACCTGAAATTCCTGGATTTGTTGGTTGGTAGCCAAATCATAAATCAGCAACGAGCCTCTGCTGGCATAGTCCTTGGCATCGGTTGCATACAACTTTCCGTCCTTTGCCTGTAGGGTATAAAAGTAACCATCAATAATATCCGCCCCGGGAAGGGAAATGGAAGCCGTGTTCAAAGCATACACCTTTCCGTCCAAATTGTAGTATAAGTTTGTTCCGTCCATAGTTAAACTGCTGGGGTGCTGCGTAGTACCGAACGAATACGTCTGGGAAACCTGACCGGTGGTCATATCTATCCTTACCAAGGAACCGGCCGTCTCAGCGCCTGTGTAACTTGGGTTTCCTCCACAAAGCACATAAAGCGAATTGCCGTCCAGAACAAGGGAGTTTGGTACATCGCCCACTGTAATAGTCGCTTCCACGGCAGCTCCGGAAATAACGCTGACAATATTGTTCTGTCCGTAGGCTCCCTGATGGGCTACATAAACTTTATTGTTGTGGACCGCCATACGCTCCGGACCAAAAACTACGGGAATGGTTGCAGAAATCTCATTGGTCCGCAAGTCCAAAATTGCCAGATAATCATCCGTAAAATCATTTGGGTCGCCCCAGTCGCTTACATATCCCTTATTCCCCACGGCAACAAAATATCTTGGATTGGCCAACCCAGAGGTTATGGAATCCAAACTTTCAAAGGTATAACGGTTTGCAATCTCTATTTTTTGCGAATTGTTCACCACGATATACGCGTTTTCATCCTGAAAGCCCATGGACTGTACAATATTTCCCAAATCATAACCGTTCACCGATTTGAAAATATTCTGTGCAACGGTAGCGTAATCATTGGAAATATAGGTAATGTTTCCACTTCCATTGCTGAAGGGACCTTCATTGGTAACCAATATTCCCTTTTCAAAAGCTGCCGGAACATATTCCGTTGGGTTGTCATCATCTTTACTACAAGCTACGAATAGCAAGGCCGTACCGGCCATAATCATTATTTTTTTCATTGTTTTCGATTTATATATTAAAAGTTAAGAATATTTGAAAATTCCGTGAAGGCATAGGCCGGTATGCTACATTTTCGTAATACACGTTTAGTACATTCTTAATCCTGCCGCCAAAGGTAACGAGGGGCTTTATAGGTAATGAGCACTGTGCGCCAATATTGAAAACGGTGGAGGAATCTACCCATTCGCTATGATCGGTTGTGGTAAAAGCCTGACCAGTGAACAATGCCTGCACATAGGCGGAAAAGGGACCAAAGCCATAATCCAAGGTTCCCGTAGCCTTATGAAAGGGAACGTAAATCAGTTGTTTTTCTTTTTCCCTATCTTCGGCCAATGTGTACGAATAATTTGCGTTAAAATCAAGCCTGTGCTTTTCTGCAAATTTTTGGTAGTATCCTAAAGCAACTTCTACTCCATAATTCTGGGTTTTGGCAATATTCACCGGTTGCCAAAGCCCACCGCTGCCAGGGACCCATTTTATTAAATCCTTGGAATCAATGTAAAATAGTGCCACATCTGCTTTTATCTTTCCCAAAGTAATCTCCTGCCCTACGGCGAGTTGATAGGAGGTTTCTGGTTTCAAATTCAAATTTCCACCGGCATACCAGTATAGGTCATTAAAGGTTGGTACTCTAAAATTTTTGGATCCGTTTAGGCGCAAGGCATAATATTCAGAAAATGAATAGGTAGCATCCAATGAAAACAGCAGGGGATTTTCAAAATGATTCAAGAATTCTTGTCGAAGGTTGATACCATAATTCAATTTTTCAGAAACCTTGTGGTTTATCAAAAAAACGGCGGCCAGTGTGGGCCTGTCATTTTCGCCAACTTGATTTCCTTTTGCCGAAACATAGCTATATTCCACTTTGCCGTTTATCCTTATTTTTTGGCGCAGCATCACTTCGCTTTCAACAGCTCCCAAAAAGGTGTTTGCTTTTGCTCCGCTATTTGTAGGCTTTTCACTATCGGGAAAATAATTATACTGTTCGAACAAATGGGCCACCCTTCCCTTTACATTAAAAATGCCGAAATGTTGGTGAAGCTGCCAAAGATTGCGGGTAGCTATATCAATATAGGCATCTTTGCCGGTTGTGGTAAGGCTTCCCGAAAAATCTCTGTTGTTATATGAATATTCCGAATTCCAGCTAGCCACCCCCTTACGCAATTTCCGGGCCTCATTCACCTTGGCCGTAAAGCGCGAAAAGGCCCCGTGCTCATTTTTTCTGTTTTTTCCAATATAATCATAATCATTTTCAGAACTAATAACATCCACTCCTACATTTAAATAATGATTGTCCCAGGTTTGGGTGGTTTGGGCATTGCCGGCAAAGGTTCCAAAACTTCCGAATTCCACGCCCAAGCGCGTTTCGGAAAGTGGTTTAAAGGTGTAGCCATCGTTCAAATGGACGCTGCCGCCCACTGCCCCACTCCCATACTGAACCGCTCCACCCCCACAGCGCACCGAAATTTCACGGTAATTTATTGGTGAAAGGGTGTTGAAATCGGTTTGGCCCGTAAACACGGAATTAATATTGATACCGTTCCAAATTACGGCAGTCTGTGCTGCATTGGTACCGCGAAAGGAAGGTGAAGAAACCATCCCGAAGCCGTTTTCCTTGAAATAAATTGCAGAATTATACCGTAGGGTTTCGGTAAGGGCACTAGCGTTGCGTTGCACGAGCGAGTCAGAAATAGTTTCCAGCTTAAAACCCTTGGAAAAATAGACGAGTTTTGAATCTGTGAGCACCACTTCGGGCAATTGTTGGATACTGTCCAACTGGGCAGAAACCTCGGCGGTGCACAGCGAAAGCAATAAAAAGGAGAATAGCCAAAAATTTTTCATTCGTCCAACCTTTATCCCGAAAGTTTGATGGTTACTAATTTAAAATTGGCAGGTCTCCTGGCTTGTCTTTTGTGCTACCTTCCCATTCGCCGTGGCGAACAGTGGTTTTGAGGAATACACCTCCCCGCTAATGGGGACGACTTACAGTTGCGGGAACAGCATAGGCATTAAGAACAAGAAAAACCGAATACCAACGAATTGATTTTGAATCCTTTCACCTATTTCCCTTTTAAGAGCTTTTTTCGACATTGAAAATTGCTCACCAAAATTCATCGCAAAAATAGGATTTATATATTAGCTCACCCAAACAAAACCATTATTTTTGAGGATGCAAAAATTACTTTTCATTTGGTTGCTCATCGCGATTTTGATTGGCTGTAAAAAGCGCGAAACCCCCAACAAAAACGGTCAAATTTCGTCCATAGAAGCTCCATCGCAAGTTATTTATGCCAAAGGCTTCGAGCTTAACTATTTTGAAGGCTACAAAACGATCACCCTAAAAAATCCATGGCCCGGAAGTGCTGAAAGTTATACCTATGCCTTGGTGGAAAAAAACGGAACGCCACCGGCGGACCATCATTTTGATGCTGTGATTACGGTTCCCGTAGATCGGATTGCCGTTACCTCCACCACCCACATTCCATCCCTGGAAATGCTGGACGAAACAGAAACCTTGGTGGGTTTTGCCAATTTAAATTACATTTCGTCCGAAAAAACCCGGCAGCGCATTTCGGAAGGAAAAATTACAGAGCTTGGAAAAAACGAAGGCCTCAACCCCGAAGTGCTTATAGACCTAAGGCCCGATGCATTGGTAGGATTTGCTGTAGATGGAAAAATTTCGGTCTACAGTACAATTCAAAATGCCGGGATACCGGTGTTGTACAATGCAGATTGGACCGAAACTTCCCCATTGGGGAAAGCCGAATGGATCAAATTTTTTGGCGTGCTGTACAACAAAGAAAAATTGGCTGACAGTATTTTTGGGGAAATTGAGCAAGCCTACAATTCTGCCAAAACTCGGGCCGCAACTGCCGATAAAAAACCCACGGTTCTCAGCGGCGCCCTATATCGCGATGTTTGGTATATGCCACAGGGAGGAAGCTGGGGCGCTCAGTTTATTGTTGACGCCGGCGGGGAATATCTCTGGAATGATTCGAAAGGAACCGGTGGACTCTCCTTGAATCTGGAATCGGTTTTGGAAAAAGGGAAAGATGCTGCTATATGGATAGGCCCCGGCCAGTTTACAAGTTTGGAGGAAATGGCAATGGCCAATCCGGTCTATGCCGGTTTTAAGGCCTTCAAAACTAAAAATGTATATTCCTATAGTTTAAAAAAGGGCGCTACCGGTGGTGTAATATATTTTGAATTGGCACCCAATCGGCCCGATTTGGTTTTAATGGACCATATCCAAATTTTACACCCCGAGTTATTCCCGGATCGGGAACTGTATTTTTTTGATAAGTTAAAATAATGCAGACCCAGCCCAAATATCGGTTTTATTTCGTACTGCTGAGTATTCTTTTGTTAGTAGCATTTTTTATCAATATTAGCTTGGGGTCGGTGGCCATTCCCTTGGGGGAAATTTTTTCCGAATTTTTTGGAAATGGAGCTTCCAAAGATAGCTGGGCCTACATTTTAATGGAATATAGATTGCCCAAAGCACTGACGGCAATCCTTGCTGGAGGCGCCTTGGCAGTTTCGGGTTTGTTGATGCAGACACTTTTTCGAAATCCGTTGGCGGGCCCTTTCGTACTCGGGCTGAGCAGCGGAGCAAGCTTGGGCGTAGCTCTTTTGATTTTGGGAGCGGGAGCGTTCGGCGGTATTTTTGGAACCATATTATTGAGCCCGTGGAGCTTGGCAACAGCGGCCGCCGGGGGTAGTTTTTTGGTTCTGCTGGCTGTTTTGGCCGTAACTTTAAGGGTGAAGGACACTATGGCCATCTTAATCATTGGGCTGATGTTTGGAAGCTTGACGACTTCATTGGTTTCGGTTCTTTCCTATTTTAGCGACGCAGAGCAATTGCGGCAATATATATTTTGGTCCTTCGGAAGTTTGGGAAACCAATCTTGGAAGGCAATTTACATAATGGTGGGTTGTTTCGCCACTGGTTTGGTTTTAAGTATTCTTAGCGGTAAATCTTTGAATGCATTGCTGTTGGGCGAAAACTATGCAAAAAGTATGGGCCTTCAATTAAAAAAAACAACCCTCGTCGTGATCCTGGCCACCAGCTTTTTGGCCGGCGGAATGACCGCCTTTGTGGGTCCAATTGCATTTCTGGGACTGGCCGTGCCCCATTTGGTCCGTCAATTTATTACTACGGCCAACCACCTTGTTCTGATTCCCGCAGTATTGCTCAGCGGCAGTCTGCTGATGCTGGTTTGTGACACCGTGGCCCAACTTCCTTTTAGCGAATATACACTTCCAATAAATGCCATTACCTCATTAATTGGAGCTCCGGTGGTCATTTGGCTCTTGGTTCGAAAACGGAAATTGCTTTTTTAACAATGGCGGGCAAAAAGTCACATATCATTTTGGAAGCAAAGGAACTTGAGGTTGGATATACCAGCAAAACCAAAAAAATTTCCATCGCAAAGAATATGGATTTTTCCATTCGCGAAGGTGAATTGGTGGGCTTGGTGGGTGCAAATGGAATCGGAAAATCAACCCTGCTCCGCACCCTAACCGGTATGCAGTCTGCTCTGAAAGGCACCATTTTTTTGAAAAACAGGAAAATTACCGATTATTCCCCCTTTGAACTTGCAACCCAACTTAGCGTAGTTTTAACCGAAGCGCCTGCCTCAAAAAATTTATCTGTCCTGGAGTTTATTTCAATGGGAAGACAACCCTATACCAACTGGATTGGCACCCTAACGGACACGGACAAAATGGCCGTTGCACACGCCCTTCGCATAACCGAAACCTCAGCGCTCGCTCCTAAAAAATGCTTCGAGTTGAGCGATGGACAAATGCAGCGCGTAGCCATTGCCAGGGCCTTGGCGCAGGACACCCCGATAATAATCTTGGATGAGCCCACTACCCATTTGGACCTATACCATAGGGCATACGTTCTGAAACTATTGAAAAGTTTGACGGAAAATACTCGGAAAACCATACTTTTTTCGACCCACGAAATTGATTTGGCCATTCAGCTTAGCGATAGCATGTTGGTAATGACGCCAGAAACTACCTATTTTGATGCGCCCTGCAATTTGATTGAAGCAGGTAGATTTGAAGCACTTTTTCCATCAGAGACCATTTTTTTTGATCCGAAAACGGGACGGTTCACCATAAAAGGATAATCCTAAATTTTAATTCTTGCGGCCCGTTTCGGTATTACTTCTTATCTTTATCAAAAGCCAGAAAACTTAAATTTTCAACATTCCAGTGTAATTCATTAATGCTAAATTCAACCCTTTGAACGATATTTTTCTTTATTTCTCCATCGCTTCTTTTTTTCTTTTGATAGGATATTTTGTGGGCACTGCATTTTCACAACTTAAAAATAAATCGCAAACCGGAAAACTTGAAGAACGCTTGGCCGGAACAACGGCACAATTGGAAAAAACGGAGGCACGCTGTGCAGCATTAACATTGGAAAAAGAACAACTAAGGACAGAAAAGGAATATTTGAATGTAGAACGATCCAAACAAACGGCAGCATACAATGCGCTATTGTCAGAACTGGAAAGGGAAAAGGAACGGTTTGAAACCTTTGAAAGCGATTTTAAAGAGAAATTTGAAAATCTTGCAAACAAGATTTTGATGGAAAAAACCGAAACCTTCACGGACCTAAACAAGAAAAATATTGAAAACATACTCAAGCCCTTGAACGAAAAGATTAAGGATTTTGAAGAAAAGGTAGGGAAAAACAATTTAGATTTTGTGCGAAGCCACGCAGAACTGGGAAAACAGTTACAGTTTCTAAATGAGCAAAATATAAAAATAAGCCAAGAGGCCGACAACCTGACCAAGGCACTAAAGGGCGATTCAAAAATACAAGGAAATTGGGGAGAAATGATACTTTCCAGGGTTTTGGAGGAGTCTGGTCTGGAAAAGGGCCGCGAATATACCATTCAGGACAGCCACGATAATCCTGACGGCGGAAGGTTGCAGACCGATGTGATCATCCATCTGCCAGATGGAAAAAAGATGGTAATAGACAGTAAGGTATCCTTGACCAACTTTGAACGCTACGTTTCCGAAGAGGATGAAGATTTAAAGCGTCAATACCTAAAAAAGCATGTTGATTCCATAAAAAAACACATTCTGTCCCTGAGTGAAAAAAAATATTACCACGCCATAAACGAAAGCCCGGATACCATTTTTATGTTTGTTCCCATTGAACCCGCATTTGCAATTGCGGTGGCCAACCAGAAAAACTTGTACCAAGAAGCGTTTAAGCGAAAGGTAATGATCGTTACACCCTCCACCCTATTGGCCGCATTGCGATTGGTAGAAAACCTCTGGGAAAATGACAACCAAAAAAAGAATACCTTAGAAATAGCGACCGAAGCCGGCCGTTTATTCGATTCCTTCGTAGGGCTTTTGGACGAGCTCCATAAAATAAAAAGGCAAATGGGAACGGTTCAAGGTTCCTTTGATGCTGCACTGGTAAAATTGGAGGGCAAGGGAAACCTGATAAAACGAGTGGAGAAATTGCGCAAGCTTGGGGCAATAGCAAGCAAAAAAATAGACAACAACCTTTTAAAAGACAACGAAAATCCTAATTAACGCAAAATGAAAAAAATACTGGGACTATTTTTGGGTAGTGTTTTACTGATCTATTTGGGCTATGTTGCTTTCGTATATTACGTGCCGTACAGCGAAGGCACCCGCGCGGGCGAACTCATAAAGTTCAGCTACAGGGGCGTGGTAGTAAAAACTTGGGAGGGAGAACTCAGCCAAGGGATCAGCGGGGCCCAAATTTTTTCATTCTCTGTACTGGATCAGGAAAAAGAAGTTATCAAAAAACTCAAGGAATTTCAAGGAGGTTACGTGAAGTTACATTATGTGGAGCGCTATGCAACGCTGGCAATTTGGGGCGAAACCAAATATTTTATAACCGAAGTGGAAAAAATACCCTCGCCACATTTTAACCGAAATTAAAAATTTAAAATCAGCAGAGCCTATGGGCTATTTTTTGGCAATTTTTAAAGTAGTCTGCAAATTGTTGGAGGTGACCTTAACAAAATAAAGGCCGCTATTCAATCGCGACATGTCCACTTGGGTCAAGGTGTTAGTGCCCTTGCCTTCCGATACCAAGGTTCCCAAAACATTATAAATTTGGTAACTGTCAATTTTGAGGATGGATGAAATATTCAACTCGTTTTTTACCGGATTCGGAAAGAAATTTAAATTCTTGAGAAACTTTTCCTCAACAGTAAGCTTGGACGCCACCGTTATTTTGCCGTGCATGGATGGATT
Source organism: Aequorivita sp. (assembly GCA_048265145.1). GTDB lineage: Bacteria > Bacteroidota > Bacteroidia > Flavobacteriales > Flavobacteriaceae > Aequorivita. The sequence goes on from JBLXCF010000006.1 coordinate 77,671, forward strand.
TGAATCATTTTGGTAATCCGTTACACCGGCCTTTCCAAAGGTGTATGAAAAAGTCTGGCCCAAACCTTTCAAACTTCCACTGTCAAAATTCTCCGAACCATTGGCAAGACTCGTAACGGTTTTCGGGGAAGCGTCGCTCCACACCCATCGCACCGTTTCGCCTATTTCTATGGTAGGGCTTGCCACAGATTCGTTAATCCCCTGTCCCCACGCAATTTCCACCACATTTTGGGCGGTGGCGGTGTACATTACAACACACAATAGGCAAAAAGTAACTATTTTCATAGATGATGAATTGCGAATGTTGACAGTCTAATTTACGAAAAAAAACAAAAACCTGGAATGTCGTGAAAATTGTAAGGCCATTATTTGCTCAAATACATTTTCCTGCGCGCATACAATTCATAAAAAGCATCATCCCTTAAGCTATCAATGAACAGAATGCTTTCGCCCGTGCTCTTCATTTCGGGACCTAACTGTTTGTTTACATTTGGAAATTTATTGAAACTAAACACGGGCTGTTTTATAGCAAATCCGTCCAACTTTGGATTGAAATCGAAATCGGTAACCTTGTTGTGGCCCAGCATTACTTTTGTCGCGTAATTTACATAAGGTTCTCCGTAGGCTTTCGCTATAAAAGGAACTGTTCGCGAGGCGCGTGGATTGGCCTCAATAATGTAAACTATATCGTCTTTTATGGCGAACTGAACATTTATGAGTCCAACTGTGTTAAGCGATTTTGCAATTTTCGTGGTATGGTCCTTTATTTGCTGCATTACATATTCCCCAATGTTGAAAGGTGGCAAAGTTGCGTTTGAATCTCCGGAATGGATACCGCAGGGCTCAATATGTTCCATTATTCCGATGATGTAAACATTCTCGCCGTCGCAGATGGCATCGGCTTCGGCTTCAATGGCTCCATCGAGATAATGGTCCAGCAATAATTTGTTGTTCGGAATTTTTCGAAGTAAATCTACCACGTGGGCCTCCAATTCCTTTTTATTGATAACGATTTTCATTCCTTGGCCACCCAAAACATAGGAGGGCCTGATGAGCAACGGAAAGTCTAATTCGTCTGCGAGGGCCAAAGCTTCTTCGGTTGTTTCAGCAACTCCAAATTTAGGATAGGGTATGTTGTTTTCCTTCAAAAGGGTGGAAAAGCTGCCGCGATCTTCGGCCAAATCCAACGATTTGTAGGTGGTTCCAATAATTTTGATACCATACCGGTCCAATTTTTCCGCCAATTTTAGAGCGGTCTGGCCGCCAAGCTGCACGATAACACCTTCCGGTTTTTCGTGACGGATAATGTCGTAAATATGTTCCCAGAAAACAGGTTCAAAATAGAGCTTGTCCGCAACGTCAAAATCTGTTGAAACCGTTTCGGGGTTGCAGTTTATCATTATGGTTTCATAGCCACATTCCGCTGCTGCGAGCACGCCGTGAACACAGCAATAGTCAAATTCAATTCCTTGGCCGATTCGGTTCGGTCCGGAACCGAGCACAATGATTTTTTTTCTATCGGTAACGATGCTGTCGTTTTCTGCTATTGGGGTTTCACCATCGCGCTGCATTTCATTTTCAAACGTGGAGTAATAATAGGGCGTTTCCGCCTTGAACTCTGCCGCGCAAGTATCTACCAATTTATAAACGCGCTGAATGTTCATTTCTTCGCGTTTTTTATATACCTGACTTTCCAAACATTTAAGCATGTGCGCTATTTGGCGGTCGCCGTAGCCTTTTTGTTTGGCTTCGAGCAACAATTCGCGGGGTAGTGTCTCTAAATTATATTTGGAAATTTCTTTTTCCAAAAGGAATAATTCTTCATATTGGCGCAGGAACCACATATCAATTTTGGTGATTTCGTGAATTCTGCTCAATGGAATCCCGATTTGGATGGCGTCATAGATTACGAACACCCGGTCCCAACTTGCGTTTTTGAGTTTTTCGAGAATTTGCTCGTAGTTGGTGTAACTTTTCCCGTCGGCGCCAATTCCATTTCTTTTGATTTCCAAGGATTGCGTGGCCTTGTGAAGCGCTTCCTGAAACGAACGGCCAATGCCCATAACCTCGCCCACCGATTTCATTTGCAGGCCCAAGGTTCGGTCTGAACCTTCAAATTTATCGAAATTCCATCTCGGGATTTTTACGATTACATAATCCAAGGTAGGTTCAAATAAGGCCGAAGTAGATTTGGTTATCTGGTTGCTCAATTCATCCAAAGTATAGCCAATGGCCAATTTGGTGGCAATCTTGGCTATCGGATATCCGGTGGCTTTGGAGGCCAAGGCGGAGGAGCGCGAAACTCGCGGATTAATTTCAATGGCGATTATTTCCTCGTCTTCATCGGGACTGACCGCGAACTGGACATTACAGCCGCCCGCAAAATCTCCAATGCTGCGCATCATGTGAATGGCCATATCCCTCATTCTTTGAAAGGTTCGGTCGCTCAAGGTCATAGCGGGAGCCACAGTAATGGAGTCCCCGGTATGGATGCCCATAGGGTCCATATTCTCTATGGTACAGATGATTACTACATTGTCGTTCTTATCGCGAAGCAGTTCCAGCTCATATTCCTTCCAGCCCATCATTGCCTTATCGATCATTACTTCGTGAATTGGCGAAATTTCCAGACCGTGGGAGAGCAATGCATCAAAATTTTCTTCTTTGTAAACAATGGATGCACCCGCGCCCCCTAAAGTAAAAGAAGCCCTGATTACCAAAGGAAACCCGAATTCCTGAGCAATTTCCTTTCCTTGTAGATAGGAATTGGCAGTGGCCTGGGGCGCCATTTTGACCCCAATTTTTTCCATCAGGCCTCTAAATTCTTCTCGGTCCTCGGTAATATTGATGGCGTTAATGTCAACCCCAATTAAGGTAACCCCAAAATCCTTCCAAATACCTTTTTCATCTGCTTCAATGCATAGGTTTAGCGCAGTCTGCCCTCCCATTGTTGGCAATACGGCGTCAATTTGTGGATGCTCCTTTAAAATCTGGACAATGGATTTGGTAGTTAACGGCAACAGATAAATATGATCAGCCATAGATGGATCGGTCATAATGGTTGCCGGGTTGCTATTTATCAAAATTGTCTCTATTCCATCCTCGCGCAGGGACCGGAGCGATTGGGAACCGGAATAGTCAAATTCGCACGCCTGGCCAATAACTATGGGGCCGGAGCCGATAATAAGAACAGATTTGATGGAGGGATTTTTCGGCATTTTTTTATTTTTTTGGTGCCGCAAATTTACGGCGCATTAGGGTATAAAAAAAAGGTGTTGCTTGGGCAAACAACACCTTTTATATAGAATTTATCAACATTACTTCTTGTGGCGGGCTTCTGAAGATACAGATAGTTTTTTTCTGCCCTTGGCTCTTCGTGCCGCCAAAACCTTTCTTCCGTTTACAGAAGCCATACGCTCTCTAAAACCGTGTTTGTTTCTTCTCTTTCTTTTCGATGGCTGGAATGTTCTTTTGCTCATTATAGTATTCTTTAACTTCTGTAATATCCTTGTTTCGGTTGACCTTTCTTCAAAGTCGGGTGCAAAAATACAACAACTTTTTACTTGCGCAAATCTTTTGTAATTTTTTTTAAGGTTCCAAGGTTTGTGAAAAAATCATTGAAAGTAACGATTGGTCTTCTTTAATGGATCAACAAATTCATTCTTTGTAAAAATGGAATTACTTCCAAAAAGAATTAAGTTTTTATACCTTTGCAGGCCTTCTTAAAAAAGACCCATGTTCAATAAAAACCTTAAAATAATTTTGGCCGCTATGGTTCTTGGCGCGGCCGTTTGGCAATTTACCGAAACAAACATCGGCAACGGGATCATGCTCATTTTGCTGGCCTTGATATTCGTCTTTTTATATTTTAAAAATGAAATTATCCTCTTGGCCTTTCTAAAGCTAAGAAAACAGGATTTCGCCGGTGCCAAAAAATGGTTGGATAAAATAAAAAACCCCAGTGCCTCCCTTGTGCCCAAGCAGGAAGGGTATTACAATTATCTCAACGGCCTGATGGTTTCCCAGACCAATATGGTTGAAGCCGAAAAATATTTCAAGAAAGCCGAAAAATTGGGGCTTAATATGTCTGCCGACATGGCAATGACCAAACTGAACCTAGCGGGGATCGCGATGACCAAAAACCGCAAAAGGGAAGCAGAACAACTTATGGCGGAAGCTAAAAAACTGGACAAGCACAATATGCTGGACGATCAAATTAAAATGATGAAACAGCAAATGAAAAAAATGGGGCAGCCCCGGCAACAATTTGGTCGTAGCGGGCGCGGTGGAAGGCGCTTCTGAAACTACATTTTGCTTTTTCGGGCCGCAATGCCTTTAATCGAATTATAGAGGTCATTGGTCGAATAACCTCCTATTGCACAGCAAAATAAAGTATCTTTGCCCAAAGCTTTTGCTTATGGGTAGAAAACTACTTTTCCTTCTCTTTTTGATCACTTTTAGCGCACAATCTCAGATTGAGCAAGGCATTCCATTTTCACAAGCAATTGGAAACAATATTAAAAAGTACACAAAAAATTCGCAAAAGGCATATGTGGATGGCAACTTTGAACGAGCAGAATTTCTTTTTGATTCCTTAATTAACCACGTCGTGAACGGAAGTTATCTGGACAATTTTAAGGTCCGAAAACTTTCCGGAAAGAAAATTGAACTCTATTCCTTCGAAAAGCCTGTTTTTTTGATGACCTACGCCTCGTGGTGCACACCGGGCGTTGGTGAAATTCCAGCACTAAACGAAATAGCGGAAGCCAACCATAAAAATATAGATTTCGTAATTCTGTTTTGGGATTCCAAAGAAAACGTGCGGAAGGTGGCCAAGGAATATTCCAAAAAAATCAATATTGTATATGTTGATGAAAAGGAAAATAAGAACGACCACATGGTAGAAATAATGAAGCACAGCCTTGGGTTTCCAACATCCTTTTTTATTGACGGCAGCAAAAAAATCGTAGACGTCCGGCGCGGCGTGTTGCATCCATACAATGAAAAATATGAAATTTCATTTGAACTCAATTACAATTCCTTTCTCAATGGAATTTCACTACTTATCAATTTAGGCGATGAAAATCAGGAGATACTGGCTTCGAAAAAAATCCCATAAAGCCATAAGTATCGATCGTTGTTCAATTTTATTGATAGTACCCCTTTTCCGGAATTTCAATAAAATATTCTTTCCCCGAGGAGTTCTTTAAATACGTATCGCGCAGCCACGGATTGTGCAGTTTCAATATTTTATAATTGATCCCGTAGGGTTTTACCCATTCGGCCCAATCTTCAACGGCAGTATTCACTTTTACTTTATACGTCGGGATATTTACGTATAAGTCCTTTTCCCTAAAATTGAAACCATATTTCTGTGGATTTGTCATAATTTCCTTAAGGGCCAAAATCCTGAAAACGTAGCGGCTGGTTTCATCGTTTAGCAACAAGTCATAATAACTTGTCTCCTTTTGTCTATTTATTTGCTTGTTCATTCCTCCAACTCCGGCATTATAAGAGGCCGCGGCCATGGTCCAACTACCAAATTTTTCTTTTGATTTTTTCAAATATTCCGCCGCAACCATGGTGGCCTTTTCCAAATTGTAGCGTTCATCAACATAATCATTAATTTCCAGACCATATTCTATGCCGGTGCCCTTCATAAAATGCCATATTCCGGATGCACCCACCGGCGAACTTGTATATTCCAGACCGCTTTCGGCCACGGCCAAATATTTAAAATCGTCCGGCAGACCATATTTTTTAAGCAATGGCTCAATCTGTGGAAAATATTTATTGGCCCTTTTAAAAAGCAAAAGTCCGTTGGACTGCCAGTAGGTGTTCACCAACAATTCACGGTCCATGCGTTCCCTGATATCCGGATTTTGGAGCGGCACGGGTTCTCCAGCAAAATCCAGTTTTTCTGGAAGTGGCAAAGCATATACATTATAATCATTTACAATTCTTTTTTCAAGATTTTCATCCGTTGGGGCATCTTGTACTGCGTGGATGCTTATGGAACAAACTGCGATTATAACTGCCCCCAAGCCTATTTTGCCAATCGTTTTCATCTGTTTAAAATATTTTTGTAGTGATAGAGGAAATTCCCCTCCATTTATTATCCAATAAAGATACTTAATTAACCCATCGTGCTAAAAGCGAACCTTTAAAATTCCTCGATAATTTCAGTTAATTTTTTTGAAATTTCCCGCGCTTTGTTCAAGATCATAATATGGGTTCCCCCTTTTATAACTTCACAGCCCTCAATATATTTTATGGGAAAAACCAAATCCTTGTCGCCATGGATATGGAAAACCGATTGGTGCTTTTCTTCTCTGTTCCAGGTAACCATTTTTTCCAAAGCCCAATCCAGATAATCTTTATCGCGAACGTGCAAATACTCCTGATAGAGGGCCAACCGCTTTTTTGATTTTGGGCCCACGGAAAATTTGGTGAGATCTTCGGCGCTCAGCACCAAACCTGTGGGAATAAGCTTGTAGGCCTTGGTAAGGCTCGCTATACGCATTCTTCGGGGCAGCTCTTTTTTTGATTTGACGCTTGAAATAATGATCAACTTTTTTAAATTTAAGAATTGTTCCATTTCCTGTACCACAACTCCCCCAAAAGAAACCCCAACCAGGACCGCCTGATCTTCCTTTACCCGAAAGGCCATTCGCTGTGCATATGCCTGTAAGCTTTCGTTTCGCTCCGGTATCAACCATTCCAATATATGGATTTCAAAGTTTTTTGGCAGTTCAAGATTCTTAAAAATTTCGCTGCCTGCAGCCAATCCCGGCACGAAATAGAGGTGCGTTTTTTCAGAATTCATAAGTCTTTTGTGAAGAAAATGGCATAGCCCAAAGTTTATTCGTAAATTTACGAATACAAAGATAGAATTATAAAAGCGTTTCCTAACAACTGATAATTTCAGTACTAATTTGCTTTGAACACATCCCTATCCAATAAATACGAAGCATACGTTGCAACCAATTCAGGACGTTATATTCCACAACCTGAAATGCATTTCTATAGATTGCCACTCCCAGATAATCCTTTCCAAATAAAATAACTTTCAATGATTGAAGATGTAGAAATAACCGACAATGAATTTTTAAGACAGTTCGAACTCGAAATTGGCGACAACATGGCGCGTATTGAATATGCACTACAGGACCGAAAAATTTTTCTAACGAAGTATGATATGCCCGAAGACTTGGAAGAACAAGGTTTCCGGGATATTTTTATTAAAGCGGTTTTTGAAGAAGTTAAAAACCGTGGCATCAGCCTGGTGCCCACCAGTCCCGAAGTTGCTGGATTCATGCGAAAAAACAGAAGGAAATATAAAGATTTGCTTCCTGTGGGTATCAATATTTAAACCGATAACGTTTCGGCAACCATAAACCGAACCAAGCCATCCTCGTCAATTTTAGTAAGCGTAATTTCCAGTAAGGTATTTACCAATTCCGGATTCCACGGCGCTTTCACTTTTACGTAATTTTCCGTGAACCCGTGAATATAGCCCTCTTTGTTCTCGCCCTCAAAAAGAACGGTTCGGGTCGTGCCCAATTGACTTTCATAGAATGCCCTTCGCTTTTTTACCGAAAGACCACGCAACATTTTACTGCGCTTGTTTCGGACCTTCATCGGCACTGCCCCCTCCATTTCAGCGGCGGGCGTATTGTCCCTTTCGGAATAGGTAAAAACGTGCAGGTAAGAAATATCAAGCTCGTTTAAAAAATGATAGGTATCCAAAAACCGCTCATCCGTTTCACCCGGAAATCCAACGATAACGTCAACGCCAATGCAGGCATGCGGCATTACTTCCCGAATTTTTGCAACCCTTTCCACATAAAGTTCGCGCATATAGCGGCGGCGCATCAATTTTAAAATATCGTTACTTCCGCTTTGCAATGGAATATGGAAATGTGGCACAAACGTTCGAGATTTCGAAACAAAATCAATGGTTTCGTTTTTCAGCAAATTCGGTTCTATGGAAGAAATGCGAAGCCGCTCAATACCTTCCACTTCATCCAAGGCTTTTACCAATTCCAGAAACGTGTGCTCGTGTTTTTTGTTTCCGAACTCTCCTTTTCCGTAATCGCCAATGTTTACGCCGGTCAAAACAATTTCCTTTATCCCCTGTGCCGAAATATCGGCGGCATTCTGCAGGACATTTTCCAACGTATCGCTTCGGGAAATGCCGCGCGCCAAAGGAATGGTGCAATAGGTACATTTGTAATCGCAGCCGTCCTGCACTTTCAGAAAAGCTCGCGTTCTATCGCCAATGGAATAGGAACCCACGTAAAAATCTGCCTCCTCTATTTCGCAGGAATGCACTTCCCCGAAATCATTTTTGGAAAGATCATTTAAGTAATCGGTTATTTTGAATTTTTCAGTTGCGCCCAAAACAAGGTCAACGCCCTCAACATCTGCCAATTCGTACGGCTTTAATTGGGCATAACAACCAACGGCCGCAACAAAGGCCTTTGGATTTGCCTTTTGTGCCTGTTTTACAATGGTCTTAAAACGCTTGTCGGCATTTTCGGTTACGCTGCAAGTATTGATTACATAAATATCAGCTTTTTCGGAAAAATCTACACGTTGAAAACCTTCACCTTCAAAACTTCTCGCAATGGTTGAAGTTTCGCTGAAGTTGAGCTTGCAGCCGAGGGTGTAAAAGGCGACTTTTTTTGAAGAATGCATTGTTGTATTTTTGGCAATTGCGATTGCAAAAGTACAAACTAAAAACCACGAATACACGAATTATTTGTTTTGAGATTTTACTATTCTAAACCTTAAAGAGCCAATAAACCTATATATTCGTGCATTCATGGTAAATTTTTTAAATGATTAAAATTCTATCAATTTTCACCGTATTCCTCACGCTCCTATCCTGTACCAAAAAGGCAGAATCAGACCGCGACCACCTTGTCTTCCGCTATAACGAACACGGAAACATACCAACTTTAGACCCCGCATTTGCCCGAAATCCACAGGCCATTTGGCCGGATAACCAATTGTACAATGGCTTGGTACAGCTGGATGATTCCTTAAATATTAAAACTGATATTGCGAAAAGTTGGGTTATAAACGATTCCTCTTTCACCTATACATTTACCCTGCGGAATGATGTTTATTTTCATCAAAATATAGCTTTTGCAAAAATGGATTCCGCGGGGCCAAATCGATATACCAGAAAAGTTGTGGCACAGGATTTTGTGTACAGTTTTGACCGTCTGACCGATGAAAAAGTGGCATCTCCGGGAAGTTGGGTAATGAATTATGTTGAAAAATATTGGGCTGAAAACGACCATACTTTTGTAATCAGATTGAAGCAGCCCTTTCCCGCTTTTCTGGGCTTGCTCTCGATGCGCTATTGTTCGGTGGTGCCGAGGGAAGCAGTCGAGTATTATGGCAATGAATTCCGAAGAAATCCAGTGGGCACGGGACCATTTCAATTTAAAATGTGGGAAGAAAACGTAAAGCTCGTACTCCGAAAAAACCCGCTATATTTTGAAAGGGATGAAAACGGAGAAAGACTCCCCTATTTAGAGGCCGTAGCAATTACATTTTTGCCCGATAAGCAAAGTGAATTTTTACAATTCGCACAAGGGAAGCTTGATTTTATCTCGGGTTTGGACGGCAGTTACAAAGACGAACTTTTAACCACACACGGAAAACTTCAGCCAAAATATGATGATTTGGCCTATATGATTACGGGACCGTATTTGAATACGGAATACCTCGGTTTTTTCATGGGAACAGATACGCCCGAAATAAAAAGCAAGACCTTGCGACAGGCAATAAATTATGGTTTCGACCGCCAAAAGATGGTAACCTATCTTCGCAACGGAATGGGCATTCCGGCCATTCACGGTTTTATTCCGAAAGGTTTGCCCGGCTATGCTGAAATTGACGGTTACACCTATCAGCCTGAAAAAGCCAAGGAATTGATTGCACAATATAAAACCGAAACAGGCGACACAAAACCCGAAATTACCATCGGTACCAACAGCCAGTATTTGGATTTATGTGAATATGTACAGCGCGAACTCGAAAAACTTGGGATTATTGTGGCCATAGACGTAATGCCGCCTTCCACGCTTCGGCAGATGAAAAGCAGCGGCGAGCTGGATATTTTTCGCGCCAGCTGGATTGCCGATTATCCCGATGCCGAAAATTATCTCTCGCTGTTTTACAGTCCCAATTTCGCTCCCAACGGCCCCAATTATATGCACTTTCGCAATACTACTTTTGACAGCATTTATGAAAAGGCGCTTACAATTTCAAAAATTGAGGAACGGAAAATCCTTTATACAAAAATGGATTCCATTATTGTTGAAGAAGCGCCGGTAGTACCATTGTTTTATGACATGGCGGTTCGGTTTGTGAATAAAAAAGTGTCGGGTTTGGGAATTAATCCGCAGAATTTTTTGGTTTTGAAAAAGGTAAAGAAAATTCCGAATTCAGAATTTAGAATTCAGAATTAAAAAATCGTTAAGCCTTTCGCCACTTCGCCGTTTCCTCAAAAACGTGCTCCAAAATCTTGGCGTCCATTTCCGAAAACTCGATATTTCTTCGGCCCATCACTACTTTTGCCACTTCAAAGGCCTTGTCGGTTTTATAAGTGGTAAAACCACCGCTTCCGCCCCAACTGAAGCTGGGAACAAAATTCCGTGGAAAACCGCTTCCGAAGATATTGGCACTAACGCCAACAACGGTTCCCGTGTTGAACATTGTATTGATGCCACATTTGCTGTGGTCGCCCATCATTAGCCCACAAAACTGCAATCCTGTTCGGGCAAAACCTTCGGTTTGGTAATTCCAGAGGCGAACTTCGGCGTAATTGTTTTTTAAGTTTGAATTATTCGTGTCGGCTCCCAAATTGCACCATTCGCCCAAAACTGAATTCCCCAAAAACCCATCGTGGCCTTTGTTGGAATACCCAAAAATCACCGAATTATTCACTTCTCCGCCAACCTTGCTGTGCGGGCCAACGGTAGTGTTTGTATAAATCTTGGCACCCATTTTTAAGGTAGCATGTTCGCAAAGCGCAAACGGACCGCGCACCAATGCGCCTTCCATAATTTCGGCATCCTTACCTATATATATGGGTCCTTCGGAAGCGTTTAAAGTGCAAAATTCAATTTTCGCACCTTCTTCTATAAAAATATTTTCAGGGTTTTTTGTCCAAACTCCTTCGGGAATTGGCTGCGATTTTCTGCCCTTGGTGAGCATTTCGAAGTCGCGGTTAATAGCTTCACCGTTTTTTGAGAAAATATCCCAGATGTGCTCAATTCTCAGAATATCTTTATAGGCATATGGAATAATGTCAAAATTTTCAAAATCTACTTCCTGCCCTTCGGTTGTAAAAAAGGCAATCGGTTCCTCTTCAAAAAAAACTGCTTGATTTTCTGCCAAACCTTTAACGATGTTCGCCAGATTTTCCGAAGGCAGAAAGGAAGCATTTATAAATATGTTCTTTTCAAGTTCTAGAAATGGATATTTTTCTGAAAGATAATCTTCAGTAACGGTAGTGGTTGTAAAGCCCAACAAGTGTTCCCACTTTTCGCGAATGGTCAAAATACCTACGCGAATATCAGCCACGGGGCGGGTAAAGGTGAAAGGCAATAGCTGGTTCCGGACGTTGCCGTCGAAGAGAATATAATTCATTTTGATATCCGAATTTAGTTTATAGCTTTACGATTTCCCAAAAATCATAGCTATAAAAATACATATTCAATATTACTCAAAAATCTACAATCGGCAATTGTAAATGCAAAATCAAAAAGCCTTCGATTTCTCGAAGGCTTTTATATATTTTCCTGAAAAAAGAAGACTACTCTTCAGTTTTGGCTTTGGCTGCAGGTTTTTTAAATTTGTCGTATTTGTTTTTGAATTTGTCAATACGTCCCGCAGTATCGATAAGTTTTGCTTTTCCTGTATAGAACGGATGTGATGAACGTGAAATCTCCATTTTTACCAAAGGATATTCAACACCATCAACCTCGATAGTTTCCTTAGTGTCTGCCGTTGATTTCGTAATGAAAACATCCTCATTGCTCATATCCTTAAAAGCAACCAATCTATAATTTTCGGGGTGGATACCTTTTTTCATCTCTTTGCTGTTATATTTTTTTTATGCGACTTTCCGACCCTTCGGAAATGAGTTTGCAAATTTAAGTATTAATTGGAAACTGGCAACTAATTTAAATACTTTTTTAATTCACTTTGGAAACGTTCGCAAATGTAACGTTTTGCTATCTTTGTTCACTAACAGTCCAAACCAAAAACCAACGAAAATTATGGAAAATCAAACCGCATCAGTAAAAAAAATCGCGCTCAACTTTGGGATACTTTTAGCTCTGCTTTCCATTGTGCTGCAAGTAATTTCCTATGTACTGGATGTACATATCGACCGGCCATGGTGGCTTACCGTGCTACAATTGGCCATATCCATTGGGGTAATTGTTTATGGAATAAAAGCCTATAAAACGGCAAATGCCGGATATCTAACCTTAGGACAGGCCCTAAAAACCGGGCTTGCCATTAGTTTGGTTGCTGGAATAATTGCAGTAATTTTCAATTTTATTTTTATCAACTACATCGATCCGGAATTTGTCCAAAAGACCTTAGAATTCTCCAGAGAGCAAATGTTGGAACAAAACCCCGATATGCCACAGGAGCAGATTGACATGGCCATGGGAATGTCCGAAAAATTCATGTCGCCACTAATAATGTCTGCGTTTGCCATGATTGCAACTCTCTTCTTTGGGTTCATCATATCTTTGTTCGCGGGGCTGGCAATGAAGAAAAATCCGCCCCAACAATTTTAATTGTCTAAATGGATATCTCTATTGTCATCCCGTTATTAAACGAAGAAGACTCGCTAAACGAATTGTACCATTGGATTGCAAAAGTGATGCAGTCCAATGGTTTTTTGTACGAAGTAATCTTTATTGACGATGGCAGTACGGACCATTCCTGGAAACTTATTGAAGACCTCTCTGCCCAAAATCCATCGGTAAAGGGTATCCGCTTTCAAAAAAATTATGGAAAATCGCAGGCGCTGCACGCGGGTTTTGCAATGGCCAGCGGAAACGTAATAATTACCATGGATGCCGATCTTCAGGACAATCCCGAAGAGATCCCGGCGCTCTACCACATGATATCCAACCAAGGTTTCGATCTAGTTTCCGGCTGGAAAAAAAAACGGTATGACGCCGTTCTCAGCAAAAATTTGCCCTCAAAATTGTTTAATTATGCGGCGCGCAAAACCTCGGGCGTGCAACTTCACGACTTCAATTGTGGGCTCAAGGCTTATAAAAAAGAAGTAGTAAAAACCATTGAAGTCACAGGCGAGATGCACCGCTATATTCCCGTGTTGGCAAAAAACGCCGGATACGTAAAAATTTCCGAAAAACCCGTGCTCCATCAGGCCCGAAAATATGGAACCACCAAATTTGGCGCCGAACGATTTATCCGCGGATTTTTGGATCTGATTACTATTTGGTTTTTATCAAAATTCGGCAAACGCCCAATGCACCTTTTTGGAGCTTGGGGCGCGTTTATGCTCTTTGTAGGCTTTTGTTTTGCCCTCTTTTTGGGCATAGACAAATTGTTCATCCATCCATCTGGAAGACTCATCGCTCAAAGACCGGAATTTTTCATAGCGCTGACAGCAATGGTTTTGGGCACCCAGCTTTTTCTAGCAGGATTTTTGGGCGAATTGATCCTGAGAAGCAAAAAGGAATCACGAAATTACATCATTAAAGAAACAGTCAATTCTTGAATGGGCAGCTCCAATAAAAGAATACCCAAAACTGCTTTTTTAAATGTTTCTATTTTTCATTCAAAAGTATTGTTTGGAATTACAAGGAACCTTCAAAACCCCTATCCCTTAAAAAATCCGCTCCTATTTGGGCTCGGAATTCAATTCATAATTAAAGGAGTCCGTCGGATTACTACTTAATTTATTGCTATTTTTGCACCCTAATTAAAGCGAATGATTTACGTAGATCCAAAAATTTTGGCCCGTGTCAACCAGTGGCTCACCCCTTTCTTTGACGAAAAAACGCAAAACGAAATAAAGGAAATGATTGCCCACGATCCGGAAGGATTGGAAGACAGTTTTTACAAAAATCTGGAATTCGGGACCGGTGGCATGAGAGGCGTTATGGGTCTTGGGGACAACCGCATCAACAAATACACCCTTGGCAAGAACACCCAAGGCCTTTCCAACTATTTGAGGAAACAATTCCCAGAAAAAGAAATTAGCGTAGCCATTGCGCACGATTGTCGCCACAATAGCAAAAAGTTTGCAAAAACGGTGGCCAATGTTTTCTCCGCAAACGGCATAAAGGTTTTTCTGTTTTCTGAATTGCGGCCCACACCCGAACTTTCCTTTGCCGTAAAACAGTTGCAATGCCAAGCAGGAATTGTTTTGACCGCATCGCACAATCCGCCCGAATACAACGGGTATAAAGTGTATTGGGAAGATGGCGGTCAGCTTGTTCCACCGCAGGATGGGGAAATTATTGCCGAAATAAACTCGCTGCAATATGAAGATATACAGTTTGAGGCCAATGAAAATTTAATCCAATTTATAGATTCCGAAGTTGACGAGTCCTTTGCAAAGGCTTCCATTAAAAACGGCACTTTTAATACTTCCCAAACTGCTAAAAACAACTTGAAAATTGTTTTTACATCGCTTCACGGCACGTCCATTACTATGGTTCCGAAGGTTTTGGAGCAAGCCGGCTACCAAAACGTTTCGATAGTTAAAGAACAGGCGGAACCGAACGGCGATTTTCCGACAGTAAAATCACCCAATCCCGAGGAACCCGCAGCCTTAAAAATGGCCTTGGAGCTTGCGGAAAAGGAACAGGCCGATATTGTTATAGGAACAGACCCAGACTGTGATCGGCTGGGCATAGCAGTCCGCGATGAAAACAACCAACTAGTTTTGTTAAATGGAAACCAAACCATGGTTCTAATGACCCACTTTTTGCTGGATCAATGGCAAAAAGCCGGAAAATTGAACGGCCGTCAGTTTGTGGCCTCCACTATAGTTTCCACACCTATGGTTGCAAGAGTTGCGGCCCATTTCAACGTAAAATATCTGGAAGGCCTAACGGGTTTCAAATGGATCGCAAAGATGATCAAAGACCACCCCGAACTTGAGTTTATCGGAGGGGGCGAAGAAAGTTTTGGTTATTTGGTAGGCCATTTTGTACGCGACAAGGACGCAGTGACCGCAACCCTGCTGGCCTGCGAGATTGCCGCCCAGAAGAAAAATGAAGGAAGTAGTATTTTTAAATATTTAAATGAAATTTATGCTACCTTCGGTAACTACCGCGAGCACTTGATTTCCGTAACAAAAAAAGGAAAAAAAGGTGCCGCTGAAATTGCCGAAATGATGAAATTGCTTCGCGAAAGCCCGTTTAAGGAAATTGGCGGCAGCAAAGTAGTACGGATAGACGATATTTTTACCGGGGAAACCACAGATTTTGTGAACCGGCAAATTTCGCCCCTCAATCTTCCCAAAAGCAATGTCCTGATCTATTATACGGAAGACGGCAGCAAAATTGCGGCCCGCCCCAGCGGTACCGAACCCAAGATAAAGTTCTATATTAGCGTGAATACTTCGGAAAAGGATAATTTTGAAACCAAGCTGCAGGATAAAATTGAGGCCATCGCCGCCCAACTAAACGTAAAATGAGTTATTTCAGAAAAATACTGCGTTACGCCTACCCCTATAAAAGATTTGCCTTTTTAAACATCTTTTTCAATATTCTGTACGCCGTTTTCAGTACGCTTTCCTTTGTGGCTCTCATTCCGGTACTGGAGATAATCTTTAGTGACCAGCGCACCTTGGGAACCGCCCCAGTATATCAGGGCATTTCCAACATTAAGGAATATTCTCAGGAATATTTAAACTATTTCATTATTGACAGTATTAATAACCATGGGGAATTTACCGTGCTGATGTATATGGTTGGCATCATTATTTCGCTATTCCTTTTAAAAAACCTCAGCAATTATTTGGCAATGTTCTATTCCACCTTTATGCGCAATGGCGTACTTAAGGATCTGCGCAACGAACTCTACGGTAAAGTTATCCAATTTCCGCTTGCCTTCTATTCCGAAAAGCGCAAAGGCGACACCATTTCCAGATTGAGCGGCGATGTGGACGAGGTGAAGAATTCCGTCCTATCGGTTTTGGAAATGATTGTTCGCGAGCCGCTGACCATTCTTTTTTCCTTGGCTACAATGCTGTTCATTAGCCCAAAACTTACCTTGTTTGTCTTTTTATTTTTGCCCATTTCAGGATTTTTAATTTCAAAAATCGGGAAATCGTTAAAGAAAGGTTCGCTAAAAGTGCAACAGGAACAGGGCGTCTTTCTATCCATTTTAGAGGAAACAATGGGCGGTCTTCGCATTATAAAGGCCTTCCACGCCGAAAGCATCTTTCAGAAAAAGTTTCAGGACAGCAACGAGCGTTTCTATAGACATTCTAACAAAGTTATGAACAGGCAGAACCTTGCCTCCCCACTGAGCGAACTATTGGGCATTATTACCATCGGGATTTTATTGGTCTATGGTGGATGGCTGGTTTTTGTGGACCGGACACTGGAAGCCAGTTTTTTTATTGGCTACATTATGCTTGCCTACAATATCCTAACCCCTGCAAAGGCCATTGCAAAGGCAAGTTATTCCATTAAACGGGCAGACGGCTCTGCCCACCGGATTCTGGAACTTTTGGAGGCGGAAAATACAATTACGGATCGGGAGAACCCGGTGCAGAAGGAACGTTTTGACGCTCATATTTCCATAAAAAATGTTTCTTTTAAATATGAGGACCAATATGTACTGAAGAATTTTTCGCTCGAAATACCCAAGGGAAAAACCGTCGCGTTGGTGGGGCAATCGGGAAGCGGCAAGAGTACCATCGCCAATCTGCTCACCCGCTTTTATGATGTAAATGAGGGAAGTATTGAAATTGACGGCGTAAATATTCGCGATATTTCCAAAAAATCACTGCGTGCGTTGATGGGGATTGTTTCTCAAGATTCCATACTTTTCAATGATTCAGTGGCCAATAACCTAAAATTGGGAAAACCCGATGCCACCCAAGCCGAACTTCGAGAAGCAGCGGAAATCAGCAATAGCTATGAATTTATTAAAGAATTGCCCCAAGGATTTGACACCAATATTGGCGACAGCGGCAATAAATTGAGCGGTGGGCAAAAACAACGACTGAGCATTGCGCGCGCAGTCCTGAAAAATCCGCCCATTATGATCTTGGACGAGGCCACCTCTGCCCTGGACACCGAAAGCGAACGCCTGGTACAGGAAGCTTTGGAAAATATGATGAAAAACCGGACCTCCATCGTCATTGCCCATCGCCTTTCCACTATCCAAAATGCAGACAATATTGTGGTGCTTTCCAAAGGAAAAATCGTGGAACAGGGCCAGCACCAAGCGCTTCTTCAACAAAAAGGAGTATATTACAGTTTGGTAGAAATGCAGTCCTTAGGGTAAGACCGCCCGGCCCGGATGCGCTCGCAAGAAGGTCGCTTGCCTCATACAGCACGTATTAAAAAATGCTGAAACCAATTAAACCTTTCTTATATAATTAGGTCATAGAACCGATTGCGCAAAACAATGGTGGAAGAAGAACTGGTTATGGCCCTGCAAACCGAAAGCAACAAGGAAACTGCATTTCGGGAACTCGTGGCGCAATACAAAGAACGTTTGTATTGGCAGATCAGAAATATGGTGTTGGACCACGATGACGCGGACGATGTACTTCAGAATACGTTTATAAAGATTTTTAAAAACATCCAGTCTTTTAAAGGCGAAAGCAAGTTGCACACTTGGATGTACAGAATAGCGGCCAATGAAGCCATTTCCTTTTTAAACAAAAAGGCCAAAATGCAATCCATTTCAATGGAAGAAGTGAAGGACCGCGCCCTGCGTAATCTGGAAACGGATGTCTATTTTGAAGGCGACCAGTTGCAACTTCAATTTCAAAAAGCCATAGCAACCCTGCCCGAAAGGCAACGGCTCATATTTACGATGAAATATTTTGAAGACCATACCTTCGAGGAACTTTCGCAAATTCTGGAAACCTCCGTGGGCGGATTGAAAAGCAGTTATCACATAGCCGTAAAAAAAATTGCCACCTTCATAAAAAGTACAGAACATGAAATTGGAAACAATTAATAATGATGAAAAAGCAACAACATAAAACTGGTTTTAAAATTCCCGAAGGTTATTTTGAAACTTTGGAAGACCGGGTAATTGCGAAGATCGCTGAGACGAAATTTCCAAAATCGGCTGGCTTTCAAACCCCAGAAGGATACTTCGAGAACTTTGAGGATGGCGTTTTGCAAGACCTATTGTCCGTTACAGCCCGAAAGAAGGTAATAAAACTAAATCCAAGAAAATACCTTGGGTATGCCGCAGCGATTGCCGCAAGCATCTTGGTTGCCTTTATGATTTTTCCCCCAACCAGTAATCCAAGTTTGGAAACCATCCAGGCAGCTGCTATTGATGGCTACATAGAAGACGGCAATTTAAATATTGATTTATACGAATTGACCTCCTATATGGACGATGCCGACCTTAGCGACCTAAACTTTAAGAACCAACAATTTTCCGCCAATATCCTAAAAAACTATCTCTTGGAAACAATTGATGAAGAAACCTTAATACTTGAAAGATGAAAAAAATTGTGCTTTTATTGCTCTTTTTAGGTCCAATCCTTTATGGACAAGAAGGTAAATATGAAAAAATCAAGGCCCTGAAAACCGCCTTCATTACCGAAAAACTTAATCTAACCGCAAATGAGGCCGAAAAGTTCTGGCCGGTCTATAATTCGTTTGAGGACCAATTTCACGAAATCAGAAAAAAGGAGCGCAACGAAATTTTTAAAAGGTTACGCGACGGGCTGGACCATCTCACCGATGCCGAAGCGAACGAACTTATAGATAAAAATTTTGCGCTCGCTTCCTCTGAACTGGAACTCAGGAAAGAAATGACCGCCAAGCTCCGCGCCATTATTTCACCAAAAAAAATAATCATTCTTAAAAAAACTGAAGAAGACTTTAAGCGCGAACTGCTGGATAGATACAGAAACAGTAAGGGCGAAAAAGGGCCAAAGGGACCAAAATAAAAGCCAAAAAAAGAGGCTGTCCAAAATCGGGCAGCCTCATTTTTTTAAGTTATGTAAAGCCTACATTGCTCCCCACTCCTTCAATGATTTTTCGTTCAATGCCACATAATCGTTATTGCCGGCTGCCTTGGCCAATTCAAGCGATTTTTTGGCGGCCTCTACTGCTCCCTTCTTATCGCCTGATTTTGCGTAGATCAACGATTTTTGACGGTACTGCCAGAAAGGTGCCTTCTCATTCATCGATATGGCCTTGTCTATCCACGTTTTCGCTTGGTTTATATCCTTTCCAGCCTCAAGATAATAGACGGCCGCAGCGTAAAAATCATTCGCCGAGGGTCCGTTCATCACGCGTTGGATGTTTTGGGTAACTACTTTGTCGGTACCGAATTTAATGGGCACCCCAACATAGGTCTTTTCCCATAATATCCCCAAAGTAGCTTCATCATTTTTAAGATCGTCAAACGTCATGGTGAAAGTTTCAATATTCATCGGCATAGGGTATGCCTGCACGGTTACTTGTGCCATTATCTTGCTTTCTTCCCATTTTTCAGGGGCTCCCCAATTATCGGTATCAGCATAAAAATAGACCTCCCAGCTCGAAGCGCCTGGTTTTGTAAAAATAGCATAGCTACCTGCTTTTAAGGTCTTACCGCCAATTTCCACCGCATCGCTAAAAGTAATTTTGCTATTGGCATTGGCTCCCGTTCGCCAAACCGCATCAAACGGAACAAGGCCTCCAAATATAATACGTCCTTTCATGGACGGGCGGGAATATTCCAAAGTAACATCGGTCAATCCAACTTTTTGTTCAATTTTTTGAAACGGGCTGGGTTGTGGAGTCTCAATCTGGGCAAAGCCAGAAAACGTAAATAACAAACAAGAAAAAAGAAATAATATGTTTTTCATGGTAATGGTTTTAAGGTGTTTAAACTTAATACGAAAATAGACTATGCATTTTTTTTTATAGTTAAGAAAAGCTTAAAAATGATTCAATTTATAAGTTATGAAATCCGTGGAATGGTAAGCTATCGCTGAATCAACGATGAATTTGTTAATTATTTGTTTAAACTTTTTTTGATAAGATAAAACAAAGTATTTTTAAGAAAAATTGAAAAACTATGAAAACGCTTCTACAAAAATTATTTTCACGGCAAAAAGGGAAGGTCATTATCAATTCAGCAACGTATCGCCTAGTGCGGATGAACAAGAAACTGGGTTTTAAAATAAATGGCTAATTTCTGGGCCGATGAAGATTTATACACTGCATTCCTTTCAGAAGCTTCTAATTTCCATTACCGAAGCTTGGGATTTTTTATCGGACCCCAATTTAGGGTAAATGTTATCGCGCCTTCCCTAACGGATTCTCCTTTGGCCCAAAAACTATTGAACACCGACGAAAAGAATGAAAAAATGGCCGCCCGCCACCCAATGAAAAAGGTAGGAACGGTTGAAGATATTGCCGCTACTGCCACCTATCTGCTCGGTTCAGATTCACAGTGGATAACAGGCCAGGTATTTGGGGTGGACGGTGGTCTTTCAACCATAAACATATCCTAATAAGGTGTCAAAAAAAGTAAATATATTTTGGTTTCGCAGAGACTTACGCATTGATGACAATGTGGGTTTTTACAAGGCCCTTCACGGAAAATATCCTTTGCTTCCGCTATTTATTTTCGATTCCGAAATATTGAACGAGCTCCCCAAGGACGATCCACGAGTCACCTTCATCTTTGAAACGCTTCAAAACATGCGAGCCGAATTGCAGGATAACGGGAGCTCTTTGGCAATTTTTCACGGAAAACCAGAAGACGTTTTTCAACAGCTCATCACGGAATTTGAGGTTCAAAATGTAATAACCAACCACGACTACGAACCTTATGCAACAAAACGGGACGAGGCCATAAAAAAACTATTGGGCGAAAAGGACATAGGTTTCCATACTTTTAAGGATCAAGTTATTTTTGAGAAAGACGAAATTGTTAAGGAAAATGGCGAGCCCTATGTTGTGTACACTCCATATATGAAAAAATGGAAGGAAAAATTCAAAAAACTGCCCGATTTTAAAATATATTATACCCATGAATTTCTAAAGAATCTCTATCAAAATTCGCGGCTTCCCAATCTTTCATTGGCCGATTTGGGCTTTCAAAAATCGAAAATAGAAATCCCGGAATATGACGTAACGCCAACAACAATAGCCGAATACGAAGACAAAAGAAATTTTCCTGCCGCAGGCGCTACCTCGCATTTGGGGCCTCATTTGCGATTTGGAACGGTCAGCATTCGAAAAATAGTCAAAAAAGCTACTTTAGAAAAAAATGAAGTTTTCTGGCAGGAATTGATTTGGCGTGAGTTTTTTATGCAGATCCTTTGGCATTTTCCCAAGACGGTTTCCGATGCGTTCCATTCTAAATATGACCGTATTGAATGGCGTAACAATAAAAAAGAATTCGAGAAATGGAAAAAAGGCGAAACCGGATACCCGTTGGTTGATGCGGGAATGCGGCAGCTGAACCAAACCGGCTATATGCACAACCGCGTGCGGATGGTGGTGGCCAGTTTTCTCTGCAAACATTTACTGATAGATTGGCGGTGGGGCGAGGCCTATTTTGCCGAAAAGTTGCTAGACTATGAAATGGCGAGCAACGTTGGAAATTGGCAATGGGCCGCAGGCAGTGGCGTTGATGCTGCCCCCTATTTCAGAATTTTTAATCCCACCACCCAGATTGAAAAGTTTGATAAAGACCACAATTACATCAAAAAATATGTTCCGGAATACGGCACCAATGCCTATCCAGAGCCAATGGTGGACCACAAAGAAGCGCGCGAAAGATGCCTGAAAGTATATAAGGAAGCGCTTTCCGAAGGCTGAATAATCCATAATTTAAATACCATTCCCTTTTCGTCTTCAAAAAATATCATGGAGACAGCGTTGTTAAAAATTTTGTAATTGAGGGTAAAATTTGGGCGGATAAATACAATTTTTATACTCTTGCAATGTTAAACATAGCAGTAAAAACAAACCATTGACCCATGAAGAAGATTTTTGTCCTCTCCCTTCCGGTGCTCCTTTTTTCAATTCAAATTACGGCGCAGGATTCCATACAAATCAAAAAGAACACCTTAAATGACCAAATGATCGAGGCTTTTGACAAAAGCAATAGTTATCAGGAATATAAGGTTGTCAAAAAATCGCAGTTGGCAACATTGAAAAGAAACATATTAGATTCGGTTTCCAGTCTCCAACGGCGAATTACCCTGTTGGAAAATGAAATCGGACTCGAAAAAACGTCGGTAGATTCGCTTCAAACCTCACTGAAACAGACCCGTGAAAATCTGGCCTTGGCAAAGAAAAAGGAAGACGGAATTGAAATTTTCGGTGTGCTAACTTCTAAAGCTACCTATAATGCCATTCTATGGAGTATTATCATAATATTACTTCTTTTTTCAGGTTTTCTTTTCTATCGCTTTATGAACAGTCACAAAATAACCAATGCGGCCCAATTAAAGATGGCCGAAATGGAAATTGAACTGGAGGACTACAGGCGCAACAGCTTGGAACGCGAGCAAAAATTACGCAGAAAATTACAGGATGAAATCAACAAAAACCGGAAGGGCTAATTTTTTTAAGGTTCGGTTCTCGTAATTTTTGCACCGATGGCCCTTAGCCTTTCATCTATGTTTTCGTAACCCCGGTCTATTTGTTCAATGTTGTGGATGGTACTTGTTCCCTGTGCCGATAGGGCAGCAATCAATAAGGAAATCCCAGCTCGGATATCCGGAGAGACCATGGTGGTTGCCTTCAGGTTCGATTGAAAATTGTGACCGATCACGGTGGCCCGGTGAGGATCGCAGAGGATGATCTTGGCACCCATATCAATCAATTTATCAACAAAAAACAAGCGGCTTTCAAACATTTTTTGATGGATTAGTACGCTTCCTTTCGCTTGTGTACAGACCACTAGAACTATGCTCAACAAATCGGGTGTAAAACCGGGCCAAGGAGCATCTGCCACGGTTAATATGGAACCATCAATATAGCCTTGTATTTCATATTCCTTTTGTGCAGGAATGTGGATATCATCGCCTTTCTTATTCAATTTTATTCCAAGTTTTCTGAAGGTATCCGGGATCAGTCCCAAATGCTCCCATCCAACATTTTTTATGGTAATTTCGCTTCTGGTCATGGCCGCCAGTCCAATCCAGCTGCCAATCTCTATCATATCTGGCAAAATTCTGTGGCTACAGCCCTTTAAACTCGCTACGCCTTCAATGCGCAATAAATTTGACCCAACTCCTTCAATCTTCGCCCCCATGGCGTTTAGCATATTACTAAGTTGTTGAATGTAGGGTTCGCAGGCGGCATTATAAATAGTGGTTGTACCTTTGGCCAACACTGCGGCCATGACAATATTTGCAGTTCCGGTCACCGAGGCTTGGTCCAAAAGCATGTAGGTGCCCTTTAGCCCGTTGGGAGCTTCTACCCCGTAAAATCGTTCTTCTTTATTATATCTGAATTTTGCGCCCAGATTTATAAAACCCTCAAAATGGGTGTCGAGTCTTCTACGGCCAATTTTATCCCCACCGGGACGGGGAATATATCCTTTTCCAAATCGGGCCAGCAACGGCCCCACGATCATGATAGAACCCCGCAGGGAACTTCCCTCTTGTTTGAAAAGTTCTGATTCCAGGTAGCCCAAATTTATTTCGTCTGCGGTAAAGGCATATTTGCCCTTACCCAGCTTTTGGATCTTTACACCAAGATTTTCTAATATTTTAATGAGTTTGTTTACATCCAGTATGTCCGGAATATTCTCAATAATGACTTTTTCCGGGGTCAATAATACTGCACATAAAATTTGCAAGGCTTCATTTTTGGCGCCCTGGGGTGTAATTTCACCTTTAAGCCTGTGTCCGCCTTCTATTTGAAAAGATCCCATAAGGTATGGATGTGATTTTAATAACGTTTGCGGTTGCGGTTGCTGTTCTGCTTGTAGTTTTTCTTTCCGGAGGAGTTTGTATTAAAGCGTTTTTTGTTTTTCAGCAAATTGGAAGCATCCCTTAAATCCTCATCACTGTTTTTCAAATTGATTTTGCCTTCGGAAAGTTCAAAAAGATGGGCGAATATTACATCGTCCTCTACCGTATCCTTGTTCCAGTTCAGAAAACATTTTTTCATGTGGTTCGCAATAGTCAGTATCAAACCCTCCTTTTTGTCGCCTTCCTCCCAGCTGTTGGCCACATCGATCATACGCTTAATATTATTACCGTAAAACCGATACTTCGGATGGTTTTGCGGATAGTTCAACGGATCGGGGCGCTCCATTAATGCTTCGCGGGAAGGGATGGGGAAGGGAGAGTCCACGTCCAACTTAAAGTCTGAAATAATAAATAGTTGGTCCCAGAGCATGGGCTGGAAATCGGGAACGTCCCGCAGATGCGGATTTAAATTGCCCATAACGGCAATGATGCTTTTCGCAATTTTGTTTCGCTCCTCTTTATTTTCAGTGGCAATTGCCTGGTCCACCATTTTTTGGATGTGGCGCCCGTATTCAGGAATAATCAGCTTCGGTCGCTCGGTATTGTATTCCAATTGTGCTATGTTTTCTGTCAAATTGTTTGTTTTAGGGAAAGAATTGGGTGAATTCGGAAAGATTAAATAATCAATGCCCTCGCAAAATACTAAAAATTAAAGTGAAATAACGCCGTCCACCTGGGAAACTTCAAGATATTTTTGAACCACCTCCTCCGGCGATTGCATGGTTACCTTTACGGAAACGCTTGCGTAGGTTCCTTTGGAAGAATCGCGAGTGGCGATTTCGGCATCTGAACCATCAAAAATAGCGCGGATTTCCGCTATTTTTTCAAGGTTGGCCGGCACGATGAATTTAAACAAATAAGGGGAGGGCCATTGGGTGTCTTCTTCCAGTTGCTTTTTCAGTCGTTCGTAGAACTCAGCGGTGTTTTTATCTTGGTCCATGCAATCATTTAGTGGGCAGATGAGCCACAAAGATACACTTTCACCACAAATATTTATTTACTTACTTTGTATAAAATTGAAACATTTGAAAACAAAAAGAATTGTCATTACCGGGGGCCCGGGCTCTGGGAAAACGGCATTGATAGGTTATTTGGAAAAGGAAGGCTACGCTGTAATGCACGAAATTTCTAGAGAAGTAACCCTCGAGGCGCAAAGACAGGGCATTGAACAGCTTTTTTTGGAAAACCCGATTCTTTTCAGCCAAAAACTGTTGGAAGGTAGGTTGGAGCAGTTCAAGGAAGCCCAGCGCTGCGCGGCCCCGGTCTTGTTTTATGATAGGGGCATCCCCGATGTTACGGCCTACATGGATTTTTTGCAGAACCATTACCCCAAAAACTTTACGGATTCTTGTTTGGCACATAAATATGACGAGGTTTTCGTATTGCCACCGTGGGAGGATATCTATGAACAGGACAATGAACGATATGAATCGTTTGAACAAGCCGAAAAAATTTTTCAGTATTTAAAAAAAAGCTATCAAAACTACGGATACCACGTTTTTGAAGTGCCGATGGGCACTTTGAACGAACGGGCAAAATTCATTATAGATACCATTAAGTTAGGCACACATTGACAAATGTCCACCACATTCTGAACAGCTATTGGGGGTTTTCCTCCTTCAAGCCACAGCAGGAGGAAATAATAGCGGCCGTTCTGAACAGACGCGATACCGTGGCGCTTTTGCCAACCGGCGGCGGAAAATCGCTGTGCTTTCAGATCCCTGCGCTGGCCTTGGAGGGCATCTGCATTGTTGTTTCACCCTTGGTGGCGTTAATGGGCGATCAGGTTGCGGCGCTAAAGGAAAAAGGTATTAAAGCCATTAAACTGACAGGCGGAATTTCTTTTGAGGAATTGGACACCCTTTTGGGCAATGCAATCTATGGAAATTACAAATTTCTATACCTTTCGCCCGAAAGGCTTCAGCAGGAAATTGTTCAAAACTACATCAAGCAAATGAACGTTAACTTAATTGCAGTAGATGAAGCACATTGTATTTCGCAATGGGGAAATGATTTTCGACCAGCCTACAAAAACATAACCTTTCTTCGGGAAATCCATCCCCTAACGCCCATCATTGCCCTGACCGCAACGGCAACCCCGGAGGTAATGGCGGACACTATTGCTGCGTTAAAACTGGTGGAGCCAGCCATATTCAAAAACTCGTTCATAAGGAAAAATCTCTCCTATCAAGTCTTTAAGGAAGAAGATAAGCTCTACAAAACAGAGCAATTTTTAAAAGGAAATACTGGCTCGGCCATCGTGTATGTCCGCAACCGCAAAAGCACCGTTGATATTTGTAACCACTTGCAATCCTTGGGCATCCCATCCACCTTCTATCATGGTGGAATGTCTGCAAAAGATAAAAACAACGCCCTCCACACTTGGCGTAGCGGGGAGGTTTCAACCATTGTGGCCACCAATGCGTTCGGAATGGGCATTGACCACCCCAACGTGCGTTTTGTTATCCATCTCCAAATTCCTGAAAGCGTTGAAAGTTATTTTCAAGAGGCCGGGCGCGCCGGGCGCGATGGCGAATATGCCGCGGCCATACTCATCTATAATGAATATGACAAACTGTACGTCCGGCAGCAATTTGTGGATGCGCTTCCAACCCCTTCCGACTTGAAAAAAATATATCGCACCCTTCAAAACTATTTCCAGATTCCTTACGGTGAAGGGGCTTTTACCAAACATAATTTTGCTTTCTCGGAATTTTGCAATACCTATAATCTAAACACGTTATTGACTTATAACGCGCTGAACCATCTTGACCGATTGGGGATCATCCAGTTATCCCAGGAATATGGCCAAAAATCCATAGTTCAATTTTTGGTTTCCTCGTCACAAGTGTTGCAATATTTCGAATTGGACCCCAAGGTTTCCATTATAGGAAAAACCATTCTCAGAATTTATGGTGGTATTTTTGAAATGCCAACCGCCATCAATCTCGATATTATTTGTGCAAAAACGGGACAATCCACTGAAACCGTAATCCATACGTTAAAAAAAATGGCCCGCGACGGAGTGATAGAAACTATATTGCACACCACAGATGCTACCCTAACATTTCTGTTGCCGCGGGAGGACGACCGAACCATAAATGTAATTGCCCGCGATGTGGAAGCGCTGAACCGAAAGAAAACTGCGCAGGTAACCTCCGTATTGCAATATATTGCCAACAATAAAAAATGCAGAAGCGCCCAGCTGGTCGCCTACTTTGGCGAATTGTCCGGGGGCGATTGCGGGAAATGTTCAGTCTGTCTGTCTGAAAATGGATCCATCCCACAACGGGAAATGAAACTATTGGCTGCGAAAATCCTTGTGCTATTGGAAGCTGAAGATTTAAGTTCGCGTGAAATTTCAGAAAGGCTTCCCTATCCCGAAGCGGCTATCCTAAAAATCCTAAAAATATTGCTGGATGCTGAAAAAGTAAAATTAAACCCAAAAAAACAATATTTTATAATTTAAGAAATGCAAGACCAATTAAAGATCGTTTTCATGGGAACCCCGGATTTTGCCGCATATATCCTAAAGCAAATCGTTGATTCCGGCCATAATGTGGTTGGGGTAGTTACAGCCCCCGATAAACCGGCCGGCAGAGGCCAAAAAGTAACGGGCTCCGCAGTAAAGGCGTATGCCTTGGCCCAAAATCTTCACATCCTACAACCCACCAATTTAAAGGATCCCCAATTTTTGGAACAGTTAAAAAAACTGGAGGCCGAAGTACAAATCGTGGTTGCCTTCCGAATGCTGCCAAAAATAGTTTGGCAACTGCCGCCGCGGGGCACCTTTAATTTGCACGCATCGTTGCTTCCGCAGTACCGTGGCGCTGCCCCCATAAATTGGGCAATAATAAATAGGGAAGCTATTACGGGCGTGACCACTTTTTTTATAGATGAAAAAATAGATACCGGATCTGTAATAGCATTTGAAGAAGTATGCATTGAAGCAAACGAAACTGCGCAAACATTGCACGATAAATTAATGAACGTAGGGGCCAACTTAGTGCTCGAAACCCTTCGCCAAATAGGGAACAATACTGTTCAACCCCGGCCTCAGCTTACAAACGGTCCTTTAAAGGATGCGCCAAAATTGACTTCTGAAAACACAAAAATAGACTGGACATGGCGCGGCGAGAGGATCGATGCTTTTATAAGAGGCCTTTCACCCTATCCGGCGGCCTGGACCGTACTATATAATAATAAGGAGGAACTAAAAGTTAAAATTTATGCCGCAGATTTTCAAAAGGAAACCCCCAACCAAACTCCGGGCGCAGTGGTAGCCTCAAAGAAACACCTAAAAGTAGCATGTACCGATGGCTACATATATATTAAGGAAATGCAATTGCCTGGAAAAAGAAAAATGGAAATAGCTTCCCTTTTGAATGGCTATAGTTTTAACCAAGATTCAAAAATGGCCTAAACCCTTGTCCTTGTTGATGAAATAAAAAAATAAAGAAAAACGGCTTCGTTTATTAACAAACAGTCGAAGTTATCAACAAAAATTGCGATTTCCTGCGCCATTACTTGCCTGGATGGATATTCCTGCTAAATTTGTAGGGCAATTAATCGAAGTTTAACCAACAATTTAATTTAAAAGAATTATGAACAAATCAGATTTAATCGATGCAATGGCAGCTGATGCCGGAATTACAAAAGCTGCTGCAAAGAAATCATTGGAGTCTTTTTTAGGCAACGTTGAAAAATCCCTTAAAAAAGGAAACCGAGTGTCCTTAGTAGGTTTCGGGTCTTGGTCCGTTTCAAAAAGAGCTGCCAGGGAAGGCAGAAACCCACAAACGGGTAAAACCATTAAAATTGCTGCTAAAAAAGTAGTTAAATTTAAAGCTGGATCAGATTTACAAAATAGCGTAAACTAACCGTAAAGATTTACAGATTTTTTCAAAACCTTCTTTCCTTTCAAATGGCAAGAAGGTTTTTCATTTATTTGGGAATTAAGTATTTAGGAAAGCGCAATTTCTTCCCTTTTTAATCCATAAAACCTACTTTTTATATCGATTTAGTAAATTTTTGGTAATTATAAATTTAATACTTAGATTTATTTATCAAAAATAAAATATGACCTCCTTAAAACCAGCCAAGGGATTATTATTGGTTGCAGAACCTTCCATCATTGGGGATGTGTCCTTTAACCGCTCCGTGGTCCTAATAGCGGAATATAATGAAAACGGTTCTGTTGGATTCATATTGAACAAACCACTGGAGCACAAATTGCGCGATTTTGTTCCTGAGGTCAATTCAAAATTGCCAGTTTATAATGGCGGGCCCGTAGAACAGGACAATCTCTACTTCATCCATTGCATTCCACATATCATTCCCGACAGCATTGAAATTTCAAATGGTATTTATTGGGGTGGAGATTTTAATGCCATTATCGACTTATTGAAGGAGGACAAACTGAAGAAGGACCAAATCCGCTTTTTTCTGGGATATTCAGGTTGGGAAAGTGAACAGCTGGAGCAAGAGCTGAAGGTCAATAATTGGGTAGTCGTGCCCAATAACTACAACAATGCCATTATTGGCAAAAGCAACACCAATTTTTGGAAGGAAAAAATGATCGAATTCGGTGGCGATTATGTGTTATGGTCCAACGCCCCGGAAAACCCGAACTTTAATTAGTGCGAAGCCGCCCAATCTTCCAGTTTGGAGACCAGGTGTTCCGCCACATTACACCCATATTTCTTTTTTCGATAATTGGTAACGGAAACTATTCCCTGTATTACATTGGTAATGAACATTTCATCGGCATTCTGGAGTTCAAAAGGAGATATGCTGACTTCCTCCAAGGTGTACTCTGGCTCTGATTGCAAAAGGGCTTTCAATTGCTTCCTGAGGATTCCATTCAGGCAGCCGTCTGACAATGGTGGGGTTTTTATAACCTTATCGAAGACCAAAAATATATTGCCGTTCAGTGCTTCCACAATCTGTTTGCGCTCGTTCAATAAAAGGCAGTTCTGAAAATTATTTTCCTTGGCAAAAATGCTTCCAAGGATATTTATGAGTCTATTATTGGTTTTTAGGGTGGAGAGTAGGCCTGAGGAAATGAAATGGTCTTTATACAGATCGATCACATAGCTATTTTTTAAATGTATAAATGCAGAATTATCCAGTGGTTCCGTGCTTATGGCATAATTAACGTCATTAGTTTCCGGGCAATACTTTCCGTTTGCTTCGCGCCAAACCAGTAACTTTATGCGAAAGGATTGGGTAGGACTAAACTCTGTGCCAAGAGTCCGGAGGATTTCCTGCTCGAGAAACTCCATGGTAAAATTCATTGGAATTTCCATTCTTAAGATACGCATGGATGCCATTAATCTGAAATAGTGATCTTCCCAAAAATAAAGTTTGTTGTTTGAAAATCGAATGGTTTCGAAAAGGGCATCGCCATAGTTCATGGCCCGATTGTTCAGGGGAACATGCGCCACTTCCTTTGTCAATACGCTACCGTTAAGATTCAGCATAAAAAAACCGTCCAATTTTATGGACGGCCCAAAGGTATTATAATTTAATAGGAAATTTAAGCAGAACCGAGAATGGTTTTAAGGTTGGAAATCATGTTTTCCCAGAGCATCTTCCCTTCCTCTATTTCATCTTCCTCGGCAAAATCGGTAACCATAAGCGACACATCTTTGGTTATTTCATCTACTTGAATGCGCATTTCAAAATAAAAGTCGGCACCCTCGTCCTCAACCCATCTAAATTTAACGCGTTCGGGACTTTTTTTGCTCAACAACCTAGCGCGTTCCTCGCTTTGGGACCAAATAAAGGTATAGTACTCCCCCCGAGAGTTTACGTTGTCCGCATACCATTCGGAAAGGCCTGAAGGAGTTGAAATATATTGGTATAAAAGTGAAGGGGAAACCTGTATGGGAAATTCCATTTCATATTTAATTTTATCTTCCATGATGCTCTGTTAGTTGACGCCCAATATATAGATATTAATTCTAACCTCAAATGAAAGAATGAAAATTTTTATGAAAGATGGCAAGGGCCGCGTGCCCAAAATAAATTCAAGAAAACAGAACCATATATTTGCCACAGCCAATTTTGTTTCTATCTTTGCCCCCGCTTAGCCACAAAAATGTGGTATGCCCAAAGAATGGCGAGGTAGCTCAGCTGGTTAGAGCGTCGGATTCATAACCCGGAGGTCGCGAGTTCAAGTCTCGCTCTCGCTACTGCAACAGTTCCCCAAGGATTTAAAAATTCTTGGGGATTTTTTTGATCTCACCCTTTACGCGTAAGAATCTTCTTTCGCGATGGAATGATCATTTTATCGAAAAATGCTTGCACAAAAACACATTATTCTTAAATTTGTTAAAATCCAGTTAATAAATAATTGGTGCACAGCTTAATATAGGCTTTTAAAAGGATTAAATTTACTGTTGAACTTTTAAAACCTATTATTATGAAAAATTATGTATTCGCATTAGTAATGCTAGCCGGGATTGCCGTGAGCTGCACCCCAGAAAACCAAATTAGTGATGAGCAACAAATCGACAAAGTCAAAGTCTGTCCTCCCAGTGACAGAAACTGTAATGGGATTCCGGACCACATGGAGGAACAAAAAGAGTAACTTATATTTAATATTTTTATGTATTGTGGCTATATTATCGCCATTTTTACATGTGTTATATTTAACGGAAGATAAAAGAGGTATATTTGGTTTTGCTTATATGTCCTCTTTTATGTTTTCAATCAGTCTACCGTTGATGGCAATAAGTTCAGGTTTAATTTTGAAATTCGCTAAAAACATTCTAGTTAAAGACTTCAAACAAATATTTCAATATATTTCAAATATGTTTTTATTAGTTGGATTTTTCTATCTAATATACACGTTTGCTCCAATGTATGATTTTTCAATATATACTTATTATTTAATAGTCCTAATTATTTCCATATCCTTAACTATAATTGCAAATCTTATTCACGCAGCTATTGTTACGACGGAAGAACGCCTTAGAGGGATTATCTCTAAACTATTCGATTTTATAATTCTTGAAACTCCCCGCAAACACGTTTCTGAGGAAAAACAGATTGATTATGTTATTTCCTATGAAAAAATCATAAACGAAATTGGGGAAGAATGAAACAAACAGTCGTAAACCTAACCAAACTTCGCATTGCTGGAATGCTTTCTGAGGCTGCCGTGCGGGAGGCGGAAAAGAAAATTCTTGAAATTCCAGATTCCGAAACCACAGACACGGAGGCCTCCGTTAGTTTTGGATACTAGTCTGAATTTTAATCGGAAAGTTTTTCCAGAAGGCCCTTTAGGGTTAAGCGGGATTGCTCCCCGGTTTGCATGTTTTTTAGTGTGAAGATTTCATCCTTCATTTCGGCCTCGCCGGCCAAAACCGTGTAGGGAATACCACGCTTATCTGCATAGCCCATTTGCTTGCCCATTTTTGCCGCATCCGGATATAGTTCAGCCCTAATGCCTGCATGGCGCAATTTCATTATGGCTTTCATGGCGTAAAGAGCTTCTTCGTTGCCAAAATTTATGAAGAGCACCCTGCTGTTTTCGGAAACGGTTTTTGGAAATAGGCCCAGGGATTCCAAGACCAAATAAATGCGATCCAAACCAAAGGAAATGCCCACCCCGCTCATATTCTTCAACCCAAAAATTCCTGTTAGGTCATCATATCTTCCACCCCCACCAATGCTTCCTATGGCAACTCCCTTAGGCGCTGAAACCTCGAGAATTGCCCCCGTGTAATAGTTAAGGCCCCGGGCAAGAGTAACATCAACTTCTAAAGCCGAAGTCTGCAATTTTAGGACTTCGATGGCCGCAACAATAAACTCAAGTTCCTCCACACCCTGCAAGCCCTGGGTCGAGGAAGAAAGCATCTTTTTTAAATCCGCCAATTTATCACGATTCTCACCTTGAAATTTAAACAAGGGTTGAAGTTTGTCCAGTGCTTTCTGAGAAATCCCTTTTTCGAGCATTTCATTTTTTACGCCGGCCTCGCCTATTTTATCGAGCTTGTCCAATGCAACGGTAAAATCGACCAAACGATCCTCGGCACCAATAGTCTCCGCAATCCCGGAAAGAATTTTTCGGTTGTTGATTTTTAGGGTGGTCCCCGCTAAACCCAATTTACTGAAAACGGCGTCGTATAGTTGCACCAGTTCAATTTCCTGCCATAGGGAGGTGGAGCCAACCACATCGGCATCGCACTGATAAAATTCTCGGAAGCGTCCTTTTTGTGGCCTATCGGCGCGCCAAACCGGTTGAATCTGGTATCTTTTAAAAGGAAAGGTAATTTCATTTTGATGCTGCACCACATAGCGCGCAAAAGGAACGGTCAAGTCATACCGCAACGCCTTTTCCGAGATGCTTGCCGTTATTTTGGCACTATTTTTTTCAGAATAAAGTTCATTGTCAATTTTCGACAAAAAATCGCCACTGTTCAAAATCTTGAAAATCAGTCGATCTCCCTCCTCGCCGTATTTTCCCATTAAGGTTTCACTATTTTCAAAAGAGGGTGTTTCAATAGGTTGAAAACCGTAACAAGCAAATGTTTCTTTAATAATATTGAAAATATAATTTCGGCGCGACACTTCTTCTGGATTAAAATCGCGCGTGCCTTTTGGAATGGACGGTTTCATTGCGTTCTGGATTATAAATTTTCAGACAAATAGGGAGCGAAAAGATTGGCATTTACATCTGTCCTCCCTTGTAACTAAAGAAGGCAAATATCTTAAATAATAGTAACTTTATCCAATTTTTAGTGTCTAATGAAAAACGCAAATTGAAAATATGTTTACACTTTTCCGCGAAAATGTACGTATTGCGCTGGATTCCATTAAAAGCCAACTTTTAAGAACCATTTTGACTGTTATCATCATTGGCATCGGAATTTGGGCATTGGTTGGCATTTTGAGCGCAGTGAAGGCCCTGGAGAATACTATTTCAGGAAATTTTGCCTCCATGGGCGCCAATACTTTCAATATACAGCAATATGAGTTTTCGGTCCAATCCAACAACAGTGGCCAAAGGGAAAAAATAAATCCTATAATCAGCTATAACAATGTCCGCGAATTTTTAGATACCTATGAGTTTCCCTCCACTAAAACCTCCCTTTCCTTTCAGGGAACAGCGACTGCCGAGGTAAAGTATGGTTCCGATAAAACGGATCCCGAGGTACAAGTGTACGGGGTAAACGAAAATTATTTGGAAAACACAGGGTCTGAGCTTGATAGGGGTCGGAATTTTACGGTTTTCGACATTCAAAACAACAATAAGGTGTGTATTATTGGTTCCGATTTCACAAAAAATATATTCAAAAACGAGGATCCCATCCATCAAACCATTAGCATTCGTGGCGTAAAATTTAAGGTAATTGGCCTGTTGGAATCCAAAGGTTCCACCTTTGGCAACAACCAGGATTTAAAGGTTCTTATTCCGGTCCAGGTGGCCAGGGGCATCTATACTGCGCCAAACATAAATTACAACATCAGTATTAAAGTTGATGACAAACAATTGATGGCGTCCGCTCAGGATGAAGCCATTATTACCTTTCGAAACATTCGGGGTTTAAATCCGGTGGAAGCCAATAACTTTGGAATTGAACGCAGCGAAGACCTGATCAACCGCATTGCATCAATCACCAAATATCTTGAAATTGCCGCATGGATCATAAGCATCATCACCATTCTTGGCTCTTCCATTGCTTTAATGAATATCATGCTCGTTTCCGTAACCGAAAGGACGCGCGAAATTGGGGTTAGGAAAGCATTGGGAGCAAAACGATCTACCATATCTACCCAATTTTTTATGGAAACAATAGTAATTGGTCAATTTGGAAGTGTTTTGGGGATTGTGCTGGGCATCCTTACAGGGTATGGTTTTGCAAGGATTTTTGAGTTTGACTTCTCGCTTCCGTGGCCCGCAATGATCTGGGCGACCATTATTACATTTATTGTTGCAATAATCGCTGGCTCCTATCCAGCTTCAAAAGCCGCAGGATTGGATCCTATTGAAAGTTTACGGTATGAATAAGGTTTATGCTGGTTTTGCAAAAGCTTGAAATACAGACCGTAATCCGGGTGCTGGTGCGTTTATATCCTCAGTCTTTCAGTAACTCCTTGAAATAGTTATAAAGCTCGCCTTTAGTAATAACTGCGCCTTGCTGAATTAAAACAAAGATGTCTTTGTTTCTATCCTCTTTTATGGCCTTAGTGGATGTGAATAGACTAACGGTGTCATCGTGAAGATTTTGTTGCAGCCATTTGTATCCATATTCCGTGGTAATATCTATATTTTGGTCATCAATCTTAAGTGCTATCAAATCCATAAAGGCATTTGAAACATGGAAAAGCATTAGCTGATTGGGCGAAAAGTGTTCAAGATATTTCACCTTGCCCAAAACTCCTTCCCACACCAAGTCGCTAAAAACATCGAGTTCCTGTTCTGCTACCTCGGGCCTTTCCGATTTCAGTAAACGCCATTCGTCGGCTGTAATGGATTGGGAGGCCAAAAAGTTGATGAATTCTGGATGCATTTCCTCGAACTGTTCTTTAGTAAGACGGGCGTATTTCATAGGTGTTTTTGGGATTTATTATTAGGTACTAAAAATTTTCAAAACAAAAAAACCTTTCCCTAATATGGGAAAGGTTTGTATAATAACTGTTGTGTTTGTTATTCTGTTTCAGATGGCGTTTCCTCCTCTGCTTTCACTTCTGGAGCTGTTGCCTTTGTTTCTGGTTTGTTTTTGGCAACAGGCTTTGGTTCCGCAACCACTTCAAAAACAAGGTTGCCAACTACTTCTCTGTGGAAACGGATGGTAGCATCATATTGGCCAGTTCGCTTAACGCTTCCTCCG
The DNA here is from genome assembly GCA_048265145.1 of Aequorivita sp. GTDB lineage: Bacteria > Bacteroidota > Bacteroidia > Flavobacteriales > Flavobacteriaceae > Aequorivita. The sequence goes on from JBLXCF010000006.1 coordinate 113,728, forward strand.
GCAACCCCAATGTATTTCTTGTCTATGGATACACCTTCTTTTTCAAGTGCTTCGGCAAGATCTGCATTGGTTACTGAACCGAACAATTTATCGCCTTCGCCTGTTTTGGCGGTGATTTTAATTTCAAGTCCGTTAAGTTTTTCAGCTTGTTTTTTGGCCTCATCCACAATTTTCTTCTCCTTGAAGGCGCGTTGCTTCAAGGTTTCCTCCAAAACTTTTTTGGCCGAGGGAGTAGCCAAAACGGCATAGCCTTGTGGAATTAAAAAGTTTCTTCCGTAACCGTTTTTAACGCTTACAAGATCATCTGCAAATCCCAGATTTTCTACGTCTTTCTTTAATATAAGTTCCATACTGCTTTCTGGTTTTTTTATTTTAATAAATCGGTAACGTAAGGCATAAGAGCCAGATGGCGTGCTCGTTTTACGGCAACGGCCACCTTGCGTTGATATTTCAACGAAGTACCAGTTAGCCTGCGGGGAAGTATTTTGCCTTGCTCGTTTACAAATCTCAATAAGAAATCTGGGTCTTTATAATCAACATATTTGATTCCAGACCTTTTGAACATACAGTATTTCTTGGTCTTATTGGTATCTATGTTTAACGGGGTAAGATATCTGATCTCTCCGTCCTTTTTTCCTTTAGCTTGTTGTTGTAATGTGGCCATAATCTATGCTGATTTTTTATCGCGGTTTCTTCTTTTTTCTGCCCAAGCAATTGCGTGCTTGTCAAGGCTCACTGAAAGGTAGCGCATAAAACGCTCATCTCTTTTAAACTCAGTTTCTAGCTCGTGTACTACTTCGCCTTGGGCGGTGTACTCAAAAAGGTGGTAAAATCCACTTTTTTTGTTTTGAATTGGATAGGCCAGTTTTTTCAACCCCCAATTTTCTTTGGATACCATCTTTGCACCTTTAGAAACAAGAAAATCTTCATATTTCTTTACTGTTTCCTTTATCTGGTCTTCAGATAAAACGGGATTTAAGATGAAAACAGTTTCGTAATGATTCATAAAAAATCTGTTATAAATTAATGATTATCGTTTTGGCTTTCTGCCAAGAGGGTGCAAAAATAATATTTTATTTTGGATAATCAAACCAAATCTATTTCGAGATGTAAAAAACAACCCAAATAGACAAACGGGGCCATTTTTTCGACTAAAGTCAAAAAAAATTGCATTTCATCGATTATTTGCATATTATTGCGTTGCGCTAAATCTACTATTGTGGAAAAGACCATCCTAAAATGTGCTGTTGTAGATGATTCTACACTGCAAAGGCTTTCTATAGTAAAGCTAATACAAATGCATCCTTCCCTTGAGCTTGTTGGGGAATACAAAAATGCCGTGGAGGCCAAAATCGGGCTTGCCTCCAACGAGATTGACCTTATTTTTCTGGATATTGAAATGCCTATCCTTTCGGGCTTTGATCTTTTGGACGATATCCAACGAAAGCCACAAGTAATCTTCGTAACCGGAAAAACCAAATATGCCTTCAAGGCTTTTGATTATGATGCGGTGGACTACCTCCGCAAGCCAATTGCCAAGGACCGATTCTTGAATGCGGTCCATAAGGCAATTACCAATTACAAACTTAAAAACGAAGAAGGATTTGATGACGAAGATTTCATTTTTGTGAAGAGCAACCTTAAAAAAAGAAAGGTATTTCTTAATGAACTTCGCTATATTGAGGCTTTGGGAGATTACGTAAAGCTGGTTACGGAGCACGATTCCTTAGTGGTTCTTTCCACCATGAAGGCTTTTCAATCGCTGCTGCCAAGCGAGCGCTTTTTAAGAATCCACAAATCGTATATCGTAAATTTGGACAAGGTGCAACGCTACAATAGCAAGACCATTGAACTGGACAAGGACAAGCTGCCGTTGAGCCGAAACCGCAAGGCAGACCTTGTTGAAGCGCTGTCCGCCACCCAAAACGCCTAAAGATTGTCCACATCAACTATAAGCTGCACGGTTGAAAAGGCTTTTATGGAGTTAAAGCTCCGCTGAACGCTTGCTATATACTTCTTGGTCTTTTCCAACGATTGATTCTTGGGGATTTTTAGCAGCAGATTTATGATGTATTTATTCTTAATCCTTCCAATTGGCGGTGGCTCCGGCCCAAGAACATACTCCTTAAACTGCATTTCCAATGCTTGCCCAAACCAAGTGGAGGCTTTTTGAACCCGGTCCAAATTTTTGTCCTTGAACGTGAATTTAATAAGGCGGTAATACGGCGGATATTTAAAATTATAGCGCTCTTCCGACTGTTCTTTATACATAGAACCATAATCGTTCACGCTTACCTGCTTTAAAATTTGGTGATACGGATTGTAGGTTTGGATCAAGACCTTGCCGCGTTTCTGGGTTCGCCCTGCCCTACCCGCCACTTGTTGCAACAATTGAAAACTGCGCTCGTGTGCCCTAAAATCGGGAAAGTTAAGTAGATTATCTGCGTTCATAACCCCTACCAGACGAATGTTTCGGAAATCCAACCCCTTGGCCAACATTTGCGTTCCGACCAAAATATCTATTTCGTCATTTTCCAGCGCCTCAATCAGTTTGGAATAGGCATGCTTTCCCTTGGTGGTGTCCTGATCCATTCTTGCAATTTTTTGTTCGGGGAACAAGGTTTTCAATTCTGTTTCAATTTGTTCCGTTCCAAAACCCTTTGTATCCAGGGTTTCGCTTCCACAGGCAATGCAGCTTTGCATCATAGCGATGTGATATCCACAATAGTGGCACCTAAGTTGGTTCTTATGCTGGTGAAAAGTCAAGCTCACGTCACAATTAGGGCATTGTGGCGAAACACCACAAGTAGTACATTCCACAACGGGCGAAAAACCGCGTCTGTTTTGAAAAAGAATGATCTGCTCGCCATTTTTTAACGTCTCGCGCATAGCCTCCAGCAGTCGGTCGCTGAAATGTCCGATCATCTGTTTTTTACGGCTTTTTTCCTTTATATCGATCAACTCCACTTCCGGCATTAGAACATTTCCGTAGCGCTTGCTTAATGTAACCAATCCAAACTTTCCAGTTTTTGCATTGTGATAACTTTCCAACGAAGGCGTCGCTGAGCCCATCAAGAGTTTTGCATTATGAATTTTGGCCAAAACGATTGCGCTATCGCGCGCGTGATAGCGCGGTGCGGGGCTGAATTGCTTAAAACTCGGTTCGTGCTCCTCATCCACTATTAGAAGTCCAAGATTGGCAAATGGAAGGAAAATGGAGCTGCGCGCGCCGATTACCACTTGTGCCTTCGGTTTTCTGGCGAGCACATTCTTCCAAACCTCAACACGTTCATTCACCGAAAACTTAGAATGGAAAACAGAAATACGTTCGCCAAAATATTTTTGTAAACGGCCAATCAATTGGGTGGTCAATGCAATTTCGGGCAACATATAAAGCACTTGTTTTCCACTGGCTATCATTTCCTCAATCAATCGCACATAAATTTCCGTTTTGCCGCTGGAGGTTACCCCGTGCAGCAGCACCACATTATTACTATTCAATGAGGTTTTAATTTCCTCATAAGCTTTTTGTTGGGCCTGGTTCAAGGTTTTGGGCGCTTCCTTATTTTCACCGCTAAATTCCATTCGGTCGTGTTGCTGGTAATACTCCTCCAAAATTTCTTTGTCGATAAGCGATTTCAGCACGGCCGCAGAGGCCTCGCTTTTTTTAAGAAGCATTGCAGAACCGATTGGTTTTTTGGTCTGGCTTTTCAACATAAAAAGATGCATCAAAACTTCCCGCTGTTTTGGGGCGCGGGTTAAGGAATCCAAAAGCTCGCGCAGCTTTTCCTCGGAAGAATAGGCCTCAGAAAGTTTTATGTACCGCTTCAATTTTGGGGTGTATTGCTCAAAAACGGTTTCTTCTATTTCAATAATTCCCTTTTCAAATAATTTTTGAATAATGGAAACAACGTTTTTCTTGTCGAGAATGGAGCGCACATCATTTATATGAAGCGATGATTGGTGCTGGAGGGCTTCAAAAACGAGAAATTCCTGATCCGAAAGCGAATCGCCTGCCGCGGATTTTTGCGTGGCCAGTTTAACAATCGTTTCGCTTTCCAGGAGGAAAGCACTCGGAAGGGCCGCCTTGATTATTTCGCCCAGGGAACACATATAATAGTGTGCCATCCATTCCCAATGTTTTATTTGAAGAGCCGTAATGATAGGTTCCTCATCCAAAATATGGTCTATCGATTTTGTTTCATAACCAACGGGGGCCAGATTGTGTACCGCATACACCACAGCCGTATAAACCTTGGTTTTTCCAAAGGGAACCGCCACCCGCATGCCCTGTTTCAAAAAGGCAGCTTCATCTTTATTGACGCTGTAGGTAAAGGTCTGGTTAAGGGGAATAGGCAAAAGGACATCTATGAAATACAAAGCCTTGGGTTCTTTTAATGTTTATAGTTTTTTGTTGCTGAAACGGTATCAAAAAAGCCACCGGATTGGTGGCTTAAAGATACTGTTTTTAAGAATTTCTATTTAACGCGTGTCCAGGTTTGTGTTCTTCCCAAAAGGGAAAAGCCAATATAGCCGCGAACATTGAGTTTGTTCGGGCCGTCCAATTCAATATAGCATTTATAGACCTTGCCGTTATTGGGATCCATAATGGTTCCGCCGTTGTATTCATCGCCATCCTTTTCAAGGCCCTTAATGATTACCATTCCCAGAACCGGCTTGTCTTTATCGGCACCTGGGCATTGGTCGCAAGTTACGTTTCGTTTTGCCGGATTGAGAATATCGACAATCTTGCCATACACCTTGCCATTCTGTTTATAGATTTCAACAATGGATTTTTCCTCGCCCGTTTCGTCGTCAACGGTTTTCCATTTTCCGGTTACGTCCTGTGCAAAGGCCGTCATTGCCGTTAGCGCAATCAGGGAGATGGTTAAAAGAATTTTCTTCATAGTTTAAAAAATTAGGTTCAACGTTGCATTTTTTCCTTGAGCCGCCGAATGGAAATGTTCAATTCAAAACCAAGCAGCAACAGGTTTGCATTTATCCAAATATATAACATCAAAATCAATAGTGCACCAATGGAACCGTATAACTCATTATAATTTGAAAAGTTATTGATATAAATTCCAAAAAAATAGGTGGTAAGCACAAAAAGAACGGTAGTTACCAACGCCCCAATGGAAAAAAAATGGGAGGTCCTACCCTCTTTGGTCCCAAAATAATACAATGTTGCAATAACAACATAGATCATCGTTACGAAAACAAGAAATTGAAAGAACGAAATCCAAAAAAGGTCATTTTCAATATAGGCCCTGGAGCGTAGATCCGCAATAATATATTCGCCATAAAGAATGATGCCAACCGAAGTTAACAACAACAGTGCCAAGAAGACTGAAACCACAAGGGCCACAAAGTATTGCTTGAAAAAACTACGGTTCATAGTTGCATGATATGAATTTTCAAAAGCACTAAAAATGGCGTTCACTCCATTCGCGGACAAAAAGATGGACAGAAAAAAAACTATGGATATCAAGCCCGCGCGTGGGTTTACGGCAATGTCTGCAATAATGGGATAGAAAAACTGGGTAGTCTGGGCGGGCAAAAGGGCTTCAATAAAAATGAGAAAGCGGGTTTGGAAGCCATCAATGGGAATGTAGGGAATAAGGTTCAGCAGAAACAGCAAAAACGGAAACAGCGCCAAGAAAAAACTATAGGCTATGGAGCTGGCCCGAGGCGAAAAAGAGCCCTTAAGGATGCCCGTTCCATAGATTTCCAGCAAGTGATAGAGCGAAAACTCGCCAAGCCCCGGTAGTTTTATAGCTTTGCTCAACCGAACCAGATCGCGGAAAACTGGAATATTTATTGCATCTTTTCTCTTTTTTATTTTTTTGCTCATTTAACCGCTTTTAGACTCAAGTCCAAATTATGGACCGAATGTGTCAAGGCGCCGCTGGAAATATAATCCACACCACACTCCGCATATTTTCGGGCAGTTTCCAAAGTGATGCCCCCGCTGGACTCTGTAAGGCAACGTTTGTTGATCAATGCAACGGCCGCACGTGTATCTTCATAATTAAAATTGTCTATCAAAATTCTGTACACACCATCACTTTTTAATATCTCCTCAATTTCCTGCAAGTTTCTGGCCTCTACAATAATTTTGAGATCCAATTGATGTTCATTTAAATATTTTTTGGTCTTTTCGATAGCCTTGGTTATTCCGCCACAAAAATCAATATGGTTATCTTTTAGCATAACCATATCATATAGCGCAAAACGGTGGTTTTCGCCCCCGCCGATTTTTACGGCCCATTTTTCCAGCGCGCGTAGCCCGGGCGTGGTCTTTCTGGTGTCCAGGATTTTTGTGCGGGTTCCTTCCAAAATGGCCGCATATTGGTGGGTCTTGGTTGCAATGGCGCTCATCCGTTGCATGGCGTTCAGCACCAATCGCTCCGATTTCAAAATGGATTGGGACAATCCCGAAACATAGAAAGCCACATCCCCATATTTTACTGGACTTCCGTCGTTTATTTTAATGTCGAGCTCAAGTCCCGGATCTACATATTCAAACACCTGCCGGGCAAATTCCACTCCGGCAATGATGCCTTGGTCCTTTATCAAGAGCTTTGCCGTGCCGCGCGCATCCTCAGGAATACAAGCCAGTGAACTGTGGTCGCCATCGCCCACATCCTCCCGAATGGCGTTTGCTATAATTATATCAATTTCTTTGGCGAATTGCTTTTCTGAAATCATATCAATGAAATTTCAGCTAAAATACTTTAAAAAGTTAGAAGGACGTAATCCAGCCTCGGTCCGTGTGAGAAAAAGTTGAAAGAATCGTTCGCTATCTTTGTATTTTTAATCGTTGAAAAAATTAAGATGAAGATTACTCTGCTTGCCATTGGAAAGACCGATAACACTGCCCTGCAAACGCTAATGGACGACTACACCAAACGGTTGGGATTTTATGTTTCCTTTGAAATGGAAGTGATTCCCGATGTAAAAAATGCCAAAAACCTTTCGGAAGCACTTCAAAAGCAGGCTGAGGGCGAAGAAATTTTGAAGCGAACCACTCCCGCCGATGTATTAATTCTTTTGGATGAAAAAGGAAAAACCTATACTTCCGAAGGCTTTGCGCAATTTCTTCAGAAGAAAATGAATAGCGGGCTCAAAAACCTCATCTTTGTTATCGGTGGGCCGTATGGGTTTAGCGATGCCGTTTATGTACGCGCCAATGGCAAGGTTTCGCTTTCGTCAATGACCTTTTCTCACCAAATGGTCCGACTTTTCTTTATTGAACAGCTCTATCGGGGGTTTACGATTCTTCGGAATGAACCATATCATCATAGATAGTTGGATGGTTGGATGGTTGGATTTTTTGAGGTTGGGCAAATTATAAAGTCTTGCCTTTATTATATAGTTGTATTTCAAAAACGGTAGATTCTCGGGTTTAAAAGGTAGCCAAATAGCAGCACGGCAAACATTGCGGTAAGCCAGCCGGTAGTAAAGTTGGATTCAAGGGTATCGCCATTCTGGATATAAATCCGCTCTGAATGTGGTGTCTTATGCTTTTTTTCTTTGGGAATGTAATGAATGAAAAAAACGTTCTTTTTTAATTGGGCTATCTCCGGTAACGGTTCCGAATTGGAAAAAGCTTGGGCAGTTGAAAAATGGATTGTGTCCTGCTTACCATCTCTCCTATAAAACATACCATATTCAATACTCGCCACCGCCTTTCCTGACATGGGTTTAACGGTTACCGAAAAAATTCCGGCCCTGGCGGGAACGCTCGCTTTTCGGAATTGGTATTCGCGCCAATTGGAAAGGATCGTAATAAAAAGGCAGCACACACAAAAGATGAAAAGAATAATCCTTAAAAAAACAATCCTTCCGCCCATCTTTAAATTTTTTGGCTCGACCCTTAAAGAATCAATATCCTTCCAACCGGCTTTTGGTTTCCATCGGCAGGTTGAAGCGGCCCTGCGCCGTTTTCATCTGGTTCTTGGCATCAATGCTTCCATCCTCGTTCACCTTAAAAAGAGTGACGGAATATGTGCCCCTTAAGTGGTCGGCCGTAATTTCTTCCACCACAATTTCACCATCGGCTTTTAGGGTTGGATCGGTTTGCCACAGGACAGGTTTGTCGTTGGAAATGGCGGAATATTCCGCAAGCGTTAAAAAACCAGCATTTGTTTTTCCTTGAAAGAATGGATAGGTCCCCGCTGAAATAGTCATCCCTTCCCCCTGCGGAATGATACTCAAAACGATAATATCGGAATTGAGAATGTCCAAATTGGTTTGGGCCATAATGGTTACGGAACCGTCCTCCTTTACAATAAAGGACTGAAATTTTCCATTGCTAAAATCTTTAGGCTGCCCGTTTATCGATAGCTGGAAAAGCGCGGTTTTATTTTCTTCCTGTGAAAAGATCTGCACTGAAAAAAATAGGAAAAGAAGGAGGATGATAGTATTCTTCATAATTATATCAGGATTAGAAATTGTATTCTGTGATAGTGGACCTTAATTAGCTTTTACCCCTTTGCCCCCACATTCGGTGCATATATCCGGAAATCGGGTGTCGCCATATCGGGTGGTTGTGGTGTAGCGTCCATTCATATAGCGGTCAAACCCCACATTTTCGACGGTATTGGTAACACTAACGCGGGAATAGCCCATAATTCCCGTGCCATTGCATCGGCTACAGGGAAACGCTTTTTGGGCCTCCTCAGCCTGTCCCATTTCTGCCTTTAACCGTTCCGCTCGGGGATTTACGATTTTGGTAATCGTTCCGTTTTGGATGGTAACCGTGGCTTCGGTGGAAGGATAGTAATAATCTCCGGTCTGCGGCTGGCAATTTACATCCACATCCCCCGTAAAGGTTATGCCTTCCTTTGCGTAATAAAAACTGCCGTTTATGGGAACATCGCGATCAAAGGTGCCAGTAAATGTGTTCCCGCTCACGAAGCGGAATTTCCCCTGCCCCTCACGCTGACCGTTTTCAAAATTGCCTACATAGGTGTTTCCACTTGGATATTCCATTTCGCCATGGCCACTATAACAGGAACCCGACCTGCAGCCCTCGATTTTGGGCGCATTGCCGGTTACTATTTTTGTCTCCACTTCAAGTTTCCCCTTTTTGTACAATACATTGCGGGCAATTCCACCTTTATATAGCACGCCCTCCCCGTCCTCGACACCATTGGCAAAATAGCCTTCAAATTTTTCGCCATTGCCGTAATCCATGGTGCCATTTCCGTGGGGTTTTCCGTCCTTAAAACTTCCCGAGTATACGGCATAGCCAAAATCAAAGGTACCCGTTCCGTTCTCACAATCGCCCCGTAAACATTGGGCTGTGGCCGCAAAAGAGAAAAACAATAAAACAAGGGACAGGATTTTCATGAAATGCTATTGAAGTGTTACCGATTGTTCAAAAACAACCTTCCCATATTGGCGCTGCAGTTTTTTTTGCTTTTCCATATATTCGCTGTCCACCTTTCCCAACCATTGCCAACTTCTGCGACTAATTTGGGCCGGGGTATTGCTTTCGGCATAACGGATGATCTGTTCCGAGCTTAGGTTTGGGTTGCCTTTGGCATAAATATAAATATACTCCACGCCAGAATAATCGGAATTGGGAGCGCTACTGGACTGGTACGTTAGGCAGGTAACCACGCCGAGATACCGCGCAGCGTTGGGATCGAGCAGGCCGGAAAAGAAGGTCAAACTCATTGAATTTTCAAAAATAGCCAACTCCAAGACCGGAAAGTTCTTTTGGGGGTCCACAACCCGAAGGACCGAATATTTTGTTTTAATGTTTTTAAGCTTCACTTTTTCAGTGGTCATTGTAAAACCGTTTTTAGTGGCATATTCGGTAACAGCCTCCTTTAGATTTGCATTCATAAACGCCAGGATATCCTCGGAGCCAAGGCCAATTTCAATTCGGGTGTCATTATCGCCGCTGTAAAACGTTCCTTTTCGAAAACCATAAAAATTGAACATATAGGTTTCAAAAACACCGTCGCGCAGTTTTTCGCCCTGAAAATCGAAGGGCGAGTTTTGTACCGCATTTACGGTACGTTCAATTTGCTTCACGAGCGTATCCCTTTGTAGGGCGGGCATTTTAACCTGCGCGTTCAAGTTGAAAAACAGAAGCGTTGGAAGAAAATAAAGAAATTTCATTGCGATGGTTTTTATTGTTGTTGAAGTGTTTCTGCCTTTTGAATGTACTGTTCCCCCAAAGCATTTTGGCCGGTGCGGATAAGCCCCACGCCATAATAGGCATTGGCCATGATGTGATCTGGATATTTTTGCACCATAGTTTGTGCATAGTCGCGCAATTTTTCCCATTGTTGCAGATCTACATACACCGAAGCAAGATTGCCCATTACATCCGGATCCTCCTGCCGCTGCAGGGAGGCCATAAATATTCTTATTGCATTATCGTATTCCTTGTTCTTGTAGGCAGTAATACCGATAAGGTTTAAATCGCCGGCCGAAAAATAAGGATATTGGTTCTCCTGGAATACTCTGTCAAAATAGGTTTTTGCCAGTGCATAATCACCCGGGCCGGCGGCATAATAGATCCCCTGTCGCAACCAAAGTTCCGCTCTCGGAATGGAGGCAACCTTTTCTGCCTGTTCAAAATAACGGGTGGGATTGCTTTCATTCAAATTGAAGGCGCTCAAGGCTGCATTGGCGTAACTGTAGATATCATCGTTTTTCAGCTGTATGGCCGTTTCATCATCGGCTTTTGCAAGGGCAAAATTGTTCATGCTGAAATGGATCAGCGCGCGTTTTGTGAACAGGGCAGCATCTGGGTTTATGGCAATTCCGTTGTCCAAAAGCTCTAATGCCTTTTCATTCATTCCCTTTTCGTTGAAAAATTCGGCCATCCTTTGGTAAGCGGTAATCTGTTTGGGCGCTTTCTGCATGGATTGGGAATAATGTCGAACTGCGGTATTGCGGTCGCCCTGTAGCCAATAATAATTACCTATGATGTTGATTACCTTATAGTTTTCAGGATAAAGTGCCAACAACGAATCGGCACTTTTTATTGCCCGTTCCGGAGCCGTAAAAATGGCATCGTTGACTTTTAACAACACTGCATCGCTAAGCTGGGCCTGGGCGGAAATGATCGGTAGGACCACAAAAGTTGCAAAGCAAAAAACAACACGTTTCATAATGCGCCAATTTAAAGTTACTAGGAATTAAAGGGTGCTTACATCCAAATTGAATTTTCCCTCAGTAATTTTTTTTTATACACGGGGACGCTTTTATAATTAAGATAAATTTTCTTTATAGCACAAAATTCATTTAAATCCGCATATAAAAAAATGGGCCGTTTAGCCCAATTTTTAAAGCAATCCTTCCTTGCGCGCCTTTTCCAAAAGTTCGATGCGGTTGTGGGTCTTCAACTTTTGATAGATGTTTTCAATGTGCCGTTTTACCGTAAAGGGCGAAATGAACAAATTTTCAGCAATGCGTTTGTTGGAAAAACCCTTGCTTATCTGTTCCAGAATGTTGGATTCCCTTTCAGACAGGGCGGTGCTTTCAACTATGGCAAGCTCGGAAGAAGGCGAGGTGGATTTTAGCAATCGCATGGCCTTGAGGGCAATGGAAGGCGACATTACGGCACCGCCCGCCAGCGTGTCGGTAACCGATTCGTAAATTTTTCCGGCATTGGCCTCCTTTAAAATATAACTGTCCGCCCCCGCTTTGATGGCGTTAAAGATGTAGTCATCGCCATCGTACATCGAGATGATGATCACTTTTATATTCGGGTACCGGTGTTTTAGTTCGCGCGTGGTTTCAATACCGTTCATTTCGGGCATTTCGATATCCATAAAAACCAAATCGATTGCACTGTCCTGCTCCAATATGCGCAGCAATTGCATTCCGTTCTGCGCCGTTGCATGAACAGAAATATCCTTAAAATAACCCAACTTTTCTTTCAGGGCTTGTAGCGCCGTACTGTTGTCTTCGGCTATGGCAACTCGTATCATTTCTGTATAGGTATTCGGAAACCAACTATCCGCTACGCTCAAATATATTAAAAAAGCACACTGGAAATTCCGGTGCGCCACAAATTGTTTTTTGGGAAAAAATGTACTCGCTTTGATTGGAGGGAAAGTGCTTAACGATGGTTACTCGAAAGTGAAAAAGGCAGGTTCTCCATTAAAACTTTCAGGCCCATTGGCAATCCAAAAAGTCCGTGAGCATGTGAAAAAGCAAGCCGACGGCTATAATCCTTGTTTTCCTAAAAAACAACATTACAACATACACCGCCATCGCCCAATAGGTATGCAACGGATGAAAATTGATGCTGCAACGCCCGGCATCGAAGATTGGGGTGGCCAAAAGATGGTCCAAATCCACTAACATGGTTGCCAGCATAATGAGCCAGGCCTTTTTCCATTCTTTTCTGAAAAAAATATACGCAATCAAGCCGGGCGCCAAAAGATGAAGGCTGTAATGTACAATAGATTGTAGCATTAATCAACCATTTTGGCCAAAAGCACTATCTGGCCCAAATGATAGGCATCGTGCTGGATGATGCCGTGGATGTGCTGATAATAGGTGAGTTTGTTAACTGGATATTCGTTTATGAAATCTGCTTCATTAAAAGTGCTTAAAAAATAGAGCCATTCCTTTTGGGTGGTTTCCAGCGCTTCGAGGGTCTGTTGCCAAGCTGCTTCAGAAGGATCGGTTATTTTTTCAATATAATTGTTTGATGGGGTTTGGATCACTTCGCCCTGCACTCTTTTCAAAACGTTTTCCCTCCATGCGATAAGGTGGTTTACTATTTCCCAAATGGTGTTTCCATGTTTTATGGGGCGTTGGGCGGCTTGCTCTGGGGTGATTTGCGAAAGGGTGTCCTGCAGGGTAACGTCCAGCCAGGGATGGCCGTGGTACAGATCTGTGAAAAGGGATTGGATGCGGCGGGATTCGTTCATTTTTGGTTGATAGTTTATAGTTGGTAGTGGGTAGCCGATCAAAGATAACGAAATATTTTAGCAAGGTTTGTTTTGGTCTTGAAATGCGAAGCGTGATAGTAGGCGAAAAGGAGTTTCGTAGATTGGATGGTTTTATTGATTTATTTTGGGCGGGGACGAGAGGGAGGCTTACGGTAATGGGGCGTGTTTGCAACGCGTTCCTTGCCGCTGGCAAAACTGGAAAGCTTTGTGCAACTGTGTGGGCATACGTTGGAAACGTGCGCTAGCGAAGAAGAATTTGTATAAAATTCAAAGTGAATGAAAGGTAGGCTGGTGCGCGTTTGCAACGCGTACCTGGCCTTTGGCAAAACTGGAAAACTTTGAGCACTTGGATGGGCACACGTTGCAAACGTGCGCTAGCTGGGGATAAATTTAAATTAATTATATTTATTTTTTAATTTTATTAAATCTAAAAACCACTATTAAACTCCGTGGTTGTACTAAAGAAAAAATTAAAAGAACATGAATTATCAAAAATTTTCAACTGAGTTTAACCTATCTTATCAAAGTCTATTTCTAAAAAATTTTCTACCACTTTTTCTCATTTTAAATACACTCACGTTATCTGCCCAAAGAAAGGGAGATAAGGTTTATACGAATATTGATGAAATTGTTGTTGGAAAAGATACTCCCGAGGGCTATAAAGAGAATCATTTTTATTTTGGGTCTTCATTTAATTATGCCGTGAACAGGTTTAGCAATATTTTATCAGAAAATTTAAAAAACAAAAGAGAAAGACAGCGACTCGAACAAGCTAGGCAGCAATCTGTTGCAAAATTGGCCATTATTAAAACCCAGTACGAAAGTTATGATAGTTATCCAGATACAATAAATGACGGATGGCATAGTGCTATTGCATCAGATAATCTCAATTTTTGCAAGGAAGTTAAAGTGCTTATCAAGGATAATAAAGTAACTAAATTTGTTATAGATAATTATATCCCCTTAAACTTTAAAGCATTAGGAGAAATAAAAGATGCAAAAAATGTTGTAACACTAAATAATTTTAATGGGGAACAATTGAATATAGTGGAACTCTATTTTGTATATGACATCGAAGAACCTACTATAGTTCCTGAACCGCTTCAACCTGGATATGTTTGTTTTTGGTCTGATATGAAAGGTTATGATGACATTTTATTGGACCTTGATAATGAAAAAATGGAAAGGCTTTCAGTTCGTTTCGAATCTGAACCGGGATGTTTTGAAAATGGAATGGTATGTAGAATACTAAAGCCCGGAACCTATTCTTATCTTGCCCGTGGTAGAGGAACCATTCATTGGGAAGATACTTTTGAAATTAAAGAAAACCAATGCCTTAAAATTAGGCTGGGAAGGAGAAATTAATCGGTTAGTGAGTATAACATATCTTAACCTTCAACAATTTCTTTAATATTATTGGTTTCACTCCACCCCCTCAATCAAAACCCCCAACATCTCAATAGCCGCATCGCTAATGCGGGTGCCCGGGCCATAAACGGCAACAGCGCCTGCATCAAAAAGGTATTGGTAGTCCTGCGCGGGTATTACGCCGCCCACGATAACCATAATATCTTCGCGGCCATACTTTTTTAGGGCTTCTATTACTTGTGGCACTAAGGTTTTGTGCCCTGCGGCAAGGGAGGAAACACCGAGGATGTGTACGTCGTTTTCCACGGCCTGTTTGGCGGCTTCGGCTGGGGTTTGGAAAAGTGGGCCAATGTCCACGTCAAAACCTACATCGGCATAGCCCGTGGCTACTACCTTGGCGCCGCGGTCGTGGCCGTCCTGCCCCATTTTGGCAATCATAATACGCGGACGGCGGCCTTCCAGCTCTGCGAACTGGTCTGCCATTTGCCTTGCCTTATCAAAACTTGGGTCTTTTTTCATCTCTTTGCTATAAACGCCGCTAAAGGAGCGTATTTGTGCCTTATACCTACCGAATTCCTTTTCCATCGCGGAAGAAATTTCGCCCAGGGTTGCTCTATGGCGGGCAGCTTCTACTGCTAAAGCTAATAAATTTCCTTCACCTGTCTTTGCACATTCGGTAATTGCTGCCAATGCTTTTTCCACCTTTTGGGTATCGCGCTCGGCTTTTATTCGGTTTAAACGTTCAATCTGCGCTTGGCGTACCTTTTGGTTGTCCACATCCAGAATTTGTAGCGGGTCTTCCTTT
Organism: Aequorivita sp.; assembly: GCA_048265145.1. Classification (GTDB taxonomy): domain Bacteria; phylum Bacteroidota; class Bacteroidia; order Flavobacteriales; family Flavobacteriaceae; genus Aequorivita. Next base: position 128,833 of record JBLXCF010000006.1, read on the forward strand.
TCAAGCCTGTATTTGTTTACGCCCACGATGATGTCCTGCCCGCTGTCAATGCGTGCCTGTTTGCGGGCAGCGGCTTCCTCAATGCGCAGTTTGGGGATGCCCGCTTCAATGGCTTTGGTCATGCCGCCGAGTTCTTCTACTTCTTCTATGAGTTCCCAGGCCTTGTTGGCGATTTCGTTGGTAAGACTTTCCACATAATAGCTGCCCGCCCAAGGATCCACGGTTTTGGTGATCTGGGTTTCGGTTTGCAGAAAAATCTGGGTGTTTCGTGCAATGCGCGCGGAGAAATCTGTGGGCAGCGCAATGGCTTCATCCAAAGCGTTTGTGTGAAGCGATTGCGTTCCCCCGAAAACTGCGGCGGCGGCCTCAATGGCGGTACGCGCCACATTGTTAAACGGGTCCTGCTCGGTAAGGCTCCACCCGCTGGTTTGGCAGTGGGTGCGCAGGGCGAGCGATTTTTCGTCCTTTGGATTGAACTGTTTTACAATCTTTGCCCACAGCATTCGGGCGGCGCGCATTTTTGCGATTTCCATAAAATGGTTCATCCCGATGGCCCAAAAGAAAGAGAGTCGCGGGGCGAAAGTGTCTATATCCATTCCCGCTTTTATTCCGGTGCGGATATATTCCAGGCCGTCTGCAAGGGTGTAGGCAAGTTCAATATCTGCCGTGGCTCCTGCTTCCTGCATATGGTAACCGGAGATAGAGATGCTGTTGAACTTGGGCATATTCTTGGAAGTGAATTCAAAAATATCGCTGATGATCTTCATCGATGGCGTGGGCGGATAGATGTAGGTATTGCGCACCATGAATTCCTTTAAAATATCATTCTGAATAGTTCCGGCCAACTCTTTTGGTGAAACGCCCTGCTCTTCCGCAGCAACGATATAGAATGCCATAATGGGAAGCACGGCACCATTCATCGTCATGGAAACGCTCATTTCGCCCAAGGGAATTTGATCGAAAAGAATCTTCATATCCTCCACACTGTCTATTGCTACGCCTGCTTTGCCCACGTCGCCTTCCACGCGCGGATGGTCGCTGTCGTAACCGCGGTGGGTTGCAAGGTCAAATGCAACGGAGAGCCCTTTTTGACCTGCGGCGAGGTTTCTTCGGTAAAAAGCGTTGCTGTCCTCGGCGGTTGAAAACCCCGCGTATTGGCGGATAGTCCACGGCCGGCGGACGTACATTGTGGAATAGGGCCCGCGAAGGTTGGGTGCAATTCCCGCAACGAAGTTTAAGTGTTGCAAATGCTCAATATCTTCAGTATTGTATTGCTTCTTAATCTCAATTTCCTCCGCAGTCCGGAAGGTTGGCATCGGATCCTTCCCTGAATGTTGATGGCCAGGTTCTACATTTTTTAAATTGATATGTGCTATACTTCTCCTATCCATATTGTTTCAATACTTTGCCAACCTAAAAAAACTCCAAAACCAAGTAGTATTATTGACACGAAAATGATCAAAATTTGAAAATACTTATGGCTGGTCAATTTTTTGTAACGGGTGAGCAGGGCCAGCCCGAGAATAATAAATAGTAATCCTGCAACCGTTCCTAATACTTGATTGTTCATAACTCCTGTTTTAAACGTTCCTGTTCAGTGAATTCGGCCAATCTCTTTTCGAGTATGGGCACTATTAATGTCTTTATAGGATTTTTTTTAAGAAACGGAAAAAGTTCCAAATCGTGCTTCATCCGGTCATTTTTGTTGGGGTGGTAATTGGTTCCCAACAATTTCAGTGTTCCACTGTCAAAAAGCTGCTGCTCCTTTTCGGCGCTCTCCTTTATTTTCTTTTGAATAATTCCTTCCCTCAACTGCTGAAGCAATCCGCCACTTTTTTCAATTTCCTTAAAAAGCTGAAGGGCCCTTTCAGCGAGTTCGTTTGTCAAACTTTCAATATAATAGGTGCCATCGGCGGGATTGCTGACCGTATCAAAATAGCTTTCGTGTTTTAAAATGAGCAGTTGGTTTCGGGCGATGCGCTCGCCAAACTCGTTGCTTTTGTGGTACAGCGCGTCATAGGGCAAATTGCGAACCGTGTCTGCGCCGCCCAAAATGGCACTCATACATTCAGTGGTGCTTCGCAGCATATTCACATTGTAATCATAAAGTGTTTTGTTGCGTTTGGAGGGTGTGGCAAGGATATGGCATTTTTCCGGAAGCCCGTATTCCTCGGCCAGAACCGCATATAATTTTCGAAGGGCACGGATTTTTGCTATTTCGAAGAAGTAGTTTGGGCCAGTGGCGATTTTAAAGTTTATTTTAAAATCTTCTTTCCGAAACCCTTCGACAAGCTCAGGGTGACATACGTGGTTTAAATATTCGTTCGCGTGTGCCAACGCATAGGCCAATTGTTGCACCGCGTTCGCCCCTGCGTTTTGGTACAGTGCGGCATCAACCGAAAGGATATATTCCGTGGCATTTTTTTCAAAAATAGCGTCCAGAATTTCGTGGTCACTTTTTTGGTTATGGAACCAATTCCCGGTGCGGGCGAGGTTTCCTATTATATCGATATTGTAAAAAACCGTTGCCTTTTTATTTGAAAAGAATTGAATGAGTTTGCAGTAAAGTTCTTTGGAAAGAAATTTTATTTCGAAATAAATCGGTGCGGTTTCAAAAGGGAAATTTTCAAAAACTATGTTGATATCGAATTCCTTTTCGGCAGAAAATATAATGGATTCCGCTCCACGATTTAAAGCATCGATTGCGATATTATTTGCAATCTTTTCATCATCGATAAAAATTGTTTGGGCAATTTTCCAGTCTGATGGCTGGCCGGGAATGGCCTGGAATTCATTTTTGAAGTCCTCTGCGTGGTAAAAGGGTTTTACGTGAATTCCCTCGGCGCTCTGCCAAACCAAGGTTTCGTTATAGTCCGCGCCCTTTAAATCGTATTGGATTTTCTGCTTCCACTGTTTAGCGGAAACTTCATCAAATTCACTGAATAAAAATTCGCTCATCGCTTTTTTTCTTTTTTGATACTATCATCGTGCTCAATGATGTAAATGTCTTCGTTTTCTTTTTTCAGATAATATTTTTCACGCGCAAATTTTTCCATTTCGTTGCTGTCCTCCATTTTTTGGATAAAGGATTTGTCGTTTTCAATTTCGCCTTTATAAAATTCGGCATTGTCCTCCAAAGCATTGATATCCTTGTCCAATTCGCGATGGATCAAATAGGAATTGGTATCAAAAAATAACATCCACACCACAAACAGCAGAAGGATAAGCACATATTTATTGCTTATGAACCTGACCCATTTCCGCTGCTTAAATTCCTTAAAATTCACGATTCTGTGTAGCTTAGTTTTTGGTGGATAATACTTCTGATTACGTTAACGGCCACCGAATTATAGCGGTTGGTAGGAATTATGATATCTGCAAATTCCTTGGTGGGCTCGATAAATTGTTGGTGCATAGGCTTTAGCGTGGATTGGTACCGGTTTAGCACCTCTTCCAAATCGCGGCCTCGGGTGGCAATGTCGCGTTTTAAACGGCGGATCAAGCGTTCGTCGCTGTCTGCGTGCACAAATATTTTAATGTCGAACATTTCGCGAATGTCCGGATGGGCCAGGATCAAAATTCCCTCCACAATGATGACCTTTTTTGGATAGGTGGTAATTGTTTCCCCAGTTCTATTGTGCTCCACGAAGGAATACACGGGCTGCTCAAAGGAATTTCCCTCGCGGAGCTCCTTTAAATGGTTTACCAATAGATCAAAATCGATGGCTTTGGGATGGTCAAAATTTATCTTCTTTCGGTCCTCGAAGGAAAGGTGGCTGGTGTCGTGATAATAGGAATCCTGTGAAATTACGCAAACCTCATCTGCCGGAAGTTCTTCCACAATTTGATCTACGACCGTAGTTTTTCCGCTGCCAGTACCGCCGGCGATGCCAATTATGAGCATATTTTAAATGGTTTTCACAAAGGTAGCGAAAAGGCTTGCAGGTTTCAAGTTTGATTTTTTAAGTTTTACACAAGTAGGATAACCCTTCAAAGAGGTAACCATTCCGGTTTTTATTCTGTTTTCGTTTTCTTCGCTATTTTTGGAGTCTTAAATTTTAAAATGAAAACAATACTCATCCATCCCTCCTATTTTCCGTCCATTGAACAGATGGCCGCCGTTGCGCAGGCTGAAAGTGTGGTTTTTGAAGTAGAGGACAACTATCAAAAACAAACGTACCGGAACCGCGCCTATATTGCGCACAGCAATGGAAAACTTTTGTTGAACATTCCTATAAAACACACCGGAAAGCGCAGAAAGACCAAGGAAGTGATGGTCGAAAATGACTTTCCGTGGCAGGAACAACACTGGAAAAGTTTGCAGAGCGCCTACCGGACCTCGCCCTTTTTTGAATATTATGAGGATGATTTGGAGCCCTTGTTCGTTGAACCGGTGAAAAAATTAATGGATCATAATCTTAATATATTCAATCTTCTCTGCGAATTGTTGGGTTTGGAAATTGAAATCGCTACCACTGCATTTTATACTACAAATCCCGAAGCAACCGATTGCAGATGGATGGTCGATGCCAAACGAAAATCTTCATTGCAGCCAGATGTTTACACCCAGGTCCACCAGGCCAACCATTCCTTTTTGCCAAATCTTTCAGTATTGGATTTATTGTTCAACGAAGGCCCGAACGCGCTTTCTTATTTGGAAAGACAGGTTTTGGTTGGGGTTGATGGATGATGATTGGTGATTGGTGAATGGCAAATCATTCATCACTAATTGTTCATCACTAATCGTTCATTATTAATTGTTCATTATTAATAAATATCACCATCCCACGGTTGCTCGAACGGCGTAGTGGTCTGAAAAGGTTTTTTTCAGGGTATCGAAAGAAATAATTTCGAGCCCTTCGGAAGCAAAAATATAGTCAATACGCATCGGGAATTTTTCAAACTTAAAGGTCGTGCCCAAGCCATTGCCCCGCTCGCGGAACGCATCCTGCATTCCTTCCTTCAGTTTTCGATAGCTGTAGGAAAAAGGCGTGTTATTGAAATCGCCGCACACTATTACCGGATATTTGGTTTGCTTTCTGTGTTCCAAAATAGCCTCTATTTGGTTTTGTTGCTTTTCAAAAGCGCCCGAAACCCGTTTCCGCAGTTTTTCATTGTCACTGTCCTGCAAAAAACTAACCCGGGGAATGATGCCCAACGATTGCAGATGCACACTATATATTCGAAGCGTATCCTTTCCTTTTACCACGTCGGCAAAAAGGGTATTGTTATAGGTATCGTGAAAATCGAATCCACCGGTGTTCAGCAATGGGTATTTAGAAAAGATGGCGTGCCCCAGTTTAGCCTTTTCAGATTTAAAATGAATATACTGATACGGATAAATTGAAAAATCGACAGTGTTGGGCTTGTAATATTCCTGCACGCAAACAATATCGGGATGTTCCTCGAACAAAATTTCATCTATAATTTGCGACACTTCCGTACCTGGATGTTTTTCATAAGCGTTGAAAAGCCGAACGTTATAGGACAAAACACTGAGGGTGTTCTTAAATTGTGAAGCATCTCCTTCCGAAGAAACTTCATAAAACACATTAAAGTAAAAATACGAAATGAACAGCACCGCGAAAGGCAGGAAAAAATTTCGGTTCCTCTGCACGGCCCAGTAGATTGCAAATAGCATATTCACAAGAATCAAAAGGGAAACGATCAAACTGAGCAGCGAAAGGGTTGGAAAGCGTTTGGGAGGCATATAGGGCAGCACAAAGGAAATCAACAAGAGGATCGCGGCAAGCAAGGTGCCCCAATAAATCAGTTTATTGAAAATTTTGCGCATGGTTTAGGTATCTTTTCCGGCTTGGAACAGAAAATCCTTTTCTTCCTTGCTCAGACTTTCGTAGCCGCTTTTTCCGATTTTGTCCAAAATACGGTCCACCTTTTTTTGGTTTTCAGATTTTTCGGCCTTGGATGTAGAACGCCGGGGAGTAGGTTGTGTTGTGCGGTGCACTTTTTTAAATGGTTTTTTACTGCCGGGCTTAAAAAGATTGGCTATCCCGTCCATTATATTTTCAAACCATTTTCCTATGTCGTTTCCCTTTGCCAGCTGGACTGCATAGAGATATCCAAAAAGAGCGCCCCCCACGTGGGCCATCAACCCGCCTGCGTTGCCAGAGGAGGGAATTCGAACCAAATCAAAAAGAAAGAGAAAAACTGCAATATGCCACAGCTTTAAATTGAAGGTAAAAATGCGCACCTCGGTATTTGGCGAATAGGTTGCAATAAAAATCATAATGGCAGTTACTGCTCCAGAGGCCCCGATTAAAAACCCCCGATGCTGCGCAAAAACCGGAAAAAGATTGTAGGCCAAAACAAAAAGAAGCCCCCCAGAGAGCGCTCCCAACAAATAAAGTGTAAGCAGCCGCTTGCCCGAAAAAAGGTTTAGGACCATGTGTCCAAACCAATACAGCCAAATCATATTGAATAGTATATGGAAAAAACCAAAATGCAAAAACCCGTAGGTAATCAAGGTCCACGGACGAAAAAGAACCAGATCAACTGCATCGGACAATACAAACCAGCGCGAGAAGTACTGTTGGCTAACACCCAAGAAAAATGCCCCCAACCGCACTACCAAAAAAACAAGTGCGTTTATGACGATAAGTTTGACCAGAATATTGGCCGTTTTATATTTATATGTTAAACTGGTGGCTGCCATTTTCAATTCCAACGATGCTGGTCAAAACTGTTTTTTTTCCAGTACCACGCCATTATAAAACCGAAGAGCGCTCCGCCAATATGGGCCCAATGCGCAATTCCCGTGGCCGTTCCGGTAATTCCGAAAATTAAATCCAAAAGTATAATTCCGGGGATGAAATATTTCGCCTTAATGGGGATGGGCAAAAATATCAGCATCAATTCAATATTGGGGAACATAATTCCGAAGGCTACCAAAATTCCATAGACCGCGCCCGAGGCACCCAGGGCCACCCCGTTAAAGTTGTTATACATATTTTGGATGGTATCCTGCGAAACGTAATCCAATATAGCGCTGTTGTACTTGCCGGTATGCAGCAGGTCCATAATTTGTTGGTGATCCATTCCCGCGTTCAGCAGGGCGTCCATGCCGCTCTGCAGTTGAAAATAGTTCACCAACGTATGAATTGCCGCCGCACCCAATCCTGCGGAAAAGTAAAAAAATAGAAATTTTTTCTGCCCCCAGCGCATCTCCAAGGGCGACCCAAAGGCCCACAGGGCATACATATTAAATAGAATATGGAATATGGAAGAAGGGTCGTGCATAAACATATGCGTAACCGGCTGCCAATACTGAAAATTAGGATTTTCAAAATAATATAGTGCGAACAGTTTTATCGATAAATCGCCAATAATGAAGGATCCAATATAAAAGATCACATTCAAGATCAGCAGAAATTTTACGGTATCGGTTATTCTTCCCATTTACATAAATTTTTTGTCCAAATCGTTTATATCGATTGTTGTGAAAACCAATTTGTTTTGGGGGCTCACGCTTGGTTCCTTACAAGCAAAGAGCTGGTTAATTAAATGTTCGCGTTCTTCCCGGTTCAACGGAACCCCAGATTTTATGGCCATACTTTTGGCCAAGCTTTTGGCAAGCATATCGTTCTGGCTGAAGCCATTATCGGGCACTTCTTCCTTTATGTCTTGCACCAATTGGTTGAGCAAAGCTACAACATTGCTTTCCAAAATCAGTACCGGAATTCCGCCAATCTCAATGGTCTCCTCCTTAATTTCAGAAAAAATAAATCCCGTATGTTCCAATTGTTCGCGCACTTTTACAAGAATTTCCAAATCGGGACGTGAAAAATGCAATTCCAGCGGAAAGAGCAATTGCTGGCTTACGGCTTCCTTAACGGTAATGTTTTTAAGTAATTCTTCATACAGAATCCGCTGGTGGGCCAAGTTTTGATGGACCACCATTAAGCCGGTCTTTAAAGGACTTACAATATATTTATTCTGAAGTTGAAAGGTGGTTTGGCCCGTTTCCGCTTCATCCTTTTCAAAAAGACTACCGCTAACCTCCTCGCTCTCAAACTCCATTTCGAAGGAATTCATCCCGAGCGGACTCGAGGGACTCAATGAACGATCATTCGGTGGTTGCGCGGAGCCCATACCATCATTTAAGCCCACGTACAAAGACTCCCACGATGCCGCAGGTTCACGCTTAAACGGAAAATGAATGTTGCCCTGTTTTGGTTTTTCCCTGAACGGATTAAAATCGCGATCCACATCAATGGTAGGGGCGGTGGGCGACTTTTTGCTGTATTCATAAGGCGTGTCAAACCCTTTGTCCCTTTCAAAATCAAGCACTGGCGCAATATTGAATTGTCCCAAACTATGTTTTACGGTGGCGCGGAGCATGGCGTAAATGGAATGTTCATCGTCAAACTTTATCTCGGTTTTGGTGGGATGGATGTTGATGTCTATGGAATGCGGTTCCACTTCCAAAAAAAGAAAATAGCCGGGATGGATGTCGTTTTTTACCAAGCCTTCAAAGGCCGAGGCCACGGCGTGGTGTAGGTAGGGGCTTTTAATGAAACGGTCGTTCACAAAGAAGAACTGCTCTCCCCTGCTCTTTTTTCCAAATTGGGGTTTTAGGACAAAACCTTCAATTTTAAGGATATCGGTCACCTCGTGTACGGGAACCAGTTTTTCATTGGTCTTGCTGCCGAAGATATTCACGATGCGCTGCCGCGAATTGGATGCCGGAAGATTGAAAACATCGCTGCCATTGTGGAGCATCTGAAAGGCCACCTTGGGATGTGCCAAGGCCACTCGATGGAATTCATCAATAATATGCCGGGTTTCCACGGGATTGCTCTTTAAAAAATTGCGCCGGGCAGGAATGTTATAAAATAAGTTTTTTACTGAAATGGTCGTGCCTTTTGGTACCACTGCCGGATCCTGAGAAATCACTTTGCTCCCCTCAATGGTAAGATGGGTGCCGATTTCGGCAAATTCAGTTTTGGTTTTCAATTCAACGTGCGCTATGGCCGCAATGGAGGCCAAAGCCTCGCCACGAAAACCTTTTGTGTGCAAATTAAAAAGATCTTCGGCGGCCTTAATTTTTGAGGTGGCGTGCCGCTCAAAACTTAAGCGCGCATCGGTTACACTCATCCCAATGCCGTTGTCGGTAACCTGCACGAGGGTCTTTCCGGCATCCTTGATTATAAGCGTAACCGAAGTGGCCTTTGCGTCTATGGCATTTTCCAACAATTCCTTCACCACCGAGGCTGGCCGCTGCACGACTTCGCCTGCCGCAATCTGGTTTGCAACGTGATCCGGTAATAACTGAATGATGTCTGCCATTAAAATTTATGCGTAGAAAATAGATAAATCGAACTCAATGATAAAAAGAAAGAATAAAACGAGAATTGCTATAATTACCATCAGCCGTCGGTTTGCGTTTTTGTCGGACGTATTCCGCAATTCTGCCCAAGCGGTTTTGAATTTTCCCTTTAAGCTTTTATTTTCACCAACCGTGGTACGAAATTGGTCAAATTTATGGCCCATGGAAAAAGGGCTGCCGTCGCCCTCATAATTATAGTGACGGGGTTTGTAACTGTATTTCTTGTTTTTTCTTTTGCTTATTAGTCCCATAAATGTCGTGCCTCAAAGTTACTCAATTCCAAAAGGAATACCGAAGATTGATTCCAGAATTTAAGGGGAGTTTTGAACAATTATGATGCCGAAGTCCTCGGCCGATCTCCCCAATGGAGAGGAGCAATTCACTATAATTTTCAAAGAAAGATGTCCTTCCCCTTTGGGAAGATTTAGGCTGGCATCAAAACTTTGAGTCTATCCGCAGTTGCGCCATTTTTATGGCGGCAATGGCGGCCTCGGTGCCTTTGTTGCCGTGCTTGCCACCGCTGCGGTCGATGGCCTGTTGAAGCGTGTTGTCCGTAAGCACGCAGAAAATTACGGGAATGTTCCCTGTTACGTTCAAATCTTTTATACCCTGCGAAACAGCTTCGCAAACATAATCAAAGTGTTTTGTTTCGCCCTGAATCACGCTGCCAATGGCAATGATGGCGTCGAGCATGTCAAAACTTTCGGCCATCCGCTTGCAGCCGTAAATAAGTTCAAAACTGCCGGGCACGTTCCAGCGTACAATGTTTTCATTGATGGCTCCGCAATCCTTCAGCGCTTCAAAAGCGCCCTGGAACATCCCATCGGTAATCTTGTGGTTCCATTCTGAAACAACAATCCCAAACCGAAAATCTTTCGCATTTGGGATCGTGGTTTTATCGTAAGCCGATAAATTTGTATTTGCTGTAGCCATTTATTTTTTCATTGCTTCCGCGCGGCCGGTATAGATTTCAGCCTTTGCAGCTTCAGTAGATTTTGGATACTCATCGGCAATCTTCTTGAAATGGGCAAGCGCCTTGTCATTTTGGTTCAACGACATTGCGGCAATTCCGGCCTTCAAAAGAAAACGAGGGGTTGTGAAATCGTTTTCACGCATTTTAGCTGCTTCTTCGTAATACTTCAATGCATCCTCATTTTGGCCCAATTGCGCAAAGGCATCACCGATTCCGCCTTTTGCCAAAGGTGCAAGAATATCATCATCACTGCTAAATTTATCCAACTGTGCAATGGCTTCCTGATATTTGTTGGTGTTCAAATAGGCCATTCCTGCATAATAGTGGGCAAGATTGGCGGCTTTGGTCCCGCCATAATTTTCGATAATATCAATAAAACCATATTTGCCCTCGCCACCTTGAAGGGAAAGGTTGTAAAGCGAATCTTTAGCTGGAGCCGTCAAGGCCTGTTCCCAATAATTCTGGGCCTGGAACATTTCGTTCATCGCCTCGGCCTCTTTGGGGCCCTTAATATATTGATGGTAGGCAAAGTATCCCAAAACCCCCACGGCAACAATAATAATGAAGGCCAAAATTCCCTTTTGGTTCTTCTCTACCCACGCCTCTGTGCGCGATGCGCCTTGGTCCAGCGTGTTAAAAACCTCTGCCGTAGTACTGTGGTCTTCTATTTCTGCTTGCTTTTCAGCCTTTGTTTTTGGTTTGCCTCCGCGTTTGTTGTACGTTGCCATAGTGTTGCTTCAATTTATAAGAAACCCGCCATTGCGGGAACGGCGCAAAAATAAAATTTTTAATGGAATTTGAAAGGATAAATATTTCTTATTTTTTAATAATTTGCAGGACGGTTGATCAATCAACATTCCCAAAAATCCGCCACACAACCCACTCATTTTTATGATTCTACAAAAAATTTCCTTGCTTAACTATAAAAATTTTGAAGCCGAAACATTTGAGTTTGATCCAAAAATAAACTGTTTTGTGGGAAACAATGGCGTGGGAAAGACCAATGTGCTGGACGCAATTTACCATCTTTCCTTCGGAAAAAGCTACTTCAACCCTATAACCACCCAGAATATAAAACACGGCGAGGATTTTTTTGTGGTGGAAGGTTTTTATGAACGAAAGGAAGCGGCCGAAAAAATAGTGGTGAGCGCCAAAAAGGGACAGAAAAAAATCATAAAACGAAATGGGAAAACCTACGAAAAATTCAGTGAGCACATTGGGTTTTTGCCGTTGGTAATCATTTCCCCGGCCGATCGCGATTTGATAATCGAGGGCAGCGATACACGCAGAAAATTTATTGACGGTGTAATTTCACAACGCGATTCGGAGTATCTAAACACCCTAATTAAATACAACAAAGTGCTCGCCCAGCGCAATTCACTTTTAAAATATTTTGCGGCGAACAACACCTTTAGCCAAGACACCATTGAAATTTACAACGAACAGTTGCACTCTTTCGGGACTTCTATTTTTGTGAAGCGAACCGCATTTTTAGAGGAATTTCTGCCCATTTTTTTAAATCGTTACAAATCCATAAGCAGTGGCGGGGAAAGCATCAACCTAATTTACGAAAGCCAATTGCAGGAAAACGATTTGCTGACGCTGTTGGAAAAAAATATTACGAAGGATAAAATAACACAATACACCAATTTTGGGATACACAAAGACGATCTCGTTTTTGAAATTGACGGTCATCCCATAAAAAAATTTGGTTCGCAGGGACAGCAGAAATCGTATTTGATTGCGTTAAAGTTGGCACAATTCGATTTTATAAAAAACCATTCCAAGACCAACCCCATCTTGCTATTGGATGATATTTTTGATAAATTGGACGAAACGCGCGTGGCGCATTTAATCAGTTTGGTGGACAAGGAAAATTTTGGTCAGTTATTTATTAGCGACACCCACGCAGATCGGACGGAGGAAGTGATAAAAAAAGTGCATCAGAGTTATAAGATGTTTCCGCTTTAAAAAAGTTAACATGTTAATCGGTAAAAGTTAATTGTCAAAGAGAAATAACGCCGCGTCCTTTGCGCCTCTGCGGTATTTTTTCACCGCAAAGTTGCAGAGAGTGCAAAGAAAACTCAAATACGAATGAAATTTAAAATCATACTTTTATTACTTATTGTTTTTTTCCTTTCCTGCGAAAAACCCGATCCCGAAACCCAAAAACAAAACCTTAGCGGCTATTGGGAAATAAAAAGTGTGAAAATGCCCGATGGCGAAAAAAAGGAATTTGATATTAATACGGTGGTTGATTTTATTGAATTGAATGGCGACAGTGGCACCCGCATCAAGGTTTCGCCAAAATTTGACGGCACGTTTATAACCAACGGAGTTGCGGAAAATTTCACTTTGAAAATTGAGGAAGACAGCCTGCGCCTTTACTACAAAACGCCTTTTGATGAATGGAAAGAAACGGTGATCGAGGCAAAGAACAGCACCCTTTCCGTAAAAAACAGGGACAATAAAATTTATACGTATTCAAAATTCAAGAAATTTAAAGATCAAAAGCTGTAGGCTGTAGGCTGTAAGCTGTAGGCTCTAGGCTGTAAGCTAAGAGTTTTAAGCTGCAAGCTGTTAGCTTTATGCTATAAGCTTACAAAACCCATAAACCCTAAATCTCTAAACCCATAAACTAAACCCTAAACTAACCACCCAAAAAATGCCCAAAAGAAACGCGGAAAACACGAGCCTTGGCGATGTTCTGAAAGACTTCATACAAACCAACAATTTGGAAAGAGGATTGGACAAAGTGAACGCCAAACAAGCTTGGAATTTGGTAATGGGAAACGCCATTTCAAAATACACTACCGATGTGAAGCTGGACCGCGACACGCTTTTTGTACAACTGTCCTCATCGGTTTTGCGCGAGGAATTAAGCTATGGCAAGGAAAAGATTATAAAATTATTGAACGAGGAATTGGGGAAGGAATTGGTGAAAAAATTGATACTTCGATAATAAATTCATTTCAAAAAACAAAAACGCCTCCCAAATAGAAGGCGTTTTCAATTAATATTTATTTTGTAAATGCCTAAAACATTTCGCGTCCCGCAAAATGGAAAGCGCCTTCAATAGCTGCATTTTCATCGCTATCGCTTCCGTGAACGGCGTTTTCGCCAATAGAAGCTGCATATAATTTACGGATGGTGCCCTCGGCGGCATCGGCCGGATTGGTAGCGCCAATCAGCGTGCGGAAATCCTCCACCGCATTTTCCTTTTCAAGAATGGCCGCAACGATGGGGCCGCGGGTCATATATTCTACCAATTCGCCAAAAAATGGACGTTCCTTGTGTATTGCATAAAATTCCTTGGCATCTTGGGTTGTCATGTGTGTCAGTTTCATGGCAACGATCCTGAACCCGGAAGCGTTTATTTTTTCGAGTATGGCTCCAATGTGGCCTTTTTCAACCGCATCGGGTTTTAACATGGTGAATGTTCTGTCTGTTCTCATTGTTTTTAAAAATTTCGGCAAAAATAACTATTTGAAAATGAAAAGCAACAAATACCAAAGGTTTCCTGAGGCAGCTTCGCGGAAACCGGAAAAATTGGGGTTGAAAAACCAATTCCCTTACTTCGTAATTTATTGTATCTTCGCGCCCTATGAACAAAGAAACGACCACACTGGTCCGCGAACTTTTGGCCAGCCCGCAGCAAATTGTAATTATTGGCCACAAAAACCCCGATGGCGATGCCATTGGGTCTAGTTTGGGACTCAGTTTTTTTCTTAAAAAATTGGGCCACCAAACCACGGTAATGATGCCGAACGACTTTCCCGATTTTTTAAAGTGGCTGCCAGGTGTTGCAGAAATTGTTATCTATGAAAAAGAACAGGAAAATAGCCGAAATTTGATTTCTGAAGCATCGGTGATTTTTACGTTGGATTTTAATAGCCTGGACCGAGTTGGCGAAATGCAACCCTATTTAGAACAAACCGAAGCCAAATTTATAATGATAGACCACCACCAGCAACCCGCTGATTATTCCGTGGCTACCTATAGTGACGTTCAAATGAGTTCCACCTCCCAAATGGTATTTCATTTTATGGAAGCTTTGGGCGAGCTGCAGATGCTGGATGAGACTATTTCAACCCAATTATATACAGGTATCATGACAGATACCGGCTCCTTCCGGTTTACTTCTACCACTGCAACGACCCATCGGGTGGTGGCGCAATTGATAGAAGCCGGAGCCAACGGCGCCGCAATCCATCAAAATGTATATGACACCAACAGTCCGGACCGGATGAAACTGTTGGGTGTGGCGCTTAACAACCTTCATATCCTGGAAGAGTTCAACACTGCCTACATCACGCTCACGCAGAGCGAATTGGACAGCCATAATTTCAAAAAAGGCGATACCGAAGGTTTTGTAAATTATGCACTTGCTGTTAAAGGAATCGTTTTTGCGGCCATCTTTATAGAAAACAAACAAGAAAATATTGTTAAAATTTCCCTCAGAAGCAAGGGAAATTTCTCGGTGAACGATTTCGCCCGCAACCACTACCACGGCGGTGGCCATATTAATGCAGCCGGCGGAAAAAGTTCACAATCCCTTAGCAGGACCGTAAACGAATTTATTAGTATCTTGTCCCGCTATAAAAATGAACTCACCTATGCGTGTTAAACTGCTGTATTCCATCGTTCTTGCCACAGTTCTGTTCTCGTGCAAAAGTCCGGAAGCACGGCGCCCGGTGCAGAGCCATTCGGGAACGTTCATAAAGGAATCGGCGGCCCGGAACAAGAAGATTTACGACCAGGAGAAAAACTTTATTGAGC
Source organism: Aequorivita sp. (assembly GCA_048265145.1). GTDB lineage: Bacteria > Bacteroidota > Bacteroidia > Flavobacteriales > Flavobacteriaceae > Aequorivita. The sequence goes on from JBLXCF010000006.1 coordinate 143,931, forward strand.
AGCGTATCAAAAAAGATACGGCCAACGATTACATTTCTTCGGAAAACGGATTTTGGTATTATTACAACAAACGCGACACGACCCAGTCCGAAACCCCCGATGTGGGCGATCTGGTGGAATTTTCCTATGACATTAAGGATTTTAACGGCACGACAATTCTTTCGGAAAAAGAAAACGGACTGCAGCATTACAAAATTGACCAAAGCAACCAAGAATTAATTTCTGGCGTTCGCGAAGGCATAAAATTAATGAGGGAGGGCGAAACGGTTACCTTCCTTTTTCCTTCCTATAAAGCCTTTGGCTATTATGGAATTGAAGAAAAACTCGGCACCAATATTCCGGTGCAGAGCACAATAACCCTACATTCAGTTGAACAATCAAACGAAAATTAATGAAACAATGAAAAAACTAACATTTCTATTTTTATCACTAACCCTTGCATTTGCCTCCTGCCAGGAAAAATATCCCGACCTGAAGGATGGCGTGTATGCTGAATTTGTTACCAACAAAGGAACTTTTGTTGCCAAACTGAAAAACGAATCGGCGCCCTTGACCGTTTCAAACTTTGTGGCACTGGCCGAAGGTACCAATGGAATGGTGGATTCCCTCTACAAAGGAAAACGTTTTTATGACGGGCTTACCTTCCACCGCGTTATTAAGGATTTCATGATCCAGGGCGGCGACCCAAAAGGCGACGGCACTGGCAGCCCTGGCTATGCATTTCCAGATGAAATTACCGACACCATCCGTTTCAACAAAAAGGGACTTTTGGCAATGGCCAATTCCGGTCCTGGCACCAATGGCAGCCAATTTTTCATTACGTTGAAAGATACTCCTTGGTTGGATGGACGGCATACGGTTTTTGGAGAAATTGTTAAAGGACAAGAAGTTGTGGATTCCATTGGCAATGTTGAAACCGAAAAACCCGGCGACAAACCAAAGACGCCGGTTGTCATAGAAAAAATAAACATCATCAACAAAGGCGATGTGAAAGTTCCCTATTTTACCGAGGAAATGGCTAAAATAGAAAAAGAAAAAAAGGAAAAAGAAGAACGCATCAATAAGGTGGCAGCCGCACAGGCCGAGGAACTTAACGCCATTCGAGCAAAAGCAGACTCGCTACCATCAGGCGTGAAAATCTACTTTAACGAAAAAGGAACCGGAGCTCAGCCGAAACAAGGCGACAAAATTCTTATGAACTACGCCGGATACCTTGCAGACGGGCATCTGTTCGATTCCAACATCCTTTCCAATGCCGAAAGATTTGAAATGGTGGACGATATGCGCAAGGCGGCAGGCCAATATACGCCCGTACCAACAGATTACAGTACCGAGGCACAACTAATTCCCGGGTTCCGCGAAGGCTTGTTGAAAATGAAAGTTGGCGATAAAGCTACTATTTTTATCCCTTCCCATTTAGCTTATGGAAAACGGGGCATTCCGGGTGTAATCCCTCCAGATTCTGAGTTGATCTTTAATCTTGAAATTGTTGACATTGTGCAATAATTCAAGAATAATAAAATAGAAAAAGAGGAGCCTGTTTCATTTGGGTTCCTCTTTTTTTTAGCCTTTGCGATTCTGGACTCTTTTCCTATTTTTTAGGAATCTGTTTTAAAATTTCTAGTACAAAATTCCAATATTTCTGCACTGAAGAAATGCTGGCCCGCTCGTCGGGAGAGTGTGCACCTTTAATTGTGGGCCCAAAGGAAATCATATCCATCTCGGGGTAATTCTGTCCTAAAATTCCACATTCCAAACCAGCATGGCAGGCCGCAACATGCGCCTTTTCGCCGTTGTTCATTTTTTGGTAAAGGTTGTCCAACACCTTTAAAATGGGACTTTCCATATTGGGCGCCCAGCCCGGATAGTCGCCCGAAAGGTTGGTGTTATAACCCGCGAGCCCAAAAACCGAAGTCAAGCTGTTGGCCATTTCCGTTTTGGACGATTCCACGGAACTTCGTGTTAAACATTCAATTTTAATCGTTCCGTTTTCAACCAAAACTTTTGCGATATTGTTTGAGGTTTCCACCAAATCCTCAATATCCGGGCTCATTCTGAAAACCCCGTTGTGGGCTGAATTCATCACATTCAGAAATTTGGCTTGATCTTCTTCTGCCATTCGTTTTGTGAAAGATTCACTGGTTTTTTCAACAGAAATAGAAAGATTTGGCTCCAAAGATTTGTATTCTGAAATGATTGCCTTTTTCATCGTTGCAAATGCAGACAGAAACTTTTCTTCCGAAGAAACCAAAACCTGCGCCACGCTTTCCCTCGGAATTGCATTGCGAAGACTGCCACCCTCAAGTTTTGCCAAATGCATAAAATCATTTGTGGCGAAAAGCAATCGGTTCATCAATTTGTTGGCATTGCCCAAACCTTTAATGATGTCCATCCCGCTGTGGCCACCGTTCAGACCCTTCACTTTAATGATGTATGCAATTGCATTTTTTGGAGCATCCATTTCTGAATACGTGCCCGTGGCCGTAACATCAACACCGCCGGCACAGCCCACGCCAATTTCGTCGTCCTCTTCGGTGTCGAGATTTAAAAGGATGTCGCCTTTCAGCAAGCCGCCTTTCAAACCTTTTGCGCCGGTCATTCCGGTTTCCTCATCAATAGTGAAAAGTGCCTCAATGGCCGGATGCTGGATGGTATTGCTTTCAAGAATCGCCATTATGGTGGCCACGCCAAGTCCGTTGTCGGCGCCAAGCGTGGTACCTTTTGCGCGCACCCAATCGCCGTCCACGAACATTTCGATGCCCTGGGTGTCAAAATTAAAATTGGTGTCGTTGTTTTTTTGGTGCACCATATCCAAATGGCTTTGCAAAACCACCGTTTTTCGATCTTCCATTCCTTTGGTGGCCGGCTTGTGGATAATCACGTTGCCCACTTCGTCTTCCGTGGTTTCGAGACCGAGTTTTTTGCCAAAATCCTTCATAAATTCGATAACCCGTTCCTCCTTTTTTGAAGGGCGCGGCACGGCGTTCAGATCGGCGAATTTGTTCCAAAGCGCTTGGGGTTTCAGTTTTCTAATTGCTTCGTTCATTGTTTAATTTTTGGTTTTAGAAAAAGCGTTGCTACGATTCAAGGAACGTTTTTAATATAGAAATTACCTTATCAAAAGTAGGTTTCGGAAAAAATATACGTTCGCACATTCGTGGTCAACTTCGCACAAAATTACCCTTTTTGGACCGCTATAAAAATTATGTGGAAAAAGATTTCCTTCGTATGTTTGGATCATGCAAAAACGAACTGCCGCCTTTTTAACCATCTTCCTATTTGTTCAAATTGTCGCGCTTCGAATTTTAAGGGGATTCCCAGAATTTGTTGAGAAATATTACAGCCTGGGCCTCTATCCTTGGATTGCCAAAACGTCCCGCTATCTTTTTGGTTGGGTGCCATTTTCCGTGGGCGATCTGTTTTATTTGCTCATTGCCATTGTGGCCATTCGGTGGCTTTATAAAAACGTACACCGGCTACGGAAAAACGACCAAGTTGGTTTTTTTGTGGACATTTTGGCTGCCGTTTCAGTAGTCTATTTTATGTTCCACGTGCTTTGGGGCTTTAACTATTACAGGCTTCCGCTGCACAAATCGCTGGGTCTGGAAAACGATTATACCACCGAACAATTGTTGGCCACCACCCATCGCTTTATCGAGAAAAGCAACAGCATGCACCGCGAGCTGGGCTTTGCAGATAGTGTGAAAATTGAATTGCCTTATACCCAAAAGGAAATGTTCAAAAAGACTTTGAACGGCTATAAAAATTTGAAAAGCGAATTTCCCCAGTTGGCCTATTCGCCAAAAAGTATTAAAAAAAGCGGCTGGAGTTTGGGATTGACCTATATGGGTTACAGTGGGTATTTAAACCCGTTTTCGGGCGAGGCACAAGTGAACGCCCTAATGAAAACCTACAAATTTCCGGTCGTGGCCTGTCACGAAGAGGCGCATCAAATTGGATACGCGGCCGAAAATGAAGCAAATTTTATAGCCACGCTTTCCACCCTTCATAATGTCGACCCGTATATGCAATACGCTGGCTATATTTTTACATTGCGCTATTTGATAAATGAAGTGGCCCGGCGCGATGAGGCAAAATATGAAGAATTGCTTACCCAAATAAACCCCGGAATTTTGGAAAGCTACAAGGAAATGCGGGATTTTTGGGAAAAGTACGAAAACCCGTTCGAAAATATTTCAAAGATTTTTTGGGACAATTTCTTAAAATCAAACAACCAAAGCCGTGGAATTATGAGCTATGATTATATGGTGGCTTTGGTCGTGAATTATTTTGAGGATAAACCGCTTTGATGAACTTGAAATTGAATTTGAACTTGAAATTGAATTTAAAAGCTCATCCTTAAGATTTCCTTGCCACTCACCATTATTTCACGTAGTCCGCTTCCGCAGGTTTCTTGAAGACTGAAGCATCAAGCATTGTTTCCGTAGCGGTAATTTTATCAAATTTAATGTCCATATCCTTTTCGGCAGGTTTTCCGTTTTCCACCTTCCACCACGTTATTTTTTCGGGCAACAACAGCCCATTCACGTCCTGCCATTTGTCATATTTTATATAATGCCAATCGTCGCTTTTCTTTTGGTCCATAAACGTGACCGTATAGGCCAACCAAGTCATTTGATTGGTTTTGGAATCAAAAAACAGTTTGTATTTATCTTTAGGCGAATTGCCCACGCCCGAATTGAAGGTAACTTCAAAACCGGGATATGCTTTTCCGTCCAAAATGGTCGGTTCCAAAGGGCTGTAATTGGTTTCTGGCTCGGCGAGTATAAAAGGCATTGCATAAAATTGGAACATTAAATTATGGTAAAAAACCGGATCGCCTTCATAGCCCAGTTCGTGCTTGAGCAGCCAAACGCCTTTTCCGTCGTAACCAATGGACCAATCCTTCGACTCTATTTTTGTTTTTCGATCGGGAAGTGAAATGGTGTGGATTTCATTGCCGTTCTTGCCTTTCATTTCAAAACAGAGGTTGTTCATTTTTTTCCAATGGTCCAATCCGCCGTGGGCAGCAAAAACTGCGAGCAATGGTGTAGGATATTCCTTTGCCTTTTCAACTTCTTTTGTTTCTGAAACTTGGGTGGAATCCAGTTCCACTCCCGCTACGCCCGGATCCTCGGCAGTATATTTTTTATCATTTTTACACGCGCTAAAGGACGCGAACACAACAATCAATAAAATAAGTTTTTTCATAACGCTTGGTTTTTAGCTTTCTAAAGTAAAAAAGCCTCCCTACTTGGGGAAGCTTTTTTGGAAAGGTTTATGATTTTTGGGAGGTTGGATGCTTTAAGCTTTAAGCTTTAAGCTGTAGGCTTTAAGCTGTAGGTTTTAAGCTGAGCTTTGACCTTAATTTTTACTAGCTTTTTTACAATTGAAATTCCTTTCCTTTGGTATTAATTTTTACTAATTATAGTCTGAATACAGATTAGTTTTCCTTCCTTTGGGTTGAATCGCACTATTTTATTCTGTATTCTTGCATAAAAAAACAATGAACCCAAAACACTATTCAATGTTCCTCTTTTTTGGGCTGGCGCTGCTTTTTCAGGCCTGCGACCCGCAAATCATGGACGACCGCCGAATTCTAGTAAAAGGAACCATTCTGGATACTAACAACAATCCCATTCAAAATATTCAGGTGAGCTGCCAGACGTATGGGCTGGTTTTGGGATCGGCAAAAAGCGATGCCAACGGAAAATTTGAATTTACCAGCTTGGACACCGAGAGCTACAACGGACTGAACATTCTGGTAAATATGAAGGAAGGCGTCTATTATTTTGACGAGCCCTATAATTTTGAAGTTCCGGAAAACCACCTATATTCTGCCAAACAATATTATACCAACGATACGGGGAGAACGGCAAAGGTGTATGATATGGGAGCCATAAAATTGAACGATGCCGCACAGTTGACCGTGTTTTTTAACAATATTCCCGGCGACAATAACAGCGTTGCCTACAAATTTGAGTATGACAGTGCCTTTTGTAAAATCGATTTGGACGTGCCCAATTCGGAAGACTGTGCTTTTGAGGATTACAATTATTACCAACAGATCGATATCAACACGGCCAATTTTCAAACCAATATTAATAGTCAATTGGGCACCACGGTACTTTTTAAATATATATTGAACAACGAACCCGAACAGACTATTTCCATTCCCCTTAACGCTATTGAATCTACCTATGTTTTTGAATATTAGACTATTTTTGCTGGCTTTTGCCATTACATTGGCGGGCTTTTCCCAAGAAAATGAAACTCCGGTAAACCCGAACCCGGAAGCGGAAACCAATGTGGAACGCACCGGAAAGAATATTGGGAACATTGTGTTGGGACCTTATTTCCCCATCGCCTTTGGCGACAATTTTGTGAACAACGGAATGGAAACAAAGACCGGCGCGCGCATAGCCTTTAAGGTAAATGCGTATAAAGGGATTTATATCGGGCCCTATTTTAGCGTTTTCAATGCCGAGGTTACCGATAAAAATTTGTTGGGAAATTATAGGAAAACAACCAATTTCACCGTGGGTGCCATTGCCGGCTACGAAACTCATATCAATAAATTCGATCTCAGCTTGGGCGTTGGCGTGGGTGCCTCGACCTATGACAATGACGGCTATTATGACAATTTTCAGGATACTGCCACCTCCGTTTGGCTGAATCCGGAAATAGCCTATCGCGTTATTCCCTATTTGTCATTTTACATTGCCCCCGAACTTCGCCACGATTTTATGAACGTCGAAACGCCTGCGGAGCTGGAAGATACCTTTAAAGGCGCAAACTATTTCAACATTAGCGTTGGGTTGCGTATCAATTTGGGAACTGCATATAAGTATTTGTAGCCTATCTTTGCAGGATGCAAAAGACCATTACCAGCTTTCAAAATCCGCTAATTAAACAAATTGTTTTATTGCAGGAAAAATCGCGCGAACGCCGAAAGACACACCTTTTTGTGATTGAAGGGCTACGCGAAATTTCACTTGCATTAAAAGGCGGCTATCTTTTGAAAACCTTGCTTTTCTGTCCCGAAATCATTTCCGAAGAAGCATTATTTATTCTGAAAAAAGCCATAACCGCTGAAACGGAATTTATAGCAATAACTGCGGAAATCTACCAAAAGCTTGCCTATCGCAGTTCCACGGAAGGTGTTTTGGCCATAGCGAAATCAAAAAATTTAGAACTTGCCAACCTGCAACCTGCAACCAAAAACCCTTTAATTCTAATCGCCGAAGCCCCCGAAAAACCGGGAAACATTGGCGCATTGCTTAGAACCGCGGACGCAGCCAACGTTGATGCGGTAATAATTGCAAACCCAAAAACCGATATGTACAACCCAAACATCATCCGCAGCAGTGTTGGCTGTTTGTTTACCAATAACGTTGCAACGGGAAGCATTTCGGAAATCATTTCATTTTTAAAGGAAAAGAAAATCAACATTTACTGTGCTGCCTTACAGGCTTCAGTGCAATACGATTCCATTGATTTTAGGGAAGCATCCGCCATCGTCGTGGGCACAGAGGCAACAGGCCTTTCGGAGGAATGGCTACAAAATTCAACCCAAAACATCATCATCCCGATGCAGGGCGAAATTGACAGCATGAATGTTTCAGTAGCGGCGGGAATCCTTATTTTTGAGGCCAAACGGCAACGCAAAGCCCCCTAGCCCCCGAAGGGGGAAATACAATCAAGCCCTTGAATTTTGAACCTTAAATTTTAAATTCTTTGAACCCAGAAACTCTTTTTTATATAATAATTTCCATCTTGGCAATCAGTTTTGTTATTGACCAAATTCTAGATTTCCTCAATGCAAAACATTTCAACGATCCGCTACCCTTGGAATTGCAGGATGTTTTTGATGAAGCCGAATACAAAAAATCGCAACGGTATAAAAAGGAACGTTACAAATTTGCAATTCTAACCTCTACAATTTCGCTTATCGCCACGCTCCTATTCTTCTTTTTGGATGGCTTTGCTTTTGTTGATTCCTTGGCTCGGTCCATTTCAAACAATGAAATTATCATTGCACTGGTTTTCTTCGGAATTATTATGATAGCGAGTGATATTTTGAGCACTCCGTTCAGCTATTACAGCACCTTCGTAATCGAGGAAAAATTCGGTTTTAACAAAACCACACGTAAAACTTTTTTCCTTGACAAAGTGAAAGGCTGGGCAATGGGCGCCATCATCGGTGGTCTTCTTTTGGGAGCGATTATTTGGTTTTACCAAAGCACGGGCCAAAACTTTTGGCTTTATGCGTGGGGGATCATCACCGTTTTTACTGTTTTGATGAACTTGTTTTATGCGCGGTTGATTGTACCGCTTTTCAACAAACAAACGCCGTTGGATGAAGGTTTACTACGCACGGAAATTGAACAATACGCTTCAAAGGTGGGTTTTACCCTCGATAAGATTTTTGTGATAGACGGCAGCAAGCGCAGCACCAAGGCCAACGCCTATTTCTCTGGCTTCGGAAGCGAAAAGCGCGTAACTCTTTACGATACGCTGATAAATGATTTAAACGAAGAAGAGATAGTCGCCGTCCTCGCGCACGAGGTAGGCCATTACAAACGCAACCACATTATCATCAACCTTTTTGCCGCGATAATTACGACAGGTTTTACGCTTTGGTTGCTTTCGTTGTTTATAGGAAATCCGTTGCTTTCCGAAGCGCTGAATGTTTCGCAACCCTCTTTCCACATTGGTTTGGTAGCCTTCGGGGTGCTATACAGCCCCATTTCTGGAATAACCGGTTTATTAATGAACTATCTCAGCAGAAAATTTGAATACCAAGCAGACAATTTTGCCAAAAACACCTACGCTGCTCCTCCGCTTATTTCCGGTTTAAAAAAACTTTCAAAAAACAGCCTCAGCAATCTTACTCCCCACCCACTCTATGTGTTTGCGCATTACTCCCATCCCACGCTTTTGCAACGGTTTCGGAATTTGAAGAAATAGTGGGATACCAATCCGAGAATCTGTAAAACAATAAATAAGAAACTATAAACAATAAACAATAGAACACTATCTTTGCCCCTTCTATAGAATTATACATTTATGACGATTTCATACAACTGGCTAAAACAATTCATCAACCTTCCGTGGGATGCCGAAAAAACAGGCGAATTACTTACCGATCTTGGACTTGAAGTAGAAGGAATTGAGGATTTTTCGTCTATAAAAGGTGGACTCGAAGGCGTTGTGGTAGGCCACGTTTTAGAATGTACGCAACACCCCAATGCAGATCGATTAAAAGTTACAAAAGTTGACATTGGTAGCGGCGAACCTCTCCAAATAGTTTGTGGCGCGGCCAATGTAGCCGTTGGCCAAAAAGTTCCGGTTGCAACCGTTGGGACCACGCTGTACGACTCCGAAGACAAACCCTGGCAGATCAACAAGGGGAAAATCCGCGGGGAGCTAAGCGAGGGAATGATCTGTGCCGAAGACGAACTCGGCCTCGGTAAGTCGCACGAGGGCATCATGGTCCTGGACACCAAGTTGAAACCTGGAACACCTTTGACCAAAGTGCTGGAAGTGGAAATCGACACGGTTTTTGAAATTGGCCTAACCCCAAACCGTGCCGACGCCATGAGCCACTGGGGCGTTGCGCGCGATTTAAAAGCGGGACTGCTTCACAAAGGAATTTCAACAAAATTGAACACGCCATCAACCAGTAGTTTTCGGGTGGACAATCGCACCTTAAAAATGAATGTGAAAGTGGCGGACAGCACCTTGGCACCGCGCTATTGTGGTATAACTCTGAGCAATCTTACCGTTACCGACAGTCCCTCCTGGCTTCAAAATAGATTAAAAGCCATTGGGTTGAACCCGATAAATAATGTGGTTGATGTTACCAATTATGTGCTTCACGAGTTGGGCCAACCGCTGCACGCTTTTGACGCCAACAAAATTGCTTCCAATACCATTGAGGTAAAAACACTTCCGGCAGGTTCCAAATTCACCACTTTGGACGGAACAGAGCGCGAGCTACACGAAGAAGATTTAATGATTTGCGACGCCGAAAAACCACTGTGTATTGCCGGGGTTTTTGGCGGAATGAACAGTGGCGTTACCTCAGAAACCACAAGTATATTTCTGGAAAGCGCCTATTTCAATCCGGTTAGCATCCGAAAAACCGCCAAGCGCCACGGCCTGAGCACGGATGCCTCTTTCCGATTTGAGCGCGGCATAGATCCCAACATTGCAGATTATGCCCTGCGTTATGCCACAATTTTGATCAACAAAGTGGCCGGGGGCCAAATAACGAGCGATCTTGTGGATATTTACCCAAAAAAAATTGAGGACCACCAAGTGTTTCTAAATTTTGAAAAAGCCAACAGACTGATTGGTGAGGAAATTTCAAAAGAAACCATAAAGGATATTCTCACTTCGTTGGAAATGAAGGTGAACAACGTTACCGAAACGGGAATCGGAATGACCATCCCCGCCTACCGAAACGATGTTACGCGCGATGTGGACGTGATAGAGGAAATCTTGCGAGTATATGGGTATAACAATATTAAGTTTACCCAAAAACTCAACGCCTCTATTTCTACCATTTTGCCCGGCGAAGATTATGATGTTCAAAATAAACTCGCGCTGCAAATGACCGGCCTGGGTTTTCACGAAATGTTGAACAACTCGCTGACAACACCCAAATACAGCAAACTTAGCTCAACAATAAAGGAAAACTACAACGTTTCCATGCTCAACCCTTTGAGCAACGACCTGTCCGTGATGCGCCAATCCATGCTCTTTTCTGGCTTAGAGGCCATTGCCTATAACAGTAACCGCAAAAATGGCAACCTAAAACTTTTTGAGTTCGGAAAAACCTATCATAATTTTCCCGGTGGAAAAACAGAAGCAAAGCATCTCTCGCTTTTTATAACCGGTTTGAAAACGGAGGGAAATTGGACCACCCCAGACACCAAAAGCAATTTTTTCTTCGGAAAAGGAACAGTTGTCGCGCTTATGGAACGCTTAGGGCTTAGAGATTTCACTGAAGTTTCCGCTGAAACCGATCTGTTTTCAGAAGGAATCAGCTTTAAAAGAAACAAGGAAATCGTTGTGGATTTTGGAATGGTGAAAAGAAAAATTACCACAGAACTTGACATTGATGCCGAAGTTTTCTTTGCCGATTTTCATTGGGACGTAGTGTTGAAACAACTATCCACCAAAAATTCCAAAGTGGAACCTATTGCAAAATATCAAGCTGTGCAACGCGATTTTGCCCTGTTGCTGGACAATTCGGTTAGTTTTGGGGCCCTTCGTGAGGCCGCATTTTCTACTGAAAAAAAATTGTTGAAATCCGTAAATCTATTTGATGTTTACCAAGGAAAAAATCTTCCCGTGGGTAAAAAAAGTTATGCCTTGACCTTCACCATTCAAGATGATGAAAAAACTTTGACAGATAAACAGATTGACAAGATTATGGCCAAGTTGAAACAAAAGTTCGAATCGGAATTTGGGGCGAAACTTCGGTAATTTCCAGTCAAAATAAAAACGGCGACTCTTAAGGTCGCCGTTAAAGGTAAAAATGGAGCGCAATCCGGTCAATCTATTTTGGCAGCACCACCGAATCGATTACGTGAATAACCCCGTTGGATTGGTTAACATCTGCTATAGTAACTGTGGCCATGCCTCCATTTTCATCTTTTAAAACAAGATTCTTTCCCTTCATCATGGCGGTTAAGGTTCCGCCGTTAACCGTCTTATAAGTTGATTTTCCGTTGCCCTCTTTAATGTCCTTCATAATGGCGGCCGAAGTGTGTTTGCCCGCAACTACGTGATAAGTCAATACATTTTGAAGCGATTTTTTGTTTTCCGGTTTCAAAAGAGTTTCCACGGTTCCATTTGGCAATTTTTCAAAAGCCGCGTTGGTGGGGGCAAAAACGGTAAAAGGTCCGTCGCCCTGCAGGGTTTCCACTAAATCTGCCACCTTCACTGCTGCTACCAACGTGGTGTGATCTTTGGAATTGACCGCATTTTCGATAATATTTTTGCTCGGATACATCGCTGCACCACCCACCATTACCGTTTTTTCGTGTTTATTCATTTTTCCCTGCGCATAACTGGAAACCGTTCCGGCCGTTAAGGCCACTGAAAATACTACTGCTGTAAAAAGTTTTGATTTCATAATAATGTTTTTAGTTTATGTTATAGGGCTATAAACGAAAATCCGGAAACAGCGGTTTTGCTGGTTCCGGATTTTAAGGATTGTTTAACGCTTTTTGAATACTTTAACGGGGAAATATCAGCCCATCAATAATATGAAAAAATCCATTTTTATGATAGAAATCCTTCGCGATAATGGTAGCAGACCTATTTTCTGAATCGAACAATTGCAACTCCCCGTTGGTCTCGCGCACTCCAAGTTGTTCGCCGGACAAGGTTTTTAGATATATTGGTCCGCCCTTTTTGGCAATTTCCGTTTTCAGAGAATGGCTATCCAATCTGCCCGGAACGGCCAGATATTTAATAACACCTTTAAGGATTTGTGGATTTCCAAGAAGGGAATCGCGGGTTTTTTTATTGAACTCCAAAAAAGCTTCATCAGAGATTGCAAAAAAGGTAACCATTTCCTGGCTTTCCAAATTTTTTCGAGAACCGTCGGTCTTCAAAATTTGAGCCATAATGGTAAAATCGGGCGCATCCACAATATTGTCGTAAAAAGATTTGTTGGAGGTAAAAGTGCTGTTCCCAAGGTTTTTTGAAACTACTGCGGCTTCGGTGGAAAGATATTTTTGGGCGGAAACCGGAAAAACAAAATAGAGAAAAAGAAGAATTAAAATCGAATTTTTTAAAAGCATAACATTTATTTTGAAGTTGTAAATATAACAATTACAAACGCATTTTTTTGCAAAAGAAGGCTGGTCATTGGCGATCCATTTTTCTTGAAACTGTGTTAAATACTTGTAATCTTCGGCGGTACTGTGTAAATTTAATTTCCTAAAATATTTCTGAGTATGTTTTCCCGAACCAATATTGAAAATCAACTGCTTAAATTTCGTTCCAAACGAATTGCCGCACAGGAAATTATGCAAGAAGTGGAACGCATTTTTGCAGAAAACGAAGAAAAACGCTCCAAAATTGTTGTCCAACTTTCAGAAAAAAACCCCGAATTGGAAAACCATTTCCGTTTCGATCTGTTGGAAAGCGAACACATCTACCATATTGAAGACATTAAAAAGCTTTGCATAACCTATCGACTTCGTTTTTTGGACTCCCATTATTTTAAGGGTGAATTTCCTGCGGAAGCAATCTCAGCAATCAGAAAGCTTGAAAACGACCATCAAATTGTTTTGGGCAATTTCAAAATTGTGGCACCGGCCAAACTTTTAAAGTTGGAAAACGCTGACGATCCGCTACTTTTCGCGCCTATGGGAAATGATTATTTCTACTTGATCCATAAATGGGGAAACGACCTTCACCCCCTGCGACGTCTGCAAATGTGGCCCTATAAAAGTTTTGATAATTTGGTATTCACGGTTTTTGTGTTGAGTGTTCTTGTTACGGCACTGGCGCCCATGCATTGGTTTTCCAAAAATCCGGGGATTGCGGAATATATCTTTTTGGGCATTTTCATTTTTAAGGCGGTAGCAGGCCTTGTATTGTTCTATGGCTTCGCAAAAGGCAAAAACTTTAATGGCGCCATTTGGGATAGTAAATATTACAATGCATAACGGCTTATACTTCCAAAAAAGTTAAAAAAAATCCATTAATGTTAATTTCTTAATTTTAGAATATGTCGAATAATACAGAAGAAACAGTCCGGATCTATACAGGTTCCGATATATTGGCCGAGGCACTCGTAGGCAGGCTTGAAGATGCCGGAATCACCCCAATTTTGCGCGATGATGAACAAAGTGGGGTAATGTTTGGCAGCGGCAGCAAATTTGACGACCAAGTGCGCGTCTTCGTCCGCAAGGATGAACTGGCTGTTGCCCAACCCATAGTGGACGCCTATTTATTGGAAATTGGCGAATCGGAATAAATATGGCAAAAACCCTTAGGATTTACACAGGCCCAACCCTGATTGCCAAAGGCTTGGTTGCACGGTTGAACGAAATTGGAATCAGCCCCATTTTGCGAAACGACCACGACAGTAGCCTCCACGCTGGATTCACCATGGGGATCGCTAATCAGACCATGGTTTTTTTAAGAAAGGATCAGCTTGCGAAGGCGCAAAAAACCATTGATGAATTTTTAAAGGAACTTGGCGATCCTTAAAAAGTGAATTGCCAATTTTACTTTTAAGCCTCCACGGAATACATCTTATCCCGCAACTCCTTGATTTTTTTATCACCCATATATTCATCGAAGGACATATAGCGATCTATGGCCCCATTTGGCGTTAACTCGATAATACGGTTGGCCACCGTTTGGGCAAATTCGTGGTCATGAGTGGTCAGCAGCACGGTACCTTTGAAATTTTTCAAGGAATTGTTGAACGCTGTTATCGACTCGAGGTCTAAGTGGTTGGTTGGTTCATCAAGCATTAAAACATTGGCGCGTTGCATCATCATACGGCTTAACATACAGCGCACCTTTTCACCCCCGGACAGCACATTGCTTTTTTTCAAGGCTTCTTCCCCACTGAAAAGCATTTTGCCCAAAAAACCGCGGAGAAATACTTCTTCGCGCTCTTCTTCGGTTTTTGCATATTGGCGCAACCAATCAACAAGTGATAGATCATTTTTAAAAAAAGCTTCATTGTCCAAAGGCAAATAGCTTTGAGTAGTGGTTATGCCCCATTGGAAAGAGCCGGAATCCGGCTTGTTGTTTCCATTTAAAATTTCATAAAAGGAAGTGGCTGCCCGGCTATCTCGCGAGTAGATTACCACTTTATCGCCCTTGGCCAGGTTGATGTCCACGTTTTTGAACAGGATTTCCCCGTCGATTGATGCAGAAAGGTTTTCAACATTCAATATCTGATCGCCTGCCTCCCGTTCCCGCTCAAAGATTATGGCGGGGTAGCGACGGCTGGAGGGCTTAATTTCTTCCACGTTCAATTTTTCGAGCATTTTTTTTCGGGAGGTGGCCTGTTTGCTTTTGGCCACATTTGCGCTAAAGCGCATTATAAATTCCTGCAGCTCCTTGCGTT
Organism: Aequorivita sp.; assembly: GCA_048265145.1. GTDB lineage: Bacteria > Bacteroidota > Bacteroidia > Flavobacteriales > Flavobacteriaceae > Aequorivita. Next base: position 159,046 of record JBLXCF010000006.1, read on the forward strand.
TTTCCTCAGCCTTTTTGTTTTGCTGGGCGCGTTGGCGGGCGGCAAGCTGGCTGCTTTCATACCAAAAGGTATAGTTGCCGCTGTAATGGTTTATCTTCCCAAAATCGATATCGCTGATATGGGTGCAGACGGCATCCAAAAAGTGGCGGTCGTGGGAAACAACAATTACGCAATTTTCATAGTTTGCCAAGAAATTCTCCAACCAATTGATTGTTTCATAATCCAAATCGTTGGTGGGCTCGTCCATAATCAACACGTCCGGATTACCGAAAAGGGCTTGGGCCAACAGCACGCGAACCTTTTGTTTTCCGTCCAGATCTTGCATTAAAGTGTAGTGCATACTTTCATCAATGCCGAGATTGGAGAGCATGGCGGCGGCATCGCTGTCGGCGTTCCACCCGTTCATTTCTTCAAAAGCTACCTGCAACTCTCCTATTTTTTCGGCATTTTCATCGGTATAATCCTCGTAAAGTTTGTCTATTTGTGTTTTTAGAGAAAAAAGCTCCTTGTTTCCGCGCACCACGGTTTCCAGTACATTAAAGGCATCATAGGCATTGTGGTTTTGTTCAAGAACGGACATCCGCTTGCCCTTTTCCAGATGTACGTGGCCCGAAGTAGGTTCTTGTTTTCCGGAAAGAATTTTTAGAAAAGTGGACTTTCCTGCACCGTTTGCGCCAATAATTCCATATATATTGCCGGAATTGAATTGGGTGCTCACCTCATCGAACAAAACGCGTTTGCCAAACTGCACGGATAGATTTGAAACTGAAAGCATAGTATTTTTTTGAAATTTTGCGCAAAAGTAGCCATTTGCGCGTTATCCCGAAAAGATTAACGTTTTAAAAAACCTTTTAACCACCTTTTAACAAATTGCAGCAATTGGCTCGGTTACATTTGTTCGTTAATTCATACCGTAGTGCCATTGTTTAGAAAAATACTTCTCTTCATTCTTTCCGTTGCCACATTAGGTTCTTGCAAAAATAAAGAGGAACAGGCGGTTCTGACCACTTATATTTCGGGCCAAATAATTAACCCAACACAGGACTACATTGTTTTTTCAAAAGGCGAAACCGTTTTGGACACTGTGAAACTGGACAAAAACAATTTTTTCCATTTAAGAACAGATAAAATCAGGAAAGGTCTTTATTTTTTAAAACATGGCGAATCGCAAGTTTTCTTCATAGAGCCGGGGGACAGTTTGCTCATCCATTTGAATACACTGGATTTTGATGAATCCCTCGCCTATTCTGGAAAGGGCGGTGAACAGAATAATTTATTGATCGATCTTTATCTTCAAAATGAAATTGAAAACAAGAATCTTTCCAAATGGTACAACCTTTCGGCCATGGATTTTGAAGATAGAATAGATTCGCTAAAGGCCCAAAAGATGATTCTTTTTGAAGAATTTGTTCAAGAAAATGAGGTGGATGATAAATTTAAACAGGTTGCATTGGCCAATATTAATTATGATTACTATTCCAAAAAGGAAATGTTTGCCGCGGCCAATCGGAGCTATCCAGAAAAATTTACGCCGGAATTTTTCAAGTACCGCAAGGAAATTGATTTTGATCGGAACGAACTCAGGTTTTATTATCCATATTATCGGTTCCTAAACAGATATTTTGAAAATATGGTCTGCACCCAATATGCCAATAACAAATCGATTGACCGCAATTCCTATAAATACAATTATCGGAAGTTAGAGTTGATTGACAGCATGGTTACCTCAGATTCGTTAAAGAATAGCTTGCTTCGCTACAGTGCCATGTGGTATTTGGTAAATGCAAAAGACGAAGCCGAGGAAAGGCAATTCTTTGGGGCGTATTCCAAAATGAATACAGACGAGAAAAATCTGGAAGAGGTCCGAAAGATTTTTGAGGCTTCTGTAAAGCTAACCGCGGGCAACCAAATACCGAATGTAATTTTGGTGAACACGGACAACGAGGTAAAAAATTTACAGGAAATCGTGAAGGCTCCCAGCGTGGTGTATTTTTGGAACAATCAATCCGTAGGCCTTCAAAAAAACATCCATAACCGGGCGGCAGAGTTGAAAGCCAAATTTCCCGAATATGATTTTATCGCGATTAACACCGATACCCACTTTAAAAAATGGCGAAAATCCGTAAAAGATTCCGGCTACAATCCCGCCTTGGAATATCAGCTCGAGAACTTAGCCGACGCTGAAAAAAAATTGGTAATCAATTCCATGAACCAAGTATTGATCGTGGATAGGAACGGGGTAATCCTTGAGGGCAAAACCAATATGTTCAATAGCAATTTTGAGGAATTATTGCTGGGGTTTCTCAATAGATAGAAGTACCGATTCCGTACCGCGCGCTACAATGATTAGCGGCTAATTTCCTTTTTTATAGTCTTCCAGAAATTGTTTTAAACCAATATCGGTCAGCGGGTGTTTCAGCAAGCCTTCAATAGCGGAAAGCGGCCCGGTCATGACATCTACTCCAATTTTGGCACAATTGATAATGTGCATGGTGTGGCGCACGGAAGCGGCGAGAATTTTGGTTTCGAAACCGTAGTTGTCATAAATAAGGCGAATATCGGCAATCAACTCCAACCCGTCGGTAGAAACATCGTCCAAACGGCCGATAAAGGGTGAAACATAGGTTGCTCCGGCTTTGGCTGCCAAGAGGGCCTGCCCCGCCGAAAACACCAAGGTGCAGTTGGTGCGGATGCCGTGGTCTGTAAAATACTTAATGGCTTTTACGCCTTCTTTTATCATAGGCACTTTTACAACAATTTGTTCGTGAAGTTCCGCAAGCTCTTCTCCTTCCTTGATCATGCCCTCAAAATCAGTAGCGATTACTTCCGCCGAGACATCGCCGTCCACGATCTTGCAGATATCCACGTAGTGTTTTAAAATATTGTCCTTCCCGAAAATGCCTTCCTTGGCCATCAGCGACGGATTGGTAGTAACGCCGTCAAGCACGCCGAGGTCTTGGGCTTCTTTTATTTGGTCAAGGTTTGCGGTATCGATAAAGAATTTCATAACAATTATTTCAAATTTATAGCAACAAAAGTAAGGAAGAAAATTTCGAATGGAGATGGTTGTTTATAAAGTTTGATAAATCAATTTATTTCATTGTTGAAATCCACATTTAATAATATATAGGTCTATCAGGAAGGGAAGAACCACACAGCCGCCCATTACCAAAAGTGAAGGGATAATATCGATATTTTTTTCTGGATGCCTTGAAATTTCAGGTTCTCTTTTATAAATGGAAAAGTAGGGTATTCTAATAATTCTGTATAGGATAATAAAACTGAAGGGCATTTGTGAAATGAAATAGACCAGCTCTTTATCGGGGGTTTTTGAAAAGTAGTGATAAATGATGCCACCACCAAGGGCCACCAAGGAAATGGATAGATGTTTAAAACATATCCCATTATTTGTTAGAAATTGCTGTTCCATAAGAATATACCAAAAGGGAAGAAATAAAATAAGTGCTATTAAAAAATCCATATACACCGGACCTCATATTAAAATTACTTCAACCCATAATGCCTCAATACCATCCGCTCATACATTTTATCGGGCAAAATACGCTTAAGTATTATGGAAAATTTCTGCAGGGGCGCACCGATTTTATAGTGTATTTTAGGATTTGTGGTCTCAACTATTTTATGGACCGCCTTTGCCATTTCCAAAGGATCGTTACCCCTATCCACGTGTTCGTTCATTAAATTAACTGTGTTTCCGTAGTCCTTTTTATAAGGCGAATTCTCCAGGACCGGTGCATGGTAACGACCTGCAGCAATGTTTGTAGCAAAGTCGCCGGGGGCCACATTGGTCATTGTAATTCCGAATTGAAGGGTTTCCATCCGCAGGGCTTCCGTAGCAATTTCCAACGCGGCCTTTGAAGCAGAGTACATGCCGCGGTAAGGGAGGCCCATATAGCTTGCAATGGAGGTAATGTTAATGATGCGCCCAAAACCCTGTTCGCGCATCTGGGGCAAAACCGCCTTTATAACCCGTATGGGTCCGAAAAAATTGGTATCAAACGCTTTTTTTATTTCGTTTTCGGGCGTTTCTTCAATGGGGCCGGTAATGCCAACGCCCGCATTGTTTATGACCACGTCAATTTTTTGAGCCTTCTGGATAAATTCCGCGACAGCGCCATCAATTGAAGCTGGATCGTTTACATCCAATTTCAAAAGTGGAAACTTGGAATTCTTAACTTTTTCAGGATTTCTACTGGTGCCGAATACGCGATATCCCCTTGCTACAAGATAGTCGCCAATAGCCTTTCCAATTCCCGAGGAACCTCCCGTTATGAGTACTGTTTTTGGCATAAACTCGTGTTAAAAAGCAAAGGACGAGAAAAAAGAAAAGAGAAAAAAGAAAAGAGAAAAAAGAATTCTCGGAATTTGGGACTGGTTGATTCGCAAGTTGAATTATGACTGGTGAATAATGATGTGGACTTCACCCCATTTGCCCCCATCCCGAAACTTGGGTAGCGGAAACAAAAAATGGCAAGCTACCTACATCACACCGCTACGACCGTTTACCCTTGCTGCGTTCCCGCCCTGGGGGATTCAACAGGAGCTGGTTGTGTAGGACTTGCCGCTGCAAAGATAGGGCTTTTTAATGCTTTCACAAGTATTTTTCAATTTCAATTTTAATAAATACCTTGCGGAAAAATTATAGATAAAATGAAAGTTTATAACCTTTTAGCTTTTAACTTTTTAGTGCTTTTTGCTGTTTCCTGTGGCAACAATACCGGAGATAAAAACAATGCCTTTTCCTTAGAAATAATCAATCCAAAAAAAACATATACCCCAGAAAATGAACTGGAGATTGCCTTAAAGAACAAGAAAAATATAGAAATTGATTCCGTTTCCTATTTTTTGAATACCGAAAGGCTTGAAGTTAAAAAAAACAAAGTGAGCCTAAAAGGCAAAAAATTGGGCGAGAAAGTATTAAAGGTCCGGATTTACAGCGATTCCGAAGTCTATGAAACTTGGGAGAAAATAACTATTCTCTCGCCGGTGAAACCCAAGCTCTACACCTATCGGATTTTGGAGACCTACCCCCACGATATTCATGCCTACACCCAGGGCTTAGAATTTGAAAACGATACCCTGTACGAAAGCACCGGTCAATATAAAGAATCTACACTTCGCAAAACCGATTACAAAACAGGCGAAATTCTAAAGATGGTCCAATTGGCCGATCCGTATTTTGGCGAAGGGCTCACCATTTTAAACAATAAAATTTATCAGCTTACATGGCGCGAAAACACCGGTTTTATCTATAATCTTAAAACCATGGAACAGACCGGAACCTTCGTATATGGCCAAAGCAAGGAAGGGTGGGGCCTGTGTCATGATGAAGACGGAAATATTTACAAAAGCGATGGAACCGATAGAATTTGGACCCTCAATTCAAACACGCTTGCAGAAAAGGACTTTATTGAAATCTACACCAATACAAGCAAAATAAATAGTGTAAACGAGCTGGAATGGGTTGAAGGAAAAATATATGCCAACGTGTACCAGCAAGGTTCCATAGCCATCATTGACCCCACCAATGGTGCGGTGGAAGGGGTAATAGACCTAACCGACTTAAAGGAAAAAGTAACCCAACATCCAAAACTGGACGTGTTAAACGGGATAGCCTACAATGGCGAACCCAATATACTTTATATCACCGGTAAAAATTGGGATAAATTATTCAAGATAGAAATTTTGGAAAAATAGCACCTTCCAAAGGTTCCGGAGGCCCATTTCCAAAGTTTTAAGTACAGCTGTTTTAAATTAATTTTTTTGGAATTGCCAACCGTCACCATTCTTGAAAAGTTCTGGCATTTACAATAATATGCTTCGTAAAAAGTTATATTTTTACCAAAAATTTACTTGCATGAAGTATTTATACGCGTTGGCATTGTTAGGCTGCATGGTATTCTGGAGCTCCTGCCGAAATGATTTTGAAACAGTCGCAAGCACAGGGCAGCTGCAGTTTTCGAAAGATACGGTTTATCTGGATACTATATTTTCAAACATTGGTTCCAGTACCTACAATCTTAAGGTCTATAACCGAAGTGATGAGGACATTCATATACCCACGGTCCGCCTGGGTCAGGGCGAAGCCTCACAATATCGTTTAAATGTTGACGGTGTTCCCGGAAAGGTTTTTGAAAATGTACAAATATTGGCCAAGGACAGTATTTTTATTTTTATCGAAACCACTTTCAACATCAACAACCTTCCCCAAAACCCCAAAGAATTTCTTTATACAGACCAACTCCTTTTTGACAGCGGCGGCAACGAGCAGAAAGTGGAATTGGTAACACTGGTGAAAGATGCCGTTTTCCTATATCCCGAAAAATATGCCGATGGCACCTATGAAACCCTCACGTTGGGAAGTGGCGAAGAATCGGTTGAGGTAAAAGGATTTTTCCTCGATGACACAGAATTGACCTTTACCAATGAAAGGCCGTACGTAATTTATGGCTATGCGGCCGTCCCGGGCAATAAAACCCTAAATATAGAAGCCGGAGCCCGGGTTCACTTTCATGCCGATAGCGGGATCATTGTGGCAAATGAAGGATCAATACAAGCCATTGGAACCTATAGCAATGACCGCGAGGCCATGGAAAACGAAATTATTTTTGAAGGCGACCGCCTTGAACCAAGTTTTAGCAACGTCCCGGGACAATGGCTCACCATTTGGTTGACCGCCGGTAGCACCAACAACCGCTTTGAGTATGTCACCATTAAAAATAGTACCGTAGGGCTGTTGGCAGACAACAGTCCGCTTTTCTTGAGCAATGTGCAAGTTTATAACAGTACCAATGTGGGCCTTTTGGCGCGCAACAGTGCCATTGTTGGTGAAAATGTGGTAATAAACAACAGCGGCCAATCTTCTTTGGCCATACAACTTGGGGGCAGTTATGAATTTAGGCACTGCACCTTTGCCAATTACTGGACTGACGGCTTCCGAACCTTCCCCACGGTTTCTCTGGACAACAGTTTTGAAACGGAAATAGAAATTCTTGTTTCAGATCTGGTAAAGGCCGATTTCATAAATTGCATCGTATATGGGAATGAACGCCGAGAATTCTCTTTGAACAAGGCAGATTTGGGGGATTTCAATTTTAAATTTGAAAATTCTTTGATTCGCTTCGAAGATCCTTCCGGCGAGTTTGGCAATAATCCGCTCTACAACTTTTCCGATGCCACCCTTTACCCCGAAAGCAAATTTAATTTGGACCCCATTTTTAAAGATACCGAAAACAATAATTTCAACATTGAATTTGGAAATTCGGCAGCAGAAGGGATTGGAAAACCAAATGTTTTGCCGGCAACGGACCTTAATGGCAATCAAAGACCGTCTCCATCGAATACCAATCCCGATGCTGGGGCTTACGAGAGCGTCGAGTTTTAAAGGAAACAACCCAAACAAAAACCCATCCTTGCCGATGGGTTTTTTGTTGTTAAAATATTACGTTGCTTTTAACCATTTGAGTTTCAACCTGGCGTTTTTCTGTTCCACGGGCTGCATTATTAAGGTATCGCCTGAAAAGTAAAATTTTCGTTTGGCCGTAAGTCCGAATTCAGAGGGATTGGAATGGGATAGTTTATGATGCAAAACAATACTATCTGCTTCCGAAACTTTATAAGTGCCCATATAATAGTAAGTTTTGGTAAGATACCGCAGGGCCTCCAAGGGTATGGAATCATTGAAATTCGGGAATTCCACAGCGCTTTCTTCATAGCCTTTGTCATAGAGATGCAACGCCACGTGGCCAGTTGCATCATAAAGCAAATAGCCGTCCATCCCTCCGCGGTATGGGCTCCAAGTATCCGTTAGGCTGTCGCGCACCTTCATACTTTCCAATTTCCAAAACCCTATCAATCTGTTGTTTGGCGATTTGGTTTCGGCGCATGAAATGAAAAAGAGCAATGCCGTGAACAGTATTGATTTCAAGATTTTCAATAGTCGGTCCTCCCCTCTTTTGACTCCCATTTCTTAAAAACTTTCCTGCCCTCCTCCCGATCAATATTGATGAATTTGATATTTCTTTCGGAAATATCCTTTTCAATTTCATCATAAATAAAGTGGTCGTCAAAGCCTATTTCGGCGGCATCCTCCTTGGTGCACGCATAATAGACCGCTTTGGGGCGTGCCCAATAAATAGCGCCCAGACACATGGGGCAGGGCTCGCAGGAAGTGTAAATAACACAATCTGCCAATTGGAAAGTTTTCAAATTTTCACATGCCTTCCGAATGGCCACTACTTCAGCGTGGGCGGTGGGGTCATTGCTGGAGGTAACTTGGTTAAAGCCTTCGGCAATAATTTCACCTTTTTTTACAACTACGGCGCCAAAGGGCCCACCGGCGTTGTTGTCCATTCCTTCTTCCGAAAGGGCAATGGCCCGTTCAATAAATTTTCTGTCTTGGTCAGTAATCATTATACTTAATTTGAAAATAATAAAAGTTCTTCCCCGTCCTCATAGGTGAAGGTACCAATTTCGCTCAGACCCAGTTTTTTCAGCAATTTTATGGACGGCTGGTTGGTTTCCAAAGTGATGCCCACAATGGTCTGAAGTTGCAGGGTATCTTTGGCAAATTCCATTACCGTTGAGGCGGCCTCGAAAGCATAACCTTTATTCGCAAATTCAGGCAAAAAGGCAAATCCGATATCCGGATGCTCCAAAGAATCGCGCTTGTAAAGACCTGCAGATCCAACGGGGGTGCCATCCTGCAAGGAAACCAAAAAGGGCCCAAAACCATATTTGGAATACATGGGCAGATAGTTTTTTTCCAAATAGGCCCGTGCATCGGCGACCGATTTAATATTCCGATCGCCAATGTTTTTGAGCCAGCCTTCGCTATTCATCAATTTGAAAATGAACGGCGCGTCCGCAATTTCATATTTGCGCAGCTGAAGTCTTTCGGTGTAGCGCATATTAGTGCTTGAATAAGGGGCGTCCGGCCATCATTTCATTTACTTCATTGGCTATGGCTTCCAATTGGTCGTCATTCGCGTGGTTGTTGATTACCGCATCGATGAAATCAACAATTTTTTCCATATCGGTTTCCACCAGGCCGCGGGTAGTTACTGCAGCCGTGCCGATGCGGATTCCGGAAGTAACAAAAGGCGATTTGTCATCAAAGGGAACCATATTTTTATTTACTGTAATATCGGCTTTTCCGAGTGCTTCCTCGGCCTCCTTTCCAGAGATGTTCTTATTTCGAAGGTCGATAAGCATCATGTGGTTATCAGTGCCGCCAGAAATAATATCGTAGCCTTTTTCAACAAATTTTTGGGCCATTATTGCAGCGTTTTTCTTTACTTGTACCATATAATGAAGAAAATCATCGGTAAGGGCTTCGCCAAAAGCCACTGCCTTTGCGGCAATAATATGTTCCAATGGCCCGCCCTGATTGCCGGGGAAAATTGCGCTGTCCAACAAGCTGCTCATTTTTCGAAGGGTTCCATTTTTCAGCGTAATGCCAAACGGATTGTCAAAATCCTTGCCCATCAAAATTAGGCCGCCACGTGGGCCACGCAGGGTTTTATGGGTAGTGGTGGTAACCACGTGGCAGTGCGGGAGCGGATCCGAAAGAATTCCCTTGGCAATCAAACCGGCCGGGTGGGCGATATCGGCAAACAGAATGGCGCCTACCTTATCGGCGATTTCTCGAAAGTGCTTATAATCGATTTCGCGCGAATAGGCCGAAGCCCCGGCAATGATCATTTTTGGTTTCTCCTTGATGGCAATTTCCTCTACCTTGTCATAATCAATACGGCCTGTTTCCTTGTCCACTCCATAAAATACGGGGTTGTATAATTTTCCGGAAAAGTTTACCGGAGAGCCATGGGTGAGGTGTCCGCCATGGCTGAGGTCAAACCCCAAATATTTGTCGCCAGGATTTAAACATGTAGCATACACCGCAGTATTTGCCTGAGAGCCGCTATGGGGCTGAACGTTGGCATACTCGGCCCCAAATAGTGCCTTGGCACGATCTATGGCCAGTTGTTCTACTTCGTCCACTATTTCACAACCGCCATAGTAGCGTTTTCCAGGATAGCCCTCGGCATATTTATTGGTTAGTACAGAACCCGCAGCTTCCATCACCTGGTCGCTCACAAAATTCTCTGAAGCGATAAGCTCCAACCCGTTTAACTGGCGTTGTTTTTCCTCTTCAATGAGTTCAAAAATTTGTTCGTCGCGTTGCATAAAAAAATCAAAATTTATGGTTTATGGTTTAGAGTCGAAAAAATGGGAAATGCAGCGAGAAAACCACAAACTATAACCCATTAACTAGGAACCTCCACCGAAAGTTAATTAATTCCAAAAATAGTGATTCCATTCGGTAACTTTATTGAAATATCTATATTTGATACAGATTTTTACTAACAAAGACTCAGGGTTTGGACGGGTATAAGCAGCAAATAATTTGTTGATTTTTATATTGTTGAAATATAATTTATTAGATTTATCCACAACCCAAAAATTAATCTCATAAGCATGTCCATAACAGCAAACGACCCCAAACGCAAAACCTGGCTCGATACCGCGCCAGATACAGATTTTCCAATACAAAATATCCCCTTTGGCGTATTTTTGACGCGCGACGACATTATTACCATCGGTACCCGCATTGGCGATTATGCCATCGATTTGGGCGCCCTGCACCAATTGGGATATTTTAAGGGGATTGACCTTACCGACGATATTTTTCTGCAGGACACATTAAATGATTTTATAAGCGATGGTCGGAAAACCTGGCGTTTGGTGCGCAACCGTATTGCTGAAATTTTTGATGCCAAAAATCCAAGCCTTCGCGATAACAAGGAGCATCGGCAGCATATTCTTTTTACCTTGGATGAAGTTGAAATGCAATTGCCCGTACAGGTTGGCGATTATACCGATTTTTATTCCAGCAAGGAGCACGCCACCAATGTGGGCACCATGTTCCGCGGCAAGGAAAACGCGCTGATGCCCAACTGGCTGCACATTCCCGTGGGCTATCACGGCAGAAGTTCTTCCATTGTTCCCAGTGGCATCAACGTGCGGCGGCCTTGGGGACAGACGATGCCCGAGGGCGCAACCGAACCCGTGTTCGGCCCTTCCAAACTAGTGGATTTTGAGTTGGAAATGGCCTTTATAACTACCGATGCCAACGTTTTGGGCGAACCCATACCAGTGAACGAAGCGGAAGAATATATTTTCGGATTGGTACTTTTTAACGATTGGAGTGCCCGCGATATCCAAAAATGGGAATATGTGCCGCTGGGACCCTTCCTTGCAAAAAACTTTGCCTCGTCCATTTCGCCGTGGATCGTCACTTTGGATGCCCTGCAACCTTTTAAGGTAGAAGGCCCAAAACCAGAAATGGAACAGCTCCCCTACCTTCAATATAAAGGCAAAAAGAGTTATGATATTAATCTTGAAGTTTACATTGCTCCTGAAAATTCGGAAGAAACGAAGGTATGTACTTCAAATTTCAAATATATGTATTGGAACATGAGCCAGCAACTGGCCCACCACACCATTAATGGCTGTAACGTGAACAGCGGCGATATGATGGGCAGCGGTACCATTTCAGGAAAAACCCCCGATAGTTATGGCTCCATGTTGGAACTGACCTGGCGCGGAGAAAAACCCATCAAACTGGCAGACGGAACCGAGCGCAAATTCATCAATGATAACGACACCGTTATATTAAAGGGTTATTGCAAAAATGAAAGCGTGCGTATTGGTTTTGGGGAATGTAGAACCAAATTGCTGCCAGCCATAAAACAATAGAATTTTCCACAGGGCACGAAAAAAATCACTTTTTTTCGTGTCTGGTGTTTTATTTCTACCCATACCCTATTCAAAATTACTTCAGAATAAATTGGCACTACTATTGTAATTCTGCCTTCAGAACCAAATCAATTTCAATATGAAGGCTTTTTATTTACTCCTATTTTCGGCACTTTTCAGCATTTCTTGCAACAGCGTGAAGCGCACCCAAAAGTTTGTTGCCAGAGGCGATTACGACCAAGCCATTACCCTTGCGGTAAAAAAACTTCAAAAGGATAAAGTCGCCAAGGAATACGACCCGCACATTCGCCTATTGGAGGAAGCTTTTTTGAAGTCAAATGAAAACGATTTGCGTCGTCTTGATTTTCTGAAAAAAGAAAACAGCCCGACCGGGGCCAAGAAAATTTATTACACCTTACTCGATCTGCAGGCGCGGCAGGATTTGATCCTCCCGCTTCTTCCCTTGTATAGCAAAGAAATGGGGAGAAAGGCCAACTTTGTTTTTTCAGATTTTTCCAACGAGCTGCTCGCCGCGAAAGATGCTTATGTAAAAGCACTCTACCAAGAAGCCTTAATTTATATGCAGCGCGATACAAAGATTGATTACCGGAGCGCCTATAATGTTTTATGTGAATTGGATGAGGTACAGCCCCATTACCGAGACGTGCAACAACTGCGGGAAGATGCCCATTTCCGGGGCACCAATTTTGTCTTTGTGCAATTGAACAATCACACGAGGCAATTTATTCCATTTCGATTAGAGCGCGACTTGTTGGATTTTAACACCTATGGCTTAAACGATTTTTGGACCGAATATCACAGCCGCCAAGAAAATGGATTTCAATATGATTTGGGCATCGACCTCAATTTTCAAACCATCCATATTTCCCCCGAGCGTATTACTGAAAAGCAGTACCACCGCAAAGAACGCGTTAGCGATGGCTACGATTACCGACGCGACCGCGCCGGAAATATTATAAAAGATAGCTTGGGCAACCCCATTAGATTTGAACGATTTATAGATGTTTCGGCCGTGGTCACCGTTACCCATCAAGAAAAGGCCGTATTTGTAGACGGAACAGTAGTTTATAAAGATTTGGCCGAAAGAAGACAACAAAACAACTTTCCCATTTCCACGGAATTTATTTTTGAGAATGTTTTTGCCACCTATTGGGGTGATGAGCGGGCGCTTTCGGCCGAAGACAAAAGGTTGATAGGCAATCGCTTCATCCCCTTTCCCACTAACGAGCAAATGGTTTTTGATGCCGGAAGGGATATTAAGGAACGGTTTAAAGAGATTTTGCGGTATAACTCGCAGTAAAAACCGTTATACAAATTGCGATAAATGCGCTGCATCTATCGCGTGGTGCGAATGGTGGTGCACCACCTTGCCATCCTTGATCACCAACAATTGCGGACTTTCGTGCTGTACCCCAAAGCGGGTAGCAATTTCATTGGAAATCTCCCGGTTTTGGAGCAAATCGAGAAAGTACAACTTGAATTGTTCGTCATTCAGCGAATAATTTCTTTCAAACATTTTCAATACACCACGGCTAATCCCGCAACGGGTGGAATGCTTAAAAATAGCCACTGGTTTGTTTTTCGATTCTTCCACCAAAGCATCCAACTGTTCTATTCGGCCCAAAACGTGCCATGGAGTCTCTACAATTTCTTCCTTGGCGATTTCCCGTGGCGACTTAAATTTATCAAAAAAACCCATAATTGAGAATTGTTTCTTACAGTTCAAAACTACAAGAATAAATACAGTATTTTCCAAAAGAAATGATAAAGTAACCCGTGTTAAAACAGTCATAATGTCTGTTAAACTAATGAATATAGCAGACATTTTGTCTTAATTTTAAAATGGCTTTAAAATTGAAATCTGAAACCAGAACCATGAAACTTGAAATTCTATTAAAAATATGAACTTTAACAATTTTACCATAAAAAGTCAAGAAGCCATACAGCAGGCGCAACAAATCGCGCAAAGTTTTGGCAACCAACAAATTGAAAACGAGCATATCCTCAAGGGGATTTTTGAAGTCGACGAAAATGTTACGCCTTTCATTCTTAAAAAGTTGAACGTTAACATTTCAACTTTAAAACACATTCTGGATAAGCAATTGGAAAGTTTCCCCAAAGTCTCTGGTGGCGACATTATGCTTTCCCGCGAAGCGAACAAAACCGTGCTCGAGGCCGGCAATATTGCCAAAAAAATGGGTGATGAATATGTTTCCATCGAGCACCTTCTTTTGGCAATTCTAAATTCAAAAAGTAGTATCGCCCAGAGCTTGAAGGACCAGGGCGTTACTGAAAAAGGAATGAAAGCAGCCATTCAGGAACTGCGAGGTGGCGAAAAAGTAACATCCCAAAGTGCCGAAGAAACTTATAATTCCCTGAACAAATACGCCAAGAACCTCAACCAGCTTGCCCGCGATGGCAAACTGGACCCCGTGATTGGTCGCGATGAAGAAATTCGTAGGATTCTACAAATCCTTTCAAGAAGAACTAAAAACAACCCCATGCTGGTGGGCGAACCCGGAACCGGTAAAACCGCGATTGCCGAAGGCTTGGCGCACCGCATTGTGGACGGCGACGTGCCTGAGAACCTCAAATCAAAAGAGATTTATTCCTTGGATATGGGCGCGTTGATTGCCGGGGCAAAATATAAAGGTGAATTTGAGGAGCGCCTAAAAGCTGTAATTAAAGAGGTTACTTCCAGCGAAGGCGATATCGTGCTCTTTATTGACGAAATTCACACGCTGGTCGGTGCCGGCGGCGGACAGGGCGCCATGGATGCGGCCAATATTTTGAAACCGGCACTTGCCCGGGGCGAATTGCGCGCCATTGGGGCCACTACTTTGGACGAATACCAAAAGTATTTTGAGAAGGATAAGGCCCTCGAGCGCCGTTTCCAAAAAGTGATGGTGGAGGAGCCCGATACCGAGAGCGCCATTTCCATCCTTCGGGGAATCAAGGAAAAGTATGAAACCCATCACAAAGTGCGCATCAAGGACGAAGCTATTATTGCCGCGGTAGAACTTTCCGAACGGTACATAACCAACCGTTTTCTTCCCGATAAGGCCATAGATTTGATGGACGAGGCGGCTTCAAAGCTTCGGATGGAGATCAACTCCAAACCAGAGGAACTGGACGTTTTGGACCGAAAAATTATGCAGCTTGAAATTGAAATAGAAGCAATTAAAAGGGAAAAAGACGAAACTAAATTAAAATCCCTCAACGCAGAGCTTGCCAATCTAAAAGAGGAACGCAACGAGCTGAACGCCAAATGGCAGAGCGAAAAAGAAGTGGTTGACAACGTCCAAAATCTAAAAACACAGATTGAGGAATACAAACTGGAAGCGGAAAGAGCCGAGCGCGAGGGCGACTTTGGGAAGGTGGCCGAGCTGCGTTATGGGAAAATCAAGGAAGCCCAAGAACAATTGAGCAAACTGGAAGCCCAACTGGCCGAAAACCAGGACGGCTCCTCGATGATCAAAGAGGAAGTGACTCGTGAGGACATCGCCGAAGTAGTGGCCAAATGGACCGGCATTCCCGTAACAAAAATGTTGCAGAGCGACCGCGAAAAACTGCTGAAGTTGGAAGACCACCTGCACAAACGCGTGGTGGGTCAAAACGAGGCCATACAGGCGGTAAGCGATGCCATTCGCCGAAGCCGGGCCGGCCTGCAGGACGCCAAAAAACCTATTGGCAGTTTTCTATTCCTCGGTACAACTGGGGTTGGAAAGACCGAACTCGCCAAGGCCTTGGCCGAATACTTGTTTGATGATGAAAGCGCCATGACCCGTATCGATATGAGCGAATACCAGGAACGCCACAGCGTGAGCCGCTTGGTGGGTGCCCCTCCGGGATATGTGGGATATGACGAGGGAGGCCAGCTCACCGAGGCCGTGCGCCGAAAACCGTATAGCGTAGTATTACTGGATGAAATAGAAAAAGCCCATCCCGACACTTTCAACATTCTGTTGCAGGTGCTGGACGAAGGCCGCTTGACCGACAACAAAGGAAGGCTCGCTGATTTCAAAAATACAATCATTATTATGACCAGCAATATGGGAAGCCAGATAATCCAAGAACGTTTTGAAAGCGTGAAGGATCCGGAAACGGCAATGGAGGGCGCCAAGGTTGAAGTTCTTGCACTGTTGAAACAGACGGTTCGGCCGGAGTTTCTCAATAGGATTGATGACATTATAATGTTTACGCCCCTATCAAAAGCCAATATTCGGGAAATTGTGGAACTACAGCTAAAAGGCGTTTCCAAAATGTTATTGAAACAGAATATCATACTGGATGCCACACCAGAGGCCATCGCCTATCTTTCCGAAAAGGGATATGACCCACAATTTGGCGCACGACCCGTAAAAAGGGTAATCCAACGCGAAGTACTTAACGAATTGAGCAAAGAAATACTCGCCGGAAAAATCACCACCGAAAGCGTGATTTTACTGGATAGTTTTAATGATTCCCTCGTATTCAGAAATCAAGAGAATTTGGTTGAATAACTTTGGATGAATACCAAATTTAAAAACCCCCAAGTTTCTGCTCGGGGGTTTTTGTTTTTAGATTCTGAAAAAAATTAAACTAATTAATAAAATACAACCCTTTTCAAGACTGTGTTTTCTTCAGAAGTTATCTTAACCAAATGGGTGCCGGCAGAAATTTGTAGATTCAGGGATATTATTTTTTCGGAATAATCTTGTTGAAATACTTCCTGTCCCAACATATTATAAATAGTTACAGTCGATTTCATAGGCATTGGAAGCTCCAGGGTCAAGTTTCCATTTGAAATTGTTGGAAACAAATTAAAGTCGAAAGAAGAATTATTCGCTACCCCAAGCGTACAAGCCATTACAGGCGGGTCAAAGCCCGTGGGAAAGCTATTCTCGAAAGTCTCAACCCCAGTGAGGGGCCAAATATCACCGTTGAGTAAAGTATTATCCGGACCAATAAGGCAATAGGTTGGAAAAGCATTTACTCCAAAATTGCTGGTAACGGGTCCGGCACCTCCCTCGCCACTAGCCGCCGGGGCGTGATTGAAGGGTCCACCAAATTGTTGTTCATACCATTCCACATAGGCGTCATCATCATTGCCGAGATTGATGGACAGCGCATACACCTCTCCATCATTGCAGCCATACTTGTCGTAAAATTCATTGAAAATTGGCGCAGTTTGTCGACAAGGCCCACAATCTACAAAGAAAAAATCCAACCAAACATGTTTTCCTTGGGCGGTTATAGTGTAGAGATTGTGCACTATCCCATCGGTATCGGTAACAGTAAAATCATCTACCACGTCGCCGACGTTATAATTGCCGACTTGTGAAGTCGCTGTGGTAACAATCCACAATAAAAAAAGGGTAATTTTTTTCATAATCATTTGATTTTAAAGGATTCGAAACACTAAGTTATTTAAAATCTTGCTTTCAGCTTACTTAATTTAATAAAATAACAAAAAAAAGCTCCCTCAAAATTTTGGATTCAAAATCTTGAGGGAGCCGGCTTCAAATAAAGCGGTACTTAAAGTTTAGTTTAAAATTACCACTTGTCAATCTGCTCTTTCAGTTTTTCCTTGGTCTCGCCTGTTTTTTCTTGCAGACGGCCAAGCAATTCGTCTGATTTTCCTTCGGCATACGTTAAATCGTCATCAGTAAGCTTAGCATATTTCTGTTTGAACTTACCTTTCACTTGGTTCCATTTGCCTTTAAATTGATCTTCGTTCATAGCGTTTGTTTTTAAGTTAGTAAAATCATTTTCTTTTTCGTCTTGTAAAATTACTACTGATATCCACAAATTTCTAATAATGGAATATTAAAGATTTTACCCTTTTCGTTATAACTTTGCTAAGGCTTCTTAAAAAATGTTAGCACAATTTCTTTTATTATGAAATATATACTCTTGCTCATAATTTTTTTGCCCCTGTTCAACTTTTGTGGGCAACCAACCGAAAAACAAGTAGTGGCGGCTACCCAAACCAATAATGACTATAACGCCACCTTTTATTTAATCCGCCACGCGGAAAAGGACCGGACTAACCCTCAGGATCCTGATCCCGCATTAACCATAGACGGCATGATGCGGGCCAAACGCTGGGCGGTTTATTTTGAACCTATTAAACTTGATGAAATTTATATAACAAAATATATTCGCACCAAGCAGACCATTTCCCTCATAGCCCAACAGAAACAACTCACGCCAAAACGCTATGACCCTAAAAAACTCTATTCGGAAGCATTTTTAAAGGAAACCAATGGAAAGACCGTGCTCATTGCCGGCCATAGCAACACCACGCCCATGCTCGTAAATCAACTCATCGGCGAGGAAAAATATCAAGAAATGGACGATGCAGACAACGCTACCCTTTTTAAGGTTACGATCAATGGCACCGAAAAAAAGGTTGAAACTACCCAGATTAAAAATTGATCTCTTTAAATAATGATTGTTATTTTCGCCAAAGGAAAAGACAAAATGCAACGAGACTAAAAGACAAAAGCAGAACCAATGGCAATACAGAAAAACGTTCGGATAAAAAACCGGAAGGCGAAGTTTGAATATGAAATCCTGGATACCTACACCGCCGGAATCGTACTTCGAGGCACCGAAATAAAAGCCATCCGCGAGGGCAAGGCCTCTATTGCAGAAAGTTTTTGCGAATTCCACAACGGCGAACTTTATGCCATCAACATGACCGTGCAGGAATACAGCCATGCCGTTAACTATAGCCACTCTCCCAAGCAGGAACGCAAACTGCTATTAAACCGAAACGAACTTAAAAAACTGGAAAAGGAGGTAAAAAACTCGGGGCTCACTATTATTCCCTTACTGCTTTTCACCAACGACCGCGGCCTGGCCAAGCTCGAAATTGCCCTTTGCCGTGGGAAAAAACAATACGATAAGCGCGAGACTATGAAAGAGCGCGACACAAAAAGGCAGCTCAGCCGCATCAAAAAGGCCTTTAATAATTAATTCATAAAAATTTTATGGACAAGTACGGAATTGGTATTTTGGTGGATGATTTGCCAAAAACCCGGCCGCTTCCGTTTATGAGATGCATTCCTTTTGTTTTGTTTTTATTTTCAGCATTGGCGCTACAGGCCCAAATTATCGGAAAAGTTACCGATGCGCAAGGGCAGCCGCTGCCCTATGTGAATATTTATCTTCAAAATAGTTATATAGGCACCACCACCAACGACGATGGCAATTACTCGCTGCATGTTGCCAAAGCCACGGAACATACCGTTGTCTTTCAGTTTTTAGGGTACAAAACACTAAACAAAACCATTGCGCCTACCCAATTTCCGTATATATTGAACGTTAGTCTTTCCGAGGAATCCACCAGTTTGGAGGAAGTGGTCATCAACACGGCCGAAGATCCGGCCTATCGGATTATCCGCAAGACCATTGCCCAACGCAAAGAAAACCTCGAGAAATTGAGCGAATACACAGCCGATTTTTATTCCCGCGGCCTTTGGAAAGTGCAGAACGTACCCGAAAAAATCATGGGTCAGGAAGTGGGCGATTTTGAAGGCATGCTCGATTCTACCCGCACGGGCATCATTTATCTTTCAGAAACCATTTCTGAAATTGCCTACCAAAAACCCGATAATTTTACTGAAAAGATTATCGCCAGCAAAGTGAGCGGCAACGATAATGGTTTTAGTTTCAACAGTGCCCAAAGCGCGAATATTTCGTTCTATGAAAATACAATTTCGCTCAACGCCGCATTGGTATCTCCCATCGCGAACAATGCGCTTAGCTATTACGAATACAAATTGGATGGTGTTTTTTATGAAGGTCCCAAGTTAATCAACAAAATAAAGGTTATTCCCAAACGCCCCAACGACCGGGTGTGGCAAGGCTATTTATATATTGTTGAGGACGACTGGCAGCTATATGGTGTTGAGCTTTCCACAACGGGGGCGGCAATACAAGTGCCTTTTGTGAGCAATTTAATGGTGAAGCAAAATTATAAATTTGACCGGAAAAACAATTTTTGGGTAAAGATCTCCCAAACCGTCGATTTCGGGTTTGGTTTTTTGGGAATGACGGGAGATGGCCGGTTTATAGCGGTTTATAGCAATTATGACTTTACCCCACAATTCACAAAAAAAACATTTACCAACGAGGTGCTTTCCTTTAAACCCGAAGCCAACAAAAAAGACAGCCTCTATTGGCGCGGAAGCCGCCCCGTTCCCCTGACCGATGAAGAATTGCGGGATTATATAAAAAAAGACAGCATCCAAACACTGCGGCGCTCCAAGCCCTACCTGGACTCGCTTGATGCCAAGACGAACAAGCCAGGCATCTTGAGCCTATTGACAGGTTACACTTTTAAGAATTCCTTTGAAAAATGGTCCGTGGGGTATGAAGGGCCGCTGCCCAACATCAGCTTTAACACGGTACAAGGCTATACCAGCAAAGTTGGGCTTACATTCAATAAATGGTATGACGAAAACCAGACCAACACACTCGCCGCAGCAATACGCGCAGATTATGGTTTGGCGGAAGACCGTTTGCGTTTTACCGCCAAAGTGGTTCGGAATTTTAATTGGACGGACAAACTACGCATCACCTTATCGGGGGGCAGCACTGTGGCCCAATTTAATGATGCCGAGCCTATTTCGCCACTCATAAACACCATTGCCACGCTTTTCTTTGAGCGAAATTTTATAAAGTTGTACGCCCTTAATTTTGGGGAAATTGGCTACAGCCAAGAAGTCTTCAACGGACTGCACCTTTACGCAACGATTGGCTATGAAAACCGCGAACCGCTTTTCAACAATACTGATTATGTTACCATTCCTTTTGACGGTGTTAGCTACACCAGCAACAATCCCTTGGCACCGAATGATTTCAATCATGCGGCCATTGTCCCGCACAGCATCGTGAAAAGCAAGTTGCGGGCCCGCATCAACTTTGGGCAGAAATATTTTTCAAACCCCGATATGAAATTCAATATTGGCGACACTAAATTTCCGGAGCTAAACCTGATTATTGAAAATGGCGCCGCCACAAGCCAGGACCAATACGATTATACTCAATTTGAGGCCAGCGTGAACCAATCGCTTTCCTTAGGAAATAAAGGCCAATTTTATTACAATCTAAAAGGCGGCACTTTCGCCAATGGTGATGGAATTTCCTTTATAGATTATAAGCATTTCAACGGCAACCAAACGCGGGTGGGCACTTCACCAAATTACACAAACGTTTTTAACCTGTTGCCTTATTACAATTTAAGCACCAACAAAAGTTATTTTGAAGGACATATAGAACACGATTTCCGAGGCTATATTTTGGGAAAAATTCCCGGAATCAATCAATTGAACCTCAATTTGGTGGTCGGTGCCCATTTTTTAAGTACTGAGGAACGCAAACCCTATTCCGAAATCTCTGTTGGTATGGACAACCTCGGCATTGGGAAATTTAGATTGCTGCGCGTAGATTATGTGCGTTCCTACTACAACGGCGGCAGCGACGGTGCCTTTATTTTTGGGTTGAAATTCTTGGATTTGTTGGGCCTTTAGGCAATTAAAGGTGCAATTCCCAAAAAAGAGCAAATACATATTTTTAAATTATAAAAGATGAAGGTTTATCTTAAATTATTATTGCTGTGTTTCCTCGTTTCATCCTGCATTCCTATGCAAAAAGTTCCAAAAGATGCGGAAATGACGGACTTTTTCCATTTTCAAAGAGCCAAGGATTACAGCCCATCAAAATGGGCCGTGTTTATTCCCGGAACAGGCGGCCTTCGCATTTTTAAGGATACAACCCACTACTTTGATGTGGCCCGCCTGTTAAATGCTGAGGGAATCTCGGTAGTGCTGGTTGACAACGCGGCGGCCTACAAAGCCTCCAAAAGAAAGGTTGATGAAGAGGAACCGGCTCAAATTCTATGGACGCTGGAAGAGGCATTAAATTGGGCAAAACAAAAGAATTACATAGCCGCAAATACCAAGGGAAGCATTGTTGGGTGGTCGCGCGCCGGGCTGGGCCTGATTCCCTTGGCAAATGATCTTTCAGAGCTTGAAAGATTAAATATTAAATCTATCACAATGTTCTATCCTGCAAATGGTTACGAAAATCAACTTGAACCAAAAGTTCCAGTGCTTATAATGGCGGGCGGAAAGGATAAAATTGTGAAATTGGACGATATTCTGGAACATCTTGTGGCCGAAAACGCAACCATAAAAGTATATGATGAAGCCTATCACGGCTACGACGTGAAAAGCCTGAAAAAAGGCAAATACTATCGCTACATTCCATTCATCAGCAAAAAGCATTATCTTTTAAAATATGACGAAGATGCCGCAACGGAATCTTTTGAGGAATTAATAAAATTTTTAAGGAATAACTGAACCGTGCTCAAGGGCGAACAAGTATGGCCACACCGTTTCCCATATTAAACACCCACCGACTCTTCCTACGTGAAATCAACTTGGACGATCTGGAGCGAATCTACTATTTTCGTTCAGACCCTGTTATCACCCAATACATTAAGCGCCCGCCACAAACTTTGGAATCGGCAAAAGCCCACATTGAAATGATTGCCGCCCATTATCGGCAGTCCAAATCCATTACTTGGGGCTTATGCCTAAAGAATTCAGGCACCCTGATTGGCACCCTGTGCCTTTGGAATTTTTCTGAAGACAGAAAAACGGCCGAAGTGGGCTATGACCTTGACCCCAATTTTCAAGGTAAGGGATACATGCGAGAGGCGCTAAAAAAGGTTTTGGATTTCGCCTTTAACCAATGCGGTTTTGAAACCATTGAGGCCTTTACGGATTTTAGGAATATTCCTTCAAAAAACCTGCTAAAAGCACTTGGATTTATTCCAAACAACCAAAAGAAAGATACTGAAAACCAAAACAATGTAGTTTTTGAACTAAAGTGTTAGTTTCTGTCTTCTAAAAGGGGAACAAAACGGAATTCTCCATAGGTTTCCTTTTCAAATTCCGTATCGGATTTCCGGAGGAACACCGTCATAATTTGCACATTTTCGCCCACCGGGATAACCAACCTTCCTCCAATTTTCAACTGCGCCAACAACGGATTTGGAACAAAAGGCGCGCCCGCCGTGACGATAATTCCATCAAATGGAGCTTCTTCCTCTAAGCCGATATAGCCATCACCAAAAATCATTCTTTTGGGTTTATAACCCAATTTTGGAAGGAACAATTTTGTTTTTTTAAACAATTCGTTTTGTCTTTCAATAGTAAACAGCACGGCTCCCATTTCCAAAAGCACAGCCGCTTGGTAGCCGCTTCCTGTTCCAATTTCCAGAATTCTATCTCCTTTTTTTACGTGCAATAATTCTGTTTGTCGTGCAACGGTATAAGGTTGCGAAATAGTTTGATCAGCCGCAATGGGAAATGCCTTGTCCACATAGGCGTGGTCCACAAAGCCTGAATCCATAAAAAGATGCCTTGGAATCTTGCCAATGGCCCGCAGCACATCTTTGTCGTTGATTCCTTTCTTTTTAAGGGTTTCAATCAATTTTTTTCGCATTCCTTGATGGGTAAATGTATCTTTCACAGTAATTGAAATTAGATTTTAAAACAGAAGTCATTAACGTGTTACAAAATAACCAAAATAGGCTATTTGCCACCAAATTTAAAGCACCGAATTCCAAATAAAACCGCATTTCCAAAAAGACCCAAGCCTAATGATATTATAAGCAACTGTAACGCAGAACCCAGCTATCAAGAAGTTTGGTGGCCATTTCCGGATTTAAGCATTTTGATATGTAATCGGCTAAACATTTAAATGGCTCACTTTTTCACCTTTCCCCTGAAACCCGTACATTTGTGAAAAACACACGCCAATGCTAAAAGCGGGAGTTCTGGGTGCCGGACACTTGGGCAAAATACACTTAAAATTGCTGCAACAATCCATAAAATATGAACTCGTTGGGTTCTACGATGCCAGCAAGGAAGCTTCAAATAAAATTGAAAAGGAATTTGGCTACAAGAGTTTCCCGTCCATGGAACACCTGATTGAGGCCTGTGATATGGTAGTGGTGGTAACGCCCACCAGCACACATTTTGAATGTGCCGAAAAGGTGATTAATGCCGGAAAGCATTTATTCATTGAAAAACCAATCGCCGAAACGGTATTGCAGGCAGAGCAAATCCGCGATTTGGCGAAAGAAAGGAAGGTGCGCGGACAAGTGGGACAAGTGGAACGCTTTAACCCGGCCTTTCAGGCAATAAAGGATAAAATCCACAACCCAATGTTTATTGAAACCCACCGTTTGGCAGAGTTCAACCCTCGTGGGACCGATGTATCTGTTGTATTGGATTTGATGATTCACGATATTGACGCCATTTTGAGCGTGGTGCCAAGCCGCGTGAAAAATGTGAGCGCAAGTGGAGTTTCCGTAATCAGCGAAACGCCAGACATTGCCAATGCGCGCATTGAGTTTGAAAATGGCTGTGTGGCAAACCTTACCGCAAGCCGAATTTCGCTAAAAAAAATGCGAAAGGCCCGATTCTTTCAGCGCGATGCCTATATTTCCGTAGATTTTCTGGAGAAGAAATGTGAAGTGGTAAAAATGAAGGACGCCCCCGAAAACCCTGATGAATTTGCCATGGTCCTCACCAATGCCGAAGGGGTCAAAAAACAAATCTATTTTGAAAATCCACCCATTAACGACAACAACGCCATTCTGGACGAGTTGGAAAGTTTTCACGACGCCATTCAGGCGGACCGCACCCCACAGGTATCCTTAAAACAAGGTACCGAAGCCCTTCGGGTAGCCATGCTGATTATTGAAAATTTTAAAAAAATATAGTCCGTCAAACCGAAAAGGGGTTAAAATTCCTGAGCAAATTTTAAGACCCGATTGAAATCCTAAAAATATCATATTTAAAAACAATGAAGAATATAGCAGTAATAGGCGCAGGCACGATGGGCAATGGAATTGCCCACACCTTTGCACAATTTGACTACAACGTACACCTGATAGACATTAGCCAGGCATCACTGGACAAGGGTTTGGCCACCATTACCAAAAACTTGGAACGCATGGTTGGCAAGGAAACCATTACCGAGGCCGACAAAGAGCGCACGCTCAAAAACATAACTGCCCACACCAGCTTGGAAGCAGGTGTAAAGAACGCCGACCTTGTCGTGGAAGCGGCCACAGAAAATGTAGATCTAAAACTGAAGATTTTTCGAGATTTGGACCGTCTTTGCGCCCCCGAAACAATTTTGGCAAGCAACACCTCCTCCATCTCCATTACCCAAATAGCGGCGGTAACTGCCCGGCCCCAAAAGGTCATAGGCATGCACTTTATGAACCCCGTGCCAATAATGAAATTGGTAGAAATAATAAAAGGCTATAGCACCAGCCAAACCACCTACAAAACCGTGCAGGCCCTTTCCGAAAAACTGAACAAAGTACCGGTGGAAGTAAACGATTACCCGGGCTTTGTGGCTAACCGTATTTTGATGCCCATGATTAATGAAGCCATCGAAACCCTATATAATGGCGTGGCCGGGGTAAAGGAAATTGACACGGTAATGCGCCTCGGAATGGCACACCCCATGGGGCCCCTTGCCTTGGCGGATTTTATTGGTTTGGACGTATGCCTTTCCATTTTGAATGTAATGTACGAAGGTTTCAAGAATCCAAAATATGCCCCTTGTCCTTTGTTGGTCAATATGGTTATGGCCGGAAAACTGGGCGCCAAAAGCGGCGAAGGTTTTTATGATTACAGCCAAAACAGAAAAGCGGAAGACGTTTCTTCGCAATTTATGAAAGGATAACTTTTACCACAGAGCAGCCAACGCTTTTTATAAAGTTCAGAACACCCTAAACTATAAAACATTTAAACTACCAAACCTAAAAACTTCTAAACGTTAAAATTGGCAAAGATTATCCCCTTTAGAGCTGTTCGCCCCACGCGTGACAAGGTAAGCCTGCTAGCGGCACGATCCTATGATAGCTATACGGCCATGCAAGTGGAGGCACGGTTGCGGGACAATCCCTTTTCTTTTTTGCACATTGTGAATCCTGGGTATAAATACCAAAAGGAAATCTCTGGCGAAGAACGCTATGGATTGGTTCGAAATCGGTACCAAGAATTTAAGGAGGATGAAATCTTTAGGCAGGATGAAAAGCCCTCCTTCTACATTTACAAAATTGTAAATCGGGATAGACTGGAATTCAATGGAATTGTAGCCGCGGCAAGTGTGCAGGATTATGCCGCTGATGTAATCAAAAAACACGAGGATACCTTGGAATACCGCGAGGTTATTTTTAAGGAATATCTTAAAACCGTTGGGTTCAATGCAGAGGCCGTGCTCCTAACCTATCCCGACAATTCCGACTTGGAAACCCTGATTGAAGAGGTAATGCAAAGCCGCGCGGAATATGAGTTTACCACAACCTACCGCGACACCCATTATCTATGGAACGTGGATGATGAAACGCTGCTGAACAGAATACAGCAAATATTTCACCAAATGCCAGCATTATATATTGCCGATGGGCATCACCGTTCGGCTTCCTCCTATTTGCTGGCCCAAGACCTTCGGGAAGAAAACCCGCACCATACGGGCGAGGAGCCCTATAATTTTTTTATGTCCTTTTTAATTCCAGAAAGTGACTTAAAAATTTATGAATTCAACCGTTTGGTGAAGGATCTGAACGGGATGGAAAAGGAGGAATTTTTAATAAAACTTGATGAATATTTCCGCATTGAAAACCGGGGAATGGAATATTACAAGCCCTCGGAGCTGCACCACTTCAGCATGTATCTCGATGGAGAATTTTATTCCCTGCACCTGCGCAAAACCAAATATGAAATAAAAAATGCCCTAGATGCGCTGGACACCCAAATTTTATACACCACCATCCTAAAACCGCTATTGGGCATTGAAGACCTGCGGAACGACCAGCGCATTGCCTATTCACACGGCAAAATAGATTTGGCCTATGTGAAAACCGTTGTGGACTCGGGCGCATTTGCCGTTGGGTTTGGGTTGGTTGCCGTTACTACTTCTGAAATGAAACAAATTGCTGACGAGGGCCTTAAAATGCCTCCCAAGAGTACCTACATAGAGCCCAAACTTAGAAGTGGGGTAACGGTGTATGAATTCTGATACTTTAAAAAGGGAAAATAATAGCAAATAACGCATGGCGAAAAAAGATGAATGATTATGACGATTTCAGAAAATTTAAGAAATTTTAAATCCAAATTGCCGAAGGATGTAACCTTGGTAGCAGTTTCAAAAACCAAGCCCGTTCGCGATTTGATGGAAGCCTACCATGCCGGACAGCGCATTTTTGGCGAAAACAAAATTCAGGAAATGGAGGCCAAATGGCAGGAAATGCCCAAAGATGTGGAATGGCATATGATTGGCCACGTGCAGCGCAATAAGGTAAAATACATGGCGCCTTTCGTGAATTTGATACACGCGGTGGACAGTTTTAAATTACTAAAGGAAATTAACAAAGAAGCCATAAAGAATAACAGGACCATCCATTGCTTGCTGCAAATAAAAATAGCGGAAGAAGACAGCAAATTTGGGTTGAACGAAGCCGAAGCTGCTTCCCTCCTTGCTTCGGAAGTCGTAAAAAAACTTGAAAATGTAAAAATCGTTGGGCTCATGGGCATGGCTACCTTTACCAACGATGAAAAACAGATTGCAACAGAATTTCAAAAATTGAAGAAACTATATGGCCATTTCAAAATTCAGAATCCAGAATTCAGAATTCTTAGTATGGGGATGAGCGACGATTACACAATTGCCATTAACAACGGAAGCAACATGGTGCGCGTGGGCAGCGCTATATTTGGGGAACGGGAAGCCCTTTAGCAACCAAAGGGGGAACTTTTACCTCAAAAAAAATACCAATAACAATTAATTCAATAACCCAATAACTTTTACGGTGTACGCAATTTTAGATATAGAAACCACAGGGGGAAAATACAATGAAGAAGGCATTACCGAAATTGCTATTTATAGGTTTGATGGGCATGAAATTGTGGACCAATTTGCCAGCCTTGTAAATCCGGAACGGCCCATACAACCCTTTGTGGTCAATTTAACGGGCATCAACAACGATATGCTTCGGCAGGCTCCGAAGTTTTACGAAGTGGCCAAACGTATTATTGAAATTACGGACGGTTGTATTATGGTTGCCCACAATGCCCTTTTCGACAACCGAATCCTGACCACCGAATTCGACCGATTGGGATATCCTTTTGAGCGGCAAACCCTTTGTACCGTGGAATTGGCCAAAAAATTGATGCCAGACATGCCTTCCTACAGCCTTGGCAAACTGGTGCGTTCCCTGGGAATTCCGTTAAGCGACCGACACCGCGCGCAGGGCGATGCAAAGGCAACGGTAGCCCTCTTTAAAATGCTTTTGGCAAAGGATACTTCAAAAGAAATAATTACAGCAACCCTTCGAAAGGATCCCAAACAACAAATAGCTCCGAAACTTTTGGACATCATAGAAAATGCTCCTGCCGAAACGGGGGTGTATTATATTCACAACGCAGCGGGAGAAATTATCTACATTGGGAAAAGCCGAAATATCAGAAAGCGGCTCTTACAACATTTTACCAACGAAAACCGAAAGTCAAAAAAGATTCAAAGGGAAATAGGGACCGTTACTTATGAAAGAACCGGAAACGAGCTAATCGCGCAGTTAAAGGAATTGGCAGAGGTTAGAAAAAATAATCCCATCCTAAACCGCTCGCGACGTGCAACTTCCCTTTTTACCCACCAACTAGGGACTTTTGTGGATGCTAATGGTTATATAAACCTAAAAATCGAAAAAGCAGACGGCAGAAAAAAAGCGTATGCCACTTTCAGCAATTATCAACAGGCCAATACGGCACTTTTAAAGATTACCGAAGAAAACCAGTTGTGCCAAAAACTTACGGGCCTATCGGACACGAAAAGAAATTGTTTCAATTATACGGTCCACGAATGTTACGGGGCCTGCTTGAAGGAAGAACCCACTGAAGAATACAATGGCCGTGTTCAGGGTTTTTTGGACCAGATGGATTATAAAAACAAAGATGTTTTGATCCTGGATCGCGGAAGGGAAGTGGAGGAACGGTCTGTAATTTTAATTGAAAATGGAGTATTTATAGGCTATGGTTTTTATAATCTTAACTATCAAATAACCAATCCGGAAGTTTTAAAAACCATTATTAACCCCATGCAGGACAGTCGCGATGTGCGGCATCTGATCCAAAATTATCTTCGGAAAAATAAGGCGGTAAAAACCGTAATACGTTCGGTTTCCAAAGCGGATTAAGGCAAAAGTTGCTTATTTTTAACTTTCAAAACAAAACACTTGAAACCCACCGATAAAAAATCCTGGCGCTATAAACTTCACGAAATTATTTATGAAGCCGATACTCCGTTGGGAAAACTTTTCGACATTGTCCTGCTCATTCTTATAGTGGTTAGCGTTATAATAGTAATGTTGGAAAGCGTTCACTCCATTGATTTAAAATATCACCAATTGTTTTATATCATTGAATGGATCATTACCATTTTCTTCAGCATTGAATATATTGCTCGAATCATTACCGTAAAGAATCCCAAAAATTATATTTTCAGTTTTTATGGCATTATTGATTTAGTTTCCACCCTTCCCCTGTACCTCTCGTTTATTTTCGTTGGCAGCAATTATCTGCTCACCATCCGCGCGTTGCGACTATTGCGCGTTTTCAGAATACTTAAAATTACCCGATATATTGGCGAGGGAAATAAACTGAAAAAGGCCCTAATGGAGAGCCGGGCGAAAATTTTCATCTTCATTTTTGCAGTGTTAATCGTCGCCATTATCACCGGAACCTTAATGTATTTAATCGAAGGCGAAAAAAGTGGTTTTAAAAATATTCCGGTAAGTGTATATTGGTGCATCGTAACCTTAACCACCGTTGGATTTGGCGACATTGCCCCCGTAACGCCGGCAGGCCAATTTCTGGCAACCCTAATAATGATTTTAGGTTATGGCGTTATTGCGGTTCCCACGGGCATTGTTAGTGCCCAATATGCCAGAAAAGCTTCTGATGATTATGTGCACGTAAACACGCAATCCTGCCGAAACTGTGGCGCGCATAGGCACCGGGACGATGCAAAATTCTGTCACCGCTGCGGAGAAAGTCTTTACCCTGAAAATATTGAAAAAACTTGAGCAAGCGCAAAGAAAAATTGCTAATCTGCGTGGTTGGTCCAACGGCCATTGGCAAGACAGCCTTGGCAATAGCATTGGCAAAAACATTGAAAACTGAAATTATCTCTGCGGACTCCAGACAGTTTTTTAAGGAAATGTCTATCGGTACGGCAATACCGAGCCTTCAGGAATTACAGGCCGTTCCCCACCATTTTATCCAAACAAAAAGTATTTTAGAGCACTATTCGGTTGGCGATTTTGAACGTGATGCCTTGGTTGCACTGAAAATAATATTTGAAAAGAAAGATGTGGCCATTCTCGTTGGGGGTTCAGGGCTTTATGTGGATGCCGTGGTGAAGGGCTTGGACCATTTCCCGGAAGTGCCCCCTGAAATTAGGCAACAATTGAATAGCGAATTCAAGGAAAACGGTATAGCATTGCTTCGAGAAGAATTGGCGCAAGCAGACCCTTCCTATTTTCACCGCATGGATAACCATAATCCACATAGATTGATCCGCGCCTTGGAAATATGCCGCGCAACGGGAAAACCCTATTCCTCTTTCCTAAAAAAAGAAAATTCGGAACGCACTTTCAAAACCGTTTATATCGGGTTGACCGCCGATAGACAATTGGTCTACCAACGGATTAACGATCGCGTTGATGCCATGATTGCAGAGGGTCTGGTTGCTGAGGCAAAAAAACTTTTTCAATTCAAAAATAAAAATGCCCTTCAAACTGTTGGCTATCGGGAATTGTTTGATTTCTTTGAAGGCAAAATTTCGCTGCCGGAAGCCATTTCCGAAATCAAGAAAAACACACGCAGGTTTGCCAAACGCCAAAATACTTGGTTCAAAAAAAACGAGGCCATTCATTGGTTTGAATATACTACAGAGCCATCGAAAATTCTTGCTTTCCTAAAAGAAAAAAACGCCTATTGAAGGCGTTTGTTTACACTTATCTTAATTTTCAGACTAATTGTCCACCTCGTCCTTAACGACCAGCCGGAATCCTTCGCCATGAATATTTACAATTTCCACACCGTCGTCCTTGCTAAGGTATTTCCGCAGCTTGGCAATGTAGACATCCATACTTCTGGAGGTAAAATAGTTGTCGTCTCGCCAGATTTTGGTGAGTGCCAATTCCCGCGGCATTAAATCGTTTTTATGGAGGGCCAACAGGCGCAGCAGTTCGTTCTCCTTTGGCGAAAGTTTAATGGGGTCTTCCTTGCCATAGGTCAGAAACCGCAGTTTTGAATTTAAGTGGAAGTTTCCAATCTGGAATTCAAATTGTTTGCTGTCTGCTATGGAATCAGTGGCCTTTCTTTGGATGATTGCCTTAATTTTCATTAAAAGCACTTCACTGTCAAAAGGTTTGTTCAGATAGTCGTCCGCACCCACTTTATACCCCTTCATTACATCTTCTTTCATCGCCTTGGCGGTAAGGAAAATAATGGGCACATCTTCGTTTTTCTCGCGTATTTCCTTGGCCAGGGTAAATCCATCTTTATAGGGCATCATTACATCAAGGATACAAAGGTCAAAATCGTCCTTTTTAAATTTTTCAAATCCTTCCATACCGTTTTTTGCGTGGGTAACGTTGTAGTCGTTCATGGCCAAATAATCCTTTAGCACGGTTCCGAAGTTTGGATCGTCCTCAACGAGTAGTATTTTCTTATTTTCTGTTTCCATAATTTTAAGTATTTAAGATATTAAGTGTAGTTTTAAAATGAATGTGCTGCCTTTTCCTTTTTCGCTTTCAACAAAAATTTCCGCATCGTGGTCGTCCAAAATCCTTTTTACATAGGCAAGACCGAGGCCATGACCTTTTACGTTATGGATATCGCCCGTATGCTCGCGGTAAAATTTTTCAAAAATGCGCTTTTGGACGGGTTTGCTCATGCCCATGCCCTGATCGCGAATTTTAAGGATAACGAAATTTTTGACATTTTCGGAATATATATCAATTTTAGGGGCATCCTCAGAATATTTTATAGCGTTGTCCAGCAGGTTCACGATTACATTGGTAAGGTGCGACTCATTGGCCAGAACGGCAGACTGCAAAGCCCCGTAATGGGTTTTGATGTATCCTCCCCTATTTTCAACAATTAAACTAACGTGCGAAATGGCATCTTCCACCACCTCTTGGAGGCTTACCCGTTCTTTTCTTAGATCCAGTTCGTTCTTTTCGAGTTTTGAAATTTGAAGCACATTTTCAACTTGGGCGTGCATGCGTTTGTTTTCCTCGCGAATCATCCCTAAATAGCGATCCAAAAACTCGCTATTGTCCTTTACTTTCGGGTTCTTTAGGGAATCGAGCGCAAGATTGATAGTGGCGATGGGGGTTTTAAACTCGTGGGTCATATTATTGATGAAATCGCTTTTTATCTGGGAAATTTGGCGCTGTTTATAAATTAATGAGATAGCACTTGAATAGGCCAGTATAATTACCGCGGTAAAAACGAGGGACAAAATGGCCATCCCCAAAATACTGTTCAGCACCAATTTTTCCTTTTCGGAAAAATTTACGTAAAGCTGATAAGTTGTGTCATTTTCAGTATCAAAAAGAGGGACTACAATGGTACTTTCTTCATTGTATTTAAAATTTTTTGAACGCACCTTGGTTTCCAGGTTGTTGCTGTAAACGGCAAATTCGTATTTTGAATTTAACCCTCGTTCCTTCAATTCATTGTCCAGCAAAGAATCTATTAGTTCCGGGCTCACCCTTTTGTAAATTGGGGTTAGCGCGGTAATGTTGCTTACAAAACTTTCAAATTGCTTCTGCTCATAATCCTTCATTCTTGAAAAGGATACACTTCCGGTCTCCGTGGTTGTAACGCCATCGAGTCCATTGGAAATTCTCGTTTTCGTTTTTCGGTTGGTCAGTTTTTTAAATTGGATGCTGTCCGTTGCTGTATCAAAAAGGCCGGAGGACAATTTATAATCTTGTTCCAGAATGCCATCGGTAAAAATATAGGTTTCGTTCGTGGCCTTGTTTTGATATTTGTATGCCAATTCAGTAAAACTGACGTTGTCCGGAATCTTTATGCTATCTACGTATGGAATGTAAAGCTGGTAATAAGCTTCGGTTTCCCTCAATTTTATTTCCTTGGCCACGGAAAGCAAAACTTGTTTTGCGTTTATGGTAAATTGTTCCGCCTTGGTACTATAGGCATTGGAAATCCAATACCCTTGAACAAATACTATCCCCAATAATGAAAGGCTCATTAGCGCGATGAGCAAAACAAATAGTTTTTTATTCATAACCCAAAAGTAAGATTTTAACATTTAGGGCGTTGTCCATTTAACCAAATGTTAACAAACCTCGGTAGATACTATGAATATCAGGAATTGCGAAGCGATTCGTGAAGTTCAAGAACGGTCTTCTGGGTAGTTTTCAGGTCGCTATTTTCAATGATGAAATCAGCCAATTGTTTCTTTTTTTCGTCGCTCCATTGATGGGCCATTCGCTGTTTCACGGCCTGTTCTGAAATTTTATCGCGGGCCATAACCCTTTCAATTCGAATATTTTCGGGCGCGGTTACCAAA
This sequence comes from Aequorivita sp., assembly GCA_048265145.1. Taxonomy (GTDB): domain Bacteria; phylum Bacteroidota; class Bacteroidia; order Flavobacteriales; family Flavobacteriaceae; genus Aequorivita. The sequence goes on from JBLXCF010000006.1 coordinate 192,532, forward strand.
ATGGTGAAATCGCAGTTTTTATAGCCCCCATTTTCAAAAAGAATGGCAGCCTCTTTTATAACATACGGAGCTTCTTGATTGGCAGCCCAATTTTTGAAATGTGCCGCAACGCGTGGATGGATAATGTTGTTTACCCGGTTCAATAAGTGCGAATCCTTAAAAATTCGATCAGCCACATAGCTTCGGTTCATTCCGGCTTCCCCATAAGCTGCTTGCCCTAACAATTTTATAATTTCATTTCGTATTTCCGGCAATGCGTCCGCTAATTTTTTGGCTTCAATATCAGCAATATATACAGGCACCCCCAAACGGGCAAACATACGTGCCACGGTTGTTTTACCACTCCCTATTCCCCCGGTAAGCCCTATTATTTTTGCGCCGTTCCTGTATTTGGGCTCCTCCATTATTTCAAAATGAAAAAGTCGATTTTTTTTGGCTCAAACACCACATTATAGATGTTTTTGGGTCTTTTTTCCAGAAAGGGAATCATAAAGTTTTCACCCTTGTTTCCTTTTGAAAAATCGCACACCACCCGAAAATTTTCTTTTGAAATGGATGGAAAATCCTTTACTGAAGCGTCAAAAGTGAGCGTTACGGATTGGGGCACCATTCGTATTTCCACATTAGGTGGCAAATTGACCACCTCAACGGGAAATGTAAATTGTCCCTGCGAGAATTCTGCAACCCTAAGTTCAACTTGTACCTTCTTTGGCTTAATGGAGACAATGGCTTCTCCAGGGCTGATCAATTTTGCAGACTCTGAAATGGTTTGTTCCACACCTTCTAAAGAAATAAGCTCCGTTTGAATCCTATCTATATTTTTCAAGGCGCCGGAAGGACCGGAAATTTGGACCGAATCAGGAACGATTTTAATGCTGTCTATAGGTTTAAAGCCATTCTTAAATGTGAAGTCGGTTTTTGCAATAACCTTTACCTTCTTGAGAACAATGGGGTCTAAATGCACTTTCAGTTCTTCTATGGAAAGATTTTTTATGGACAAATTTCTGTTGAAGTTTTCAGAAACCAACCTCAAAAGCTCAGTTTTGGAAATCGTAAAACCTCCATTTTCCTTTGTATAAAACGTTCCGACCGATACGGTTACATTCGGTTTTTTAAACTTATAGAAAAGAATTTCAAACCCGTTTGCTGTTAAATCAAAAGTAATTTTCTTAGCGTTGTTAGCTGAAAGGGCGGCCGTTTCCGGAATGTTTTCATAATTTATTTTTGCAGTCATCGTTGCTGTAAACTCTCTGCTGAATTTGGTCAAAATCCAAAAAATCGTGGCTAATAGCAGGAACAACAAAAATCGATTGGCTTTTGCATTTTTGGTATTTCTAAAAATCCCTTTAGACATAACGGTTGTGCTTGGTCAGCACTAAAATTAATTAAAAAATAAGGAGGGAAATTGTTTTTGTGGGTTTTTCTGAAGCCAATTAACGTAAAAATTAGATTTTAGAAACGCCAGTCCGTAACCAAAAAACTGAATAAAAACCGCAGCTACAGACAGAAGGCCGATGTGGGCGCTTCTATTTTTTAAAGAGGAATCGAAAAAAATAAGCAGGATATACAGGAGCAAAGGTGCCAAAAGAAGTGGCTGGAGGAAAATTCCGCCCAAAACAGAAAGGGTCACGAACAGTATGAACATCGTGGGAAACCAAAAGGCTATCTTGGCCGAAGTAGGATGCCATTTATTGAGAATAGGGCGCACCAATCCAAATTTTTTTACTTGTATATAAAATTTTTCCCAAGAGATCCGGCGCTTATGATACACAAAAGCACCTGGGAGGAAAGTCGTTTTATAGCCTGCCTTTAGGATGCGCTGCGAAAGATCGGGGTCTTCGCCCGGATGAATTTTTGAAAACCCACCCGTTTTTAAAAAAGCTTCCTTGGAGATTCCCATATTAAAACTTCTTGGTTCAAAGCGCTGAATCATGGATTTTCTCCCACGGATTCCACCTGTGGTCAACAAAGAGGTCATGGCGTAATTAATGGCCTTTTGCAATGCTGTAAAGCTGTGGTGCGCTGCATCCGCACCTCCATAACAATGAAAATATTTTTTTTGCAAAAAAGAATCTACAGTATTTAGGTAATGAGATGGGAGTAAGCAATCGGAATCAAGGATAATAAAATAATTGCCTTTGGCTTGGCTCATGCCAAAATTTCTGGAATCTCCGGGCCCTGAATTCTTCTTTTTATAATATGAAATTGTCAGATTATCGGAAAACCGTTTAACGACAGTCTCTGCCGTTTCTGTAGAGCCATCTTCTATTAGTACAATCTCAAATTCATCCTTAAATTGCACGGCCAGAAAGCTCTCCAAAAGCTCTTGAACTTCCTGAGGCCGATTATAAACGGGGATGATAAAAGAATATTTCAAATTCATCGGGCAAAGTTAATTAAATAAAAAAAGCCACCCACTTGCGTGGATGGCTTTTGAATGAATTATTAAATGATTAATTTTTCAAAACTCGGTAAGTTCCTGTTTGACCATCAACAACCACCTTCATTACATAGGTTCCGGTTGCCAAGGCAGAAATGTCAAGCGTTGAAGTGGATGCACCTACTTTTGTGCTCAATACATTTTGGCCCAACATATTGAAAAGGGCAACAGACTCGATGTTGTTAACCGATTTCAAAGACAATGAACC